>NZ_CP152413.1:0-1200000 GCF_038967635.1 Bradyrhizobium sp. B124 | reverse complement strand
GCGGGGTCTGCATTGCGACAACATTGCGCGATGTTGCGTGTGTTACGACGCGAACGGTGCCGGCGGTAACGTGAGACGGAAGCTCGCGCCGCCCTTCGGTCCGTCAAGCACCGAGACGTGACCGCCATGCAGTCTTGCGATCTCGCGCACCATGTTGAGTCCGAGGCCGGCGCCGCGGTCGAGCGGCGCAAGCCGATAGAACGGATCGAAGATCCGCGTGCGCTCATCCTTCGGAATGCCGTTGCCTTCATCTGACACGTCGATCGTCGCGGCGCTACCGACATGGATGGTGATGGTGCCGCGGCGGCCGCCATGCTGGATGGCGTTCTGCACGAGATTGGTCAGCGCACGCTCGAGCGCAGCGCGGTCGCCCAGCGTCTCGACCCGACCGGTTGCGGTGTCGAGCGACAATTCGTAACCGGCCGCGATCGCGAGCGGCGCGAGGTCGGCGGCGACGCTGCGCGCGACCGCGACGAGATCGACGCGGCCGAACGGATTGCGGCACTGGTCGAAGCGCTGGATGTCGAGCAGCTGCTCGGCGAGCGTCGCAAGCCGCGCCGAGTCCTCGAGCAGGCGGGTTTTCTCGGGTCCCGGCGGCAGCGACTCCAGCCGCGTGTTGAGGATCGCGATCGGCGTGCGCAATTCATGCGCGGCATCCGCGACGAAGCGCTGATGGCGCGAATAGCCGTCGTCGAGCCGCTTCAGCGCATCGTTGACGGCGCTCACAAGCGGCGCGACTTCGAGCGGCAAATGGTCAGCCGATAGCCGGCTGCCGCGCTGGCGGAAATCGATCCGGCGGGCCTCGTCGGACGCGGACTCGATGCCGGCGAAGGCGCGCCGCACCACCATCGGCGTCGCGATGAAGGTGGCGCACGCCATCAGCAACAGGCCGGGCAGGGTAGAGCCCAGGCACGTCGCCGCCATCACCAGCAGCGCCTTGGTTCCGGTCATCCGGCCTTGCGTCGCGGTCAGAATCTGGACGTTTCCGGCATCGGTGTTGACGCGCTTCAGCCGCGCCGCGGGCTTGCTCGGGCTGTCCTCCAGCATCTGGTAACCGAGCCGCGCCTGGCTGATATGATCGAGGGCATTGCCGATCCGTTCGAAATCGGAGGGCACGTCGCCTTCGGAGAGCGTGTGTCCGTCGCGGTCCCGCACCGCGAACCAGAGATCGGGAATCTCGGCGCGCAGTTTGCTGAGATCGTCGGTCGGGCGCAGCACGAGTTCGCCCCGCGCGTCGCGCGCGACGGCCGATTGCACGACGTCGATGACGCGATCTTCATCCCGATTGACCAGCAGGAAGCCCGAGGCCCACAGTGCGCCAAGCACCGTGAGCACGAGTCCGGTCAGCAGGGCAGCCTGCAGTGCAACCAGGCGCCAGCTCAGTTGCGAGTGCAGGCAATAGTGATCGGCGGGTTCGTTCATGATACCTGCTTCAGCAGGTAGCCCACGCCCCGGATGCTGTGGATTTCGACGCCGGCATCGGAGTCGGCGAGCTTGCGCCGCAGCCGCGAGACGTGAGCGTCGAGCGCGTTCGACTGAATCTCGTCCTCGAAATTGTAGACGGCTTCCTCGAGCGTCCCGCGCAGCACGGTGCGGCCCATCCGGCGCAGCAGCGTCTCCAGCACCAGCAGCTCGCGCCGCGGCAGCTCGAGCGGCCGGCCATTGACGCTGGCCTCGCGATGGCTGCAATCGAACGCCATGCGGCCGGCCTTGATGATCTCGAACTGCACGCCGGCGGGACGGCGCAGCACGGCGCGCAGCCGCGCCAACAGCTCCTCGACCGCGAACGGCTTGGCGAGATAGTCGTCGGCGCCACTGTCGAGGCCGGTGATGCGGTCGGCGAGGTCGCCGCGCGCGGTCAGCACGATGATCGGCACTCCGGCGGCCTTGGCGCGCAGCTTCGGGATCAGCATGAGGCCGTCGCCGTCGGGAAGCTGGCGGTCGAGCAGGACCGCGCCATGTACGTCGGCGGAAATCGCTTCCTCGGCCTCGGCAAGCGTCGGCACATGATCGACGACCATGTCGTAGCCCTTCAGCGCCTGCGCCAGCGCCGCCGCCATTTCGGCCTCGTCTTCAACCAGCAGTATCCGCATGTGCTTTTGGGTCCAGATCCCGTACGGCCGGTGCTAAGCCCCTATGAGGCGCGCTTTAGCCTTTTGCTTGAGCATCCCCATTTCGGAAAACCGCTTCGCACTTTTCCTGGGCATGCTTTGGGCAAGTAACATTGCAACAACATTGCGGAAATGGCCGCTACCGACGAGCAGGGGTGCCATGTTGTCGCCCCCTCAAGACAGTCTGGAACCCGCTGGCTATAACCGCCCGCACAACTGGATCTGGGAGGACTGCCAATGATCTACGAGACCCGCGTCTATCGCTGCCTGCCGGGCCGGCTGCCGGCGCTGCTGAAGCGCTTCGAGACCATCACGCTGAAGCTCTGGGACAAGCACGGTATCAGGCAAGCCGGCTTCTTCACGACGCTGGTCGGCGAATCCAACCAGGAACTGACCTATCTGCTGGCCTGGGAATCGCTTGCCGAGCGCGAGAAGAAGTGGACCGCGTTCGCGACCGATCCGGAATGGATCACCGCGCGCGCCAAGACCGAGGAGGACGGCCAGATCGTTCTCAACATTGTCAACCAGCTATTGGTGCCGACGTCGTTCTCAGCGGTCAAGTGATGCGGTAGCGACCGGGGCGCGATGACGAGGCCTCGTCGCGCCCGGTCACCGGGCAGTTACTGCGGGCAGCCCGAGGTCTGATCGCCCTGGGTCACCATCGGCTTGCCGTTGATGAAGACGCCGTGGCTGCCTGAGGTCGTCTTGCCGCCGCAATGCGTGCGGTCGCCCATCACCACGGCCGGCTTGCCGTTGATCAGGACGTTGGGCACGCCCTCGACCAGCGCACCGCCATTGCTGGTGGTGTCGCCGCTGCGCGCGGCCGGCTTGCCGTTGACGGTGACGCTGGTGGCGCCGCCGGTGACGACCCCGGGCTGGCTGCCGGTTTGGCCGTAGGCCAGGCCAGACATTGCCGACAGGGCGGCGACAGCTCCGATCGTCAGCGGGATACGCATTTCGTTCCTCATTGGGAATCTGTTCCGCACCAGTCTATAGGGGCGGTTGGGGCAGGATTGTGATAGCACGGCGCACCCACGGCGTCAGCGCAACCCCCTCATCGTGCCGGATGGCTTGATCCATCCGGCGCGGGATTGCATGGTCGCCGGCAAAAGGATGCAGCATTTGACCAATCAGGTTTCCGCGCCAGCCGCCGCGCCGATCGTTGCCGTCGGATCGGCCAAATTCGGCAATGCCTTGCCGATCTCGATCATCGCTGGTCCCTGCCAGCTCGAGAGCCGCGCACACGCGCTTGAAGTGGCGTCCGCGCTGAAGGAGATCGCGGCCAGGCTCAAGATCGGTCTGGTGTACAAGACCTCGTTCGACAAGGCGAACCGGACCAGCGCGTCGGCCGCGCGCGGCATCGGGCTGAAGCAGGCGCTGCCGATCTTTGCCGAGATCCGTTCCTCGCTCGGGCTGCCGGTGCTGACCGACGTGCATGAGCCCGACCAGTGCGCTGAAGCGGCGCAGGCGGTCGATGTGCTGCAGATCCCGGCCTTCCTGTGCCGGCAGACCGATCTGCTGCTGGCTGCGGCTGCGACCGGCAAGGTCGTCAACGTCAAGAAGGGCCAGTTCCTGGCGCCATGGGACATGACCAATGTGGTCAGCAAGATCACCGGCGCCGGCAATGCCAATGTGCTGGTCACCGAGCGCGGCGCGTCGTTCGGCTACAACACGCTGGTGTCAGACATGCGCGCGCTGCCGATCCTGGCGCGCACCACCGGCGCGCCTGTGATCTTCGACGCCACCCATTCGGTGCAGCAGCCGGGCGGCAAGGGCACGTCCTCGGGCGGCGAACGCGAATTCGTACCGGTGCTGGCGCGCGCCGCGGTCGCGGTCGGCGTTGCCGGCGTGTTCATCGAGACCCATCGCGATCCGGATCACGCGCCGTCCGACGGCCCCAACATGGTGCCGCTCCGCGACTTCGAATCCCTCGTCAAGCGGCTGATGCAGTTCGACGCGCTCGCCAAGACGGCAGCCTGACCGGCGGACAACGACATGACCGCAACGAGCGGCATGCCGCCGGCCCTCAACGTCATCACGCTGGCAACCTTCGCGGCGAGCCTGTCGGTGCGCGCACTCGATCCGGTGCTGCCGCATGTCGCGGAGGATTTCGGCGTCAGCATCGCGACCGCGGCGAGCTTTGCTGCGGTGTTCGCCTTCACCTTTGCCGCGGTCCAGCCGGCAATCGGCGCCGCCGCCGATTTGTTCGGCAAGGCGCGGCTGATGACGATCTGCCTCGGCTTGCTCGGCGTTGCCAACATCCTCGGCGCGCTCTCGACCTCG
This sequence comes from Bradyrhizobium sp. B124, assembly GCF_038967635.1. Lineage (NCBI taxonomy): Bacteria > Pseudomonadati > Pseudomonadota > Alphaproteobacteria > Hyphomicrobiales > Nitrobacteraceae > Bradyrhizobium > Bradyrhizobium sp. B124. The sequence goes on along the minus strand of NZ_CP152413.1, from coordinate 1,195,606 downwards.
TTTCCGATGCTGTTCGTGACCCGCGTCCTCGCCGGCATCGGCTCGGGCGGCGTGTTTCCGGTGGCGCTGTCGCTGACCAGCGATCTCGTCGGTCCCGACAAGCGGCAGCTTGCGATCGGGCGAACGCTCGCAGGTTCGATGACCGGAAACCTGCTCGGCGCCACGGCCTCCGGTCTGATCGGCGATTTCCTCGGCTGGCGCGGTGTGCTCGCCGTGCTCGGCGGCCTCGTGATCATCGTAGCACTGGCGGTTGCGGCCGGCTTCCGCGGCGCTGCGCTGAACCGTCCGCCGCGCACCAGCCTGAAGGCGCTGCGTCACGGCTATCGCACCATCTTCACCAATCCGAACGCGCGGATCTGCTATTCGGCGGTCTTCATCGAAGGCTGCTGCGTGCTCGGGCTGTTTCCCTTCATCGCTTCATTCCTGTTCGAGCTCGGCGAAACCTCGCTCTCGATCGCCGGTATCGTGATCGCAGGCTTTGCGATCGGCGGATTGCTCTACACGCTCACGGTGGCGCGCCTGCTGCCGTTGATCGGCGTGAGGGGCATGATGGTCGTCGGCGCAACGCTGGTCGGCATACAGCTTGTCGGCGTCGCCTTCGGGCCGCACTGGAAGCTGCAGATGGCGGGCCTCCTGGTGATGGGCCTCGGCTTCTACATGATCCATGGCTGCCTGCAGGTGTTCGCCAGCGAGCTGTCGGTCGAGGCGCGCGCCACCGCGCTGTCGCTGCACTCATTCTTCTTCTTCATGGGCCAGACCGTCGGCCCGATCGCCTATGGCTTCGGTCTGCAGCATGCCGGCAAGACCGCGACGCTCGTCTCCGCCGCCGCCGTGATGGTCGTGCTCGGCTTCATCTGCGCGAGATTCCTGAAGCAGCGGCAACCGGCCGACGCCGACCTGCGCCCGGACGTCGAGCCCTAGCGATCCCTCAGGTCATGGACACACAAGCATCAAGGCATTGTGTCGCTCAGTCGCCTTAGTGCTCGCTATTCAAACAAGATGCGCGTACCGTGCCCTATCACCGTGCTTCCAACGCGGCCTCTAACGGTGACCGAGGGTAACGAACGCTCCCGCCGTGGTGATGAAGGAGCGTGCGCGTTATCCGGACGTCGCTTGACCGACTGAATTGTGCCGCCGGTCATCGTGCCGCTATTTCTTCTGCTCTGCTTGGTCGCTGTGGTCGTCTAGCGTGGTTAGCGCGCCGGAGCTGCAATATCTCGTCAGTGGCGACAATCAGCCCCACCATTAACGTGATCATGGCAAAGCTCGACACCGAAGCCTGATCAACGTCGTTCCAACGAGGCAATATTGACCCATGGTCGCGCGCGATAGATGGACCGTAGACTTGGAGTGCCCGCGCTGCGGGAGCCTCGACGTAGCTATTCTGTCTCAGGCGGATGGCTATGCTTATGTGAGAGGCGATAGTGGGACGCGCGCTGACCATGTGCCAGCCGGCTTCGCTTGCATTGATCCGGAGATCTGCTGCTTTCAATGTTTGAAATGCCAGGTGCGGATACCGTGACATCGAATGTCGCCGCAGAGCGGCTTCAATGGTGGTCTCGACCTTGAATGAAGCATCCGTCGGTGTTCAGACCGGATGTCCACCGCATCGCTTTTGATCGTGGCCCTATCGTTGCCAGCCGGATCGGCGTATGCTTTCCGCATCGCCGCCCGGCCCGTGGCTTCTATCGGTGATGAGAACGCCGGTTGCGCTTTCGCCCCAATCAGGGAGCAGCGCAGCCAAATGATCAGTTTACCTCACATTTCAGTATATTTTTCCTGCGAGAGCTGTGGCGCCACATATGAAGCCTCACAGGATCGCAATGATCGCAGTGGAAAATTTCACTGCGTTCATTGCGCCAGATTGGTGCATCAATGGTCGGGCACTTTTAGCTATTTGGGCTGGCGATTGTTCCGCACGTCCGCCCAGCTGTCATGATCGGTCATTGCATCCTTTGTGAGGACACGCGCTGGGTCTGTGAGAGCCACGAGGATCAGCCATGGACAGGTCCCGACGCCTGCACGTGTTGTGGGGCCGGGTCGCCATGTCCTCATTGCAATAAGCCTGAAGGCGAGGCGCGGCTGCCGCGCGGCTTTCGCAACATGTTCGACAACGGAGCCGAGTCATGACAGGCCGTACATCCTGATCTCTCGCGCGTTGATCACATGCCGGACCGCGGCACCCAATCGGCGTCCAGGTGACGTCGGTGCGCAATCCCCACTATTGGTCAGCCGTAACCTGCCGGAGGTGCATCCCAACGTCGGCGAGGCTGTACGGCTTGGCAATGAAATGACCGCCGGCCGGGAGGTCGTCGAGGGTTACGTCGGTGGCTGACGTGGCAATGATCGCAATCGGCGGCCAACGATGGCGAACGACATGCGCAAGCCTCAAGCCGTCGATCGAGCCGGGCATCTGGATATCGGTGAAAATCACCCGGATGTCGTCACGCGTTTCAAGGATCGCGATCGCGTCGTCGGCGTTCTGGGCTTCAATGGAGTGGAACCCAGCGGCCTCGACCATGTCGGCGGCCTGCATGCGGATCAGGAAATCGTCTTCGACGACGAGAACGGCCGAGCGTGTCATCAAATGTGCAAGCCCGGTTGTGATTTGCGTGGGACGCAAATTGACCTAGGCTAATTCGGCATTGGTGGCTCAGTTCCTGTTGGCTACTCAACAATCTCGCGTCGCCACGGCAGACGCGCCCGGCAGATGCGCCCGGCGGACGCGCTCGCGAGCCGCTCAGAGTGGGCGGAGCTGCGAGAGGAACGTCGTATCCCCTCGCAGCCCATCATGGGTTTCCGACCGTTAGATCAGATGGAAGGTGTGCATGCCCATCGCGGCATAGATCGCCGAAAGGTCATGATCCACCTCAGGGCCGCCATGCGCCGTTTGAGAGACATCGGACGCAAGCTGCGCAAGCGTGTCCGCGGCTGAGGCACCTCCCAAGAAGCCGTGCGGGGCGTTGCTGGCCGCATCGCCGGTGTGGCCGCCGCTGGCAAATGCGAAGCCATCGCCGGCGGCACTGACCCATGTGCCGCCATGGTCGGCCGCAACCGGAGCCGGCGAGGGATCGGGCGTGAAGCTGACGCCATGCGGCGAACTGAAGTTGAATCCCGGCGCGTTGTCGGCGGACAGCAGCGGCGTGAAGGTGCCGGTGTGCGGGTCGACCTGACCGAACGCCTTCAGGCTTCCAACCGAGGCATAGAAATCGTCGGGGTTCAGCCCTGTTGCGTGGAACGAAAAGACCTTGTTGGTCGCCGTATCGGTCAGGGTGAAGGTACCGGATTTGGCGCCCGGCTCGATGACGTCGTCGAGGCCGGCCTTGGCGCCGACGCCGGCTATCGGCGTGAATGACACCGATTGGTGGGTCGTTCCGGGGGCCTTGACGTCGATGATGGTGCCGTCGTCGCCGCTCGACAGCAGCAGATCGCCATTCGGCGCAAGCTTCAGCGAGTCGGGATCGTTTTGCGGCACGACCTCGATCTTGCCGGTCACGGTGTCGAGCCCGGTCGCGCCGAATTCGAGGATTGGCTTGGTGGTCAGCGTGCCGGTCGGATGATCGCCGTTGAGGAGCTGGACCACGGTCGCATCGCCCGGATTGACCGGGTTGGTGAAGCTCAGGAACACCTTGTCGCCCTTGAACACGACGTCGTCATAGCCACGGCTGGCCGACGAATCGGCATAGCTGTGCGGAGCCGAGACCGCATGCGTCTCCGGGTTGATCATCGTCAGGGTGGGATTGCCATCCTGGTTTTGCAACGCCCAGATATCGCCCGTCACCGGGTTGTATTTCAGGCCATCGACTGATCCTGACAGCGAGTAGCTGAACTCGATGTCGCCGTGCTTGTCATACTGGACGATCGTGCTCGAGCCGCCGGCGCCGGTCGAATCCGCGCCATTGCCGTACTCGACGAAGGTCGAGCCGTGCGCGGTGGTGACGGAATCCGGCTGGGTCGATCCGTCGGTGGGAGCCTGGAAGGTCTTGACGCTGTCGATATGTGGAAACGGCGCAGCGTTCTTGTCGGCGACGAACACCACGCCATGCGGCGAGCCGAAGCTGAAGCCCGGTGCATTGTCCTGCGAGACCAGCGCGGTGAAGGCGCCGGTGTTCTCGTCGACCTGACCGAAGGCGCCGAGCGCACCGACGGATGCATAGTAAGCGTTGGGATCGAGGTCGCTGACATGCACCGACAGGACGTGGCCGTCCTTTGCGTCAGAGATGTAGAACGTGCCCGACGTCGCGTTCGGCTTGATGACGTCGTCGAGGCCGGCATTGCCGATCGAGCCCGCGGGAATTCCCTGGATCGGGGTGAAGGCAATCGCCTGCTTGGAGGTACCGGGATTCTGGATATCGATGATCGCGCCATCGGCGTTGCTGGAGAAGATCAGATCGCCGTTGGCGGCGAGCTTCAGCGAGTCCGGATCGGTCTGCGGCACCAACTCCATCTTGCCGGTGACGGTGTCGTAGCCGATCGCGCCGTCGAGCAGCACGGGAGCGGTGGTGAGGAGGTCACCGGGTTTCGGGCTGGTGCCGTTCAGCAATTTGACGATGGTCGGATCGCCGTTGCCGGTCGGGTTGGTGTAGCTCAGGAATACCTCGTTGCCCTTGAACACCACGTCGTCATAGCCGCGCGAGATAGACGGATTGGCGTAGTTGAAGTGAGCCGTCACTGTCTGGGTGTTGGGATCGATCAGCGACAGCGAGGAACGGCCGTCCTGGTTTTGCAACGCCCATACCATGCCGGTTTCGGGATTGTACTTCAGTCCGTCGACCGAACCCTCGATCGAATAGGCGTGCACGAAATGACCGGCGTGATCATACTGGATGATCGTGCTGTCGCCGGGCACCGCTCCGGTCGAGTCGACGCCGTTGCCGTACTCCACGAACACGTACTTGCCGGCGATCGTGATCGAGTCGAGCCCGGTCACCCCGTTTGGAGCGCTGGCGAAGGTATGGATCGCATCGACATGCGCCACCTGCGGCGCATTCTTGTCGGGAATGAAGAGCAGGCCGTGCGCGGCGGCAAAATTTGGCCCGGTGACGATCGGCGTGAAGGCGCCGGTGGTCGGATCGACCTGGCCAAAGCCGCCGAGACTGGCAACCGCGGCGTAGTAGTCGTTGGTGTTGAGGCCGCTGGCGTGGAATGAGTAGACGTTCCCCGACTTCGTATCGGTCATGTAGAACGTGCCCGCCGTCGCAGTCGGCTTGATCACGTCATCGAGGCCGGCATTGCCGACGGAGGCCGCCGGGATTCCGGCGATCGGCGTGAACGAAATCGCCTGGCTGGCCGTCCCGGGGTGCTGGATATCGATGATCGAGCCGTCGGCTGCGCTGGAGAAGATCAGATCGCCATTGGCTGCGAGCTTCAGCGAATCCGGATCGGACTGCGGAACGAGCTCGGTCTTGCCGGTCGCCGTGTCGAGGCCGGTGGCGCCGTCGGTCAGGATCGTCGTCGTCAGCAGTGTGCCGCTCGGATGGTCGCCGTTCAGCAATTCCACCAGCGTCGGATCGCCGGCGCCGTTCGGATTGGTGTAGCTCAGGAACACCCTGTTGCCGTCGAACACGACGTCATCGTAGCCGCTGGTCGCGGAGGGATTGGCAAAACTCAGCGGACCTGTCACCTTGTGCGTGACGGGATCGATCAGCGTCAGCGTGGAGTTGCCATCCTGGTTCTGCAGCGCCCAGATCTGCCCGGTGTAAGGGTTGTATTTCAGTCCGTCGACCGACCCGGCGATCGTGTAGGTTCGCTCGACTTTGCCGCTGTTGTCGTATTGCACGATCGTGCTCGAGCCGCCGGCACCGGTCGAGTCCGCGCCATTGCCGTATTCGACGAAGATCGTTCCGTTTGCCGTCGTGATGGAATCCGGAGCCGTCGCGCCAATCGATGTCCCCGACGCGAACGTCTTCATCCCGCTGATCGTGACCATGTCGATCCTCCATGGGTTTGCAATGTTTGGAAACGGGAGGAAACGCGTGGTGGACGACGTGCGTGTGACGATTGGCCGCGCGAATTTTTGCAACGATGGCGGAACCTTTCGCGATTGCGAATCGTCCCGATAGCTCAAGCGCTTTCGCGCTTGTTCCGCGCGCATCACGAAAGTATCGCTGCGAAAATCAGCACGGCAAGACCAGCGACGCTGGTCTCATCCGCCGCGATGCTCGGCTTCATCTGAGCGAGATTCCTGAAGCAACGGTGTCCGGCTGATGCCGGCGCGCTGCCAGACATCGAGTCCCGGCGATCCCTCAGGTCATCTCGGCCCGCTCATCCCCGCAACTGCTATTTTAAAGATAAGATGACCGGACCCGCAACCGGATCGGTTACGCCGAGACCGTTGCCGAGGTCTTCGAGCGTGTCGCGAAAAGAATTCAGAGTGGAGATCATGGCTGGCCGCGCCTCAGTACACGCGTCCATATTTTGCCACTCGGCGATAATGCAGTAGGAACGGTCACCGGTCTTAATAATGCTGGCATGCAATAGACCCGGCCACGTTGCTCCAATTGTCTTGTGAGCGTCCAAGAACTCTTGATCGCGCCCCGGCTTCACTCGAAAACGCACAGCATTGAAAGCGGTCACCGTCTTCTCCCAAAGCACTGAGACGCTCCCGTAGAGGAAGCGCGCCTACGTGGGTCGCGCAAGTTGAAAGCGGATGCATTCACTTCCGCTTCGCGGCGGTCACTGACCGATTGGCCTGCCTACTGGGTCTTTATCATCTTCGCCAATTCATGGCGCAATTCCGGACTATCTTGATGGCCATGCACCGCGACAGCGTGTTGTACCGCCGCTTCCAGAAGCTCCTTTTGAGTATCAGCTGAAATCGCGATCGTGCAGTTCATCTCACTTGGGTATTCTCGGCAATCCACAAACATTCTACCCAAATCTGCCTCCATCAATACGAGTAAACTATTCGCCGTCCTGAACTACTCCCACTCACGATAATGCCCGCGGCTGCTGGCTATGCCTGACTTCTTCAAATGATGGCTCATGGCCGGCCAGCTTACGCGCCGCCGACAACGAGCGTGTCGATGGTCTTCGATCATGGTCGCTTCGACCACATCGGAGCAGCCATGCTCGAACGAACATATCATACATCGAAGGTGCGCCATGTCAGTTCCTCGCCCAGGGCCGACATGCATGTCGGCTTCTGCGCCGGCTTCCGAGGATCAGCAGACGTGGCGAACTGAAAGGGGCCCGACCTATCCCCGCCCGCGATAAGTCGCGACGCCCTGATCGGGAACCCAGAGGCCCTTCGGCAGCCGGCCGGTCTGGAAGAACACGTCGATCGGGATGCCGCCGCGCGGATACCAGTAGCCGCCGATGCGCAGCCATTTCGGCTTGATCTCGTCTGATATCCGCCGGCCAATCATGACCGTGCAATCCTCATGGAATGCGCCGTGATTGCGGAAGCTCGAGGCGAACAGCTTCAGCGATTTGGATTCCAAGAGCCAGCGGCCCGGCACATAGTCGATCACCAGATGCGCGAAATCCGGTTGGCCCGTCACCGGGCAGATCGAGGTGAATTCCGGTACCGTAAAGCGTACCAGATAATCGGTACCAGCCTGCGGATTGGGCACGCGGTCGAGCTGCGCCTTTTCCGGCGCGTCGGGCCATTCCACCGCACGGCCGAGTTGCAGGCCGGGGGAGGTCGTTGATTTGCTGGATTTCTTCGCCATTCGGGGTCTCCGTGGGGGTCTCCTAGCCTATGATCGGGCGTCCGTCACCCGGCCTTTTCCCCCTCGATGCATTGCGCTAGAAGCACCGCCATCCGACCCCCTCACTGCCACAAGAGGTACTCATGACTGACATCGTCGACATCATCGGCCGCGAAATCCTGGATAGCCGCGGCAACCCCACGGTCGAGGTCGATGTGGTGCTGGAGGATGGGTCAATCGGCCGTGCGGCGGTCCCGTCGGGCGCCTCCACCGGCGCCCATGAGGCGGTGGAACTGCGCGACGGCGACAAGTCGCGCTATCTCGGCAAGGGCGTCGAAAAGGCGGTTGCCGCCGTCAATGGCGAGATCTTCGAGGCGCTGAGCGACCAGGCCGTCGAGGAGCAGGTCGCGATCGACCAGATCATGATCGAGCTCGACGGCACGCCGAACAAGAGCCGGCTCGGCGCCAACGCTATCCTCGGCGTGTCGCTGGCCTGCGCCAAGGCGGCCGCCGAATCCTTCGACATGCCGCTGTATCGTTATGTCGGCGGCACCTCGGCGCGGACGCTGCCGGTGCCGATGATGAACATCATCAATGGCGGCGTGCATGCCGACAACCCGATCGACTTCCAGGAATTCATGATCCTGCCGGTCGGCGCCACGTCATTTGCCGAGGCGCTGCGTTGCGGTTCGGAGATCTTCCACACGTTGCGCGGCGAATTGAAGAAGGCCGGCCACAACACCAATGTCGGCGACGAGGGTGGCTTCGCACCGAACCTGCCGTCGGCCGACGCCGCGCTCGAGTTTGTCATGAACGCGATCGGCAAGGCCGGCTACAAGGCGGGCGACGACGTCGTGCTCGGCCTCGACTGCGCCTCCACCGAATTCTTCAAGGAAGGCGCCTACGTCTACGGCGGAGAGAACAAGACCCGCTCGCGTTCGGAGCAGGTGAAGTATCTCGCGGACCTCGTCAGCCGCTATCCGATCGTCACGATCGAGGACGGCATGTCGGAAGACGACATGGACGGCTGGAAGGAATTGACGGATGCGATCGGCAAGAAGTGCCAGCTGGTCGGCGACGATTTGTTCGTCACCAACGTCACGCGGCTTGCCGACGGCATCCAGAACGGCCGCGGCAATTCGATCCTGGTCAAGGTCAACCAGATCGGCACGCTGACCGAGACGCTCGCGGCGATCGAGATGGCCTACAAGGCCGGCTACACCGCCGTGATGTCGCATCGCTCCGGCGAGACCGAAGACTCCACGATTGCCGACCTCGCGGTCGCCACCAATTGTGGGCAGATCAAGACCGGCTCGCTGGCGCGCTCCGACCGCACCGCCAAGTACAACCAGCTGCTGCGCATCGAGCAGCAGCTCGGCACCCAGGCGAAATACGCGGGCAGGGCGGCCTTGAAGGCGCTGGCCTAGCGCCCCAACTGATCGGGACTGAACAAGACGTAAAAAAGGGAGGTCGGGATGAGTGACGGCAAGAGCGGTCTGCAGCTGCGTTCGCTGCTCAAGAAGGATGGCGAACTGGAATTGTCGCTGGTCAATGTCCCGACCCCCGAGCCCGGTCCCGACGAGGTCGTGGTCCGGGTCGAGGCGACCCCGATCAACCCGTCCGACCTCGGGCTCCTGATCGGCCCGGCCAACATGGCGGCGGCAAAGGTCACCGGCAGCAAGGAATTGCCTGTGGTGACCGCGCGCGTGCCGGAAGCGGCATTGCCCGGCCTCGCCGCACGGCTCGACGAGTCGATGCCGGTCGGCAATGAAGGCGCCGGCGTCGTGATCAGGACCGGCTCGTCGGACGCGGCGAAAGCGCTGATGGGCCGCACCGTCGCGATGATCGGCGGCGCGATGTATGCGCAATACCGCACGCTGCGCGTCAACGAATGCCTGCCGCTGCCCGACGGCACCACGCCGGCGGAAGGCGCGTCCTGCTTCGTCAATCCGCTGACCGCGCTCGGCATGACCGAGACGATGCGGCGCGAGGGACACAAGGCGCTGGTGCACACGGCGGCGGCGTCGAACCTCGGCCAGATGCTCAACAAGATCTGCCTCAAGGACGGCATCGGCCTCGTCAACATCGTGCGCAACAAGGAGCAGGCCGACATCCTGCACAAGGTCGGCGCCAAACATGTCGTCGATTCCAGCGCGCCCGATTTCATGGACAAGCTCACAGGCGCGCTGGTCGAGACCGGCGCGACCATCGCCTTTGATGCGATCGGCGGCGGCAAGCTCGCCGGCCAGATACTGGTCGCGATGGAGACCGCGATCAACAAGACCGCCAAGGTCTACAGCCGCTACGGCTCGAATGTGCACAAGCAGGTCTATGTCTATGGCGGCCTCGATACCCGCGACATCGAGCTGCCGCGCGGCTTCGGCATGGCCTGGGGCATCGGCGGCTGGCTGCTGTTCCCGTTCCTGATGAAGATCGGCCCGGAGGCCGGCAACAAGTTGCGCCAGCGCGTGGTGGCCGAGCTGAAGACGACCTTCGCCAGCCACTACACCAAGGTGGTGTCGCTGCAGGAGACCCTGCAGCTCGGCAACATCGCGGTCTACGGCAAGCGCGCCACCGGCGAGAAATTCCTGATCAATCCGAACAAGGGCGCGTAACGAACCGCGTCTACTCGCGCTCGAATGCCAGCTTCCTGGAGCGCTTGTGACGCTCCAGGGCGTGGCCGATCAGGACATCCATCAGCTCGGATTGCGGCAGGCCGCTGGCCTCCCACAGCCGCGGATACATGCTGATGTTGGTGAAGCCCGGCAGGGTGTTCGCCTCGTTCACGAAGGCCTGCTCGCCGTGCAGGAAGAAGTCGATCCGCGCCATGCCTTCGCAGCCGAGCACGCGGAATGTCTTGATGGCGAGCTCCCTGATGGTTTCGGCAACGGCAGCCGGAACGTTGGCCGGCACCTGCAGCAACGCGCCGTCCGCATCGAGATACTTCGCGTCGTAGGAATAGAAGCCGTGCTTGTCGGACGGAACGATCTCGCCGAGCAGGGAGGCACGGACGCGGCCCTCGGCATCCTCGAGCACGGAGCATTCGACCTCGCGGATCGGCGCGACACCGCGCTCGACCAGGATCTTGCTGTCGAAGCGGAACGCCAGTCTGCAGCCGGCCTCGAACTCCTCCGCGGTGCGCGCCCTCGACACGCCGACCGATGATCCCATGTTGGCGGGCTTGACGAAGACCTCCTGCGACCCCAGCGCCCTGACCGTGTCGTCATAGCTGATGGGGGCCACGGCCGACATCGCGACAAAAGGGACGATCGGCAACCCCGCCTCGCGCATCAGGCGCTTGGCGACGTCCTTGTCCATTCCGGCCGCCGAGCCCATCACGCGCGAGCCGACATAGGCGACATCGGACAATTCCAGCGCACCCTGCACCGTGCCATCCTCGCCGTTCGGGCCATGCAGGACCGGGAAGACGACGTCGAATGCCGGCAATTCCGTTGGTCCCGCCGCCGGTCCCTGGAGTACCACGACGCGGCCCTGTCCGCCCGGCAGCAAGGCGAGTTGTGGTCCCTGGTCCGGAATGGTCAGCGCGCCGCTCCCGGTGCCGGCGCCGTTTCCCGCGTCGGTGACGATCCAGCGGCCATCGCGGGTGACGCCGATCGCCGTGGCGTCATAGCGATCCGGGTCGAGCGAGCGAAGCACGTTTGCGGCCGACGCCCGCGAAACGTCATGCTCGGCCGATCGGCCGCCGAACAGGATTGCAACCCGTGTCTTGCGCTCTCGCATTGTCTTGTCTCTCGGCCGCGGCGGAGGAAGCGGGAATCCGCTGCAGTATGCTCGGACGAAGATGTCGGCAATTTGTTACACAGGCCTAAGTCGGTGTTGCGGGGGCCGGGCGGACGGCTGGAGGCCGGCGTCCAGCCCAATTTTGAAAACACTGCGTTTCCGGAATTGGACAATCCATGCACTTGCATCTTTCTTGCCGTGCCGGTACGTGAAGATGACCAATTCAGTTTCACGTGCACCCCAGGGGTACCTGCAATGGCCTATAACATCGTCACCATCGTCGGCAGCATCCGCAAGCAGAGCTTCTCGCTCAAGATCGCCAATGCGCTGGCCAAGCTCGCGCCGGCCTCGCTGAAGCTCGATGTGACGACCCTCGAGGGCATTTCCTTCTTCAACCAGGACCTCGAGGCGGCGCCGCCGGCGGACTGGCTCGCTTTCCGCGAGAAGCTGCAGAAGTCGAACGGCGTGCTGTTCGTGACCCCCGAATACAACCGTTCGGTCCCGGGCGTGTTGAAGAACGCGATCGACGTCGCCTCGCGGCCCTACGGCAAGAGTTCATTCATCGGCAAGCCGGTCGGAATCGTCTCCAACTCGCCGGGCCCGCTCGGCGGCGTCAGCGCGGCGAAGCACCTGCAGAACATCCTGCCGGGCATTTCAGGCCCGATCCTCGGTCAGCCGGAAACCTATCTCAACGGCGTCGGCGATGCCTTCGACGACAAGGGCGAACTGACCAAGGAAGCGCTCAAGACGGTGTTGCAGCAGTACCTCGACGCCTTCGCCGCCTTCGTCGCGAAGCAGAACGGCTGACCCGGCGCCCCGTTCCGATTGAATCGGAGCGGGGGCTCCAGGCTCGAAAACACTCTGGTTTAGCACTCCGTTAACCGCATGGCCGCATCTTCGCGGCCATGGTTTCCCGCACACGCCTCAAATCGATTCTGACTGGGCTCGCCCTCTACACGCTGGCGGCGCTGATGGTCGGCTATTTCGGCGTCAACGCCTACACCGGCAAATATGGCCTGAACGCGCGGCAGGAGCTCGACCAGGAAATCATCGCGCTGACCTCGGAGCTGGCGCGGCTGAAGAAGGAGCGGGCCGAGGGCGAGCAGCGGGTGTCGCTGCTACGGTCGGACCGGGTCGATCCCGATATGCTGGACGAGCGTGCGCGCTTTCAGCTCGACTACGCCAATCCGCGCGATCTGGTTCGGATCAACAAGGCGAACTGACACCGGCAGTGATTTTTGGACAGCGCTTGTCCGAAATTAACTCGCGCCCGTTCTTCAAATTTCAAAATTGATCAATCAACATCACAAAAATGTCGCGCCGCGTTGCAGTGCGGCATAGCAAAATTCCATCCGGCGAATGCAATCCTTCCAAGGCGATTTGAGTTGGGTTAGAGAGGGTTCTTCGACTTCTCTCACCCGGAATTGCCATGGCCACACCCAAGAAAACCGTCGCAAAGGAATCAGGGCAGGAGAAGGCCGGCTCTCCGCCCGAATTCTCCAGGGAGCAGGAGCTCAAGGCACTGCGGGACATGCTCCTGATCCGGCGCTTCGAGGAGAAGGCCGGTCAGCTCTACGGCATGGGTGCGATCGGCGGCTTCTGCCATCTCTATATCGGCCAGGAAGCGGTCGTGGTCGGCATGCAGATGGCGCTGAAGCCTGGCGACGAGGTCATAACCGGCTACCGCGACCACGGCCACATGCTGGCTTGCGACATGGAAGCCAAGGGGGTGATGGCGGAATTGACCGGACGCCGCGGCGGCTATTCCCGCGGCAAGGGCGGCTCCATGCACATGTTCAGCAAGGAGAAGCATTTCTACGGCGGTCACGGAATCGTGGGCGCGCAGGTTTCGCTCGGCACCGGCCTTGCGTTCGCCAACCGCTATCGCGGCAACGATAACGTCAGCGTGACCTATTTCGGCGACGGCGCGGCCAACCAGGGCCAGGTCTACGAAAGCTTCAACATGGCGGAGCTGTGGAAGCTGCCGGTGATCTACGTGATCGAGAACAATCGCTACGCGATGGGCACCGCGGTGTCGCGCGCTTCGGCGCAGCAGGACTTCTCCAAGCGCGGCGTTTCGTTCAACATTCCCGGCAAGCAGGTCGACGGCATGGATGTGCGCGCCGTGAAGGCTGCCGCCGATGAGGCCACGGCATGGTGCCGCGGCGGCAACGGTCCGATCATTCTGGAGATGCAGACCTACCGTTACCGCGGCCATTCGATGTCCGATCCGGCGAAGTACCGCACCCGCGAGGAGGTCGAGAAGGTCCGCCACGACCAGGACCCGATCGAGCAGGTGCGCAACCGCTTGCTGGCGGCAGGCGTGAGCGAGCAGGATTTGAAGGCGATCGACGCCGAGGTGCGCGAGATCGTCAACGCAGCCGCTGACTTCGCGCAGCACGATCCGGAGCCGGATCCGTCCGAGCTCTACACCGACATCTACCGCTGACCCCACCCGCGCAGAAGAATCTCAAGACCGATTTCGGGAGCTGATATGCCCATTCAAGTGCTGATGCCTGCGCTGTCGCCCACCATGGAGAAGGGCAACCTCGCCAAATGGCTGAAAAAGGAAGGCGAGACCATCAAGTCCGGTGACGTCATCGCCGAGATCGAGACCGACAAGGCGACGATGGAGGTCGAGGCAACGGACGAGGGCACGCTCGGCAAGATCCTGATTCCGGAAGGCACCGCCGACGTTGCGGTGAACACGCCGATCGCCACCATCCTGGCCGACGGCGAAAGCGCCGCCGACCTCGCCAAGGCGCCTGCCGCACCGGCGCCGCAGCCGAAGGCCACGGAGGCTCCCGCCGCGGAAGCCAAGGCGGAAGCGCCGCAGCCCGCGGCGAAGGTGCCGGCCGCGCCGGTCAGCGAAGCCTTGCCCGACCCGGAAATTCCGGCGGGTACCGAGATGGTCACCCAGACCATTCGCGAGGCGCTGCGCGATGCGATGGCCGAGGAGATGCGGCGCGACGGCGACGTCTTCATCATGGGTGAGGAGGTCGCCGAGTATCAGGGCGCCTACAAGGTGACGCAGGGCCTGTTGCAGGAGTTCGGCGCCCGCCGCGTGATCGACACGCCGATCACCGAGCACGGCTTTGCCGGCGTCGGCGTCGGCGCAGCGATGGCCGGGCTGAAGCCGATCGTGGAGTTCATGACCTGGAATTTCGCGATGCAGGCGATCGACCAGATCATCAACTCCGCCGCCAAGACGCTGTATATGTCCGGCGGCCAGATGGGCTGCTCGATCGTGTTCCGCGGCCCGAACGGCGCCGCCGCGCGCGTTGCTGCCCAGCACAGCCAGGACTACGCCGCCTGGTACTCGCAGATCCCGGGCCTCAAGGTGATCGCGCCGTACTCGGCTGCCGACTACAAGGGCCTGCTCAAGGCCGCGATCCGCGATCCAAATCCGGTGGTCTTCCTCGAGAACGAGATGCTGTACGGCCACACCGGCGAGGTGCCGAAGCTGCCCGATTTCGTGGTGCCGATCGGCAAGGCGCGGATTGCGCGCGCCGGCAAGGACGTCACCATCGTCTCCTGGGCGATGGGCATGTCCTATGCGCTGAAGGCCGCCGATGAACTCGCCAAGGAAGGCATCGAGGCCGAGGTGATCGATCTCCGCACCATCCGTCCGATGGACACCGAGACGATCATCAATTCGGTGAAGAAGACCGGCCGTGCGGTGACGGTGGAGGAGGGCTGGCAGCAGAGCGGCGTCGGCTCCGAGGTCGCGTCGCGCATCATGGAGCACGCCTTCGACTATCTCGATGCGCCGGTCGCGCGCGTCTCGGGCAAGGATGTGCCGATGCCCTATGCTGCGAACCTCGAAAAGCTCGCTCTGCCCTCCGTCGCCGAGGTGGTCGCGGCCGCCAAGGCCGTGTCGTACCGGTAACGCTGATGGCCGGTCCCAAGGAGCAGCCGCTGCCGCCCGACGTGATGGGCCGCGACGACGCCGTCGAGGTGCTACGCGCCTTCGTCGTCGACGGCGGCCTGTCGATCGCGTTCCAGCGCGCCTTCGAGGAGCCGGACATGTGGGGACTGATGCTCGTCGACATCGCCCGCCACGCCGCACGCGCCTATTCGCGCGAGAGTGAATACACCGAAGACGAGGCGCTCGCGCGCATCGTCGAGATGTTCGAAGCCGAAATCGCCCGGCCGACCGACATGGGCCAAACCAAACCGCGGTCGCAACAAGGTCACTGACAATGCCGATCAATATTCTCATGCCCGCGCTGTCGCCGACGATGGAAAAGGGCAACCTCGCCAAGTGGCTCAAGAAAGAGGGCGACAAGGTCAAGTCCGGCGACGTGATCGCGGAGATCGAGACCGACAAGGCGACGATGGAAGTCGAGGCGGTCGACGAAGGCACGATCGCCAGGATCCTGGTGCCCGAGGGCACCCAGGACGTGCCGGTCAACGACGTCATCGCCGTCATGGCGGGTGACGGCGAGGACGTGAAGGCGGCGGCCAGCGCCGGAGCGGGCGCTGCACCGGCCGCCAAACCGGCCGAGGCCCCGAAGCCCGCCGCCCAGGCCGCAGCTCCCGCACCGGCGGCTGCGCCGGCGCCGCAGCCGGCCGCAGCGCCCGCCGCCGCGCCGCGGGCTGCTGCACCGGCCGCGCAGCCCAATGGCCACGCCCGCGTGTTCTCCTCACCGTTGGCGCGCCGTCTGGCGAAGGATGCCGGCATCGAACTCGGGCGCATCACCGGCACCGGTCCGCACGGCCGTGTCATCGCGCGCGACGTCGACGACGCCAAGTCCGGCAAGGGCCTGAAGGCGCCGGCGGCTGCGCCGGCCGCCACAGGTCCCAGCATCGCACCGTCAATGTCCGACAAGCAGATCCTGGCGCTGTTCGAGCCGGGCTCCTACGAGGTCGTGCCGCATGACGGCATGCGCCGCACCATCGCGCAGCGTCTCACCG
This sequence comes from Bradyrhizobium sp. B124, assembly GCF_038967635.1. Lineage (NCBI taxonomy): Bacteria > Pseudomonadati > Pseudomonadota > Alphaproteobacteria > Hyphomicrobiales > Nitrobacteraceae > Bradyrhizobium > Bradyrhizobium sp. B124. The sequence goes on along the minus strand of NZ_CP152413.1, from coordinate 1,179,296 downwards.
CCTCGGTGCAGAACGTCCCGCACTTCTACCTCACGATCGACTGCGACATCGGCAAGCTGCTCGCCGCGCGCGAGGAGATCAACGCCGCTGCGCCGAAGGACAAGGAGAAGAAGCCGCTCTACAAGATCTCGGTCAACGACTTCGTCATCAAGGCGATGGCGGTCGCGCTGCAGAAGATCCCGAACTGCAACGTCAGCTGGACCGAGGGCGGCATGCTCAAGCACAAGCATTCCGACGTCGGCGTCGCGGTGGCGATGCCGGGCGGCCTGATCACGCCGATCATCCGCAGGGCCGAGACCAAGACGCTGTCGACCATCTCCAACGAGATGAAGGATTTTGCCGCTCGCGCCCGCGCCCGCAAGCTGAAGCCGGAAGAATACCAGGGCGGCACCACCGCGGTGTCGAACCTCGGCATGTACGGCATCAACCACTTCACCGCCGTGATCAACCCGCCGCACGCCTCGATCCTCGCGGTCGGCACTTCGGAGGAACGTCCGGTGGTGCGCGGTGGCAAGATCGAGATCGCGCACATGATGAGCGTGACCTTGTCGTGCGATCACCGCGCGATCGACGGCGCGCTCGGTGCCGAGCTGATCGGCGCCTTCAAGCAGCTGATCGAAAACCCCGTGATGATGATGGTGTGACGGGCATCCGCCATGTACGCGATCTACGGTCCGTACGTCCTGCTCGCCGCCATCGCCGTCGCGTTGCTCTTCGCTGTCAACCGCGACCTGATATCGACGATCCAGTTCAGGATCATGATGACCGGCGCCGCTGTGCTGGCGCTGGCGTGGACCGTGTTCCTCGGTGCGGTATGGCAGGAGTACGGATAGATGGCCGGCACGGCTCGCACGCGCTGGCCCTGGATCTCGCTATTGCTGTCGGCCGCACTGGTGTGCAATCCGGTCGGGTTCGATTTTCTGCGCTCCGCGTTCTTCGCCGGTGAACAGCTGGCGCGGAACATCGCCCAACCGATCGTGCTGACGGCCCTGGCCATCATGGCCCTGGCGATCGGGCTCGAATGGCTGGTCAGGTCATTGATCGCAAGAAGCCGCGCGCGCGGCGTCACAAATTGAGTTGAACGGGAGCCGCCATGGCCGATACATCCTTTGACGTCATCATCATCGGCTCCGGCCCCGGCGGCTACGTGACCGCGATCCGCGCCGCGCAGCTCGGCTTCAAGACCGCGATCGTGGAGAAATCCTATCTCGGCGGCATCTGCCTGAACTGGGGCTGCATCCCGACCAAAGCGCTGCTGCGCTCCGCCGAGATCTATCACTACATGCAGCACGCCAAGGATTACGGGCTGTCGGCCGACAACGTCTCGTTCGATCCGAAGGCGGTGGTGCAGCGCTCGCGCGGGGTCTCGAAGCGCCTCAACGACGGCGTCGGCTTCCTGATGAAGAAGAACAAGGTCACGGTGATCTGGGGTGATGCCACGATCGACGCGCCCGGCAAGATCGCGGTGAAGAAATCGGCGGTCGAGGCGCCGAAGGGCGCGAGCGGCGAGGGCACCTATCAGGCCAAGCACATCATCATCGCGACCGGCGCGCGGCCGCGCGTGCTGCCCGGGCTCGAGCCCGACAAGAAGCTGATCTGGACCTATTTCGAGGCGATGGTGCCGGAGCGGATGCCGAAGTCGCTGCTGGTGGTCGGCTCAGGCGCGATCGGCATCGAGTTCGCCTCGTTCTTCCACACCATGGGCTCCGACGTCACCGTGGTCGAGGTGCTGCCGCAGATCCTGCCTGTCGAGGACGCCGAGATCGCGGGGCTGGCGCGCAAGCGGTTCGAGAAGATGGGCATCAAGATCATGTCCTCGACCAAGGTGACAAAGCTGGAGAAGAAGGCCGACAGCGTGGTCGCGACCATCGACGACGGCAAGGGCCAGCCGCAGACCAAGGAGTTCGAGCGCGTGATCTCGGCGGTCGGCGTGGTCGGCAATATCGAGAATCTCGGGCTGGAGAAGCTCGGCGTCAAAACCGACCGCGGCTGCATCGTGATCGACGGTCTCGGCAAGACCAACGTGCCCGGCATCTACGCGATCGGCGATGTCGCGGGACCGCCGATGCTCGCGCACAAGGCCGAGCATGAGGGCGTGATCTGCATCGAGGCGATCAAGGGCCTGCATCCGCATCCGATGGACAAGCTGCTGATCCCGGGCTGCACTTACTGCAACCCGCAGGTCGCCTCCGTCGGCCTCACCGAAGCCAAGGCCAAGGAGGGCGGCCGCGAGATCCGCGTCGGCCGTTTCCCGTTCGTCGGCAACGGCAAGGCGATCGCGCTCGGCGAGGACCAGGGCCTCGTCAAGGTGGTGTTCGACAAGAAGACCGGCCAGCTGCTCGGCGCTCACATGATCGGCGCCGAGGTCACCGAGCTGATCCAGGGCTATGTCGTGGCGATGAATCTGGAGACCACGGAGGAGGAACTGATGCACACCGTGTTCCCGCATCCGACCCTGTCGGAAATGATGAAGGAAGCGGTGCTCGACGCTTACGGGCGCGTGCTGAATATCTGATTGATGGAAAGCAACCCTAGACGTCGCGTCATCCTGAGGTGCGAGCAGAGCGAGCCTCGAAGGATGCACGGCCCGGATCGAGCAGCTGGGCTCGTCGCCCTTCGAGGGCCGCTAAGAAGCGGCCACCTCAGGGTGACGGGTCTGATATGAGTGAACCAAAGAACAAGAAAGAGCGCATCTCGTGAAAGACAACGACAATCTCACCATCGAACGCCCGACCTTCGTGACCCATCTCGAATGCGCGATGGAGGGCGATCATTATGCAGCCGATCAGGTGCACAACCTCTCGAAGGCCGGCAAGCCGCTCTTGGTGCGCTACGATCTCGCCGGGGTGAAGAAGGCGCTGACCAAGGACGCACTGGCCGAGCGCCCCGCCGACCTGTGGCGCTACCGCGAGCTGTTGCCGGTGCGCAAATGCAAGGACATCGTCAGTCTCGGCGAAGTTACGACGCCGCTGATCCGGTTGCCGAAGCTTTCCTCAAGGCTTGGCGGCGGCGAGATCATCGTCAAGGACGAGGGGCGGCTGCCGACCGGCTCGTTCAAGGCGCGCGGCCTCGTCATGGCGGTCTCGATGGGCAAGGCACTCGGGATCAAGCACATGGCGATGCCGACCAACGGCAACGCCGGCGCGGCGCTCGCAGCCTACGCCACTTCCTGCGGGATCAAGACCACGATCTTCTGTCCGGCGGATACGCCGGAGGTGAATGTCAGCGAGATCGAGCTGCAGGGCGCCACCGTCTATCGCGTCAACGGCTACATCGACGATTGCGGCAAGATCGTCGGCGAAGGGAAAGCAAAAGTCGGCTGGTTCGATACATCGACCCTGAAGGAGCCGTACCGGATCGAGGGCAAGAAGACGATGGGCCTCGAGCTCGCCGAGCAGCTCGGCTGGGACGTGCCCGATGTGATCTTCTATCCGACCGGTGGCGGCACCGGCCTGATCGGCATGTGGAAGGCGTTCGACGAGCTCGAGAAGATCGGCTTCATCGGTTCGAAGCGCCCGCGGATGGTCGCGGTGCAGGCCTCCGGCTGCGCGCCGATGGTGCGCGCCTATGAGGCCGGAACCGAGCATGCGGCGCGCTGGGAGGACGCTCACACCATCGCCTCGGGCATCCGCGTGCCGCAGGCGGTCGGCGATTTTCTCATCCTGCGCGCGGTGCGCGAGAGCAAGGGATTTGCTATCGCGGTCGATGACGACAAGATCACCGCCGCCCTCAACGAGGTCGCGCGCGAGGAGGGACTGTTGCTGTGCCCCGAGGGGGCTGCGACCTATGCCGCCTACAAGCAGAGCCTTACCGACGGCCGCGTCACCAAGGCAGACCGCGTGATGCTGTTCAATTGCGCCAGCGGCCTGAAATACCCGCTGCAGCCGGTGACCCGCGCGCTCGACAGGCACAAGCCGATCGACTTCTCGCAGTTCTGACGCCTCATCCGAAGGGCCATCTTGTTGAAAGGTGGCCCTTCAAAAATGATACGACAAGGAAGATTGAGGGGAGCGCGTGATGCGGAAACTGGTTCTGGCCGTGTTGGCGATGTTGGCGTTCACGGGGACCGTTTCGGCGGAAACCTGGCCCGCGCACCCGATCACCATCGTCGTGCCGTTCGCCGCCGGCGGTCCGTCGGATGCGATGGCGCGTATCCTCGCCGAGCGCATGAAGCAGTCGCTCGGCGAGGTGGTTCTGATCGAGAACGTGACCGGAGCGGGCGGCTCGCTCGGTGTCGGCCGTGCGGTGCGCGCGGCGCCCGACGGTTACACCGTCTCGTTCGGTCATCTCGGCACCCATGTCGCGAACGGCGCGATCTACAAGCTTGGCTACGATCTCGTCGATGATCTCGAGCCGGTGGTGCTGCTGCCGAGCAATCCGATGATCATCGTCAGCAAGAACGCCGTGCCGGCGAAGTCGCTGAAGGAGCTGTTGGAGTGGCTGAAGTCGCGGCCGGCGCCGCCGACCGCGGGCACCGCCGGCGCCGGCAGCGGCAGCCACATCGCCGGGCTCTATTTCGAGAACGTCTCCGGAATCAAGCTGCAATACGTGCCCTATCGCGGCACCGGGCCGGCGCTGAACGACCTCGTCGCCGGCCAGATCGATATCATCGTCGACCAGACGTCGAACTCGATCAACCAGGTCCGCGCCGGCAACATCCGTGCCTATGCGGTCACCGATTCCAAGCGGGTCGCGAACGCGGCTGAGGTCCCGACGGTCGATGAGGCCGGCCTGCCGGGCTTCCACATGACGCTGTGGTCCGGCCTCTGGGTGCCGAAGGGCACGCCGAAAGAGATCGTGGACAAGCTCAACGTCGCGGTGATCCAGGCGCTGAACGATCCCGCGGTGAAGAAGCAGCTCGAAAATCTCGGCTTGCAGATGCCGCCAAAGGACCAGTTGAAACCGGAAGCACTCGGCGCCTGGCAGAAGGCGGAGATTGCAAAATGGTGGCCGATGATCAAGGCCGCCAATGTGAAGGTGGAGTGAGGCTTGCCGGCAACTCAGGCCGGCAAGCGATAGAGGCGCTCATGGAGAAATACGGCGCAGGGGCGATCATTGTCTCCGCCTATGACCCTAACTGGCCGGCGCTGTTCGAGCAGGAGCGGGCGAGGATCCAGGCAGCGCTTGGAGGTCTTGTGCTCGCCGTTGAGCATGTCGGCAGCACGGCGGTACCGGGGTTGCCGTCCAAACCCATCATCGATCTGCTGGTTGGTGTGCCAAGTCTCGACGAGGCACAACAGCGCTATGTCGAGCCGGTCAAGGCGCTGGGCTATGTCTACATGCCACAGTACGAGTCATGGCTGCCGGGCGAGCTGTTCTTCCGCAAGGGACCGCCCGGACCGTGGACCCACCATGTTCATGTGATGCAGCTGTCCCACCCCTGCTGGGAGCAACTGGTGCTGTTTCGCGACTATCTCCGCGCCCATCCCGAGGCCGCGCATGCTTACGCCGACATCAAGCGCGAACTTGCGCGCGCGTCCAACGACGACATTGCTGCGTATCGAAACGGCAAGAGTGCGTTCGTTGAAGCGACGACGGCCCGGGCGCTGGCCTGGAAGACAGAGCGAGAGTCGTAATCTCTCCGGCGCGCGCATTCGCGGGACCGGTGGCCTGCCTGACGGAGGCGCTTACTGCGCGGGCGCCGCATTCGTCTCCTGCCTCACGACGCGCTCGCCGCCCTTTGCCGCCAACGCCGTGCCCGCGTCCTCGAACCGCGCCTGATAGACCGCGAAATTCTCCATCACGCGCTGCACGTAGTTGCGCGTCTCCGAGATCGGAATCCGTTCCACCCAGTCCACCGGATCGACCTTGGGATCGCGCGGGTCGCCATAGGCCTTGATCCAGTCGCGGACACGGCCGCGGCCGGCGTTGTAACCGGCAAAGGTCATGATGTGGCAGCCGCGATATTCCGCCAGCAGCGCACTCAATTCGGCCGCGCCCATCTGGGTGTTGTAGACCGGATCGGAGACCATCCGGCTCCAGTCATAGCTGACGCCGAAACGCTTGGCGGTGTCGCGGCCGGCTTCGGGCGTTACCTGCATCAGGCCGACGGCGTTGGCCGCCGACTTGTCGCGCTGATCGAACGCGCTTTCGGTGCGTGCGATCGAGTAGGTCATGCTGCGCCCGATATCGGGGGCGATCGGGGTGTGCTTGGGAATGCCGATGACCGGGAAAGCGTAGTGGTCGAAGGCAAAGCCCCGCGCCAGCGCAATCTTGCCGATCTGCAGCATGGCGCGGGCATCGTTGTGGCGGCCGGTGAGTTCGCCGAGCGCCTCGAGCATCCCGACATCTGCGCTTTCCTCGGCAAGGTCGGCGGCGAAATAGAGCACGATATCGGGCTCGCCGATCGCGTAGAGCATGTCGGCGGCACGCACGCGCTCGTCGGCCGCCATGCTGGCCGCGCTGGCCGCCGGCGAGGGCGCGTGCAGCTCGACGCCGTCACGGCCGAGCCTGGCCAGCGCGAGCTGACCATAATAGGCGGTCGGGTAGCGCGCCGCTGCCTGGTAGTCGGCCCGCATCGCCACGTTGTTGCCGAGCACCTCGGCGGCGCGACCGCGCCAATAGGCGGCGCGCGCCAGCACGGTCGGGTTGGTCTGGCCCTCGTCGATCCGCGCGAAATGCGCTGCCGCGGTCCTGGCATCGTCGAGATAGCGCAGCGCGATCCAGCCGCGCATGAAGTGCATGTCGGAGCGGTAATAGGGATTGTCCGGCGCCGCCGCGGCACGGATAACGTCATAGGCCGCCTGGTACTCACCCTGGTCGAGCAGCTTGCGGGAGAGGATGCGGCGTTCGCGCCACCACTGGTCGGTGTCCTGCTGCGCCATGGTCTCGGGCGCCGCCGCAATCGTCACGCGCGCCGCATCATCGATCCTGTTCTTCGCGAGCAGCCACTGGATGCGGCACAGCGTGTAGCCGAGGTCGCTGCGGGCGTCCGCCGGCACGTCGTTGAGGGTGTCCTCCGCCTTGCTGGATTGCCCGCGGACCGCGCCGCAAGCCTTCACGATGGCCAGCTCGTCGCTGCCGAGATGCTGCGCCGCGCGCCTCGCGCCGGCGAGATCCTTGGCGCCGATCCGCTTGTCCATGCGCGCGCGATGATCGTCGCGCGTCAGCAGATCCTTGAATGCGTCGTAGGCGTCGCTCTCGGTACGGTCCAACAATTCTTCCGAGCGCCAGGCCTCGCGCACCAGCCGCGTGGCGCCGTCGCGATCGCCTTCGGTGAGCAGCGTGCGGGCGAGGGCGAACTTGCCCTTGGCGCTGATCGGCTGATCGAGCGTGAAGCCGTGAACCGTGGCCGGATCACTGCGCTCCTGCCAGATCCGCGCCTCAGCCCGTTTGCGCAACAGCGTGACGCTTGGCCAGTCCGGGTTGGCCGTGACGAATGCCGCATAGCGGCTGAACGGCGCATTCGACTCCGAGTGGCGCAGCAGATACCACTCGACGAGCTTCCGCCCGACGGGGTCGATGATCTTTGCCTGGATATCGGTCGCCTCGCTGGTCTTGCCCCGGCGCGCCGCGGTGATCGCGTCCCTGACCGCGGCGAGATCGCCCGACAATTGCGGCCCGGCGGGCTTCTCCGGCTCGGGCGCCTTGGTGGTCTCAGCCGATTTGGACGAAGCGGATTTGGCCTTCGCGGATTTGCGCTTGTCGTTGCCATGCCTGGCATGGCGCCGCTTGACGGCGGCACTCTCGCGCGTCGCCTTGGCGCCGTGCGCCTTCTTGTCCCCGTGGCCGCTCTTGGCCTGGTGCTGATGATGCGGTTTGGCGCCTGCCTCAAGCGGAAGCAGCGCGAGCACGGCCACCGTGGCGAGGCACGCCAGCGGACGTAGGCAACGGTTCATTCCCTGGCCCCCCTGAAACGATCAGGCACAAACGGAACGCGTCGTACGCGGCACATCCGCCGCAGATTACTACCACCCTCGATTCTCGAGTATTAACGCTGCCGCAACTCAACAGAGAAAACGCGGCAAAATATGGCATACAGCGTGTGGAACCCTGCGGGAACCGGGGTTTTGCGGGTCTTTTTAAGGGGCCGAGACGCCGGTTTGACCGGTCCCAGCGGGGATATATTCTCGCCAAACGTGCGGCGGGGCGCTTTCTCATGTCAGATCTGTTCTTTCAGGCCGGTGCGTCATGACGGCTGGGCTCAGAACCATCCTGGACGGCGGGCGCTATTTCGAGGGCCCGCGCTGGCATCGCGGGCGGCTCTGGTTCGTTGACTGCATGGCGCGGACGCTGCTCAGCATCAGCCCGTCAGGCGAACGCCAGGAGCATGCGGCGGTGACCGACGACACGCCGTGCGGTCTTGGCGTGCTGCCTGATGGCGACATCGTCGTGCTGACGATGTTCAGGAAGCGGCTGCTGCGGTTTTCCGGTGGCGCGCTGTCCCTGTATGCCGATGTTTCCGGGATCGCGACCGGTACGATCGATGACATGATCGTCGACGGGCAGGGCCGTGCTTACGTCGGCGATCTCGGCTTCAATCTGCCGCCGCCGGAGGGCCGCGGCGCCGTCGGTCGCATCATCCTGGTGATGCCCGACGGCGGCGCCCGCGTCGTCGCCGACGGCTTGCGCTTTCCGAACGGCATTGCCGTTTCCTCCGACCATCGCCGGCTCATCGTCGCTGAGATGGACGGCGCTGGTCTCGCCGATTACGACATCGCGCCGGACGGCGGCCTGAGCCTTCGCGGGCGGTTCGGTTGCGTCAATGATCCCGACGGCATCTGCCTCGACGGCGACGGCGCAGTCTGGGTCGCGTCGTTCACCGAAGACGCGTTTGTCCGGATCGATCGCAATGGTGTCGAGCGCGCGCGCATCGCGGTGCCCGGCCGCCGCGCGCTCGCCTGTGCACTCGGCGGCGCGGATCGCAGGACGCTGTTCTGCCTGAGCGCGGAGACGTCCTACGAGGAGCTGCGGAAGGGCAAATCGGTGTCGCGGATCGACATGATCGAGGTCGATACACCGGCCGACGGCTATCCCTAGCCGGGGCGAGACTGTTTCTTCTTTTGCTTCTCTTTCTTCTTCAGGATCTCGGCCTGGCTCCTGAAGGCGCGGGCCAGTGAGCGCATCTGATCGGCGACGATTGCGTCCGCGGTCGCCGATGCGACCCGTTCCGCGGTCTGCGCCTGCTTGCGAATTGCCTTGGCCATTTTCATGAAGGAACCAATCGCGCTGCGTCGTCCTGGTTCCCGCGCCGGCGACGGCCTCTTGCGGCCTTGAGTTTTGTTCTTGTTTCGTTCATAATGAGGCACGCCGGGAGAATGCCATGGACGCCGAGCGAGACCGCGAAATCATCAGGCTCTGGAATGAGCTCCGCCGGCTGCAGCGCGAGGGACGTCCGACGGCGTTGATAGTCCGTCGGATCGAGCAGGCCCTGGCAGCGAGGGAGCAGGAGGCGGCCTGAAGCGTGACGGCGACCGGGGCGAACCGCCATCGCGCGCTGTAGTTTCTTGCTTGCGCATCAGCGCCCGCCGTCCGGCCCCATCACCAGGTTTGGCAACCAGGTCGAGATCTCCGGGAAGAAGCACAGCATCAGCACGGCGAACATCATCAGCAGCACGAAGGGCAGCGTGCCCCAGATCACCTCGCTCAGCGGGATATCGGGCGCGACGTTGCGGATGACGAAGATGTTGAGGCCGACCGGCGGGTGGATCAGGCCCATCTCCATCACGATGGTCATGACGACGCCGAACCAGATGATGTCGAACTCGGCGGCGCGGAGCGGCGGCAGGATGATCGGCGCGGTCATCAGGATGATCGAGACCGGCGGCAGGAAGAAGCCGAGCACGATCACCATCACGAGGATCGCGAACAAGAGCTCCCAGCGCGGCAGGTGCATGGCGACGATCGCCTCCGCCGCCGATTGCGAGATGTGCAAATAGCTCATCACATAGGAATAGAGCAGCGACATGCCGATGATCAGCATCAGCATGGTCGATTCCCGAATGGTGGATTTCAGGATCGGCGACAGGTCGCTGGGTTTCCACACACTGTAGATCACGGCGATCAGCCCGAGCGCCAGCAGGCCGCCGAGGCCGGCGGTTTCCGACGGCGTGGCGTAGCCGCCATAGAGCGCGATCATCACGCCGGTTAGCAGCAGCACAAATGGGATCACGCGCGGCAGCGCGCTGAAGCGCTCGGCCATGGTGAACTCGTCGCGTTGCAGGATCGCGGCATCCTTGCCGGTCGCGTCGTAGACGGCGCGGGCCATGGCGTATTCCTTGCGGAAGCGGAGCACGGCGTAGACGCCGAACAACGACACCAGCAGCAGTCCGGGGCCGATGCCGGCCAGAAACAGCCGTCCGAGCGACTTCTCGGCCGCGACGGCGAACAGGATCATCGTGATCGAGGGCGGCAGCAGGATGCCGAGCGTGCCGCCGGCGGCGATGATCCCCGCGGCAAAGCCGCCGGAATAGCCGCGCTTGCGCATTTCGGGGATGCCGGCCGAACCGATCGCCGAGCAAGTCGCGGGCGAGGAACCGGCCATCGCCGCAAACAGGGCGCAGGCGAACACGTTGGCGACGCCAAGGCCGCCGGGCACGCGGTGCAGCCAGGCATGCAGCGCCGAGTAGAGATCCTGGCCGGCGCGGGATTTGCCGATCGCCGCACCCTTCAGGATGAACAGCGGGATCGACAGCAGCGTGATCGAGGCCATCTCCTCGTAGACGTTCTGGGTCACCGTATCGAGCGAGGCCGCCGGCATGTAGATCGCCATGAACACGACGGCGACCGCACCGAGCGCGAATGCGATCGGCATGCCGGAGAACATCGCAAACAGGGTGGCAAGCCCGTAGGAGATGCCAATACCAAACACGGTCATCGGCGCGGGCCACCGGTCAGCGGAATGAGGATTTGCAAAAGGAGTTGCACGCAGAGCAGCGTCATGCCGAGCGCCATCAGCCCGTAAGGGATCGCGAGCGGCGGCGACCACATCGAGTTGGACACCTGGCCGTCGACATAGGCCTCGTGCGCCAGGGTCCAGGACTTCCAGGCGAAGAAGGTGCAGAACGCGAAGCTCGCGACATCGACCAGCCACAGCCTGATGCTGTTGGCGCGCGCCGAGAGCAGGCCGACGAACGCCTCGATGCTGACGTGACCGCGCTGGCTCTGCACATAGGCCGAGGACATGAAGGTGGCGCCGACCAGCAGGAACACGGCGGCCTCGTCCTGCCAGTAGTTCGGGCTGTGGAACACGGCGCGGCCAAGCACGCTGTAGCTCAGGATCACGCAGGCCGCGATCAAGGCAAGTGCGGCGAACACCACGATGATATTGTTGCAGACGGACAGCGCACGCGCGAGCATCGCCACGGCGGTATTGCCCGCGGCTATGCTTGCGCTTTCACCTTGATCCGGGACCGGACCATGGATCATGCGGCGACGTCGCTTGCGAGTTTCAGCAAATTGGCGGCCGTCGCTGTCTTGGCGCCGTAGTCCTTCCAGGCGGTATCGCGCGCGATGTCGCGCCACTTGCCGACAATAGCGGCATCGAGCGCGCTGACCTTGGCGCCGGCTTTCTCATAGACCTTGGTGACCTCGACGTCGTCGTCCTGCGCACCCTTGCGGCCGAAGGCCTCGAGCTCGGCGCCGACGGCAAGGATGATGTCCTGCTGGTTCTTCGGCAGCTTGTCGAAGATCGCCTTCGACATCATCAGCGGCTCCAGCATGAACCAGTAGGACGCGCCGGCGCCCGAGGTCAGCGACTTCGCGACTTCCTCGAGGCGGAACGAGATCAGGCTGGTGGAGGAGGTAATGCCGGCATCGCAGGCGCCGGTCTGCATCGCGGCGTAGAGCTCGTTTGAGGGCACCGACAGCACGGCGGCGCCGGCGGTCTGCAGCACCATGTCCATCTCGCGCGAGCCGCCGCGCACCTTGAGGCCCTTGGCGTCTTCGGGCGCCACGATCGCCTTGGAGCGGCTGGCGACGCCGCCGGCCTGCCAGACCCAGGAGATCAGCAGAATGCCCTTGTCGGCGAGGAAGTCGCTCAGCGCCTTGCCGACCGGCTCCTTCTTCCAGCGCAGGCCCTGGTCGTAGGTCGTGACCAGGCCCGGCATCAGGCCGATATTGGTCTCCGGCAATTCGCCGCCGGCATAGGGCATCGGATAGAGGCTGAGATCGAGCGCGCCCTTGCGCATCGCCGAGAACTGCGCGTTGGTCTTGATCAGCGAGGAGTTCGGATAGACCTCGGCAGTGAGGTCGCCGCCCGAGCGCTTGGCGACCTCGGCCGCGAACATCCGGCACAGCCTGTCGCGGAAATCGCCCTTGTCGATGGTGCCGCCGGGGAACTGATGCGAGATCTTCAGTGTGGTCGCGGCATGCGCAGTCCCGACACCCATCCGCAGGACGGCGGGTGCGGCGAGGGCGGAAGCGAGGACGTGGCGGCGTGTGAGCATGGTTGTTCCCCTGAAGAGCTTCTTGAGTGGCTGCTAGACCGGCGCGGAGCTTTAGCCTAGCCGGTCTTCGCGTGAAACTTCTCTAGTCTGATAGTTCGAGGCGCCCTGTTAGTGCGGGCCGGCAGGCGGTCGCAAGTGTTGCCGTTGCTGCGGCGCACACTGCGCTGCCGCAGCGTCGCCGCCCGATCCTCGCGCGATGAGCGATGGGCGTACGCGCCGGTGTGCTTCAAGAATTTGTTATTGGAGGTAACAACCGGCGGCGCAAGTGCGTCGAGGAGAGAGCGGCAAGTCGTCGCGCTCACATTTGACCACACAAGGGATCACTCATCATGACCACCAAGACCCGCCTCGGCCTTTCCGCCGCGTTGCTCTCGTTCAGCCTTGCGCTCGCCCCCGCCGCCTTCGCTCAGGACAAGATGGGCAAGGACGACGCAATGAAGAAGGAAGGCACGATGTCCAAGGATGCCATGAAGAAGGACGATGGCATGAAGAAGGACGACGCCATGAAGAAGGATGGTGGCGCGATGATGAAGAAAGACGACGGCATGAAGAAGAACTGACCGCCGCCACCGCTCATCCTTCACAGGCTTCACAGGCCCGCCGTCGTGGCGGGCCTGGTTACGCCTCAGCGCTTCTTCTTGCCGCGCTCCTTGCGCGCAGCGTAGCGGGCGTCGCGCTTGGCCTTCTGTTCAGCCTCGAGCGCAGCCAGTCGTGCGGTTTCCTCTTCCTTCTCCCGCGCAATGCGGATGGCCTCGGCTGCGGCGGCCTCTTCCTCGCGGCGCTTCCGTTCGGCTTTCTCGATTTCACGGGCTTCCCTGGCCTTGGCGCGGCGTTCGGCGATAGCCGCGCGCTCCTCGGCCCGTGCTTTCACGGTCGGATCGTCAGCGCCCGGCTGGGTGCGAAACTTGTTGAGGAGGTTTTGCCGCGCCTGCAGGGCCGCTTTCTGGCGGTCGGCAAAACCCGGTTCCTTGAAGCCACTCATAGAGGAAGCCTGCTGCTTTCTGTTCGTTGATGGATGGGGTTCGGTTCGGCGTTCAATAAGTGAATGGCAACGAAAAGGCCAGTGGTGAACGGGGGGCTGTGGAGCAAAGGAGATATGAGCGGACAGCAAATGGCCGACGGCGGTGCTTGCACCCGGCTGGCGGCCGGCGTGGTGAGTGGTTGGTCACCGAACCTGCCGACAGGCCTAACCGCGCTGAAACTGCTCGCGCCGGCCGTTGCCGAGCACCTTGGCGACTGTCTCGGCGGTCATCGCGCTCCGGTCCGAGGCGCGCTGCGCTTCGAGCCTGTCGCGCGCCTTTTCGGTGATCAGGAGGCTGATCAGCCCCAGTCTGCTGGTCTCGTCGACAGCTTCCGAGAGCAGCTGCCTGTAACGCTGATAATCGTAACTCGCTTCTTGTTCGCTCACCGGCACGCCCCGCACACGCGCTCCACTCAGCGAGCAGTTTTTCGCGAGTCGCGCTAGCCCGCAATGGAATTGCAGGGCCGATCGCTGCCGGCGTGCATTTCGTTGTGCGACTGTTGCAGAATTGATCGCACGCAACCGTGCAAACGGTCATGATGCGGGCGATGGCAAAAGGGAACCGAAGCGGCCATGAGCGAATCCGAAGACGGAGGCAACCGCCGCGGGGCGCTGATCGGACTGCTGGTCGCGGTGGTCATGCTCGCGGTCGGTCTCTGGCTTGCGCATGACCTGACGGCGGCGAGCAAGATGCAGGACTGCCTGATGTCGGGCCGGACCAACTGTAATGTGATCGAGCCGGCGCGCTGATCCTGCCTTGCGGCAGTGCAATATCGCTCCCAGATCAAGCCCAAAGATTCGGGCTGAACTGTTTGGTCCCGGTTGTGATTCCGGTCACACGCGGACAGGCGGGCTGCCCCGACTCCCAGAGATCGGCGGGAACCAAGGCCATGATGTCCAAGCTGTGGTCCGGAACGGGCGCGGCACTGGCTGCCGCAGCCGCGGCGGGTGCCGTTTTGGTAGCGTATCTATCCCTGACGCTGGCGTCGCCAGAACCGGTGTCGAGCGCGGCGCTCGGGCCGGCGTGGCAATGCAGCCGGGTGGCTTTCGTGCTGACCACCTGCACGCGAGCGGGCGAGGATGAACAAGAGGCCAAGGCCGAGCGCGAGGTCAAGGCTGAGCGTGAGGTCAAGACCGAGGGCGAGGTCAAGGCGATCCCGGTGCGGGCCAAGGACGATTGTCCGCCGGAACCCTAAATCCTTGTTTCTGACGCGTCGTCTTTAGGCGGATCGCTGTCCACTTCGCTCAAACGCGCTCTGGCCGGCCGGCCGGGCTGCGGCCGTATTCAAACTATTTCTTTGTGGCGCCACGCGACTTGATGGAGAGGCCAAGGCGCATCGCCATCTTCTTGATGCGCTCCGGCGAACGGCCGGTCGCCTTCACGACCTCTTCCAGTGACTTGGAGGAACGCGCCAATTCCATCAGTCGTCGGTCCTCCTTGAACGACCACCGCGGCTTTCGGGCCATCTTGTTGGTATCCTTGTGCATTGCTGGGCAACAAAGCCGCCAGGCGGGGTCGCCTGACGGCCTTGCCGGTGTGGGCCCGGACCTTGGGGAAATGTCCGGTGGATAAGCAATACCGCTTCCGGATCAGGTCGCAATTGAAACCGAAATTTAACCTAACCTATCAAGGTTACTTGCAAGGATACTTGGATAGAGCGTGGCAGGAGGCCTTATGCGCAAGGTCGCCATTTTGAGTGCCGCAGCGTTTTTACTGTCCGGTTGCTGGTCTGACCCGGAGGTCACGGGATCGACCAACAGCTGCGCGGCCAATCTTTATAGTCAGTACAATCCCAAGGTCATGGATCAGTGCGTCAACGCCTGCATCAAGTGTGACCATGGCAACGTCACGACCTGCACGACCTCCTGTACGCTGAAGGGCGCGCGGTAACCGATCCGCGCACGCACCGATGCGAACAGGGCCCGGCGGTCGCATGCGCGCGCGTTCGCGTGATCGCGTGGCGGCGCGATATCGGGCGCGCCTTGCGCGGCGTCATGAACGCCGTTATCGCGTCTGTTCGGCGGCGCCATCGCCGAGCCGGAAACCAAAAGCGTGGAACAGAGCGCGATGAGCGGGTCTTCCTATGTCGCGGTCGATTGGGGCACCAGCAGCTTCCGGCTCTGGCTGATGAGCGCTGGCGGCGAGCTGTTCGGCGAACGGCGCAGCGACGAGGGCATGACGGCGGCCGCCAGGGCCGGCTTTGCGTCGGTGCTGCAATCGCATCTCGACGCGCTGGGCGCGGCGGTCAACCTGCCGGTCGTGATCTGCGGCATGGCCGGTGCCCGGCAGGGCTGGGTCGAGGCCGGCTATGTCGACACACCGGCGCATCTCTCCGAAATCCTCAAAGGCGCCGTCGTGGTCAGCGGGCAGCCGCGCGATATCCGGATCCTGCCCGGGATTGCGCAGCGCGATGCTGCGGCCCCCGATGTGATGCGTGGCGAGGAAACCCAGTTGCTCGGCGCGCTCGGTCTGGATGCGCCGGGTGAGGCCCTCGTTTGCATGCCGGGAACCCATTCCAAATGGGTGCGCCTGCGCGGTGGAACGGTCGAGCGCTTTGCGACCTTCATGACCGGCGAGTTGTTCAGCGTGGTTGCGCGCGACACCATTCTGTCGCATGCCGTCGCCGGTGCGGAAGAGGCCGTTGATGCCGATGCGTTCCGCTCGGCCGTCGTCGAGGCGTTCGCAACGCCGGCGCTATCGGCCAATTTGCTGTTTCGGGTGCGATCCCGGCAGTTGCTGTTCGGCGGCAGCGCGCAGGCGGCCCGTGAGACGATCTCCGGCACGTTGATCGGTGCCGAGCTGGCGGCCGGCCTTGCCGAGCGAGAGCGAACAACGCCGGTTACGCTGATTGCATCGGGCCGGCTGCAACGGCTCTATCGGATCGCGCTCGAAAGCCTTTCGATTCCGCTCAACGTGATGGATGCGGAGGAGGCGGTTCGCCGTGGCCTCGCCGGCGCCGCGGCGGCGATCTGGACCAATTGAGGGATCAACGCATGAGCATTCCGTTTCCTCCGATGAAGCGTCCGCTGGTCGCGATCCTGCGCGGCGTCAAGCCGGACGAGGCCTTGGGCATCGTGAGCGCACTGCTCGAGGCTGATATGACCGCGATCGAGATTCCGCTGAACTCCCCCGAGCCGTTCCGTTCGATCGAGATTGCGGCGAAGCTGGCGCCCGCTGATGTCCTGATCGGCGCCGGCACGGTGCTGACCACGGGAGACGTCGATCGCCTCCATGACGCCGGCGGGCGCCTCATGGTGTCGCCGAACGTCGATGTCGATGTGCTGGCGCGCGCCCGGCACCACGCGATGATCACGATGCCCGGTGTGTTCTCGCCGACGGAAGCGCTGCTCGCCGCACGCGCGGGCGCGTCGAGCCTGAAGTTCTTTCCGGCAAGCGTGCTCGGCGCTTCCGGCATCTCGGCGATCCGCGCCGTGCTGCCGCCGGATGTGATGCTCGCCGCCGTCGGCGGCGTCTCGGACCAGAATTTCGCGGAGTATGTGAAGGCGGGCATTCGCGCCTTCGGTCTCGGCAGCAGCCTCTACAAGCCGGGCATGACGGCCGCGGATGTTGCGGTCAGGGCGAAAGTCACGATCGAGGCGTATGACAGGGCCGTGCAGGGCGCGAGCTAGGCTCGGTCCCTAATTCCTGACCGCGAGCTAATCGTCCCGCTTGCCGCCGTCGATCACCCTGAACAGCGGGGCCGCCTCTCGAGGATTCTCGAGCAGCTCTTCGACCATGGCGATCGCGGCCGCGACGTATTTCCCGGTCGCGGCGTCCAGCGGCCGTTCGGCTTCGTCTGCCAGCGCGAGCTTGGCGCCTTCGAGCAGTTTGCGGGTGCGGATGGCGGACTCGTCGCCGGAGGTCAGGGCGGCGCGCGCGATCGATCGCAGCACGAACAGCTCGCCCTCCAGCCGCAGCAGGCGGTCGTTCAGCTTGCTCAGCACAGTATTCAGGTTCCGCATGTCGTCCTCTCCGGGCGTTGGACCCGTCTTCCATACACGGTCATTCCTGACGAAATTCTTGTGCCGGCCACACACCATTTGGTTTGTTGAACGGCGTCGCCGGCCACCTCATGTTCCCGGCGGCCCTGGCAGGCGCTGTCGTCCGCGGAGCGATTTGTGGATCACGGCGAATAGCCCTAGTAGAGTGTCCGCGGTCAGGCGCCCCGGGGCGGGCGCCGTGGGCGCATCCGCTTCATTTAGGAACGACGAAGGAACGCATATGAAGATTGCCGTCGAAACGACCGTTGCCGCACCGATCGCAGATGTCTGGCGCGCCTACACCACGCCCGACGACATCAAGCAGTGGAATGCGGCCTCCGACGATTGGCACACCACTGCTGCGACCGTGGACCTGCGCGCCGGTGGCGCATTCTCGTCGCGGATGGAAGCCAAGGACGGCAGCATGGGGTTCGATTTCGCCGGCACTTACACCAAGGTCGAGGCACCCCGGCTGCTGGAATATGCGTTCGGCGACCGCACCGCGCAGGTTGCGTTCACGCCCGAGGCGGGCGGCGTCAAGCTGCAGGTCAGCTTCGACGGCGAGGATACCCATTCGGTCGAGCAGCAGCGCGGCGGCTGGCAGGCGATCCTGGATAATTTCAAGCGCTACGTCGAGGCAAAGCAGCGGTCCTGATCCGGCCACTGGAGGCGACGTGATCGGTAAAGCGAGGGTCTGGCAGCCTGGCGCTGCCAGCGAGATCGAGGGACGGATCGAGCGCAGCGTGCGCGCTGCCACCAAGCGCAAGCGGATCGACCAGATGCTGGAAGAATTGAAAGCCGGCGGGGTCGATCTAGGAATGGCGCACCGGCCGAGCAAACAGGCGAGGTGATCATTCTCCCGGCACGGTCGCGATGGTCGTCAGGAGCAAATGCGATGCGTTGTGTCTTGGCACTTGGCCTGTTGGTCATCCTGTGCGTGTCTGCGAACGCCGCAACACGGCGTCACTCCCACACACGCCAACCGGCGACCGTTCGTTCGCCCGCGGCACCAGCGCCGGCGGCGCGCTTCGCCGTTCCCGGCTGGAGTGACGAGTCGACGCGGCAATGGCTCGACCGTGCCTCGTCCTATGTGGGCCTGGGCGGTTAGTCGAGCAGCCAGCAGCCCCAAACTCAATCGTCGTCAGCTTCGTCAGTTCCCCGCGAGTTCGATGCCGAGCGGCCGCTGTACTGCCGGGGAACGCCCGCGGCCCTTCGCGTGCTCACGTCCTCGCTCTCACGCAGTTCCTTCCGCGCGCGCCGCGCGGTTCGCATCGCTCGCTTGATATTTGGATCGTGCGAGTCCTCGTCGAAGAAGAGGACGATCTCGCAGCTCGGGCACTGGCGCGAGTAACCGTTCTGCAGCCGCTTGGCGCGATCACGAAAGACGTTCTTGCAGCGTGTGCAACGGATCTGGACGGAGTCTTCCATATCGATCCCAAAATATCGACGAACGGCGCGAGCGCTCACGATCCTCTTGAGGAAGTAATTCTGAATTAAGAAATCACGAAGCGAATTGTCGGCAATCGCGGCAACCTGCAGCCTCACGAACAGAGAGCGTCCGGTCGCTCAGGCAGCCGGAACTTTGTTCACGCACGGAGAACTACGGAATCATTTCGTGCGCTGGATGATAAAGAACGAGACGCGATTTCAGAGCAGATCGTGAACATCAAAAGAAAGGCCTCAGCGCGTGGGCCACGCTGAGGCCAAGTTGACACTTTGGTCGTGAGGCACCGTCACCAGTGCCTCGGTGCTTAACCTAGCTTCGTTTCTCTGCAGCCAAATAGCCCATATGGGCCATGATCGTTGGCACAGAACGTGCAGAGTTGGAGCTGTCAGGATTTTGCATCACCTTCCTGGGGCTAGGAGCAGCGCCGTCCGCGTATATTTCAAGCGGGCGGCGTTGTGCATTTCGGCCGCCGGTACGCGGCTTCGATCAGGGATCAGCGATCCATCGGCCGAATTTCCAGGCTCTCGATTTTGACCGGCGGACTAGAGAAAGCATCCTCGCTCAACGGATGCAGCGTGATCGGAGTATTCGTGCCGCCGGTGAGGACGTTGTCACGCGCGCCGCTTTCGTGGGTGTAACTGCCGGCGAGTTGGCCGAGCCCGAGCCACGGCACTGGCGCCATCACCTTCCAGGTCAGTGCGACTTCCTCGTCGCCGATGAAAATGCCGAGGTTGGGAATGGCTGCGACGTAACGGCTGTCCGGTGCGCTGTCGGCGTGCAGCACGCAATCGAGATTGGTCACCGCGCCCAGGATGAAACCGGTATCGGGGCCGCCACGACACGCGAGCGTTCCGGCCTGCACCTGTTGTGCCTCGGCGGTTGCGATGGGCGTGGCGAGAACGGCCGCGCCCCACACCGCAACGATGACCCAATGACCCGTTGTACGCATGGTGCTGTACAACGCGAACGAACGCGCAATCGGTCCACGCTCTCGCGCGCGGCCTTCGCTGGTGGTTAAGGGATCCTTAGAATTGGTACGGCCAACGAAACTACGCCGCCGGGCTCGAAATGAATTGTCCCGGCGGCGCCCTGTTTCAATCTGGGCCCGCAATCCCAGTCATGTTCTGTCTGCGAGACCGGTGCCAAGGTTCGAGCAACCCGTATTCATACGGGCGTCAGCGTCTCGCGACAGTCTGGGGTCGGCTGCTGACCGTCTTCTGCCCCGGCGGAGGTCCGATTGTCACCCAGACCACCGCCGCAATCACCACCGCCGTCAGGATGGCGCCGGCCAAGGGCTGATCGTTGTCCATGCTCCGCGCCCGTTCAGATATGATGCTCAAGTTTTCGCATCTCCTGCGGGCGAGCCAGGCAGAAATCCCGATACAATTCGTTGATGAAATCCCACATGACCGAATCCCCTTTTGGTGCAATGACGGGACGCTATCCCGCCTTTGTTTCCGGCCGGCTTCACGGCGTCCGGAAAATGGCTTCATCGAAGGGGAGTGGGGTGGCGATCCCGGCAGGATTCGAACCTGCAACCCGCGGAGCAGAAACAAACCGGGCGGCGCGGCGAGTGTCGCGATACCTCAGATCGTTAGCGCGCATCGTCCGTGCGGTCCGGTGATTTTTCCGGGGATCGGGCGCCGCGCCGCCGCGCGATCTCCTCCTCGCAATCGGCATTGAGCTGCCGCGCCTGGTGCGCTGCCCATGCCCGGTCACGCTCGCGGGGCGCGTCGCTCTCGCTGCAGCTCGCGCGTCCGCAGGTCAGGCGCCGTAGACGTCCTGATACCTGATCCGTGCGTGGCGCTCGCCTTCGTCGTTGACGTCGGGCATCGAGACGCTGCTTTCGCGGCAGGAAACGTGTCCCGATAAAGCGTCGTCAAAAAAGGGTGATTAGCGAAATCGCTCGCGGCCAAGTACTAGACGATCGGTCTAATTTAATGGGTCTCGGTGAAATGCAGTGATATCGGCTTTGGCGGAGTTCGGTCGCTGCCGAGCGCTGACGGATTGATCGGGACATTTTCAATAGACAACGTCTGCCGACTCCTTCGCGGTCGGCTGGTTTCCAACATGAGAGGTCACGTATGGTTCGCAAGATCGCGCTTGGAATGACGATCGCTCTCGCAATGGCTCTGACCGCTCCGGTGGCCATGGCCCAGCAGAAGCACCATGTCAGCTATGATACCCCGGCAACTCAGACGACATACACCCAACAACATGTCATCGATGTTGGCGATATTCCGGGACATCAAGCTCGGCTCTTCGAAATTCGGCGGATCTATGGGAACGATGCCCCCCTCATCAACGGGTCGAGGTTGAAAGAGCAGTGGACGCGCGGCATGTCGGACTACATCGATAACAATGGTCCGGCCCTCATCTACAACGTCTGGATACTGGAGAATGGCGACAAGTTTTTTGTCAGGACATCTCTGGTCGCCCAAAGCAGTGGAGACGGGAAGCTTACAAACATGACATCGGGCGTCATTACGGGAGGCACAGGTAACCTCGCCAGGATTCGTGGCATCATTAGCAGCCATGGGCCGTCCGAGCCGAAGGCCGGCGTCAATGCCAATCAGACCGACATCGACTACTGGATGGAGTGAGAAGCTCTGCGCCACAGGCGATGGACCGGTGAGAAATTGCCGGTCCATGTCCGTTTCCATGATGTCTCCCCCTGTGACGATATCTGGACAACGGCGACACCAAGAACGTGATGGCGATCAAGCCGGGAGGATTCCAATGTTGCACCTGAACAGGCTCATCGTGTCGTTTCTGCTCTGCCTGCTCGGCATCATCGCTGTGACGCGATCTGCGTCCGCGGAAGTCACCAAAATCGAATTCACCTCGAAGCAGCCGTACGGTACGTTTCGCACCGGCGACTATGTGATCTGGCAGGGCATGATCCATGGCGACCTGGCGCCGCAAGAGGCCATTCCGGGCATCGACAAGGCGGCGCGCAATGAACGCGGGCGCGTCGACTACGCGGCAAAGATCATTCTCATGATGCCGGCGGCTCTGCCCGACGGCAACGGCGCATTGCTGGTGGATGTGCCCAACCGCGGTCGCGTCTACGCCGAGGCGCTCTACAACTCGCCGCGCGACGCGCCGTTTCTCTCCGGTACGCTGGAGCAGGGCACCGGCTTTCTCCAGGACCACGGTTTTGCGATCGCCGAGGTGCATTGGGAACTCGGACAGGGCGCGGAGCTACCTTCGTTCGCCGACAGCGACGGCAAGACGCGCTACGTCGAGGGGGTAGGCTTTGCGATCGTGCGCGATGCCGCGGATTTCCTCGCGCACGCAGCCACTGACGCCGGAGCAACGCCGAACCCGCTCAAGGGCGCTATCAGCCGCGTGCTCGCGAGCGGCAAATCCCAGGACGGACGCTTCCTGAAGACCTTTCTCTTGAACGGCTTCAACATGGTGGGTAACCGGCGCGTATTCGACGGCATGCATGTGTTCGTCTCGGCTGCTGGTCTTCTTCCGATCCTTCAGACGGGCCTTGGACCAATGTCGAGCGGCGAGGGAGCTCCCACCTTCGCCAATCCGGACTTTCCCGGCGTGAATGATGGGCCGCTCACGATCGGCGAGATCACCGCCAAGGTCGCGGCGCGCGGCGAGGTGCCGCCGAAGATGATGCTGGTCAACTCGACCACGGATTACTACTCGCTGCGCGCATCGCTCGGCCGCACCGGCGCGTCCGGTACCGCGGACCAGCCGCTCCCTGCCAATGTGCGGATGTACGATGTCGCCGGCGGCTCGCATGTGGTGGTTCCAAAGGCGCCCACGTGCACGCAATCGCCCGGCCGTCTCGATTGGGCTCCCTTGTCGCGGGCCTTGTTGCTGCATCTCGATGACTGGGTGAGCCGCAACGCCGAGCCGCCCGCCAGCGAACTGATGCCGCTCGATACCGTGAGCGGCGATCCGCCCGCGCTGCGCGCACCGACCGCGCTTTCCGCTGCCGTGATCCAGGTGCCGAAGCGCGATCAGGACGGCAACGCGCTCGGCGGAGTGCGGCTGCCGGATGTCGCGGTGCCGACCGGCACCAATGGCGGACAGAACCAACCGCAGACATTCACCTGCATGCTGATTGGGACCTTCTCGCCGTTCGCAGCGACGAAAGCCGAACGGGAACGCACGGGCGACGCCCGCCCGTCGATCGAGGAGCGCTACCACGGCCGCGACGATTATGTGAACCGGATCCGGATCGCCGCGCTGGACCTCGTGGCGCGAGGCTTCGTGCTGCCGGAAGATGCGGCGGTGATCGTTCAGGAAGCCGCGTCGAGCAAACTGTTCGCGTCCGCTCCTGCGAATGACGCGCCACGCTGAGGGACGCCCGGATCACGTGCGCAATCTCGACGAGCATGACGATTGTTAGTGGCACTTTCGAACCTGAGCGGGCGAAGATGTCCGTTTCCGGGGCTAAAACAGATCTCCCATCTGGCGGTTGCTTCGCCTAGACGACCGGTCTATTAGACTTTTTATGAGCAAGACGTTGCCTCTCCGCCGCCGCGGGCGCCCGCCGAAAGAACTCGCCGGCTATAGTGCTACTCGTGACGCGCTGGTCCGTGCAGGTGTCGTCATGCTGACGGAGAAGGGCTATTCCGCGACGGGAATCGAGGAAGTCTTGCGTAGCGTCGACGTGCCGAAGGGTTCGTTCTACCACTACTTTCCGAGCAAGGAAGCATTTGGAGCGGAACTGATCGACAGCTACGCTGGCTATTTTTCGCGGAAGCTCGACAGCTTCTTCCTGAACGAGCAACAACCCCCGCTGGAGAGGCTTAGGGGTTTTACCGACGATGCTGCGTTTGCCATGAGGCGCTTCCGTTATACGCGCGGCTGTTTGGTCGGCAATCTTGGCCAGGAGATGGGCGCACTTCCACAATCTTTTCGTCAGCAACTATTCGCTGTGTTCATCGACTGGCAGCAGCGCACAGCCAAGTGCTTGAGGTCTGCTCAAACCATGGGTGCGATCTCTTCCAGCCACGATTGCGATTGGCTTGCCGAATTCTTCTGGATCGGCTGGGAGGGCGCGGTCCTGCGCGCCAAACTCGAGCGCCGGTCCGACCCGCTTCACTCCTTCTCGAAAGGTTTTTTCAAGCTCCTCAGTAAATGAGCCTTTTTGTCATTGGGTCGTTCAATATCAAACGATCGATTCGCTGTGCGGAATAGATCCGGGGATTTGGTGCAGCATTCGGCGACAAACAGCTGCATTGAGCGGCATCTGTTCTGCACAAAGCGTGAATTTGCTTTGCGTTGCAAACCAGCTAAAGGCCTTTGAAATATAAGGAATTTCGGGCGCTGAAAACTGGCGATCCCGGCAGGATTCGAACCTGCAACCCGCGGAGTAGAAATCCGCTACTCTATCCAGTTGAGCTACGGGACCGTGGCCGCCTTGTAGCATCCGCAATATGAAAAATCCGCCTTTCCGCCAAGTCCGTCCGAACCGATTTTTGTGGTCGGACGACAAAGGCGAGCAGGGGGTCCCGCCCTGTGTTGGTCAGACCAGCCTGCCGAGCCGGCATGACGCTGCCGCCGGGGGCCGGTCGAAGGAATGTCGGCAATGCGATCTGCGACGTTTTCGTCCGTTCATGTCGGCGCCTTCACTCCGTCACCTTTTCGCGCATTTTTTAGCCCCAACGCGGCGTTCGACCGCGGGGCGTTCAGGAGCTCCATCATGATCGGATTGGTTCGTGCGGCCGCACTTTGCGCCACGCTGGCGCTCGGCCTGGTGAGCGCCCAGGCTGCGGACAAGGCCTTCAAGCGCGACGATCTCGCGGATTCCGCGATCAAATTGGAGGCCCAGATCAAGAGCGAGGCGGGCGCGGTCAACAAGTCGGCCGCGACCTTGCGCACCGACGCGGACGCAGCCTTCAAGCGCAATGATTTCCGCGGCGGGCTCACGATCCTCGGCCAGATCGCGGCAACCGCGCCCGAGGACGGCGCCAACTGGCTACGGCTTGCCAAAACCGTCTTCCAGATCCGCTCGGCCAGCTCCAGCGAACAGACCTTTCTGATGGAGCGCGCCTCCACCGCCGCCTACATCGCCTATCAGCGTGCCGGCAATGCGGGCGAGGAGGCGGATTCGCTGGCCGTGCTGGGCAAGGCGTTCGCCGAGCGCAAGCTGTGGCGTCCGGCGCTCGACGCGCTTCGGTTGTCGCTCGACCTGCGCGAGGTGGCCGATGTGCGCGGCCAGTATGAGAAGATGCGCGACGAGCACGGCTTCCGGCTGCTCGATTATACCGTTGATTCCGACGCCGCCTCGCCGCGGGCCTGCTTCCAGTTCTCCGAGGAGCTCGCCAAGCGCGTCGACTTCGCGCCGTATCTCGCACTGGCCGGCACCGACAAGCCGGCCTTGTCGGCGGAAGGCCAGCAGCTCTGCGTCGACGGTCTGAAGCACGGCGAGCGCTACAACATCAATCTGCGCGCCGGCCTGCCGTCGACTGTCAAGGAGACCCTGCCGAAATCGGCCGAGTTCAACATCTATGTCCGCGACCGCAAGCCGTTCGTGCGGTTCACCGGGCGCGCCTATGTGCTGCCGCGGACCGGGCAGCACGGTATCCCGGTTGTCAGCGTCAACACGCCGGCGGTCACGGTCAACGTGTTCCGGATCGGCGACCGCAACTTGATCAACACCGTGATCGATTCTGACTTCCAGAGCACGCTGAGCCGCTATCAGCTCTCCGATCTCGGCGACCAGCGCGGCGTCAAGGTATGGTCCGGCGAGCTTGCCACCGCCACCACGCTGAACCAGGACGTCGTCACCGCATTTCCGGTCGACCAGGCGCTCGGCGACCTGCAGCCGGGTGTCTACGTCATGACCGCTGCGGCCAAGGGGCCGGGCAGTGACGACGACGGCACGCTGGCGACGCAATGGTTCATCGTTTCCGACATGGGCCTGTCGGCGTTCTCCGGCAACGACGGTATCCACGTCTTCGTCAATTCGCTGGCCTCCACCGAACCGGTCGCCAATGCCGAGGTAAAGCTGGTCGCCCGCAACAACGAGATCCTGGCCACCCGCAAGACCGATGCAGCGGGCCATGTGCTGTTCGAGCAGGGGCTGGCGCGCGGCGAGGGCGGATTGTCGCCGGCGCTGCTGACGGTGACGGGCGAGAAGGCCGACTACGCCTTCCTCAGCCTGAAGACCAACGCCTTCGACCTCACCGACCGCGGCGTCGCAGGGCGGGCGATCCCGGCCGGTGCGGACGCCTTCGTCTACGCCGAGCGCGGCGTATATCGCTCCAACGAGACCGTCTATTTGACCGCGCTGCTGCGCGACGGACAGGGCAACGCCCTGACCGGGACGCCGCTGACCATGGTGATCGAGCGGCCCGACGGCGTCGAATTCCGCCGCACCGTGCTGCCCGACCAGGGCGCCGGCGGCCGCATGCTGGCGGTGGCGCTGAACTCCGCGGTGCCTACGGGGACCTGGCGGGCGCGTGTCTTTACCGATCCCAAGGGCTCGTCGGTCGGCGAGACCACCTTCATGGTCGAGGACTACATCCCCGAGCGGATCGAATTCGACCTGACCAGCAAGGAGAAGGTGATCAAAGCTGAAGTTCCAGTGGAACTTCAGGTTTCCGGCCACTTTCTCTATGGCGCGCCGGCCTCGGGCTTGCAGCTCGAAGGCGACATGCTGGTCGCACCTAGCGCAGCCGGCCGGCCCGGCTATGCCGGCTACCAGTTCGGCGTCGACGACGAGCAGACCGCGAGCAACGAGCGGACCCCGATCGAGGACCTGCCGGAGGCCGATGCCAACGGCGCGGCGAGCTTCCCGGTCAAGCTCGACAAGGTCCCGGCCTCGACCCGGCCGCAGGAGGCCCAGATCTTCATCCGTATGGCGGAGACCGGCGGCCGTTCGGTCGAGCGCAAGATCGTGCTGCCGGTAGCGCCTGCGGCCTCGCTGATCGGCGTCAAGCCGCTGTTCGGCGACAAGAGCGTGGCCGAGGGTGACAAGGCCGAGTTCGACGTCGTGTTCGTCGCGCCCGACGGCAAGCAGCTGTCGCGCAACGGGCTGCGCTACGAGCTGTTGAAGCTGGAGTCGCGTTACCAATGGTACCGGCAGAATTCGTCCTGGCAGTATGAACCGGTCAAATCGACCCGCCGCGTCGCCGACGGCGACGTCAACCTCGCGGCCGACAAGCCGATGCGCCTGACCTTCCAGCCGCAGCCCGGCCGCTACCGGCTTGATGTGAAATCGACCGATGCAGACGGTCCGGTGACCTCGGTGCAGTTCGATGTCGGTTGGTATTCCGACGGCAGCGCCGACACGCCCGATCTGCTCGAAACCTCGATCGACAAGCCGGAATACCAGTCCGGCGACACCATGACCGTGTCGGTCAACGCGCGCACATCAGGCAAGCTCACGGTCTACGTGCTGGGCGACCGCCTGTTGACGACCCGAAGCGTCGACGTCAAGGAGGGCACCCAGCAGGTCAAGCTTCCGGTCGGCAAGGACTGGGGCACCGGTGCCTACGTGATGACGACGCTGCGCCGCCCGCTCGATGCCGCCGCCGGGCGCATGCCGGGCCGCGCGATCGGGCTGAAATGGTTCGGCATCGACAAGAAGACGCGCACGCTGGCCGTCGCGCTGTCGCCGCCCGCATTGGTGCGGCCGGGCACGACGCTGAAGATCCCGGTCAAGCTCGGCGGGCTCAATCCCGGCGAAGACGCCAAGGTGGTGCTGGCTGCGGTCGATGTCGGCATTCTCAACCTGACCAATTACAAGCCGCCGGCGCCGGATGACTATTATCTCGGCCAGCGCCGCCTGACTGCCGAGATCCGCGACCTCTATGGCCAGCTGATCGACGGCATGCAGGGCACCCAGGGCCAGATCCGCAGCGGCGGTGACGCAGCCGGCGCCGAGCTGCAAGGCTCGCCGCCGACGCAGAAGCCGCTCGCGCTCTATTCCGGTATCGTCACGGTCGGCCCCGACGGCACTGCCGAGGTGAGCTTCGACATCCCCGAATTCGCCGGCACGGCGCGGGTGATGGCGGTGGCGTGGAGTGCCACCAAGCTCGGCCGTGCCAATGTTGATGTGATCGTGCGCGATCCCGTGGTGGTGACGGCGACATTGCCGCGTTTCCTGCTGACCGGTGACAAGGGCACCATCAGCATGGATATCGACAATGTCGAAGGTGCCGCCGGCGATTATGCCGTCAGCGTCAAGGCGAGCGGCCCGATCAAGGCTTCGGGCAATCCGACCACGACGGTGAAGCTCGCCGCGAAGCAGCGCACCTCGCTGTCGCTCGGCCTCAAGGCCGGCGGCGCGGGTCGTGCCGATTTCGACGTCGACATTTCCGGGCCGAACGGGATGACGTTGGCGCGGCACTATGCGCTCGACGTCAAGCCGGCGACCCAGGTGCTGGCGCGCCGCTCGATCCGCACGCTGGCGAAGGGAGAGAGCCTGACGCTGACCTCCGACATGTTCTCCGATCTGGTGTCGGGCACCGGCAGCGTCTCGGTCTCGGCGAGCCTGTCGACCGCGCTCGATGCGGCGAGCATTCTGAAGGCGCTCGACCGCTACCCTTATGGTTGCTCCGAGCAGATCACCAGCCGCGCGTTGCCGCTGCTCTATGTCAACGATCTCGCCGCCGGCGCCCATCTTGCGATGGACACCGCGGTCGACCAGCGCATCCGCGATGCGATCGAGCGACTGCTGGCGCGACAAGGATCAAATGGCTCGTTCGGCCTGTGGTCGGCAGGCGGCGACGACGCCTGGCTCGACGCCTACGTCACCGACTTCCTGACCCGGGCCCGTGAAAAGGGCTTTGCGGTGCCGGACGTGCTGTTCAAGAACGCACTCGACCGCGTCAGGAATTCGGTGGTCAATGCCAACGAGCCGGAGAAGGACGGCGGCCGCGATCTGGCCTACGGGCTCTACGTGCTCGCGCGCAACGGCGCCGCGCCGATCGGCGACCTGCGCTATCTCGCCGACACCAAGCTGAACAATCTGGCGACGCCGATCTCCAAGGCGCAGCTTGCCGCGGCGCTAGCACTGGTCGGCGACAAGGCGCGGGCGGAGCGGGTCTATGGTGCCGCGCTCGATGCGCTGAACCCCAAACCGGTGATCGAGTTCGGCCGGGTCGATTACGGCTCGGCGCTGCGCGATGCGGCGGCGCTGGTTTCGCTCGCAGGCGAGGGCAATGCGCCCCGCACGACGCTGACCCAGGCCGTGCTGCGGGTCGAAGCGGCACGCGGGCTGTCGCCCTATACCTCGACGCAGGAGAATGCGTGGATGGTGCTGGCGGCACGCGCGCTCGCCAGGGAGACGATGGCGCTCGACATCAACGGCCAGCCGGTCAAGACCGCGGTCTATCGCAGCTACAAGGCCGAGGAGATGACGGGCCAGCCGCTCAAGATCACCAATACCGGCGACGCACCGGTGCAAGCGGTGATCTCGGTGTCGGGCTCGCCGGTCACGCCCGAGCCGGCGGCCTCGAACGGCTTCAAGATCGAGCGCAGCTATTTCACACTCGATGGCAAGCCGGCCGACGTCAGCAAGGCGAAACAGAATGACCGCTTCGCGGTTGTCCTGAAGGTGACGGAGGCGAAGCCGGAGTTCGGTCACATCATGGTGGCCGACTATCTGCCGGCCGGGCTCGAGATCGACAACCCGAACCTGGTGTCGTCGGGCGATTCCGGCACGCTCGAGTGGATCGAGGACGGTGTCGAGCCGAAGAACACCGAGTTCCGCGATGACCGTTTCACCGCGGCGATCGACCGGGGCGCCAACGACAAGTCGGTGTTCACGGTTGCCTATGTCGTGCGCGCGGTGTCACCCGGCAAATACGTGCTGCCGCAGGCCTATGTCGAGGACATGTACAACCCCTCGCGCTACGGCCGCAGCGGCACCGGTGCGGTTGAGGTCAAGCCGGCGAAATGAGTGATCACGGAATGAGCAAGGACGCGCGCTCAAAGCTCGCCTCGTCATTCCCGGGCAAGCCCGGGCATGACGGCGGCAACAGAAGAGCGCTTCGCGTCGTTGCCGCAATGGTCGTCGTGGTCGTCGCGATCACCGGCGTCTTTGCCGCTTGGGCCGCGTCGCTCGGTCCGCTGCCGCTTGCGCAGGCGCGGCAGGTCTCGACCACGGTCATCGACCGAAACGGAAAATTGTTGCGCGCCTATGCGATGGCGGACGGGCGCTGGCGGCTGCCGGTCGACACGAAGAGTTCGGTCGATCCCGGCTATCTGAAGCTGTTGTTCGCCTATGAGGACAAGCGGTTCTACGCGCATCACGGCATCGATCCGCTGGCGCTGTCGCGCGCCGGATTCCAGCTGCTCACAAGCGGCCATATCGTCTCGGGCGGCTCGACGATCACGATGCAGCTGGCGCGGCTGATCGAGCCGCGGCACCAGCGCTCGGTCTACGCAAAACTGCGGCAGATGGTGCGCGCGGTTGAACTGGAGCGGCAGCTCTCCAAGGACCAGATTCTCGATCTCTATCTCGCGCTGGCGCCGTTTGGCGGCAATCTCGAGGGCGTGCGCGCCGCCTCGATCGCCTATTTCGGCAAGGAGCCGAAGCGGCTCTCGCTCGCCGAGGCCGCTTTGCTGGTGGCGCTGCCGCAATCGCCGGAGCGGCGGCGGCTCGATCGTTTCCCCGAAGCCGCCCACGCCGCGCGCGACCGCGTGCTCGACCGCATGGTCGAGGACGGCGTGGTGTCGAAGGACGACGCCGCGCAGGCCCGGGCTACGCCAGTACCGAAGCTGCGCAAGCAGATCCCGATCCTGGCGCCGCATTCATCCGATCAGGCGATCGCGACGATGAAGGATGCGCCCGTCATCAAGCTGACGTTGGACGCCACGCTGCAACGGAACCTGGAGGCGCTTGCGCGCGATCGCGCCATCGCGCAGGGACCCGACGTCTCGGTTGCGATCGTCGTGGTCGACAACGAGACGGGCGACGTGCTCGCGCGTGTCGGCTCCGCGGATTATTTCGACGAGCGGCGGGCCGGGCAGGTCGACATGACGCGCGCGGTGCGCTCGCCGGGCTCGACGCTGAAGCCGTTCATCTATGGCCTCGCCTTCGAGGATGGCTTTGTTCATCCCGACAGCCTGATCGAGGATCGGCCGATCCGGTTCGGCACCTATGCGCCGGAAAATTTCGACATGACGTTCCAGGGCACGGTGCCGATCCGCAAGGCGCTGCAATTGTCGCTGAACGTGCCGGCGATCGCGCTGCTCGACCGGGTTGGTGCGAGCCGGCTGTCGTCGCGGCTGAAGCAGGCCGGCACCAACCTCGTGCTGCCGAAGGACGAGGCGCCGGGCCTTGCGATGGGGCTCGGCGGCGTCGGCATCACGCTGCAGGATCTCGCCCAGCTCTATTCGGGCTTGGCGCGGCTCGGTGCGACCAAGCCGCTGCGCGAGATCGTGCAGGCGAATGACGGCCGCGACACGATGCGGCTGATGGATCAGGCGGCGGCCTGGCAAGTCGGCAATGTCCTGCTCGGCACGCCGCCGCCGGAGAACGGCGTGCACAACCGGATCGCGTTCAAGACCGGCACCAGCTATGGCTATCGCGATGCCTGGTCGGTCGGCTTCGACGGCCGCATCACCATCGGTGTCTGGGTCGGCCGTCCGGATGGCGCGCCGGTGCCGGGCCTGGTTGGGCGCACGGCGGCGGCGCCGATCCTGTTCGACGCCTTTGCGCGCACCGGCAAAATCCCGGCGGCGTTGCCGAAGCCGCCGCGCGGCGTGCTGGTCGCCTCCAACGCAAAACTGCCGCCGCCGCTGCGCCGGTTCCGGCCGCTCGGCGAACTGGTGCGCAGCGGCAACGACCAGGCGCCGCACATCCAGTTTCCGCTGAACGGCTCACGCATCGACGTCGATCAATCCGAGGGCGGTCATGCGGCGATGCCGGTCAAGGTCGCCGGCGGGGTGCTGCCGCTGACCGTGCTGGTGAATGGTGTCTCAGCCGGGGACATCGACAGCCGGCGCCAGCGCCTGATCGACCCGCCGGGGCCGGGCTTCGCGCGGCTCACCGTGATCGACGCCACGGGGGCAGCGGATACCGTTGTGATCCGCGTGCAATGATCGCGCGGGAAAGCGGAACAGCACGGTTGTTTGCGCTGCGGTTTCATCGTATGCGAAACCCATGGTGGATAGCCTCCAACCCCGGCGCTTCGGAGCAGGGCAACAGTCTGTAAAACCTGCGCATTCGAGCCGCAGGCTGTTCATGGCGTTCGAGTTCGCGACGGCCAGCCAATGGCGTTCGATCCTGTTCCTGACGCTGACCTGCCTGGTGCTGCTCCTGCCGGGCTTCTTCACCATCCCGCCGATCGACCGTGACGAGGTTCGCTTTGCCCAGGCGACCAAGCAGATGGTCGAGAGCGGCGATTTCGTCGATATCCGCTTCCAGGACGACGTCCGCTACAAGAAGCCGGTCGGCATCTACTGGATGCAGGCGGCGGCGCTGAAGACGATCTCCGCGCTCGGGGTGCCGCGTGCCCAGGTCCGGATCTGGGTCTACCGCCTGCCGTCTCTGATCGGCGCCATCGGCGCCGTTTTGCTGACCTATTGGACGGCGCTTGCCTTCGTGACGCGACAAGGGGCGGTGTTGGCTGCCTTGATGATGGCAAGCTGCGTGCTGCTTGGCGTTGAAGCACGGCTCGCCAAGACCGACGCCATGCTGCTGCTGACGGTCACCGCGGCGATGGGCGCGATGGCGCGGGTGTATCTGTCCTGGCAACGCGGCGAGGACCCGGCGCATCCATCATGGGCGCCGCCTGCGATCTTCTGGACGGCGCTGGCGGTCGGCATCCTGCTGAAGGGTCCGCTGATCCTGATGTTCGTTGGGCTTGCGATGGCCGGGCTTGCTATCCTCGATCGATCGGCGGCCTGGTTCTGGCGCATGCGCCCGGTCTGGGGCCTGATGTGGACCCTGGTGCTGGTGCTGCCGTGGTTCGTGCTGATCTTCCTGCGCGCCGGCGAGACCTTCTTTGCCGACTCCGTCGGCGGCGACATGTTGAGCAAGCTCGGCGCACAGGAGTCGCACGGCGCGCCGCCCGGGCTCTATCTGCTGCTGTTCTGGATCACGTTCTGGCCTGGCGCGCCGCTCGCCGGCCTGGCGGCGCCGGCGGTCTGGCGCGCGCGGCGCGAGCCGGGTGCGCAGTTCCTGCTGGCCTGGTTGATCCCGTCCTGGATCGTGTTCGAGGCGGTGCTGACCAAGCTGCCGCATTACGTGCTGCCGCTCTATCCGGCGATCGCAATCCTGACCGTCGGCGCGCTGGAGCGGCGTGTGCTGTCGCGCTCCCCTTGGCTGTTGCGCGGCGCTGCCTGGTGGTTCGCTATCCCCGCGTTCGGCGCTGTGCTGGTGATCGTCGGCGCCATCAAGGCGATGCATCAGCCGGTGTTTCCGGCCTGGCCGTTGTTCGCGGTGGCGATGGTGTTCGGCCTGATCGCCTGGTGGATGTTCGAGGAACGCCGCGCCGAGCGCTCGCTGCTCAATGCGGTGATCGCCGCGGCGCTGATGGCGGGCGCCACCTATGGCGTGGTGCTGCCGCGGCTCACCACCGTGTTTCCGAGCCAGGAGGTCGCACGCGCGCTGCGCAACGTGACCTGCGTCGGCCCGAGGGCGGCTGCTGCCGGCTTCCACGAGCCGAGCCTCGTGTTCATGACCGATACGTCGACGCTGCTCACCGACGGATCGGGCGCCGCGGATTTCCTTGGGCAGGGCTCCTGCCGCTTCGCGCTGGTCGAACAGCGCTCCGAGCGCGCCTTCGTGCAGCGCGCCGAGGCGATCGGCCTGCGCTACAACGCGCCGGTGCGGATCGACGGCTACAACATCTCGCAGGGCAAGGCCGTTTCGATCGCGATCTTCCGTTCCGAAGGGACGGAGTGAATGCCGGCGCCGCCAGCCACCGCGGAATCCGTCAACTATTTCGGACGATTGCTGACGCTGGTCTGGCTATCCTTTGCCCAGCTCGTGCGCGCGCCGTCGCATTCGCGCCGGGCCGAGGCGGCGCGACGCTCCGCGCGCCATGGACTCCTGCTCGTCGTCGTCACTGGTGCCGTGATCATCACTCTGATGTATGCGGTCGATGTCGCCGAGATCAGCCTGATGCCGCCACGCGGCACGCCGGGTCTCTGGTGGGTGAAGACGCTCACCGATTTCGGCAAGGACGAGTATGTGCTGTGCGCGCTTGGCTTGCTGCTGACTGCGGTCGCCTTGGCGGCGCCTGCGCTGCGCGGTGTGCCGCGCGCGACTTTGCTCGGGCTAGGAACGAGGCTGCAATACCTGTTCCTGTCGGTCGTGTTGTCGGTGGCGGTCGGTGAACTGATCAAGTGGATCGTCGGCCGCGGGCGGCCGTTTGTCGGCGGCAAGGCCAACGCGTTCAACTTCCAGCATTTCGCCGGCACCGAGGCCTATTCGAGCTTTCCGTCGGGACATTCGATCACGGCATTTGCGCTGGCCTTCGCCGTGTCGGCTGTGTGGCCACGTGCACGGGGCGTGATGCTGGTCTATGCGCTGATCATCATCGCGACCCGGCTTGTGCTGCTGGCCCATCATCCGAGCGACGTGGTGGCCGGCGCGCTGGTTGGCGTGATCGGCGCAATGGCCGCGCGCTACTGGTTCGCCGCCCGCCGCCTTGGTTTCGCCATTGATCGCGATGGCACCGTGTTGGCGCTGTCAGGACCGTCGGAAGAGCGCCTTAAAAGGGTTGCGAGGAACGCCTTCGCCCCATAAAAGCGGTCGCCCGATGGCCGGATCGGGCGGTTCCATCCGCTGCCAACACCAACCACGAGTGCCGATTTGCCTGCTTCCGACCAGACGCCGGTCGCCGTTTCCATCGTCGTGCCTGTGCGCAACGAGGCGGACAATATCGCGCCGCTGATCGCCGAGATCGCGGCGGCGCTCGACGGACGCTGGGCCTATGAGATCGTCTACGTCAATGACGGCTCGACCGACGCCACCGGCGAACGGCTGAGCGCGATCATGGCGCAGCGGTCCAATCTCCGGCAGCTCCGCCACACCGTTTCGTCGGGCCAGTCGGCCGCCGTGCGCAGCGGCGTCCGCGCCGCGCGCGGGGCGATCGTGGCAACGCTTGACGGGGACGGCCAGAACGATCCGGCCTTCCTGCCCAACCTGATCGCGGCGATCGAGAGCGGCAATGGCCGGGTTGGCCTCGCTGCGGGCCAGCGGGTCGGACGCAAGGACACCGGCTTCAAGAAGCTGCAATCGCGGATCGCCAACGCCGTGCGCGGCATCATCCTGCGCGACGGCACCCGCGACACCGGGTGCGGCCTGAAGGCGTTTCCGCGCGAGGTGTTTCTGGCGATGCCCTATTTCGACGGGCTGCATCGTTTCCTTCCGGCGCTGGTCCGCCGCGAGGGGCTGGCGATCGCCTACGTCGATGTCGTCGACCGCCCGCGCCATTCCGGCGTGTCGAATTATGGCTTCTTCGACCGGCTCTGGATCGGGATCATGGATCTCGGTGGCGTGTGGTGGCTGATCCGCCGCAAGAAGCCGACGCCGGTCGTCACTGAAGTGACAGGCACTGAAGTGCCTGATGTGACCGAGGTGAAGTGATGCTGATTCAGTTCGGCCAGGCGCTCAGCGCCTATTTCTACGAAGTGTTCATCGCCAAGTTCGACTTCTGGCTGGCGTTCGGCCTGATCGCGCAATTGTTCTTCACCGCGCGCTTCCTGGTGCAGTGGATTTCCAGCGAGCGCGCCGGCCAGAGCGTGGTGCCGATGGCGTTCTGGTTCTTCTCGATGGGCGGTGGTTTGATGACGCTGATCTACGGGTTCGCCAAACGCGAGCCTGTCATCATCATCGGGCAGGGCCTCGCGACGCTGATCTACATCCGTAACATCATGTTGATCGTGAAGAACCGCGCCAAGGCGTCGAAGACGCTCGACAGCTGATCGTCGTGGTCGTCAGTGCGACGAGCGGTATGCGGGGCCTCCTCGACAAACTCGATGAAGTCCAGCACCGGGCTCCGCTCGACATTGTGATCGAAACAAAACGACGGTCAAACAATCGCCCCAAGGCGTATGGCATCTACGCTTCGTCGTGGGCGTGGCTGCATCCCGAGACCATGCGCCAAGGGATGAGGGGCGTTGATGACCGGCCGTGGCGAACCGACCAGAGCGCGTGGTTATCCATCGAGCGTCCGTGATGTCCCGATGCTTGACGAGCCGCCGCTGACCGGCGAGCGCGGCCTGCCGGACAGGCGTGCAGTCAGTATCCGCTGGATGGCCGGGACGATTCTGATCGGGACCGCGGCCGTCGCGCTCCTTGGTGGCGCGCTGCGCGGTGCATTCGGCTATCGCACGCGATTCGCAGCATCGCCGGTCGTTTCACTTCCGCGCTTCACCGGGCAAGTGGTTGACGAGGCGCGGCGCGGCGATCGTCTGGATCGGCGACCAAGCTCGCAAGGCAGTCCGTCGGCGCTCAAGATCGAGCAGCTGAGCGATGCCGGCTCGGTCCGTCGATTTACCCGCGTGTCAGCGCGGCTCGCGGAGATCGATCCCGAACCACAACAGGACCATCGTCGCGAAGCACCGGCAGACGGCAAGGACGAGCAGCGAGCGAGCCCGCAGCTGCTGTCGGAGTTACCAGCCATCATGCGGGCGGGTCCATCACGCCGCGGGCTGCCGGGCCGCACCAGTTCCTATGCCGATAGTGAAGATGTGCCACAGCTGCATTCTCCGATCGGGGAGGCTGTCAACGTAACCAATCTTCCGAAGTCGCCTTCCTCGTCGCGTCACCATCGACATGTCGTTATCGCAAGGAGCGGTGACACGCTGTCCGCCATTCTGCGGGCGTTGGCCGCGGCTGCGGAGGACGCACCGTCGATCCTTGCCGCCTTCCCGTCGCCTGGCGGTCGAGAGACGCTGTCTGGTGGCGAAAAGATCACGATCATCGAACAAGGCGGAGACCCCGGGTCGCCGCGCGGCCATGTCGCGAAAGTGTCGATCGAACGGCCAGACTCAGGAGTGTCCGCTGTCGGTCGCACCGATAGCGGCCAGTACCTGGCGATCGTGCCGGAACAGCCGGATGTCGTCGTGTCGAACGGGAAATTGTTGCGTCAGTCGATCGACACCCGCTCCGTCCCCGGCGAGACGCTACGTGACGGACTTAACGAGCTTGCACGCTCCAATCACGTCGACGAGGGGATCGTTGCAGAACTGATGCGGCTTTGCGGCCGCGATTTCGATCTCGACGAGCCTCTCGGCGACGCCGACGTCGCCGACATCATCTATGCTCCCAACGAAATTGGTCAGCCCGAGCTGGTCTTCATCGACTTGACGGCCGGCGGGCAGGCGCGCCGCTACTATCGCTTCACGGCCCCGGATGACGGCAGCTCCGACTTTTACGATGAGGATGGTCAGTCCATCACCAAATTCCTGTTGCGCAAGCCGGTGGTCAGCGGGCGCCTTGGCGACGGCTTTGGCTGGCGCATCCATCCGATCCTCGGCGACCGCCGCTTCCATGAGGGCGTCGATTTTGCAGCACCCTATGGTTCGCCGATTGCGGCCGCGGGCGCCGGCGTCGTCGAGACCGAAGGCTACGAGCACGGCTACGGGAAATATATCCGCGTGCGGCACGATCGCGGCTATGAGACCACCTACGCCCACGTTGCGAGCTTCCCGCCCGGGCTGAAGATCGGAGACCGCGTTCGTCAGGGCGAGACGATTGCCTATGTCGGATCGACAGGGCTCTCGACCGGACCGCATCTCTATTACGAGGTGCGGATCAACGGCCATAACGTCGATCCGCTGCGGATGAAATTGTCGGGCGGCCGGCTGCTGCAAGGCGATCTGCTAGGGGCCTTCGATCGCCAGCGGGACAACATCGACCAGCTCGCGGCGGCCTCCGCGTCTCCGCAGCGGCCGCCGGGCTCCGAACACCAGCCGCCTACGTAGCCTTTGAAGGCACGTCGGATCAAGGGCGCCCGGGCGCCGGCAGTTCGGCCGCCTCGACCGCATTCTCGCGATCGGCGGCAGTCTCGCCGGTGGCGTCGAGCACGGGATAGGCGACCGAGCAGATGTGCGAATGGATGCGGCGAAGGTCGCGCAGCACGTCGAGATGCAGCGAGGTGGTCTCGATGGTCTCGGGCCGGCCTTCGCGCAGGCGCTCGAGATGGCGCTCGACCGCGGCGAGCTCGGCCGCGCGCAGCGCCGCCTTCTCGGTGAGCAGCTTGCGCGCCTCGGCGGCGTCGCCCGACATGAAGACGCCGAACGCGAGCCGCAGCGAGTCGATCGTGCGCTTGTGGAACGCCGACAATTCCTCGGCGCCTTCGGCCGAGAATTGCAGGCGATGCTTGATCTTCTTGGTCGCGAGCTCGCTCAGATTCTTGTCGATGATGTCGCCGATATGCTCGAGATTGATTGCGAACGCGACGATCTCCATGGCGCGCTGACCCTCGCGCTCGTCCAGGCTGCCCCGAGTGAGCTTCGTGACGTAAAGCTTGATCGCCTCGTTCAGCCGGTCGACGGTGTTGTCCATCTTCGACACCTGGTCGACCATTGCGCGATCGTTGGTCAGCATCGCCGTCATCACTTTGCGCAACATGGCCTCGGTGTGGTCGCCCATATGCAGCACCTCGCGCGCGGCATCGGCCAGCGCGAGCGAGGGCGTCTCCAGCGCGCTCTCGTCGAGATAGCGCGGCCGTGACGGATCGGTCTCCTGCGCCCGCTTGGGCAACAGCCGCTCGAGCAGACGCGCCGAGTGGTCGAGCACGCCGATGAACAGCAGCGCGGTCGCAACGTTGAAAGCAATGTGGAACAGCGCGGTCGCCTTGGCGAGATCCGGCTGCCAGGCGTAGATATGCTCGGTGATCGGACGCAGGAACGGCGCCACCAGAAGGATACCGATGACGCGGTTGACGAGGTTGCCGACCGGCAGCCGGTAGCTCGCCGGATTGTCGCGCCGCGCCCCCTCCATCAACGGATTGATGGCGCTGCCGAGGTTGGCGCCGAGCACGAGCGCGAACGCGGCATAGGGCGAGATGAACTGTGAATAGGCCAGCGACATCACCAGCAGCACGCTGGCGACGCTGGAATGGACCAGCCAGGTCACGACCGCGCCGATCAGGATGCAGAGCACGGGATCGCCGGTGATCGCGTTCAGGAACACGCGCACGCCCGGGGCATTCTCGGCCGGCGCCATCGTATCGAGCAGGATATGCAGCGCGAGCAGCATCAAGCCGAGACCGATCGAGACGCGGCCGAGATCCTTGATCCGGGAGCGCGGCCCGCTGCGGAATGCGACCAGGCCGACGATGAACAGCACCGGCGCCACGGCGGCGACGTTGAACGACAGCACCTGCACGATTAGCGTGGTGCCGATATTGGCGCCGAGCATGATCGCAAGCGCCGGCACCAGGCTGACGATCTCCTCGGCGGCGAAGGAACTGGTGATCAGGGCGGTCGCGGTCGAGCTCTGGAGCAGGGCAGTCAGGCCAAGGCCGGCGCCAAGGGCGGTGAAGCGGTTGTTCAGCGCCCGGGCCAGCAACAGCCGCAAATCGGGCCCGAAAGCCCGCAGAATCCCGCTGTGGACCATATGCAGGCCCCACAGCAAGAGCGCGACGCCCCCCATCAGATCAAGCAGAACAAGACTTCCCATACTTCCTGGATATCCCGGCAAATTCGAGTCGAAGGGGTCACGCTATAGTCAAATGACCTGGGATCAACCCCTTTTTGTTCCCGTTGGACCCGGCTTGTCGGAAAGGCCTGTAACGACCGCGGCCGCCAATTGAGGCACTGAGGTCACTGGAGCCGGCCTCATGGTTCAACGGTGAGGCCCGGTAAACGAATCTCGAACATGACCGCTCAATTGCGATTGGTTCCGCTAGGCAGTTTCCAATCTTTCCCCGTTATGACCGTGGGAACGAGTAGCTGTCCAGCCGAGAAGCTATCCAGAAAAGGGCTTGGGGATCAGGATGTTTGTCAATCGCCGCAAGAGCGAACGCCGTGAGTGCCGGAGCGTCGCCAAAATTCAGTTGGGCACAGGGTCGCTGCCGCGCGACTGCATGATCACCGATATCTCGGCCGGCGGCGTCAAGGTGATCGCTGAATATCTGGAGATTCCGCCGGAATTCACCATCATCCTGTCGAGCGGCAGTCCGCGTCAGTGCCGCCTGGCCTGGCGGATCGGGCACGAATTCGGCGCCCAATTTGTCGACTGATCCAGCCGGCAGGCTGGCGGTTCGCGCCGCGTCCGGCACCGCTTCTGGGCCGGATGACGGCGAGATGATGGCATCCTTAACCGGACCTTAGGGTTAAGCTGTGAGCATCCCGGAACCTTCGCTGTTCCGAGTCTCCTTGATGTCTGACAAACTATCCCGACCTTCAGGCCGTCTGCACCGTCTCGCCGGCTCGGTATCGGCTGCGATCCTGCTGATCGGGCTGTCCGCCTGTCAGACCTCCGGTCCGTCCGACATCACTGGGTCATTGGGCGATACGGCGGAGTCCACGCCGGCCCCAGCCGACCCGCGGCGCGACATCGCGACCTATCACGAGCGCGTCCGCGCCAACCCCAAGGACACTGACTCCGCGCTGAAATACGCCCGGGCGCTGCGCGCCACCGGCCAGCGGGCGCAGGCGGTCGCGGTCATGGAGCAGGCGGTGCTGGCGCAGCCCAGCAACAAGGCGCTGCTCGCAGGCTACGGACGGGCGCTCGCCGACAACGGCAATTTCCAGCAGGCATTCGACGTACTCGGGCGCGCCCACACCCCGGAGGACCCGGACTGGCGCATCCTGTCGGCGCAGGGCGCCGTGCTCGATCAGCTCGAGCGCCACGACGAGGCCCGCCAATATTACGCGAGCGCCCTGAAGATCGTGCCCGACGATCCATCGGTGCTCTCTAACCTCGGCCTGTCCTATCTGCTGTCGAAAGACCTGCCGAAGGCCGAGGAAACGCTGCGCCGGGCCCGGGATCGCGCACCCGACGACATGCGGGTGCGCACCAATCTCGCCGTCGTGGTCGGCCTGCAGGGCCGCCAGGCCGAGGCAGAGACCATCATGAAGGCCGATCTGCCGCCCGATCAGGGATCGGCCAATGTCGCCGCGCTGAAGCGGCTGTTGACGCGCAGGGATGCGAGCCGCAGCGATACGGACAAGATCCCGGTCGCGGCCAGCCGCCGCGACTAGAGCGCTCTCACGCGAACGCCTGGAAGACTAGCCGGCGGCGCGGCGTCCATAGCTTCGACGCGACTGCAGCTTCCTGAGGATCGGCGACAGGAACGACTCGCGCGTCTCGGCGAGATCGGGGCGGCCGGTCAGGCGTTGCGCGATCTGCAGGAAGGTCTTGGTGGTGCGGTGACGCGCGGAGACTTCCGCGATCATCTGACCGTTGTTGGCGGCCTCACCGAACAACCTGCAATCGAACGGGATGGTCGCGATCGGCTGGCTCTCGATCGTCTTGGCGAAGTCCTTGACCTCGATCTCGGGGCGCTTCGACATGCCGACCTGGTTCAGGCAGTAGAGCGGCGGGCGGTCGTTCGGACGCGCGGTCCGCAACAGGTTCATCATGTTCTTGGTGTTGCGCATGTTGGCGAGGTCGGGCTCGGCGACGATCAGGATATCGTCGGCGCCTACCAGCACGCGTTTGGTCCAGGCGGTCCATTGATGGGGAACGTCGAGCACGATGCAGGACGTGGTCATGCGCATCGTATCGAAGATGGCATCGAATGCTTCGGCGCCGAAATCGTAGACCTGGTCGAGCGTGGCCGGTGCCGCCAGCAGGCTCAGGTGATCGCCGCATTTTGCCAGCAGGCGCTCCATGAAGGCACTGTCCGGGCGCTCGGGCGCGAACACGGCGTTGGCGATACCCTGTGTCGGATCCTGGTTGTAGTCGAGGCCGGCGGTGCCGAAGGCGAGGTCGAGATCGACCACGACCGAATCCAGCCCGAGGTCGCGCGCGATGGTCCAGGCGACATTGTGAGCGATGGTCGAGGCGCCGACGCCGCCTTTGGCGCCCGCGACCGCGATCAGGCGGCCCACAGAGACTGCTTCCGAGGACGAGAACAGGCCGCAGATCGAGCGCACGACGTCGAGCACCTTAACCGGCCCGATGACGTAGTCGTTGACGCCGCGCCGGACCAATTCGCGATACGGTGCAGTCTCGCCGGGCATGCCGAGCACGACGACGCGGGTGCCGGGATCGCAGACCGTGGCGAGTTCGTCGAGACCGGCGAGCAAATCGATGTCCGGCTCGGTCTCCAGCATGATGACGTTGGGCGTCGGCGCCTTGTGATAGGCGTCGATGGCGGCGGCGATGCCGCCCATATGGACGGAGAGGTGGGCCTTGGCGAGCCGGCGGTCTTCGGCGGCGGCGCGCGCCGTCGTGGCGGTCGCGACGCTGGCGCAGAAGGCCTGCACGGAAATCCGTGGCGCCGGCGCGATGTGGTCGTTGACGTGCTGCGGCTCGTCTTGTTGTTCGGTCATTTCCCGGCGTCGCTCAGCTTGGCTCTATCGGCTTCAGGGTAGGTGGTCGCGGTGGACTCACCCTTGCTGTATTTCTGGAACGCGACCGACCGGCGCGGCGTGTAGGATGCGGTTTCGGTCCGCGGCTGCACGAGGTCGGACGGATTGGCGACCATCGCAGCCAAATTGTGCTGCGTGGCGCAGCCGAAATTGTCCCACTGCTTGTTCTCGTTGTAGCTGGGATTGTAGATCGAGGGACCCAGGTCGCTCGGCCACAAGCCGCAGGGGCCGGCGACCGCGGCCATCTTCGAATAGCTGAGGCGAATTGTCGGCAGCGCGCGCGGATCGTCGACGCGATAGGAACGCCTGACGATGGCGTGGGCGGGCACGCCCATCGACGCCAGCACGCCGCGGATCTCCTGATACACCGCCTGCGCAGAGCGCGCATTCGAGGTGTCGGCCGGCACGTCGATCGCGATCGCGCCGGTGCCGTCGCGGCGCCAGGTGCGGGCCATCCCCATGACGTCGTCGCGTTGCGTTTCGGTGAGATTGCCGCGGGCGCGGCCCACGAACACGACGATCGACTGCTCGCCCTCGGTGACGGCGATCGGATGCCGTTGCCGATAGTCGTCGGGCACTGTGCCGGTCGCAATATTGTCGCCGGTCAGATTGCAGCCGCCGAGCGCGATCGCGGTGGCGACGAGGGCGCCGGACAGCGACAGCGTCCTCGCATGGCCGGCTCGTGTGTTGCGTGTCATCATGGCATCCCCCAACCCTTCAGCGCCTCAGTCGATGATGAAGCCGAAATTGACCGGCGTGGCGCCGATCGGCTCGGCACGGGCGGCAACGCCGTAGATGCGATTGACGCGCGCCAGCAGCGCCGACTGCGCGTCGGAGGCCGGGGCGAACCCGTCATCGGGACGGGACAATTCCTTCTGCGCAACCGCGCGCACCACGTAGGGCGTCACGATGACCATGAGCTCGGTCTCGTTGTTGACGAAGTCCTGGCTCCTGAACAGTTGTCCGAGGACCGGGATCTGATCGACACCGGGCATTCCGTTGATGGCCTGCTTGGTCTGCTCCTGGATCAATCCGGCCATCGCGATCGAGCCGCCGGAGGGCACTTCCAGCGTGGTGTCGGCGCGGCGGGTCTTGATCGAGGGAATGGTCGTGCCGCCCTGGCCGCCGGTCAACGCGTTGTCCATCGAGACTTCGGAAACCTCGGTCATCACCTTCAGGCTGATGCGCCCCTCGGACAGCACCACCGGGGTGAAGTTGAGCGAGATGCCGAACTTCTTGAAGCTGACGGTCTGGACGCAATTCCCGATCGTGCCCGTCGACGAGGTCTGACAGGTGACGCCGGTCGGAATCGGAAACTCGCCGCCTGACACGAAGGTCGCGGACTCGCCGGAGATCGCCGTGAGGTTGGGCTCGGCCAGCGTCTTCACCACGCCCGCGCTTTCCATCGCGCGCAGCGTCGCGGTGACGGTCGGCACGCCGAGCTTGTTCAGGGCCGCGCCGGTCAGCACGTTGTTGGCGAGCGGTCCGTTGTTGGCGGTGAAGGCGTTGGCGTTGTTGAAGACGACCGCAGCGGTACCGTAGTTCATGTTGGCACTGAGATCGACGCCGAGCTGCTTGACGACGTCGCGGCGCACTTCGGCGACGGTGACCTTCAGCATCACCTGGTCGCGGCCGCGCACCACGATGGAGTTGACGACCTTGTCGGCGCCGCCGACCAGCTTGGCTGCGATGTCGCCGGCCTGCTGCGCCTCGACCGGGCTTGCCACGGTACCGGTCAGCACCACGCTCTCACCGACGCCCTCGATCTGGACGCCCGGCAGCATCTGCTTCAGCGCGGCACGCATGCCGTTGAGGTCGCGCTTGATCGCGATATCGTAGGACGCGACCTGGTTGCCGTCGGCGTCGAAGAACACCACGTTGGTCTGGCCGACCGCGGCGCCGATGATATAGGCGCGCTGCGCCGAGCGGATCACGGCGTTGGCGATCTTGGGATCGGCGACCAGGACGTCCTTGGCTTCGCGGGGCAGGTCGACCACCACCGACTTGCCGACGCCGAGCGAGACGAAGCGCGTCTTGGCGGCGATGCTGCTCGTCACCGCGACGTCCGCGTTCTTGTCGGGATCGGTCGCGCTGGCGAGGGCAGGGATCAGCATCAGGGCGGTGACCGCCGAGACTGACAGCGAGCGGACCAGCGTGGTCCGCCTCGCCAGTTGTTTTGCTGCAATTGTCATATCGAAGCCCCCATCACTTCTGTGTCGTCTGAGAGCTCGGGATGCCGAAACGCACCACCCGAATGCTCTCGCCCCGCTTCGGGGCCTGATCTCTGGTCTCGTCGGTCTTCTCGTTGACGTCGGCGATGCTGCGCAGCGCCAGCGCCAGCGTGCCGCTCTGCCGTGCCCGCGCGAGCGTCTCGGCCTGTTCGGGCTTGAGCTCGAGCGTCACGGTCTTGCCGATCAGGGAGTTGTTGCCGTCCTTCTCTTTCGGCGCCTGGTCGATCGCCAGCACGCGGACGTTGGACAGCAGGATTTCGGTGGTGATGATGTCGCGGCTGCCCTGTTGCTGGTCGGGATTCTTGTCGCGTCGCGACAGGATCACGTCGACGCGGTCG
Organism: Bradyrhizobium sp. B124; assembly: GCF_038967635.1. Classification (NCBI taxonomy): domain Bacteria; kingdom Pseudomonadati; phylum Pseudomonadota; class Alphaproteobacteria; order Hyphomicrobiales; family Nitrobacteraceae; genus Bradyrhizobium; species Bradyrhizobium sp. B124. The sequence goes on along the minus strand of NZ_CP152413.1, from coordinate 1,134,462 downwards.
TTCGGCAGGATGAAGCCGCCGGCGCCGGTCTCGGGCGAGATTTCCGTGGAGATCGCGCGCATGCCGGAGGGCAGGATCGCGGCCATGAAGCCGCTGCCATTGGCTTTGACCAGTTTCTGCTCGCGGATCGGCTCGCCGACGATAAAGGGAGCGCGTGCGATCGAGCCGATGACGTCGTTCATGGCGTCGGCATTGGTGTCGTGACGGATGAACGCGCTGCTCGCGGTTTCGGCCGGCCAGCGCTGCCATTGCACGTCTTCGGGCTTGACCGACTGACCGAGCCCGATGTCGGCCTTCGCCACCAGCACCTCGACGGTCGGCAGCTGTACCACTGGCGGCGCGACCGGCGCCGGTTTGCGATCGCCAACGCTCGCGAGATACATGGCCGCGAGGCCTGCGACGCCGGCGATGCCGAGGACCACGATGCGTGCCGTCTTCATGCGATTGTCTGAATGCCCTTAACGCAGGGCAGTCACGTCCTTGCGGCACTGACAGCCCTTCCCGGGAGCATCAGTACGGCCGCAAAAGTATAAGGGAACTTGATGGAAGGTCCGGACAATTAAGGGATTGGTGGGGATGGTGAACGGCGAGTTATCGGCGCCGTCGCATCTCCGCAGAATCCCGGAGATCGTGCGCGCGCAACGCGTGCGACGTTAGTCGCAACGCGGCGACTTGGCCGGTCGGTCGTGGTTAATGTCGTCTAACGCAGCCGGCGTGGAAAGTCAGAGCGCGGCCTTCAACGCGACAAAACCGCGGTCGAGATCGGTCTTGAGGTCGTCGAGATTCTCGAGCCCGATATGCAACCGCAGCGTCGGCCCACCCGGCGACCATTTGGTCGCGCTGCGATAGTCGCTGCAGTCGAACGGGATGGCGAGGCTTTCGAAGCCGCCCCAGGAAAAGCCCATGCCGAACAGCGTGAGTGCGTTGAGCATCGCATCGACCGCGGTCTGCGGCACAGGCTTCAAGACGATGCTGAACAGGCCGGAGGCGCCGGTGAAGTCGCGCTTCCAGATCGCATGCCCCGGATCGGTCTCGAGGCCAGGGTGCAGCACACGAGCGACCTCGGGCCGCGTGCCAAGCCAGCGCGCGATCTCGAGCCCGGAGCGGTGGTGCTGCGCCAGCCGCACCGACAGCGTCCGGACCCCGCGCAGCGCGAGATAGACGTCGTCGGGGCCGGCGCAGACGCCGAGCAGGCGGATCGCCTCCTGCACCAGCGGCCAGGCCTTCGCATTGGCCGAGATGGTGCCGAACATGATGTCGGAGTGGCCGCCGATATACTTCGTGCCGGCTTGCATGCTGATGTCGACGCCCTGTTCGAGCGAGCGGTGATAGAGCGCCGTCGCCCAGGTGTTGTCGTCGATCATGAGCGCGCCGCGGGCATGCGCCGCGGCCGAGATCGCGCGGACGTCGGGCATCTCGAAGGATTGCGAACCGGGGGCTTCAATCAGCACCGCACGGGTATTCGGCTTGAACAGCGTCTCGATGCCGGCACCGATCAGCGGATCGAAATAGCTGGTCTCGATGCCGTAGCGCTTCAGCATGTTGTCGCAGAAATTGCGGGTCGGCCGATAGGCGTTGTCGCACACCAGCAGGTGATCGCCGGCCTTCAGCACGGCGAGCAGCGTGGTGCTGATCGCGGCCAGTCCCGACGGGGCGATGCCGACGCCGGCGCATTGCGGGCCTTCCAGCGCCATCAGCACGTCCTGCAGCGCCCGCGTGGTCGGGCTGCCGTGGCGGCCATAGGTAAATTCGGCGCGATGGGCGTGGAGGTCCTCGGCGGTCGGATAGAGCACGGTCGAGCCGTGAAACACCGGCGGATTGACGAAGCCCTTCTGGGCCTTGGTGTCGCGGCCGGCCGTGACCAGGCGGGTCGCGGCGTCGTGCGGGCGGGAGGGCGTGGAGCCGTCGGAGGAGGTCATGGTTTGCTGCCGTTGGATTTTAGACTTTTTGCCGCAGCCGTACCGCGTCGGGAAGACAGGGCTACGCCGGGAGGTGTTACTAACAAGAGGTAGAAGACGTGCGTCAACCCCTTGACCCGGCTCGTCAGTCGCTATGTGATGCGCCGCAACTACCAGTCGCCGCACGTTGAGGGGCCTGCCGCGACCTACGATCCGTTGCCTGGCCGGTTTGCACGTCAAACTGACTGTCAGATCAGCATCTTTTGCTGCAAGGGATCATTGGGATGGCCCGTGAACGCGAGGCGATCACAAAGCAAAACGTCCAACGGACGACCCTGAAAGGCCTACCCATGAAACGCGTATCCCTGGCTGTCCTCCTTGCTGCTGCCGCTGCCTTGTCGGTCCAGTCCGCCTCGGCGCAAACCCTCAAGACGGTCAAGGACCGGGGCCAGCTGTCCTGCGGCGTCAGCCAGGGCCTGCCTGGCTTTTCATCACCGGACGACAAGGGGAACTGGACCGGGATCGACGTCGACGTGTGCCGGGCCATTGCCGCCGTGGTGCTCGACGACCCGACCAAGGTCAAGTTCGTGCCGCTGTCGGCCAAGGATCGCTTCACCGCGCTGCAATCCGGCGAGATCGACGTGCTGTCGCGCAACACCACCTGGACGGTGTCGCGCGATACCTCGCTCGGCGCCAACTTCACCGGCGTGACCTATTATGACGGGCAGGGCTTCATGGTGAAGAAGTCGCTCAAGGTCAATTCGGCGCTGGAATTGAACAGCGCGTCGGTCTGCGTTCAGACCGGCACCACGACGGAGCAGAACCTCGCCGACTTCTTCAAGGGCAACAACATGAAGTACGAGGTGATCGCATTCGGCAGCATCGACGAAGCCGTCAAAGCCTATGAATCCGGTCGCTGCGACGTCTTCACTGACGACGCCTCCGGGCTCTATGCCAGCCGTCTGAAGCTCGCGAACCCCGCCGATCACATCGTGCTTCCCGAAATCATCTCCAAGGAGCCGCTGGGGCCGATGGTTCGCCACGGCGACGACCAGTGGTTCGACATCGTGAAGTGGACGCTGTTTGCGATGATCAATGCCGAGGAGCTCGGCATCACCCAGAAGAATGTCGACACGATGCTCAAATCGGACAAGCCGGAGATGAAGCGGGTGCTCGGCACCGACGGCAATCTGGGTGAGCAGCTCGGCCTGACCAAGGACTGGGTGGTGCGCATCGTCAAGGCAGTCGGCAATTACGGCGAGACCTTCGAGCGCAATGTCGGCGCCGGCTCGCCGCTCGGCATCGCCCGTGGCGTCAACAATCTCTGGAACAAGGGCGGGATCCAGTACGCGCCGCCGATCCGCTGATCGGTCCGGCCAACGGCTGCCGCGATGAGCATCGCGCCCCGCAAACCACCGCTGCAATTTGCCCTCAGGCTGAAGCGTGCGCTTGGCGGCAAGACCGGCTGGAACGGATTGGCCGCCCAGATTGCCTTCGCTGCGATCCTGGCCTGGATCGCCTATGAGATCGTGGCGAATGCGCGGACGAACCTGGAGACCCAGCACATTGCGTCGGGCTTCGGCTTCCTCAACTACAATGCGGGCTTTGACGTCAATCAGAGCCTGATCGCCTACAACAACTCCGACACCTATTGGCGGGTGTTCTTCGTCGGCTTGTTGAACACGATCCTGGTCTCGGTGATCGGCATTGTCTTCGCCACCGTGATCGGCTTCGTCGTAGCGCTGTGCCGGTTGTCGCCGAACTGGCTGCTGTCGCGGATCGGCGGCATCTATGTCGAGATCGTCAGGAACTTGCCGGTCTTGTTCCAGATCCTGTTCTGGTACCTCGCTGTGCTCGCGGCGCTGCCTGCGCCGCGGCAGAGCATCTCGATCTTCAGTACATTCTTTCTCAACAATCGCGGCTTGATCGTGCCGCAGCCGGTCAGCGAGCCGGGGCTCTATCCGTTCCTCGCCGCGCTCGCGGTCGGCATCGTCGTGGCGCTGGGCTTGCGGCACCATGCGCGGCGTGCCCTGTTCCAGCGCGGGCAGATGATCCGGATCTGGCCCTATGTGCTTGGTTGCCTGGTCGGACTGCCGCTGGTCTCGATGCTGATCTTCGGTTGGCCGTTGAAGTTCGAGCTGCCGCAGCTGAAAGGCTTCAACTTCGCCGGCGGCGCGCGGGTCATCCCCGAATTCGTTGCGCTGACGGTCGCGTTGTCGACCTACACGGCGGCCTTCATTGCCGAGATCGTCCGCGCCGGCGTCATGTCGGTCCACAAGGGACAGATGGAGGCGGGCTCCTCGCTCGGCCTCAGCCGCGCCGCGACGCTGCGGCTGATCGTGGTGCCGCAGGCGATGCGGGTCATCGTGCCGCCGCTGACCAGCCAGTACCTCAATCTCACCAAGAATTCGTCGCTGGCGGTGGCGATCGGCTATCCGGACCTTGTCTCGGTGTTCGCCGGCACCGCAGTGAGCCAGACCGGGCAGGCGATCGAGATCATCGCCATGACGATGGGCGTCTACCTGCTGCTCTCGCTCGCGACGAGCGCGCTGATGAGCATCTATGGCTGGCGCATCAACCGGAGCATGGCGGCATGACGGATCTGTCCGCCCCGTCCTTTGTCCGGCAGGATCTGGTCGCAGAGCGTGCGGCACCGGCCAGGACCACCGGCTTCATCGGCTTCGTACGAACGCGGCTGCTGAATTCGCCGGGCAACATCCTGCTCACGATCCTCGGGCTATTGCTGGCCTGGTACATCGTTGTCCCGACGATCAAGTTCCTGCTGGTCGACGCGGTCTGGGCCGGCAAGGATCGCACCGCTTGCCTCGCCGAAAAGGCGGGGCACGAGGTCGGCGCCTGCTGGCCCTATATTGAGGCCAAGCTGACGCAGCTGATCTATGGCTTCTATCCGGAAGCCCAGCGTTGGCGGGTCAATCTGACCTATGGGCTCGGCGCCGCGTTGTTGCTGCCGCTGCTGATGCCGCGCCTGCCGGCCAAGGGCATCAACTCCGGCCTGTTTTTCTTCGCGTTTCCGGTGGTGGCGTTCTTCCTGCTGCATGGCGGCGGCATCGCGGGCTTCGGCGTGAGCTGGACCGCCGGCGTGTTGCAGCTGTTCGAGCAGAGCGTTGGCGGCGCCGGCGATCTGCTGGTCAATCTCAGCAAGAGTTCGGCGATCGCCCCGCTGCCATGGGTACTGGGCAAGGTGCTCGTCCTGGTCGGCTTTCTGATCCATTGGCTGATCTTTCCGCTGACTTGGCTGCGCGACCAGTTGCAGCTCTCGTCGCTGCCGGTCTGGGGCGATTTCCTGGTCACCGCCGTGATCGTCTCCGCCATGCTGTTTGTGCTCGGAGGCGGCATGCGGACCGGGCGCAGAGCGCTGATCGGCAGCCTGCTGACCTTTGCCGGCATAGCCGTTGGCATCAAGCTGATGGGGCTCGATCGCGGCGGCTTTCCCATCGTCGACACGCGACTGTGGGGCGGGCTCCTGGTGACGCTGGTGATCGCGATCACCGGCATCGTTGCCTCGATGCCGATCGGGATTGCGCTTGCGCTCGGCCGCCGCTCGAGCATCCCGCTGATCCGGATCTTCTCGATCGCCTTCATCGAATTCTGGCGCGGCGTGCCGTTGATCACGGTGCTGTTCTTCGCGACCTACATGCTGCCGCTGTTCGTGCCGGGCAATTTCGCCGTCGACGGCCTGTTGCGTGCCCTGATCGGCGTGGCGATCTTTACCGGCGCCTATATGGCCGAGGTGATCAGGGGCGGGTTGGCTGCGGTGGCGCGCGGGCAGGCGGAGGCCGCATCGGCGCTCGGCCTGTCCTGGTGGAAGACGACGTCGCTGATCGTGCTGCCGCAGGCGCTGCGCTACGTCATTCCCGGCATCGTCAACAGCTTCATCTCGCTGTTCAAGGATACCTCGCTGGTGTCGATCGTGGCGCTGTTCGATCTATTGGGTTCCCTGCGGGCATCGTTCTCCGACCCGAACTGGTCGACGCCGACGACGGCCTTTACCGGCTTCGCCTTTGCGGGAATGATCTATTTCGTGTTCTGCTTTGGAATGTCGCGCTACTCGCTGTTCGTCGAAAACAGGCTCAACGCTCACCGCCGCCATTGAACAAGGTCACCATGTCCACAACCCCGATCGTCAACATTTCCACGCTCAACAAATGGTACGGCGACTTCCACGTGTTGCGCGACATCAACCTTGAGGTCGGCAAGGGTGAGCGCATCGTGATCTGCGGCCCGTCCGGCTCGGGCAAGTCGACCCTGATCCGCTGCATCAACGCGTTGGAGGAATTCCAGGAGGGCGAGATCGTGGTCGACGGCATCGAGCTCGGCCCGAACCTGCGCCGGGTCGACGAGGTGCGGCGCGAGGTCGGCATGGTGTTCCAGAGCTTCAACCTGTTCCCGCATCTCACTGTGCTCGACAATTGCACGCTGGCGCCGATCTGGGTGCGCAACATCCCGAAGAAGGATGCCGAGGCGGCCGCGATGAAGTTCCTCGAGCGGGTCAAGATCCCGCATCAGGCCAATAAGTTTCCCGGCCAGATGTCGGGCGGTCAGCAGCAGCGCGTCGCGATCGCCCGCGCACTGACCATGAACCCGAAGGTGATGCTGTTCGACGAGCCGACCTCGGCGCTCGACCCGGAAATGGTCAAGGAGGTGCTCGACACCATGGTCGATCTCGCGAGGGAAGGCATGACCATGCTGGTCGTGACCCACGAGATGGGCTTTGCCCGCGAGGTCGCCAACCGCGTCGTGTTCATGGACGCCGGCCAGATCATCGAGTCGAACACGCCGCAGGAATTCTTCGCCAACCCGCAGCATGCGCGGTCGAAGCTGTTCCTGAGCCAGATATTGCGGTGATTTCCGCTGTCATTGCGAGCGGAGCGAAGCAATCCAATCATCCGCATCGGAAGCATGGATTGCTTCGTCGCAATAGCTCCTCGCAATGACGTCTGCGGGGACGTCGTTCGTCAGACGAACGGCAGCTCGATCTTGCTCCGCTTTTCCAGCCATTCCGGGACCGGCAGGTTCTTCGAACGCATGAAGGCCGGGTTGAACAGCTTGGACTGATAGCGGTTGCCGGAGTCGCAGAGAATGGTGACGATGGTCTTGCCGGGGCCGAGCTGCTTGGCGAGCTGGATCGCGCCTGCGATGTTGACGCCGGTCGAACCGCCGAGGCACAGGCCTTCGTGCTCCAGCAGCTCGTAGATGATGGTTACGGCTTCCTCGTCGGAGACCAGGAACGCGTCGTCGACGTTCGCGGTCTCGATCACCGGCGTCTTGCGTCCGAGCCCGATGCCTTCGGTGATCGAGTCGCCCGGCGTCGACTTGACCTGGCCGTTCTTGAACAGCTCGTACATCGCGAAGCCGTGCGGATCGGCACAAGCGGTGACGATGTCCTTGTTCCTTTCCTTCAAATAGCGGCTGATACCGGCGAGCGTGCCGCCGGTGCCGACCGAGCAGATGAAGCCATCCACCTTGCCGTTGGTCTGCTGCCAGATCTCCGGTCCGGTCGAATCGTAGTGCGCCTTGGGATTGTCGAGGTTGTTCCACTGGTCGGCGAACAGCACGCCGTTCGGTTCGGTCTTGCGCAGCTGCTCGGCGAGACGCCTGCCGAGATGCTGATAGTTGTTCGGATTGGAGTAGGGCAGCGCCGGCGCCTCGACGAGCTCGGCCCCGCACAGCCGCAGCATGTCCTTCTTTTCCTGGCTCTGGGTCTCCGGAATGACGATCAGGGTGCGGTAGCCTCGCGCGCTGGCCACGACCGCAAGTCCGATGCCGGTATTGCCCGCGGTCGATTCGACCACGAGCCCGCCGGGCTTCAGATCGCCGCGCTTTTCGGCCTCCAGGATCATCCCCTTGCCGGCGCGATCCTTCACCGACTGGCCGGGATTCATGAATTCGGCCTTGCCGAGAATGGTGCAGCCGGTCAGTTCGGATGCGCGTTTCAGCTTGATGAGGGGGGTGTTGCCGATCGCTTCAATGACGTCTTTGTTGAATGCCATGTCGGGGTAATCTTTTGCCGGTCCGTGTTTTGCTCTGGCCGGAAACTAGTGTGCCGATGGCAAAAGGGGAAGGCTTTTGCAGTGCGGCGAATTTCGCGTGGCGGTCTGCGTTAACCAGTTGGCCGTGCGGGGGATGACACAGCCGGAAAGATCGTTTTGAAAATGCGCTGCGATCCGGCCAAATCTTGCTGCAAATCGGCGCGCTGCGTCAGATTCGCGCGACACGGTTCGTTCAAGACGGTCGCTCGATCTTGTACAGCCCCACATTGAGAGCGCCGATTTCAAAGCCGAGCCTGCAATAGGCCTGATAATACTCCCACATCCGCTTGAAGCGGATATCGAAGCCGAGGGCTTCGATCGATGGCCACGCGTCGACGAACCGGTCGCGCCAATCGGCCAGCGTGCGTGCATAGCTGGCGGCGAAGAACTCGGTCGAAACCAGCCGAAGTCCGGAATTGTCGACCAGTCGTTCGACGATCTCGACGGTCGGCAACATTCCGCCCGGAAATACGTATCGCTGGATGAATTCCGGCCGCCTGCGATAGCTCTCGAAGCGACCTTGGTCGATCGTGATCACCTGCAGCACCGCGATGCCGCCGATATCGAGCCGTTGCCGCAGATTGTCGAAAAACAACGGCCAGTACGCCTCGCCGACTGCCTCCAGCATCTCGATCGAGACGACGCGATCATAGGTGCCCTTGGTGTCGCGATAGTCCTCGAGCCGCAGACTTGCCCGGTCGGCGAGACCCTGCTCGGCGAGTTGCTCGCATGCGTAGCCAAGCTGTTCAGTCGATAGTGTCAGGCCGGTGACGTGACAGACATTCCGTTCGACAAGACGCTGTGCCAGCGCGCCCCAGCCGCAGCCGATCTCGAGAACCTTCTCGCCGCCGTTGAGATCGAGCAGTTCGGTCACCCGATCGAGCTTGTTCTGCTGCGCCTGCGCGAGCGTCTGGTGTGGCGAGGTGTAGATCGCCGATGAATAGGTCATGCTCGGATCGAGCCAGAGGCGGTAGAAATCATTGCCGAGATCGTAATGGGCGCGAATGTTGCGCCGGCTGCCGCGCCTGGTATTGCGATTGAGCAGGGCGTGACGAAGCCAGTTGAGAGGCTGCGGCGGCCTCAGCCGCTCGAACGAGGGGGCGCGTGCCGAACGCGGTGCAGCCGCGCTGAGGAACGAGTAGATGTCGGGCGTCGACCATTCACCGGCAAGGAAGCCCTCAGCAAAACCCAGGTCACCGCCGATCAGCAGCCGCAGCAGGCATTTCCAACTATGGATCCTGATATGCGCCTGCTCTTCGCCGCGCATCCCGGAAATCGCGACGCCGCGCCCACTCGGCGTCTGGAGCAGGATTTCGCCGCAGTCGATACGGCGGAACAGCCGCCGCAGCAGCGTCCCGACAGTCGCCCGCAGCACCGGCGGCCATTCGACGGGACGCGGGCAGGCGACGGTCTGCGGGTGGTCAGAGTGCATGCGAGTCAATCCGATGCTGGGGCGATGGGGGCACGGTCGTGATCGTGGAAGAGGAGCGTTGCGGGCGCCCGCGTAACCGCAAGCCCTTCAACCAGAGCCGCAACGCTTCCCAATGAATCGCAAGGATCACCTTGATCGTGACCAGCGGAATGGCGATGAAGTTGTGCAACAGCGCTTGATCGCTGAGCTCGTGGCGTGTCGCGGTCAGGCAGGCGCCGAGCACCGTTTCTCCACCCGCACTCGCGCTGATACCGAGCGCAAAATGCTTGTCTGGTTGGTTCAGCCGGAAGTGATAGGACATGTCCATGTTCAGGAAGGGAGACACGTAGAAGGCCTTGTCGCAGTCATGCCGGATGGTGCCAGTATCGGCCGCGACCGAGGCCACATAGGCGTGGCGTTCGCCGAACGTGTTGTGAACCTGATAGATGACCGCGGCGAGCTGTCCGTCGTGTCGGTGGCAGAAATAGATGCTGAGCGGATTGAAGTTGTAGCCGAGGGTTCTAGGCATGCAGAAGAGCCGGATCGGCCCTCCGGCGATGTCGATCCCTGCCTGCATCAGGCAACGTTCGGCCTGCAGGCGCAGTGGCGTCGCGCTACCGTCGCCGTGATCGGCATCGTGAAGTGCAAACAGGTTGAATCTGTTGCGGGAGAACAGCCGCAAACGGGAAGCGAGCAGGGTCATCTCGTCGAGATCGAGCAGCAGCCAGAACGCACGATAGCTGAAGCGGTGCGTGGTGGGCCGCAGCCGCCGATGCATGACGCTGCCGCGATAGAGGCAGGAGCTGAGCGTCATGGTTGCAGCTCCGGTTCGGGCAACGACCTCGCGCTTGCGGCGAGCGCGATGCGTCCGGATTCGTCTGATACGGTCCACGGCCGCCGCGCGCCTCTAAGCTGTTCGGCGACCGCAAGCCCGGATTGCAGCCCGTCTTCGTGGAAGCCGGCGCCAAAATGCGCGCCGCAGAACCATGTGTTTTTCTGGCCTTGCAGCGACCATAGCCGGCGCTGTGCGACGATCGCGGCGGCATCGAAGATCGGATGCTCGTACACCTCCGTGTGATGCAGCGTTTCGCTGTGTGGCGGATGCGCTGGATTGAGCGTGACGAAGAGCGGCAAATGCTGGGGAATGCCCTGGAGCCGGTTCATCCAATAGGTGACGCCGACCGGCGCGGCGGCCTTGTCGCGCGAGCCGACATAATTCCAGCTCGACCAGGCCGGTCGGCGCCGCGGCATGAATCTGGGATCGGAGTGGAGCACGGCCAGGTTGCGGCTATAGCGGAACGCGCCGAGCAGTTCGGCTTCATCGGGCGTCGGATCGTCGATCGTCGACAATGCCTGATTTGCGTGCGTTGCCAGCACGACGTGATCGTACGGCTGTGTTTCACCGTGGACATCCGTGACCATGACGCGGCCGGACGATCGGCGTATCCGGACCACGCCGCAGTCGAGCCTGATCCGGTCCGCGAACGGCTGGATCAGCCGCTGCACATAGACCTGACTGCCACCGATCACGGTTTCCCATGGCGGCCGCCGCGTCAATTGGAGCAGCCCGTGATTGTGGTGGAAGCGAATGAATGTCGCCGCGGGAAAGGCGAGAATTTCATCCGGGGGTGCCGACCAGATAGCGCTTGCCATCGGTAGCAGGTGGTCGTCGCGGAACGCTGAGCTATAACCACCTTGCGCGAGATAATCGCCGAGGCTGATCGTCTCGTCGTTCAGCCGTGCCGCGTCGCGTGTCGCGCGATCGTAGAACCGGACGACGTCGCGCAGCATCGACCAGAAGCGCAGGCGCAGGAGGTTGCCGGGCTGCACCAGCAGACCCGCGAGGCCGGTCCCGGAATATTCCAGATTGCCGCGGTCGAGCGAAACCGACAGCGACATCTCCGACGCTTGCGTGGCGACGTCGAGATGCCGGAACAGCGCAGAGAGATTAGGGTAGGTACTCCGGTTGAACACGATGAAGCCGGTATCCACGGCAACGCGCTCGTGACCGATGGACGCTATCACGGTGTTGGAATGCCCGCCGATCCGATCGGACTTCTCGTAGACCGTCACGTCGTGCCGCTGGCTGAGCAGCCAGGCGGCCGAGAGGCCGGAAATGCCGGTTCCGACTACGGCTATGTTCAATCGGCCGTCGCTGCTCAACTACGATCCCTCAGTGGCACGATGCGCCGGCCGATTGTGCGGTCGGCGTCATGGAACGAAACGACGGATATTGCGGGTTGGATCACCGGCAGTGATCCAACCGCGGCCGGGTGGCGTTGCTGATGCATGCAAGCCGCCGCTCGACATGTTTCCGGGGTCATCGGTCTGGTCAGGCCCGGCGCGATCCGGTACTGCGGTCGCAGAGCCGTCAGTGATAGGGAGTGCCCGCGCGGCATGCTGAGTGAAACTCCCGACAATGAGACGTCGGATGCCGCCAGATGGGCCCGGCTGATCGAAGCCGTTGCTGTCCGCAGGGATCGCGAGGCCTTCGCGGCGTTGTTTCGGGATTTTGCGCCGCGCATCAAGACGTTCATGCAGCGCTCCGGTGCGGGCGAGCAGCTTGCCGACGAACTGGCGCAGGAGGCCTTGTTCGCCGTGTGGTCGAAGGCCAGCCTGTTCGATCCCGGCAGCGCCGGTGCCGCAGCCTGGATCTTTACGATTGCGCGAAACTTGCGCATCGACGCGCTCCGTCGTCAGAAACGAACCCCCACGAGCGATACGTCCGAGACGGAACTCGAGTTTCAGCGCGATGAGGGGCCGTTGCCCGACGCCGGGGTGGCGGCGTCTGAAATCGAGGCGCGGGTCCGCGATGCGCTGTCTGTGCTGCCGGAAGAGCAGATGCGGGTCATCGAGCTATCTTTCTTTCACGAAACCGCCCATGCGGAGATCGCAAGGGCGCTCGATATCCCGCTCGGCACCGTCAAATCGCGCTTGCGGCTGGCGATGGCCCGGCTGCGCAGCTTGCTGGATGACTTCTCATGACCGTGCATCATCATCCCCCGGACGAGCTGTTGGCGATGTTCGCAGCCGGCACGGCCGACCTTGGCCAGCAAATTGGCATTGCCACCCATCTGGTCGGCTGTGCGAAGTGCCGTGCGGTGGTGCGCGCGATGGAGCATGTCGGCGGCGCGATGCTGACTGGATTGCCGCCGACCGCGATGTCGGACGGAGCGCTCGAGGCGATGGAGCGCAGGCTGGACGAGACGTCGCTGACCTCCATCCCGGAGCGGCGCCGGGGGCACGCATTCCGCGACGTACCGGGTTTGCCGGACTTTCTGGACAGCTATCCCGATAGTCCGTGGAGATGGATCGCACCGAAGGTGCATTTGCGGCCGATCCGGTTGCCCGAGCCGAGCGCGACACGCGTCTTTCTCCTGAAATCCAGCCCGGGAACGAGGATGATCGAACATACCCACACCGGGTTTGAAATGACCTGCGTGCTGTCAGGAAGCTTCGTCCACGCCGGCGGCCATTTCGGGCCAGGAGATTTCGACTTTGGTGACGGGTCGGTGGATCATGACGTCAGGATCAACTCGACCGAAGACTGCATCTGCCTGGTCGCAATGCAGGGAGATTTGAAGCTCAACGGAATGATCGGCCGTTTGCTGCAGCCGTTGATCCGCATGTGACGGTCGCCGTGGGAGATGCTCCGTGAGCCTGCTCCAGCTGATATCTCAACTCGCTGTCATGGCCCTTGCGCTGTCCACGGTCATGGCGGCCGCCTGGCAGATCCAGCGACGGACCGGAGCCACCGGATGGATCGATGTCTGCTGGACATTCGGCGCCGGCTTGGTTGCTTGCATAGCCAGCCTCGTACCGGTCCCGGAAGGGGGCGTGCCGACCGCGCGGCAGATCATGGTCATGCTGCTGGTCGCGATCTGGTCGCTGCGGCTCGGAAGTCATCTTCTGTCGCGGACCTGGAAAGCCGGCGATGATCCGCGCTATCGCGACCTGATCGATCAATGGGGCGACACGGCCGACAGGCGGATGTTCCTGCAGCTCCAGGCCCAGGCGGCGGTTGGGCTCATCCTGACGATATCCGTTGCGCTCGCGGCGCATAACCCGCGACCCGCACTTGGACTTGCGGACTTGTTCGGCGCGGTGCTGCTGCTGACTGGCCTGATCGGGGAGGCCTTGTCCGACGCGCAGCTCAGTAAGTTCCGCTCGAATCGCGCCAATCGACATCGGATTTGCGAGGCGGGATTATGGAAGTGGTCGCGCCATCCGAACTATTTCTTCGAGTGGCTTTGCTGGCTGGCGTATCCGTTGATCGCGATCGACGCATCGTATCCGCTCGGCTGGATCACGCTGCTGGCGCCGGTCTGCATGTATTGGGTTCTGGTCCATGTGTCCGGCGTGCCGCCGCTCGAACAGCACATGCTGCGCTCGCGCGGCCAGCAATTTCGTGACGTACAGGCGCGAACCCGGCCGTTCTTTCCATTTCCGAAGCCGACTTCAGGCAGCTAGCCTTGCAGTAATGAGGCAGGCCGCCGTGGCCGACATGGCGCCAAGCAGCGTTCCCCAGGTCATATCGAGCAGTGTGAGCTGGAAGGTCCAGTTCCGCACGGTCGCCTGGTTGGTCAAATCATACGTCATGTAACTGAAGAAGCCGAAGAGCGCGCCGCTGAGCGCTGCCTGGGCCAGGCTTTCGGACCTTATGGCCGGGAGCACCGCGAACACCACGAGCCCGATCGGGTAGATCAGATAGAAGGCGATTGCCGGAGGCAGGTTGACCTCCGTCGACAAGATGTCGCCGAGTGTCGGGCGATACAATCGGGTCGCCATCGTCCCAAGCCAGGCCATGTCGCAGAGCAAGAAGACGATCAGTGTCGACAGGTAGGCGTAGAGGTAGGTCATGTCGGGGCCCGAAGGTTGAACGCCACTGTCGCAAGGCGCAGCTCTCAATGGGGTAACGACAGATCGAGGCGTCTGGATCATCCGGCGCCGGTTGGGGACGGCAAGCTGCGGATTCGGAGCAACAGGGCCGAGAAATCCCCATGAAATCTTCGTAAGAAAGATGACTTCCGGCACCGGTCTGAAGCGCGCGGAAATGCCGTAAAAATAGGGAAAAGTCGGCATTCCGGGTAGCCACGAATCGCTTGCGATGCGACGTCGCACAATCGTGACAGGGCTGTCCGCCCTATCGTCCCAAGGGTAGGATGGGACAGCCAGGTTCCATTGGAAGCATTACCCCGTGCACGTCACCCAGACCATTGCTGACTGCGTCATTCGTCCGCCACGGGCGAAGTCTGGCTTTGGCGGAGAATGGGTGTGACCCAGCCCGCGTCCGTGATGGCGCCTGGAGGCCGGTTCGGCCTCGCCGTCCGCATGCGACGGCTGGCGGGACGATCGCTTGTCGCGCTCGGCCTGGTCGTGGGCTCAGCCGGCTGCATCCTGACCCAGGACATCCCCGATCCCGCGCTCGACGTGCCGCAGGGCTACAAGGCCGCGCGTCTGGGCCGGCCGGGCGACGCGCTTCCGACGCTCGCCTGGTGGCGAGGCTTCCGCTCCAGGGAGCTGACGCAGCTGATGGAGGAGGCGCAGACCGTCAACCTCGACATCGCTGCGGCTGTGGCGCGCTTCCGGCAGGCCGACGCGCTGGCGCGGCAGGCGGGCGCGGCGCTGCTGCCGACCGTCAATCTCAACGGGTCTGAAACCTATTCACGCACCTCCGGCTCCAGCGCCAGCGGCCTGACCAATGGCGGGCGCGAGGTGGTGAACTACAGCGCCTCGCTGAGCGCGAGCTACCAGCTCGACTTCTGGGGCCAGAATCGCGACGCCGCGCAGGCGGCGGAGGAGACCGCCGTCGCCAACCGGTTCGACCGCGAGGTGGTGGCGCTGACCACGCTGGCGAGCGTCGCTAACACCTATTTCACGGTGCTCGCCGCCCAGGACCGGCTGCGCACCGCACAGCGCAATATCGCCAGCGCCGAGCGTATCCTCAATGCGATCCGGGAACGCTTCAAGGCCGGCACCGGCTCCGATCTCGACGTCGCGCAGCAGGAGAGCGTGCTGGCCAACCAGCGCGCGCTGGTGCCGCCGCTGCGGCAGACGCTCGACCAGAACATCAACGCGCTCGCGGTGCTGGTGTCGCGGCCGCCGGAGAGCGTGCGCCTCGCCGGCGGCTCGCTCAATTCAGTCGCGATTCCGCGCGTCACGCCGGGCCTGCCCTCCGAATTGCTCACCCAGCGTCCCGATATCCGCAGGCAGGAGGCGCAGCTCGCATCCGCCACCGCCAATGTCGGCAGCGCGCGGGCACAGTTCTTCCCGAGCATCCAGCTGACCGGGACGGGCGGCTACCAGAGCCAGGCGCTGGTCTCGCTGTTCCAGCCGCATGCGGCCTTCTTCAACCTGGTTGGCGGCATGACCCAGCCGATCTTCGATGGCGGCCGGATCCTCGGCAATTTCGAGAACGCGAAGGCGCGGCAGGATGAGCTGCTGCAGACCTATCGCAAGACGGTCGTGCAATCGTTCACCGATGTCGACAACGCGCTGGTCGCGATCCGCGAGACCACGCGGCGGCTGCAGCTGCAGCGCGACGTGCTGTCGTCGTCGCGGCGCGCCTTCGACCTGGCCGAGCAGCAGCTCAAGGCCGGCACCGCCGATATCGTAACTGTGCTAAACACGCAGCTGACCCTGTTCCAGGCGGAAGACGCTTATTCCCAGGCCCAGCTGGCCCGGCTATTGGCGATCGTGAGCCTGTATCAGGCCTTGGGGGGCGGCTGGGAACCGAAGATGGAAAGACCGGTCGATGCTCTTTAAGCCCGACTCGAGGGACGACGAGAAAAGCTCAGCCCCACGCAAGCGGAGCCTGGTCTCGCGCGTGCTTGGGCGCATGGTGTCGCTGCTCATCACGCTCGTGATCCTCGGCGGGCTCGGCTATCTCGGCTGGCTTGCTTTCCAGCCCAAGCAAAATGGAGGCGGCGGGCGCGGCGCGGGCGCGCGGCCCGATCTGCCGGTGCCGGTGCTCGCGGCCACGCCGCAGGTACGGGACGTGCCGGTCTATCTCGATGGCGTTGGCTCGGTGAAGGCGCTCAACACCGTCACGGTACGCTCGCAGGTCGACGGCAAGCTGCTCAAGGTGAACTTCGTCGAGGGCCAGGACGTCAAGAAGGACGACGTGCTCGGCGAGATCGATTCTGCGATCTATCAGGCGCAGTACGACCAGGCCGTCGCCAAGAAGGCGCAGGACGTCGCGCTGCTCACCAACCAGAAGCTCGACCTTACCCGCTATGAGCAGCTGGCCGCCAGCAATGCCGGCTCCAAGCAGCAGGCTGACACGCAGCGTGCGCTGGTGGCGCAGCAGGAGGCGCTGATCAAGGCCGACCAGGCCGCGATCGACAATACGGGCGCGACCCTAAGCTACACCAAGATCGTCGCGCCGATCTCCGGCCGCGCCGGCCTGCGCCAGGTCGACCAGGGCAACATCATCCACGCCTCCGACACCACCGGGCTCGTAATCCTGACCCAGCTGCAGCCGATCGCGGTGTGGTTCAGCCTGCCGCAGCAGCAGATCATGCGGGTCAACGCCGCGGCCGCAAAGGGCCAGCTTGCGGTCGACGTGTTCGGTAATGACGGCGTCACCGTGATCGATACGGGCAAGCTGACCGGCATCGACAACCAGGTCGATCCGACCACCGGCACATTGAAGCTGAAGGCCGAACTGCCGAATGCCAGCTACCAGCTCTGGCCGGGGCAGTTCGTCAATGTGCGGCTCAAGGTCGAGACCCTGCCGCAGGCGATCGTGGTGCCGACCTCGGCGGTGCAGCGCGGTCCCGCCGGCACGTTCAGTTACGTCATCGGCGAGGACAGCACTGTCACCGCCAAGCCGGTCACGGTCACGCAGCAGAACGAGCATGAAGCCGTCATCGCCACCGGCCTGACCACGTCGGACCGCGTCGTGACGACGGGCTTTGCCAATCTCGCTGAAGGCTCCAAGGTCGTGGTCGGCAAGGACGACGGGCCGCCGGCCGCCGATCTTGCGCCGCGCAAGCGCGGCCGTACTCCGGACGGCAAGCGCGGGGCGCAAGGCGAGGGCCAGAGCAAGGATCAGGGCAAGGACGCCAAGCAGGACGGGCAGGGCGGCGAGCATCGCGGCCGGCGCGACCACAGCGAGGGCGATCAGAAGGGGCAGACCGGACCGGCGCCCGCGCCGGCTGCAGGGGGCGAACAGTCGGGCGGCGCGCCGAAGGCGCAGCCATGACCGACATCCCGACCTCGTAATGTCCGACCTAACAGCGAGCACGCAACCATGAGCGTCTCCGAACCGTTCATCCGCCGGCCGATCGCCACCTCGCTGCTCGGCATCGCCCTGATGATCGGCGGCGCGCTGGGCTATTGGGCATTGCCGGTCTCGGCGCTGCCGCAGGTCGACTTCCCGACCGTACAGGTGACGACGCAACTGCCGGGCGCGAGCCCCGACGTGGTGGCCTCGCTGATCACGGCGCCGCTGGAGCGGCAGCTCGGGCAGATTCCGTCGCTGTCGTCGATGAACTCGACCAGCTCGTTCGGCGTCAGCCAGATCTCGCTACAGTTCGACCTCAACCGCGATATCGACGGCGCCACCCAAGACGTCCAGGCCGCGATCAACGCCGCCGCCGGCATTCTGCCGAAGACGCTGCCGTACCCGCCGGTCTACGCCAAGGTGAACCCGGCGGACGCGCCTGTCATGACCCTGGCGCTGACCTCGGACACGATCTCGCTGCGGGCGATGAGCGATCTTGCCGATACCATCCTCGGACAACGGCTGAGCCAGATTTCCGGCGTCGGCCGGGTCTCGATCCTCGGCGGATTGAAGCCCGCGGTGCGCGTGCAGGCCGACCTGGCGCGGCTTGCGGCCTATGGCATCGCGATGGAGGATCTGCGCAACGCGATCGCCGGCGCCAACGTGTCGGGGCCGAAGGGCTCGCTTGACGGCGCCCAGCAGTCCTACACCATCGCCGCCAACGACCAGATCGCCGCCGCCGCCGCCTACCGGCCGATCATCATCGCCTATCGCAACGGCTCGCCGGTCACGATCGGCGACGTCGCGCAGATCGTCGACGGGCTCGAGAACGATCGCACCGGCGGCTGGTACCAGGGCACGCCGGCTGTCATCATCGATATCCAGCGCCAGCCCGGCGCCAACGTCATCGACGTCGTCAAGCAGATCCGCGGCGAAATCCCGCGGCTGCAGCGGGCCGTTCCGGCCGGCGTCAAGCTGACCATCGTCTCCGACCGTACCGTCACGATACGTGCTTCGGTCCACGACGTGCAGTTCACGCTGATCCTGAGCGTGGTGCTGGTAACGCTGGTGGTGCTGTTGTTCCTGCGGTCGCTGCGCGCGACCCTGATCGCCGGCGTCGCGCTGCCGCTGTCGCTGATCACGAGCTTCGGCGTCATGTATTTCGCCGGCTTCAGCCTCGACAATCTGTCGCTGATGGCGCTGACCATCGGAACCGGTTTCGTGGTCGACGACGCCATCGTGATGATCGAGAACATCGTCCGTCACATGGAAGGCGGCGAGACGGTGATGGAGGCCTCGCTGAAGGGCGCCAGCGAGATCGGCTTCACCGTGATCTCGCTGACGGTGTCGCTGATCGCGGTGTTCATCCCGCTGTTGTTCATGTCCGGCCTGGTCGGCCGCATGTTCCGCGAATTCGCGCTGACCCTGACGATCGCGGTCGTGACTTCGGCGATCGTCTCGCTGACGCTGACGCCGATGATGTGCTCGCGGCTGCTCAAGAACATCCACGAGGAGATGGCGGTCCCGGGCCTTGCCGCGGTCAGCCGCTTCATCGACCGCATGGTGGAGTTCTACCATCGCACGCTGCTCTGGGTGCTGCAGCGCCAGCGCGCAACGCTGCTGGTGACATTCGCGACCATCGCGCTGACGCTCATCATGTATGTGCTGGCGCCGAAGGGCTTCCTGCCGCTGCAGGACACGTCCTCGATCACGGCGGTGACCGAGGCCGGCCCCGACGTCTCGTTCGCCGAGATGCAGCGGCGCCAGAGCGCGGTCGCCGACCTCATCAAGGCCGACTCCGACGTGGTCGGCGTGGTCTCGGTGATCGGTGCGGGCTCGGTCAATCCGACCACCAATGTCGGCCGCCTGGTGATGACGCTGAAGCCGCTCGACCAACGGCGTGACGGCGTCGTCAAGGTGATCGAGCGGCTGAAGCAGAAGATCGCGACGGTCCCCGGCATGACCCTCTACTTCCAACCGGTGCAGGACGTGCAGATCTCGACCCAGTCGAGCCGCTCGCAATACCAGTACACGCTGACCGCGACCGATGCCGCCGAGGTCTCGCAATGGTCGCAGAAGCTCGTCGCCGAGATGCGGCGCGATCCGATCTTCCGCGATGTCTCGTCGGAGGCGCAGGATGGCGGCCTGCGTGCGGCGCTCGACATCAACCGCCAGCGCGCCGGCCAGCTCGGCGTCAGTCTACAGGGCGTCACCGACACGTTGAACGACGCCTTCGCGCAGCGGCAGATCTCGACGATCTACGGCCAGGCCAACCAGTACCGCGTGGTGCTCGAGGCGTTGCCGATGTATCAGCGCGATCCCTCGATCCTCGACAAGCTCTATCTGCCCGGCGCCAACGGCGCGCAGGTGCCGCTGTCGGCGGTCGCGACGCTGGTCCGCACCACGGCGCCGCTTGCGATCTCGCACCAGGCGCAATTCCCGTCGGTCTCGCTCAGCTTCAACCTGGCGCCCGGCGAGGCGCTCGGCGACGCCGTCGAGGCGGTGAAGGCGATCGAGACCCGGATCGGCATGCCCGGCAGCATCGTCGGCATCTATTCCGGCGACGCCGCCGAATTCGCGCGCTCGCTGGCCGGACAGCCCTGGCTCATCCTGGCCGCGATCATCACGATCTACATCGTGCTCGGCGTGCTCTACGAGAGCTACATCCACCCGATCACGATCCTCTCGACGCTGCCCTCGGCCGGCGTCGGCGCCATCCTGGCGTTGATGCTGTGCGGGCAGGACCTCTCGGTGATCGGCCTGATCGGCATCATCCTGCTGATGGGCATCGTCAAGAAGAACGCGATCATGATGATCGACTTCGCACTGGAGGCCGAGCGGCATCAGGGCATGTCGTCCTATGACGCCATCGTGCAGGCCTGCCTGTTGCGGTTCCGGCCGATCATGATGACGACGCTGGCGGCGCTGTTCGGCGCGCTGCCACTCGCGATCGAAAGCGGCACCGGCGCCGAGCTGCGTTTCCCGCTCGGCATCTCGATCATCGGCGGTCTGCTGCTGAGCCAGATGCTGACGCTCTACACCACACCGGTGATCTATCTCGCGCTCGACCGGCTCAACCGCCGGATCGAGCGGGCCGTGCCTGAGCCCGGTCCCAGCGGCCCGCCGATCGCGGGCGCCACCGAGGGCATGCAGTGATCTCGATCTCCGAGCCCTTCATCCGTCGGCCGGTGGGCACCACCTTGCTGGCGATCGGGCTGTTCCTGGTCGGGATCGTCGCCTACGAGTTTCTGCCGGTGTCGTCGGTCCCGAATGTCGACTTCCCGACCATTCGGGTGTCGGCGTCGCGGCCCGGCGCCGATCCCTCGGTGATGGCTGCGACTGTCGCGGCACCGCTGGAGCGCAAGCTCGGCACCATTTCGGGCGTCGACCAGATCACCTCGACGAGTTCGCTCGGCACCACCAGCATCCAGGTGCAGTTCTCGATCGGCCGCAACATCGACCGCGCCGCGCGCGACGTGCAGGCCGCGATCAATGCCTCGCTCGCCGATCTGCCGAGCGACCTGCCGTCGCTGCCCAAGTTCCGCAAGGCCAATCCGGCCGCGGCACCCGTGTTCGTGCTGGCGCTGACCTCGAAGACGATCTCGACCAGCGCGATGTACGACGTCGCCGACACCGTGCTGGCGCAGCGCATCTCGCAGGTGCCGGGGGTCGGCGAGGTGACGGTCAGCGGCGCCGACCAACCGGCGGTGCGCATCGCGCTCAATCCGGTGTCGCTGGCCAATGCCGGGATCGCGACCGACGACGTCCGGCTCGCGATCATCAATGCCAATCCGCTCGGCCCCGTCGGCATCTTCAATGGCGACCGGCTGAGCGAGACGCTTTCGATCAACAAGCAGATGCGCACTGCGGCCGAGTTCCGCGACATCGTCATCAAGAGTTCGAATGGCAATTTCGTCCGCCTCTCGGATGTCGCAGAGGTCGAGGATTCCGTCCGCAATTCGCGCTCGATCGCCTGGTTCAACAAGCAGCCGGCGGTGCTGATCCAGATCACCAAGCAGGGCGACGCCAACGTCATCGACACCGTCGACGGCGTTCGCAGGATGTTGCCGGAACTGAAGCAGTGGATCCCGGCCGGTGTCGAGATCTCGACCCTGGTCGATCGCACCGGAACGATCCGCGCCAGCGTCGAGGACATGCAGTTCACGCTGCTGGCGACCGCCGTGCTCGTGATGGTCGTGGTGTTCGTATTCCTGCGCAGGATCGTACCGACGATCGCCGCCGGCGTCTCGGTGCCGCTGGCGCTGGCCGGCACCTGCGCCGGGATGTGGCTCGCCGGCTTCTCGATCGACAATCTGTCGCTGATGGCGCTCGCGATCTCCGTCGGCTTCGTGGTCGACGACGCAATCGTGATGATCGAGAACATGTACCGCAATCTCGAGCAGGGCATGGCGCCATATCCGGCCGCGGTCGAGGGCGCCAAGCAGATCGGCTTCACGGTGCTGTCGATCTCGCTGTCGCTGATCGCGGCCTTCACGCCGCTGATCTTCATGGACGGGATCGTCGGCCGCCTGCTGCGCGAGTTCTCGCTGACCCTGACGTTTGCCATCATCGTGTCGACCCTGGTGTCGGTGACGATCACGCCGATGATCTGCGCGCACTACATCAAGGAGGTGACCTCGGATCGTGCCACTTGGTACGATCGCGTCATCGAGGGCACGCTGTCGCGCGTCGTGGCGTTCTATGCGTCGACCCTGCGGATCGTGCTCGGCTATCCCTTCCTGACCCTGGTGGTGTTCTTCGCCACCGTCGCGCTGACGGTGGTGCTGTACGTCAAGACGCCGAAGGCCTATTTCCCGACCGACGACAGCGGCTTCGTGATCGGGGCGACCCGCGCTTCCGCCGATATCTCGTTCCAATCGATGCTCGGTCTGCAGCAGCGGCTCGCCGACATCGTGATGGCCGACCCCGCGGTCGCCGGCATCGGTTCGTCGGTCGGCTCCGGCGGCGGCCCGGGCGGTGCCACCTCCAATCGCGGCACCATGTTCATCAGCCTGAAGCCGCCCGAGGAGCGGGGAGGTCTGTCGACCGCGCAGGTGATCGACCGGCTGCGCCGCAACCTGTTCATGGTGCCGGGCATCCGCCTGTTCATGTTCGCCGCCCAGGACATCCGCACCGGCGGCCGGCAGAGCGATTCCGACTACCAGTACACGCTCGCCTCGACCGATCTCGATCTGTTGCAGAAATGGGCGCCGCTCGTCGCCAAGCGCATGGAGACGGTGGAGGGCATCACCGATGTCTCCGCCGACCGCGATCCCGGCGGCTTGCAGCTCAACCTCGTGATCGACCGCAAGATCGCCTCCAGCCTCGGCGTCCGCGTGCAGGACATCGACAACGCGCTCAACAACGCGTTCTCGCAACGGCAGATCTCGTACATCTACACCCAGCGCAACCAGTACGTGGTGGTGCTCGAGATCGATCCGAAATTCCAGAGCGACCCGTCGAATCTCGAGCGGATCTATGTCGCCGGCGCCAACGACGTGCAGGTGCCGCTGTCGGCGCTCGTGCACTACCAGCGCGGACTGTCGGCGCTCGCGGTCTATCACTCCGGCGGCTTTCCCTCGACCACGGTGTCGTTCAACCTGCTGCCGGACGTGCCGCTCGAGGTCGCCACCACGAACATCCAGCAGGCGGTCGACGAGCTGCACATGCCCGAGGGCATTCGCGGCAGCTTCGACGGCAATGCCGGCGACTTCAACAAGACCAGCGGGCGGCAGCCGCTACTGATCCTCGGCGCGCTGGTCGCGATGTATATCGTGCTCGGCGTGCTCTATGAGAGCCTGGCGCATCCGATCACGATCATCTCGACCTTGCCGTCGGCCGGCCTCGGCGCCTTGCTGGCGCTGCAGGTGACCAACACGCCGCTGACCGTGATCGCCTTTGTCGGCATCATCCTGCTGATCGGCATCGTCAAGAAGAACGGCATCATGATGGTCGACTTCGCGCTCGAGGCCGAGCGGCATCAGGGCCTGTCGTCACGGGATGCGATCTTCGAGGCCTGCCGGGCGCGCTTCCGCCCGATCCTGATGACGACCATGGCCGCGCTGTTCGCCGGCATTCCGCTGGTGATTGCGACCGGCCCGGGCACCGAGCTGCGGCGGCCGCTCGGCATCACCATCATCGGCGGCCTGTTCGTGTCGCAGATCCTGACACTCTACACCACGCCGGTGATCTATCTCTTGATCGACCGGTTGCGCCGGCGCCCGGCGCCGTCAGGCGTGCACGCGCCGGCGGAATAGGTTGGATTGAACGGCTCGGCACGCGTATAGCGGAGCGATGTCCGAACCGACCGAAGCAAAGACCGAACTTGCCACCGAGATCCCGGAGTGTCCGCATTGCGGCAAGCCGGTGCCGCTGTGTATCTGCGACAGCGTCACGCCGATCAAGAGCCGGATCCAGCTCCTGATCCTGCAGCACCCGCAGGAGCAGGACAGGGCGCTCGGCACGGCGCGGCTCACCGCGCGGCACTTTGAGAATGCGGTCGTCCGGATCGGGCTGTCCTGGCCGAGCCTCTCCAAGGCGCTCGGCCGACCGGTGGCCGATCCGTCGCGCTGGGCGGTGCTCTATCTCGGTTCGGCCAAGGTCGAGGATCTCGATACCGACGCCGAGATCGTCGCGATCAACCGCAAGGGCGAGCCGGAGCCGCACCAGCGCGCGGTCCTCTCCGACATCGAGGGCATCGTACTGCTCGACGGCACCTGGAGCCAGGCCAAGGCGCTGTGGTGGCGCAACGCCTGGATGCTGAAGTGCCAGCGGGTGATTCTCGGGCCGAAACGGCCCTCGCTGTACGGTAAGCTGCGCCGGGAACCGCGGCGCGACGGCCTGTCCACCATCGAGGCGGCCGCGATCCTGCTGGCAGGGCTGGAAAAGCGGCCGGATATCGCCACAACGTTAACTGATAGTTTCGAGCGGATGCTGGCGAGATTCCGGGAAGTGCAGGCCGAAATGCCGGAATTGGCGCCAAAACCGAAGAAGCGGGACTTCCGGAAGCGCCGACGTTAGCTGTCCGGCTTGGTTGCCTATCGCAAAGAGGGCGTATATGAAGTGCGCCGCAAGGGGCCACGTGGCGGAGTGGTTACGCAACGGTCTGCAAAACCGTGTACACCAGTTCAATTCTGGTCGTGGCCTCCACTCATCTCATCAATGGCTTGCAGCCGACAAATGAGAAGTCGCATTAGCTTGTGGCGTACCAGCCTTCAGGAAACGGAATTAGCGGCCACGGCGCCTGGTTGTCATTCGCCGCGCGCGGCGGCGGCTGAATGCGGGGCGACGGTTGGGCCACGAAATCCTCCTGAGCAATAGGCGCGATCGCCGTTCGCACGGCGTCCAGCAGCAGATCAAATTCGACTTCGCTCATCGCGCTCTCCGAGGTTCGAGAGCGCCATGGTCGCAAAACTGTCTTCGGTCCTGATTGAGCGATTCGTTCGAATTTTATGAAAAGAACGATGGCGCCCGCTTTGGTAAATAAATGTCTGACGACCCCTCGGGGAACCTAGGTCGGCAAGGCCGCACCTCGTGTGAGACAAATCACATCTAGCGAAAAACTCTTCCCGGACTTCCCGGCAATATTCATAGCCGTCAAATATCGCAGGAATTTTAGGGAGACGTGACAGTGAAGGCCCGAACGGCGTAGATCGTCTGCGCCTGCTGTCTATCGCATCAGTGCCGGGGAAATTCCCGACATCGGCGCGGTCGCGGTCATGCCAGTCCGGCGAGGTCTCCCGGCAGCATGGTCTTGAATTGCGTCAGCACCTGCCGGGCTTTCCGCGGCGGCAGCGTGATCGCGTGACGCACGGCGGCCGCGATCAGCGTCATCGTCAGTCCCGAGAAGGTGGCGAGGCTGGCGGCCGGTAAGGTGGGCGCAACCCGCCTGACCGCGTCGGACAACAGGCCGGAGAGCACGGCCATGTCGTCCGCATCGAGCTTCTGCAGGGCGCGGTCGGCCTGCGTCGCCTGCCAGATGTCGCGCATCACAGGCTGGCGTATAAACATCTCGTAGTAACTGTCGACGATCCGGCATAGCGCCGGGTGCAGGTCGCGCGCGGACGAGACCGCGGCCAGATCACGCCTGACGCAATCGCGCCCGATGGCGTTATGCCGTTCCGCCAGCGTGCCGATGATCGCGGCCTTGTCGGGGAAATATTGATAGAGCGAGCCGAATGCGACGCCGCTGCGTTCGACGATGTCGCTCATGCGGAAGGCCTCGCTGCCTTTCTCCGCCATGATCTCGGTCGCGCAGGCGAGGATGCGCTCGAACCGCTCGCGGCTGCGCTGTTGCGTCGGAGCAAGCCGCGCCAGCCCGGGCAGGGGGGCTTCCGCCCCGGGCGCGGCCCCTGCGACTGCCTTTCGTCTCGCCATCTGTCTCCTCCGCAATGGGGGTTGACGTCTTAAATACGAGAGTTTATCGCATCTTACAAATGCGAGTACTTCTCGCTTTTGGAGGTAGAGCGATGCGCAATGTGCTGACCTCGGGCTTGCTGTGGTTTTCCGCGCTCGGTTGCGGCCTGCTTGCCGGGGTCTATTTCACGTTCTCGGCGTTCGTCATGACCGCGCTCGGCCGCATCGACCAGGCCGCCGGCGTCTCGGCGATGAACGCGATCAATGTCGACATCGTGCGCTCGCTGTTCATGCCGGTCTTCCTCGGCACTACGCTGTCTTGCGCCGGGCTCGTCGTGCTCGGCGGGTTGCGATGGCAGGAGCCGGGCGCGCTTGCGATGATCTGCGGCGGCGGCCTCTATGTCGTCGGGATGTTCGTCGTCACGGTCGTCTTCAACGTGCCGCTGAACGATCAGCTTGCGGCCACAGACCCCGCGAGCACCGCGGCCGCGCCGGTCTGGGCGCACTACCTGACCGACTGGACCTTCTGGAACCACGCGCGGACCATCGCCTCGCTTGCGGCGACGGCGCTGCTGATTGCCGCCATCGCTGCGCGATAGAGCGCTTCCGAGCGAAGCTTCACATTTTGTGCACGATTTTTACTCGTGCCGCACGACCACCTCGTTCATCGCGGAATGAGGTCAGAGGCGGGGCGGGCCCGCGGAAGAATCAGCGGCGCGGCGAAATGGCCGCGCCCGGCGGTGTTTGACGGTGTTTCCTTGCGCCCGCGGCGCCGATAACGGCACAGCCGGGACAGGCCTGCATCGCCCTGGAACGCCGGCAAAGCCTTGCAACGCAGAGGTTTACCGTGCCCCGCTAAAGTTTCGCCGGAGGCCCATTTGGTTCTTTGCAAGGCCGAAAGGCTTTGTTATACGCTGCCCGCTCGCGAACGTTTTGTTCGCCTATTCCTCGGTAGCTCAGCGGTAGAGCATTCGACTGTTAATCGAATGGTCGCTGGTTCGAATCCAGCCCGGGGAGCCAGTTTTGGCCCCATCAAGACCCCTTCAACGCCCATCACAAGCCTGTGGTCCGCTACGGACAGACAAAAAACGTCGTCAAATCGACTCAATAACCGTCAACACTTCGTCCTGCCGGGTCTTGAGAGGTGATTTTGATGGCCATTAACCTGATCGACCTGTCGATGCTGCAGCCGACGCTTGTTCCGAGCGATGCTCCCGACATCAGTGACGATGAGTGTGTCCGCCGGCTCGCGAGGGCCGTCGAGGAGCATGATTCCGAGCATCTCGATGAAGTGGTCCGCCTGATCGGCCGGCTTGCCGTCACGATCGAATAGAGCGCACCACGGCGCGCATTTTGAGAGCGGGTTTTGCACGCCAACGGCGTGTTGCGTTTTGGCGGAGCTTGTTCCAAAAGATGGCCCTGTTCTAGCTTCTCCAGCGGCAATGCCGCGACTTGCAGGGTCCCGCCAATGACCGGTTTTTCAACCGCGCGCCAGTACATGGTGGATGGTCAGGTGCGTCCGAGCGACGTGACCGACGATCGTATTCTCGAAGCCATGCTGACCGTGCCGCGCGAGGTGTTCGTGCCGGCCGGCAAGCAGGCGCTGGCCTATCTGGACCTCGATCTCGACGTGACCGAGGGCGGCACGGC
The DNA here is from genome assembly GCF_038967635.1 of Bradyrhizobium sp. B124. Lineage (NCBI taxonomy): Bacteria > Pseudomonadati > Pseudomonadota > Alphaproteobacteria > Hyphomicrobiales > Nitrobacteraceae > Bradyrhizobium > Bradyrhizobium sp. B124. The sequence continues at coordinate 1,106,871 of NZ_CP152413.1, read as the reverse complement.
CAGGCGCTGCCTGATCACGCCGGCGTTGCTCGCCAGGATGCTGCAAGCCGCCGAGATCAAGGCGACCGACCGCGTCCTGGTCGTCGGCTGCGCGACTGGCTACGCCGCCGCCATCGTGGCGCGTTTTGCCGGCGAGGTCAGCGCAACCGAAAGCGATCCGGCGCTCGCCGCAAAGGCCTCCGCAGCGTTCGCCCAGCTCGGCATCCAGAATGTGACCGTCAAGACCGCAGCCGCCGCCGACGGTGATGCCGCCGGCGCGCCGTATGACGTCATTGTTCTCAACGGTGCGACCGAGGTTATCCCGACCGGGCTGTTCGGCCAGCTCAAGGAGGGGGGCCGGCTGGTCGGGGTGTTCGGCCTGACGCCGCCGCCGCGTGCCACCCTCGTGACTCACTCCCACGGGGATTTCGGCCATCGCGAGCTGTTCGACGCCACGGCCCCTGTGCTGCCCGGATTCGAGCGGGTTCCGGCGTTCGTCTTCTGACCGCTACCGCGCTGCGCTAGCTGATAAAATCCCGTTCTGAATCAGAAGTGTGGCCCGTTTGCCCCACGTGAAGAGTTTCCACCACGTTCCGTTGCGGGGTAGTTCCGTTGCCCTTAGCTGCGGACTAAGGTGAGGCGGGACTCACTTCGTCTGAAGCGACCGCCGGAACTGACTTGCGTGTGGAGACGGCGACTACAATGATTGGATTACCGGGGATGCGTGGGGTGAAGCTTATCACCGCGGCTGCGACTGCCGTCCTTCTGTTGGCGGAGATGGGCCCCGTGCCTGCGCTCGCCGATACTATCGAGGCCGCGCTGGTGCGGTCCTACCAGAACAATCCCCAGCTGAATGCGCAGCGCGCGCTGGTGAGGGCGACTGACGAAAACGTTCCCCAGGCGCTCTCGGGCTATCGTCCGAAAGCCGCGCTGACCGTGAGCGGCGGATATCAATATAGCGACCAGCAGCCGACGGGCATCAAAGACTCGATTCACGGCACCCAAAATCCCGCCAGCGCGGGGCTGACGGTGAACCAGTCGCTGTACAACGCGCAGACCCCGCACAAGGTGCGCGCGGCCGAAAGCCAGGTGTCGTCGGCACGCGAAGGTCTGCGCGTGCTCGAGCAGACCGTCATCCTGAGCGCCGCCACCATCTACATGGATTATTTGCGCGACGCGGCGATCGTCGAGGTCCAGCGCAGCAACACGCGCGTGCTGGAGCAGACGCTGAAGCAGACCCAGGATCGCTTCAACGTAGGTGAGGTAACGCGGACGGACGTCGCACAATCCGAGGCGCAACTTGCGGCCGGCAAGACGCAGCAGCTCACCGCAGAATCGAACCTGACGACCACGCGGTCGAACTTCCGCCGCATCATCGGCAACGAACCGCAGAATCTTGCGCCCGGCTCGCCGGTCGATCGCTTCCTGCCGACGACGCTTGCGGCCGCCGTCGAGCTCAGCCTGACCCAGAATCCAAACGTCACGTCCGCGATGTACGGCGTCGACGTCAACTTCCTGCAGACCAAGGTTGCCGAAGGCGCGCTGTTGCCGACGGTCGGGTTGCAGGCGTCGGTGACCGAAGGCTACCAGCAACAATTGTCGGTGAACCGCCTCTTCAATGCGGCAGCGCAGGTTCAGGTGTCGGTGCCGATCTATCAGGGCGGCGCTGAATACTCGCTGATCCGGCAGTCGAAGGAATCACTGGCGCAGCAGCGTCTGGTCCTGGAACAGACCAGGGATCAGGCGCGCGCCAACGTCGTCACCGCTTGGGGCCAGCTGGTCGCCGGCAAGTCGCAGGTCGCGTCGGCGCAGGCGCAGGTGACCGCGTCCGAAATCGCGCTGAACGGCGTGCGCGAAGAGGCCAAGGCCGGCCAACGCACCACGCTGGACGTGCTCAACGCGCAGCAAGCGCTGGTCAATGCGCGCAACGCACTCGTCACCGCGCAACACGACCGCGTCGTTGCATCCTACAACGTGCTGAGCGCGATTGGCCGGCTGTCACCGCAGGTGATGGGCCTTTCGACCAACGTCTATGATGCCAGCGTGCATTACCAGCAGGTGCGCGACAACTGGGCCGGCGTACGCACGCCCGACGGCCGCTAAACACCTTCACGTCAACATCGCTTGTCGCGCCATGTTTGTGGTTCTGAGTTAATCAGGACCACAGACTGGCGCGTTTGCTTGCAATCGATAATTGGCCTGACATACCGTTTTGTCGGGCAGCAAGGCGATTCGCGCCGGCGTTGCGTGATGGCAGGTGCGACGCCACCTGTGATGACGCTGCATTGGGCGACACGAAGCTTGCACAAAGCCTCGGGCGGGCTTGATCTGGGGACAAGTCGGGCGGGAGCAATGAAAATCTCCGCCCGCTTCATCGGAACCGGCGAATCCTCTCGGGCTTGATGTAAAATAAGTTTCGATGTGGAGTTGGAGATGACGCAACCTGCGAAGGTCCAAGAGCCCTCGATGGAGGAGATTCTGGCGTCGATCCGTCGCATCATTGCCGACGACGAGGCGAAGCCGGCCGCGGCCGAGAAACCTGCGGCCGCCGCTGCGCCGCCGCCGAAGGTTGAATCGCCGCCACCAGCAGCCAAGCCCGCGATGAAGAGCCCGCCGCCCGCAGCGCCCCCGGCCGCGAAGCCCGCCGCGTCAGCGCCGAAATCACCGCCACCCGCGCCGGCGCCGGCCAGCAACAATCAGGACGACATCGACTCGCTGCTCGCCAGCCTCGACGAGGCGACGCCCGCGTCCGAGATCAGGCCGTCGCCGCAGCCCGAAGCCCAGCCCGAAGCCGACGTATTCGAGCTCACCGACGACATGGCGCTGCCGGAGCCGGCGGCCACGCCGTCGTTCCGCAAGGTCGAGCCCCAGGACGACGTCGAGTTCACGGAAGCCCGCACACGGGCGCCGGAGCCCATGCGAGAACCGGTTCGAGAGCGAGAACCGCCGGCAATCGAAACCGCGCCGATGCAGCAGATCATCTCGGGAACCACGATGCGGGCGGTCGAATCCGCCTTCAACTCGCTGGCCAACACCGTACTGAGCAACAATGCTCGGACGCTGGAGGATCTGGTCAAGGAGATGCTGCGGCCGATGCTGAAGTCCTGGCTGGACGACAATCTGCCGGGGCTGGTCGAGCGGATCGTCAAGGCCGAGATCGAGCGGGTCTCCCGCGGGCGGTAGCTGGTGCCGCAGGGGCTTGGCAGCCCTCATTCAGCCCCCAAATGCCCCAGAGTTTCGGTTCTGATAGGATCAGACCCGAAACTCAAGTTCCCTTTTTGACGCGTTTTCTTCACGCGAAACGGTGTCCGCTTCGCTCGAAAACGCTCTCATTGCCGTTTTGACGTGCCGGTCCGGTTGACTCGGTGCGTTCTGGCGGCTTTCTACCCTTTCCCCATGGTCCACAGCGCATTGTCATGATCGAGAAAAACTACCAGCCTGCCGATATCGAGCTCCGGATGGCCCAGCTCTGGGAGGAGAGCGGCGCATTCAAGGCCGGCCGGCCCGAGCGCAAGGACGCCCCGCCTTTCACCATCGTGATCCCGCCGCCGAACGTGACCGGCTCGCTGCACATGGGCCACGCGCTCAACAACACGCTGCAGGACATCCTGTGCCGGTTCGAGCGGATGCGCGGCCGTGACGTGCTGTGGCAGCCCGGCACCGACCATGCCGGCATCGCTACCCAGATGGTGGTCGAGCGTCAGCTGATGGAACGGCAGGAGCCGGGCCGACGCGACATGGGCCGCGCCAAATTCCTCGAGCGGGTCTGGCAGTGGAAGGCCGAGAGCGGCGGCACCATCGTCAACCAGCTCAAGCGCCTCGGCGCCTCCTGCGACTGGTCGCGCGAGCGCTTCACCATGGACGAGGGCCTGTCGCGTGCCGTCGTCAAGGTGTTCGTCGAGCTGCACCGCCAGGGCCTGATCTACAAGGACAAGCGCCTGGTCAATTGGGACCCGAAGCTGCTCACCGCGATCTCCGATCTCGAAGTGCAGCAGGTCGAGGTCAGGGGCCATCTCTGGTACCTGCGCTATCCGATCGAAGGCCGCAGCTTCAGCCCCGAGGATCCCAAATCGTTCATCGTGGTCGCGACCACGCGTCCGGAGACGATGCTCGGCGACACCGCGGTCGCGGTGCATCCGGACGATGAGCGCTACACCGATCTGGTCGGCCAGCATGTCATCCTGCCGCTGGTCGGCCGCAAGATTCCGATCGTCGCCGACGACTATTCCGATCCGGAGAAGGGCTCGGGCGCGGTCAAGGTGACGCCGGCGCACGACTTCAACGATTTTGAGATCGGCAAGCGCCATGGCCTGCCGCAGATCAGCGTGCTGGACCAGGAAGGCTGCCTGAATCTCACCGGCAACGAGGACTATCTGCGCGGCCTGCCGGCGGGCGCCGACGAATTCGCCGCGGAGTTTCACGGCATCGAGCGCTTCGCCGCGCGCAAGAAGATCGTCGCAAGGCTGGAGGAGTTCGGTTTCCTCGAGCGGATCGAGCCCAACACCCACATGGTGCCGCATGGCGACCGCTCCAATGTCGTGATCGAGCCGTACCTCACCGACCAGTGGTATGTCGACGCCAAGACGCTGGCGCAGCCGGCGATGGCGGCGGTGCGCTCGGGCGAGACTACGTTCGTGCCGAAGAACTGGGAAAAGACCTATTTCGAGTGGATGGAGAACATCCAGCCCTGGTGCATCTCACGCCAGCTCTGGTGGGGCCATCAGATCCCGGCATGGTACGGGCCCGACGGCAAGGTGTTCGTCGCCGAGACCGAGGAAGAGGCGGTCGGCAACGCGCTCGGCTACTACGTCGAGCAGGAAGTCATCACGCCGGAGCAGGGCCACGACATGGCGGTCGACCCCGCCAAGCGCGAGGGCTTCATCACGCGTGACGAGGACGTGCTCGACACCTGGTTCTCCTCGGCGCTGTGGCCGTTCTCGACGCTGGGCTGGCCGGACGACACGCCGGAGGTCGCGCGCTACTACCCGACCAACACGCTGGTCACGGGCTTCGACATCATCTTCTTCTGGGTCGCCCGCATGATGATGATGGGCCTCCACTTCATGAAGGAGGTGCCGTTCTCGACCGTCTATATCCACCGTCTCGTCCGTGACGAGAAGGGCGCCAAGATGTCGAAGTCGAAGGGCAACGTTATCGACCCGCTCGGCGTGATCGACGATTTCGGCGCCGACGCGCTGCGCTTCGCGTTGACCCGCGAGGCGGCGCAGGGCCATGACATCCGCCTGTCGCCGCATCTGGTCGAGACCAACCGCAACTTCGCGACCAAGTTCTGGAACGCCTGCCGCTTCGCCGAAATGAACGAGTGCGTGAAGCCGGACGGTTTCGATCCGAAGAGCGCCAAGGAGACCTTGAACCGCTGGATCGCGCACGAAACTTCGCGCGTCACCCGCGAGGTGACCGAGACGATCGAGGATCATCGCTTCAACGACGCGGCCGGCGCGATCTACCGCTTCGTCTGGAACGTGTTCTGCGACTGGTATCTCGAGCTCGCAAAGCCGGTGCTGATGGGCGAGGAGGGCGCAGCCAAGGCCGAGACTCGCGCCATGATCGCCTGGACCCGCGACGAGATCCTCAAGCTGCTGCATCCGTTCATGCCCTTCATCACCGAAGAGCTGTGGGCCGTGACCGCGAAGCGCGACGGTCTGTTGGTGCTGGCGCCCTGGCCGCGCAAGTCGGGCGTGACCGGCGAGCAGCTGGCGGCGATCGCAACGGCGGGGCCGATTGTCGATCCGATCATTCCGCCGGTCATTGCCGCGCTCGACGCGGACGAGTTCAGCGATCCCGCAGCCGAGGCCGAGATCGGCTGGGTGGTCGATCTCGTCACCACGATGCGGTCGGTGAAGGCGGAAATGAACATCCCGCCGTCGACGCTGACACCGCTGGTGATCGTGACCACCTCCGACGAGACGCGCGACCGCGCGCAGCGCTGGAACGACACCATCAAGCGCCTCGCGCGATTGTCCGAGATTTCCTTCGCGAACGCCGCGCCGGAAGGCGCCATGCAGCTGCTAGTGCGCGGCGAAGTCGTCGCGCTGCCGCTGAAGGGCGTGATCGATCTTGCGGCCGAACGGGCGCGGCTGGAGAAGGAACTCGGCAAGGCCGACGCCGACATCAAGCGGGTCGACGCAAAGCTCTCCAACGAGAAGTTCGTCGCCAACGCGCCGGAAGAGCTCGTCGAGGAAGAGAAAGAGAAGCGCGCGGCAGCAACGGAGCGCCGGGCCAAGATCCTCGAGGCGATCGAGCTGCTGAAGCGGGCGTCATAGCGGACAACGCTGTAACGCTCAGAACCGCTTGCTGAGGAATTTCGATCCCTTCAGCCCGTAGCGCCAGGGCAGGTCGACGGCCTTGGTGATGCCGATCCGCAATCCGGTGACGATGTCGGGCGGCTCTAGCCGCGCGTGGAGCGCGATCGGCGGACGGTCGAGCGGCAGTTCGCTGTGCGCGATCGTGATGCCGAGCGCCTCGCAGAGCTTGCCGGGCCCCGAGCACAAAGCACGCTCATCCTCCAGCCCGCGCCGCCGGCGCATCGCGGCGAGCCCATGGGTCGGCTCGAGCGCGCGGATCAGCACGGCGCTGGCCGAGCCCGGCGCTTCGCAGACGAAGTTGACGCACCAATGGATGCCGTAGGAGCGGTAGACATAGCAGAAGCCCGGCGGGCCGAACATGATCTGGTTGCGCGGGGTCGGTCCGTTGAACGAGTGGGCCGCCGGCTCGGTGTGATGGTAGGCCTCGACCTCGGTGATGATGCCGCCGACGCCGCCGACCAGGAAGGTCGCGCCGATCAGGTTGGGCGCGACCTCATGGACGCTGCGATCGAAGAAGGCGCGTTTCAGAGCTTTGCCGAGGCGCGGCGCGGTCGCACGGGTCGATCGGGGTTTTTGAGCCATTTTGAGGTGGGAATCGGCGTGGAACGGACCGCAAGACTGCCAACATATGGGCTGATCTGCTAGGGTCGCAGGGCGGGTTGCGAGCCGCGTCAACACCGATTAGCTATGGCTTCTCGCGACTTGCAGGCACAAATGGTCACCATCGTCGACACCATCTCCACCACTCAGCTCCGCCCGCGCCACCCCGAAAAGGTGAACCGGCCGGATGCCGTGTCGCCGCCGAAGCCGGACTGGATCCGTGTCCGCGCGCCGAACACGCGCGGCTATGCCGATACGCGGCGGATCGTGAAGGAGAACGGCCTCGTCACGGTGTGCGAGGAGGCGGGCTGTCCCAACATCGGCGAATGCTGGGACAAGAAGCACGCCACCTTCATGATCATGGGTGACACGTGCACCCGCGCCTGCGCGTTCTGCAACGTCAAGACCGGCATGCCCGGCGCGCTCGATGCCCATGAGCCCGAATACGTCGCTGAGGCGGTCTCGAAGCTGGGTCTGACCCATGTCGTGATCACATCGGTGGATCGCGACGATCTCGCCGACGGTGGCGCCGAGCACTTTGCAGAGACCATCCGCGCCATCCGCGCGCGCTGCCCGACCACCACGATCGAGATCCTGACGCCGGACTTCCTGCGCAAGGACGGCGCGCTCGAGCGCGTGGTCGCGGCCAAGCCCGACGTCTTCAATCACAATCTGGAAACCGTGCCGTCGCGCTATCTGACGGTCCGTCCCGGCGCGCGCTATTTCCATTCGATCCGGCTGCTGCAGCGGGTCAAGGAGATGGACCCGACCATCTTCACCAAGTCGGGCATCATGGTCGGCCTCGGCGAGGAGCGGCACGAGGTGCTGCAGGTGATGGACGACCTGCGCTCGGCCGAGGTCGATTTCCTGACCATCGGCCAGTATTTGCAGCCGACGCGCAAGCATCACGCCGTGCTGCGCTACGTGACGCCGGACGAATTCGCGGGCTACGAGCGTGTCGCCTATACCAAGGGTTTTCTGATGGTGTCGGCGAGTCCGCTGACGCGCTCGTCGCATCATGCCGGCGAGGATTTTGCGAAGCTGCAGGCGGCGCGCACGGCTCGCGGCCGCTAGATTTTGTAAACGGCAGGAGGCCGGCGTCGCCACGCGCCATTGCCTGATCGAGCCTCGACCGAATCTTGACCGAATCTTGGACGGGACCAATGCAACGCGTGCTGGTGATGGGATCGTCGGGGTCCGGCAAATCGACCTTTGCGCGACGGCTCTCCGCCATGACGGGCATTCCGACCGTATCGATCGACGCGCTGTTCTGGAAGCCGGGCTGGGTCGAGTCCGACAAGGATGAATTCGAGCGCCGCATGGTCGAGGTCACGCAAGCGCCGCGCTGGATCATGGATGGGAACTACATGAAGAGCGGTGCAGGTGAACTGCGCCGGCAACTCTCCGATACGATCATCTGGTTCGACCTGCCGCGGCTGACCTGCATGCTCGGAATCCTGGGCCGGATAGCCGGCAGCTATGGCCAGGTTCGCCCCGAGATGGCGGAGGGATGCCCGGAGAAGATCGATCTCGAATTCTTCCGGTATGTCTGGACCTATCGCCAGCAGCAGCGGCCGAAGCTGGTCGAATATTTTTCGGGCTTGCGCGCCGGTCAATCGCTGGTCTGCTTCACCGATCGGACCCAGGCGGACGACTATCTGAAGCGTCTCGCACGCCAGCAAAACCGTGCGAGTATCCACTGATGCCACGATTCTCAAGCAAGCGGCGGGTCCGCCACACCGCACCTCAAATGTTCGATTTGGTCGCCGACGTCGAGCGCTATCCGGAATTCGTCCCGCTGTGCCAGGCGCTCAAGGTCCGCCAGCGGACGCCCAAGGACGACGGCACCGAGGTCGTGGTGGCCGACATGACCGTCTCGTTCAAGCTGGTCCGCGAAACCTTCACCAGCAGGGTGACGCTCGATCGGCCCAACCTGAAGATTCTGGTCGAATATCTGCGCGGCCCGTTCAGCAATCTGGAGAACCGCTGGAGCTTCGAGCCGAAGTCGGAGACCGAATGCGATGTCGGCTTCTTCCTGAACTACGAATTCAAGAGCCGGATGCTGGCGATGCTGATGGGCTCGATGTTCGATGCCGCATTCTCGCGCTTTGCCGCCGCGTTCGAGAAGCGGGCGGACCAAGTCTACGGCAAGCCTCAGCTGTCAACGTAGCGAAGCCGTCTCGTTGCATCCCCGGAACGCAAATGCCCGGCGCAAGGCCGGGCATGACGGATGATGCGTGGACTTACGGGCAGGAACGACGCACGCCGCCGGACGCGATGTAGGTGCCCGAAGCCGGGTCGTAGGTGCGGAAGCGCTGGGAGCAATAGGCGTCGTTGTTGGCCTTGGCCTGGCTCGCCGCGATGGCGCCGCCGATGATCGCGCCGGCTGCAAGCCCGCCGATGATCGCAGCACCGTTTCCACCACCGCCATGGCGATGACCGTAGTAGCCACCGCGGTAACCGTGACGCGGGCCGCCATGCCAGTGACGATACTGCACCTGCTCGACGGAGATCGGCTGGTCCTGCAATCGCGCGGGCGCGAGCGGTGCGGCGAACGAGGGGGCAATAGTTGAAAGCGTCATGGCGCCTGAGGTGATTGCGGCCACGACCAAAGTGCCCAACTTCATCATTTTCTCCTTGTTGTGGGATTATGCTGTTTGGACAAAAAATTCAAACAGCAGAGTTGGAACAATAGAAAACGGCGAAGCGACGTCGCAGTTCCACCTGAGATAGCGGCACTGGGTCGCAGTTGACACAGGGGTGTGTGAGGTTGGCCTTCGCGCGATGCGACTTGCGTAGGCCTATCCGCGTGGCGGCCGCCGGCGCTTCGCGGCATGGCTTCGCGGCGACCGGGCCACGCGCGGCCGCAATCGGCTGGCAGCCTCGCGGCGCGGCTTTGCGGCCTGCGGCGGCCGCGCGAGCTCGATCAGCATGCGGAGCGCCTCGACCACCGAGCGCTGCCGCACCGTGCTGCGGCCGATCGCGCCAAATCGTTGCTCCCGATGAACGATACGGCCGTCGCGCGCGGCGACGGCGAAGTGCACCAGGCCGACCGGCTTGCCCGGCGTCGCGCCGCCGGGGCCCGCGATCCCGGTGATCGAGACCGCAAGGTCGACGCCGGCCTTTTCCAGTGCGCCGATCGCCATCGCGGTCGCGGTTTCCTTGCTCACCGCGCCGAACGTCTCCAGCGTTGCCGCCTTGACGCCGAGCATCGCCCGCTTGGCCTCGTTCGAATAGGTGACGAAGCCGCGGTCGATCACGTCGGAAGAGCCGGGGATATCGGTGAGCGCGCCCGCGACCAGGCCCCCGGTGCAGGACTCGGCGGTCGCGATGGTCAGCTTGCGCATCCGGCACAGGTCGAGCAGCGCGCGGGAGAGGGCACGAGCGTCGCTGCCGCCCATGTCAGGCACCCCAGCCTTTTTCGTCCCAACCTTTATCGTCCCAAGGCAGGCGGACCGTGGCGCTCGCGGTCGCCGCGATGCCTTCCTCGCGGCCGGTGAAGCCGAGCCGCTCGCTGGTGGTGGCCTTGACCGCCACGCGCGAGATGTGGACGCCGGAGATCTCCGCGATCTTCGCCCGCATGGTGTCGCGCAGCGGGCCGATCTTCGGCCGCTCGCAGATCAGCGTCACCTCGAGATTGGCGATCCGCCCGCCGCGCGCGGTGACGCGCTCAACGGCATATTTCAGGAACTGGTCGGAGGAGGCGCCCTTCCACTTGGCGTCGCTCGGCGGGAAGTGCGAGCCGATGTCGCCGTCGGCCAGCGCGCCGAGGATCGCGTCGACCAGCGCATGCAGCCCGACATCGCCGTCGGAATGGGCCAGGAATCCCTTCGTGTGCGGCACGCGGACGCCGCAGATCATGACATGGTCGCCGTCGCCAAAGGCGTGCACGTCGTAACCGGTGCCGGTCCTGATGTCGCCGAGCTGGCTTGCGAGCCGCGCTTCCTCGCGCACGAAATCTTCGGGGGTGGTGAGTTTCATGTTGGCAGCATCGCCTTCAAACGTCGCAACGGTCAATCCCGCCCATTCAGCCAGCGCGGCATCGTCGGTGAAATCGCTGCGGCCCTCGCGCGCGGCACGACGATGCGCCTCCAATATTACGTCGAAACGAAATGCCTGGGGCGTCTGCGCGATCCGCAAGCGGGCGCGCTCCGGCGTCGCCTCGACATCGCCGGCATCGCCGGTGACCTTGATCGTGTCGGTGACGGGAATCACGGGGATCGCAGCGCCGGTCCGGCCGGCCGCGGCGATCGCGCGCGAGATCACGGCCGCGGTGACGAAGGGGCGCGCGGCATCGTGGATCAGCACGATATCGGGCTTCGCGCTCGCGAGCGCCTCGAGCCCGGCATGGACCGAGGCCTGCCGGGTCGCGCCGCCCGGCGTCGGCGGTTGATGGCGGAGGCCAGCCACCGCTTCATCGAACAGCGCGGCATCATCGGGATTGACCACCGGCTGCACCACAAACACGTCGGGGTGTCCGGAGAACGCCTCCATGGCGCGGTAGATCACCGTCTGTCCGCCGATCGTCCGGTACTGCTTTGGTCCGCCTGCGCCGGCGCGCAGTCCACGGCCGGCTGCGACAAGGATGGCTGCGGTACGCTCAGGCTTCGACATGTTGTACCAGTGACAGACGAATCGGGGATGAGGGGAGCGGCGGGGACCGCCGCGCACAGCCCTTAGCATGACCGCTGCGCAAAAACAGAGCGTTTGCCGATGACTGTGGGAAAAGCAGATTTTGTTGCAGTGCACTTGCACAGGTGCTAGGAATGTCTAAACCGTAGGCATGAGCCTTGACTGCACAAGAATTGTGCGCAGAATAGATGGCGTCGGCTGCAATGGCGTGGCTGACAGAACGACGAGACGGCTGTGACCGGCGTGCAAAGTACTCCTCGTAACCCATTGAAGATAGGCGATATTGCTGTCGCCAACCGGGTTCTCCTCGCGCCCATGTCCGGCATCACCGACGCGCCCTTCCGGCGACTCGCCGCCACCTTGGGCGCCGGGCTGGTGGTCTCCGAGATGACCGCCAGCGACGATCTGGTGAACGGCAAGCCAATGTCGAAGCTGCGTTGTGAGGCAGCCGGGATCGGGCCGCATGTGGTTCAGCTCGCCGGCTGCGAGACCTATTGGATGGCGGAGGGCGCGCGGATCGCCGAGGGCGCCGGCGCCGACATCATCGATATCAACATGGGCTGCCCGGCACGCCATGTGACCGGCGGCCAGTCCGGCTCGGCCCTGATGCGCGACCTCGACCACGCGGTGACGCTGATCGAGGCGACGCTGTCTGCGGTCAAGGTGCCGGTGACGCTGAAGATGCGACTCGGCTGGGACGATCGCTCGCTCAATGCGCCCGAACTGGCGCGCCGCGCCGAGGCATCAGGTGTGCAGATGATCACCGTGCATGGCCGCACCCGCTGCCAGTTCTACAAGGGCGAGGCCAACTGGAACGCGGTGCGCGCGGTCAAGGACGCCGTCACGATCCCGGTCGTGGTCAACGGCGACATCACCTCGTTCGACAGGGCGGTCGGCGCGCTGGAGATGTCGGGCGCCGACGCCGTCATGATCGGGCGCGGCGCGCAGGGCCAGCCCTGGCTGCCCGGCCAGATCGGTCGCCGGCTCGAGACCGGGGTCGCCGAGGCTGCGCCGTCGCTCGCCGAGCAACTCAAGCATGTTCGCGCGCTCTATGACGAGGTCTGCAGCCACTATGGCCTGCGTATCGGGCTCAGGCATGCGCGCAAGCATCTCGGCTGGGCGCTGGAGACTGCTGCGGCCTATAGCTGCGCGCCGGCGGCAACGTTGAAGACCTGGCGGCAGGCAATCCTGACCTCGGAGCAGCCGTCCAGCGTGCATCGCGCGCTCGAGGACGCCTATGACGACTTTGCCTGGAGTGCTGCCGCATGACGTCAGCCATGGAATTTCGCCGACCCGTGCCCACCGACGGCGAGGCCATCCTCAACGCGCTGCCCAATCCGGTGCTGCTGGTCGCACCCGACGGACGGATCGTCGATGCCAACATCGCCGCCGAATCTTTCTTCGAGATCTCGACGCAGTTCTTGCGCCGGCAGTCGCTGAAGGAGCTGGTGCCGTTCGGCAGTCCGCTGCTCGCGCTGATCGAGCAGGTGCGGGCGAGCGGTTCGCCGGTCAACGAATACAAGGTCGATCTCGGCACGCCGCGGATCGGCGGCGATCGTCAGGTCGACCTGCACGTCGCGCCGCTGACCGAGCGGCCCGGACATATCGTGGTGATGCTGCAGGAGCGCACCATCGCCGACAAGATGGATCGCCAGCTCACCCATCGCAGCGCGGCGCGCTCGGTGATCGCGCTGGCCGCGATGCTTGCCCATGAGATCAAGAATCCGCTGTCCGGCATCCGCGGCGCCGCGCAGCTCCTCGAGCAGCAGGCTTCCTCGGAGGATCGGCTGCTGACGCGGCTGATCTGCGACGAGGCAGACCGCATCGTGACGCTGGTCGACCGCATGGAAGTGTTCGGCGACGACCGTCCGGTGGCGCGCGGCCCGGTCAACATCCATTCGGTGCTCGACCATGTGAAGCGCCTCGCGCAATCGGGCTTCGCCCGCAACGTCCGTTTCATCGAGGACTATGATCCGTCGCTTCCGCCGGTGCTGGCCAACCAGGACCAGTTGATCCAGGTCTTCCTCAACCTCGTGAAGAACGCCGCCGAAGCGGTTGCCGATCTCGGCACCGATGCGGAGATCCACCTCACCACGGCGTTCCGGCCTGGTGTGCGGCTGTCAGTGCCCGGCAAGAAATCGCGGGTCTCGCTGCCGCTGGAATTCTGCGTCAAGGACAACGGCTCAGGCGTGCCGGAAGACCTGTTGCCGAACCTGTTCGATCCCTTCGTCACCACCAAGCAGACCGGCAGCGGACTCGGCCTCGCGCTGGTCGCCAAGATCGTCGGCGATCACGGCGGCATCATCGAATGCGAGTCGCAGCCGCGTAAGACCACCTTCCGCGTGCTGATGCCGATGTACAGCGCCGCCAAGCAACACGATCACAGCAACCGCGATGACGTTCCGGGTACGTCCTCGCCTGCCTCACGATGAGGAACAACAATGCCTGCAGGTAGCATACTTGTCGCTGACGACGACACCGCCATCCGGACCGTCCTGAACCAGGCGCTGTCGCGCGCCGGCTATGAGGTGCGCCTGACCGGTAACGCCGCCACGCTGTGGCGCTGGGTCAGCCAGGGCGAGGGCGATCTCGTCATCACCGACGTGGTGATGCCCGACGAGAACGCGTTCGATCTGCTGCCGCGGATCAAGAAGATGCGGCCGAACCTGCCTGTCATCGTGATGAGCGCGCAGAACACCTTCATGACGGCGATCCGCGCCTCCGAGCGCGGCGCCTACGAATATCTGCCGAAGCCGTTCGACCTGAAGGAGCTGATCACCATCGTCGGCCGCGCGCTGGCCGAGCCGAAGGAGCGGGTCTCCAGTCCCGCCGACGACGGCGAGTTCGACTCGATCCCGCTGGTCGGCCGCTCGCCGGCGATGCAGGAGATCTACCGCGTGCTGGCGCGGCTGATGCAGACCGATCTGACCGTGATGATCTCGGGCGAGTCAGGCACCGGCAAGGAGCTCGTGGCGCGCGCGCTGCACGACTACGGCCGGCGCCGCAACGGCCCGTTCGTCGCGGTCAACATGGCGGCGATCCCGCGCGATCTCATCGAGTCCGAATTGTTCGGCCATGAGCGCGGCGCCTTCACTGGCGCCAACACCCGCGCCTCCGGCCGCTTCGAGCAAGCCGAGGGCGGCACGCTGTTCCTCGACGAGATCGGCGACATGCCGATGGAGGCGCAGACCCGTCTGCTCCGCGTGCTGCAGCAGGGCGAGTACACCACCGTCGGCGGCCGCACCCCGATCAAGACCGACGTGCGCATCGTCGCGGCCTCCAACAAGGATCTGCGCATCCTGATCCAGCAGGGCCTGTTCCGCGAGGATCTGTTCTTCCGCCTCAACGTGGTGCCGCTGCGGCTGCCGCCGCTGCGCGAGCGCATCGAGGATCTGCCCGACCTGATCCGGCACTTCTTCTCGCTCGCCGAGAAGGACGGCCTGCCGCCGAAGAAGCTCGACACCCAGGCGCTGGAGCGGCTGAAGCAGCACCGCTGGCCGGGTAACGTCCGCGAGCTGGAAAATCTCGC
Organism: Bradyrhizobium sp. B124; assembly: GCF_038967635.1. Lineage (NCBI taxonomy): Bacteria > Pseudomonadati > Pseudomonadota > Alphaproteobacteria > Hyphomicrobiales > Nitrobacteraceae > Bradyrhizobium > Bradyrhizobium sp. B124. The sequence goes on along the minus strand of NZ_CP152413.1, from coordinate 1,091,805 downwards.
CCGGCGGCTCGCCGCGCTCTATCCGCAGGACGTCATCACCGCTTCTGTCATCGACGGCGAGCTGGCGCCGCCGGCCGTCACCTCGGGCAGCACCGCGACCGTCGGCGTCGACAATCTCGGCGGGGCCGTGGAGGCCTATCTGTCCTCGCACTTCTCCGGCTTCCCGAACGGGGTGCCGCCGCCGGGCCTCTACCACCGCATCCTCAAGGAGATCGAGATCCCGCTCCTGACCGCTGCGCTGGCGGCGACCCGCGGCAACCAGATCCGGGCCGCCGACCTGCTCGGATTGAACCGCAACACGCTGCGCAAGAAGATCCGCGACCTCGATATCCAGGTCTACCGGAGCGGCGGCTAGGGCTGAGACGGGGCGGGGCGCGAGCCTCGCAACCGTTTTTGAGTAGTCACAAATGGTTTTGAGGGACACGGCGCCGCACCGCGGTTTGCGCCGCGGAAATGTCGCAATTCGGCAACATTGTGATATGATTGCATCAGTTCGCAATTCCCGCGGGCGATCGCTCTCAGCTCAATTGCCGGTATGACCAGCGCAGACACCACCGCTTCAACGTTACACGCGCCCCCGGCCGAGCCCACTGCAGAGGCGCGGGGCTTCCCGCTGCGGCGCTGGCTGGCGCCGTTTGCCGTGGCGATCGCGCTGCTGTCCGGCTTCCTCACCTTCGTGGTGCTGACCGGCCTGACCCCGATCGAGCCGACCTCAGACGTCGTCCGCTCCTTCCTGATGATCAACGCCGCCACGATCCTGCTGCTGGTCGGCATCATCGTCCGGGAAGTCTGGCAGATGGTGCAGGCGAGACGGCGGGGCCGGGCGGCGGCACGGCTGCATGTCCAGATCGTCGGCCTGTTCTCGGTGATCGCGGTGCTGCCCGCCGTGCTGGTGTCGATCGTCGCCAACGTCACCATCGAGCGCGGCCTCGACCGGCTGTTCTCGGGCCCCACCAAGCAGGTGATCCAGAACTCGCTGACGATCGCCAGCGCCTACATGCAGGAGCACGCACAACTCATCAACGGCGACACGCTGGCGATGGCCAACGACCTCGCCCATGCGCGGCCGCTCTACGATCAGGATCGCATGACGTTCCTGCAACTCCTGACCGCCGGCGCCGAGGCGCGCAACCTGCCGGTCGCGGTGCTGATGGACAAGGACGGCAAGATCGTCGCCAGCGCTGAAACCGGCGTTCGCTTCAACTATGAAGCACCGCCACCCGACATCCTGAAGGACATCAACGAGACCGAGCCGAAGATTTCGGTCTTCCCGGAGAACTACGTCGCCTCCGTGGTCCGGCTGCGGGCCTATGACGACATGTTCCTTTACGTGGCGCGTCTGCTCGATCCGGCCGTCGTCGCCCAGCTCAAGCAGACCCAGACCAGTGCCGCCGAGTATGCCCAGCTCGAGACCCGCCGGCTCGGCATCCAGGTCGCGTTCGCGCTGATGTTCGCGGTGATCGCGCTGACCATCCTGATGGCTTCGGTGCTGATCGGCCTGAATTTCGCCAACGGGCTGGTGTCGCCGATCCGCCAGCTGATGGGCGCCGCGAGCGAGGTCTCGACCGGCAACCTCAATGTCCAGGTGCCGGTCCACAAATCGGCAAGCGACCTCGCGATGCTCGGCGAAATCTTCAACAAGATGACCCAGGAGCTGCGCACCCAGCGCAACGAGCTGGTCGACGCCAGCGAGACCATCGACAGCCGCCGCCGCTTCATCGAGGCGGTGCTGTCGTCGGCCAGCGCCGGGATCATCGGGGTCGACGCGTCGGGCACCATCGGCGTCCTCAACCGGTCGGCGGAGAAGCTGATCGGGCATGCCGAGTCGGAGACGCTCGGCCATCCGCTCTCGGACGTGCTGCCCGAGCTCGACGAGATGATGAAGACCGCACGCGAGGGCACGCAGCGCCTGGTGCAGGGGCAGGTCACGATCCTGCGAGACGGCAATGAGCGCAATCTGTCGGTTCGCGTCTCGGCCGAGCAGACCAGCCAGTCGCGCGACAGCTACATCATCACGCTCGACGACATCACCGAACTGGTCTCCGCGCAGCGCACCTCGGCCTGGGGCGACGTCGCCCGCCGCATCGCCCACGAGATCAAGAACCCGCTGACCCCGATCCAGCTCTCCGCAGAGCGGATCCGCCGCAAGTTCGGCAAGACCATCACTGAGGAGAAGGACAAGTCGATCTTCGAGCAGTGCACCGACACCATCGTGCGCCAGGTCGACGACATCAGGCGCATGGTCGACGAGTTCTCGCGCTTCGCGCGGATGCCGAAGCCGGTGATGGAAGGCGAGGACGTCGCCGACGTGGTGCGTCAGGCCGTGTTCCTGATGAAGGTCGCGCATCCCGATCTCGACATCGAGGCCGACATCAAGCAGGCGCCGCTGCCGGCACAGTTCGACCGCAGGCTGATCTCGCAGGCGCTGACCAACATCATCAAGAACGCGACCGAGGCGATCGAGCAGGTCCCACGCGAGGAGCTCGGCAAGGGCCGCATCGACGTCGTGGCGCAGCGCGAGGGTGACGACATCCTGATCGACGTCGTCGACAACGGCATCGGCCTGCCCAAGGTTGCCCGTTCGCGGCTGCTCGAGCCCTATGTTACGACGCGGGCGAAGGGCACCGGTCTTGGACTCGCGATCGTCGGCCGTGTTCTCGAAGACCATGGCGGCCGCATCGAGCTCAAGGACGCGTCGGATTTTCGTGAGGGCCAGCGCGGGGCCTGGATGCGGCTGCGCTTTTCCGTCACGGGCCAGGCGGCCAAGCCGGAGAACAAGGAGCAAAAGCCGGACGCGAAATCATCCGACCCCGTCGGCGAAAAAAATCCGCCGCAAGAGCCGACCAACGGCCCGGCACAGGCGACCAACAATGAACCAAAAATCCAACAGCCAATCCAAGAACCCGACCAGCAAGAACCAAATAACCAAGAGCCAAATGCACAAGAGCCAAGAAGCCAACAGCCAAGAATCAAAGCCGCGACGGGCGACTGACAACGCAGGTGTAACCCATGGCAAGTGACATTCTGATTGTCGACGACGAAGCTGACATTCGTGACCTCGTTGCGGGTATCCTGGACGATGAGGGGTTTTCCACGCGCACCGCGCGCGACAGCGATTCGGCGCTTGCCGAGATCGCCAACCGCCGCCCGAACCTGGTCTTCCTCGACATCTGGCTGCAGGGCTCCAAGCTCGACGGCCTGCAACTGCTCGAGCAGATCAAGAAGGACAATGCCGATCTGCCGGTCGTGATGATCTCCGGCCACGGCAACATCGAAACCGCCGTCGCGGCGATCAAGCGCGGCGCCTATGACTTCATCGAGAAGCCGTTCAAGTCGGACCGGCTGATCCTGGTGGCGACGCGGGCGCTGGAGACATCGCGGCTCAAGCGCGAGGTGAAGGAGCTCAAGCAACTGGCGCCGGCAGCGAGCGTCCTGACCGGCCGCTCGGCCTGCATGAACCAGCTGCGCCAGACCATCGACCGCGCCGCCAAGGCCAACAGCCGCATCCTGATCGTCGGTCCCTCCGGCGCCGGCAAGGAACTCGCCGCGCGCACGCTGCATCATGCCTCCGGGCGCGCCGAGGGGCCGTTCGTGGTGATCAATGCGGCCGCGATCACGCCCGAGCGCATGGAGATCGAGCTGTTCGGCATCGAGGGATCGAACGGCGAGCAGCAGCGCAAGGCCGGCGCGCTCGAGGAGGCGCATGGCGGCACGCTGTTCATCGACGAGATCGCGGACATGCCGCGCGAGACGCAGAACAAGATCCTGCGCGTGCTGGTCGATCAGACCTTCCAGCGCCAGGGCGGCACCGGCAAGGTCCATGTCGACGTCCGCATCATCTCCTCGACCGCGCGCAACCTCGAGGAGGAGATCGCGGCGGGCCGTTTCCGCGAGGATCTCTATCATCGCCTCTCGGTGGTGCCGATCCGGGTGCCGCCGCTGTCGGAGCGCCGCGAGGACATCCCCGAGCTGATCGACTATTTCATGGATCAGATCTCGGCGGCCACCGGCCTGCCGAAGCGGCAGATCGGGCAAGACGCGATGGCCGTGCTGCAGTCGCATGTCTGGCCGGGCAACGTCCGCCAGCTCCGCAACAACGTCGAGCGCGTGATGATCCTGGCCGGCGGCGGGCCGGAGGCGATCATCACCGCCGACATGCTGCCGCAGGACGTCGGCTCCATGGTGCCGGCGATGCCGACCTCCAACAATGGCGAGCACATCATGGGCTTGCCGCTGCGCGAGGCGCGCGAGGTGTTCGAGCGCGATTATCTGATCGCCCAGATCAGCCGCTTCTCCGGCAACATCTCGCGCACCGCGGAGTTCGTCGGCATGGAACGCTCGGCGCTGCATCGCAAGCTGAAGGCGCTCGGGGTCGGCTGACCCCGAAATGCCTGACCCAATACGCCAGGGCCGGCACTCGCCGGTAGACTGGCGCGAAGTCTCGGCGGTCACCCGCCGGGGGAAGCAGGCCAGGCTCGGGTCCGGGCGGGCCGCTGAGCGAGGCGAGGGCCGGGTCGGTACAACCGGGGGATTTATCCACTCCCTGCGAGAATATTCGTCTCTTTCCCTGCGCTTTCTTAGAATTGCCACCGTGTTCCTACCGACTGCTGCGCGAACCGGCTTGCCTAAAAACCGCGCGTGGCCTCTAATCCTACCGCTACGCCTGCCAGAGGGGGATCTCAGGGCAGGCGGGCAGCCGGAGGAGGCTCCGTCAGAGAGCCGCAACCGGTTCAAGAAAAAGAAGCACAAGCTTGCGGGACAAAAACAATGGCGGCAGACCGCGCACAAAATCTACAAGACACCTTCCTTAATCACGTTCGTAAAACAAAAACGCCACTGACGATATTTCTGGTCAACGGGGTAAAGCTGCAGGGCATTGTCACATGGTTCGACAATTTCTGCTTGCTGCTGCGGCGCGACGGTCACTCGCAGCTTGTCTACAAGCACGCGATCTCGACCATCATGCCCGGCGCTCCGATTCAACTGTTCGAAGGTGGTGAGGACGCACCGGCTTGAGAGTGAACTGATTGGAACCCTTCAATCCTGAAGGGGGCGTCGACCGGACCAAGTCTAGGCCCGGGTCGGCGGGGGACTTGAGCACCGGGCGGGTGATCGTCATCGGCCCGTACCTGCGCATGCGCCGTGGCGACGGCGATGCGCAAACGGATTCGTCTGTCCGCGACTACGAAGCGCGGATCGAGGAAGCCGCTGGCCTCGCCGGTGCGATCGACCTCACCGTGGTGGAATCCGTCGTCGCGCCGATCAGCCAGATCCGGCCCGCGACCTATCTGGGCAAGGGCAAGGTCGAGGAGATCAACGGCCTCGTCGCTGGCGACAAGGTCGAGCTCGTGGTGATGGATTGCGCGTTGTCGCCGATCCAGCAGCGCAACCTCGAGAAGGCCTGGAGCACCAAGGTGCTCGACCGCACCGGCCTGATCCTGGAAATCTTCGGCCGCCGCGCCAAGACCAAGGAAGGCGCGTTGCAGGTCGAGCTTGCCCATCTCAATTACCAGCGCAGCCGCCTGGTGCGGTCGTGGACCCATCTCGAGCGCCAGCGCGGCGGCTTCGGCTTCATGGGCGGCCCGGGCGAGACCCAGATCGAGGCCGACCGCCGCCTGATTGGCGACCGCATCACGCGGCTCGAGAACGAGCTCAAGAAGGTGCAGGCGACGCGGCGGTTGCATCGCGCCGGACGCCAGCGCGTGCCGTACCGCGTCGTCGCGCTGGTCGGCTACACCAATGCCGGCAAATCGACCCTGTTCAATCGGCTGACGCGCGCCGACGTGCAAGCCGCCGACATGCTGTTTGCGACGCTCGACCCGACCCTGCGTGCGCTCAACCTGCCGCATGGCGGCAAGGCGATGCTGTCGGACACGGTCGGCTTCATCTCCAATCTGCCGACCCAGCTCGTGGCCGCGTTCCGCGCCACGCTGGAGGAGGTGCTGGAAGCCGACATCATCCTGCACGTCCGCGACATCTCCCACGAGGATGCCGAGGCGCAGGAGCGCGACGTCGAGGCGGTGCTGCACCAGCTCGGCATCGATCCCGACGCCGACGGCGGCCAGCGCATCATCGAGGTCTGGAACAAGATCGATCGCTTCGATCCGGAGGAGCGGGACAATCTGCGCAACATCGCCGCGCGCCGGCCGCCGGAGCGCCCGTGCTTCCTGGTCTCGGCCGTGACCGGCGAGGGGATCGAGGAGCTCCTGACCGCGATCGAGGATCGCCTCGCGGCCAAGCGCATCACGCTCAATCTTTCGATCGATGCCTCCGACGGCGCCGGCATCAGCTGGCTGCATCGCAATGCCGAGGTCCTGAACAAGGAGCTCAATGGCGAGCGCTTCGACATGACGGTGCGGGTCGACGAGACCAAGCGCGACATCGTCATGTCACGATTCGATGCTCTGCCGCACGGGACGTGACGTCCCGGAAGTCCGTGGCGGCAAGGGGGATCGAAGTGGGATCGATGTTCAATCGTCGAGCATTTCTCGGCGGCGGCCTGGCGAGCGCTGCGGTCGCAGGGATATCAACGCGTGGCGTTGCCGACAACGCTGCGTTCGTCGACGCGCCTGCGCTCCGGCCGGTTCTCGCGCGTCCGGACCGCATGTTTCGTGTCACGGTATGTCTGCGTCCGTTCCGCGCTGCCGGTCCGCGCATTGAAGCGGAATGGATCGACAGCAAATATGTCGTCCACAATTACGGACACGGCGGTAGCGGCTGGTCGCTGTCCTGGGGCGCCGCGCAGGAGGCCGTGCCGCTCGCCCTGCAATTGAGCGCGCGCAACATTGCCGTCCTTGGCGCCGGCGCGATCGGTCTGACGACGGCGATCACCGCCCAGAGGATGGGCGCGACCGTCACGATCTACGCCAAGGAGCGATTTCCGCAGGTGCGCTCGGCGCGTGCGACCGGGGACTGGTCGCCGGACTCGCGTATCGCGATGGAAGCAGACGTCGCACCGGACTTTGCCGACCGCTGGGAGCGGATGGCGCGCACGACCTTTGCGACCCATCAAAGCTATCTCGGCCTTGCCGGCAATCCGATCGAATGGACCGATCGCTATTTGCTGTCCGACGATGCACCCGACGCCGACGGCCGTCCGCACAGGCGCCAGCATGCCTCGGGCGACGGCTCGAAGAAATTCCTCGAATTGCGCGGCCGGATCAGGTCGCTCACGCCGCGATGGGATTTGCTGGCCGCCGGATCGAATCCGTTTCCCGCGCCGTACGTGTGGAAAAGCGCTTCGCTCACCTACAACGTCACGGATCTCTACCGTCAGCTCGAAGCGGAGTTTCAGCGCGCCGGCGGGCTGTTCGTGCCGATCGAATTGCAGGCGCCGTCCGATCTTTCGAAGATCGGCGAAACCGTCATTGTCAACTGCACCGGCTACGGCGCTCGTGCGCTGTTTCGTGACGAGAGCATCGTTCCGGTGCGCGGCCAGATCGCCTGGCTCATTCCCCAGCCGGATGTGAATTACGGCGTCTTCTACCGCAACCTCAGCGTCCTCGGCCGGCGCGATGGCATCGTCGTCCAGCCGGTCGGTGAAAACGACTATTTCGGCTTCAACGACGACAACGAAACGCCGGATCTCGCCGCCGCGCGCCAGGCGGTGGACGACGCCGCGAAACTGTTCAGCCGGGCCTGATCGGCCCTCCGGCACGGCACCGCGCAATCTCCCGAAATGTGACGGCGCCGTGACGCGGGCTCAGTCGACCGCGCCTGCGACGTGCCGCCGCACTTTCTGTTTGAATTCTGCGCCGCCTTGGTTCATTGCGCTGCTGGACGCAAAGCCGAGGCCGATCGATGCAGGACACCAGCGAAACCATCACCCACGACACGCTCGCCGGCCAGAACGGGGACCTTGCCCATGTGCGGGCGCCCGAGATCGTCGATGCCCTCAATGCCCGGGAGCCGGCGGATGCGGCGAAGCTGCTGCAATCGCTGCCGGCCGAGAAAGCGATCGAGGTGCTCGACCTGCCCGGGCTCGACAATACCTGCGAGATCCTGGCCGAGCTGCCGAAGGACGCGGCAGTGTCGCTGCTGTCGGGCGTCTCCGACGACCGCGCCGCCGACATCTTCAAGGAACTGGTCGAGCCGCTGCGCACCACGCTGCTGAACGGCCTCAATCCGGATACCCGTAACGTCATCTCGGGGCTGCTGGCCTATCCCGAGCGCAGCGCCGGCAGCATCATGACGACCGAATTCGTCAGCGTGCCCTCGAACTGGACCATCGCCGAGGTCCTGCATCACATCCGGATGGTCGAGCGCACCCGCGAGACCGTCTATTCGATCTTCGTGATCGACCCGGTCAAGAAGACCCTGATCCAGGCGGTGCCGCTGCGCCGCCTGATCTCGGCCGATCCGCATGCCAATGTGCTCACCGCAGCACCGGCGCGGAAGCCGCTGATGATTTCGCCGGAGGCCGACCGCATGGAGGCGGCGCGGCTGATCTCGCGCTACGATCTGCTCGCGGTCGCCGTCGTCGACGGTCCCGGCCATATCCTCGGCATCGTCACGGTCGACGACGTCATCGACGCCATCGTCGAGGAATCGACCGAGGACGCCCAGAAGTTCGGCGGCATGGAAGCGATCGACGAGCCGTATCTGCGGATCGGCTTCCTCGAAATGATCAAGAAGCGCGGCGGCTGGCTGTGCGCGCTGTTCCTCTCGGAAATGCTGACCGCAACCGCGATGCAGTCGTACCAGAGCGAACTCGAGAAGGCGATCGTCCTGACGCTGTTCATCCCGCTGATCATGAGCTCCGGCGGCAATTCCGGCTCCCAGGCCACCTCGCTCCTGATCCGCTCGCTGGCGTTGCACGAGGTTCGGCTGCGCGACTGGTGGCGTGTCGCCATGCGCGAACTGCCGACCGGCATCGTGCTCGGCGCCATCCTGGGCTTGATCGGCATCGTCAGGATCACGCTCTGGCAGACGCTTGGCCTGTTCGACTACGGCCCGCATTGGATGCTGGTGGCCATCACCGTCGGCGCCGCGCTGGTCGGCATCGTCACCTTCGGCTCGCTGTCCGGATCGATGCTGCCGTTCATCCTCAAGCGCATCGGCTTCGATCCGGCCAGCGCGTCCGCGCCGTTCGTCGCGACGCTGGTCGATGTCACCGGCCTCGTGATCTATTTCGGCGTTGCTGCCGTGATCCTGCACGGGACGCTGTTATAGGGCGTGTCCACCGCCACGAGTCGCCGCCGCGAAACGGCAGCGATGGAGCCGAAACGTCTCCAAAACCTGACGACGTCCGAATTGTTTGTGGAAGGCGGTAGTCTCGTGAACCAAGGAAAAGGTTCACGGCCCATGACGAAAATAATTGCCTTGCAGCTTGCGGCGCGCAGCGGGAGGATTTGCATGACCGCGCCGTCCACGAGATCGCGCAAAGTCGAGAGCATGGATCGTTGGAAGGCTGGTCTCTGAACTAGGCAGGTCCGGTCCGGCCCTATAGCGACTGGTCGCCTGTCAGGAATTCCTCAATCGTTGCGTTTGAACAGGAGGAACTTCCATGTATCTCAAATCAAATTTTCTTTTCGCGGTCGTTCTCGCTGCGCTAGTTGCCGCAATAGGCACTGCAACACGTGCGGCCGAGCCGGCGGCCCGGATCACGATCCTGTACGATGCGTTCGGTACTGATACCGCGATGACAAAGGATTGGGGCTTCTCCGCCCTCGTTGAAGTCGGAGGAAAGCGCATCCTGTTCGATACCGGGGACAACGCGAAGATCTTCGCTGCCAATGTCAAGGCGAAGGATGTGGACCTTAGTAACCTCGATTTCGTCGTATTGTCTCACCGGCACTCCGATCACATGGCGGGCCTGAGCTATGTCTTAAGCGTCAATCCGAAGATCAAGATTTATGCTCCCAAGGAGGGATTTGGCATCTACGGCTCGTCGCTGCCGTCGAGCTTCTACCGCAAGGACGAGTCGCTGCCGCCGGAGATGCGGTACTATGACGGCAAGCCGCCCGAGATCATGAAATTCGGTGCTGCCTGGGCGGATGCCAACTTCGAGTTGATCGACCAAACGACCGAAATCGCACCTGGCATTACACTCATAGCTCTGATTTCTGATCTGCCGGGAACGAAGGAGCTCAAGGAACTGTCCCTGGCGGTGAATACTGCAGATGGAATCGTGCTCGTTGTTGGCTGCTCGCATCCTGGAATCGAGCGTATCGTCGAGGCTGCGGCAGCAATCAACCCGAGGATTCGGCTGATCGCTGGAGGCTTCCACCTGGTCGCTGCCCCTGACGAGGTGATCACCAAAGTGACGGCCGCGCTGCAAGACCGTTTCAAGGTCGAAAGCATCGCCCCCGGGCATTGCACCGGCGAGCCAACATTTGCCGCCCTGAAGAAGGCGTTTGGCGACAAGTACATTTACGCCGGCGCCGGCACTTCGATTGCCATCGGGGCCGAGGCAGGTTCGAGCAAGAAGCGCGGTGAGGGAATGACCCCCGACGACCTCAGGGTCTATCGCAAGCTGGCGGTCCGGAATGATCCGTTCGGTGTCATGCGCGCGCAAGCCCGACGAGCTGGAGCAGATCTCTAGGCGGAGTTTCGAGGCGCGCGAGGAGAGAAAATCTACGTCGCGCGCTTCGCCTCATTCCACAACGCATCCATCTCCTCCAGCGTCGCGCCGTCGAGCGAGCGGCCCTTCGCGGCCAGCGCCTTCTCGATATAGGCAAACCGCCGCTCGAACTTTGCGTTGGTCGCGCGCAGTGCGGTTTCCGGATCGGCGTCGACGTGGCGGGCGAGGTTGACCAGTGCGAACATCAGGTCGCCGGTTTCTTCCGCAATTTCCTGCTTGTCGTTGCGGTCGAGCGCGGCCTCGATCTCGTCGGCCTCCTCGCGGATCTTGGCGAGCACGGCGCGCGGGTCGTTCCAGTCGAAGCCGACGGTGGATGCCTTGCGCTGCAACTCCATCGCCCGCGTCAGGGCAGGGAGGCCGGCCTTCACGCTTGAGAGCAAGGATTTGTGCGCGGTCTCTTCCGGGGGCCGCCGAGCGGCGCGCTCGGCCTTCTCCTCGGCCTTGATGCGCTCCCAGGCACTCTTGACGCCGGCGGGCTGGATGTTGCCGTCCTTGTCGGCAAAGACGTGCGGATGACGGCGGATCATCTTCTTCGTGATCGCCTCGACCACGTCGCCGAACGCAAACGCGTTCTGCTCCTCGGCCATCCTTGCGTGATAGACCACCTGCAGCAGGAGGTCGCCGAGCTCCTCGCGCAAATCCTCGAAATCGCCGCGTGCGATCGCATCCGCGACCTCATAGGCCTCTTCGATCGTGTAGGGCGCGATGGTCTCGAAATTCTGCACGAGGTCCCATGGGCAGCCGGTCACCGGCGTGCGCAGCGCGGCCATGATCTCGATCAGGCGGGAAATGTCGCGGGAGGGGGTCATGGGACACCGGCTTCAGAGGGGTATTGGCTTTATGCCAAAACACCCCTCCCGATCCCAGCAAAACACGCCGGAAACACGGCACTGTCCACGGATTGGCCGCGGCGCCGTCAGGTGCTTTCTTGTTTGACGCGTTTTCTTGACGCGAACCGGTGTCCACTTCGCTCGAAAACGCTATAAGCGCGTCTCATGACCGATCAGAACAATTCCGACACCGCGCTGGTGCTGTTTTCCGGCGGCCAGGATTCCACCACCTGTCTGGCCTGGGCGTTGGACCGCTTCGCGCGCGTCGAGATGCTCGGCTTCACCTACGGCCAGCGTCACGCGATCGAGCTCGATTGCCGCGACCGCCTGCTGGACGGCATCAGGGCTCTGCGGCCGGATTGGGCAGCAAAGCTCGGCGACAACCACACACTCGCAATCCCGACGCTGTCGGAGATTTCCGATACCGCGCTGACCCGCGACGTCGCCATCGAAATGGGCGCGGACGGGTTGCCGAACACCTTCGTGCCCGGCCGCAACCTGGTGTTCCTCACCTTCGCGGGCGCACTGGCCTATCGGCGCGGCATCCGCCACATCATCGGCGGCATGTGCGAGACCGACTATTCCGGCTATCCGGATTGCCGCGACGAGACCATCAAGGCGCTGCAGTCCGCGCTCAGCCTCGGCATGGCCAGGGACTTCGAGCTGCACACGCCGCTGATGTGGCTCGACAAGGCGGCGACCTGGCGGCTTGCTCACGCACTCGGCGGGGCAGGGCTGGTCGACCTGATCCGCGAGCACTCGCACACCTGCTATCTCGGCGAACGCGGCGCGCAGCACGAATGGGGTTACGGCTGCGGCGAATGCCCGGCTTGCAGCCTGCGGGCCAAGGGCTGGCGGGAATATGTCGCGCAGGATGGCCCGTAACCGTGGGCGGATAGCCGTCCGCAGGGGCGCACTGCCAAAATTTCGAAAACAACCCCATGCAAAGGAGTCGGCGGCTGCCGGCGTTCGACACGGCAGCTTGACACGTCGGGCAACTCAGCGGTATTTTTCCATTATTCAGAAATCGTGCAGGCTGGCCTTCGCCAGGACGACGATGGTGTGCAAGGCACCCGCACCGTCATCGCCCGGCTCGACCGGGCGATCCAGTACGCCGCGGCTTCTCAGTTCAAACACTGACGTCTCTGGAATACTGGATCGCCCGGTCGAGCCGTGCGACGACACCGAACAAGCTGCTGAGCGAGCGTCGATGCGAGGAGCGTGTCGCTACTCGAAATCCTTAGCCGTCAGCACGATCGGCTGGCCGTGCGGGGTGCGGTCGGCGGCGTGGTCCCAGGCGTCGCGGTAGCGGTGCAGCGTCTCGGGCGTCGTGACGCCTTTGGCGGCCACGAGGTGTTCGAGCGTTGCGAGCCAATGCTGGTAATAGGTCTCGCCGGTGTCGGGATCGCCGGCCGCCTGCGCGCGCTTGATCTGATCGGCAAGCGCCGCGGCCCATTCGGGCCAGGTGAACACGCCACGATCATGCAGCGTCAACGCCATGGCGAACGCCTGCGCCTCCCATGGCGCGCGGAACACCGGACCGTCCTGATCGCGGGGAATGCTGGACACGGCGCTGGTCGCGCGCGCGGCGGCGCCGGCATCCATCAGACCGCCTCCAGATACGGCTCGAACGCGTCGATCGAGACCTTGATGGTCGGATCGGAGTCCGGTCCCCACAATTCGTGTCCATCGAACACGACGGTGTACAGCCATTGCGGATGCTCGCCGGCGTCGTTGGCCGCCGTATCGGGAAACACGTGACAGCCGTGATCGCGCTCGATCACCCCGACATGACCGCGCACGTAGCGCGGCAGCCGCGTGTGCGTGGCGGGATGGATGTTCTTTGCCCGTACCCGATCGCCGGCCTTGAATTTCGCGGCTGCCGGTGCGGCGCGGCCGAACTTGCCGCGCACCATGATGCGCTCGACATCGGGGATCGAGAATTTGCCGTGCTTGAGCGATTTTGCCGGCGCGACGGCATGTCCGGCCGCGACGTCGTCCTTGGAGATATAGCCCTTGTCGAGCAGCAGGGCCTCCAGCCCAAGCAGCCATTTCCTGTAGTAGGAACTCGACAGATAGACCTGCGGGGGCAGGGTCTCGCGATAGAAGCGCGATGCATCGATGTTGAAGGCGCCGGCCGCCCCCATCGCACGGACCATGGCGAGCACCCGCGACTCCCATTCCTGATGGAACATCGGCTCGTTCGGCTCGGGCTCGACCTTGCCGAACCCGTCCATGCCGCCCATGTCGTGGACGCCGTTCACGACGGCGCTCCCGGTGTTTTCGGGAAGCCGGTGCCGATCATGGAATCGCGCGTCACGAGCTCGGCGAGCTGTTCTTCGCTCCATCCCTCGGTGCCTGCGGGCCGCATCGGCAGCACCAGGAAGCGTGTTTCGGCCGTAGAGTCCCAGACCCGGATTTCGGTCTCCTTCGGCAGGCTGACGCCGAAATCGGCGAGCACGCCGCGCGGATCCTTGACCGCGCGCGACCGGTACGGCGAGGCCTTGTACCAGACCGGCGGCAGGCCGAGCATTTCCCAGGGGTAACAAGAGCACAATGTGCAGACGACCATGTTGTGACGGCCGGGCGTGTTCTCGATCGCGACCAGATGGTCGCCGACCCGGCTGACATGGCCGAGGGTGCCGACCGCCTTGCTGGCGTCCTCGAGCAGCGCCTTCTTGAAGGCGGGATCGGTCCAGGCCTTGGCGACGACCCGGGCGCCGTTATGCGGGCCGATCTTCGTCTCATAGGCCTGCACGATGGCGTCGAGCGCGGCAGCCTCGACATAGCCCTTTTCGGTCAGGATCGATTCCAGCGCGCGGACGCGCAGTTCGGTCTCCGACAGTTCGGAATGGTCGTGATCGTGGTGGTGATGATCATGTTCGCTCATGCCTACAGAATAGGCGAAATCGTCGTGCTATGTCGAGGCAAGCAGTACACAACAATGCGAGCTGGGAGGTATGCGTGGTTGACGATGTGACGATCGAAAAGGGCCTCGGACCGGAGGGCCGCATCGCGGTGGTGCGGTTCGACCGCGGCGATGGTATCAACGCGCTGTCGCCGGAGGCGCTGCGGCAATTGACCGATGCGGCGCGCAGTTTCGAGGACGATGGCGAAACCTCGGTGGTGGTGCTGACCGGCAGCGCCAAATCGTTCAGCGCCGGCTTCGACCTCAAGGATGCCGAGGGCCGTTCGCGGCAGACCATGGATATGGGCACGCTGCGCCGTCACCTGAAGCTCGGGCCGCGGCTGACACGCGCCTGGCAGGAGATGGAGCAGGTCACGATCGGCGCGATCGAGGGGTTCTGCGTCGGCGGTGGCGTGGCGCTCGCGGTCGCGTTGGATTTCCGGGTGATGGCGCGCGATGCGCATCTGCGCGTGCCGGAGATCGCGCTCGGCATGAACATGAGCTGGCAGAGCGTGCCACGCATGTTGCATTTGATGGGACCGGCGCGCACCAAGCAGGCGGTGATCCTGGCCGACGACCGGATCTCGGCCGACGAGGCTTACGAATGGGGCCTGGTGGAGCAGGTGACTGATCCGGGCAAATCGTATGACGCTGCGATGGCGCTCGCGGCCAAGGTCGCCGCCCAGCCGCCGATTTCGGTGGCGATGACCAAGCTGACGGTCAACCGGCTGGCGCATGCGCTCGACGACCTCGCCAGCCACATGGATCTCGACCAGTTCGCGCTGGCGAGCCTGACCGACGATCACAAGGAAGGCGTCGCGGCCTTCCTCGGACGGCGCAAGCCGCGCTTCAGGGGACGCTGACGGGCGTGCCTAGCCTAGCGTTTGGTGATGCGGTCGCGGGCGGCGAGGTCGGCCTCCCAACCGAACACCGAGCGGCCGTCAAGCGCCGGCGAACGCGCGCGCTCGTTGGCGACGTAAGCATCGAAGGACGGGCCGGTTGCGGTCAGCTCCAGCCTGCGGGCCTGGTCGTCCAGCCGCTTCAGCGCCTGCAACTCCTCGTCGCGGCCGAGCTTCGCCTGCTGTACCGCCGATTTCAGCACGCCGATCGTCTCATCGTAGACCTTGATCGGCACCGGAAACGGATGACGGTCCTTGCCGCCATGCGCGAGCGAGAAGCGCGCCGGATCGCGGAAACGATACGGCGTCCCGTGAACGACCTCGGCGACCATGGCAAGCGACTCCACGGTGCGGGCGCCGACGCCGGGCGTGAGCAGCAGGTCGGGGAAATCCAGCGGCCCGCGTTCCGCGGCGGCGGCGAGGGTGCCGTGCAGGCGGCGGATGAAGACATCGCTCGAGCGTACATCATGATGTGCGGGCATGATCAGGTGCAGGAGATCGCCCTGCGCCGCCACCTTCTCGGTCAGCTCGGCATATTCATGCGCGATGCCATCGGGACCAAGCGCGGCGAGCAGATCGAGCTGTGCCTGGCGCGAGGCGTCGGCACGGTGATCGGTGAGATTGACGATCTCGCCCTGCGACGGACCGTCGATCGCGCTGTGCGGCTCGTCGACGAAGCTACGCAGCCCCTCGGAATGCCAATGGTAGCGTCGCGCCTGACGCTTGTGGTCGTTCATGCCTTGCTGGACCACGGTCCATTTGCCGTCCGTGGTGACGAAGAAGCCGTGCAGATAGAGCTCGAAACCGTCCTGGACCGCGGCGCTGTCGACCTTGGCGACCAGACGGCTGGCGCGGGTGAGGGCGACGCCGTCGAAGCCGGTCCGCTCACCCAGCGCCGACAATTCGTCCGGCGTGCGCCGCGAATGCCTGCCGCGACCACCGCAGACGTAGATGCCGAGCTCGTCCTGCAGCGGCGCGAGCCCGCGCTTGAGTGCGCCGATGACGCTCGTGGTGATACCAGACGAGTGCCAGTCCATGCCCATCACGGCGCCGAACGACTGGAACCAGAACGGATGCGAGAGCCGCTGCAGAAACGCATCGCGGCCGTAATGATGGACCACCGCCTGCGTGATGACCGCGCCCAGCGTCGCCATGCGCTCCGCCAGCCACGGCGGCACGCGTCCACCATGCAGGGGAAGATCAGCGCTGCCGGTACGTCGGGCCATTGGTCTCCAGGTCTCGAACTGGTGTCGTTGAGTCGGGGGCAGACTATCAGGCAAAGCCTTCGGGGGGTGTTGAATCCCCGCATAAGACCGACCTACAGAACGGAATTCCTTAGCTTTTTCTTGAAAGTTTCCCTCCATAAAAAAGCGCGAAATCCTCCATAAGAGTGTCGTAACGGGGTGGTTCCCCGACATAGGATTGTCGCGCCTTCTGGAAAAGCTCGGAAAACCCGAAATCATGATCATGGACCGTGGAATTGCCGGCGCAATGGGCAAGGGCGATCTGTCTGGGCCTTGTTCGCCGCGTCTCAACCGCCGGGCGTTTCTATTCGGCTCCGCTGCCGGTCTTGCCGCACTGGGCCTGACCGGTTGTGCATCCGACTACATGAGCCTGGCCGAGGCTGAGAAAGTCTACGGGCCCGTGCCTGACGAGAAATTCCCGATCCCTGGGGTCGACGTCAGCAAGGTCAAACCGCAATATTTTCGCAAGACAGTACGCTACGACAGCGACGAGGCGCCCGGTACGATCATCATCGATCCCGGGAAGTACTATGTTTACCGCATCGAAGGCGAGGGCAACGCGACCCGCTATGGCGCCAATGTCGGCCGCGATGGCTTCCGGTGGAGCGGCGAGGCCTATGTCGGGCGCAAAGCCGAATGGCCTACCTGGACGCCCCCCAAGGAGATGATCGCGCGCCAGCCGGAGGCAGGCAAATATGCTCGCGGCATGCCGGGAGGTCTCGACAATCCACTCGGTGCCCGCGTGCTCTACCTCTATCAGAACGGGGCCTACACGCTTTACACGATCTATAGCACCAGCGACCCCGAAACCATCGGGAACGGCATTACGAGTGGCTGCACCGGCCTCCTCAGTCAGGACATGATCGACCTCTATTCGCGAACGCCGCTCAAAACGAAGGTGATCGTGCTCCCGGCCTAGGCCAACGCCGTCGGCGGCCCCAGCGCTGGCTTGGCCAGCGCACAGTCGGGGCCAGCTGCCAGAATGGTTCGCTTCATTGCGAATCTCCTCAGGCCGCTTCGGCGTTGATGGCGCTGACGGCGAGCTTGGTGAGCGCTTCATCCGTCTTCTTTTCTTCGGCCAACGTCTGGTCGATGAGCTTGACGGCATCCTTCATGCTGAGTTTGGTGGCCCATGCCTTCAGTGTGCCGTAGCGTGCGATCTCGTAATGCTCGACCGCCTGCGCCGCGGAGACCAGGCCCGGATCGAGCGCCGGAGTGTCGGCGTACTCCTCCATGATCTCCTTGCCTTCGTCGAGGATACCCTCGATGGCGTCGCACTTCTTGCCACGCGCCGGCTTGCCCATCAGATCGAAGATCTGCTCCAGCCGATCGATCTGTCCTTCGGTCTCGTCATGATGCTTCTCGAAGGCGGCACGCAGCTGGTCCGACCCGGCGGCTTTGGCCATGCGTGGCAGCGCCTTGAGGATCTGCTTTTCGGCGTAGTAGATGTCCTTGAGGGTATCGAGGAAGAGGGCGCTGAGGTCTTTCTCCGACATTGGCAGCTCCGTGAGTTTGGGTGATCCGTACCCACAACAGGCACTCTGCAATCTCGTTCCTATCTGCGACGGTTCACCCGCGGATCGCGATTGCGTAGCTTTGCCGCAAGCCTTTCGAGGAACGAAGCGTCGGCGCGTCTGTTGGACGGTCTCATCTTTCAACGGAGAACCGCGATGGATTGGAATCGTGTCGAAGGCAACTGGAAGCAGGTCAAGGGCAAGATCAAGGAGCAGTGGGGCAAGCTGACCGATGACGACCTCGATGTCATTGCCGGCAAGCAGGATCAACTCGAAGGCCGTCTGCAGCAGCGCTACGGCTATGCCAAGGATCAAGCCACGAAGGAAGTGAATGACTGGTACGGCCGCCAGAAATGGTGAGCGCTACGGCATTCGGGGCCCCACTTGAGCGGGGCCCTTTGCTTTGCGCCGTTTGGAACAGGTGCGAATGCGAAACGTTTGAAAGATGCCGTCGTCGCCTTAAGCAAGGGTATCCATGCCGATCACGGTCCGACCGACCCAGCCGGATATTGCCATTGCGCGCGTTATCTCGCGCAACACAACCCCGCCAACAGAACGCGCCGCCTCAATCCTGACATGGGCGGCGGACGAGCATGTCGTCTGCGCCCTAGCACTTGGATGGTGGTTACGGTGTCGAAGCAAGCCAGAGCCGCGACGCCTGGCGAGTGACCATCTTCTGGTCACGGCGTTGACCGCATCCCTAGTTCCGCACCTGCTCAAATTGGTCTTCAACCAGAAGCGGCCGGACCGGCTCACCGTCGTTGGTCATCTGCACGGCATTCCAATCTCCGGCAGGGCCGAGGACTCGTTTCCGTCAGGACATGCAATTCAGGTCGGCGCCATCAGTTCGGCGGCGAGCCAGCTTCCCGAGGGCGAGCGTGGGATCGTCCGGGCGCTCGGCGCTTGTCTGATTTCGACGCGCGTGCTGTTGCTGGCGCATTGGGCCAGTGACGTCGTCGTGGGATCGACGATCGGGGTTCTGCTCGAGCGGTTGATCCGATGCGTCACGGGGTACGGGCGGCGGGAGCAGGTCTGAGACGATCGATTAGCTCAGGTCCGAGTCACAAAATCCATCAGTCCGAGCCAGAGCGAAGCAATGGGACCGGGCGATCGTGGCCATTCCCATATACATAATTCGCATAAGGTATATTATGGAATATTTATATCTACAATTAGATCAGATATTTAGTGGGAAATCTTCGCACCGGACCGCAGCTTGGCGCCTGTCCGGGCTTGTCCCGGTCATTGTTTCTGCTGGTCCAGGCAGCACAGCGATCCACGCGCACGCGTCTCGTCAGAAAGCCGATATTGCCGCGGCGTACGGACGCTGCAATAAGCGCCAGCTGTGCAGAGATCGCTGGTGACCCCGCGGCATCAGGTCCGTATAGGATGGCATCTCAGAACAACAACAAGCCTCTCGAGGGAGCAACACCAATGAGCTTTTCACGACGCACGCTGCTGAAGGTTTCCGCCGCTTCCGCCGTCCTGGGCGGAATTGGCGCACCGTATGTCGCGCGCGCCCAGTCGGCCGAGTTCTCTTACAAGTTCGCCAACAACCTGCCGGAGTCGCATCCGTTCGTGGCGCGCGCCCGGGAGATGGCTGCGGCGATCAAGACCGAGACCAACGGCCGGTTTGACCTGCAGGTGTTCCCGAACAGCCAGCTCGGCTCCGATACCGACATGCTGAGCCAGGTGCGCTCCGGCGGCGTCGAGTTCTTCACGCTGTCCGGCCTGATCCTGGCGACCCTGGTGCCGGCCGCCTCGATCAACGGCATCGGTTTCGCATTCCCGGATTATCCCGCGGTCTGGAAGGCCATGGATGGCGAGCTCGGCGCCTATGTGCGCGGCGAGATCAACAAGGCCGGCCTCGAGGTCATGGACAAGATCTGGGACAACGGCTTCCGCCAGACCACGTCGTCGACCAAGCCGATCACCGGTCCGGACGATCTCAAGGGCTTCAAGATCCGCGTGCCGGTGTCGCCGCTGTGGACCTCGATGTTCAAGGCGTTCGATGCATCGCCCGCCTCGATCAATTTCAGCGAGGTCTATTCGGCGCTGCAGACCAAGATCGTCGAAGGCCAGGAAAATCCGCTGGCGCTGATCTCGGCGGCGAAGCTGTACGAGGTGCAGAAGTATTGCTCGATGACCAACCACATGTGGGACGGCTTCTGGTTCCTGATGAACCGCCGGGCCTGGGCGGCGCTGCCGGACGATATCAAGACCATCGTTGCCAAGAACGTCAACGCGGCCGCCGTCAAGGAGCGCGAGGACACCGAGAAGCTCAACGCCACCGTGAAGCAGGAGCTCACGGGCAAAGGCCTCGTCTTCAACCAGCCCGAGGTCGGGCCGTTCCGCGACAAGCTGCGCGCCGCCGGCTTCTACGCCGAGTGGAAGGGCAAGTACGGCGAGAAGGCCTGGGATCTGCTCGAGAAGTCCGTCGGCAAACTGTCCTGATCGATCAAGCGGGAGGCTTGCCATGGCTCATGTCGAGATGACGCCGGCCGTGGCCGGCGAGGCGGCGTCACAGCCCCCTCGCCGCCGCTCCGGTCTCGGTTCCATCGAGGCTGCGCTCGGATGGCTGGTCGAAATTCCGGCGGCAATCCTTGTCGTCGCCGAGGTCGTGATCCTGTTCGCCGGCGTGGTGTCGCGCTACGTGCTGCATGCGCCGCTGATCTGGTCCGACGAGCTGGCGTCGATCCTGTTCCTGTGGCTTGCGATGCTCGGGTCGGCGGTGGCGTTCCGCCGCGGCGAGCACATGCGGATGACGGCGCTCGTCGCGAGCGCCGGGCCGAGGCTGTGGGGCTATCTGGACGTGGTCGCGACCTGCGCCGCGCTGGCGTTCCTGATCCTGATCGTGCGGCCGGCCTATGAATACGCCTACGAGGAAAGCTTCATCACGACGCCGGCGCTGCAGATTTCCAACACCTGGCGCGCGGCGGCGCTGCCGGTCGGTATCTGCCTGATGGGGCTGTTTGCGCTGCTGCGGCTGGCGCGGGTCGGCGATTTCAAGACCTTCCTGCTGGCGGCGCTGACGGTGGTCGCGCTGATCGGCGTGTTCTGGCTGGCGCAGCCGATGCTGCGGCCGCTCGGCAACCTCAATCTGATCATCTTCTTCGTCGGCGTGGTCGGCTTCTGCGTGTTCGCCGGCGTGCCGATCGGCTTTGCCTTCGGCATGGCGATCTTCGGCTATCTGGCGCTGACCACGCGGACGCCGCTGATGGTGCTGGTCGGCCGGATGGACGAGGGCATGAGCCACCTCATCCTGCTGTCGGTGCCGCTGTTCGTCTTTCTCGGCCTGCTGATCGAGATGACCGGCATGGCGCGTGCGATGGTCGCGTTCCTGGCGAGCCTGCTCGGGCATGTCCGCGGCGGCCTGCATTATGTGCTGGTCGGCGCCATGTACCTGGTCTCCGGTATCTCCGGATCCAAGGCCGCCGACATGGCCGCCGTCGCGCCCGTGCTGTTCCCGGAAATGAAGGAGCGCGGCGCCAAGCCGGGCGATCTGGTCGCGCTGCTCGCCGCCACCGGCGCGCAGACCGAAACGATTCCGCCGAGCCTCGTGCTGATCACGATCGGCTCGGTCACCGGCGTGTCGATCTCGGCGCTG
Source organism: Bradyrhizobium sp. B124 (assembly GCF_038967635.1). Classification (NCBI taxonomy): domain Bacteria; kingdom Pseudomonadati; phylum Pseudomonadota; class Alphaproteobacteria; order Hyphomicrobiales; family Nitrobacteraceae; genus Bradyrhizobium; species Bradyrhizobium sp. B124. The sequence goes on along the minus strand of NZ_CP152413.1, from coordinate 1,070,221 downwards.
TTCACCGGCGGATTGCTGCCGGGTGTCGTGCTGGCAATCACGCTGTCGGGGCTGGTGTGGTGGCGCTACCGCGGCGAGAACTTGAGCCACGTGCAGCGCGCCACCGGCAGCGAGATCGGCAAGGCGCTGGTGTTCGCCCTGCCCGCATTGGCCCTGCCCTTCGTGATCCGCTACGCCGTGGTCGAGGGTATCGCGACTGCGACCGAAGTCTCAACCATCGGCATCGTCTACGCCTTCGTCATCGGCCTGTTGATCTACCGCAAGTTCAACTGGCGGCGGCTGGTGCCGATGCTGATCGACACGGCGTGCCTGTCGGGCGCGATCCTCTTCATCATCGGCACCGCGACCGGCATGGCCTGGGGGCTGACCCAGTCCGGCTTCTCGCGGGCGCTGGCAGCGTCGATGACCGGGCTGCCCGGCGGTTCGGCGACCTTCATCGCGGTCTCGATCCTGGCCTTCGTGATCCTGGGCAGCGTGCTGGAAGGCATTCCGGCCATTGTGCTGTTCGGGCCGCTGCTGTTTCCGATCGCGCGCCAGGTCGGCGTCCACGAGGTGCACTACGCCATGATCATCATCCTGGCGATGGGCATCGGATTGTTCGCGCCGCCGTTCGGCGTCGGCTATTATGCCGCCTGCGCCATCGGGCGCGTCGATCCGGCCGAGGGTATCCGGCCGATCTGGGGTTACATGCTGGCGCTGTTGATCGGCCTGATCATCGTCGCCATCTTCCCCTGGATATCGATCGGTTTCCTTTAAAAGCACCTTGCGGATGGGATAGAGCCATGAGTGCAGCTCAGAACCAGTACACGATGGGGTTGGACAAGACGCCCGCCAACTACGTGCCGCTGACGCCGCTGAGCTTCCTGGCACGCTCGGCCGCGGTCTATCCCGACCATGTCAGCACGGTCTATGAGGGCCGCAGCTTCACCTGGAAAGAGACCTACGAACGTTGCAAGCGCTTCGCATCCTATCTCGCAGGCCGCGGCATCGGCCATGGCGACACGGTGGCCGCGATGCTGCCGAACATCCCGGCGATGAACGAATTGCACTTCGCGGTGCCGATGACCGGCGCGGTGCTGAACGCGCTCAACATCCGTCTCGATGCGGAATCGATCGCGTTCCAGCTCGATCACGGCGGCGCGAAGATTATTCTCGTCGATCCCGAATTCTCCGGCGTGATCGCGGAATCCCTGACCCTGATGAAGGGCGCAAAGCCGTTCGTGATCGACGTCGATGATGCGGCCTTCGCCGCCGGCAAGCGGATCGGCGAGATCGAATATGAGGCGGCGGTCGCCTCAGGCGATCCCGCATTCGCCGAGCGGCCGCCGGCCGACGAATGGGATGCAATCGCGCTGAGCTATACGTCGGGCACGACGGGCAATCCGAAGGGCGTGGTGACCCATCACCGCGGCGCCTATCTCAACGCCGTCAGCAACATCCTCGCAGGCAATCTCGGCCAGCACCCGGTCTATCTCTGGACGCTGCCGATGTTTCACTGCAACGGCTGGTGCTTTCCCTGGACGATCGCGGCGACCGCCGGCGTCAATGTCTGCCTGCGCAAGGTCGATCCCGCCAAGATCTTCGAGCTGATCCCGAAGCACGGCGTCACCCACATGTGCGGCGCGCCGATCGTCTACAACACGCTGATCAACGCGCCCGATGCGCCGAAGGGCGGCAAGGCGAAGCCCGTCGTCGGCCTGATCGCCGGCGCGGCGCCGCCGGTCGCAGTCCTCGAGGGCGCCGAGCGCATCGGCATCAAGCTGACCCATGTCTACGGGCTGACCGAAGTCTACGGCCCCGCCTCCGTCTGCGCCGAGCAGCCGGGCTGGGACGAGCTGTCGGCCGATGCGCGCGCGCAGCTGAAGCGGCGTCAGGGCGTGGCCTATCCGCTGCAGGAAGACGTCACCGTGCTCGATCCCGAGACCATGCGCGAGGTGCCGCACGACGGCGAGACCATCGGCGAGGTCATGTTCCGCGGCAACATCGTGATGAAGGGCTATCTGAAGAACGAGAAGGCGACGCAGGAAGCCTTCGCCGGCGGCTGGTTTCACACCGGCGATCTCGGCGTGCTCGACGAGCACGGCTACGTCATCATCAAGGACCGCTCGAAGGACATCATCATCTCCGGCGGCGAGAACGTCTCCTCGGTCGAGGTCGAGGATATCCTCTACAAGCACCCGGCCGTGCTGTTTGCCGCTGTTGTCGCCAAGCCCGATCCGAAATGGGGCGAAGTGCCCTGTGCTTTCCTCGAACTGAAGGACGGTGCCAAGACGACCGAGGCCGAGATCATCGCCTATTGCCGCGAGCACATGCCGGGCTTCAAGACGCCGAAGTCAGTGGTGTTCGGGGTGATCCCGAAGACGTCCACGGGCAAGATCCAGAAATTCCTGCTGCGCAACCAGGTCGGATCGGCCAAGGCGATCTCGGCCTGAGCGCGCCACATACCCGCTGTCGTCCCGGGCTTGACCCGGGACCCATAACGACGAATGCCGATTGTGTTGCAAAGCTGGAGCGACAGCTTACTTCAACCACGATGCCCTGTGGTTATGGGTCCCTGCTCCCGTGCGCAAATGCGCACTAGGCAGGGACGACGGCGAGTATGTGGCGCTGGCTCAGCCATCGGCCAGACGGCCGAGCAGATCATAGAGCTGCTTCCTCTCGGCGACATCGAGCGGTGCCAGCGTCGTCGCGGTGCATTCGATCTCGATCGGGATCAACTGCTCGACCAGCGCCACGCCGGCTGTGGTCAGATCAATCAGGATCAGCCGTTTGTCGGTCGCATCGCGCCGGGTCGCGACCAGGCGGCGCTTCTTCAGCCGCAGCACGACGTCGCGGATATTGGCCGGCTCCATTGCGACCAGCCGCCCGAGCAGGTTCTGCGACAGCGCCCCGCGCTCGTAGAGCCGGGCCAAGGTCGCATATTGCGGGGCCGTCAGGTCGTAGAATCCGATCCGGTCTACCAGGTTCGACGAGGCGCGTTGATAGGCCCGGCGCAGCAGGAAGCCGACCTGGTCCTCCAGCCTGTAGTCCGACGCAACGCGCCTGACCGGCGCCGCTGCCTTAGTCGACGTTCTCGGCATCGCGGTACATCACCTTGTGGCGCGTGGTCGAAACCCATTCGTCGATCTGGGCTTCGGTCATGAAGTGCTGATCATCGAACCTGTTCCAGTTGCTGATATCGGCCAGGCTCTTCTTCCAGCGCTTGTACGGCGGCTTGGCCGGCGGGCCGAAGCACATGATGTCGAGCACGGATAATTCCTCGGGGATGCCGAGCAGCGGCTTCATCGCCTGCTGGGCCTTCTCCTGCCCGATCGCGGTCACCCACCAGACATTATAGCCGAGCGCGGTCGCCGCGAGATGGGCGGACATCGTCGCCGCCGCCACGCTCTGCAGCAGGATGCGCTCGGCATTCTCCTTGTACATCTTGTCGAGCTCGGAGCCGTCGTTGAGCACAGGAAACGCCTTGACCCAGCGAAAGTCGCTTGCGACGACGATGAAGCCGGGGGCCGACGCGAGGCCGCGATAGTCGGGCGTCGGAAACTTCATCTTGAGCCGCGCGCGTGCGACCTGCTCCTCGCGGAAATACTCCGTGATCCTGTTCTTGAGGTCCTGATCGGTGACCGCAATGAAGTGCCAGGGCTGGGCATTGGCGCCCGACGGCGCGTGCCGCGCGGCCTCCAGGATCATGTCGTAATGCTCCGGCGGCATCACGTAGCTGGAATCGAACGCCCGGGTCGTCAGGCGGTTCTTCACGACATCCATCAGCGCGTCATATCGCGTGCGATCAGTGTAATCGCGCGCCGCCACAGCTTCCGTCATCTGATCCTCCCGAATATATCGTTATGATCATAACGATATGCCCCTTGCGTGAAAGGTCAAGACAGGACCGTTGGCGATCTTGTGCAAGTGCGGCCCGCCCTTCAAGACGCCGAAGGCCGTGATATCCGGCACGCTCCCGAAGGTATCGACCGAAAATCCAGAAATTTCTGCGGTGCTATCGGCTCGGTTCAGCGAAAGGGCTTCGGCGTGCGGCAATCATATGATCGTCGTTCGCCGGCAGACACAGCGAGCGATGCCTAACCGCGTCGATGAAGGCCAGAATTTCTGCAATCGCGGGATCCGCATCCGCCAGTTGCCTTACCTCGTGCAGACGCGCGGCAAACACACCGGGGCCGCGAAATAGCTTCTGATAGAACGCTCGGATCACCGCGAGGCGTTCGCGGGTAAATTCGCGGCGTCGCATGCCAACGAAGTTGAGCCCGGCGAGACCCGCGTACTGGCCGCTTGCAAGGCCAAACGGGATTACGTCGCCACGTACGCAACTTGTGGCCCCGATCATCGCCTGCGCCCCGATCCGAACGAATTGATGGGCGGATGAGAGGCCTCCCATGAAGACAAAATTGCCGATTTCGCAATGGCCGCCCAGCGTCGCGGACGTGGCGAAGACGACGTCGTTCCCTACCACGCAGTCGTGGCCGACATGGCTGCAATTCATGAAATAGCCACGATCGCCGACGCGGGTAACACCGCCACCCGCGACGGTTCCGGCATTCATGGTGACGTGCTCGCGGATCGTGCAATCCTGGCCGATCTGAAGTTTGGTCAGTTCGCCGCGATAGCTGAGGGCTTGCGGGGGCGTGCCGAGCGAGACGAACGGATAGATCGTGCAGCCGCCACCGATCGTGGTCTCCGCGGTCATGTGCACGTGCGCGATAAGCTTGCAGTTTGCACCGATAATGACGCGGGAACCAATAACGCAATAAGGACCAATCGACGTGCCGGCGCCGATCACCGCCCCATCCTCAATCCGCGCAGTGGGATCGATGAGCATCTAGTTCCCTCAAAAATGGATTATTCGCGACCTCCAGCAGAGTGCAAGCTCAAGCAGAGTGCAAGCTCAAATGCCGTCCACCGGGTGTGACCCGTTGGATTTATTGCCGCGCGAACACGACGGCTTGCTTCAGCCTGCCCGATCGAGCGTCAGCCGCATGCCGTCATAGGCCGGGATCACGCCGGCCGGCAGACTCTGTCGCAACACCTCGTAGTCGAGGTCGGAATGCATGTTGGTGATGACCGCGCGCTTCGGCTTGAAGCGCTCGATCCATGACAATGCGTCGGCGACGCTGAAATGGCTGGGATGCGGCGCATAGCGCAGGCCGTCGACGATCCAGAGATCGAGACCTTCCAGTGCCGGCCAGCTCGCCTCGGGAATGTCGTGCAGATCGGGTGAGTAGGCGGCGTCGCCGATGCGATAGCCGAGCGCAGGTATCTGGCCATGCTGCACCAGGAAGGCCTCGAGCTTCAGCGGACCGCCCTTCCCCTGCACCGTGTGGCTCTCGCCGGCCTCGATCGAATGACGGGTCAGGATCGGCGGATAGTCGCTGCCTTCCGGCGAGATGAAGCAATAGGAGAACCGCGCCATGATGTCCTTGGCGGTCGACTGGTTGAAGTAGACCGGGATGCGGCGGCGCTGGTGCAGCACCACCGAGCGCAGATCGTCGATGCCGTGGGTCTGGTCGGCATGCTCATGCGTCAGGAACACCGCGTCGATGTGCTCGACATTGGCGTCGATCAGCTGCTCGCGCAGGTCGGGCGACGTATCGATGACGACCCGCGTGGTGCCGTGCTCCATGGTGCGCTCGGCCATGATCGAGCAGCGGCGGCGGCGATTCTTGGGATTGTTGGGATCGCAGGCGCCCCAGCCGAGCGCCGGACGCGGCACGCCGGCGGATGAGCCGCAGCCCAGAATGGTCAGTGTCAGCGTCATGTAGCAACCTTCGGCGCCGGCACCTTGGAGAACAGCCGGAAGAAGTTTTCGGTGGTCTGCCGCGAGATCTCCTCGAGCGAGACGCCGCGGGTCTCGGCGAGCACCTTGGCGACCTCGACAACATAGGACGGCTCGTTGCGCTTGCCGCGGAATTTTCCGGGCGCAAGATACGGCGCGTCGGTCTCGACCATGATGCGATCGGCCGGTAGCTCGGCGGCCAGCGCACGCAGGGTGTCCGACTTCTTGAAGGTCAGGATGCCCGTGAACGAGATCGACAGCCCGAGCGCGATTGCCTTCATCGCCAGCTCGCGGCCGCCGGTGTAGCAGTGCAGGACGGCCTTGAACGGCCCCTTCGCGATTTCGTCCTCCAGGATGCGGCCGCAATCCTCGTCGGCCTCCCGGGTGTGGATCACGAGCGGCAGCCCGGTTTCGCGGGCCGCGGCGATATGCGCGCGAAAGCCGCGCTCCTGGGCCTCGCGCGAACCATGCTCATAGAAGTAATCGAGCCCGGCCTCGCCGAGCGCCACGACCTTCGGATGCTTCGTCAGCTCGATCAGTTCGCTGGCCGGGATGCCGTCCTCTTCATCGGCATGATGCGGATGAGTGCCGACCGAACAGTAGATGTCCGGAAAGCGCTCCGTGATCGCAAGCAGGCCGCCGAGCCGCTTGACCCGGGTCGAGATCGTGACCATGCGGCCGATGCCGGCCGCTTCGGCGCGGGCGATGATCCCGTCGAGATCGTCGGCGAAATCAGGGAAATCGAGATGGCAGTGACTGTCGACCAGCATGAATTTCGAACCACTCACTCGGTCTTCGGTTCCACATAGCGCGGAAACACGCCGACCGGCGCCGGCAGAACCGTGCCCGGCTTGATCCGCTCGGCGATCGCCGCGAAGCTGCGCGCATCCGCTGTTATGCCGAGGCTGTCGAGCATCTTGCCGCAGGATTCCGGCATCACGGCCTGCGCCATAATCGCGATCTGGCGCACGACCTCGGCGGTGACATAGAGCACCGTCTTCTGGCGTGCCGGATCGGTCTTCGCCAAGGCCCATGGCGCCTCGCCGGCAAAGTAACGGTTGGCTTCGGCGACCACGGCCCAGACCGTGTTGAGCCATTGATGGATCTGCTGCGTCGCCATCGCGGTGCGCGACGTCTCCAGCATGGCGTCGGCCTGCGCCAGGATCGCCTTGTCGCTGTCGCTGAATTCGCCGGGCTCCGGCAGCACGCCGCCGAGTTGTTTGGCGATCATCGACAGCGAACGCTGCGCGAGATTGCCGAAATCATTGGCGAGATCGGCATTGATGCGCGCGACGATGGCCTCGTGGTTGTAGTTGCCGTCCTGGCCGAACGGCACTTCGCGCAGGAAGAAGTAGCGCACCTGATCGACGCCGTACTGGTTGGCCAGATTGAAGGGATCGACCACGTTGCCGACCGACTTCGACATCTTCTCGCCCCTGTTGAACAGGAAGCCGTGCGCATAGACGCGCCTTTGCAACGGGATGCCGGCCGACATCAGGAAGGCCGGCCAGTACACGGCATGGAAGCGGATGATGTCCTTGCCGATGATGTGCACGTCGGCCGGCCAGTAGCGCCAGTGCTTATCGCTCTCGTCGGGATAGCCGACGCCGGTGATGTAGTTGGTCAGGGCGTCGACCCAGACATACATCACGTGCTCGGGATCGTTGGGGACCTTGACGCCCCAGTCGAAAGTGGTGCGCGAGATCGAGAGATCCTTCAGCCCGCCCCGCACGAAGCTCATTACCTCGTTGCGGCGCGAATCCGGGCCGATGAAATCGGGCTGGCTCTCGTAGAGATGCAAGAGCTTGTCCTGGTAGGCCGACAGCTTGAAGAAATAGCTCTTCTCCTCGACCCATTCGACCGGCGTGCCCTGCGGGCCGCGGCGAACATTGTCCTCGCCGACCGTGGTCTCGTCCTCGGCGTAATAAGCCTCGTCGCGCACCGAGTACCAGCCGGCATAGGCGTCGATATAGATGTCGCCATTGTCCTGCATGCGGCGCCAGATTTCCTGCACCGATTTGTGGTGCGCGGGCTCCGAGGTGCGGATGAAACGGTCGAACGAGACATTGAGCCGTTCGTCCATCTCCTTGAAGCGCGCGGCGTTGCGGGTGGCGAGATCGTACGGCGTCATCCCCTCGCCTGCCGCGGTCTGGATCATCTTCTGTCCGTGCTCGTCGGTGCCGGTCAGGAAGAACACGTCCTTGCCGTCGAGCCGCTGGAAGCGCGCCAGCGCATCGGTCGCGATCGCCTCATAGGCGTGGCCGATATGCGGCTGACCGTTCGGATACGCGATCGCGGTCGTGATGTAGTAGGCGTTGCCGCGGTCCGCGGCAGGTGCCGGGACGGACGCGCGCGCAGCAGCCGTCGCTGCGGGTTTGGGTTGCCTGGGCGCGTGGACCGTTGCCGCCTTCGGTGCCTTCTCGGCAGCCGGAGCTTTCGGCACTGCGGGCTTCCTTGCAGCCGGAGCCATGGCGGCCGCCGCTGCCTTCTTCGGCGGAGCCTTGGTGGGCTTCGTGGCAACCTTCTTGGCGGTCTTCTTCGCAGCCTTCTTGACGGCCTTTTTGGCGACCTTCTTTGCCGCCGGCTTCTTGGCACCCGTCTTGGCCTTGGTGGCTTTCTTCGCCTTTTTGGTGACGCGCCCACCCTTCTTGGCCTTGACCGCGCGCGACTTCGCCGTGGCTTTGCTGGTCACGCGAGCGGGCGATGCCTTCTTCGTCTTCTTGGCCTTCTTCGACGATTTCTTCTTAGCGGTCGCCACCACGGAATCCTTTGCAGATCGAAACGAGATTATCGGGAGTGTTGTCAGACGGATGTGTTTTCGGACGGGTGCGTTGTTAGACGAGACGTCTATCGGGTCGCGTCCGCGAGCATCGAAAACACCGAGAAAACCAGCGGCTTGCGCTCCAGATTGTAGGCTTCGGTATCGCGTGCGGCGCGGACGATCTTTTCCCATACCTCCGCCAGCCGTGCAAGGCGCGGCAGATTGGCATTGGCGTCGCCGGTTCGCATGCGCTCGCTCATCCAGCGATCGATGCCGTCGATGAAAGCGGCAAGCGCGACGCGGTCGCTGGTGCCGAGCGCATCGCCCAGCGCGTGCAGCTCGCGCGGATCGACGCTCGGAAGCGTTGCCAGCAGCGCGGCGGTGCGTTGCTGCAGCTTGAGCGCATCGCCGCCGAGCAGCGTCAGCGCCCGCCCGACGCTGCCCTCGGACGCTGCCGCGGCTTCCGCCAGCGCAGGATCGTCGGCCTCGATGTCGGTTGCGGCCGTGGCCGCGCGCACCACATCGCCGGTCTCCAGTGGCCGCAGCAACAATTTGCGGCAGCGGGACAGGATGGTCGGCAGCACCCGTGACGGCGCGTGGCTGACCAGCAGGAACAGCGACTGCTGCGGCGGCTCCTCGAGGATTTTCAGCAGCGCGTTGGCGGCATTGGGATTGAGCTCATCGACCGTGTCGACGATGCAGACGCGCCAGCCGTCGACCGCGGCGGTCGAGCCGAAGAACGAGATCGTCTCGCGCGTCTCGTCGACCGTGATCACGGTGCGCATCACGCCGCGGTCGTTGAGGCCGCGCTCTAGCACCAAGAGCCCGCCATGGGCGCCCGCCGTGATCTGGCGCGCCACCGGATCGGACGGATCGACCCGCAGCGTCGGCGCCGCCTGAACCTGGGATGACTTCGGATTGCGGAATGCGAGCACAAACCGCGCCATGCGATAGGCCAGCGTGGCCTTGCCGATGCCCTGCGCGCCGCCGATCAACCAGGCATGCGGAATTCGTCCGCTGCGATAGGCATCGAGCAAGGCGGTCTCCGCCTCGCGATGCCCGAACAGATCGGGGGTTTCGCGCGGGTGGCGAGCGGGGTTCTCCTGTTCGACCTTGCGTGCGCTCATGCGGGAGTGTCTGCGGTGAGCGTTGCGCGCAGATGCTCGCGCAGCGCGGCCCAGATCCGTGCCGCAACCGTGTCCGGATCGGCCGTCGCGTCGATCAGCACACAGCGCTGCGGATCGTCAGCCGCGATCCGGCGGTAGGCGTCGCGCAAATCCTGATGGAACTTGATGCCCTCGGCCTCGAAGCGATCCGCCGTGGCATTGCCGCGGCGCAGAGCCGCGCGTTGCAGTCCGACCTCGACCGGCACATCGAGGATGAAGGTGAGGTCGGGCTTCAGATCGCCGATGGTGACGCGCTGCATGGCATTGACGAGGCCGGGCGACACCTGCCCGAGCTGGCCTTGATAGGCGCGCGTGGAATCGAAGAAGCGATCGCACAGCACCCAGATGCCCTGGTTGAGCGCCGGCAGGATCACAGTGCGGACATGATCGTCGCGCGCGGCGGCAAACAGGAGCGTCTCGGCTTCCGGCCCAAGCAGCTTGCCCATCCCCGACAACACGATGTGACGGATGATCTCGGCCCCTGGCGAGCCGCCGGGCTCACGGGTCACGATCGCGCGCAGCTTGGCGACATCGAGCCGTTCGGCGAGCTTGCGGATCTGGGTCGATTTCCCCGATCCCTCGCCGCCCTCAAAGGTGATGAAGCGACCGCGCAAGCTCGGCCGTTGGACTGCTGCTTCCGCCATGTCAGAGCTTCTCGACCCCTGCGCGGAACATTCCGATCACAAGCTCCTGGGCGCCGTCGAGCGCGCGGCGCATCGTCGATCCCGTGCCGACGGCATCCGCCGCGAACACCGGAGTCTCCATCGCGACATTGCCGCCGCGCCAGACCCGGACGACGCCGATCTGCTGGCCGGCGGTGATCGGCGCCTTGACCGGGCCGCTATAGATGACACGCGCGAGCAGCTTGTCGTTGCCGTTCTTCGACACCATCACCTTGATCGGATCGGGGCTGACCAGCTTGACCGAGCGGCTCTCGCCGCCGAACACCCGGGCGTAGCCGACCGGCTGGTTGGCCGCGATCAGGACCCGGGTCTCGAAGCTGCGGAACCCCCATTCCAGCATCTTCTTGGCTTCGGTGGCGCGATCTTCGGAATCCTCGAGGCCGTTGACCACGACGATCAGCCGCGTGTCGTTCTGCACGGCCGAGCCGACCATGCCGTAGCCGCCTTCCTTGGTGTAGCCGGTCTTCAGGCCGTCGGCGCCGGGCAAAGCGTTCAGCAGCGGGTTGCGGTTCTGCTGGCGGATCTTGTTCCAGGTGAATTCCTTCTCGCCGAAAAGCTTGTAGCGGTCCGGGTAAGTCAGGATGATGTGGCGCGCTAGCACCGCGAGTTCCCGCACCGTCATCTTGTTGGTCGGGTCGGGCAGCCCGTTGGAATTGCCGAAGGTCGACTTGGTCATACCGAGCTCGCGGGCGCGCTTGGTCATGAAGTCGGTCGCAAAAGTATGCTCGTTGCCGGCGATGCCTTCGGCGAGCGCGATGCAGGCGTCGTTGCCGCTCGGGATGATCGCACCGTGCAGGAGGTCGTCGACGGAGACCTTGCTGTTGATCGCCGCGAACATCGTGGAGGTCCCGGACGGCGCCCCGCCCCGCCGCCAGGCGTTCTCGCTGATCCGGTACTCGTCGGTCAGCTTGATGTCGCCCTTCTTGATGGCGTCGAACACCACCTCGGCCGTCATCAGCTTCATCATGCTGGAGGGCGCGCGCAGCTCATCGGCATTCTTCTCGAACAGCACGCTGCCCGAGGAGGCCTCGACCAGGATCGCGGTCGGCGCATCGCCGTCGAACCCGCCATCTTCCTTCTTGGCACCCTGGACGCTGTTGTTGGCGGCATAGACCATCCCGCCGCAGCCGATCGCCAGCACGACCGCGGCCGCGACCAGGCCACGCCAAGAACGCCCGGCGCGAGCGAACAACGTGCGGGGAATTGCGATCTGGGCTGCCATCGGCGATGTCCTGAAAGACTGCGTTCTAACAGCTGGAAGTATCGCAAACAACTGAGGTTTCGCCGCTTGTGCACGGCCGCCTGGATTGCCGGCAGCGCTGAACGCCCGTATCCTTGGAACCAGCTAACGACAGCAGAACCGGCAAACAAGGCGGAAACGCGAATGTCATCCTCCCGCACCATTTCCGCCAACGGCATCGATATGTTCGTGCGTGAGGCCGGGCAAGGCCCACTGGTCGTGCTCTGCCATGGCTGGCCGGAGCTGTCTTACTCATGGCGGCACCAGATCGCAGCCCTCGCCGCGGCAGGCTTCCGGGTCGCAGCCCCTGACATGCGCGGCTTCGGCCGGACCACCGCGCCGGCCGATGTCGGCGCCTACACGATATTCGATACTGTGGGCGACATGGTCGCGCTGGTGGCCGCGCTCGGCGAGCGGAAGGCGATGATCGTCGGTCACGATTGGGGCGCGCCGGTCGCCTGGCACGCGGCCCTGTTCCGTCCTGATATCTTCACCAAGGTCGCCGGCCTCAGCGTGCCGCCGCCGTTCCGTGGCCGCGGCCGTCCGCTGGAGACCTTGCGCGAGGGCGGTATCACCAATTTCTATTGGCAGTACTTCCAGCCGCCCGGCGTGGCGGAGGCCGAGTTCGAGCGCGACATCGCCCACACCATGCGGCTGGTGCTCGGGCGCGGCGTCTCCGATCCGAGCTCGATGTTCGTCGACGAAGCCAAGGGCTTCCTCGGCAAGCTGCCGACCGGAATGCCGCTGCCGGCCTGGCTGACCGAGGCCGACATCGCCCAATTCGCCGAGGGCTACCGGCAGTCCGGCTTCCGCGGCGGCCTGAACTGGTACCGCAATCTCGACCGCAATTGGGAGCTGACCGCGCCCTGGCAGGATGCGCAGATCCACCAGCCGTCGCTGTTCATCGCCGGCTCGAACGATTCGGTGATTACCGGGCTGATCGGTGCCAAGCGGGTTGCGGACATGGAGCGCGTGCTGCCGAACCTGCGGCAGAAGCTGATCATCGAGGGCGCCGGCCACTGGATCCAGCAGGAGCGCCCCGACGAGGTCAACGCGGCGCTGATCGCATTTCTGAAATGATCAGGCCAAAGGCTTGATTCGCCACGACTTGATTCAGTAAGTGGCTTGCTTCAGTAGAGCCCGCGCCCGCTCAGCACCTCGGCCGGTCCACGCGCGTCGATCGGCACATAGGCCGCCGCCGGGCTCGGGGCCGCGGCGTAGCGCGCGTCACCCTCGTAGGAGACCTCGCGCGGATTGTTCGGCACGCGGCGGTGTGACCGGCTCGAGGCCGACATTTCCGAGGTGGCGCTGACCGAGGCATAGTCGGACTGGGTGTTGCCGAGGCTGTAGGGCCGCCCTTCAGGCAGCGGGACATCGCCGCGGACCCGGCCCGACGAAGACGACATTTCCGGCACGAACGGCCGCGCGGAGGCGACCCGGACCATCGACGGCGACGGCGCCGGAGTTCCAGTGCGCAGGGTTGCCATCAGCTGGCGGTCGTCGGAGCCTTCGAGCGGCGCTCGCCCGACGTATTCGACGCGGACGCGCGCGACGCCATTGCCTTTAAAATCAAGCAGTTCGGCGGCCTTGTTCGAGACGTCTATGAGGCGGTTGCCGTGGTACGGGCCGCGGTCGTTGACGCGAACGACGAGCGATTTGCCGTTGCTCAGATTGGTGACGCGCGCGTAGCTCGGCATCGGCAGGGTCGGATGGGCGGCCGTGAGCGAGCCCATGTCGAACACCTCGCCATTGGCGGTCAGGCGGCCGTGGAAATCATCGCCGTACCAGGACGCCATGCCCTCGGCGCGATAGTTCTCGTTCTCTTCCGGCACATAGGTGCGGCCGGCGACGACATAGGGCTTGCCGATCCGGTAGGTGCCGCCGCCCTTCGGCACGGGGTCACCGAGCGCCACGACCCGCGGGCTCGAGGACACGCCGTACTTGGGATCGATCCGGCTGGTGAGCTGGTTCGAGGAGGCGCAATTGGCGAGGACGAGGCACGAGGCCACCGCAACGGCGCCGCGTGCCGTCCGGATCATCGAATCTGGCCGTCTAATCCCCATCTGCCCCAAGTACCATTCTGCAGGACCCGCGCCTACTTCGAGGCGTCGGGATCGATTCTGTCGCTGTGCGGCCCACCTCCGCAGCAGATGGTGAAGATATCGCAACCGGAACACGGCGGAAATGGGGAGAGCCATCGGGCGGTGGCGTCTTGGTGAATGGTCTGTTGCGCCTCCTCCGTCCTTCTACGGACCTTCCGTGCGCGCAAAACGCCCTCGCCTGTCCCGCGATCAGACACACTGTTGCAGCAAATCATCAGTCGGGGGGCATCTTCAATTCCAACAATTGAATCTTTTTGACTGTGCAAGGCTGCAATCGTTTTCTCTCGGACGTGGGGCGCAAAGGAAGTTTGCGATGATCGAGACGGTTACAGCGGTGATGGGCCTGGTGAGTGCGGCGATCTTCTTGGCGCATGCCGTGGAAGGCTATCGGTACAGGGCCTGACAGTCCGTTGAAGGCGGAAAGACGCGTCACCTCTTTCCAGGAGCGAATGTTCGGAAAGCTTTAATCAATTCGGATGAGCATCGGTAGAAAGCAGGTGTATCATGCGTAATCACGATTTGGTCTCCGACGGATTTCTAACCCTGACCGCAGCAAGCCTCGTGCTGCTGTGCTCCAGCCTGCTGGCCTTCGCTTTCGGCTGAACACATGATGTCTTGGGCGCCATCTGCGTCCACGCGAAAGACCGCGGCGACCCTCGCCGCTCGACCTCCGGCTTCAGCGTCAGAGTGCTGGCGATACCAGCCAGACGTCTACCCCGCTGAGATGATCCGCGCAGCAGATCCGCCGTCTTCTCCCAGCCCCGGTCTTGACGCACCCCTCCACCTTTCCCGCGAGAGGATTCGCGCATGTCCGGCCGGTTACGAGAAGGAACGTCCGCCCTGCTGGTCACCACGGATGGCCGGTTGCTGATGCAATTGCGCGACGACCTGCCTCACGTCTCCGACCCCGGCAAGGTCAGCCTGTTCGGCGGGCGGAAGGAAGGCAGCGAGACGTTCCTGGAATGCGTGGTGCGCGAAATCCACGAGGAGATTGGCTATTACCTGCCGCCCGAGCGCTTTGAGCTGATCGGTCGTTATCTCGGGCCGGATCATTCGACGCCAGGCGGCACCCTTCGCGGCGAGGTGTTCCTCGCGTGGGACGTGCCGATCGACCGGTTGAAGGTCACTGAAGGCCGCCTCGAGATCGTCGCCGTCGATGATCTCGAATGCATCAGCGGCAGGCTCGCACGCCCGGCGGAATATGCGCTCGCGATCTTCCTGAAGCGCGAACCGGTTACCTGAGCGATGAAACCAGCTCGCGGACGAGCTCGTCGATCATCGGCAACGCATCCGCGGGATAGGCAACATCGATATCGTGCACATGCCAGTAGGTCACCCTGCCGGCGACCTCGGGGAACCTCCGCTCGATCAGCGGACGATGCTCGGCCTCCTTGAGCGCGATCACCACGTCCACGCCGTCGAAGTCAGCCAATGAACATGGCTGCGGATAGCGCGCAGCGCCCTCTGGAACGATGCCGTTGGCGCGAAGCCGGTCGTCGGCAAACACCGACATGGCGCCGACATTGTCGGGCGAGCCCCGTTCGGCGGCGCCTCGCGAGGAGGCGCGCCACGGCAGGTTTTCGCCGCGCGCAAGATGATTGAACAGCTCCTCGGCGTATCGACTGCGGTAGTAATTGCCGGTGCAAAGGAAGAGGACGCGCTTCATGGGCATCATGATGGCCAGCGGCGGTGGTCGCGGTCAACCGTGGTGCGTGCATGCGACGAAGACCCGTGGCCAATTGCTGCGGCCTCGGCTCCACAGCATCGGCTGAAGGCCAGGTTGTCTTCGCGCTCGAATTCAGTCGGTTCGCTGCCGGTGGACCGGGCAAACGGCCCATTTCGCTCCGGTGTTCTCACCAAGTTCGCGTTGCGTTCGGCGTCGCCCTACGCTAAGGGCCTGATCCGAATGATCCGGAAGGGTGGCCGAGTGGTTTAAGGCACCGGTCTTGAAAACCGGCGTGCCCGCAAGGGTACCGTGGGTTCGAATCCCACCCCTTCCGCCAATATAGTGTTCTCCGTTGTTCTCCGCTGTTCGGAATCCCCAGTAAAATCAGCGCTTTCGTCGGCAGACGGTATTCCTTTGTTCGCCGCCGTTCCTCACAATCAATGCGCAAACCGTAGCTTGGGACCGTGGGTTCGGAGGATGGTTTTCATCGGAGGAACACATGGCTGGAAAGCTCAAGCCACTTGATGTCGAACGCGAAACCAAGTGCGGAAAATATAGCGACGGCGGCGGGCTCTACCTGATCATCACCGGGCCTGCGGCAAAGAGCTGGTCTTATCGTTATTGGAAGGACGGAAAGGAGCGCTGGCACGGCTTGGGTTCCTTCAAAGACGTGTCGCTCAAGAACGCACGCCTTGCACGCGACGCGGCCCGCTTGCGGGTGAAGGGCGATCGCAGCACGGCCGGCGTAGACATCGTCCAGGAACGTCGTGAAGCCCGCCAAGAGGCGAAGGCGATGGAGGCGCAGACCGCGGCGCCAACGTTTGAGGAATGCGCGGAAGCCTACATCCGGATGCAATGGTCGTCTTGGAGTGCGAAACACCGTGACCAATGGCCCTCCTCGCTTAAGCGATACGCTTATCCCACGATCGGGAAGCTGATCGTCACGGAGATCAAGCCGAGCCACGTTCACGAATTGCTCGAGCCCATCTGGGTGGCCAAGCGTGAGACCGCCAATCGGGTTCGCGGCCGCATCGAAACAATCATCGCCAAGAACGCAAACATAGACGATCCCGATTTCCGGAATCCGGCCGAGCTTACTAAGCAGCTCCGAGAAAAGCTCCCGAAGCGGCCCAAGCGCGTCATTCGTCACCATCCCGCCCTACCCTATGCCGAGGCACTGCAGTTTATGAGCGGGCTCCGCGCGGCCGAGGGACGAGCCGCGGTCGCGCTGCGCTTCCTGATCCTCACTGTTTGCCGCACGAACGAGATCGTGGGCGCCAAGTGGACCGAGATCGATCGGGCCTTTCCAACCGGTCCTGTATGGCGGATTCCCGGTGAGCGCATGAAAATGGACCAGGACCATTGCGTGCCGCTCTCTCAGGCGGCGCTCAACGTGCTCGACGAGCTTAGCGAAGGCCAACAGAGCGAGTTGATCTTTGCCAATCCGGCGGGCCACGAGTTTTCCGAGAACGCCATGCTGGCGGTGCTGGATCGTCTAGGGTATCGGCACGTCACCGTACACGGCTTCCGGGCAACGTTCGCGACCTGGGCGGAGGAGTGCACCGACTATCCGGACGGTGTCCGAGAAGCCGCATTGGCGCACAAATACAAGACCGAGACGACGGCAGCCTACCAGCGCGGTCAAAAGCTAGAAAAGCGTCGCGCCTTGATGAGCGATTGGGCCAACTTGATCACCGGCGGGAACATAGTCCCTCTTCATGCGGCAGGTTCCTCGCAGACAGCGCGCCAACGGTGCACCGTTCCCGTTCCTTAGGCTAGCGGTGCCGCATATGCGCCCTCGAGATTGGAATGCGAGGCCGAGCGTCAGCGTCACCCCGTTAGGCATCGATGCGGTCAGATGGATCGTACTCCCCCGCACAGAACGTGATGCGTACTCGGCCAAAACCCCTCCCCGGAGGACACGCTCGCGATCTGCAACAGATGGCCGAGTGATATTCCATCATTCATGCATGGGATCCCCAGCACGTGTAAACTTTGGTGAAGGGTTCGGCCTTCGGTCTAACAAAGCTTTGCTTCGCCGAGGCTGCGAACCAGTACGGCGCGGAATCATTCCCAATCTGCCGTCTTCAAGCCAAGGCTGCGCGCGTTTTCAGAAACTGCTCGCCTCACACCGTCACTAGCTCCAGCGGGAAACTCTGCCGAAATTTCCACAATGAGACGGATGTTCGCATTTGGATCGGAGGCGAGAACGGAAACGATCTCGTCCGCAATCTGCACCAGTCGCATCTTTGCAGTTGCAGGCGCAACCTCCGCTGCTCCAAAGAACGACCTGGCCTTTGCGGCGCCCGGCGTTAGCGGCTTTGCGCCTAACTCGACCACCCCTCCCGCAGGTGTATCGCCGGGGCTGGGATAAGTCGGTGCGGAGCCCGGCCCTACGGCCTGGCCGGCGCTGGCGGGTTGCGCCTTCGGGCGATTGGAATCCTCGTAGGCCCGTGCCGCCTCCGGCTCGATCAGAAGCAGCGTATCATCGAACACGATGCTGCCGCTGCCAAGAGCGAAGCCTTCGAACTTGCCGTCGGCTTGACCGTAGGCGGAGCCAAAGAAATCTTTGCTAGCAGCGCCAGCTTGAATGGCCTTCGCAAGCACCTCGCGCGATTTCAGGCGCGGCATGTAGAGATAGCGCAGCGTATCTTCAAAGAAAGTGGACAAGTTCGCGGCAGTCTGACCACCCTTCCAATAAAGCTCTTTGAGCTTCGTGCGCAGGTGGATGGGCGACCAGGTGATAATAACCAACTCGTTGTCCGTGCAAATCCGCTCGATCTCCGAACCGGCCGAAGCGCCGGTCGTGTTCAGGGCGAACGCCTCGACGCCGGGCTTGGGGTCGGTCGGCGCATCTTGCATCGGACAAAGCAGCCACTTGTAACATTCGCGAACGGCGCGGGGCAGAACGTCTTCGGCGCTCTTGAGCTCTTTCTCGGCCTGATTCTTTTGCAAGAGGTCGATATTGAGCCGGCCTTCCTTGACGTCGTCGACAATCGACATCCAGGCCAGCACAGCCCGGGCCACGTCGTTTAGGCGCGCCAGCGCGCCGTGGTCGGCGGCAACGAAGATCAAGCGATTGCCGCGATAGCGCGGTTTCGCTCCATTCTTGGCTATGGTGTCGAGAACAGCCTCGAAAGCAGGTCGGGTTTCGTCCTTCGTGTACCAAGCCTCGGGTGGCAGAATAACCAGCCGCAAGGCGGTATCGTCCGGTATGTCCCCATGGGGTGTGAAGATATGCACGCCGTCAAAGAACAATACGCCGCCGACCGCCTTCTTCACGGCCTCGGCGATCCTGCCGCGCACTTCGGTCTTGTCGTCGAACCGCCGTTTGCGATCCTCCATTTCGCGGCGAAGATTGGCGCGAGTGTCGAACCAGAAGCGTGTTGCGTCCTGACTCTTGTCGCCGGAAGCGTTGAGGTAATGGAGCCGATCGGCAAGGCGGTTGAGCGCGTCGGCAAAGACGGATGAAGTCTGCCCTGGTTGCAAACAGCCAAGAATAATGTGCGCCCGGTCGATCCCGCGCACGGCGGCCTTGGACACAACTGACGATGGCGCGCTGCCAAGAAAGACGGTGCGCGCGATGCGCCGCGCCGCGCCGACCTGGCCAAATCTTGGCTCGCGGCTTTCAAGTGCGGTGGTTTCGGCGCGCTCGCCGTCAATGTCGCGCTCGATCACCGCGTCCCAGCCGGCGGGCAGGTAGTAAGTGAGTTCGTTGCGGCTGTTGCCGTCATGAAGCGGCAGGCTGCCGGGCATAATGAGCAGGTCTTTGTTGTCGTCCTTCCACAGGCGATAGATGACCTTCGCCATAAGTTTGAGGACGCCGCGCGTGCGCTGGAATCCGTCAATAGTTGTCCAGTCCTCATACAGCCTGTCGAACACCTCCGGGTGGATCGGATAAGCCCGCAACAACCGGTCATAGTAACGGCGTTCCTGGGTTTCGGCGGGGAGCTTCACGCCTTCGGCAATATAAATGTCGGCGAAGGCGCGGCAGACGGTTTCCCGAGTCTTTTCATCGCGCACTGGCTCGAACAGGCGGCGGCGCACGATTTCGAAGGCTTCCTCGGTTGCGACTGGCTTCCAAAGCGCCTGCAGGCGGCCGAAAGTCTTTTCCAGGGCCCGCAGCGCGGCAACGCCGCGCTGGCTGCCGGCTTCAAGATCGGACTCGGGCAACGATGCGAGTACGATGGCGCGCGGCACCAGCTTCACCGCTTCGGTAAGTGCCTGCACGAAAGAAAGATTGCTGTCGTAGCTGCCGCCGCTAATAGCCTGCGATTCGGGGAATTGCCGGACATAGGCGACCAACTCGTCAATGAGCACGACGCAAGGCGCATATTTCTCCAGGAGGGCACGCAGCACATCCTTGCCGGGCGATGTACCGGTGGCATCGGCCTGGGCGACCAGCGCAAAGGCTTCAGTGCCGCCAAGCTGCCAAGCAAGTTCGCCCCAGATCGTCTTAATGGTCTCGCCGCCGCGCTTCCAAGGCTGCCCCGGCGCGTAGGCCGTGCCGTCGAGCACGGCGACACGCGCCTGCGGCACAGCCATCAAGCCAGCCTTATCGACGAGCGCTGAAACGCCAGCAAGCTCGGACAAGGTGCATTTTCGGGTGGCTAGATGATACACGGCAAGCATGGTGTGCGTCTTACCGCCGCCGAACGCGGTCTGAAGCTGGACGACCGGCTCACCTCCTTTGCCAGCGAGGCGCTGCGCCACCTGCGTTAATAGAAGCGCCATGCCTTCGGTAATGAAGGTACGGTCGAAGAAGGCGACAGCATCCTGATATTCGCGGCTTGCCCTGCCAGTGCTAACCGCCGTGATGTCGGCGGCAAATTCCGATTGCTGAAATGTCCCCTCAAGCACGTCCTGATGGGGAACAGCCACTTCCCTCCAAGGTTTCATATGCGCCCCCCCGTCAGCCGAACAGCTCAGCCTGCTGCGCTATCGGGGCGGCCGCCGCGGCAGCCTCGATCGCGCTCCAGCTTGTCACGATTTCATTATAGGCGCGGGCGTCCTCAGCCCAACCCGCTCGCTCGCAAAGCGTATAGAGCCGATAGGCGAGTTGCCGGCACGGTTCAGCCTTCGCCGCGACGGACGCAAGCACTTTTCCGGCGCCGCCCTCGCCTTCCGTTTTGAAGACGCGGATCAGCTGGTGCAACGCTTCCCACACCGGAAGGCGGTCGTCCTCAGCCGGTTTCCAATCCGCCGTGTATTCGCTCCACTTAAACAGACGGACAACCCCGCCGGCGGCAAAGAGCACGCCCGACTGTCTCACGCCGTCAACACTGGTGCCCTTGGCTCGGGCGAGCGTATCAGCCTCGCCGAACCGGCCATCTTTCCACCCGTATTGTTCGAACCAGTGCAGGCAGAACTGGGTGTCGTGGTCGAAGTCGTCTTCGGCCAGAAAGCGGTTAATGAGTTGCAGCGCCGTCCTCACGGCCATCGGCGTGCCGTCCGCTTCAAGTACAGCGGCATACTTCGAGAACACCGCCATGCCCGGGCCGATGATGGACTGCGAAAGGTCAACAGGGGCCACTGGCGAACGGTCATCTCCTGATCCGCGCGTCATCCCGTCGAGAGCTTCGGGTAGAACCTGGTTCAACTCCCGCAGGAACGCGCGCCGGGAAATGGTCTCCGCCGTCGCCGGGCGCGGACGGCAAACAAGAATGATGCTTGAGGCAAGTGCATTCGTACCAGAGCCAATCATGCGGCTGCTCATTTCGGTCCGCATCGGCCAGGTGCCGCTGATCCCGAACCCTGCTCGGATAACGGCGTCAAGAAAGACCTCCCAGCCTGTGCTTGCCGTGCCCTCCGCACCCCGGGTCTCCGACTGCTTAAAGGCATAATAAATGGTCACCGGAAAGGCGAGGTTCGCCTGCTCAGCGAGACGGTGCATCGCCTGGGTCATGCCATCTAGGAAGAAACGCTCCGCCTCCTCCCTCCCGCCATGCCGATACGGCGTGGCGACGAGTTCCTCAGCTTTCGGTGTTGCGAGTGTGGCGAAGAGATCGGGGAAGACAGGCCGCAGCGAACGCCGCAGCCAAACGTAGAAAAAGTCGGATAGATCTGCGTAGGCGATGTTGTCGTAGTACGGCGGATCAGTGGAAACAACCGCGCCTGATGATAGTTCTTGAGACTGCGCATCCTGCTGCTGCGCCCTACCGATGCGTTCGCTCGGCGACAGGTTTGCCAATGGCAAGCTGAGCGTCTTCAGCACGGTCTCCAGTCCACCGACTGATTCGCTGAAGAAGTTCACTTCTGCGTAGTCCCATGTCATGGGCAGCGCTTGCCGTCCAAACGTCACCCGAACTGTCGCCACGCGGGCGGATCGGCCCGACTCAGTGCGGTTCGACGCGGGCCCTGCATCCCACGTGCAAAGCGACGAGCCCTTGTCGGCAAGCTTGCTGACTAAGAAACCCAGGTAGACAGCGACTGCGTCTCCATACGCGGCAGCCCCACTTCCACCTTCGCGCAGCGGCCTGTTGTCATCCGGTAAGTTGGCAGCGAGTGCATCCCGGCGAACCTGCTCTCGCGCCTCCGCGACGAGGTCTGAGAATGTTGCCAGCGCAACGAGCTGACGGTCGGTAAAGACGTCACCCCAAGATGTGAGACCATACGGTGTACAGTTTCCACCGGTCATCCGTGTAGCAATGTTTCCTTCAGGTCGCCAAGTCGCCTTTGCTTCCCATGCGGCGGCTTCATGTTCTGGTGTGGGCGTAAGGTAGATGCGCTCGCGCGCACCTTCTGCGACGATCGCCATGAGTCGTGCGCCCATGCTGTGCGCTTTGCCTTTCGCCTTGATGTAGTCGCCGCTAATTGGCGATCCGGACATGAGGCAGCGGAAATTCGACCCGCGCGCTAGTTTCGTCCCGCTTCTCGCAGCGGCCTCATCCTCAGGCTTGCCCACCTTCACCCGGAACTGATAGCCACGCCCCTCGATCACCGGCTCGACATAGGTCTCCTTGCCCGCCATCGGCGAGAGAATGAAACTTGAGACCAGCGGCACATCAACATCCGCAAAGGCCGGGTTAGGGCTCTTCACTGTTCTCGCCCAGAGCCATGCGACGACGGTTAGCCTCTGGCCGACGTACTGTTTCAAGTCGGGTCGCTTCTCCGCCATGCTTGCAGTGATCTCCACCTGCGGATAGAGGTGGCCAACACGCTTGTGCGCTTCATCGCGCATCCAGTTGCCATAGTAGCGCACGTCGTCCGCTAGGCCCTGAGACCCTTTCCACTGCCTGCTCCATGCGTCACGGCTGTTTCGGGCCTCCGGGCTCACCGGAGGGCGCCCCGAAAACATCGGAGGTATCTCGATCATCGCCTTGTTGATCAGAACGGCGACCGGGTTGAGATCGGACGCATAGACCTCAAGCCCCAGTCGCTGTGCTTCCAGCGGCAAGGCGCCGCCGCCGGCAAAGGGGTCGTGGAAAGGAGGCAACTTCTCGGGGTCGAACAGTTTGTCGGCCTGTGGGTGGTCCTTATTGAGCTCGCAGGTTTCGCGCCAGGATTTCCGGATTTCTGCGCGGGCCTTCTCAAGCACGACCTCGTTGTTGGTGTTCTCCCACTTCACCAAGTCCTTGATAATGCCGAAGAGCCGGTTGCGGCTGGCGACCCAGCTTGCCTTAATATTAGTTGGCGGGACGTCGCCCGGATGTTCCAGCTCCCATTTCCACGAAGGGTCGTTCACCATCTGCGTGAAGATGACGGTTCGGGCGGCGGCAAGCGGCCGCCTAGCCCACCAGAGGTGCAGCTCTCTGATGCCGAAGCGGATCGACTTCTCCCTCGCGGCTGCTTCGTTGATTGCATCCAACGGCAGCGCGACCTCGATCAGCTTCTTAGGTCTCTTTATGGGAACTGAAACGGTCATACGGCCTCGGCGCGGGCAAGAAGTTCACCCAGATTGTAGTTGATCGACGCGACGCCCCATTCGGGCTCCCGCGCGAATGGGTTACGGATGTAGTGGGGACCCTGGTGATCGCCGTCGGGGCCAACTATCACGATGGCCAGCACGAACTTGTCCCCTTGGTTGAAAGCGTAGAGCATTTCGTTGCGAGTAATGGTGACCGTGCTGGCGCCCTTCACCCGACCTTTCACCTCGATATGGCGCGGATCGGGCTGCTTGCCGTCGATGGCCGGCGGATATGAACTCAAATCCCACCCGCATTTGGCGGCGGATACATCAACGACACGGCAGCCGCGCGCTTCCTCCGCTTTCTGCACGGCCCGCATGGCGAGCTTCTCGACGCGCGAGCGCGCCACGGGATCAGTGGCGAAAGTCGCGGCGGCCGTATCGACGGGCTCATCGCCGCGCAACTGGCTCAAGAGTCCGGCAGGAACGATCAGCGCCGCGCCCAGCACGATGGGTGTACCGTTAGCGACATGGCGCATGGCCTGAAGATCTTTCTTACGGTTCTCCAGACGGCTCTGCAGATCGGCAAGCGTACGCTCGACATTTTGAAGGTTGAGGCGGACATCCTTGCCAGCTTCGGCATCTTCCTTGAGCTTCAACCAGCGATCCTGCCAGAAGGCGATTTCCTTGCTTAGGCGCTCGTGGACAGCGTTCAAGGTCTTTTCGACATGGGCGATGCGCCGCTGCGCGACCTCGCCATAATGCTCCGGCACCAGCGTTGTTGCCGCCAGCGATAAGGCGCGTTGTTCCTGGCCCGACGCCAACCACGACGCATTGAGCGTATCCTTGAGCAAGGCCCTCTCGCTCTCGGCTAGCGGTTCAAGATCGAGATGTGGCGCCCAGCCGGCGAACTCGGCCTTGCCATCCGGCCCGACGCGCACGAACTGCAGGCGCTTGGACAGCACAGCGCCATCGCCCGACTTGATTTCATGTGTGAGCAAGAACAGCAGCGCGGGATCGAGACCTTCATCGGCCGGGTCGATCAAGACCGCGCCCTGCCGCAATAGGTTTGCGTGCTGTTCCAAGATCATGTCCGACATGGCGAGCATGACCGGATGGCCAGGATGCATCAGAACGGCGCGTTCCAGGCCCGGCTTGTCGAGGGGCTGAATGGCCTCGCGCTCGAAACAAATGCGGCTGTAGCGACGCAAGACGGGTTCATGCTCGCGACGGTTTCGCCCCGTAAGGCGGCGGTCGCGCTCGCGAATCGCCGCGGGGACGTGGGTGATCTCGTAGCGCCCGGCCTCGCGCGGATGCGCAGTGCCGCCAAGCGCATCGAGCGCTTTGGTGAAGAAGGCACGCACGAAGAAAGGCTGAAGCCGCCTTGCTTCGGCCTTCTCCATTTCTTCTTTCACTGCGAACAGTCGCTCCGGGCTCATGGTTTCCTGAGCAAGCGCGTTGCGATCCAGCAAGGATTTCAAGTGATCGCGGTCGAGCACCTGGTCGATCTTCTGCGTCAGGCGTTTACGCACGTCGGGCCGGTCGCCGTAGCGGATGGCCTGGATCAAGAGGTCTTTAAGGCTGGTCTCCTCGAAGACCTCCCCGAGAATATCGAACACGCGACCCTTGAGGGCATCGCTCTCGATTTCCAGCTTTTTGAGAAGGCGGTGATAGACATCGCCCTCGCGGGTTTCTTTAGCCACTAAATTCCAAAGATGGCAAACCTCAGTTTGCCCGATTCTATGAATGCGCCCGAAACGTTGTTCCAGCCGGTTCGGATTCCAGGGCAAGTCATAGTTAACCATGAGGTTCGCGTTCTGAAGGTTCACGCCTTCGCCCGCGGCGTCGGTTGCGACCAGGACGCGAACATCGGGATCAGAACGGAAGAGCGCCTGAACGCGGCGGCGCTCGTCACGATGGGTGCCGCCGTGAATGGTGCCGATGGCATCCGGATTGCCGAGCACGCCGGCAATCTTGGCATGAAGGTAGTTCAGCGTGTCGCGGTGTTCGGAGAAAATGATGATCTTGCGCTGCCGTCCGGCGGCGTCGTGCATTTCGGGACTGTTCTGCAAAATCTTGGACAGTTCGTCCCATTTGCGATCCTGACCAGACGCGACGACGGCTTTGGCCTGGGCCTCCAATCCCTTGAGGATGACGATCTCGCCCTCAAGCTCAGCGACGGTTTTGGCAGCAGTCGCCTCGTCGATCAAATCTTCTTCAAGAGTCTCCTGCTCTTCGGCGCTTAGATCATCATCATCCTCGGGCACGCTAGGGTAGGTTTCGGCGACTGGCTGACGGCCCTTGATGCCGAGCTTTTCTTCGCGCAGCCGATTCTCAAGCCGCTCGCGGCGACGCTTAAGGGACTGGAAGATCGCTTCGGGGCTCGATGCAAGCCGACGTTGAAGCGCGGTGAGCGCGAAACCGACTGAACCCTTACGTGCGCCTTCAAGCTGGTCGGCCTTGCCCATTTCGGTTTGGACGTAATTGGTGACGGCCTCGTAGAGGGCCGCTTCGATCTGCGAGAGTTCGTAGTTGACCGTATATGCCTTGCGCTCGGGGAAGAGTGGCGTGCCGTCGAATTTGACCAATTCCTCCTTGACCATGCGGCGCATGAGGTCAGAGGGATCGACCTTGTGCACGCCGTCGCGGAACTTTCCGTAAAAGCGGTCGGAGTCGAGCAACGAAAGGAAAAGCTGGAAGTCTTCTTCCTTGCCGTTATGTGGCGTTGCTGTCATTAGCAACAGGTGACGCACATGCTTGCCCAGCTTCTCGGCAAAGCGGAAGCGTCCAGTCTTTTCTAGCTTCGAGCCAAAGTAGTGAGCTGAAAGCTTGTGTGCTTCGTCGAAGACGGCCAAGTCCCAGCCGGGAGCGCACAGCTTTGCCTGAAGCTCTTCGTTGCGAGCAAGCTGATCGAGGCGGACGATCAGGCGCGGATAGTCGTTGAACGGATTGCCGCTTGGCGAGGTCTGTTCTAATAGGCTGGAGTAGACGTGAAACTCCAAGCCGAACTTCTCGAACAGCTCGTCGCGCCACTGCTCGACCAAGCTGCCCGGCGCGACGATGAGAATGCGGTGCGAGTCCGCGCGCATGATAAGCTCGCGGATATAAAGGCCGGCCATGATGGTTTTGCCGGCGCCGGGGTCATCCGCGAGCACGTATCGCAGCGGCTGGCGCGGCAACAGTGACTCGTAAACGGCGGTGATCTGGTGCGGCAATGGCTCGACGTTAGAGCTGTGCACCGCCATCATCGGGTCGAAAAGGAAAGCCAGGTCGATCCGCTTGGCCTCGCATGCGAGTTGAAATGCCCCGCCATCACCGTCAAAGGAGAATGGGCGCTCGGCACTCGCAATCGCGATCGATGCTTCATCAGCCCGACCGAGCAACCGCTCTTTCATTGCGCCGTCGGGCCTGCGGTAAATGAGCTGCACGGATCCCTCAGCGAGAGGAACCAATGCCACTACCGACACGACATCTGTTGGCTCGATTCCGGAAAGGCTCTGCCCGGACGCAAGCTCTTCAAGCCTCATCACCCCCCCTGCCTTCTTGCAAGCTCGCGCCGACCTCAGCTTGAACTGGAGGGCGAACTACCAATTTGCCTATCGCACTTTGCAAGAGTTTGAAATTACACTGACTTTCGAGACGTGCTCAATGAGAATTTGGACCTTTTCTCGAATGATCGGTCACCACTAAAGTCTCAAGTACGTGCTCGTGGCCCAAATTCTGCCGCCACGCCTTGCGCGGCCCCGAACGGCGCGCAATTCGTTGCTCGTCGCCAATGACCACCAGAAGTCACACGGGGCGCCCCCTTGCTTGATCTGTCCGGCATGCTGCGGCGGGCCGCTCTGATCCTGAAACGTCTGCTCGGCAAGACCGACGACCAGGCCACGGCATACATCAAGTGCCAGGGGTGGAAAGCCAGCCTTGCAATGTATACCGACACCAAAGGCTTTCCGGGGCCTCAGAGGCAAACTGACCTCGGAAACCATCTCGGTATTTTCTCCAGATTGCAATTTCACAATAGTCCACTATCTATGGTACATAAAGCATACGCCTCGTGTTCAATGGGTGGTGCGCTCGACAGGATTCGAACCTGCGACCGTGGCCTTACGAGGGACCTGCTCTATCCAGCTGAGCTACGAGCGCGTTGGGTTGTTGGCTTTGGCCTTCGGCGTCTGATCAGTGTTCCAGCACTGATCAGACGTCCCCACCCGCTTCTTCCGTCCGGGCAGTTCAGGCGACGCGCCTACATCTCTCTCGATCAATCCTCCTCACCTAAAGAAAACGCGGCGTTTCTGCCGCGCTTGGGAAGCGTGCTTCGCTCCGATATTTCGCCCACATCACCTTGGCGGCGAAGCCCGTCATGCCGCACTGATTGGCCGCATCCTCGGAATCACTAAACAAGGGCAGATGGCGCGGCGACATCAACAGCGTGCCGGCGAAGGTGTCGGCCTGCCACTCGGCATCACGATAGATCTCGTCCGTATCCTCCCGCGTGCGCGCCATGGTGATGGTCCGGTGCAACAAGAAGTGCGCCAGCTCGTGGCAGGCGGTGAACCTGTCACGGCCGTTCCCCTCCCAAGCGCCGCAATACACGTCCTCACGAAGTGCCAAGCCCATGGTTCCGCCGATCACGCGTCCCTCGTCATCGCCCATCGATTCGCGATCGCGCACGTCGATGAAGAAGCCGTCGAAGACCTGACCGAGGCGAAACTCGAGGACATCCATGATCGGAAACTCGACGTGGTCGTCCTCGACGAATGCGGTGCGAACCTTGTCGGCGAAATCCCTCAAGGCCGGCGTCGACATTGGCGGCACGATGATGCCGCGCCGCTTGCGCTGAAAGGGCTGCTCTCCAGAGACCGATTTCAGCACTACCTTCTTCAACTTCGCCATCAGATCGGCCGGCACGGAGTCGATACGGCGCGCAAAGGCCGCTACCAGTTCTCGCTGGTCTTCGGGAAGGCGCTCGATCTTGACCGTCTTCCTTGTCCGGTCGGCAGCGCGCCGCAACTCGGCAAGCTGTTCAGCCGTCAAGTCCATTGCCACGCCGACAGCGCGCACATGCCCATCAGGGATGGGCTTCTTTCCTGTTTCGACCGCGGACAGGAACGCTACGCTCAGCTTCGTCCTTGCCGCCAAATCCAATAACCTCATGCCCTTTTCCAGCCTGAGCTTCCTGGCTGTTACTCCAAATGGTGTGAGACCACTCATCGCCATCCTCCTCGCTGCTCTTGTCGCCGCCCCACACAAGATAAGGTAGGTCAACGGCCCATTCAACCCAATCGGTTCAAATATTCCCTAAAATGGAAGAATCTATCGGCCTTCTCGGAAGAACGCGCGAAGGCGATCAACCTATTGAAATTTAACAGATTATCGTGCCGGAGAAGCGCTCAAGGTCTGGCCCCGAATACCGCAATGACCTTTCTAAGATCTCGTCCGGCGCGGCCCTCCCGCTCAACTTCCTCATCGTCTGGCCGACGAATCAGCTCAGAAGTTCCGGCTGGCGCAGCACACGCAGCCATTGTCAGCGATCAGCACGTCGATGACGCTACTCACGCGATCCCCTCTGGGCGAGGCAGGGGATACGCACACGGGCGCACGTCGTGGCGCACGTATCCCCGATGAACATCGCATCTTCGCGGGACTTCTCGTCGCCGCCGGCGCAGTGACACCGACCGAGATAGTCGCCAAGGGCGTGGTTGAAGGGAACGGAAGTGGCGAGACCGATCACGGCATTCGTCACCACCTCAACCAGCGACATGACGAGGGACTGCTCCATCAGATCTGGCTCACCGTCTAGCTCCCAATGCCGAAGCCCGGCAGCGCGGTCTTCGTGCCACCGCGGCTGCGCTCCTCCCACCGAGCGATGGTCGCATCGATGTCAGCGTAGAGCTGCTCGACGGTCGGGTCGTTGGGGGTCATCAAGCCGTTTGCTCATGTGCTTCTCCAGGCTCGTCGGGCGCATAAACGGCTTCGCCGGCGATCGATCGTAGATTCCGGCCGTGGCCTTTTGGCCCTTTCGCGCAAAGCGTAATGCAATCAATGCCGTTCGGAGGATGAGATATCCGCGCGTAAGGGCCTGCTTGGCGCAATAGATCGCTCGGTAGGTCCATCTCGCTTTCAGCGGCGCGCCTAAGCGCCGTCGTCAAGCAGCATGTGCGCTTTGATCTTAAGGCCACGTGCAATCCGGGCAATGTTGTCGATCGAGACATTTCGCTCAGATCGCTCAACCCCGCTTAGGTAAGTGCGGTTGATACCGCACTCGTGTGCCAGCATTTCCTGACTAAGGCCCTGCGCAGCCCGGAGCCGGCGCATGTTTCTCGCCAAAACGTCCCGAAGCGGCCCCTTGTGAGTCTTTTTCACATCAGGATTTCGGGCCTTTGCCGCTTTTAAGACTACCGCTTTTAAGTTACATTCGGTTTGCGCAGACGGGTTAACAGAAGTGACGGCCGGCCCAGGCCCCGTTCAGGATTTGATGATTATGGATGCTACCTTCGCTAAGGGGATTCTCATCGCTATCGCAATGTCCCTGCCCGCTCACGCCCAGCAGAGCCAATCCGCCCCAGATTTCTCGTCATTTGGCGTGCCTGTCGAAACGATCAGACCCATGCGTCCGGCCGCGTCGCCAGGTCCCCTCGCAGGGCGTTGGCCACCTCATGTTTGCGCCGAGATTCAGCGGGTAGAAACCACCGTTATTTCAGGCGCACTGCCCGATGATCGAGCAATGAGCCGCATTGGGCTGTTGATGCTTGAGCAACTTCATTGTGGCATTGACGTCAGCAAGAAACTCGCGGCTGACCAAGCGGTTCTCACCGACTCGCAACGACGGGCACAGCGGGATTATGAGGAGAATTTGGCTGCGGCGCGAGCGGCGCCCTCGCCCCAGGAACCTATTATCGTGCAGGCTCCCCGAGCGGCCCATGAGTCAGCCATTCCAGATCCTTCTCCTCCACTGAATTGCTTTACCACTCGGTTGGGAGGCGGCATGTCGACCACGACTTGCCGCTGACCACTTGCGCGCCATGGGTCGCAGGTGTCTGTGCCAGCGCCCGCGTCATTCCGTCTGTGCCAAACGACTAACTGTGCCAGCGGATCTGTGGCACCGCGCGCCATCAATTACCCGACCCAGACGCGTGTGCCACAAACTTCACCGTGCTGACACACAACGCAGACCAATCAACCCCTCGTCTGGCGATTGCTGCCCTTGAGCGGCTTCGGGAGTTCGCTCTCGCGAGAAATAGAAGAAAATGAGCAACGAAGTTGTTTGTCGGCACTGCGAAACCCGGAACCGCGTCTCGCAGTTCTCGGTTAGAAAGCTGCCTTCGTGTGGAAAGTGCGGCAAGCCTCTGCCCGAACCAATCTGGATAAGAACTCTCCGCCCGCTCTATCGCTTCCCCCGGACCTTCATTGTTACCGCCATCGCGCTCGCGATTGCATGGACAAACAAGGAAAGCCTAATTGACGCCGCGTCAATGACGATCTCTTGCGCGCCCCAACCCGCCCCAGGCACGGGGATCTTTGCACGCTACTCCAGCATAGAGCGAACCGTACCGTTCTTTGTTGAGGCCCCGAACGGCTCGCAGTATTTCGTCAAGCTGACCGATGCTCGGACGGATGCTCCGGTCATCTCATGGTTTATTCGCAGCGGTGATCGACTCGTGACGACAGTTCCTCCAGGAATCTTCAAGCTTAAGGCAGCGAGCGGAGAACTATGGTGCGGAGAGCCCAACTTATTCGGCGGTACCACTGACATCATAGAAGCGGGACGTACGATCGAATTTCGGCTTGGCACGGCTCACACTGTCAGCCTTGAGCTGCACCGCGACGGAAATCTTCGAATACATCGCATTAGTAGGGCTAAATTCTAGTCCGCAGTCGTTGTGCCACGTTGATGAATTGCCAACTGTGCCATGGCACGCGGCTTTCTGGCGACACGGATGAGGTCCACAGCCACGCCGCATGCCGCCCTTTTGCGGTCAATCGATGCGGACATAGGCTGCTTGAGCCCTGCTTGAGTACTGCTTTAAGCAGAAATTTCGTACGTCAGAGGACGCCGCCCCGCGTGAACGCGGCGTCTGTATCGCCGAGATGGTTACGGTGTGGCACATCCGGACGAATTGTGCTGACAACTAGCCTATGATCAAAACTACCAGAGAAGCTTTGCGCGCCCGGCCCGATCCAAAATGGCGATCTGTGGCCGACGCCGTTTTCTTAGAGTTCAGCGAGCTGTCCCCGAATCAAAGGCGGTTTTCGCTTGACTATCGATGGACGAATGCACCTGTTTCAGTCGACGTAGACAGCGCCTCTCGAACATTTAAGGTCAGCTTCCGCAATGGCGGAGCCATACAGCTTCCGCCTTGGGAGTTGCTAAAGGCGGAGAACCTACCCGAGAACGCCCTCGTGGCGGCACTCGTCTTTAAATCGGTCTCTGCAATTTGGCACTCCATGATCGACCAATTCGCGGCCTCGGTCGTTGAAGGTAATTATAGGCTCTTTGGGCGGCTCGACGATCCGCGATCAGGTTTTGAGGAAATTCCCTGCGACCATTGGCGCCTTTACCGCGTCACTGATTGGCTAGCCGGATCAGGAACTGGTCCCGAACAGCGCCGCGCGTGGAGCCTGCACGCACTACGACAATCTCTCCTCAAAGTCTCGTCAGGAAGAAAGCCGGTGTATGATCAGGACCTCGTCAACGACGAGGTTCAACGCCTCTTCAAAACTCATGGCCGCTTTGGCCCAGGTAAGAAAAAGGGATGGAGGACGCGCGCTGATTTGGAAGAGCGGATCGCGCAGTTTTTCTACAATAAACTAAGGAAAAGCCCGTCAAAAAGCGTGCTGCAAAAGCTGGCTGCTCGTGGGATCGAGGCTTATGAGGCTAAGTCAACCTGACATTTCCGGCCCATTTCCGGCCTTCCCGGCCTACAATTCAGAAAACTCGATGTAGTCCTGCTGTTCACTTGCTTCCTCACGAACAGCCAGGAACAAAAATGCCATTCAATCAATCCGCAGATCCTGCGTTTCGCTTCGAGCTAGGCCAGAACAGCATTGTTGCTAGCGTGAATGAGACGATGGCAGCGCTCAAAATCGGTCGCGCCAAGACATACGAGCTCCTGAACTCGGGCTTGCTTGAAAGCTATCTGGAAGGCTCATCTCGCAAGATTACATGGCGAAGTATTGAATTTTACATCGAACGCCGGCTCAAAGAGGAAGCGGAGCGCCGCGCTCACAACGCTGAAGCGGCAAAGCATCGCAATCGTGTTCGCTGAGACACTCGTATGCTCGCTCGCCCACGCCTTCCCAACCGATCTTTCGCCCAAACTGTCGCATTCGGAGTTGAGGGTTCACATTACCGCTTGATCGTTAGCTTCTTTACGGACACCCGGCTGGGACGGACTTTTGTAAGCGATGATCGCCCCAACCTCCGACTCGACGTTCCGGCATTCCCAGAGGCCAAAGCGGTCAACGAGGCTCCAGCAAGGGTACGAGAACTCGATCTGCTCGCGCCAGAAGTGCAGGTTGGCACATGACGATCATGGATGCCGAATGTGACGACGATTTCCAACGTCGCGTTCACAATGGCGTTCGCAAAATGGAATTGCTGGATCCTCGAGATTCCTGGAAGCACACCGGTGAGCCCCCACCCGTCCAGAGCCCGAATGAATATGGCCAGATCTGCCCCGAACACCTTGTGCGCGCCCCGCTCGGGCTACCGTCCAACCTGCCGTTGACTGTTAAGGAATGGCGTTCCCGAAAGATCGACGAGCCGGATCTTCTATGTGGCAGCTGGCTGACGACAACCAGTCGGGTATTGGTCACTGCAGCAACCGGGCTAGGCAAGACTAATTTCGCGATAGCCCTAGGACAGGCGGTTTCCTCGGGTGCAGGTTTCCTGCATTGGACCGGCCGACGCCCTGCGAATGTTCTCTACATCGACGGCGAGATGAGCGCTCGCCTGCTGCGCACGCGCTTGATCGACGAGGCGGCCCGCCAGGGTGATGACCCCAAGTTCTTCTTCGCACTCAGCCACGAGGACATCCCGAATTTCCAACCGTTGAACACGATCCCCGGACAGGAAGCGATCGAGCGCCTGATCGACGAGATCGGCAGCGTCGACCTGATCATTTTCGACAACGTGATGTGCCTGATCGCTGGCGACCAGAAGGACACCTTGCCGTGGCAGCAGACCTTGCCTTGGGCGCTATCGCTGACCCGGCGCGGCATCGGGCAAATCTGGATCCACCACACCGGTCACGACGAGACCCGTGGCTATGGCGACAAAGCCCGCGAATGGCAGATGGACACCGTTATCCACCTCGAGACCGCCAAGCGCGACGACACCGACGTGTCATTTACGCTGCAGTTTCGGAAGGCGCGCGAACGAATACCGACGACCCGGTTTGACTTCCAGGACGTCAAGATCGCGCTGGTGAACGATCGCTGGGAACATGAGCTGACCGATGCGCGCCGGCCGGGCAAGCTCGCCCCGCGCGCACAGAAGGCGCTGGAGGCGCTTTTGAACGTGCTGGCCGGTGACAAGGTCACTATGCTTCCAGGCAACCGCCGGGCCGCGCATCGCGACCATTGGGCTGCCGAATGCAATGCCCGCGGTCTGATCGACCTGAAGGGCAAGGCCAACAGCGCCCGCACCCTCATGAACACCTTCCGCCGCGAGCTCGTTGAGGCCAACCGGATCGCCTGCGAAGACGACCTGCAATGGGTGCTCCGATGAACGAGTTATCCACTGTTTCAGCGGCGGTCCGAAACAGTCGAAAAACAGTCGATACCGCAACAGAGCTAAATAGCCTGAAAACAGGGGTGAAACACTCAGAAACGACGTCAGAACAGCAGCCCGAAACAGTGAAACAGTCCCCTATAGGGGAGGCGAAACTGTTGCGCCCCTCGCGCGCATCCCTCTATCCACCCGCTCCGCACCGTCCGAACTCCGCCTTCGGCTACGTTCCGCCTTGTGCGTCGCTGATCACCGAGGACCAGTCATGACCGACGAGCCTACCCGCCAAGCCATCGCCGCCAAGGATCGATCCGGCAGGCTCACCGTCTCCGGCAAGCTCAAGACCGCACTCGACCTCATGCTGGAAGGCTCACGTAGATGCGACGCACCCACTGAGGCTGGAATGAAGCCGCACAGCCTCAGGGAAGCGCGCAAGAAACCTCACGTCAGGGCATATTGGAATCACGGTTTGCAGGTGATGCGAGAGAGCAAGGAATATTCTCGCGATGGCTGACGTCCGCGGCAAAAGCGGAAACGACATGGCCCGGGTGAGTGCGGCGAATGCCCTTGAGCAGCTGGCCGAGCCGAATGGGCTTGGTGGCATCGGCGGTGGCCGCGCGAGGGCGGGCTGGATGATCGATTTATCGGATGAGCCGCAGAGGCCCGGCTTGGTCATCGTCATGAACCCGGCGCTGCCGCGCCAGCAGTCTGCCGGCGAGATGATCGACGTCACACCGAATGACGAATGACGGAACGTCCATCCTCCGCATTATGTTGATATCGCTACGTTCTTTGGTGATTAGCTAGAAAGCCACGGTGAGAAGCCACGGTTGCGCTCACGTGTGATGGCCCACTCCCCGTTTTGCTGCCAGCGAGCTAAGCGTCGTACCGACCGAAACGCGAGGAAGCCTTGGTCAGGCTGCATCTGCTTCGGATTCGGTGATCCGTTGGAATTCGAACAGCAGCTCCTGGAAGTGCTTTGCGAGGTAGCCAACCACGCGCCCGTTGCGCAAAAGCTTGGACACGAAGCCGACAGCCAGCACAAGATCCAGGTGATCGGCGCCATAGGTCTGCTCTGCAACCTTAAATTCGCGGGCCAATGATGCAGATTCCCGCTCCATCAGTGCGAGCTGCTCGTCCGACAAACCCTTCGGCTGGCGCGGCGTGTAGCCGGCCGCCAACTGGTTCCGGGGCGTCGCGGCCACTAGTGAGCGCACATAGCTGTTGGAAAAATTGTTCATCGCGATCATCAATTCGGCCGCCTCGATCTGGCGGATCGGAGCGAGCTTGCGCAGTTCCGAAAACGAATGGAGCGTCAGGTGCTTCTCCTTTAGAAGCTCGACCGCCTCAGTGCAGATGCCATCCAAGAGTTTGCGGCGCCGGCGGATACTGGCGACGTCGACATTGAGCGCTTTAGCGATACGCGCCTCGGAAACGCCGTTTTCGATCGCTTTCAGGATCATCCGGTGCTCCTGGATGATCGCAATCCGGTTGACGCGCTTGTTGTAGGTGAAGGCTTCGTCCTCGGTCGACACCAGGCATTCAATCTCTGAAAACCCGCGATCCCGTAACACCTCAAGCCGCAGATGGCCGTCGAGCAGCAGGAATTTGCCGTTATTCTCGCGGCTGCGCGCCACTGCCGGAGGCTCGACAAGCCCGATCTCCGAGATGGAGGCCGCGATCTGGCAATATTTTGCCGAGCGCTTCACTTCTTCTGTTACGAGCTTTAACGGCTGGATGTCCGCGAGCCGGACTAAAAGGGTCCGTTCTTCGAAACCCATGCGAACCGAGATGTGCGGCCGGCGTGCCATAGGTTACCCTTGGTCATCCAGACGAAGCGCGAGATTCTTCGGCAAAGTATCAAGCTTCTCGGTCTGCAGGAGCTCCAGAAAGTCCGGTTCAGTCAGGAGTTTTCGTAAGGCTTCCAAGATGAAAACCAGCCGTGCTTTGGTGCTGTTTGACTTCCGGATCAGGATTCGTTTGCGATCGACGTCCTGCCGATAGGTGCGCAGCAGGGCATTGGAGCTGAGCGGGGTGCCGTCGGGACGGCGTGGACCGGCTCTGTATCCCTTGCCGCGGCGGCGCCGCTGCTCGATCAGCTTCTTGGCGGCCAATAGGCGCTGACCGCGCAGTAATTTCTCTTCATAAGCTTGTTGTAAGACGTCCTGGACGTCACTGTCTTGCGCCTGCGCTATTACGACGGCGACGCTAACCGGCATTTGCCCTGCTTCGACTGCGCGCAAGAGCCGGTGCTCGCCGCCTTCAAGCAGGCTGTTCACACCCTTGACGTACTCGACCGTGAGGCCCGTCTTGCGGGCAATGTCGTCGAACTCATAACCCCGCTGGCGCAGACCTTCGATATCATGCAAAAGGTCGATCGAGCGATGTTGGCGGCGAGCACAATTCTCGACCAGGCTCATGATCGCGCTGTCTTCGTTGGTAGCGTCGACGATCACAGCAGGTATCTCGCGCTGCCCGAGCGCCTGGTAAGCCGCAAGTCGTCCCTGACCGCAGACAAGCTCATAGCGCGGCTCGCCGTTACCCAACTTGTGCTTCACTGTGATCGGCCGCTTCAGTCCGAGCTCGGCGACGCTGGTAACAATCTCTTTGAAGATGCGGCGGTTTCGCGCCCGCGGGTTAACAACATCGATGGCGCCAATCGGAATAATCTCAATGGATTGACCCGAGCCCATGACTGACCTCCATCAATTGGGAGCGTGCGGCAAGCTCAAACAGCATATCGAGCGTGTCGAAACGGTAGGCATCGAGCGCAACCCCATTGTCTTCGGCAAGAGCAACGCGGTCGGCCGTCATCTCAAAGCGCGGAAGCAGATAATAGTCTAGGATGGCGCTGTTCATCTGGTTCATGCGGATTGCGACCGTAATATCGGGACGCAAGCCTGCGTCGAAACGGACCTTCCAACGATGAGAACCAGCCGTCGTCTCCTGCGACCGAACCACGCAGAGCGACGTTGTGAATTCATCGTTTACCGTTAAGAGATCTGTCTCCGGGTTCTGACAAACCGAGCCGCCGATTTCCTCGATACCGTGGATCGTTGCTGTGATCAGGTCCGGATACATTCGGCGCAGCGCGCGATTGATCTCGATGTAACGATAGTCCCGATCGGGCGTGAATCCGATCAGCTCATAGGCGCGGATTAGGCTGCCGAAACGAATACGGTATGCGCTGCTTGAGGGGCCGAATTCCAACTCATCGATGATCATTCCCGAAAGGAAACCGTGCTGCTCCAACAGGCCACGCAAGACGTCCAGTAGCTCTTCATCGGAGTATCGCTTACAACGTTCGGAGATAATCACCTGGGCTGCCCTGAAGGTTTCTTCTCCAACAATTGGTTCAAATGCCTGATCGTGCCTTATCCAACGTTCGGGAGGATTGTAGATTCGACGTCCTTTGAGCTTGCACGAGCATCTATTCCAGACATTGTTTCCGATGTACTTCTCGTTGATCAGAATCTGGTGGACGGCCGCCCGTGTCCATGAGCGATTAAGATCGGTGGAGATGCCCTTGCAATTGAGGTTTTCGGCGATCTCCGTTTCGTTCTTGCCTTGCCTAACGAAGGCATCGTAGACGAAACGGATAGTTTCGATCTCTTCCTCCGGACCCGGGATCAACACAATCCGGTCGGTTTGAATGCTCTTGTATTCGCCTCGCACAAGTTCGGCTTTGGCGAGGCCACTTTGATCGATTAACTGCCGTCGCAATCCATAGCCGGCGGGGCCGCCCTGCCGGTATCCTAGTTCGATCAGGCGGCGCTGCCCCGCGAAGACCTTGACCGACAGTTCGCGACTATATTCGCCCGCCATCGCACGCTTGACGCCCTTGACGATAGTCGAGACCGGGCTGCCGTCATTCTCGAATTGTTCAGCGCAGTAACGAACCGATATGCCCGCCCGCTTGCAGACATATTCGTAATAGGCGCTCTCATCGGCATCTTGAAACCGCCCCCATCGGCTGACGTCGTAGACTAGAATGGTCGAAAACTTCGCTGCAGCAGTTTGCACGTCTTCGATGAGCTGTTTGAGCGCGTCGCGACTATCCAAATTGAGACCACTTTTGCCGCTGTCTTCATAAGTCTTGTCAATCCGGAACCCATGACGCGCTGCATATTCGCGGATTGCTTGGGACTGGTTCGCTGTTGAGTATTGTTGATGATCTGTCGACATCCGCACATACTCTGCGGCTGACGTCAGGCCGTGATTTGACGGCATCTCAAATTTTTTATCGGAGGCCACCGGCAACATTGCTGCCCCACTAACGTCAAGAATGCATGATGCGGTGAGCCAAACTATAACGTAGCTCGGGGGGAAACATGTTTCCAAAAACGGGCAAGAAATTTCCGGGAGATGAAGGCGTTACATTTTCGACCTACGCGACCGTGATCGCGGATATCCTCAAGTCAGAGCTTGGAAGCAGTCATCAAGCGCATAAGACCTTGATGCGGTGGACGGGAGCCAATGAAAGGACAGCCAAGAATTGGCTTTCGGGATCAAACGGGCCGAGCGGTGAGCACCTGCTGCAGCTCATGCGCAATTCGGATCGCGTGTTCGAGTTTGTCTTGAAACTATCGCATCGACCTGCGGTGCTCTCCAATCAAAAGCTTGCCGAAATATGCAGCAGCCTCCGGATCACGGCTGACTTGCTCTCGGAAGTTATCGAGCCGAAAGACGGTTACGCCCAAAAGAGCGCCAGACAAAAGGATTCGGAAGTTGGCCGCTGTAAAACGCGCCATACTTTTGCTTCTGGTGGACGCCTCCGGTAGCGGTGCGGACTCTGTATTTTGGTAGGCTTCTGGTCCGGGGCGACCAACGCTGCGGCCGTCCTCACGTCGGGTGTCAGCCGTATTTCGGAGATTGGTCGGTCGCCTCACCGCCGTCTGTGATGCATGTGGACCGTGACAGAGGTCATCCAATCAGACGCTGCAGATTCAGTTCCTACGTTGCTAACCGTGGGGTCTTTTATTGAAGATCGCGCATTGCGAACCCGTCTGATGGCATTTGCCCCAGGTCGTCCCGATGGAATTACCGGGCAAACTCCCATTGCAAAGGGGCCGGATATCGCGCGCCTTCAGAACTCCTGGATGGATAGTCCCCATCGACATGTGATCGCCATGATTTCAGTCGGCGCCAAAGTTGGACCGCGACCAGATCGATCACGTCTTTCGTCTCAAGAGCCCGATCGTCCGATGCCAATTTAGGACTATTTAAAGCGGTGCGTTAGCCGCTAATATCCTTGAAGCCAGCAATGTGCCGTAGACGGCTAGTTTTCAGCTTTGGGAGGCGATCTTTCATTTCTTCTTTTTTCTAGAAGACCCGCAGACCTTCTATGGGCACGTGGACAGCATCGAAGAGATGGGCGGAGGCCGGATCGCCGTCCAGCTGGATGCCGTAGCTTCCGAATTTTTCGATCGTGATAGCCACCATTCGTCATCTGAAGAAGGGCTCGGGTTTCTGCGCGTCGTTTCCACTCTGCCGACTCTGCAAGATATGATGAACGACGGAGATCCACCCGCCGTAGGTGACTGGCTGGAGCTCCGCGTCACTCCAGACACGAAGCAAACGGGACCCTGGGTTTGGTTGCTTCAATTGCGTGACAACCGCTTTGTTGGAGGCCGTTCCATGGGCCGGCCGGCCAGGGGAAAGATCATTTGGCTCAGGCGACTAGCGCCCGCTTCGCAGCCAATATCTCCCTATCCGATCGGTGCGTCGGTACCAGCGCTCCGGGCGAAAGGCAGCGCCCTCAGATCCCGGTATTCGCTATTGAGTATTGTGCCCCCAGTGCCCCCAGCGCTCATCAATGCTTGTCTCCGCCGCTGGAGTCGGGTTTGGGGGTTAAGCCAATCGTTCGCCCTCGATGTAGGACAGGCAAGCTTCAACATTATTTGCCCAAGGGCGATAGAGCCCGGACCGATGCTCTACTTCGATGTTGGGCAACCAATATGGTTTCATTTGCACAATGTCCCTGCCGGGTTTTCTCCGCCACATTCCAATGGCGGTTTTGTCGTCCTGTCTCATTGGGATACGGATCACTATGCCTATGGTCGACAAAATCAGAGCTTCCACAAGAAGCACTGGTTCGCTCCCGCACAAACCTCGGTCGGTCCCAATGCTCATACGTTTGCAATGCAACTGCATAGTCTGAGACGCCTGCATCTCGTCGCGCCGGGCAAGAGCTCACGCAATCGCCGCGGTGCACGCATTATTCGCTGCACTGGCAATTCGGTGAATGGTAGCGGGTTGGCGCT
The DNA here is from genome assembly GCF_038967635.1 of Bradyrhizobium sp. B124. NCBI lineage: Bacteria > Pseudomonadati > Pseudomonadota > Alphaproteobacteria > Hyphomicrobiales > Nitrobacteraceae > Bradyrhizobium > Bradyrhizobium sp. B124. The sequence goes on along the minus strand of NZ_CP152413.1, from coordinate 1,029,980 downwards.
GCACTTACGTGCGGTCGGGCGAGATATTCTTTTTACAGGTGACGCCGAATACCATGAGATCCCTTCGATGCGAGGAATCCGGTTGAGCGGCTTGCAACTTCCGCACCATGGTGGAAAGTTATCTGGCGTAGCCGCCATTCCGTCTGCACTTGCGGCTCCGGCGCGCGCTATCATTTCCTGCGGACGCCCCAATCGCTACGGGCATCCTAGCGTGGTCACCATCTCAAGCCACATGAAGGCGAACTGGAAAGTCGAGGTTACGGCCGCCATGCCTGGCGTTCCTCGAGGTGATCGGCGACTGTAAGATTCATCCAAGTAGATCACCAAGATATTTCGATCGTGAATAACCACGGTGTTATGCTTTAGCGCGCTGCACCCGTAGATCTTCTAACACCAGTGCGTCTTGGATAGCCGTCGTGAAGATGAACGTCTCCTACTGATCGAGCAATCGCGGGAGCGATCCGCGAACGCTCCAAGCAGATCCGGCTCCTCCGTACTTTGGCGCTCACCATGCCCTGCGTTGTCACTGGTCAGCCCTGCGAGGAGGTGGTTCATCATCCTAAAGGATTAGGCTGGGTTGCGGCGTGGGCCAGAAGGCACCAGACGAGACAGCAATCCCGCTCATTAAGCACATCCACGACGAATCCACCGGATCGGCGTCAAAAGCTGGGAAGCCAAATACGGCGCCCACCAAGACCTCCTGGGGAAGATACGCAACCGGACTTGAGGTTCTGCCACCAGAGCGGGTACAAGTACTGCCGGCTTATTTAAGGGGCATCACCTTGAAACTCGTCAATTTTTCCGTCGAAAACTTCCGATCGATTGCCAATAGCGGTGAGATTCCAGTCGAGCAGTTGACCGCCTTAGTTGGTCGCAACGAGAGCGGCAAATCCAATATTCTGCTTGCGCTTGAGGAAGCGAACCCAGACGGAGGTCGGAAGGACGTTGACCCGGTAAAGAACTTTCCTCGTGGTCGGCATCTCAACGAGTGTACGCCCGAGACCGTGATTGCTCGCACCACTTGGGACCTTGCTCCTGACGAAACACAAGAGATCGAGGAGATCGTCGGTCAGAGGATCACCAAGATCACGGTTACCAGGGCCTATGGCGCGGCTAACAACCGAGTCGGTCTAGAGGGCCTTACGGCCCCAACGCTCGACGCCAAAAAAGTAACCGCGCACTGGCGCCGCGCAGCTCCTGCGATAGAAGCCTCAGTCTCTGCGATTGCGGAAGCTCACGTGCAGGCCGCGAAGACTGCGTTCCAAAAACTTTCGGAAGCCATCGCATCTAACCAAAACTTCCCCAAAGCCTGGGCAAAGGATGTTGTTCAGGAGTCGAAAGCATTCAGGGCCGCGGTCGGCGCAGCTGGTGCCATGCTTCCGGAACAGCCAGACGAGTTGCTCGCCGACATCGAAGAGCTGGCGACAGAACTGGCAACCTTCCAAGAGCGCGCCGGAAAGGCCAGAACTCACGCTTTAGACCTCCTGCCGAAATTTATTTACATCGCCGATTTCCCCGAGCTGAGTGGACACCAGCATCTCGGGGAATATCTGAAGCGACGAGAGGATGGCGTTGTTCCTACCGAGGCCGAGCGCAATTTCAAAAAACTCGCGAAAGTAGCGGGTTTTGACATCCAAGAAATCCATAGCCTGCAGAAAGATCACGAGCGCCGTCAGACTTTGCTAAGCAGGGCCAGCGCACTCATTACGCAGGAAATGCGGCGGCTGTGGAAGGACCGTAAGATAACCGTCCGGCTTGCGCCCGATGGTCCCCACATCGACATTCTCATCTATGATGAAAACGCCGAATACCCGGTTGAAGTAAATCTCGATGAGCGTAGCCGCGGATTCCGATGGTTCTTCTCCTTCTACATCGCGTTTTCCGCTGATACTCAGGGCGGATCGGCCGAGGACGCCATTTTGCTTCTCGATGAACCAGGTCTATACCTACACGCTCGCTCTCAGGAAGATCTGCTGCAGCACTTCCGCGACGACTACAGCAATCAAATCATCTACACGACGCATTCTCCTTTCATGATCCCTCCGTCCGATATTGAAATCGTTCGCACGGTCAACATATCAGACAAGGGCACGGAGGTGACGAAGGACCCAAGCGGCGACACACGTACCCTTTTCCCACTGCAGGCGGCCTTGGGTTACAACCTCTCTCAGACCCTGTTTGTCGGTTCCGCAAATCTGGTTGTAGAAGGGGTGACCGACTTCTGGATTCTCTCATCGGTCAACGACTACCTCGCTGATACAGGCAAAGAACACCTGGTCGAGAAGATGGTTCTCACCCCGGCCGGCGGCGCCGGTAAGGTCAGCTATATGACCTCCCTGCTCGCTTCTCAGGACCTTGATGTGATCGTCTTGCTGGATGACGATAGAGCGGGCCGTGACCAGCGCGACGAGTTGGTGAAATCCAAGCTTCTTCGCGACGGCTCCATCGTATTTACCGGTGCGGCCTTCGCAACCGCTCCGTCAGAATCCGACATCGAGGACGTGATTGACCCGACCATCTACACCGACTTGGTCAACAAGACCTACTCCAAGGAGCTGAAGGGGAAGACGCTCAATCTCAATCCGGGCATTCCGCGTATCGTGAAACGGTATGAGCAAGCATTTGAAGCGCTCGGCATGGAGTTCTTCAAAACTCGACCAGCGCGAGAATTCATGACACAGATGGGTAAAGATCCGTCGAAGGTGCTCAATGCGTCGACCATTGAGGGGTTTGAGCGACTGATAAAAGAAGTCAACGCACGCTATGAGAAACACAAAGCAAGTGGACGAGGTGCGTTCGACTAAGTCCCGCCCTACGGCACTTCGCCCCTCCGGACCGGACGGATAGTGTCATGGTCGAGATGAAGGTTACCGCGGGACTCTTCCCGGGCTTCGATCATCTCCCTCGCCTGCTTCAACTGCTCAATCGCGGCCTCAAGAGCGGAGCGCACGACATCTCTGGAAATCTTGCGCGGATGATTGGATCGCCACGTCCAGAAGACTTTCATGAATTCGTCGAAAACGGTGGTGGTTGGTGAACCACCATACCATATTCCGAGCACAAGTCGGTTTTCAGCCAAGGTGCATGATGGTACGGCGCGAAGAGTTCAGCCTGTTCGGATGGTCGATGCAGATCCCCCTCTGCGACGACCTGTGGATGGGGATGCAGGCACGGAATATAGCCATAGTAGACCTCACCATTATCCGACCTATTGAGGCTGAAATCCTTGAGCTGTGGTGTAAGACCGAGCGAACCCCGCCAGAAATCATGGGGCTGTCAGGCATTAGCCAGATGTGGCTCTTCTCGCTCTACGAGTTTTTCAGAACCTGGAGGCAGAAGGCCAAACACATCATTAAGGTCGCGGACGAGTATCAGACCGTTCAGCCCCGGAAGCGGGAGAAGTTTCTCAAAGGTGTCCTGGATGTCGCCGAAAGTAAGCACAAGTTCGTTCAAAAGGTGCCGCGGTTCTACGTGGGGCAGCTTCAGAAAATTCCCAACGAGGATTTCGTGAAGGGCGTCAAGGACTATCTTGCCGACACGGAAGAGCTCTTCACCCACATCTCTCACGCGAGAATGATGCTGGCGAAGCACGAAATCATGGGGGCTCAGGGTTTCATGGCGGAGGCGCCAGGCTATGGCAGGCTCAACACCTTCACCGGCTCGATGTATTGGCAGTACACCCTGAAGGACCAGACCGTTGACGTTCTCGACCGGCGCAGCGTGGCGAACGCCTTTCTAGGCGTAGACGAGTCTGAAGAGAACTCGTCTGAGCCAGTCGAAGATGCCCCCCCAGAGAAGGGCTCCGAACAGGAAAGCTCAGCGCCTTCTTTTTGAGCGTACCGGCCTATTCCTTGAAGAACTTGATTTTGTCGCCGAGCGGGCTTCACGGCTGCGCTTCGGATTCAATCAACCTGTTCGACCCCGCGCTTATGGCCTGGGCATCAGCGGCGAGCTGTAGGGTTCTGAGAAGCGGCAGGTTTGATGGCACCGCCCCGCTCGCTGGGGACCTACCGGCCAGACCATGAAAAATCTCGTGAATGAGTTCGCGGGTGTGCAAGAGCCGACCACCGCCAAGGTGCGTTACGCCCTTGTTTGGAAATTGAAGGATCGCCACGGAATCGAGTTTGGCAGGGTCTACAGTCAGCCCAACAAAGACTTGTTTGATATGCTTTCGACCGCGCTCGAATTTGTCGGTGAAACGCTTCTCTCGCTTTTCCTTCGAGTCCGCGTCAAGCGAACATTCGACATGAACGAGGTGATTGCGGCCCATATGAATACCGACGACATCGAGCTCCCCGTCATGGCCCCCCTTCGGCCGCCGTCCCACGAGGACGGAAGTGCGAACGAAGTACCCGTTGTACTGAAGCCACTCCGAAACCAATTGCTCTAGATGATTCATGCCTCAACTATCGGAGCAAGTCCGGCAGCTTTGCAAACCCATTCACTAAAGTTTTAGCCATGCAGTTTCCGGCACGGGTGTAGCGGGACTCGTGGAGATCCTCGCAGTGATTAAACCCAGGATTGCCACGCCGTCGAACGGAACCATTGCCGGAGTGGATGACGACCAAACTCTCCACCATGCTTCGCATTTGGCAATCCTCAGGCGATACGCCGTGGTCGGGACCGTAGCTTTCCCAGACCATATCTTAGAAACCTGAATTGTTTCAGCACGGTTGACAGGACACCCCTTCCGCCAATGCACTGCGTGCCGCCGCTTTGCGATGTGGCGTATGCCGTCATGGTTGAACCCTTCGGCTTTCTTTCAATCGCAGCGTTGGCATGCTGCGCGAATATGTGGTTGGGCGCCAACATGGAACGGACAGAACTGCTCCGTCCGTTCATATGGCCGGGACGCAGATGCTATTCGCTCTATCTATTCCACATGGTTGCCTACGACGTGTTCATTGGCTTCGGCCGTCCGCTTGCAGGTTGCCTTGCACTTCCGGTTGTTTGCGTCTTGGCGGAGATCACCTGGCGCACGATCGAGTCCCCGCTGATCGGCTACGCAAGGAGGCGATTTGCGAGAGCCGGGCCAGCGGCGACCAGGGGCGCTGGTGTCGTTTAGAGCAAATGCAAGGGGGGTAACCGGAGCAGCGGTATGCTGACTGGCTGGGAGCCCATCCAGGTGCCGCGGTTGAATCCCCTGCCCAAACCAACAATTAACGAATCAGCATGAATGATGGGGTCGTTGCCAGTCTGGCGCTCGGCACCGAGGGGCTGAAATGAATTGGGTCAAGGCACTGCTGCTGCTTTCCGTGCTGCTCCTTGGATGCGCCGACCTCGCGACCACCAACAGGATCTTGGAGCTCGGGTTCGGCGAGGCAAACCCGTTCATGGAGATGGCCCAGACTTGGTTCGGCGCCTGGTGGCTGATCCCGAAATTAGGTTTGACGTTCCTCGTCATCGCGTTGCTTTGGCGCAGCCAAAGCCTTTCCAGGATTGCCCTTGTGGTGGCGTTTTGCTCAACGCCTGTCATCAACAACCTCGTCATTATCGCGGGCGCGAGCTGAACCCACACTAGTCCAGATATGGCGACGTGAGCGTCCTGCTCGTTTGCTGCGAGCAGGCATAACCCGATCAACGCCCGAACCCTCTGCAACCTAACCAGCGCCATTGCTGCCCTGCCCCCGCGCATGCGATCGGGCACGCAGTCAGGTCTGCCGGATGAACTCCGCGATCAGGCCGCTGATTTCCTCCGGGGCATCCTCAAGACAGTAATGCCCGACGCCGGCAAGACGCCTGACCGGTGCCGCCGGGAAGATCGCGGAAAACAGCGGCAGGAAATGCTCTGCGTGCAGCGTGCGGTCCGCCTCGCCCCAGATGGCGAGCGCCGGCCTGCTGCGGATCGCGCGGTCGGCGGTGGCATCCGGCGCGTCGAACCTGTGCGCACCGGTCGCAAAGCCCCTGGCCCATCCGATCGCGCCGAGGCAGTCGGCCGGACGTGCAAAGGGTGCGCCGTAGGCGGCGAGCCAGGCGTCGGTGATGACGGCGTTGTTCTCGAAACCATTGAGCTTGAGCGTGCTCAGGATGTTGAAGCCGAGCTGTCCGAGCACCGGCTCGAGCTCGCCGTTCGCCTCGGCTTTTGCGATCCATTGAAACCACGGCGAAGCCAGCGCATTGGCGGTGACGCGCTCGAACAGATCGCTCTGCCCGAACGGCGTCGGCCCGTTGGCCGAGATGATGCGGCGGATGCGGTCCGGATGCCTGGCCGCGAACCCCATGCCGACGGGGCCGCCAAAGTCATGCATGACCAGCGTGATGTCGGTGAGATCGAGCGCAAGGACCAGCGCTTCGAGATTGTCGACATGGTCCTGCAGCCAATAGCTGCGCTGCGCCGGGGTCGCGCTCTTGCCGAACCCCATGTGATCCGGAACGACCACGCGCTGCGTCGCGCTGAGGGCCGGCACCAGATGGCGAAACAGATAGCCCCAGGTCGGTTCGCCATGCAGGCAGAGCACCACCTCGCCGTCTCGCGGGCCTTCGTCGACATAATGCATCCGGAAACCTGGAGCCGCGCTGAAATGCGGCGTGAACGGAAAGGTGCCGGCGAAGCTGGCGTCGGGCTGGATCATGGCTTGGCCTCGGATGGTTTTAGATTGAAACCATCGTGTATCGCTTGTGGTTTTACTTTGCAACCGATATATCGAGACCCCGACGAGGCGGGTCTTTCGGGCCGCGCACCGATCAGAATTTGGATTGAGGAGCGTAAGGCGGACCACGATGGCGAAGCGAGTGAGCCACAGGGACTCGATGTGCGGCGTGGCCCGGCCGCTGGATGCGATCGGAGACTGGTGGTCGCTGTTGATCGTCCGCGATGCATTCGACGGGCTGCGCCGGTTCGGCGAATTTCAGAAGAGCCTTGGGCTTGCCAAGAACATCCTCTCCGCCCGGCTCCGCAATCTGCTGGCGCACGGAATCATGGAGACCGTGCCTGCAGCGGACGGCAGCCCGTATCAGGAATATGTGCTGACCGAAAAGGGACGCGGGCTGTTCCCGCTCCTTGTCGCGCTCCGGCAGTGGGGTGAGGATTTCTTCTTCGAGCCCGACGAAGCGCATGTGCTGCTGGTTGATCGAAAGAATGGACTGCCGGTGCGCCGCCTTGAACTGAGAGCGCAGGACGGACGCGTCGTTGGTGCAGAAGACACCATGGTGCGGCTGCCGCGGGCTTCACATGAGAACGGCAACGCGTGAGACGCGCGTGCGCCCTGCAGGATTGCTGCCAGCAACCGGATCTTAACCGTCCTTGCCGCAGCATCCGCGCGTGGAGGTTCGACCAATGCAGACATTCCGGATTTCGCTGAGCGATGGGGAGCGGAAATTCCACACGGCGATTCAGGCGCCGGATCCTGCGTCCGCGCGTATCAAGGCCGCCTACTTCTTCGACATATCGAAATGGCGGATCTTGAGTGTGTCGCTGAGCGGAGCCAGCGCCGCCGCAGCGTAGTCGCTGCGCACCCTACGCCGTCCGGTCGAGTTCAGCCGCGGCAAGGTTTGCAATCTGCAGGTCGATTTCGGCGAGCGAATCGTCATCGCCGAGGAACCACGCCGCCGACAAGCCGGTCCAGGCGACGATCCATGACAGCAAGCGACGGCGATCCAGCTTTGCTGCTTCCGCGACGATGTCGAGACGCCGGGCAAAACGTCCGGGTTCGGTCGCAACCGGCCGTGCCGGATCGGCAAGATCCGGATTGGTGAAGATGTTGACGAAATCGAAGCCGCGCTCGCCGACGAGATGCTTGGGATCGATCGCAAGCCAGCCGCGCGCACCGAAGTCGAGCACATTGTCATGGTGCAGATCGCCGTGCAGCACCACGATCTCGCGCTGATCGCCGAGCAGCGCTTCGGCGATGCCGGCCGATCGGTTCAGGATGCCGCCGTGCGCCCTCGCCGCCGGCCACAGCTCGCGAAACCAGTCTTTCAGTGGCGTCAAGTCCGGCCGCGGTTTCGCCCGCCGGGCGTGAAGCCTATCGGCCGTTGCACAAGGAATTCTGCAGGCCTCATCGTCCCGGCCGGTTCGCGCCATGTCGCCGAGCGAAGCCGGGCCCATCGCCCTCTCGAGCAGGAGCGCCTCGCCGTCACGGGCAAGGACGCGCGCCGCACCGTCGCCATCCCACCACTCCATGACGATCGCGCCGAGGCGTTCGTCCGGCTCGTTCGAGAGCTTGAGCATTGCCGGCTCGCCGTGCCGCCGCACCGGCAGCAACCGTGCGGCGCGCGTCACGATCGGGTCGCTGTCGGGGACGAGGCTCCAGGCCGAGAGATAGGGTTCGAACATCGGGCGGGCTGACCGGGTGACGGCAGCCGTCGTTCTAAGCATTGCCTGCGCGCGCCGCCACGCTGGTTCCCTGCGGCGCATCGTGGCAGGGCGCGCCAACCGGTTCCTGGCCGCCCCGCTCATGTTGGCTGATGACAGCCCCCACCCATCTCGCGCTACAATGTCGCAGCCGGTGCGACGGAGGGTGTGGTGATGCCGCGAAAGGGAATTACCGGACACGACGATTGGGTGGTCACGGAAGCTCTGGCCACCGCGCTGGTCGCGCTCGAGCAGTTGCCGTCGAAGCATCAGCCGCGCGCGCATATGGAGGACGTCCGGAAGCTCCTGACCGCGAGATGTGAGGCCGGAGCCGTCACGCTGCATCTTGCCCAAGCCAAGTGCCGGTTGTTTCCCGATACCGATCCCCTCACCATCTATGAGGAATACGGCCTCAAGGATGGACTGGGGTAGCGGCCGTCGACCGAACGGCTAGTCGTGGCTGACGCGCCAGATCGTGCCGTTGCCGTCTTCGGAGACCAGCAGCGCGCCGTCCCGCGCCACGGTGACACCCACCGGACGGCCCCAGACCTCATTGTCGCCGATGACAAAGCCGGTGACGAAATCCTCGTACTCGCCGGTCGGCACCCCGTCCTTCAACCTGATGCGAATGATCTTGTAGCCGGTCCGCTTCGCGCGATTCCACGAGCCGTGTTCGGCTGCAAACGCATCGCCGCGATATTCGGCCGGGAAACTACTGCCGGTGTAGAAGGTCAGGCCGAGTGAGGCCGAGTGCGCCTGCAACAACACGTCGGGAGTAGTCACCTTGTCCTTGAGGTCGGGCCGCACGCCGGCATGCGCCGGGTCTTCGTTGGCGCCGATATAGTACCAGGGCCAGCCGTAGAACGCGCCCTCGCGGATACGCGTCACATAGTCGGGCACGAGGTTGTCGCCGCGGCCGTCGCGCTCGTTGGTCGAACACCAGGGCGTGCCGCTTCCAGGCTGGATCGCAAGTCCGACGCAGTTGCGGATACCGGTGGCGAACAGTTTCTGGTTCTTGCCGTCGGGATCGAAGGCCAGCACAGCCGCACGGTCGGTTTCCGACCCCCAAGCCGCGCCAAGCGCGTGGTCGCGGCTCCAGCTTTCGATACCTTCCGGCGGCCGGCCAAGGCCCTCGCCAGCGTTGCCGGCGGAGCCGACCGACACCAGCATGCGCTTGTCGTCAGGCGTGAACACGATGTCACGCGTGGAATGGCCGTAGCCGTGAGGAAGGTTTGCGACAATGCTCTCAGGCTTTCCCGACGCCCTGAGATCGCCGTTGCGGTAGGCAAAGCGCACGACGCTGTCGGTGTTGGCGACATAGAGCCATTGCGGATTGTCGCCGTTTGGAAAGAACGCGATGCCGAACGGCCGGTTCAGTCCGGCTGCGTAGACCTCATTGGTCGCCGGCCTAGTGGCGCCGTCGGCGCTGCGCAGGACACGGATGCGGCCGGAGCTGGTTTCCACGACGAAGATATCGCCGTTGGGCGCGGTCCGGATAATGCGCGGACCACTCAGCCCGCTCGCAAACAACTCGACCTTGAAGCCCGCCGGCACCTGCGGCACCGCCGATGCGGGGCGCGACACGACGCGGGACGAATTGCTGCTGGAGGCCGTTGCGCCCGGCTTGGGCAAGTCCTGCGGCGTGATCAGACGCACTGTGCCCGGCCTGTCGCGCTGCCAGTCGCCGAACGCTTCCGCGCCTTTCAGTACAGGTTCAGCGCCCGACCGCGCGATGCTGGTCGCTGCGAGGATGACGACGGAAATGCTCACGCCGGCAAGATTTGTCTTACGCATTTGCTCCTCGCGCGAGGTCCCTGTCAGACGCGCAGCTCATAGCGCAGTTCGCGCGCAGGATGCGTTCACAATGTCGTCTGCATCAATGTCCGTTGGGGAGCGCCGTCGCATCAACAGGCGAGCGCTCCACAGGATGTACTACACGGCCCTGGAACGGACCATGGGCTTGCGCTCGGCCGTCGGTTCGCGGAACGCCGGCGTGTCTCCAACAAGCGGCTTGAGGGGAACCGTGAGCCGGCAGATCAGGCCCTCGGCGCGCCAATCGAAATCGGCCCGTCCGCCGAGCTGGGTCTCGATGCTTGCGATGACACTTCGTGTGCCGAAGCCTTTCTGCTTCGGCTTGGTCACCGGAGGCCCGCCGGATTCCACCCAGGCCAGGATCAGCGTGTCGTCCGCCACTTCCCAGGTGATCGCGAGCCTGCCCGGTAACACCGACAGGCTGCCATATTTGGCGGAGTTGGTGACGAGCTCGTGCAGCGCCAGCGCCAGCGTCTGCGCGGTCGCGGGCTGCAACTGCACCTCTCCGCCGGCGATCCGGATCTGCCCGGCTTCGGAATAAGGCGCGATCTCCTCGGTCACCAGCCGCCGGATCTCGGCGCCCTGCCAGCTCGACAGCGACAGCACGGTGTGAACCCGCGCCAGCGCCGTGATGCGGCCCTCGACCGCCCGCACATAGGCGGTCACGTTCTGCGCGCGCGTCAGGCGCACGATCGACTGCGCCAGCGCGAGCGCGTTCTTGGCGCGATGGTCGACCTCGCGGGTCAAGAGGCTCTGCCGTTCCTCGGCCTTCTTGCGATCGGTGATGTCGACGGTGACGCCGCTGACCCGCACCACCCTGCCGCTCCTGTCGCTGGTCGCCGCAGCCGTGCCGACGCACCAGCGGATCTCGCCGTCCGGCCGCACGACGCGGAATTCGGCCTCATAGGATGTGTGGCCGTTGCCGAAGCCGGTCCAGCCCTGGCGGAGTTGTTCGACATCGTCGGGATGAAACAGCCGTTGGATATTGTCGGAGTTCAGTGCGAAGGACTTCGGATCGACGCCGAAGATCTTGTATTGCCCCTCGTCCCACATCCAGTCGCCGTTGACCCAGTCCCAGTCCCACGAGCCCATCTTGCCCGCGGCAATCGCCATGCTGCGACGCGCCTCGCTTTCGACCAGCCGGGTGGTCGACTGCTCGAGCTCGGCGGTGCGGGCGCGCACCCGGTCCTCGAGCTCGGCGTTGAGGCGTTCGAGTTGCCGCGTCTTGCGGTAGAGCTCGGCGAACACGCGAATCTTTGCGCGCAGCACTTCCGGCACGACCGGCACCGGCACGTAATCGACCGCGCCCATCTCGTAGCCGCGCAGCCGGTCGATGTCGCTGACCTGGATTGCCGAGATGAAGATCATCGCGGTCTTTTGAAAGCGCGGATGCTCGCGGATCATCGCTGCGAGCTCGAAGCCGTCCAGCTCGGGCATGCAGACGTCGACCAGAATGACCGCGACTTCATTCTTGAGCAGGAACTCCAGCGCCTCGCGGCCCGACGAAGCGGCCACGAGCGTCTCTCCGAGCTCCTTCAGGATGACCTCATAAGCCAGCAGCTTGGCCGGCTGGTCATCGACCAGAAGGATGTTCACCTTTTCATGGTCCATCATGTTCGATCGCCGATCAGCGGTGCAGCCACATGCGGATCGCCAGCAGCAGTTGCTCGGTGTTCACGGGTTTCGCCAGATAATCGGATGCGCCTGCTTCCAGGCATTTCTCCCGGTCACCTTTCATCGCCTTCGCGGTCAGCGCGATGATCGGCAGCCGCGCAAAGGCGGGATTTTGCCGGATGGCGCCGATGGTCTGGTAACCGTCCATCTGCGGCATCATGATGTCCATCAGCACGATCGCGATCTTCGGATTGGACTCGACCAGCGAGATCGCCTCGTGACCGGTTGTCGCAGTCAACACCTTCATACCTCGCCGCTCCAGCACGCTCGACAGCGCGAAGATGTTGCGGGCGTCGTCGTCGACCAGGAGCGCGGTCTTGCCAATAAGATCCTCATCGGAACTATTGAGCTTCTCCAGCATCCTCTGTTTTTCGACAGGCAATTCCGTGATCACACGGTGCAGGAACAGTGACGTTTCGTCGAGCAGACGTTCCGGCGACTCCACGCCTTTGACGACGATGCTGCGCGCCATCGTGTGCAGTTCCGCGTCCTCTTCGGCCGAAAGTTCCCGGCCGGTAAACACCACAACGGGTATATTGGAGAGCCTTTCGTCCTTGCGGATCTGATCCAGCACCTCGAAGCCGCTCATGTCGGGCAGGCGCAGATCGAGCACGACACAGTCGCACGGATGCTCGCGCAACGTTGAGAGCGCCCCTGCCCCGGTTCCGCTGGTCACGATCTCGATATCCTCGTGGCCGAGCAACTCGGTGATGCTGAGCTGCTCCGCCGCATTGTCCTCCACAATCAGCAGACGCTTGCGACGCGGTCTGGCGTATTCCTTGATCTGCGACAGCGCCGCGCTGACGCCCTCGGTCGTGGTCGGCTTGTTGACGAAGGAGAAGGCGCCGCGCGCCAGCGCATGTTGCCGGTCCTCGTCGAGCGTAATGATCTGGACTGGAATGTGACGGGTCAGCGGATTGTGCTTGAGCTGGCTCAGCACCGTCCAGCCCAGCATGTCGGGCAGGAAGACGTCGAGCGAAACCGCGCTCGGCTGGAACTGCTTGGCGAGATCCAGCGCCTCGGCGCCGCGGCTTGCGACCAGCACCTTGAAGCCCTTGTCGCGCGCCAGATCGATCAGCACCCGCGCGTAATGCGGGTCGTCCTCGACGATCAAGAGGATCGTGTCGCCGGGCTCGAGATCGAGCCGGTCGTCCGGCAGCTGCTCGATCACACGCTCCTGTGTGCCGGACGACTGCAGCGCCGGCGCGGCCGTGTGCGGCATCGCCAGCGCCTGCGGGCGCAAGGCCACCGACGGTCCGGCATATTTCAGCGGCAGATAGAGCACAAAGGTCGAGCCTTTACCCGGCGCGCTTCGCAGATGAATCTCGCCTCCGAGCAGGCCGGCCAGCTCGCGGCTGATGGCAAGGCCAAGGCCCGTGCCGCCATATTTGCGGCTGGTGCCGGCATCGGCCTGCTGGAACGCCTCGAAGATCAGCTTCTGCTTGTCCTGGGGAATGCCGATGCCGGTATCCGACACTTCGAATGCGACGACGGCCGGTGCCGCGTTCAGGATCGGATGCTCGGCGCTCCAGCCGCCGAGTGCGGCCGACACGGTCAGGCTGACGCCGCCGTCCGCGGTGAACTTGAACGCATTCGACAACAGATTCTTCAGCACCTGCTGCAGCCGCTTGGAGTCGGTCACCATGCTGCGCGCAAGATTGGCGTCGACATCGATGCTGAAGGAGAGATGCCGGTTCTCCGCCTCGTGCCGGAACGGCCGCCCGACGGTCTCGAGCAGGCTCGAGGTGAGGATTTCCTCGGCATCGACTGTCACCGTGCCGGACTCGATCTTGGACAGATCGAGGATGTCGCTGATCAGGTTCAGCAGGTCGGTGCCGGCGCCGTGAATGGTGCGGGCGAACTCGACCTGCTTGCCGGTCAGATTGCCGTCCGGATTCTCGGTGAGCTGCTGGCCCAGGATCAGGATCGAGTTCAGCGGCGTGCGCAACTCGTGCGACATGTTGGCGAGGAATTCGGACTTGTACTTCGAGGTCAGCGACAGCTCGGTCGCCTTCTCCTCCAGCGCGCGGCGGGCCTGCTCGATTTCCTGGTTCTTGCGCTCGACGTCGACGTTGCGTTCGGCCAGCTGCTGGGCCTTCTGCTCGAGCTGGTCGTTGGTTTGCTGCAACTCCTTCTGCTGGGTCTGCAGTTCGCCGGCGAGCTGCTGCGACTGCTTGAGCAGCGCCTCGGTCTGCATCGTCGCCTCGATGCTGTTGAGCACGATGCCGATGCTGTCGGTCAGCTGTTCGAGGAAGGTGATCTGCGATGTCGTGAACGACGAGATCGAGGATAGCTCGATCACCGCCTTGACCTGGTTCTCGAACTGCACCGGGAAGACAACGAGGTTCTTCGGCATGATCCGCATCAGCGCCGAATTGATCGGCACCGCGTCGCCGGGGATATCCGAGACGAGGCGCTGGCGCTTGTCGAGCGCGCACTGGCCGATCAGTCCCTCGCCGAACTGGACGATTTGTGGATGCGGATTGCTGCTGTCGCTAGCATAGGCCGACAGCAAGCGCAGCTGCGCATTCTCGGGATTGTCGACCTGGTAGATCACGCCCATATGCGCGTTGATCAGCGGCGCCAGCTCAGTCAGCAGCAGGCGGCCAACGGTCGCAAGATCGCGCTGGCCCTGCAGCATGTTGGTGAAGCGCGCCAGATTGGTCTTCAGCCAGTCCTGCTCGGTGTTGCGCTCCGTGGTGAGACGGAGGTTGCCGATCATCGTGTTGATGTTGTCCTTGAGCTCCGCGACTTCGCCGCGCACGTCGACCTGGATCGAGCGCGTCAGGTCGCCCTTGGTCACGGCGGTCGCCACTTCCGCGATCGCGCGCACCTGGGAGGTCAGGTTGGCTGCGAGCAGGTTGACGTTGCCGGTCAAGTCCTTCCAGGTGCCTTCGGTGCCGGGCACGTTGGCCTGACCGCCGAGCCGGCCCTCGACGCCGACTTCGCGCGCCACGCTGGTCACCTGTTCGGCGAAGGTCGCAAGCGTCTCGGTCATGTTGTTGATGGTGTCGGCGAGCGCGGCCACCTCGCCCTTCGACTTCACCGTCAGGTTCTGCTTCAGGTCGCCATTGGCGACCGCGGTCACCACCTTGACGATGCCGCGCACCTGCTCGGTCAGGTTCGCCGCCATGACGTTGACGGTGTCGGTCAGGTCCTTCCAGGTACCGGCGACGCCGCGCACCTCAGCCTGACCGCCCAGCTTGCCCTCGGTGCCGACCTCGCGCGCGACGCGCGTCACCTCGCCCGCGAAGGCGTTGAGCTGGTCGACCATCGTGTTGATGGTGTTCTTCAGCTCGAGGATTTCGCCCTTCACGTCGACCGTGATCTTGCGCGACAGGTCGCCGCGCGCCACGGCGGTCGTCACTTCGGCGATGTTGCGGACCTGCGTGGTCAGGTTCGCGGCCAGGAGGTTGACGTTGTCGGT
Source organism: Bradyrhizobium sp. B124 (assembly GCF_038967635.1). Taxonomy (NCBI): domain Bacteria; kingdom Pseudomonadati; phylum Pseudomonadota; class Alphaproteobacteria; order Hyphomicrobiales; family Nitrobacteraceae; genus Bradyrhizobium; species Bradyrhizobium sp. B124. The sequence goes on along the minus strand of NZ_CP152413.1, from coordinate 1,014,774 downwards.
GAGGTCCTTCCAGGTGCCGCCGACGCCGGGCACCACGGCCTGGCCGCCCAGCCGTCCCTCGGTGCCGACCTCGCGCGCCACGCGCGTCACTTCGGCGGCGAACGAGCGCAGCTGCTCGACCATCGTGTTCAGGGTGTCCTTGAGCAGCAGGATCTCGCCGCGCACGTCCACCGTGATCTTCTTCGACAAATCGCCGCCGGCGATCGCGGTCGCGACTTCGGCGATGTTGCGGACCTGCGCAGTCAGGTTCGACGCCATGAAGTTGACGTTGTCGGTGAGGTCCTTCCACGTGCCGGCGACGCCGGGCACTTCGGCCTGGCCGCCGAGCTTGCCTTCGGTACCAACCTCGCGCGCCACGCGCGTGACTTCGCCGGCGAAGCCGTTGAGCTGATCCACCATCGTGTTGATGGTGTTCTTCAGCTCGAGGATTTCGCCCTTCACGTCGACCGTGATCTTGCGCGACAGGTCGCCGCGCGCCACGGCGGTCGTCACTTCGGCGATGTTGCGGACCTGCGCCGTCAGGTTGCCGGCCATCGAGTTGACGCTGTCGGTCAGATCCTTCCAGGTGCCGGCGACGCCGGGCACGTTGGCCTGACCGCCGAGGCTGCCGTCGGTGCCGACCTCGCGCGCCACGCGCGTCACCTCGCCCGCGAAGCGGTTGAGCTGGTCGACCATCGTGTTCAGCGTTTCCTTCAGCTGAAGGATCTCGCCGCGCACGTCGACCGTGATCTTGCGCGACAGGTCGCCGCCGGCGATCGCGGTCGCGACCTCGGCGATGTTGCGGACCTGCGCCGTGAGGTTGCCGGCCATCGAGTTGACGCTGTCAGTCAGGTCTTTCCAGGTGCCGGCGACGCCGGGCACTTCTGCCTGGCCGCCGAGCTTGCCGTCGGTGCCGACCTCGCGCGCAACGCGCGTCACCTCGCCAGCGAAGGCGTTGAGCTGGTCGACCATCGTGTTGAGCGTTTCCTTCAGCTGAAGGATTTCGCCCGACACGTTCACGGTGATCTTCTTCGACAGGTCGCCCTTCGCCACCGCGGTGGCGACCTCGGCGATGTTGCGGACCTGTGCCGTCAGGTTCGAGGCCATCGAGTTGACGCTGTCGGTCAAATCCTTCCAGGTGCCTGCGACGCCGCGCACCTCGGCCTGGCCGCCGAGCTTGCCCTCGGTGCCGACCTCGCGCGCCACGCGCGTCACCTCGCCGGCGAAGGCATTGAGCTGGTCCACCATCGTGTTGATGGTGTCCTTCAGCTCGAGGATTTCACCGCGCACGTCGACCGTGATCTTTTTCGACAGGTCGCCATTGGCGACCGCGGTGGTGACCCCTGCGATATTGCGGACCTGCGCGGTCAGGTTCGACGCCATGAAGTTGACGTTGTCGGTGAGATCCTTCCACGTGCCTGCGACGCCGAGCACGTTGGCCTGGCCGCCGAGCTTGCCTTCGGTGCCGACCTCGCGCGCCACCCGCGTCACTTCCGACGCAAACGCGTTGAGCTGGTCGACCATCGTGTTGAGCGTTTCCTTCAGCTGAAGGATCTCGCCCGATACGTTCACCGTGATCTTCTTCGACAGGTCGCCACCGGCGATCGCGGTCGCGACGTCGGCGATGTTGCGGACTTGGGCGGTCAGGTTCGACGCCATGAAGTTGACGTTGTCGGTCAAATCCTTCCAGGTGCCGGCGACGCCGGGCACCTGGGCCTGGCCGCCGAGCTTGCCTTCGGTACCGACTTCGCGCGCCACGCGCGTCACTTCCGAGGCAAACGAATTGAGCTGGTCCACCATCGTGTTGATGGTGTCCTTCAGCTCGAGAATCTCGCCGCTGACATCGACCGTGATCTTGCGTGACAGGTCACCGCGCGCCACGGCCGTGGTCACGTTGGCGATGTTGCGGACCTGAGCGGTCAGGTTGCCGCACATCGCGTTCACCGAGTCGGTCAGGTCCTTCCAGGTGCCGGCGACGCCGGGCACGATCGCCTGGCCGCCGAGCTTGCCGTCGGTGCCGACCTCGCGCGCCACGCGCGTCACTTCGGAAGCGAATGACCGCAGCTGATCGACCATCGTGTTGATGGCCTCCTTCAGCTGCAGGATCTCGCCACGGACGTCGACCGTGATCTTCTTGGACAAGTCGCCGTTGGCGACCGCGATCGTCACCTCGGCGATGTTGCGGACCTGGCCGGTCAGGTTGTTGGCCATCGAGTTGACGCTCTCGGTCAGGTCCTTCCAGACGCCGGTCACCTCGGGCACCTGGGCCTGGCCGCCGAGCTTGCCCTCGGTGCCGACTTCGCGGGCCACGCGCGTGACCTCCGAGGTGAACACAGAGAGCTGCTTGATCATCGTGTTGACGATGTTCGCCGACTGCAGGAATTCGCCGCGCAGCGGCCTGCCCTCGACGTCGAGTTGCACGGTCTGCAGCAGGTCGCCCTGCGCCACCGCGGCAACCGCGCGGGTGACTTCGCGGGTCGGCCACAGCAAATCGTCGATCAGGGTGTTGACCGAGCTTTCCATGTCGGCCCAAGCGCCGCTGGCAAGGCCGAAATTGACGCGCTGGCGGGTCTGTCCCTCACGGCCGACGACCTGTCCGACGCGCGCCAATTGCTGCGCCATGCGCTCGTTGGCGGCTGCGATTTCGTTGAAGGCGTCGGCGATCTTGCCATCGATACCGAGATAGTCGCCACGCATCCGAACCGAGAAGTCGCCGCCGCGCATCGCCTGCAGCGATTGCAGCAGATCGTGCGAGGAATCGAGGCTTCCGTTCGATGATTGGGCGCGGCGTGTATCAGCACGGGGACGAGGCGGCGAACCGAGATCGGTCATGTAATTTCCCCTACGCGCTGGCCACGAATCCAGGGACTCGGAGAAGCCAGTGTGACCATAAGAATGACTGCTCTTGATCTATTCAAGCGGGAAAACGCCAAAACCGCGATTTGTGACGCAAACCGAGGGGCTTAATCGTCGATGGAACCAAAAGTTCCCATGCGCATTGGAACTTTTTGCGCAGTAGCGTAAGCCGTTCATATTGCTTGGGCCCGATCGGCGCATTTGATCGCATTGGAACATTGGCCTCCCCGGAACGTTCCCGGCGTTGGCAGGATTGGTGATGGTTAAAAAGTCAGACGAGCTCAAGCGGGGCATTCTCGAAAGCGAACGCAGCTTCCGCCTGTTGGCCGGAGGGGCGATTGACTATGCGATTTGCACGCTCGCCCCCGATGGACGGGTGATCAACTGGAATAAGGGCGCCGAGCGCATCACCGGCTATCCGGCCAAGACGATTCTCGGCAAGCACTTCTCGGTCTTCTACCCTGAGGAGGATCGTGCATCGGGCCTTCCCGCGATGGCGTTGCGGATGGCGCGGAAGGAAAAGCACGCCGTGGCCGAGGGCTGGTACATCCGCAAGGATGGCTCGCAATTCTACGCCTCTGTCGTCATCGATCCGATCTACGAGAAGCGCAAGCTGATCGGCTATGCGATGGTCACCCGCGACGTGACCGAGCGCCAACAGGCGCGCGCGGATCTCGACGCCAGCGAAAGCCAGTTCCGCCTACTAGTGAGCAACGTCACCGACTACGCGCTGTACATGTTGACGCCGGCCGGCATCGTCGCCAACTGGAACGCCGGCGGCGAGCGCATCAAGGGCTATTCGCCAAACGAAATCATCGGCCAGAGCTTCGCGCGGTTCTACACGCCGGCCGACCAAGCCGCGGGCAAGCCGGCCCGCGCGCTCAAGATCGCGGAAGAGACCGGGCATTACGAGGAGGATGGCTGGCGAGTCCGCAAGGACGGCTCGTTCTTCTGGGCCAGCGTCGTGATCGATCCGATCCGCGACAGCGACGGCAGTCTGGTCGGCTTTGCCAAGATCACGCGGGACATTTCCGAGCGGCGTGAGGCGCAGCAGAAGCTCGAACTGGTGCAGCGACAGCTCGCGGAATCGCAGAAGATGGATGCGCTGGGCCAATTGACCGGCGGCGTCGCGCACGACTTCAACAACCTGTTGATGATCATTTCGGGAAACCTGCACCGGATCAAGCGCGAGGTGACGAGCGAGCGCGGCCAGCTTGCCCTGAGCGCGATCGAAACCGCATCCGACCGCGCCGCATCCCTGACCAGCCAGCTGCTCACCTTCGCGCGCCGCCAGAGCGTCAACCCGCAGACCATCGATGTCGCCGACAGGATCACCGCGGTGCGCGAGGTGCTGAGCAGCGCGCTCGGCGGCGCGATCAAGCTGAACTTGGAGATCCAGCCGGATCTCTGGCCGATCTTCGTCGACTCGAACGAATTCGAGACCGCGCTGATCAACCTTGTCGTGAATGGGCGGGACGCGATGGCTAGTGGCGGCACGCTGACGGTCTCGGCCCGAAACGTACCCGCAACCACCGAGGTGGCCGTCAGCGTAGCCGATACCGGCGAAGGCATCCCCCAGGATGTGCTGAGCAAGGTCTTCGACCCGTTCTTCACCACCAAGCCGGTCGGCAAAGGGACCGGCCTCGGACTGTCCCAGGTCCACGGCTTCGCCCACCAGGCGGACGGCCGGATCGAGATTGCAAGCATGCTTGGCAAGGGCACCACGGTCAGCATCTACCTCCCGCGCGGGACCGAGGCCGCAACGGGTACGACCGCGGGCGACAGCGTGCGCGGCTCCGCAACGGTCCTGCTGATCGAGGACAATCCGGCGGTCGCCGATGCGAGCACGGGCCTGCTCGAACAGCTCGGCTACACCGTGCGCTGGGCTTCGAACGCAGAGGCTGCCTTATCGGAAATCGAGACCAACGGGGTCGACGTGGTGTTCAGCGACATCGTGATGCCCGGCAAGATGGATGGGCTGAAGCTGGCGCGCACGATCCGCGACAGGAGGCCCGAGCTGCCGATCCTGCTGACGACGGGTTACAGCGAGAGTGCGCGCAACGTGCGGTCCGACTTTCCGGTCCTGCGCAAGCCGTACCGCATTCAAGACCTCAGCCGCGAACTCTCGAAGCTGACGGGGCAACGCTCCGTAAGCGTGTCGGACGATCTCCCGGCAAATGAAGATCTGCCCAGGAAGGCGAGAGCGCGGTCATAATCTTCAAATCGAGGGCTAACGGTCCGCTGGCCAGGTTCGCCGCACCAATTGCACCCGTTCGATGCGGCTGCATTGTTCGCAGCGATATTGAAGGATGTCCCTGCCCTCGCTGCCCGGAGAGCTGCTCTCAAGCCGCATCGTCCTGATGCAGCTGATGCAGGAGATCAGCGTCAGCAACGGGCTGCGATCGTCATTCATCGATGCCCGCGGTGGCGCGGTCGGATCGGCGATCATGGCGCTGGGCGATGCTATGGTGTTGGCTCTCACCACAAGAAAATGCCCACCCGCGGCTAGGGTTCCCGCCTCGAAACCAGATTCGGACTCGCGCCGGTGTGTGACGCGCCCTCCCGCTCGGGAGGACCGGTCAAACCCTGGCGTTGCTCTGGCCCGGCCTGAGCTTGCCTTTGTCCGATTTGTCGGGTGCCGGCTTGCCGGTCGCGACGGCACGATCCGCAAAGCTTCGGCTCAGCCGCTCCCGCACCGTGGGGAGGCGCTCGCCGCCGCCGGCGGCCTTCCACCGGCCGATGAGCTCGGTCACTTCGGCGCGCATTGCCATCAGCCGGTATGACGCTTCGCTGCAATCCAGATCGCGGTTGACCTGATCCCGGATCGACGCCTCGACCAAGGTCATCTCAGCCCGCAAAGTGCTGATCTTGCGACGAATTTCATTGATCTTGTTGTCCATGGCTTGTTAGAACAAAAATAGAACATATTGTCAAGTCACGATCCGGCAAGTGAGGTGAGCGATGAGCATGGCAGCGGTAAGATTTGGCGGGGTTGCGGAGCGGCTGGGCGGGCTGATGTCGCGTGCCCAAGCGCTACGGTTGCGGACCTTGGCCGAGGAGGCCTATCAGCCGAACCAGTACGCACGCGACCTGACATCGGAGGAAGCCGAACGGCGCATCGATGCCCTCCGGGCGGAGATCGCACTGGCGGATTCCTTCTGAACTGCCCAACCCGGACACTCCCTTAAGGCTTTGATATAGCGACGCAGCTAGGTCTGTTCTGCTATTGCTGTTTGCCTTTTGGGGGAGCCTTTCGTGCTAGAGCTGGAGAAGCGGTCGCCGCTTGCGTTCCCGATCACGCTGAAAGACGGGCGAACGCTCGCGACCGTTGGCGACGCGGCGGACTACCTGTCAGCGCTGAACATTGATCAGCGCGAGCGCGGGTACTGGAAGACGGCGATCATGATGTTCAACAACGCGATGCGCGAACCCAGCTATCTGAGGATCGCAACAATGAACCTGCGCTCTGCCCTTGTGTACGACCGCCTCGTCGACGACGTCGGCCACTGATTGTGGTGTTGCAGCTACAGCCGAATCGGCGCGCCTTTCGTAAGGCCCGTTCGTTATGGCCGCAAACAAGGTAACGGCGGTACACGCGACGGCCGGGTGCGCAATGCGCTTCGGCCGCACTCTCGGGCCGCCGCGGAGGGCCAAGGCGGCCCATTTCTTTTCAGAGCAATTTGGCGCGGACGAACAGCATCCGCAGCGCGAAGGTTGCCTGCACCGTCAGCATGGCGTTACCGGCCGCGCGCTCCAGCGCGACCAGCGCGTCGTCATGCAGCGAGCGGAACTCCATCCATTCGACGGCGCTGAGATTGCTGATGAAGCGGTAGGCCTGACCAACGGTCGCGAGCGTCACCGTCTCGCCGTTCAGCCGCACTCTGAATGTCGCCTTCAGCGGCGTGTCGGATTTGGAAACATCAGCCATGGCGCGGTTGTGCTCCGCGGCGCGTTAATGTCAATCTAATTTCTCTGCTCCCATGGAGGTGCGCCGGCTCCACGGAATCGCAATGTCTGTTAGCGTTTCGTGGGGGTGATTCGTGCCTGATCTTGCCAACACAGCCTATCTCGATGCGCTCAATTCCGAGCAGCGCCGCGCCGTCGAGCACGGGGTCGGCAAGGATGGCATCGTCGGCGCCCCGTTGCTGGTGATCGCGGGCGCAGGCTCCGGCAAGACCAATACACTCGCCCATCGCGTCGCACATCTGATCGTCGCGGGCGCCGATCCGCGCCGCATCCTGTTGATGACCTTTTCGCGACGCGCAGCCGCCGAGATGGCCGGCCGCGTCGAGCGCATCGCACGGCGTGTGCTCGGCGATCGCGCCTCGATCATGACCGATGCGCTGAATTGGGCCGGCACGTTCCACGGCATCGGCGCGCGGCTGCTCCGGGAATTCGCCGAACGCATCGCGCTCGACCCGGCCTTCACGATCCATGACCGTGAGGACTCCGCCGACCTGATGAACCTGGTCCGCCACGATCTCGGTTTCTCCCGCACCGAAAGCCGGTTTCCCACCAAAGGCACATGCCTTGCAATCTATTCACGCTGCGTCAACGCGGAGATGCCGATCGAGGCCGTGCTGGGCCAGTTCTTCCCGTGGTGCTCCGGCTGGGCCAGCGAGTTGAAGCAATTGTTCGCGGCCTATGTCGAAGCCAAGCAGCGGCAGAACGTGCTCGATTACGACGACCTGCTGCTCTACTGGGCGCAGATGGTGACCGATGCGGCCCTGGCCGAGGAGATCGGCGGCCGCTTCGACCATGTGATGGTCGACGAATATCAGGACACCAACCGCCTGCAGTCCTCTATCCTGCTCGCGCTCAAACCGGCGGGACGCGGGCTCACCGTCGTCGGCGACGACGCACAGTCGATCTACTCGTTCCGCGCCGCCACCGTGCGCAACATCCTCGACTTCCCGGCGCAGTTCAGCCCGGCCGCCGAGATCGTCACGCTCGACCGCAACTATCGCTCGACGCAGCCGATCCTGGCGGCCGCCAACGGCGTGATCTCGCTCGCCAAGGAACGCTTCACCAAGAACCTGTGGACCGACCGGACCTCGACCCGCAAGCCGCTGCTCGTCACGATCCGCGACGAAGCCGATCAAGCCCGTTACATCGTCGAGCAGGTGCTGGCCAACCGTGAGGAAGGCGCGCTGTTGAAGCATCAGGCGGTGCTGTTCCGCACCTCCTCGCACAGCGGTCCGCTGGAGGTCGAGCTGACCCGCCGCAACATTCCCTTCGTAAAGTTCGGCGGCCTCAAATTCCTCGATGCCGCGCACGTCAAGGACATGCTGGCGCTGCTGCGCTTCACCGCCAATCCGCGCGACCGGGTCGCCGGCTTTCGCATCCTGCATCTGTTGCCCGGCGTCGGGCCGGCCTCGGCGCAGCGCGTGCTCGACCGCATGGCAGAAGCCGCCGATCCGATCGCAGCACTCGTGGCGCTGCCCGCCCCGCCCCGTGCCGGCGCCGACTGGCGGCTGTTCGTCGAGGCGATCGAGAACCTTCGCTACTCGGAATGGCCTGTCGACATCGAACGCGCGCGGCTCTGGTACGAGCCGCATCTCGATCGAATCCACGAGGACAGCGAGGTCCGCCGCGCCGACCTCATTCAGCTCGAGCAGATCGCTGCCGGCTATCCGTCGCGCGAACGCTTCCTCACCGAGCTCACGCTCGATCCGCCCGACGCGACCAGCGACCAGGCCGGCGTGCCGCTGCTCGACGAGGATTATCTGATCCTGTCGACCATCCACTCCGCCAAGGGGCAGGAATGGAGGTCCGTGTATGTGCTCAACGTCGTCGACGGCTGCATGCCGTCCGATCTCGGCGCCGGCACGTCGGCTGAGCTCGAGGAGGAGCGCCGCCTGCTCTATGTCGCCATGACCCGCGCCAAGGACGATCTGCATCTGCTGGTGCCGCAGCGCTTTTTCGTGCACGGCCAGGCCGCAAAGGGTGACCGCCACATGTACGCCTCGCGTACCCGCTTCATCCCGGAACGGCTGCTGCCAATGTTCGAGCGGACTACATGGCCGCGCGCCGCGGCCGCGCAGGCCTCCTCCGCCAGCCGGGCGCCGCCGATCGATATCGGCGCCCGGATGCGCGGCATGTGGCGCTGACCCGGTTCAAAAGGATTTCACGTGGGCGGGAACGAAGCCGCCGGTCCGGCGTTGAGGCGACGTTCGTAATCGGCAAACGACCATCCCGACGGCTTCGGCGCGCTATGGCACGCTGGAGCCGTTTTTTTGCGCCGCGTCAATTCAGGCAGAAAACAGCGTCACCCGCTGGTCGAAGCCCTTCAGCGTATAATCGGAACCGGCCGAGGTGATCATGTCGCGGGTTCGGTCGCGCACGGCCGTCGTGACCAGGATCTCGCCGGATTTTGCCATCGCCTGGGCGCGTGCCGCGCGATTGACGACCGTGCCGACCGCGGTCAGGTCGCGATGGGTCTGGCCGAACTCTCCGAAATTGGTGTCACCGCTGTCCATCCCGATCCCGATGCCGAGCTCGATGTCGCCGGCGCCGATCGCCCGCACCAGGGCATCGTGCCTATCCTGGAAACGGCGCTGGATCTCGCGCGCCGCCAGCAGGGCCTGCACGGCATGATCCTCCCGCCGCACCGGAAAATTGAAGATCGCGAACACGGCATCGCCGATCGTCTTGTTGAGAATGCCGTCATAGCGCCAGATCGCGGCGGCGCAGTCGTCGTAGAACGCATCGAGCAGCGATGTCAGCCCGGCCGGCGCGATGGTCTGCGTCAGCGTGGTGTAGCCGCGCAAATCGGCGAACAGGAGGGTGGCGTCGATGGTCACGGCGCGCGCCTTCATGATCTTCGAGAAGGCCATCTCGCAGATCGTGCAGGTGTTCGGATTCATACGGCTCGGCCGGACACCGAACAGGCGGAATGGCGCCGACAAGGGACCGCGCAACGGGATCGGCATATGCAGGTTTTGCCAGCAGCCGAGGCAGATTGTTGCGGGTTCCGGAGTCATCGGCGCCTCACCTGCTGTTCCAGCAACCAGACCCGCCCCACCTGGCACGGTCGGTCACGGCGTTCCCTGGAGATTGCCGCACTCAGGCGGCCGTCACGAAACTCACTCCAATCCGCGTCTTCTTGCTCCAGATCACCTGGCAGTCATAGACGACCGAGGCGTCCCGGGCCATCACCAAGCGGAATCTGTGCGGGACGAAGGCTGGATTCTCGACCTCGATGGCCGCCCCTTCCGGCGACATGTTCACGATCGTGCAATGCATGACCGAGCCGCCCGACGAGACATAGCCGGGTTCATTGACCTCGGTTCGCGGATGCTTGCGCTTTTCGTCCACCCGGCCTGCCCCCTAAACTTTCTTCACGCAAACGTGGGCGATCGGCATTGCAGGAGTCAACGGGTCCCGCGGCCCGCATCAGGCTTTCGCACCACGATTTGTGCGCAGCAGTAGGCCAAATTGCTTATCGCGCCCGTGCAGATGAGCCCCGCGTCGGTGCGGGCTTGCCGTTCGCGACAGCGCGAGGATAGCCTCACCCTATGGGCGATGCGCTGGCGCGACGCACGCTCCCAACAACAACGAACAGGCGCCATGGGGAGACGCGCCATGTTCGAGATTCTCGATCGCCGGACGACTCTGACCGGCAACCAGATCAAGATCCTTGCGGCGGCCATCATCGGCGATGCGCTGGAATTCTTCGACTACTTCCTGATCGGCTTTGTGCTCGCGTTCCTGATCGGGCCGTGGAAACTCACCTTTGGCCAATCGGCCACCGTGCTGATGAGTTCCGGCATCGGTGCCATCCTCGGCGCCTATCTGTGGGGCTGGCTCGCCGACCGGGTCGGGCGCCGCATCGTCTTCGTCGGCACCGTCCTGAACTTCTCGATCGCGACCGGCCTGCTCTATTTCACGCCCGACAATGGCTGGGTCTATCTGGCGATCCTGCGCTTCTTCGTCGGCACCGGCGTCGGCGGACTTTATTGTGTCGACCTGCCGCTGGTGCAGGAGTTCATGCCCTCGCATAAGCGCGGCTGGGTCGGCGGGCTCGTGACCTGCGTGATCCCGCTCGGCGTCGGCCTCGGCGCGGTTCTGGGCGCGATCATGGGCACCGATCAGTGGCGGCTGCTGTTTGCGATCGGCGTGCTGCCCGCTGTCCTGGTGCTGCTGGTCCGGCTCTGGGTTCCGGAGTCGCCGCGCTGGCTGTGCCGGCAGGGACGCTATGACGAAGCCCGCAAGTCGCTGGCCTGGGCGCTGCAGGTGCCACCATCGGAGCTGCCGTTACCGAGCGCGGCCGACGCCGGCCCAATCGTCAAGACAAGCTGGTTCGATCTGTTCAAATATCCGCGCAGCCTGATCGTCTCCTGGCTCGGCAATGCCGGCGCGCAGACCGGCGTCTACGGCATCACGCTGTGGGCGCCCGCGCTGTTCGTGCTGCTCCTGAAGGTTTCGCCGCAGGAGGCCGCCAAAATGATGATCCTGCTCAGCATCACCGGCTTCCTCGGACGCATCTCGTTCTCCTACTTCTCGGAACTGCTGGGACGGCGCATCGCCGGCGGCCTGCTCGGCTTCGGCGCCGGCGCGCTGACCATCATTGCCGGCTATCACTACGACGCGACGCTGTTCGGCATGTCGGCGTTCTGGCTGCTGCTCGGCGCCGCGTTCTTCTTCGCCGACGGCGGCTTCGCGATCGTCGGCCCCTATGCCGCGGAGGTCTGGCCGTCGCATCTGCGCACCACGGGCATGGGATCGGCCTATGGCTTCGGCGGCATCGGCAAGATCATCGGACCAGTCGGGCTTGCCCTGATCGTCGGCTCGAACAACTATCTCAAGCCGGATGTGCCGCTGACCCAGATCCCGACCGCCTTCGTCTATCTCGGCTGCTGGTTCCTGATGGCCGGCGCCGTCTATTTGTTCTTCGGGCTCGAGACCCGGGGCAAGTCGATCGAACAGATCGACAAGGAGCTCAACGCGACGGCCGACGTCGCGGCCTCCGCAACCATCCGGCGCGCCTGAGGGAGGTGAACATGAACGCACCTTCTGCCGATCTTGCCGGCGATCGCGACGTGATCGCCCGCGCCGAGGCGGTCAGGGACGCGGTTGCAGCCGCCTCCGACGAGATCGAGACGACCCGCCGCCTGCCGCTCGATCTGCTCGACCGGCTGCATGAGGCGCGGCTGTTCCGCCTGCTGTTGCCGCGCTCGACGGAGGGGGTCGAGACCGATCCCGTCACCTTCTTCCATGTCATCGAAACCATCGCCAAGGCCGATGCCTCGACGGCGTGGTGCCTGAGCCAGGCCGGCGGCTGTGCGATGTCGGCGGCCTATCTCGACCTGCCGGTCGCGCAGGAGGTCTTTGCCGATCCGCGCGCTGTGCTGGCCTGGGGACCCGGCCCGAAGGTCAAGGCGGTCGAGTGCGAAGGCGGCTACCGCGTCACCGGGGTCTGGTCGTTTGCATCAGGCGGGCGGCACGCCACCTGGCTTGGCGCCCACTGCCCGGTCTATGCCGCGGACGGCTCGCCGCGCCGCGACGCCAATGGCGAGCAGGTCGAGCGCACCATGCTGGTGCGGACCGAAGACGTCGAATGGTCCGACATCTGGAGCACGGTCGGGCTGCGCGGCACCGCCAGCGACCAGTTCGCGCTCAACGACGTCTTCGTCCGCGCGGACCATTCGATCACCCGCGAGTTCGATCGCGAATGCCGCGAGAATGGTCCGCTGTACCGGATGAGTAACCACACCTGTTATCAGGTCGGCTTCGCCGGGGTTGCCTGCGGCATCGCCCGTACCGCGCTGGACGATTTCATCGACGTCGCCCGCAACAAGGTGCCGCGCGGCATGAAGAAGACGCTGCGCGACAATGCCGTGGTGCAATCCGGCCTCGCGCAGGCCGAGGTCAATCTGCGCGCCGCCCGCGCCTTCCTGCTGCAGTCGATGGCGGATATCTGGCATGCCTGGTTGCCGGGCACAGCATTACGGTCGCGCAGCGCATGACGATCCGGATGGCGGCAACGCATGCCATCCACAAGGCACGGGAAGCCGTCGACTTCGCCTACAACACGGCCGGCGCCACCGCGATCTTCGACGGCCATCCGCTGGAGCGGCGCTTCCGCGACATCCACACCGTGACCCAGCAACTGCAGGGCCGCTTCAGCCATTTCGAGACCGTCGGCGCCTGGATGCTGGGCGTCGATGCCGACCTCAGCTTCGTTTAACCCGATTTCTCAGGGAGAAGAACCATGCCACTGGGTGGACTACAGCATTTCACGATCGAACCGCAGGACCTGGAGAAGACCAAGGCGTTCTATTGCGATGTGCTCGGGCTCGAGAATGGCGATCGTCCGCCGCTCGATTTCCCCGGCTACTGGCTCTATTCCGGCGGCCAGGCCACTGTCCATTTAATGGGCACTCGCAGACCGCGCGACGGCATCGTGGTGCGCGGCACCGAGAAGAAATATGAAGACACCGGGCGGCTCGATCATATTGCCTTCGCCGCCACCGACGTCGATGCCGTGCGCAAGCGCCTGCAGGCGAAGAACGTCAGCTTCCGTGAGCAGATCGTGCCGCGCACCGGCGACACCCAGATCTTCCTCTACGATCCCGACGGCGTCGGCGTGGAGCTGAACTTCCCGAAGAGCTGAACCGGTCTTCGCCGGATTATTCCGTTGCTCAACAATTGGCCGGCGCATGTGCTGGCCAAACTTTCATCTCAGCAAAGTGGTTCCCGACAAGGCCCTGACTCGGCCATCACTCGGGCGTGATCCGGTCCGTTTTTCTTCAACATTGAATGACGAATTAACCGGGCCGCGCCGCTGCGGCAGAATAGCCGGGTGCTGCGCCTTTAACCTACCCCAGGGCTTGGTGGCCCGGCTATTCGTCCCCACTTCGCCGTCGGAAATGGCGCTAATCGAGCCCGCGCTCGTGGCTGAGCCGGACCATTTCGTTGATGAAGATTTGTTTCTGCTTGTCGTCGAGGCTCGCATAGAGCGGCTCGGCGGCGTCGGCGACGCCGCGCTGATCGACGGCGCGGTCATTGAGGAACTGGGCCTCGTTGCGCATCTGCTCGATGATGTCATCAGGCGGATCGCGCTGCGCCCGTGCAATGCGCAGGTTGAGGCGGTCGGCGCCATTGTGACCGAGATAGTGCATCGCACTGTTGAAGCCGGCCCAATTCTTCTCCTGCTCCGGCGTCAGGTTGAGCTCCTTCTTGATCCGTTCGATGTTGGCGTCGCTGTTGGCGACGATCTGTTCGGCCGTGAGCTGCGGCGCCCCGGCCTGGGTCAGCACGGTCGGCGCTTGCTTCGCGCCCTTGTCCTTGGCGGCGGCCTTGGCCGATTTGGCGGCCTTGGCGCCCTGCTTGTCGCTGGACGCCGGAGGCTGGGCGTTCTTTCCGTTTCCGGCATTGGTACCGGTCAAGACCCCGGTCACGCCGGTTACCACCCCGACGACGCCGCCGATTGCTCCGCCGAGAACTCCGCCAACCGGTCCGGCGGCCTTGTTGCCTTCGCGCGCGCCGTTTTCGACGCCCTGCACGATCTGCGCATCGACCATATGAGGCACTGCAAGCAGCGTGACGGCGGCGGCCCCAACCGCGGCGCACAATCTCCACTGCGCTCGCAGCTTCGCTACCGGGATGAGCATGATCGGGTCTCCGTGATCGATGGTGGCTTGGACTGACGCGGCGGGCAGGTTCGACGAATCCGGAGTTTATCGTTTCCGGCTTCGGCAAGTCCATCGGTCGCGCCGGGCATCAACATGACGGAACATGGCTCGGTCAGGTGTGGCCGGAAACCTGCGGCTCAACCGCGCACCGTCCGCGAGCATCGCTGTGCCAACCTCCGCGTGCGTCGCAGCATGATCACCGCAAGCACGGCAAACCACGGGGCAACTGTAGTGATGCTGATGACACTGCCTGCGATTTGACCACAACGTTAGTACTACTTGGCATAGGCATCTCGTTTCTCGACAGCAGCCGGCAATTCTGTTCTGATCAGTGTGAATGAAATCCCGCGACGTCGCGCGAACGCGACGCACAAAAACAACAACGGGATTCAAAAAGTCTTTTGTCCGTCGGCTACCAGGGAGGGAATGCCATGTCACGGAAGAAGCTTTCGCGCCGAGAATTCGTTGCAGCGACAGCGCTGTCATCGGCGGCGCTCATTACAGCCCCCTACGTACGTGGCGCCTACGCAGCCGGAAAGCTCTCGATGGGCTTCTGGGATCACTGGGTGCCGGGTGCGAACAGTGCCTCCACCGAGCTCGTCAATGAATGGGCCGCCAAGGAAAAGGTCGAGGTCCAGCTCGACTACATCACCAGCCAGGGCAACAAGAACATCGTGACCATCGCCGCCGAAGCGCAGGCGAAATCCGGTCACGATATCTTCCAGATGCCGACCTGGTGGCCACAGGCCAATGCCGAGCTGCTCGAGCCGGTCAATGACATCATGGACCCGCTCCTCAAGCTGAACGGCGACGTCAACGGCACGGTGAAATATCTCGGCCAGGCCGACGGCAAATGGCTCGGTGTTCCCGCCAGCGTCGGCAGCCAGATCAAGGGCCCCTGCTCGCGCATCGACCTGATGAAGAAATACGCCAATATCGACGTCCAGGAGATGTATCCGGCCGGAAGCCCGCCGAAGGCGGACAACTGGACGCTCGATACGTTCCTCAAGGCGGCCGAAGCCTGCCACAAGGCCGGGTTCCCGTTCGGCATCGGTCTCGGCGAAACCAGCGACAGTGTCGACACCGCGGGCGCGATCTTCCACTCGTTCGGAGCGCAGCTGGTCGACGCCAAGGGCAACCTGACCGTCAAGACGGATGCGGTGCGCCAGTCGCTCGAGTACTACAAGAAGCTGCTCGCCTTCCTGCCGCCCGATGTCTCCGCATGGGACGATGCCTCCAACAACAAGTGGCTGGTCGCCGGCAAGGGCGCGATGATCATGAACCCGCCGAGCGCATGGGCGGTCGCCAAGCGCGATGCCCCGCAAGTCGCGGAGCAATGCTGGACCCACGGCTTCCCGGCCGGACCCAAGGGACGCTTCGCGCCCTACCTGCCGTTCTTCTGGTCGATCTGGTCGTTCTCCAAGAACAAGGAGGCCGCCAAGAGCCTGCTGTCTCACCTGTCGCAACCGGCATCGATCGAGAAGATGGTGGTCGCGAGCGGCGGCTACGACCTGCCGGCCTACGAAAAGCTCACGACGTTGAAGGTCTGGGAAGAGGTAGGGCCGCCCAAGGGCACGCTCTTCCACTACCCGAACCCCTTCAAGCACCAGACGCTGTCGATGGCGGCCTCGCCTGCCCCGCCCAAGGTCGCGCAGCAGATCTACTTCCAGGCCACCCTGACCAAGATGTGCCTGCGCTACTTCCAGGGTGAAGGCATGGAGAAGACCCTCGCCTGGGCCGAGGGCGAGTGCGAAGGCTTCATGCGAAGCTGACGACGAGCGAGCTTTCGCGCGACCGTCCGTAGTGCCGGCCGCGCGGGGTCTCGTCTTCACATCCCGGCCGCCGAACCGGCGAGCCGTGCAACCAACCCGCGCGAGGGACCTGCGTTATGGTTGACGTCGCATTCCAATCCAACCGTACAGCCGCAGCCCCGGCAGGGCGACGGCGCACCGGTCTGCGCAACGCGCTGCGGCGCAAGTCGATGTCCGCGTTCCTGATGGCGCTGCCGTTGATCCTCCTGATCGGCGTGCTGGTGATCTATCCGGCCATCTACTCGCTGCATCTGGCGACGCTGAACAAGGCGATGACCAAGTTCGTCGGCCTTGGCAATTTCGAGTTCCTGTTCAAGCGCGAGACCTTCTGGCTGGTGGTCAAGCAATCCTGCATTTTCGCGATCTCGGCGGTGGTGTTCAAAGCGCTGATCGGCTTCATCGTCGCGCATTTCGTGCACAACGTGCCGGCTAACAAGCAGCGCAAATGGCGCGGCATGCTGCTGGTGCCATGGGTGATCCCGCCGGCCATGAGCACGCTGGCCTGGCTGTGGCTGTTCGATCCGTCCTACAGCGCCTTCAATTACACGCTTGCGTACTTCGGCATCGGGCCGATCCCGTGGACCGGCGACGCCATGTGGGCGCGTTTCTCGGTGATCCTGGTCAACGTCTGGTACGGCGCGCCGTTTTTCATGATCATGTATCTGGCGGCGTTGAAATCGGTACCCGAGCAGCTCTATGAGGCGGCCGCGATCGACGGCGCCAATTGGTGGCAGCGCATCTGGTACGTGACCCTGCCGATGATGCGCAACATCATCGCGATCACCACGCTGTTCTCGCTGATCGTGACCTTTGCCAATTTCGACATCGTGCGCATCCTGACCGCGGGCGGCCCCCTCGACCACACCCACATCTTCGCGACATGGGCGTTCCGCGTCGGCATCGAGGGCAGCGACATTCCGCTCGGCGCCAGCGTCTCGCTGTTCATGGTGCCGATCCTCGCGGTCGCGGCGATCTTCATCCTGCGCGACATCAACAAACGCGGGAATGAATCCTGATGAGCACGGTGACGATCGACAAGTCCGGACCAACCCGCAAGATCAAATACGGCAGCATGAGCCGCGACCGGACCTGGGCGCTGCGCTGGTCCTATTTCTTCCTGACGCTGTTTGCGATCTTCTCGCTGGTGCCACCGCTCTACATGCTGATCACCTCGCTGAAGGGCAGCGCGGAGATCTCGGCAGCGACCAATCCGTGGTGGGTGTACCACCCGACACTCGAGAACTACATTCAGCTCCTGACCTCGAACCAGTTCCTGCGCTTCTTCTGGAATTCGGCCTGGGTCTCGATCATCGTGGTCACCATCACGATGCTGATCAGCGTGCCCGCGGCCTTTGCGCTGGCGCGGATGAAGTTCTGGGGTTCGGCGACGCTCGCGACCGGTGTATTCCTGACCTATCTCATTCCGGACAGCCTGCTGTTCATCCCGCTGTTCAAGATGTTCGCCGTGATCGGCGACTGGACCGGCGTTCAGCTCATCAATCGCTGGTACGTGCTGCTGTTCATCTATCCGACGCTCACCGTGCCGTTCTGCACCTGGATCATGATCGGCTATTTCGCCTCGATCCCGAAGGAGCTCGACGAGGCCGCGATCATCGACGGCGCGAGCTGGTTCCAGACGCTGACCCGGATCTTTATCCCGGTCGCCCTGCCCGGCCTGATCGCGGCGACGATCTTTGCCTTCACCGTCTCCTGGGCCCAGTTCCTCTATCCCCTGGTGTTCACCACCTCGACCGACCAGCTCGTGCTGCCGGTCGGCATCATCACGACCCTGATCAAGGGCGATGTCTTCAACTGGGGACAGATCATGACCGGCGCCCTGCTCGGCGCCGCGCCGCCGCTGATCATCTACGCCTTCCTGATGGACTACTACATTGCCGGCCTGACCGCCGGTGCGACAAAGGGCTGAACGCGACAAAGGTAGGATAAGGGTAGGATTCATGGCCGACGTCAGTTTGCGCAAGGTGGTTAAGCGTTACGACGAGGTCGAGGCGGTGCGCGGCATCGACCTCGATATCGCCGACCATGAGTTCGTGGTGCTGGTCGGGCCGAGCGGCTGCGGCAAGTCGACCACGCTGCGGATGATCGCCGGCCTCGAGGACATCTCGGACGGCGATATCATGATCGGCGGTGATGTCGTCAACGATGTGCCGCCGAAGGACCGCGACATCGCGATGGTGTTCCAGAACTACGCGCTGTATCCGCACATGACGGTCGCCGAGAACATGTCATTCGGGCTGCGGCTGAAGCACTACCCCAAGGCCGAGATCAAGAGCCGGGTCACGGAAGCCGCCAGGATGCTCGACATCACCGACCTGATCGACCGCAAGCCGAAGCAGCTCTCCGGCGGCCAGCGCCAGCGCGTCGCGATGGGACGCGCGATCGTGCGCAACCCGAAGGTGTTCCTGTTCGACGAGCCGCTGTCCAACCTCGACGCCAAGCTGCGCGTGCAGATGCGGATCGAGATCAAGAAGGTGCACCAGAAGGTCCGCACCACGACGGTCTACGTCACCCACGACCAGGTCGAGGCGATGACGCTGGCCGACCGCGTGGTGGTGATGAACCACGGCAGGATCGAGCAGATCGGCACGCCCAACGAACTCTATCACAAGCCGGCGACCCGCTTCGTCGCAAGCTTCATCGGCTCGCCCGCGATGAATTTCGTGCCGTGCCGGCTCGAGGACGTCGGCGGCAAGCTCAACGTGCGGCTGACCGACCGCCTCTCCTTCCCGCTGCCGCCGGCGCGCGCCGCCCGCTACCAGGGCCTCTCCCGCACCGACAAGCTGCTGCTGGGTCTGCGGCCTGAGCACGTCATGGAGGCGCGGCCGCATGCCGAGCCCGGTATCGAGCCGTTCGACGCAGTGCTCGACGTCACCGAGCCGATGGGCATGGAGACGCTGGTCTACTTCACGCTCGAGGGCTCCCAGCTCTGCGGCCGGGTCAATCCCAATGCCGGCGCGCAGGATGGCAGCCCGCTCCGATTGGCTGTGGACCTCAACAATATGCATTTGCTAAACGAGGTGACCGGCGCCGTGCTTTGACGGCGCACAGGAAACCTCAAGGGCAGGAAATGGCTACCAACAAGAAGAAGATTTTCATCACCCAGACTTTGTCGCCGGGGGCACGAGCCCTCCTCAATGAACGGGATGATGTAGAACTCGTCGAATTTCCCAACCTGATCTCGGCCAAGGACTTCCAGGCGATGCTGGAGCAGCATGCGCCGGTCCATGGCGTGGCGCTCGGCGCGACCTGCTTCGGCGAGGCGGAGCTGGAGGCCTCCAAGGGCATGCTGGTGGTGACCCGGATCGGCGTCGGTTATGACGCGGTCGACGTGCCGGCATTGTCGCGCCGCAAGGTGCCGCTGATGGTCGCAGGCACCGCGAACTCACCGTCGGTCGCCGAGCAGGCCTTGTTCATGATGCTGACGCTGGCCAAGCGCGCGAACGAGATGCACGCGATGGTCAAGGACGGCACCTGGGCGAGCCGCCTCGGCGTGCTGCCGTTCGACCTGTACGGCAAGACGGTCCTGATCGTCGGCTTCGGCCGCATCGGCACCCGCACCGCCAAGCGCTGCCTCGCGATGGAAATGAACGTGCTGGTGTACGATCCCTACAAGGCGGCCGGCGAGATCACCGCGGCCGGCTGTGAGGCGGTGCCGAGCCTCGAAGCGGCGCTGCCGCGGGCGGATTTCGTCACGATCCATTGCCCGAAGTCGCCCGAGACCGTTGGCCTGTTCAACGCCACGCGGATCAGGTTGATGAAGCCGACCGCCTATCTCATCAACACCGCGCGCGGCGGCATCGTGGACGAGAAGGCGCTGCACGACGCGCTGGTGTCGGGCAAGCTCGCCGGCGCCGGCCTCGACGTGTTCGAGGTCGAGCCGCCGCCGGTCGGCCAGCCCCTGCACGCTTTGCCAAATGTGATCATGGCACCGCACGTCGCAGGCGTGACCGTCGAGGCTGTCGATCGCATGAGCGAGCAGACCGCGCGCAATATCCTGAGCGTGCTGGACGGCAATCCGCTGCGCCAGAACGTGATCAATCAGGACGTCCTCGGCTGAGCTTTCAGCCTTTCTCGCTGGCGCCGCGGCCGATCCCGCGAGGTCGGCCCGGCGATGCGGAGCATGCACATGGCTTTCAAGGAATTCGGCAACTACGATGCGGTCGGTCTCGCCGAGCTCGTCGGCAAGAAGGACGTCACGCCAAAGGAACTGCTCGACGAGGCGATTGCGCGCACCGCGGCCATCGATCCGAAGATCAACGCGGTCGTCGTCAAGCACTACGACTACGCCGAGCGCCAGATCGCCAAGGGGTTGCCTGATGGCCCCTTCACCGGCGTGCCGTTCCTGCTCAAGGATCTCGATCTGCTCGAGGGCACCCGCACCACGTCGGGCGCCAGCCTGCTGAAGGACTTCGTCGCCGATCACAACGGTACGCTGACCCAGCGTTTCCTCGATGCGGGTCTTGCGATCTTCGGCAAGAGTGCGAGCCCGGAATTCGGCCTGATGCCGACGACGGAATCGCGCCTGTTCGGCCCGACCCGCAATCCCTGGAATCTCGACCATTCCTCCGGCGGCTCGTCCGGCGGCGCGGGGGCCGCGGTCGCCGCGCGCATCCTGCCCGTCGCGCATGCGAGCGACGGCGGCGGCTCGATCCGGATCCCCGCCTCTGCCTCCGGCGTGTTCGGCATGAAGCCGACGCGCGCCCGCAACCCCTGCGGTCCCGATCGCGGCGAAGGCTGGGGCGGTTTCTCCGTCGGCCATGTGCTGAGCATCAGCGTCCGCGACAGCGCGGTCATGATGGATGCGATCCATGGCCCGGAGCCGTCGAGCCTCTATGTCGCGCCGCCGCCGGAGCGGCCGTTTTCCCAGGAAGTCGGCCGCGATCCCGGCCATCTGCGCATCAGCTTCACCGACAAGTCGCCCTATGGCGATGCGATCGATCGCGAAATTGCCGCGGCGGTCCGCGACATCGCCAAGCTGCTCGCGGGCCTCGGCCATCATGTCGAGGAGCGCGCGCCGCCGCTTGCCGCCGATCCCGCCGCGGTCATGACAACAATCGTCGGCGGCAACACGGCGCTGACCATCCGCCTGCTCGAACAGCGCGTCGGGCGCACGCTGACCTCGGACGATGTCGAGCGGCTGACGCTCTCCAGCGGCCAGAACTCGGTCAAGATGACCCCCGCCGACTACGTCGCCGCGCAGCTTGCGGCGTTCCAAATCTCGCGCGGGCTTGCGACCTTTTTCGAGGGCTGCGACATCTTCCTCAGCCCGACGCTGTGCGCACCGCCGCTACGCATTGGCGAGCTGAACACGATGTCCGAGGACCTGACCCACATCGCGCCGGTGCTGCGCCGCTACATGCCTGGCACCTCGATGTTCAACATGTCCGGGCAGCCGGCGATGTCGGTGCCGCTGGCCTGGAACAAGGCCGGTCTGCCGCTCGGCATGATGTTCGCGGCCAAGCTTGGCGAGGAAGGGCTGCTTTTCCGCCTGGCCGGCCAGCTCGAACAGGCTCGTCCCTGGAAGGACCGGCGTCCGCCGGTTTGCGCCTAGCTCAATCGGACGCGACAAAGGGCAGTCCAATCAGGTAGATAGGAAGGGCGTCGGCACGATTCCGCCGGCGTCATGCCTGGGAGACCGAACCGTGAGTGACCCGACCGACAATGCGCTCGCCGCAATCGCGAGCATTCTCGATCAGACGACGACGCCTCCCGAGAAGTCCAAGCCGTCTGACACCAAGTCGTCCGACAAAGCGGCGGACAACGCACCTGAGCCTGCCGAGGAGCCGCCGGTCTCGATAGCGATGCCACCGCCCCTGCCAACATCCATCGAGGTCGTTACCGTCGAGGCCGTGTCCATCAAGACGGAGTCGATGGACGCCGCGCCTGCCGAGCCGACGACGGTTGAGCCTGCGTCGATCGAGGAGTCCGAGCTCCTGGTCGAACAGTCTGAGCCGAGTGAGACCGAGCCAAGCGAACCCGAGCCGAGCGTGCCGGAGCCAGAGCCGATCCCGCCGCCTCAGCCGATCGAGGCCAATGGCTATTCCAAGTCCGGACCAGGCCCGATGGCCGCGCTGCGGTTTCGCTGGACGGTGCGCGAGGACGGCGCCCAATACTATGTCGACGAGACCGTCGGCGAAGGATCGACCCCGCTGGTCAACGGCCCGATGGACAGGGACGCCGCGATCAAATTCGTCGACGATCGCGAGGCCGAAGCGCGGCGGCGCTTCGAGCATTTCAGGCACGAGATCGTCAGCCGCACGGCGGCCGCCCTTCAGGAGAGCAAGGACCGCAACGAGGCCTGAAACGCGATACGTGCTCACGGGCATCGCAAAAAAGCGGATGGAGAGAACTTGATGTTTCGCGCGCTGGCCGGCCTCGTTCTCGCTTTGCTTGTTTCTGCTGCGCAAGCGCAGCCGGCGCCGTCCCGGCTCGATGAGATCGTCAAGCGCGGCACGCTGCGCGTCGGCATGACCGGCGACTACCCGCCCTTCACGGCGCTCGACAAGGAGACGAAGGCGTTTCGCGGCTTCGACGTCGACATGGCGCAATCGCTCGGCAAGGCGCTCGGCGTCAAGGTCGAGTTCGTGCCGACATCGTGGCCGCAGATGATGAAGGATTTCGAGGCCGACAATTTCGACATCGCGATGGGCGGCGTCTCCATCACCTTCCACCGACAAAAGAAGGGTCTGTTCTCGACGCCGATCATGCGCGAGGGCAAGACGCCGATCGCACGCTGCGCCGACAAGGGCAAGTTTGAGACGATCGCCGAGATCGACAAGCCCGGCACCCGTGTCATCGTCAATCCCGGCGGCACCAACGAGCGTTTTGCGCGCGCCAACGTGAAGGCCGCCGACATCCGTGTCTTCAACGACAACACCAAAATCTTCGACGAGATCGCCAAGGGTGACGCCGACCTGATGATGACCGACGCGTCCGAGACGCGCTATCAGCAGAAGCTGCATCCCGGCGTGCTCTGCGCCGTGCATCCCGACAAGCCGTTCGACTTCGCGGAAAAGGCCTACTGGATGCAGCGCGACGTCGCCTTGAAGGCGTTCGTCGACCAGTGGCTCCACATCGCGCGCGAAGACGGCAGCTACGCGAAGATCTATGCCGCGTGGTTTGAATAGCCTGGGTCAAGTTCACTGCTCGCGGGCCGCAAATTGATGCGCGCGGCCTGAAACCAGATCGCAATCCGGTGATTTGAACCTGGGGCGCGAGGACACGACTCATGTTCTGACCGTGATTTGGGGCACGTTCAGCGAGGCAGCCACCAAATAGCCTCGCGAAAGGGATTCCCTGCACTGGAGGTCGAGATGAGAAAGCTTCTGGCGATCGCCACGCTTGTGCTGGCCAGCACGGCGACAGCGCAGGCGCAATATACGTTCGATTACGGCGGCCGCACCATTCGTATCGATCCCGATCGTGGAACGGTTTCGATCCCCGGCGTCTATGACAATACCGGCCGCAGCACCAAGCGCGCCAAGCATAGGGACGCCGAGCAGAAGCGCGAGACGGCTCCAAAGGATGCCAGGACGGATTCTCCGTCCGTGCCTGCCACGCCCCCCGCAGTCGCTGCCTCACCCTCTCCTTCTGCCATTGATCAGGCGGCTGCTCCGGCGGCGCCCGCAACAACGATAGAGCCCGCGAGCACGAGCGTCCCTCCGGCCACGGCAGCGACCACACCGCCGCCACCGCCCGCGCCGCCAGTTGTGCAACAAAGCGCGACGCCGGCGGCAAAACCCGCTTCAGCGCCCACCGTCGGCGCCGCATCGTCTGCGCCCAAGCCGGCAGCGAACCCCGTGCAACAAGCCAACTCGCCGCTCGGCGTCTGGCTGACCGAAGAGAAGGAAGGCAAGGTCCGCATCGAGCAATGCGGCGCCAATCTCTGCGGTTACTCGGTCGACAAGAAATCGAACACCAACGGCGAGCAGGTTCTGATCAACATGAAGCCGGGCAAGGACAAATGGAGCGGCCGCATCTTCGATCCGAACAGCGGCAGCACCTACGATTCCACGATCGCCCTGAAGAGCCCCGACACGCTGCGCGTCCAGGGCTGCGCGTTCGGCGGCATGTTCTGCGGCGGCCAGACCTGGACGCGGGTGAATTGATTGCCTGCAAATCGTAGCCCGGATGGAGCGAAGCGAAATCCGGGGCAACTTGTCCCGCGGTGACAATCCCGGATTGCGCTTCGCTCCATCCGGGCTGCGCATACGAGCAACAAAAAAGCCCCGCAGTGCGCGGGGCTTTCCTTTGGCTTGCTACGCCGGCTCAGCCGACCTTGCCGCTATATTCCTCGTCGGTGACGTGCTCCATCCAGGTCGAATAGACGCCGTCGAGCGCCTCCTGCATGGCGATATGGGTCATGCTGTTGTCGGGCGAAGCGCCGTGCCAGTGCTTCTCGTTCGGCGGAATCCAGACGACGTCGCCGGGGCGGATTTCCCGGATCGGGCCGCCCTTGGCCTGCACGCGGCCGATGCCTGATATCACGTACAGCGTCTGCCCGAGCGGATGGGTGTGCCAGGCGGTGCGCGCACCGGGTTCGAACGATACTCGCGAGGCATTCAGCCGGGCCGGCGCCGGCGCCATGTTGATCGGGTCCTGCAGTACGCTGCCGGTGAAGTTCTCCTTCGGCGCGCGGCGGGTCGGCCGCGAGCCGGAAACGTGGATATCCATGGGGTTACCTCGCTCTCTTGACGTTATTTCTTGGATGCGGCGTAGCGCGCCTTGGTTTCTGCATTCATCGGATAGAGGCCGGGCAGCTGGGCGCCATTGTTCACCTCGTTGACGATCCAGGCTTCCATCCGCTCCTGCTCGGGCCCCTCGGCCAACACCTGGTCAAGGAACGCCTGCGGGATCAGCACCGCGCCGTCCTGGTCGGCCACCACCACGTCGTTCGGAAACACGGCAACGCCGCCGCAGCCGATCGGTTCGCCCCAGCCGACGAAGGTCAGGCCTGCGACCGACGGCGGCGCGGCGTAGCCGTCGCACCAAACCGGCAGGCCGGTGCCGAGGACGCCCTCGACGTCACGCACGACGCCATCGGTGATCAGTGCCGTCACCCCGCGCTTGACCATGCGCGCGCAGAGGATGTCGCCGAAAATCCCGGCATCGGTGATGCCCATGGCGTCGACCACGGCAATGCAGCCCGCCGGCATCGCCTCGATCGCGGTCCGGGTCGAGATCGGCGACGACCAGGATTCCGGCGTCGCCAGATCCTCGCGGGCCGGCACGAAGCGCAACGTGAAGGCCGGTCCGACCAACCGCTTCTGCCCGGGCTTCAAGGGCTTGGTGCCGCGCATCCAGATGTTGCGCAGGCCTTTCTTGAGCAGGACCGTGGTGATGGTGGCGGTGGACACGTGCGACAGCGTCGCGATCGCTTCGGCGGACAGTGACATCTGGAAAGCTTGCTCCGATGGGAGGAAAAGACCGGCGCATGTTGCCGGGCGAAAGCCCTGCGTCAAGGGCTGCGCGAAAAAGCTGCGATCACCTGAATTTATCGCCGGCATGCCGATTAATTTATTGAAGTTGCTGCATCATTTTGCACGAAGCGAATTCCGTTTTGAATCGAAACACGCTAGCTTGATGGCCGACCCAATCTGCTTGAGCCGATGGCCGAACCCTTAAGTCCTCCCCGCCTTTTGCCGAGTGGCGACAGCGCCATCACGGTGGAATTCAGCCGCACCATCGATGACGCCGCCAACCGGCGGGTGCTCGCGCTCGACCGCGTGATAGCAGCCGAGCCGATCGCCGGCATCACGGAAACCGTGCCGACCTACCGGTCGCTGCTGGTGCATTACGATCCCGTGCAGATCACCTTCGATGCGCTCGGCGAGCAGCTGCTTGCGCGCGCCGCCAAGGCACCGCCGACCGAAAGCGGAACGCGGCGCTGGCGGATCCCGATCACCTATGGCGGCGAGCACGGCATCGATCTCGAGGATGTGGCGAAGGCACTCCAGACCACGCCCGATGACATCGTCGCGCGCCACGCCGCCGGCGACTATCGCGTCGCCATGATCGGCTTCACGCCCGGCTGGTCCTATCTCAGCGGGCTGGACACGTTCCTGCATATCCCGAGGCGCAAGGAGCCGCGGCTCGTGACCCCTGCCGGCACCATCTCGATCGGTGGCATCCAGACCGGCGTGCAGTGCCTGGCCGGCCCGAGCGGCTGGCACCTGCTCGGCCGCACCCCGGTGCGAACCTACCAATTGCATCGCGATCCGACCTTCCTGCTGGAGCCGGGCGATGCCGTCAGCTTCACGGCAGTGGATGCCAAGACCTTTGCCGAACAGGATCGTGCCGCCGAGGCTGGCGCGTTCGTCGCAGAACTGGTGACGCCATGAGCAAGCTCGTCGTCATCTCGATCGGCCCGGCAAGCTCGGTGCAGGACGGCGGACGCCCGGGCTCGCAGCGCTACGGCCTGACGCCGAGCGGCGCGATGGACCGGCTTTCGCTGGCGGCCGCCAATACGCTGGTCGGCAATGAGCCGTTCGCCGCTGCGGTCGAAATCGGTCCATTCGGCGCCACCTTCACCGCGCGCGGCGGCGCCGTCCGCATCGGGCTCGCCGGCGCGTCGCGCAATGCGGAGATCGGTGGCCGGCCGGTTGCCTTCGACAGTTCGGCAACGCTCGCCGACGGTGAGACGCTCACTCTCGGCTTTGCGCGCGGCGGCTCGTTCAGCTATCTCGCGATCGAGCACGGCATCGAAGGCGAGCCGATGTTCGGCAGCCTCGCCGTCAACGCCCGGGCCGGGCTCGGCAGCCCCTACCCGCGGCCGCTGCAAAGCGGCGACGAGTTGAAGACGAAAGCTGCGAGCGGAGCCGCCGAGCGCCGCATCGAATTGCCGGCCGCTACCGATGCGCCGATCCGCATCGTGTTCGGCCCGCAGGACGACGAGTTCACCGAGGAAAACAAGCAGCTGTTCCTCGACAGCGAGTGGAAGATCTCGGCCACCAGCGACCGCATGGGCTACCGGCTCGAAGGGGCGGTCATCAAGCACCGCGACGGCCACAACATCGTCTCCGACGGCACCGTCAACGGCAGCATCCAGGTGCCCGGCAACGGCCAGCCGATCGTGCTGATGCCGGACCGCGGCACCAGCGGTGGTTATCCGAAGATCGCGACCGTGATCACGGCCGATCTTGGCCGCTTCGCGCAGACCTCCGCCGGCCGGCCGTTCCGCTTCAAGTCCGTCACGATGGCGGAAGCGCAGGCCGAGGCGATCAAGTTCCATGCGCTGCTGCATTCCCTGTCCGATCGCCTCCGCGCCATCGACGATTTCGGTCTCAACATCGAGGCGCTGCGGGATGCGAATGTCGCGGGTCAGGCCGTCAGCGCCGTCGATGTGTCGACCTGGCAAGTTGCGCTACCCTGAATCAAATACGAACAACAAACGGATCGATCGTCATGACTGCAACCATCGACCTCAATTGCGATCTCGGCGAAAGTTTTGGCCCCTGGGAAATGGGCAATGATGCCGCGATGATCGAGCTTGCGACCTCGGTCAACGTCGCCTGCGGCTTCCATGCCGGCGATGCCGACATCATGCGCAAGACCGTCGAGCTCGCGAAGGCGCGCGGTGTCAGCGTCGGCGCCCATCCCGGCTATCGCGACCTGCATGGCTTTGGCCGCCGCCCGATGCCGGGGCTGACATCCTCCGAGATCGAGAACCTGATCGCCTATCAGATCGGCGCCCTGCAGGCGATCGCGACCGCGGCCGGCCACAAGGTCACCCATGTGAAGGCACACGGCGCCATATCCAACGTCGCCTGTGAGGACGACATGACCGCACGGGCGATCGCCAATGCGATCAAGGCGGTCGACCGCAATCTCATCTTCGTGGTGCTCGCCAATTCGAAGCTGGTGCGCGCCGGTGAAGCCGCCAATCTGCGGATGGCGCATGAAGTGTTTGCCGACCGCGCCTATGAGGACGACGGCAATCTGGTGTCGCGCAAGAAGCCCGGCGCAGTGCTGCACGATCCCAAGGCGATCGCCGAGCGCGTGGTGCGGATGGTGCAGGATGGCGCGGTCGTCTCGGTCACCGGCAAGGTGATCAAGATGCAGACCGATACCGTCTGCATCCATGGCGACACGCATGGTGCCGTCGAGATCGCGCGCGGCTTGCGCGAGGCGCTGAGCAAGGCCGGCATCACGGTCGCGCCGTTCAAGACCGCGCCCTGAGCCGCAAACACGTCGACTGCCAAGGGTCGGCCGCCGCGCCGACCCTTTTAGATTCCGTTAAGAGTCTTCTTAAACCCAAACTTGCCGTTTGATTGCTAGGTGCAGCTTCCGAGACTTTGATTGTCCTCTCAGGAAAATTGGGTACGAAAGCATGTTCCGCACCAGCCTCTCCCTCGCAATTGCTGCGGTGGCCACGGCCGCCTTCACCAGCGCGGCGTCCGCCGGCTGCTACAGCTGCTATACGCCGCCGCCCCAGCCCTGCACGACCTGCTATCAGGTGCAGACCGTGCCGCCGCAGTATCGCACCGTGCAGGAGACCGTGATGGTGTCGCCGGGCCGCGTCATCGCGCATCGCACGCCGGCGCAGTATCGTACCGTGATGGTGCCGAAGACCGTGATGGTCGCGCCCGAAGGCGTCGCCTATGAGCGCATCGCGCCGCAATACGCCACCCAGGAACGCACGCAGATGGTCTCGCCGGGCTACTCCTACTACGCGCCGGTCCAGCCGACCTGCAACACCTGCGGCGGTGGTGGGTACGGATACGGTTATGGCTACTGATGACGGTGCGTAAGGTGGGTTAGCGAAGCGTAACCCACCTTGTCGCGGTACGAAGGTGGCGGGTTACGCCCTCGGCTAACCCACCCTGCAAGTTCGCAAACAAAAGCCGCCGCCTGAGACCATCAGACGGCGGCTTTTCAATTCTCTTGTTAGCTCAGAACGGGTGGACGGACAGCGTGCCGAACACGATCGCCGCGATCACCGCAAAGGCGCTGTAGAGCGCCGCAGTGTGAATTCCGGTCCCGGACTTCCTTGAAATTTGTCGCGCGTAAAAGTGGAGGCGGGCTTCCGCCGATAGCTCGCGCATGGTCGATCTCCAACGCCCCATTCTCGGCCATATGGAATAGCGTTCGCGCCCGGATTCAAGCGGGCGGTAGAAATAGCGATGCCGCCGCCTTCGGGAACACGGTTCCGAGAGGAAAATTCTTTCCCGTGCGCTCGCCCGAGAATCTTATTCGTTGCAATTCGAGGCGTCGGGAACCCGCGCCGGTCCCGCAATAGCCGAAAATCTCGAAAACAACCCCATGCAAAGTAGCCGGAGGTGGATAGCTGAGGCGCGGCCGCTGCACCGCGCTCAGGGCTTCCAGCGCCCGATCTTGAAGGCCGCCAGATGGCCGGGAACGTCGTTCGGATCGAACGGCGGACCGGCGAACGCACCGATGGCGTTGGAGGTGCCAGCCGGGCGCCCGGATGCGGCGTCGTAGAGGTCCGGCCTGAACACGGCCATGGCAGCCTTCAGCGCCTCCGGCCGGTACGGCGTCTGGCCCCAGCGAACCATCTGCGCGTAGAGCCAGGCCGCCTGCCCCGGGTCCGGCCGCGCTGCTGCCTCGCGCCCGACCAGCAAATAG
This sequence comes from Bradyrhizobium sp. B124, assembly GCF_038967635.1. NCBI lineage: Bacteria > Pseudomonadati > Pseudomonadota > Alphaproteobacteria > Hyphomicrobiales > Nitrobacteraceae > Bradyrhizobium > Bradyrhizobium sp. B124. The sequence goes on along the minus strand of NZ_CP152413.1, from coordinate 984,887 downwards.
CGACTGCTTTCGCGCATGGTGCCGTCGGGCAAGATCTTCAGCCGGCCGTCGAGCGTGCGCTGGATGACGCTGGCGTCGACGCCGAGCCGCTCGGGCTGCGCCAGGATGCGCGCGACCTCGGGCCGGTTTTCCGGCTGCTCGATGAACTCCGCGGCGCGCAGATGCGCGCGCACCAGCGCGGCCACGACGTCGGCGTTCTTCTCCGACCAGCTCTGGCGCACCGCCAGCACCTTCTCCACCGCGCTGAGCAGGATGTCCGAGACGAAGTGCAGGATGTGGCCGACACCGAGATCGACCGCGATCGAATTCCAGGGCGCGCCGACACAGAACGCGTCGACATGGCCGTTGGCGAGACTGTCGACCATGTAGGGCGGCGGCAGCACCACGAGCTGGACGTCCTCGTCGGGATCGACGCCGCCGGCGGCCATCCAGAACCGCAGTTGATAATTGTGGGTCGAGAACGGGAAGGTCATGCCGAACGTCAACGGCTCGGCCCCGCTCTTGCGCCGCTTCGCCACGACGCGGGCAAGCGCGCGCGAGGTCGCCATCGGATCGAAGCGGTCGCCGTCGATCTCCTCCAGCAGCGCCGCGTGCAGCGCCGGCGATACCGTGATGGCGTTGCCGTTGAGCCCGAGATTGAAGGGTGCTGCGATCGGCACCTTGACGTGGCCGAGCCCGAGGCTCGAGGCGATGGCCACCGGCGCCAGCAGATGAGCCGCGTCGAACAGGCCGATATTGAGCTTGTCGCGGACGTTCGACCACGACACTTCGCGCACCAGCGTGACGTCGAGGCCTTCGGCCGCGGCAAATCCCTTGTCGGTCGCGACGATCAGGGCGGCAGCGTCAACCAGCGGAATGAATCCGATGTGCAGGGGTGCGGTCATTTCAAGAGCTCCGACGCCGTCAGGATCGATTGCGCGATCTCCCCGATCTTCTTCTTCTCGCGCATCGCGGTCGAGCGCATCAGCACGTAGGCCTCCTCCTCGGTCAGCCCCTTCACCTTCATCAGGATGCCCTTGGCGCGATCGATCACCTTGCGCTCCTCCAGCGCATGCTTGGTACGGTCGAGCTCGTCCTGCAACTTGGCGAAGGCATTGAAGCGGGAGACGCAGAGATCGAGGATCGGCTTCATCCGCTCCTTCTTGAGGCCGTCGACGATGTAGGCGGAGACGCCGGCTTCGACCGAGGCCTGGATCGAAGCTGCGTCGCTCTGGTCGACGAACATCGCGATCGGGCGGCGGACGGCACGGCTGACCTGGAACATTTGTTCCAGCACGTCGCGGCTGGGGTTCTCGAGGTCGATGACGATGATCTCGGGATCGAGCGCATAAATCCGCGAAAGCAGGCTCTGCATCTCGCTGATGTGGACCACGTCCGTATAGCCGGCCTCCCGCAGTCCCTCCTCCAAGATGGCCGCACGGATCGGGCTCTCGTCGACTATGACGATCTTGGGAGACGATTCAGCGCTCATCGACCACTCTCAAAGCCCGGCAAGAACCATCCATATCACGCCAGAGCGGTGCGGAAAGGGTTGTAATTCTCGGCAATTGGGACTAGCTCCTGCCCATCAATCAGGCAGATTCAGAGATATGCAAGAGGCCGCTACGCCGAAAGTGAGCTTTGTGTCCTTGGGGTGGTCCTGAGGCAAGGAATGTAAACTCTTCGAGCCGGCTATTCAGCCCGAAGCCGGTTGACTGGCCCCGGAATCTAGCCAGCTTCGTTGAGCGGTGAATTGATCCGGCGGATTTCGCGAACGACAATCGCGAGCCCGGCTGAACAATAGTACGCAGCCTTTGCGAGGTAGCTGCCTGGCAGCAACGCGAGAGCTTGATGATTGCCGCGCAGATCGCAGCCTCGATCCGTTGCATCAATCAGCCACATCGTGCCGGACGCACCTGTCTCCAATTCAAGCCGCTCAGCGTCTGAGCTTCCCAAAATGTCCCGTAATTGTGGTGTGCGCAATGCAGGCTCGATGAGTCGTTCGTCATCGACGCCGATCCATTGAACGAGAAAGCCCCCGTCACCCTGACCATCGGGATACCATGCGATGTCGCCGGCATCGCCAGATAACACAACAGCTTTGCCTCGGTGGCAGGCAATTGACCCCAACCAGGTCGTCACTCTGCACGCACGAGCATAGTCACTTTGGTCAGCCGGATCTCCATGGTCGCGCCATCCCTCGATACCCCGCCAATGTAACAGCTGTTCATCAGCAATTAGCAGGTGAGGACCGCCGGACGTCGCTATCCAGTTGTGTGTTCGGGTCATGCGTATCCAATAGCAGTATTTTTCCGGCTGGCCGATCGCTGGCCGGCAAATGTTCGTTCTTGTGCCGGTTGCGGGGGGTGGGCATCCGGCCGACTGCCTGGGCGAAGCGCTCGCGCGCGTCGAATTGTTGCATCCCAAAGAACTGGTGGATTGCAGATCGTCAAGAACAAGCAAAACTTTCTCATCGCCGGAACGTGCCAGCGGTTGAATTTTGCTATGAGATCAATTAGTTGGATCACCATATCCCGAACAATCAGATCAGGCTCCAGGCGACCACATGGAAAGAGCGCCCCATATTTCGTTCGTCAGTCTTGGGTGCCCCAAGGCGCTGGTCGATTCCGAGCGCATCATCACCCGGCTGCGCGCGGAGGGCTATGAGCTCGCGCGCAAGCATGATGGCGCCGACATCGTCATCGTCAACACCTGCGGCTTCCTCGACAGCGCCAAGCAGGAATCGCTGGCGGCGATCGGCGAGGCCATGGCTGAGAACGGCAAGGTCATCGTCACCGGCTGCATGGGCGCCGAGCCCGAGCAGATCGAGAGCGCCTATCCCGGCGTGCTCTCGATCACCGGACCGCAGCAATATGAGAGCGTGCTGGACGCCGTGCATCGCGCGCTGCCGCCGGCGCACAATCCGCATCTCGACCTGGTGCCGCCGCAGGGCGTCAAGCTGACGCCGCGCCACTACGCTTATTTGAAGATTTCCGAGGGCTGCAACAACCGCTGCAGCTTCTGCATCATCCCGAAGCTGCGCGGCGACTTGGTGTCGCGGCCGGCCAATGACGTGCTGCGCGAGGCCGAGAAGCTGGTGAAGGCCGGCGTCAAGGAATTGCTGGTCATCTCGCAGGACACCTCGGCCTATGGCGTCGATCTGAAATACGCCGAGAGCCCCTGGCAGGATCGCAGCGTACGCGCAAAATTCTTCGAGCTCGCCAAGGAGCTCGGCGAGCTCGGCGCCTGGGTGCGGCTGCAATATGTCTACCCCTACCCGCATGTCGACGAGGTCATCGGCCTGATGACCGAGGGCAAGGTGCTGCCTTATCTCGACATCCCGTTCCAGCATGCGAGCCCCGACGTGCTGCGTGCGATGAAGCGCCCGGCGGCACAGGAGAAGACGCTGGCGCGAGTCCAGAAGTGGCGCGAGCAATGCCCGGAGCTGACGCTGCGCTCGACCTTCATCGTCGGCTTCCCCGGCGAGACCGATTCCGATTTCGCTTATCTGCTCGACTGGCTCGATGAAGCCGAAATCGATCGCCTCGGCTGCTTCAAATACGAGCCGGTCGCCGGCGCCGCGTCGAACGCAATCGGCAATGCCGTGCCCGATGAGGTCAAGCAGGAGCGTTGGAATGCGCTGATGGCGCGGCAGCAGAAGATTTCGGCCAAGCGCCTGAAGCGCAAGGTCGGCACCCGCCAGCAGGTGATCATCGACGAGGTCGGCCCGACGGTCGCGAAAGGCCGTTCAAAGGCCGACGCACCCGAGATCGACGGCGCCGTCTATCTCACCAGCCGCCGCCCGCTCAAGGTCGGCGAGATCGTCACCGCCAAGATCGAGCGCGCCGACGAATACGACCTGCACGGCAGCGTCGCCGGATTCTGAACGCGCCTAACTGGCAGTTGGCGGAGTGGCGAGCGCGGCATCGAGCGTGCGAAGCACGCGATGGATGCGGACCGAGCTTGCGATGCCTGCATTGCGCACATAGGCATCGATGACCTCCTCGCTCTCGACCACGACGAGGCCGAACAGCTTGCGGTCGTCGGTCGCATAGGTGCAGAGCCAATGCATCCTGCCCTGCGTCGCGATGATGGCGTCCAGCGCGATCCGCGCGTGACGCGCCGCCTGTGCGTCATCGGTCACATCGAACCCGGCCGGAAGATCTCGTTCGATCAGCAGCTTGATCACGGCGCCACCTCCAGGATTGCCTGGTCGCAGCGTATCACGCTCCGCGAGCGACTCGCGTGCGATATCACCTCCCGCTTGACACCACCGGCCCTTCGGCTGTATGGCCCTGCGCCATGAAGCTGAACCGGACCCACCGCCGCGCCATCAACCGTCGTCGCACCCGCGACGATGATGGGCTGAGCCGTGTCCGACGCCACCGCTGATTAGCTAAATCAGCCGAGGTTTTCGAGAAGGCCGCGCCCCCAAGGCGCGGCCTTCTCGCTTTTCGGCCTGCCCTTAATCCCCACACCGACCCCAGAGGAGATCGACATGACCAACGCTACCCATCCGTTCGATGCGCTGATGGACATCACCGCTCGCCCCGAGGTCGTGTTCGTGCGCGGCGCAGGCTCGTATTTGTGGGACGCCAACCGCAACCGCTATCTCGATTTCGTGCAGGGTTGGGCCGTGAATCCGCTCGGCCACTCGCCGGTCATCGTGGCCGATGCGCTGGCCGCGCAGGCCAGGCGGCTATTGACGCCGAGCCCGGCATTCTACAACGAGCAGAGCCTGAAGCTGGCGAAGATGCTGGTCGACAACAGTTGCTTCGATCAGGTGTTCTTCGCCAATTCCGGCGCCGAGGCCAATGAGGGCGCGATCAAGCTCGCGCGCAAATTCGGCGCCAAGTACAAGGGTGGCGCGCACGAGATCATCACCTTCGAAGGCGGCTTCCACGGCCGGACGCTCGCGACCATGTCGGCGTCGGGCAAGAAGGCGTTCGAGCCGTTGTTCGAGCCAAAGGTCTCGGGATTCCGAAAGGCCAAGCTGAACGACATCGAGTCGGTGCGGAAGTTGATTTCGCCATCGACGGTGGCGGTGATGCTGGAGCCGATCCAGGGCGAGGCCGGCGTGTGGCCCGCGACGGATCGATTTCTGCAGGAGCTGCGGGCGCTGACCCAGCAGCGTGGCCTGCTGCTGATTGTCGACGAGATCCAGACCGGCATCGGCCGGACCGGAAAGCTGTTCGGCTATGAGCACGCCGGAATCGCGCCCGACATCATGACGCTCGGCAAGGGCATCGGCGGCGGCGTGCCGCTCGCAGCGCTGCTCGCGACCGAGCATGCCTCCTGCTTCGATCACGGCGATCAGGGCGGCACCTTCAACGGCAACCCTCTGATGTGCGCCGCGGGGCTTGTCGTGCTCGACAAGATCGCCCAGCCCGATTTCTTGAAATCGGTCGTCGATGCCGGTCTGCTGCTCGAGCGCGAATTGCAGCGGCTGTCGGCGCGTCACGGGCTCGGCGAGATCAGAGGCCGCGGCCTCCTGCTCGCGCTCGATCTCAAGATGCCGATCGGCGCCGCCGTCGTCGCCGAGGCGTTCGCGGCCGGCGTGCTGGTGAACTCGCCGCAGCCGGACACGCTGCGCTTCATGCCGGCGCTCAACGTCACGCGGGAGGAGATATCGGCGATGATCGATTGTCTGGATGGCGTGCTGACGAAGGTCGGTGCGGCGCGGCGCGTGGCGTAACCGTCCATTCCGTCATTCCGGGGCACGCGAAGCGTGAACCTCAGGTGCGCACTTGCGCACCGGGGTATCTCGAGGTTCCGGGTTCGATGCTCGCGCATCGCCCCGGAACGACGTGGACCTACGGCCGCAGAATCGCCGCGCCCGTGGTCGCCCGGCTCTCCAGATCGATATGCGCCTTGGCGACGTCCTTGAGCGCATAGGCGTGGTTGATCGGCACGTGCAGCTTGCCGTTGATCACGGCCGCGAACAGCGTGTCGGCGCCTTCGAGCAGCTCCTTGCGGGTGCCGACATAGTCGTTGAGCTTCGGCCGCGTCGCGAACAGCGAACCGTGGTTGTTGAGCTCGGCGAGCGGGAACGGCGGCACCGGCCCGGAGGCGTTGCCGAAGGAGACGAACAGGCCGCGTGGCCGCAGGCACGACAGCGATCCCGGGAACGTGGTTTTGCCGACGCCGTCATAGACGACGTCGCAGAGCTCGCCGCGGCTGATCTGCTTGACGCGCTCGACGAAGTTTTCCTCGTTGTAGAGGATGACGTGGTCGCAGCCATTGGCGAGCGCGATATCGGCCTTCGCCTTCGAGCCGACGGTGCCGATGACGTGCGCACCGAGCGCATGCGCCCACTGGCAGGCAAGCAGCCCGATGCCGCCGGCTGCGGCGTGGATCAGCACCCGATGGCCCTGCTCGACCTTGAAGGTCTTGTGCAGGAGGTACCACACCGTGAGCCCCTTGAGCATCAGCACGGCGCCCTGCTCATACGTGATGTGGTCGGGCAACTTGACCAGCTTGTCGGCCGGGATGACGCGCTCTGAAGCGTAGCCGCCGAGGTTGTAGTAGTAGGCGACGCGATCGCCGGGGTGGAAATTGGTCACCCCCGGACCGACGGCCACGACCTCGCCCGCGGCCTCATTGCCGGCGATGAACGGCAGGCCGGGCGCCTTGTAGAGGCCGGTGCGGAAATAGACGTCGATGAAGTTCAGCCCGACCGCATGCTGGCGGATGCGGACCTCGCCGGTCCCCGGCGCCCCCACCTCGACATCCTCATAGGTCAGGACCTCAGGGCCCCCCACCTTGTGCACCCGCACAGCCTTGGTCATGTCGTCGCTCCCTCAGATCTCAGCGTCAAACGAGCGAATGCCATCGGCGCCGGCTTGTCAACCAAGCGGCCTGGAACCGGGGTTAGTGCGCCGGCTTCTTGCGGTTGCGCCTGGCCAGCACGTTGAACATCTCGACCGCCGCCGAGAATGCGATGGCGAAATAAATGTAGCCGCGCGGGATGTGGAATTTGAATCCGTCGGCCACCAGCGCCACGCCGATCAGCACCAGGAACGCCAGCGCCAGCATCTTGGTAGTCGGATGCTCCGCGACAAACCGCGCCACCGGTCCCGACGAGATGTACATGATCGCGCAGGCGATCACGACCGCCGCGATCATGATCTCGATGTCCTGCGCCATGCCGATCGCGGTGATGATCGAATCCAGCGAGAACACCAGGTCGATGATGATGATCTGGACGATCACCCAGAAGAACGCGTTGGGGCTCGGCTTGCTATTCTCCTCGGCGTCACGCGCCTCGACCTCGCCGTGGATCTCGTGGGTTGCCTTGGCGATCAGGAACAGGCCGCCGCCGATCAGGATGATATCGCGCCACGACAGCGCGACACTCTCGATGGTGATGACAGGCTGCGTCAGCCCGATCAGCCAGACGAGGACGCTGAGCAGGATGATACGGAACACCAGCGCCAGCAGCAGGCCGATCTGCCGCGCGCGGTTGGCCTGCGGCTGCGGAATCCGCGAGACGAGCACTGACAGGAAGATGACGTTGTCGATGCCGAGCACGATCTCGAGCGCAGTCAGGGTCAGCAGCGCCGCCCAGGCTTCCGGGCTGGTGATCAATTGCATCATGCTCTGAAGGCTTTCATCCGGCGGATCAAAGTATCGCTGCCGACGATGTAGACGGCGATGGCGCAGAGACCGAAGGTGATCGGCGCTCCGACCATGAAATCGTTGGCGAGCGTGTACATGCCGAGCAGCGCCCAGGCGCCGAGCAGCCACAGTGTGAGCCAGCGCAGCCGCACCACGCGGAACGGATGCAGCACATGGAACGGCGCAAAGGTCAGCACGATCAGGAGCCCGACTACGATCGTCGACAGCACCGGCGGCAAATGCAGCAGGAACAGATAGAACGCCGCCGCATTCCACAGCGCCGGGAAGCCGCGGAAATGGTTGTCGTCGGCCTTCATGCGGCGGTCGGCGAAATACAGCGCGCTGGAAACCACGATACCGATGCCGAGGACCGGCGCAGCCAACGGCAGCAGCATGCCGCTCGCGGTGATCGCATAGGCCGGCACGAACACATAGGTGACGAAATCAACCACCAGGTCGAGAACCTCGCCCGACCAGTTCGGCTGCAGCCGCACCACGTCGAGCCGGCGCGCCAGCGGGCCGTCGATCCCGTCGATGATCAGTGCGACCCCGAGCCAGGCGAACATGTTGGCCCAGTGCTCGCGAACCGCCTCCAGCATCGCCAGCAGCGCGACCCCGGCGCCGAGCGCCGTGAAGATATGAACGGAGAATGCGGCGGTCCGCATCCGTTCTGGCAACGCATCCGGCTGGCTCGAGTGCTCCATCGGCCGAAGTGCTATCAGGAATCGGCCACCTTTGCATATGCAGTCTTGCGGCGTTCCGCCGCGCAAACCATTGGAAGGATTCAGTGGTTACCGATGGCTTGAAAATCGGGCCAAGCATGTCACATGTCCTGATATGACCGACAGCTCGCAGGATTATGACGTTATCGTAATAGGCGGCGGTCCGGCCGGATTGACGGCTGCGATTGCCCTCGCCGACGCCGGCGCGCGCACCGCGCTGTTGGCGCGCCGCGCCCCCTATGCCGACAACCGCACCACCGCGCTGCTCGGCGCCTCAACCGAGATCCTGGAGCGGCTCGACGTCTGGCGGCGCTGCAGCGACAAGGCTGCCGCGCTCAAGACCATGCGCCTCGTCGACGACACCGGCCGCCTGATCCGCGCGCCGGAGGTGCGGTTCTCCTCCGACGAGATCGGCCGCGAGCAGTTCGGCTTCAACATCGACAATCGCTCGCTGGTCGCAGCACTCGAGGACCGCGCCGGCGAGATGGCCGCGCTGACGCGGTTCGACGACGAGGCCGCCTCGGTGCAACCGGATGATACCGCGGTCACCGTGGTGACGCGGCAGGGCCAGACGTTATCGGCCCGGCTCGTGGTCGGCGCCGACGGACGCAATTCACTCTCGCGCGAGGCCGCCGGCATCGAGGTGGTCAGCCGCGAGCTCGGCCAATCCGCCCTCACCTTCAACATCACCCACAGCCGGCCGCACCGGAACATCTCGACCGAGTTTCACACCGAGCACGGCCCCTGCGTGTTCGTGCCGCTCAGCGGCAACCGCAGCAGCGTAGTCTGGGTCTCGGCGCCCAAGGAGGCCGAACGGCTGAAGGCCCTTGGCGATGGCGAATTGTCTGAAGCGGCCGAGCGGCAGTCGCATTCGATTCTCGGCCGCGTCGAGGTTCAGGGCGGCCGTCACGTGTTTCCGCTCGCCATCGAGCGGCCCCGGCAGTTCGCCAAGGACCGGATCGCGCTGGTCGGCGAATCCGCCCATGTGCTGCCGCCGATCGGCGCGCAGGGGCTCAACATGGGACTGCGCGATGCCGCCGATATTGCCGAGATCACAGGCCAGGCAATCGGCCGCGGCGAGGATCCTGGCGCGCCACATGTGCTGTCGCGCTACCAGGCGGCGCGGCGTCCGGATGTCGCCAGCCGGACCTGGGCGATCGACATCGCCAACCGGTCGTTGCTCAGCGATTTCCTCGGTGTGCAGACGGCGCGTGCCGCGGGTCTGCATCTGCTCGGCGCGTTCGGCCCGCTGCGGCGGCTGGCGATGCGCGAAGGCCTCGCGCCGTCATGGCGGCGGTAGCCCCTACTTGTCTTAGGGAAATACCAGCCGTCCGCTCTGGATGAACCACATCACGCTGGTCAGCGTGACAACAGAGGCGAAGGTGCCGATCAGCACCGCGACCGATGCCGGCTCGATCCAGGTGTCGTTCTGGCGCGCGATCACGAACACGTTGAGTGCCGGCGGCAGCGAGGCCATCAGCACCGCGGTCGCAGCCCAGGGCTGCGCGAACGGACCGAACAGCAGCATCAGTCCGAAGGCCAGCAGCGGATGGATCAGAAGCTTGATCGCGACTACGCCCGGCACCTCCCACGGCACCCGCTCGAACGGCCGCAGCGCCACGGTGATACCGAGCACGAACAGCGCCGTCGGAGCGGCGGCGTTCTCGAGGAACTGGATGGTCCGGTCGAGCGCGACCGGGATCGGGATGTGAAACGCGGCCACCAGCGCGCCGAACACCGCCGACATGATCAACGGGTTCTGCACGATCTGCCGCAGCACCACGCCGAACGCGTGCAGCAGCGAGGGATGGTCGCGGTCGGTGAGCTCGATCAGGAGCGGCACGATCGAGAACAGGAAGATGCTGTCGCAGCAGAAGATCAGCGCGGTCGGCGCCGCCGCCTTGGCGCCGAGCACGGCGAGCGCCAGCCCAGGCCCCATATAGCCGATATTGCCGTAGGCGCCCGACAGGCCCGCGAGCGTCGCCTCGCGCAGCGACAGCCCGCCGATCAGTCTGCCTGCGACCATCGCCAGGAAGAACGCGATCACGGTTCCGAGCGTGGTGGCGATCAGGAATGGCGGGTTGTTCAGCTCGGCGAACGGCGTCTTCGACATGATCCCGAACAGCAGCGCCGGCAACGAAACGTAAAGCAGGAAGAAATTCATCCAGGCGAGCCCGCTCTCGGGCAAACCCTTGGCTTTTCCGCACGCGTAGCCGATGAAGATCAAGCCGAAATACGGCAACGCCAGATTGAGGATATCGATCATTCTGAAAGTAGTTTCTCGGCCGGATTTCGGGTCGTTTTGGTGCCGCTAGAATCGGTAAACCGGGGCTTAATTCGAGGCTTAGCCCCTAGCATCGGCCACAATGTTGGTCTATCGACGAACCATGATCAAAGCGCGCACCGCCAAGTTTCAGATCGGGCAGATCGTCCGTCACCGGGTGTTCTCCTTCCGGGGCGTGATTTTTGATATCGACCCGGAGTTCAACAACACCGAGGAATGGTGGCTGTCGATCCCCGAGGACATGCGGCCGCACAAGGACCAGCCGTTCTATCACCTGCTCGCGGAAAACTCGGAGACCGAGTACGTCGCCTATGTGTCCGAGCAGAACCTGCTGCCCGACGATTCGGGCGAACCGATCCGGCACTCGCAGGTGGCGGAGATCTTCGTGAAGGACAAATCGGGCGGCTACCGTCCGCGCAACCCGTCGCTGAACTGACGCGCGGCGCCTGTCCGGCGACGGACGCGACGGCGCTGCTTCCTGCCTGCTCATACCCCCTCACGCGCGGCCAGTGCCGCCGCGATCGCCCAGACCGCAAATCCCGCCAGCGCCAGTCCGGCGCCGACGAGACCGGTCGAGGCCCAGCCGTAACCGGCCGCGACGGCCATTCCGCCGAGCCACGGTCCCAGCGCATTGGCGACGTTGAAGGCGGAATGGTTGAGCGCAGCGGCGAGGCTCTGCGCCTCACCCGCGACATCCATCAGCCGGGTCTGCAACACGGTGGCGAGCGCTCCGCCCAGGCCGATCAGGAACACGTCGGCGCTCAGCGTCCAGAAGTTCGCCGCCGCCAGCGGATACAACGCCAGCGTCGCGGCCGACCATAGCAGGAGCCCGCCCGCGGTTGCCATCAGCGCGCGGTCGGCAAAGCGCGGCACGATGATGTTGCCGGCGGTGAGGCCGGCGCCGAACACGCATAGCGTGACGGGAACCAGCGCGGGCGACGTGTGCGTCACCGCCAGCATGGTCGACGCCAGATAAGTGTAGACCGAGAACAGGCCGCCGAAACCGATGGCGCCGATCCCAAGCGTCAGCCAGACATGCTTGCGCCCGAGCGCCGAGAGTTCACGCAACGGGCTCGCCTTACCGTCCGCGACGTCGCGCGGGGCGAAGATCAGGACCAGGATGGCGGTCAGGAGCGCGAGGGCGGCAACGATCGCGAAGGCCCAGCGCCAGCCGATCGCCTGCCCCACGCCGTTGGCGAGCGGCACGCCGATCGTCGTCGCGATGGTGAGGCCGAGCAGCACGCGGCCGACAGCCGCCGTGCGCTTGTCGATCGGGACCAGCGAGGCCGCGACCAGCATGGCGATGCCGAAATAGGCACCGTGCGGCAGCCCGGCAAGGAAGCGCAGCACCAGCATGGTGTGATAGTCGGGCGCGAGCCCGGAGAGGCCGTTCATCAGCGCAAAGAAGCCCATCAGCGCGATCAGCAGCGTCCGCCGTGCCATGCGCGCCGACAGCACGGCGATCACAGGCGCGCCCACCACGACGCCGAGCGCGTAGGCGCTGATCGCGTGGCCGGCCTGGGGCTCACTGATGTGCAGATCGTGGGCGAAGAACGGCAGCAGGCTCATGGTCGCGAATTCGGCGATGCCGATCGCGAACCCGCCCATCGCCAGCGCGAGATGAACGATGCCCGGATGAAAGGCACCGGGGACGTTGTCCTGGTTCAGGCGCCCGCCGGCATCGGCCGAAGCACGCCCGGTCGGCGGCTCCGAAGGCCGGGAAAGCGGTTCCCGCCGCTGCGTGTTAACTCGCTGGGACATTGGGAGACTTCCATGATTGCGAACGGCGGACGGGCTTGCGACCCCAGGCAAAGTCCAGTCGCATCGCGCCATCAGGCTTCGGCACAGCGGCCAGGGTTCGCACAGAACCACGCGCGCATTTGCGCATCGAAGGCGCGCTGCCCGCGCTTTCGTCTGGCCTCCCGTGACGGATTTATGATTGGGCTTCGACGCCGGACTTGTCCGGACAAGGCAACGACGATGCGGCTTAGCGCGATCGATTTGCCTTGAGCGACCATCGCACACGATCGGCGCGATCACCAGCGCGGCAGGCTGCCATCAGCCAGTCTGTTTCGCATGACAAAAAAGGCGCCCTTGCGGGCGCCTTTTGCTTGCGACGATCTCGCGCTTTCTTGAACGCGTGATCGACGTTGTTACTTGGCTGCCGGATTGGCCGGAGCCGGCGCAGCGGCACCGCCCGCGCCTTCGAGCTTCTTGCGCTGCTCTTCGGCGCGCTTCTGCAACTCTTCCTGCAGCTTCTTCGAGTTTTCCTCGAACACCTTCGGATCGGTCGGCGGGCCGTCATAGGCTTTGGCGAATTCGGTGTTGAGCGGCAGCGGCAGCGTCAGCGGCGCGCCGTTCGAATTGATCGCCTGGACCACGAGGTTCTGGCCCTTCTTCATGTTGGCGATCAGCTCGGGGGTTGCTTCATAGTCGGACATGCAACCGTTCTGGAAGCAGATCACATAGGGCGCCTGCTGCGGCGGGTTGCCGTCGACGATGATGCGGGTGCCGTGAACGAGCTGCATGCCGAGCGGCAGCGTGACGCGCAGGATCTTCTTCGGCTCGCCTTCCGGCTCGATGATCACGGCGGCGATCACCGGCTGGCCCGACTCGATGCGGCCGTCCTTGCCGGTGAAGCAAACCTGCTTGGCGTTGGCTTCCTGACCCTTCAGGCAGAACTTGGTCCAGGGGGCGTAGATCAGCTGGATCTGCTGATCCTGGGGCGGCTGCTGGGCGGCCGCGGCGGGCGCCTGACCTGCGGCCGGTGCCTGTGCCTGGGGCGCCGGCTGGGCTGCCGGCGCCGGCGCCTTCGGAGCTGCCTTCGGTGCCGCCTTGGGCGCTGCCTTCGGTGCCGCGGGCGCCGGCGCTGCCGGCTGCTGGGCCCAAGCGGCAGGAACCAGGAGCGCTGCAGAGAATGCCGTCGCCGCCATCAGGGCAACAATTCGCCCATGCGGCCGGACCGGGGCGGCCAAGATACGGAAATTCATTGCGGAAAACCCTTTCTGAACGGCAGCGCCCGAAACCGCTGCAGGCGCCGACACATAGCCGTTTGGGCGGCTGTCTCCTAGTCAATTGAGGCGGATACGTGACAGGCGTTCCCGCCCTCCAATTGCACGCCTTCAATACAGCGGCGCGCGGAAAGATCAATGCCGACAAGCGCATTTGCGCCCATGTGACGGCGAGTTTCAGCGCCCTGTGATAAACCTTCAGGCGTGACGTTTCGCGAATCAAATCGGGCGCCTCACGCACGTGTTCCCGGGCACGGTTGGCGCGCCGCATTGGCCGTCGTCTGGCTTGTGCTGGCATCCATCCCGGCATTCCTGACGAGCGCGCTTGACCCTGCGGCCGCCACCGAGAGCCACGCCATCGCGATGCATGGCGCGCCCGCGCTGCCTGCCGACTTTACTCACCTGCCCTACGCCAATCCTGACGCTCCCAAGGGCGGCCGTCTGGTCCTGAGCCCCCGGGAGGGCACCTTCGACAGCCTCAATCCCCTGATTGTCAGGGGTCTCGCCGTGCAGCAGCTCCGGGGCTACGCCTACGAGCGCGGATATGTCTACGAAAGCCTGTTGGTGCGGAACAATGACGAGCCCTTCACGCTGTACGGCCTGCTCGCCCGCAGCGTCGAGACCGACGATGCCAGAAGCTATGTGACATTCCATCTCGATCCTCGCGCGCGCTTCTCCGACGGGCACGAGGTCACGGCGGACGATGTCGTGTTCTCGCTCGAGCTGCTGCGCGATCACGGCCGTCCGCTGCATCACCAGTATTATTCGAAAGTCGCAAAGGCCGAGGTGCTCGACCCGCTCACGGTGCGGTTCGATTTTGGCGGCGTTGCGGACCGCGAATTGCCGCTGATCCTCGGCCTGATGCCGATCCTGCCGCGCCACGCCACCGACGTCTCCAAGTTCGAGGAGACCACATTGGCGCCGCCGATCGGCTCCGGCCCGTACCGCGTGACGGCGGTCAAGCCCGGCAGCAGCGTGACCTTCACCCGCAATCCGAATTACTGGGGGCGCGACCTGCCGGTGAACCGCGGCCTCTGGAATTTCGACGAGATCAGGCTCGATTACTACCGCGACGCCAACGGCCAGTTCGAGGCGTTCAAGCGCGGCCTCTATGACTTCAGGACCGAGCCCGAGCCGCTCCGCTGGCATGACGGCTACGACTTCCCCGCCGCGAACAACGGCGACGTGCTCCGCGACACCATCAAGATCGGCACGCCCGATCCATCCGAATTTCTGGTGTTCAACACCAGGCGGCCGAAGTTTGCCGACGTCAGGGTGCGCCAGGCGCTGCTGATGCTGTTCGATTTCGATTGGATCAACCGCAATTACTATTTTGGACTCTATTCGCGTGCCGGCGGCTATTTCGCCGGCTCGGATTTGTCGGCCTATGGCCGCCCGGCCGATGACCGCGAGCGCGATCTCCTCAAGCCGTATCTGTCGCATATTGCGCCCGACATTCTCGATGGCCGCTATCGCCTCCCCGACACCGACGGGTCAGGGCGCGACCGCACCGTTCTGCGCAACGCGCTCGCGCTGCTGTCGGACGCCGGCTACGCGCTCGACGGCACGGTGCTCAAGCAGCGCGCGACCGGGACGCCGCTCCGGATCGAGATCCTGGTGACGACACGCGAGCATGAGCGGATCGCCCTCGCCTACCAGCGCGACCTGAAGCGGGCCGGCATCGACGCCGCGGTCCGGGTGGTCGACGCGGTGCAGTTCGAGCAGCGCCGGGTCGCCTATGACTTCGACATGATCCCCATTCGCTGGGACCAGTCGCTGTCGCCGGGCAACGAGCAGTGGTTCTACTGGGGCAGCCAGGCCGCCGACGTGCCGGGCACCCGCAACTACATGGGTGCCAAGGATCCGGCCATCGACGCCACGATCGCCGCGCTGCTCGCGGCGCGGGAGCGGCCGGCCTTCGTCTCGGCGGTGCGGGCGCTGGACCGGGCCCTGATGTCGGGCTTCTACGCTATCCCCCTATTTAACTTGGGAGAGCAATGGATCGCGCGCTGGAATCGGATAGAACGGCCTTCGGCCACGGCGTTGACGGGCTACCTGCCGGAGACCTGGTGGCAGAAGCCCGGCGCGCAATCCAAGTGAACTGCGACCCGACGCGGCATGGTCCGGTCTGATCGAAGCGATGCAACCGACGTTGAACCTGTGAACCAGTCGATCACCTCGCCCACGCTCGATACGCTGTTCAAGCGCAGCTTGGCGCGGCAACCCGAGGCGCTGGCGCTGGTCGACCCGATCAACAAGCAGCGCGTCACCGGACAGACCCGCAAGCGCCTGACCTATGCTCAGGCCGACCGCGCGATCTCGGCGATTGCCGCTCACTTCGTCGAGAGCGGATTGCCGGCCAATACCGTGATCGCGGTTCAGCTTCCCTCGACGATCGAATTCGCCCTGACCGTGCTCGCCGCCTATCGTGTCGGCCTGGTGGTGGCGCCGTTGCCGCTATTGTGGCGGCAGGCCGAGCTGACGTCCGTCCTCAACCGCACCGCGGCGCGGGCGATCGTCACCTGCGGCAAGATCGACGGCGTCTCCTATGCGGACATCGCCATGAACGCCGCGGCGGAAGCCTTTTCGATCCGCCATGTCTGCGGCTTCGGCACCGATCTGCCCGAAGGCATGGCGTCGCTCGATGACGCGATCCTGCAGGACTCGCGGACCGCACGCCCGATGATCCAGGACGGCCGCAAGGCGGCGCTGATCTCCTTCGACGTCACCAGCGAGGGCTTTCGCCCGGTGCCGCGCGCGCATTTCGGCCTGATCGCCGGCGGGCTCGCGATGTCGCTGGAGAGCGACCTGGCACAGGGCGCGACCATCATGTCGGCGTTCGCGCCGATGTCGTTTGCCGGCATCTGTTCGTCGCTGGTGACCTGGCTGCTGTCGGGCGGAACGCTCGTCATGCATCACCCGTTCGACGAGGAAGCGTTCGAAGCCCAGTTCAACGATCACGGCTGCGACACGCTGATCGCGCCGGCGCAGCTCGCGCTGCGGCTCGACGAGTGTGGCCTGTCGGAACGCCTGCCCACCCTGCGCAACGCGATCGGCCTCTGGCGGACGCCGGAGCAGGTTGCCTCCAGTGCGCACTGGACCTCGCGGCGGGTGACGATGACCGACGTCTATCTGTTCGGCGAGGCCGGGCTGTTCGGCGCCCGCCGCAACGCCGAGGATGGATCGCCGGCCCCGATCAAGCCCGGCCCGCACGGCGCGCCGCGTGAGGCTCCCGGCGCATCGATCGCCGGCGAAATCCTGCTGACCCCCAAGGGTACGCTCGGCCTGCGCGGGCCCATGGTACCGGTCGCGGCCTATGCGCCGCCACCGCCCCCGGGCGACAGTCTGATTGCGCCGCCGCCGCGTGATTACGTCGACACCGAATATGCTGCGCGGGTCGACCGCGCGACCGGCGCCGTCAACATCACCGCCCCGCCGTCAGGGGTCATGACGGTCGGCGGCTACCGCTTCCTTGCCGGGGAGTTGCAGGAGTGGTCGCGCCGGCTCGGCCAGGGCGCATTGTTGACGGCACTGCCCGACCGCCTGAGCGGCCACCGGCTGGCCGGACGGGCCCAGGACAATGCGCGGGCCCGCGACGCCCTGACAGAACTTGGGCTTAACCCCTTGATGGTCGAAGCATTTCGCGACCGCAACGGCACCGGAACGCCCTAGAATCTTATCATTGCGTTAGTCTTAGCATTGTGTTGACGCCGCATTAAGCCATGCCAACTAGCATCGTAGCCGTTTGCTGATCTGTGCATTGGTTTCGAGCGTTCGAATGTCTCAACAAGGTCCGGTCCTCATCGTATCGGCGTCGGCAAAGCCGCCGTTTGCCGCGGTCCTCGATGAGAGGAAGCTGTTTCCGGTCGTGGTCACCGACTGGAACGAGGTCGGACGCGCCATCGAACAGGTCAAGCCGGCGGCGATCATCGCCGCCGCCGAGGGCGTCGACTTCGTCGCCCTGTCGGGCCTTGCCAAGCGCGCTGCCGCCCGCGCGCCCTATCTGCCGCTGATCGCGGTCGATCCTGCGACCACCCTACCCGACACCGTCATCGCGTTCTTCCAGCACAAGGGCATGCCGGATCGCCTGGCCGCCCGGCTCAACGCGTCCTTACGCGTTCGCGCCTTGCATGCGACCGTAATGCGCCGCCTGGTGCCGCCGGCGCCGATCGCAATGTCCGATATCGATCCGGTCGGAGAGGCCACCGCGCTGCTGATCGGCCGCGGCGGCGCCTACCCGGCCCTGTCGGTCGCGCTCGGTGAACGCGCCGGCGTGGTCGGTGCGCTGAGCATCGAGGCGGCCGCAAAACATCTCTCCAACCGTGACATCGACGGCATCGTGCTGGCCGAAGGCTTCACCCCGCGTGTGATGGATGCGTTCCTGACGGTGCTGACCGAGGATGTCCGCTTTCGTCCGTTGCCCGTGATCGTCGCCTCCGGCGAGCTGACGCCGCGTTACGAGCTGCCCAATCTCGAGATCGTCACGGCCGGGCCGACACGCGTCGGCGACATGGTGTTGCCGATGATCCGGCAGCATGCCTTCGAGGCGCGGCTCGGCCGCATGTTGAAGGCGATCGACGCCAAGGGCCTGATCGATCCCCGCACCGGTCTGCTCACCAAGGCCGCGTTCGAGCGCGACTTCGCGACCACCGTCTACCAGACCGCGGAGCGCGGCGGCGCGCTCTCGGTGGCGCGTTTCACCTTCGACAACACGCAGCCGCGCGCGCAATTCGACGGCGCGCGGATCATCAGCCGGCTGATGCGCCAGGCCGATTTCGGCGCCGTGCACGACGACCGGTCGCTCGTCGTGGCGTTCGCCGGGACCGACATGCGCAACGCCCAGGCAATTACGCGGCGATTGGCGAGCGTGATGCGCCACACCCAGAACGGCCGCCGCGACAGCAGGGCCGAGCCCGCCGTCAGCATCGCAACGCTGCTGCCGGGCGATTCCGCGATGTCGCTGCTGGGACGATTGTTCGAGAAGCCGGAGCGCGCGGCGTCGTAAACAAGCTCTATGCCGCTTGTCAGTTGCTGCAATCGCTGCGCGGGTATCGCCGGCAGGCGAAGCCGCCTTGTCTGGGCGGCTCCGCATGCCTCATCCTCAAGCCTCACGCATGCTGAGGCTGCGCCAGCTGGCTGACCTGCATCGCCGGCGGATCGACAACCAGGGTCCCGCCATGGCCGTCACTCAAGGTCGTGAAGGTCGAGGCCATGTAGTTGCCGAGCAGCATAATGCTCGCCGTGACGGCGCCGTCCGTCACCGTGAGCGTTCCGCCCGATGCGTTTCCGCTGAAGCTCGGAGTGTGAACGTTCGCGAAATTGATGTTCGCGAAATCGATCGCGTCCGAACCGGTCATCCCGGCGACGGTTCCGTTAAAGCTCGCGGAATTGTCGAGCTTCAGCGTCCCCGTTGAACCCTGGAACGCCACGGTGGCACTCGAAGCCCCCGGCAATTCCAGGGTGGCGCTCGCTGCGATGTTGGCGCTGCCGGAGCTCTCGCCCGTCACGTTGAAGGGCTGCCAAGCCCCCCACGCAATGCCGTCATTGGCCCGGATCCAGAGTTGGTCCGTACCCGAGCCGGCCTGATAGGTGGTCTGGGAAAGTTGCGCCGCCGTGATGTCGATCTCGGTATTCACGGGCTGCGATGTGCCGTTGATGCTCCAGTGCCCGTTCGAGTTGGAATCCCACAGCGCATATTTCGTGATGGTATCGCCGTCGGCGTCCGTCGCAGTGACGAGGTTCGCAGCAGCAAAGATCTGCCCCGAGACCGTCACGACGTTGGCGACCGCGACGGTCGGCGCCTGGTTCGTGGCGGTGGCCGTAAAGGCCGTCCATGCACCCCACGTGATGCCGTCATTGGCTCGCACGTAGAGCGTGTCCGCCGGCGAGCCGCCGGGTCCGAATACGTAACTGACCTGCGACAGGTTCGCCGCCGACACATCGATCTCGGCGTTGGCCGCCTGCGCGACACCATTGACCACCCAGTGGCCGTTGCCGCCGGTGTCCCAGAACGCGTACTGCGTGATCGTGTCGTTGTCGGCGTCCGTGACCGTGAACAGGCTCGAGGCCGTGACCGAATGGTCGTGAATTCCGGTCGCGTTCGATGCCGAAACGACCGGAGGGTGGTCGGGCCCCGGGGTGGCCGAGAACGCCGTCCAGCCTCCCCACAGCAATCCGTCGTTGGCCCGCACGTAGAGCGTATCAGGCGTCGAGCCGGTCGGGCCGTATACGTAGCTCACCTGCGACAGGTTCGCCGCCGACACATCGATCTCGACATTGGCCGCCTGCGCAACGCCATTGACCACCCAGTGGCCGCTGCCGCCGGTGTCCCAGAATGCGTATTGGGTGATCGTGTCGTTGTCGGCGTCCGTGGCCGTGAACAGGCTCGAGGCGAGAGCTGACGCCTGCCCGTGATTGGCGGTGACGTTCGGCGCCGTCAAAACCGGAGCGTGGTCAGGCCCCGGTGTGGCCGTGAACGCCGTCCAGCCTCCCCACAGCATGCCGTCATTGGCCCGCACGTACAGCGTATCTGATGTCGAGCCGGTCGGGCCGTACACGTAGCTCACCTGCGACAGGTTCGCTGCCGACACATCGATCTCGACATTGGCCGCCTGCGCGACACCATTCACCACCCAGTGACCACTGCCGCCGGTGTCCCAGAACGCGTATTGGGTGATCGGATCGTGCTCGGCGTCTGTCACCGAGAACAGGCTCGAGGCCAGCGCCGACGTCTGCCCGTGATTGGCGGTCACGTTCGGTGCCGTCACCACCGGAGCCGTGTCAGGGCCAGGTGCTGCCGTGAACGCGGTCCAGCTTCCCCATAGCATTCCGTCATTCGCCCGTATGTAAAGCGTATCAGGCGTCGGGCCGCCGGGGCCGAACACATAGCTCACTTGTGACAGGTTCGCCGCGGTAACATCGATCTCGACGTTGGCGGCCTGGGCGACGCCATTTACCACCCAATGGCCGCTGCCGCCGGTGTCCCAGAATGCGTACTGGGTGATCGCATCGCCATCAGCGTCCGTGACCGAGAACAGGTTCGAGGCGAGAGCCGATGTCTGCCCGTGATTGGCGGTGACGTTCGGTGCCGTCACAACCGGCGCGTGGTCGGGCCCCGGGGTGGCCGAGAACGCCGTCCAGCCTCCCCACAGCAATCCGTCATTGGCCCGCACATAGAGCGTATCTGATGTCGAGCCGGTCGGGCCGTATACGTAGCTCACCTGCGACAGGTTCGCCGCCGACACATCGATCTCGACGTTGGCGGCCTGGGCGACACCATTCACCACCCAGTGGCCGTTGCCACCGGTGTCCCAGAACGCGTACTGGGTGATCGGATCGTGCTCGGCGTCTGTCACCGAGAACAGGCTCGAGGCCAGCGCCGACGTCTGCCCGTGATTGGCGGTCACGTTCGGTGCCGTCACCACCGGAGCCGTGTCAGGGCCAGGTGCTGCCGTGAACGCGGTCCAGCTTCCCCATAGCATTCCGTCATTCGCCCGTATGTAAAGCGTATCAGGCGTCGGGCCGCCGGGGCCGAACACATAGCTCACTTGTGACAGGTTCGCCGCGGTAACATCGATCTCGACGTTGGCGGCCTGGGCGACGCCATTTACCACCCAATGGCCGCTGCCGCCGGTGTCCCAGAATGCGTACTGGGTGATCGCATCGCCATCAGCGTCCGTGACCGAGAACAGGTTCGAGGCGAGAGCCGATGTCTGCCCGTGATTGGCGGTGACGTTCGGTGCCGTCACAACCGGAGCAGCATCGCTCCCTGGCCCCGCCGTGAACGCTTTCCAGGCTCCCCACAACGTTCCGTCGTTCGCCTTGATGAACAGCGTATCAGGGGCTGACCCTGGCGGTCCGAACACGTAGGTCAGTTGCGGCAACTGCGCCGCGGGAATATCGATCTCGGTGTTGGCAGGCAGAGCCACGCCGTTCAACGCCCAGTGGCCACTCCCCCCGGTGTCCCAGAGGGCGTATTCGGTGATCGTGTCGTGATCCGGATCGCTCACCGTGAACAGGCTGGATGCGGCAATTGACGTCTGGCCGTGCGCCGCAGTGACGTTGGCTGCGTTCACGGTTGGCGCGGTGTCGACAAATCCGGTTGCCGTAAACTGAGTCCAGCCGCCCCAAACCGTGCCGTCATTGGCGCGAACGTAAAGGGTATCGCTCGAACCGCTTGGACCGAACACGTAGCTCACCTGCGACAGGTTAGCCGCCGCAACATCGATCTCGGCGTTGGTGGCCTGGACGACGCCGTTGATGGCCCAGTGGCCGTTACCTTGGGTGTCCCAGAACGCGTATTGGGTGATGGGATCGCCATCGGCGTCCGAGGTGGTGAACAGGCTGGAAGCCGCCGCCGAACTCTCGCCCACGGTTGCCTGTACATTGGGCGCTGACGTGACCGGAGCGATATCGGCACGCGTGGTGACCAGTGTGCCGCTGCCGGAATCGGTGCTGACGCTGAACCGCACGCCAGGCGTCTGATCAAGCTGCAGATCGTAGGAGGAAGCGCCCTCCGTGACCTGCAGGATATTGCCCGGGAGCAACGTCACTGCTCCGCCGGATGAGAACGTCACCCCGGCCAGATCGATGCTGTCGCCCAGCACCAGCCCGCTGATGGTCGTCGACGGCATCAACGTGCCGTCGATCTTGAGCTGCCCGCCGGAGCCGCCAAACGTGATGCCGCCGCTCGCGACGCTGCCGGCCAGCAACTCGACCACGCCGCCCGAAATCGTCACCGGACCAGTCGACCCGCCGGAGGAAACGATTTCCGTGCCGCCGGCAAACACCGCCACGTTGCTGGTCACTGCGCCAGCCACTTTGAACGTGCCGCCGCTGGAGACGGCAACATGGTGGGCAGTCGCCCCGGACAGAATATTCAACATGCCGCCACTGCTGACGGTCGTGTGGTCGATTGCGCCTCCCGATGACACGTTCACCGTGCCGCCCGAAATCCCGGTTCCGGAGCTGGTCACGCCGGTAACGACACCTCCCGAGAGCACGTTCTCGATGCCGCCGGCCAACACCGCGACGTTGCTCAGGACCGTGCCGCCGACGTTGAAGAGGCCTCCGCTCGAGACCGAGATATGGTCCGCCGTCGCGCCGGACGAGACATTCAGGTCACCGCCACTGAAGACGGTCGCATATTCGAAAGAACCTCCGGATAGAACGTCGACCACGCCGGAAATTGCGGTACCCGAACCGGTGACGCCGGTGACGGAGCCGCCCGCAGAGACGATTTCGTGGCCGCCGCTCTGAATGGTGACATTGCTGGTGATCTTGCCCCGCACGTTGAGCGTGCCGGACACGTTGATCATACTGGCCGAGCCTCCAGCCAGGACGTTGAGCGTCGCACCGGCTGCAACGAACGTTCCGGTACCGGCCGTGCCGCTGATGGTGCCCTGAATGACGCCGCCGGACGAGACGTTCTCGATGCCACCGCTCAACACCAAGACCGTGTTGGACGTGGTCCCCGTGACATTGAGAGTGCCGCCCACTGAGACCGTCGTCCCGGTGGCAAATCCGCCAGCCAGGACGTCAAGCGTTCCCCCGGATACGAGCGTTCCGCTGGCTGTGCCGCCGCTGCTGACAAACATCGTCGCGCCGCTTGCAACGACGGCATTCGTATCGCTGCCCGCGACCGCTTCGGTGCCGCCGGAAGAGACGGTCGTGCCGGTGTCGCTGCCGCCCTTGCTGATGGTCAGAAGCCCGCCGCTGCTGACGGTGGTGCTGACGACCGACCCGCCGGAGGCAACGAACATCGAACCGCCATTGAGCACGGTATCACCGGTATCGGTTTGGCCGCTCGATACGGTGTAGGACGAGCCGCTGCTTACGGTCACAGGGGCGCTTTCGATAACGACTGTGCCGCCGTTGCTGGTCACGTTCGTGACATTGGCGCCAGCAATGAGAATCAGGGTCCCGCCGCTATCGACGACGATGCCGCTTGCGGTGCCGCCGGACGAAACGACTTCGGTGCCACCGGAGCTGATCACCGCCGCGCTGGCGGTGCCGCCCGCCATCACGATCTCGGTGCCGCCGGCGCTGATCACCGCGGTTCTGGCGATGCCGCCGGACGAAACGATTTCGGTACCGCCGGAGCTGATCACCGTACTGCTGGCGGTGCCGCCCCAGACGACCTGCTCACCGCCCGCGATCAGCGTGGTGGAGCTTGCCGTTGCGCTGCCGCTGAATTGGCCACTGCCGACATATTGGATGCTGCCGCTGCCGGTGACCGTCGTGTTGACGGCTGTGCCGCCCGCATTAGCGAGGCCGTATGGCGCAACATACTGGATTCCACCGTTGGTGATGGTGGTGTTGCTTGCGAAACCAGAACCGGCGCTTCCGAAGGCGGTATAGCCGAGGTACTGCGTACCGCCGTCGACGACGGTGTTGACCGCGGTCGCGGCCCCAAGAAATCCAACGATCTGTTCGGAACCGCTTCCCATCACTGTGGTGTTGGATGCGACTGCACTGCCGTAGGCGCCAGGGTTGTTATTGTAGTCGTTTGTGACGTACTCGAGCCCGCCGTTCTTGATCGTCGTACCGATGGCGGTGCCGCCATAGATGTCCACGCCTCCACCATTGACGGTGGTGTTGCTGGCGGTGCCGCCGAACAGGTCTAGCCTGCCGCCGCTGCTGACCGTGGTGTTGCTCGCGGTTGAGCCGGTGTCCACTGACAGTCGGCCGCCACTGATCGTGGTGTTGATCGCGGTTCCAACGCCGGTCGTGTATGAAGGGACATAGCTGAAGCCGAGGATCGCGTTGCCGCCGTCGATCACGGCACTGATCACGGTGCCGAGAACGTAGAGCTGCGCGGCACCATTTGAGTCGTGGGATACGGTGTCGCCGACATCGGTGCCGCCGGAGGACACAACGACGGTGCCAACATCGAGGGTGCTGCTGATAGTCCCGCCATTCAGCACATAAAGCGTGCCGCCGTCCTGAACCGTGTTGCCACTTTGCGTATCGGACACAGAAACGGTGCTGCCGCTGGCAACATTCACACTCATCAACCCCTCCCCCGAAAAAACTGATCTCGAAATCCAATAGATCTGTCCGGCAACTCGCCCCCACGGCCGAGTTTGGCCGATCGCCCGACAGTTGAAGCAAACGCCCGCTAGCCCTCACCAACTCACTTGGCGCGGGGTCTTGATCACTGAGTTTTGGAGAGCAGTTGAAATGCTGGCGGGACGCGAACCAGCTTCAAGTTGCTACGTCATCCAAAATTACAAATCGCCGGTATGAACTAAAAACGTGATCAGCTTACAAGTCGCCCAAGGGTCGTCAAGGTGCTGATCGCAAAAGTTCAATGTTTCTCGCCGGTTGTTCACAGTGTGAAACAGTCGGCCCGCTCGGCAGCCGACAGATGACCCGTCAAATTACGGAGTTGTCTCCGCCATGAGAAGTCTGCCACGCCGCCGTTCCTGCTCTCCACGAAATTGGCGAGCTGGCGCAGGAGCTCGGTGGTGCCGGCGCCTATCAGTTGCTGCGATCGCTGCGCGGGCATCGCGGCAGGCGAAGCCACCTTATCTCGGTGGCTCCGCATACCTCATCGTCAAGCCTCACGCATGCTGTGGCTGCGCAAGCTGGCTGACCTGCATCGCCGGCGGATCGACAACCAGGGTCCCACCATGGCCATCACTTGAGGTCGTGAAGGTCGAGGCCATGTAGTTGCCCAGCAGCACAATGCTCGCCGTGACGGTGCCGTCCGTCACCGTGAGCGTTCCGTGCGTTGAGTCTCCGCTGAAGCTCGGAGTGTGAACGTTCGCGAAATTGATGTTCGCGAAATCGATCGCGTCCGAACCGGTCATCCCGGCGACCGTTCCGGCAAAGCTCGCGGAATTGTCCAGCTTGAGCGTCCCCGTCGAACCCTGGAACGCCACGGTGGCATTCGACGTTCCGGTCAATTCCAGGGTGCTGCCCGATGCGATGGTGGCATTGGTGGCGCTCTCGCCCGTCACGTTGAAGGGCTGCCAGGCTCCCCACGCAATGCCGTCATTGGCCCGGATCCAGAGTTGATCCGTGCCCGAGCCGGCCTGATAGGTCGTCTGGGAAAGTTGCGCCGCAGTGATGTCGATCTCGGTATTCACGGGCTGCGATGTGCCGTTGATGCTCCAGTGCCCGTTCGAGTTGGAATCCCACAGCGCATATTTCGTGATGGTATCGCCGTCGGCGTCCGTGGCGCTGAACAGGCTCGATGCGGCGAACGTCTGCCCGGAGACCGTCACCACGTTCGAGGCCGAAACGACCGGAAGGTGGTCGGGCCCCGGTGTTGCCGTGAAGCTCTTCCAGGCGCTCCACATGCTGCCGTCATTGGCCTTCACCCAGAGCGTATCGGGCGTCGAGCCGGTCGGGCCGAACACGTAGCTCACCTGCGACAGGTTCGCCGCGGAAACATCGATCTCGGCGTTGGTGGCCTGGACGACGCCGTTGACGACCCAGTGTCCGTTACCTTGCGTGTCCCATAACGCGTACTGGGTGATCGTGTCGTGCTCGGCATCGCTGACCGAGAACAGGCTCGAGGCGAGCGCCGACGTCTGCCCGTGAACCGCGGCCACGTTCGGTGCCGTCACCACCGGGGCCGTGTCGGGGCCCGGTGTTGCCGTGAAGCTCTGCCAGGCGCCCCACATGCTGCCGTCATTGGCCCTCACCCAGAGCGTATCGGGCGTCGAACCGCCGGGGCCGAACACGTAGCTCACCTGCGACAGGTTCGCCGCCGAAACATCGATCTCGGCGTTGGTGGCCTGCACGACGCCGTTGATGGCCCAATGTCCGTTACCTTGCGTGTCCCAGAGCGCGTATTGGGTGATCGTGTCGTGCTCGGCATCGCTGACCGAGAACAGGCTCGAGGCGAGAGCCGAGAACTGCCCGTGAACCGCGGCCACGTTCGGTGCCGTCACCACCGGGGCCGTGTCGGGGCCCGGTGTTGCCGTGAAGCTCTGCCAGGCGCCCCACATGCTGCCGTCATTGGCCCTCACCCAGAGCGTATCGGGCGTCGAACCGCCGGGGCCGAACACGTAGCTCACCTGCGACAGGTTCGCCGCGGAAACATCGATCTCGGCGTTGGTGGCCTGCACGACGCCGTTGATGGCCCAATGTCCGTTACCTTGCGTGTCCCAGAGCGCGTATTGGGTGATCGTGTCGTGCTCGGCATCGCTGACCGAGAACAAGCTCGAGGCGAGCGCCGACGTCTGCCCGTGAACCGCGGCCACGTTCGGTGCCGTCACCACCGGGGCCGTGTCGGGGCCCGGTGTTGCCGTGAAGCTCTTCCAGGCGCTCCATAGGCTGCCGTCATTGGCCTTCACCCAGAGCGTATCGGGCGTCGAACCGCCGGGGCCGAACACGTAGCTCACCTGCGACAGGTTCGCCGCCGAAACATCGATCTCGGCGTTGGTGGCCTGGACGACACCGTTGACGACCCAGTGTCCGTTACCTTGCGTGTCCCATAACGCGTACTGGGTGATCGTGTCGTGCTCGGCATCGCTGACCGAGAACAGGCTCGAGGCGAGAACCGAGAACTGCCCGTGATTGGCGGTTACGTTCGGTGCCGTCACCACCGGAGCCGTGTCGGGACCCGGCGACGCCGTGAAGCTCTGCCAGGCGCTCCACAAGATACCGTCATTGGCCTTCACCCAGAGCGTATCGGGCGTCGAACCGCCGGGGCCGAACACGTAGCTCACCTGCGACAGGTTCGCCGCCGAAACATCGATCTCGGCGTTGGTGGCCTGGACGACGCCGTTGATGGCCCAATGTCCGTTACCTTGGGTGTCCCAGAACGCGTACTGGGTCATCGTGTCGCCGTCCAGATCGCTCACCGTGAACAGGCTCGATGCAGCAATCGACGTCTGGCCGTGCGCCGCAGTCACGTTGACTGCGTTCACGGTTGGCGCGTTGTCGCCAAATGCCTTGGCCGTAAATTGAGTCCAGTCGCCCCAAACCGTGCCGTCATTGCCTCGAACGCGAAGGGTATCAGTCGATCCGTTTGGACCGAAGACGTAGCTCACCTGCGACAGGTTCGCCGCCGCAACATCGATCTCGGCATTGGCCGCCTGGGCGACACCATTCACCACCCAGTGGCCGTTGCCGCCGGTGTCCCAGAACGCGTATTGGGTGATCGGATCGCCATCGGCGTCCGACACCGTAAAGAGGCTGGAAGCCAGCACGGAGGTCTGGCCAGCGCCTGCATGGATGTTGGACGCTGACGTGACCGGAGCGATATCGGCACGCGTCGTGACCAGCGTTCCGGTGCCGGAATCCGCGCTGACGCTGAACCGCACGCCGGGTATCGCATCAAGCTGCAGATTGAAGGTGGATGCCCCCTCGGTAACGCGCAGGATGTTGCCGGCCTGCAAGGTCGCCGCCCCACCCGATACGAAATTGAGGCCTGCCAGATCGATGCTGTCGCCCAGCACCAGACTGCTGATC
The DNA here is from genome assembly GCF_038967635.1 of Bradyrhizobium sp. B124. Taxonomy (NCBI): domain Bacteria; kingdom Pseudomonadati; phylum Pseudomonadota; class Alphaproteobacteria; order Hyphomicrobiales; family Nitrobacteraceae; genus Bradyrhizobium; species Bradyrhizobium sp. B124. Next base: position 956,847 of record NZ_CP152413.1, on the reverse strand, counting down.
GTCGTGCCGGCCAGGGAGGTGCCATCGATCTTGAGCTGACCGCCGGAACCGCTGAAGGTGATACCGCCGTTCGCGATGCTGCCGGCCCGCAGCTCGACCACGCCGCCGGAGATCGTGACCGGCCCCGTGGAGCCGCCAGAGGAAACGATCTCATTGCCTCCGGCAAAGACCGCGACGTTGCTCGTCACCGCGCCAGCGACGTTGAGCGCACCACCGCTCGACACCGCGATGTCGTGCGCCGCGGCTCCAGATTTAATGTTCAGCACGCCACCGCTGATGACGGTCGTGTGGTCGATTGCGCCTCCCGAGGACACGTTGACGGTGCCACCCGAAATCCCGGTTCCGGAGCCGGTGACACCGGTGACCACACCTCCGGAGAATACGTTCTCGATGCCGCCGGCAAAGACCGAGACATTGCTCAGAACCGTGCCGCCAACGTTGAAGATGCCGCCGCTCGAGACGGAGATATGGTCCGCCATCGCACCGGACGAGACATTCAGGTCACCACCATTGAAGACTGTCGCATATTCGAACGACGCGCCGGAGAGAACGTCGACGAGTCCGGAAATGACGGTCCCCGAACCGGTGACGCCGGTGACGGAGCCACCTGCAGAGACGATTTCGTGGCCGCCGCTCTGAATGGTGACATTGCTGGTGATCTTGCCCTGCACGTTAAGCGTGCCGGACACGTTGATCATGCTGGCCGAGCCTCCGGCCAGGAGGTTGAGCGTTCCGCCGGCCGCGATGAACGTTCCCGCACTGGCCGCACCGCTGATGGTGCCCTGGATGACGCCACCGGACGAGACGTTCTCGACGCCGCCGCTGGACACCACCACCATGTTGGACGTGGTCCCCATCACGTTGAGGATGCCGCCGGCCGAAACCGTCGTCCCTACACCGTTGGAGGATGCCGAGACCAATCCTCCCACCAGCACGTTTTCTATGCCGCCGCTTGAGATGAAAACGTTGCTGGTGACGGTGCCGCCAAGATTGAGCGTTCCACCCGACAGGGTGACGTCGTGCGCCGTCGCGCCGGCGGAAACATTCAAGGCGCCGCCGCCGAAGACCGCAGTGTTGAACGTCAGGCCGCCAGACGAAACATCCTCAACACCTCCGCTTGAAACTTGCGCCGCGGCCGAACCGCCGGCCGACACATTCAACACGCCGCCGCTTGAGATCGTGGCGCCAATGGTGACGCCACCAGAGGAAACCACCTGAGTGCCACCCGACAGAATCGTGACGCCGGAATCGGCGCCACCACTGAAGACGGCCTCGAATCCGCCAGACAGGATAGTGCCCGTCGCGCTGCCACCGGCTGAACCGGGACTACCGTTGAACGATCCGAGTTGGAAGTAGCCACCGCTCAGCACCGTCGTGCCGGCCGCCGTGCCGCCGCTCAGCACGGTCATGCCACCGGAGTTGGAGATCGTCGTTCCAGATACTGCACCGCCTGAGGTGACTTGCGCGCCGCCGTTGCTGGCAATCGTGGTGGACACCGCGAGGCCACCGGAGTTCACATCGAGCTGACCGCCCGCCACGGTCGTATTGCTCGCGGTTCCACCCGCCGAACCACCCGATCCCTGGAACGACGGAATGCCGACTTGCATGAAGCCGCCACTGCCAACGATGGTGCCCAGGGCCGTGCCGCCCGCAAGCACGATCTCCGTTCCATTCGCGCTGACGGTGATGGCGGAGGTTGAGCCGCCCGACAGAACCTCGAGGATCGGGCCACTACCCACCGAATAGCCGCTTACGACAGCGCCAGGCCCCACCTCAAGCTCGGTACCGCTACCAAAAGTGGTGTTGGAAAGCTGCGAAACGGACGCTCCGCTGACCAGTTCTACGGCGCCGAAATTGACCGAAACGCCACTGAGGGTCCCGCCTGAGAACAGCTTCAGCAGACCACCATTGACCATCGTGCCGTTTGCCGATCCGCCGGAAAGGACATCGAGCTCACCGCCGCCGAAGACATTGGCGCCGTTCTCGGCTCCTCCGGAGGAAACGGTTTCCAGGCCACCGTCGTGGATGTTGATGTTACTGGTCGTGCTCCCCGCGAGATTGAATTGGCCACCGCTATTCACATTGATGTCGTGCGCGGACGCGCCGGCCTGCAAGTTCAGGGCGCCGTTGCCGTTGACCGCAACGTAGCTGACGGACGCACCCGCGGATGCATTCACTGTGCCCACAACGGTGACCGTTGGGAGGGCGGATGGATCCAATGAACCGCTGAGGGCACCGCCGGCAGAGACGTTCAACGTGGCGCCGCCCCCAACGAACACGAAGTTCGTCGCCGAACCCAAAAGGCTGAGCGTTGCTCCGTTCGATATGGTCAGATCGTGAACGGTGCCGCCGGTTGCGACGCTGGCCGAGGCTCCGGACGACAGGGTGAAGAACTCGGACTGGCCTCCGGAGAGGACATTGAGCGAGCCTCCCGACACCGTAAAGGACTGCGCATTGCCGCCGGAGAGCACGTTCAGCGTGCCCCCCGACACATCGAAGTTCTGCGCGTTGCCTCCCGAAAAGACATTCTCGGTGCCGCCGGCGAAGACCTCCGAGTTGCTGGTCTGAGAACCTGCGAGATTGAGGATGCCGCCACTGCTGACGCCGAAGTCGTGGATCGTCGCGCCATTGTCGGCCGTGACAAGGCCACCACTCCTGACCGTGAAGTAGGAGAGCTGGCCGCCCGAGGTCACGCTGACCGTGCCACCCGACACAATCGTCTCGTCGCTGCCGGGAGCGCCCGTCTCGATGCCGCCGGAAGAGATCACAACAAGGCCGCTCGAAAAGACCTCAACGTGGCTTGTCACCGTTCCGGTAACGTTCAGCGTGCCACCCGACGACACGGCAACGAACGACGCCGAACCGCCCGAGGAAACGTTGAGCAGGCCGCCTGCAGACACCGTGGCCGAGACGCCGAGACCGCCGCTGGAGATATTCTGGCTGCCGCCGGACAGGATCGTGGCGCCGCTGTCGACACCACCGCTCGAAATCACCTCGGAGCCGCCGGACACAGTCGTTCCAGTGGCGCTGCCCGCGGACTCAATGATCAGCGTGCCGCCGGTCAGGACGGTATCGCCGGATTCCGTGCCAGAAGATACAGTAATGGTGACGCCGCTGGAAATCGTCTGCATGGTTCCGCCTCTAGGCCAGACTAAAATTCATTTGCCGGTTTCGGGCAGCGATGCCCGTCGGCGTCGACGTCCTTTACGCGCACCGCGTTGGCGTCGACCGAAAATCCTGGTATGCGCTCAATAACCTGCTTTACGTGATCGGCCGTAAATCAGCCGCGTGCATTCAAATTGTCGCGGTGAATTTGCGTGCCGCGGACGCCACAGGAAATCCTTGTGGTCGAAACGCATCCGCGGATCGTTCCAGAAACTGTTGCACGCGTGAAAATTGACAATGCGGTAAGGCGTAACAAATTCGTTGGTGGGATGGGTGAACCCGCTGATCATGATGACCCGCGTTCCTGACGCCCATGCAAGCCACGACAGGCCGCTCGACAGACCAATGAAAAAGTCAGCATGACTGGCGCGGCGTCAGCCGAACGATCAACGATGACGTTGGGATGTTCCGGCAAATGGTCCGCCGGGCGCTTCAGCGCGATCGCCGGCGCGACGGTAATCGCATTCACGAAAAACCCCTGTAGTGAAATACAAAGAAACTGTTCGAAATGTGAGAAAAAGCTAGGCGAGATTGACAACCTCGTCAACGAAACCTTGGCGAGTACCCCTTCGGGGCTGCTCCGGAATCGCAGGAACAAAGCAACATACAACGATGAACAGAATCCCAGCGCCGCTCCAGCTTGCCTTGGGCGAAGTCTGCTCTGCCCCTGACAACGAACGTGGCGATCACCATCGCGGCCGGTTGTAAAGACCAGTACGCAAATTCCGCTCCGAGCCGATGTACTGCGTACCGCCTTCGACGAAGGTGTTGATCGCGGTGGCAGCCCCAGGAAATCCAACGATCTGTTCGGAGCCGCTTTCCACCGCGGTGTTGGACGCGACTGCGCTGCCGCAGGCGCCAGGTTGTTGTTGCAGTCGTTTGAGACGCACTGGAGCCAACCGTTCTTGATCGTCGTATTGATGGCGGTGCTGCGATAGATTTCCTCACCCGACTCTTCGTTACCATCGATGGTGGTGTCGCTGGTGGTGCCGCCGAACACGGTCAGCTTGCCGTTGCTGTCGACGTGGTGCTGCTTGCGGTTGAACCACTGTCAACTGTCATTCGGACGCCATCGATCGTGGTGTCGATCGCGATTCCAACTCCCAACAAGTCTGTCCGGCAACTCGCCCCGCGGCCGAGCCTGGCCGATGCCCGACAGTCGAAGCGAAGATCCGCTGGCCCTCGCCAACTCACTTGGCGCGAGGTCTCGATCACTGACTTTTTGAGCCGAGCCTCCCGCTCCGGGCAGGCCAAAACCTCACGCAGCCTTTTTGGTCTCCGCGAGATTGGCGAGCTGGCGCAGGATCTCGGTGGTGCCGGCGAGCCGCTCTTCCGGCGTATCCCATTCCTGGAAGAACACCACCTTCATGTCGGGCCGCACCTTGGCGGCCTTTCCGTGCTGGCGGATGAAGGTCACCAACCGCTCCGGATGCGCAAAGCTGTTGTCGCGGAACGCGATCACCGCGCCCTTCGGGCCGGCATCGACCTTCCCCACATTGGCCCGGCGGCAATAGGCCTTGATCGCGGCGACCTTGAACAGATAACGCACCTCGTCCGGCAGCACGCCGAAGCGGTCGCGCATCTCGGCGGCAAAACTGTCGATCTCGTCGTCGGTCTCGAGATCGGCGAGGCGTCGATAGAGCGACAGCCGCACGCTGAGGTCGTTGACGTAGTCCTCGGGGATCAGGACCGGCATGCCGATCGTGATCTGCGGCGACCAGCGGTCGGCGGCGGGCTCGGCGACGCCGGCCTTGAGGTTGATGATCGCCTCCTCGAGCATCGACTGGTACAGCTCGAAGCCGACTTCCTTGATGTGGCCGGACTGCTCTTCGCCCAACAAATTGCCGGCGCCGCGGATGTCGAGGTCGTGCGAGGCGAGCTGGAAGCCCGCGCCGAGCGTTTCCAGCGATTGCAGCACCTTCAGCCGCCGCTCCGCCTGCGCCGTGATCTTCTGCTGCGCCGGCAAGGTGAACAGCGCATAGGCGCGCAGCTTGGAGCGGCCAACACGACCGCGCAGCTGGTAGAGCTGGGCGAGGCCGAACATGTCGGCGCGGTGCACGATCAATGTGTTGGCGTTCGGGATGTCGAGACCGGATTCCACGATCGTGGTCGAGAGCAGGATGTCGTACTTGCCGTCGTAGAACGCGGACATGATGTCCTCGATCACGGTCGGCGGCATCTGGCCGTGGGCGACCGCGACCTTCATCTCCGGCACGTTCTTGTCGAGGAAATCCTTGACGCCGGCGAGGTCCTCGATCCGCGGCACGACGTAGAACGCCTGCCCTCCGCGGTAGCGCTCGCGCAGCAGCGCCTCGCGGATCATCAGGGGATCGTGCGGCGCGACGAAGGTGCGCACCGCGAGGCGGTCGACCGGCGGCGAGGCAATGATCGAGAGCTCGCGCACGCCGGTCAGCGCCAGTTGCAGCGTGCGCGGGATCGGGGTTGCCGACAGCGTCAGCACATGGACCTGGGCGCGAAGCTGCTTCAGCCGCTCCTTGTGGCTGACGCCGAAATGCTGCTCCTCGTCGACGATCAGGAGGCCGAGGTCCTTGAACTTGATGGCCTTGCCGAGCAGCGCATGGGTACCGACGACGATGTCGACGCTGCCATCGGTGAGGCCCTTCTTGACCTGGTTCAACTCCTTGGTCGAGACCAGCCGCGACGCCTGCGCGACGTTGACCGGGAAACCTTTGAAGCGCTCGGTGAAGGTGCGCGAGTGCTGACGCGCCAGCAGCGTGGTCGGGACCACGACCGCGACCTGCCTGCCTTCGAGCGCCACGGCGAACGCCGCGCGCAGCGCCACCTCGGTCTTGCCGAAGCCGACGTCGCCGCAGATCAGGCGATCCATCGGGCGGCCGATCTCGAGGTCGTTCAAGGTCGAATTGATGGCGCCAAGCTGATCCTCGGTCTCCTCATAGGGGAAGCGCGCGCAGAACTCGTCATAGACATGCGGCTGCAGCGGGAATTTCGGCGCCTCGTGCAGCTGCCGCTCGGCGGCGATCTTGATCAGTTCGCCGGCGATCTCGCGGATGCGGTTCTTGAGCTTCGCCTTGCGCGCCTGCCAGCCGCCACCGCCCAGACGATCGAGCTCGACATTGGCGCTGTCGGAGCCATAGCGCGACAGCAGCTCGATGTTCTCGACCGGCAGGAACAGCTTGGTCTCCGCCGCATAGTGCAGCTCGAGACAGTCATGCGGCGCGCCGGAGACTTCCAGGGTCTGCAGCCCGACGAAGCGGCCGATGCCGTGCTCGACGTGAACGACGAGGTCGCCGGTCGCAAGGCTCGTCACCTCCGAGATGAAATTGTCGAGCTTGCGGCTCGCCTTGCGCGGCCGCACCAGGCGGTCGCCGAGCATGTCCTGCTCGCTGATGACGGCGAATTCGTCGGTCTCGAAACCGGATTCCATGCCGAGCACGGCCAGCATGGTCTCGTTGCGCGGGGTCGCCTGCACGATCCGCCAGGTGTTGACGCTGGTGGTGTTGAGCAGCTTGTGGTCGCGCAGCATCGCGCCCATGCGGTCGCGCGAGCCCTCGCTCCACAGCGCGACGATCACCTTCTTGCGCTGCGACTGCAGCGCGCCGATGTGGCCGACGACGGCCTCGAACACGTTGACATTGCCGTCGGCGCGCTCCGGCGCGAAATTGCGGCCCTGCCGCGCGCCGGCATCGAACACGTCGGGTGAGCCCTCCGGCACCGCGAACGGCGTCAGCCGCGCCAGCGGCGTATCGCCGAGCAGCCTGGTCCATTCGGCCTCAGACAGATACAGCTTGTCCGGCGGCAGCGGCTTGTAGATCGCGCCGCTGCCGGGATGCTCCAGCGCTTCGCGCCGTGCGTCGTAATAATCGGCAATCTGCGTGAAGCGTTCGCGCGCGGCGTCCTCGCCCTGCGGCTCGATCGCGATCGTTGCGCCGTCGAGATAGTCGAACAGCGTGTCCATCCGCTCCTGGAACAGCGGCAGCCAGTGCTCCATGCCGGGATGGCGCCGTCCCTCGGAGACCGCTTCATAGAGCTGGTCGTCGCGTCCCGGCGCGCCGAACGCTGCGACATAGCCCATGCGGAAGCGACGGATCGTCTCGGTGGTGAGCTGGAATTCGGAGACCGGCACGAGGTCGAGCCCGCGCATGTCGAGCAGCGTGCGCTGGGTCTCGGCGTCGAAGGTGCGGATCGATTCGAGGGAGTCGCCGAAGAAGTCGAACCGCACCGGCTGGTCGAGGCCGGCCGGAAACAGGTCGAGGATGCCGCCGCGCACCGCGTATTCGCCGGGTTCGCGCACCGTGGACGAACGGGTGTAGCCGTTGTGCTCGAGCCAGGCGACGACCGAATCCATCGGCACCACGTTGCCGGGCGCAACCGACAGCGCTTGCGCTGCGACCTGATCGCGCGCCGGCACCCGCTGCACGGCGGCGTTCACGGTCGTGAGCACGATCAGCGGCTTGTCGGAGCCCACAAGGCGCGACAGCTTCGCCAGCGCAGTCAGCCGCTGCGCCAGAACGCCGGAATGCGGCGAGACGCGGTCATAGGGCTGGCAATCCCAGGCCGGAACCTGCATCACGGCGATATCGGGTGCAAAGAATTCCAGCGCGCGGGCGAGCTGCTGCATCCGGGCGCCGTCGCGGCACACCACGGCGAGGCTGACCGCCGACCGCTTCGGCTGCGCGGCGATCGCGCGCGCCAGGTCGGAGATGACGAGCCCCTCGGCGCCCTCGGCGACATTGGCGATGGTCAGCACCCGGCCGGGCGCGAGCATCGCGGCCGGGGATTTCATGGGCTGCTTCATGCGCTGGGATCCGCCACCCTAAACGCCTTGATGCGGGCAAACAGCGCGGTCTGATGCTCGGCAGCCAGCACCCTATCGCCGGTCAGCGCGGCATAGAGGTCGGGGTCCGGCACCTCGATCAAATGCTCGAGCTCGCCCAGCTCCTGATCGGACAGGTCGGCGATGGTCGAATCGGCAAAGCGGCCGAGGATCAGGTCCATCTCCCGGGTGCCGCGATGCCAGCAGCGAAACAAAAGCCGCTTGCGGCGGTCATCGAGCCCGTGGCTCGATCGTGTCGATCCCGTCATGTCCCAAAATCCATCAAACGCCAAAAGCCCGGACGTGCCGGGCGGGCTTGATATAGCGATGGCCGGGGCCGATGTCAGCCCTCTTTCGCCGCCTGAGTGGCATGCCGCCACGGCCGAACCTGCAGACTGGACCGGCCATCCATGCCGGCTCCAAAAAAAGACGTGGATGCCCGGCACAAGGCCGGGCATGACGTATCAAAACGGACCTAGATTCTCCCGATGCGCCCCAGCCTGCTCAATCCGCTGTTTGCCCAGGTCACGACCCTCCAGGGTGTCGGCCCGAAGCAGGACAAGCTGCTGCGCTATCTGCTCGACCGCAGCGAGACGCCGAGGCTGGTGGATCTGCTGCTGCACCTGCCGGCGAGCGTGATCGATCGCCGCGCGCGGCCGAAGATCCGCGACGCCGCGGTCGGAACCATGGTCACGCTCGAGGTCACCGTCGACCGCCATCGTCCGCCGCCGCCGCGCAATTCGCGCGCGCCGTACCTCGTCTATGCCAGCGACGACACCGGCGATGTCGTGTTGACCTTCTTCCGCGCCCAGCCCGGCTATGTCGAGAAGCTGCTGCCGGTCGGCGAGAAGCGTTACGTCTCCGGCACGCTGGCGATGTATGACGGCATCCCGCAGATCGTGCATCCCGACCGCGTCATCGATGAAGCCGGCTTTGCAAAGCTGTCCGGGATCGACCCGGTCTATCCGCTGACCGAGGGGCTTGCGATCGGCTCGCTCCGCCGCGCGATTGCGCAGGCGCTGACCAAGCTGCCGGACCTGCCGGAGTGGATCAGTCCCGACGTGCTGCGCCGCTGCAACTTCCCGCCGATCAGGGAGGCGCTGACCCGCGTCCATGTTCCGGTCGAGCTGACCGACATCCTGCCGGACGGCCCGTTCTGGTCGCGGCTCGCCTTCGACGAACTGCTCGCCGGCCAGCTCGCGCTGGCGCTGATCCGTGCCACGTTGCGCCGCCCCGCCGGCGTGCGCAACGCCGGTGACGGCCATCTGCGCAACCGGATCATCGACGCCCTGCCCTATGCGCTGACCAAGTCGCAGCAGCAGGCGGTCGCGGCGATCATTGAGGATCTGCGCCAGCCGGTGCGGATGCTGCGCCTCGTGCAGGGCGATGTCGGTTCCGGCAAGACCGTGGTGGCGCTGCTGGCGGCCGCCGCCGTCGCCGAAGCCGGCAAGCAGGCCGCGCTGATGGCGCCGACCGAAATCCTGGCGCGCCAGCACATCAAGACCATCGCGCCGCTCGCCGAGAGCGCCGGCATGCGGGTTGCGATCCTGACCGGCCGCGAGAAGGGCAAGGAACGCCGCGAGCTGTTGGCGCGGCTCGAAGCCGGCGAGATCGACCTGTTGGTCGGCACCCACGCGCTGATCCAGGATGACGTGATCTACAAGGCGCTGGCGCTCGCCGTGGTCGACGAGCAGCATCGCTTCGGCGTGCGCGAGCGCCTCGCGCTGACCTCCAAGGGCGAGGCCGTCGACGTGCTGGTGCTGAGCGCAACGCCAATCCCGCGCACGCTGGTGCTGACATACTTTGGCGACATGGACGTCTCGGAGCTGCGCGAAAAGCCCGCCGGCCGCCAGCCGATCGACACCCGCGCGGTGCCGATGAACCGGATCGAGGATGTCATAGACGGCGTCGGCCGCGCGCTCGGCGCCGGCAAGCTGGTCTACTGGATCTGCCCGCTGGTCGATGAATCCGAGGCCGAGGGCACCGAACATCTCACCAATGCGACCGAGCGGTTCGAGAGCCTGCAGCAGCGGTTCGGCGATCGTGTGGGCCTGGTGCACGGCCAGATGAAGGGCACCGAGAAGGATCGCGTGATGGCGCAATTCGCCGCGCACGAGATCGGCTTGCTGGTCGCAACGACCGTCGTCGAGGTCGGCGTCGACGTCCCGGCGGCGACCATCATGGTGATCGAGAACGCCGAACGCTTTGGCCTGGCTCAACTGCACCAGCTGCGTGGCCGCATCGGCCGCGGCTCGGAGGCCTCGACCTGCCTCCTGCTGTACAAGGAGCCGCTCGGCGAGATGTCGAAGGCGCGGCTGAAAGTGATCCGCGAGACCACGGACGGCTTCCGGATCGCCGAGGAGGATCTAAAGCTGCGCGGCGAAGGCGACGTGCTCGGCATCCGCCAGAGCGGCCTGCCCGGCTACCGCATCGCGCGCTCCGAGGTGCACGGCCAGCTGATCACCCAGGCCCGCGACGAGGCGCTGCGGATCATGAAGGACAATCCGAAGCTGAAGGGCGAGCGCGGCGAAGCGCTGCGCTGCCTGCTCTATCTCTACGAGCGCGACGAGGCGGTGCCGCTGATCGGCGCGGGGTAACGGCCAGCCCCGTCATTGCGAGCGAAGCGAAGCAATCCATCCATCCACGTATGCGGAGCCATGGATTGCTTCGTCGCTTCGCTCCTCGCAATGACGATGTATGCTTACGGCTGGGGGATCACCATGAAACAACCGTGCGTATACATCTTTGCGAACAAACGTCACGGCACCATTTACACCGGCGTCACCGCCAATCCGCCCAAGCGCGCGTTTGAGCATCGCGAGGGATTAGTAAAGGGATTCTCGGCCAAATATGGATGCAAGATGCTGGTCTGGTACGAGCTTCACGAAACGATGCACGACGCGATCACGCGGGAAAAACAAATCAAGGCCGGCAGTCGAGCGAAGAAGATCACGCTGATCGAGGCGCTGAATCCTGACTGGAACGACCTCTTCGACACGCTGATCTAGGTTTTGCTCATCGCTCCTTCCCACCGTCATTGCGAGCGAAGCGAAGCAATCCATCGCGCAGCATATGCAGAAGCATGGATTGCGTCGTCGCTTCGCTCCTCGCAATGACGGGGATAGAGCGGAGGGTCCTACTCCACCTTCGCCGGCGCGGGCTGAGTGGCCGGCTGCAACGAGGCCTGGTTGGCGACGCGCGCTGCGTTGGCCATGCCGGCGAGCGCCGCGGCGCGCTGCTTCTGATCGTTGGCGCCGGGCTGCACCACGCCGGCCGACATGATCAGCGTCGCGGCATCCTCGGTGCTCATGTCGATCTCGATGATCTTGCTCCTCGGCACGTAGAAGAAGAAGCCGGTGGTCGGGTTCGGCGCGCACGGCAGGAACACCGAGATGTGCTCCTCCTCGCCAGGCAGACTGGCCGCAAGCTCGGCGCTCGGCGCCTGCGAGATCAGCACGATCGACCACATCCCGGGCGAGGGAAACTCGACCAGGCCGACCCGGCGGAAGCTCGATCCGTTGCCGGAGAACAGCGTCTCGAACACCTGCTTCAGGCCGCGATAGATCGCACGCACCGCAGGGATCCGTCCGAGCAGCCGCTCGCCGAGATCGACCAGGGTCCGCCCGATCAGGTTGGCGGTGAGGAAGCCGAGCAGCGTGAGCGCGATGACGGCGACGATCAGGCCGGAACCCGGCAATCCGAACGGCAGATAGGTCTCCGGCCGATAGGCCGTGGGCACGAACGGCCGGACCAAATTGTCGACCCAGTTCACGAACCACCAGGTCAGATAGAAGGTGATCGCAACTGGTCCGGCCACCACGAGACCGGTCAGGAAATAGTTGCGGAACCGCGCCATCAGCCCGCGGGGAGCGTCCGGGGGTAGTTCACCTGGCGCGGGGGGAGGCACTTTGTTGGACGTCATTGCTGTTCCAGATCGTCGAAGCGGCCGTCCTCACCAGCATGATCCGGAAAAGTGCGCCGCGGATTTCCGAAAAGATCGTGTATAAACAAAAGGCTAGCGCGAGATGATGATCCTGCCCCGAACTTCGGCGCGCAGCACCACCTGAGCTAAGCCATTCTAGCAGGTTTTTGAAGGGCTGCGTGACAGCGTCACTTGCGGCTATTCGACCGTGACTGATTTGGCCAGATTGCGGGGCTGATCGACGTCGGTGCCCATCACGACGGCGGTATGATAGGCGAGCAGCTGGACCGGAACGGCATAGACCATCGGCGCGAAGGTCGCCGCCATGTCCGGCATCACGATCGTCACCAGCGACTGGATGGTGGCCTCCGCGGCGCCCTTGGCGTCGGTCATCAGGATGATCTTGCCGCCGCGGGCGGCGACCTCCTGCATGTTGGAGACGGTCTTCTCGAACACCTTGTCATAGGGCGCGATCACCACGACCGGCATGTGCTCGTCGATCAGCGCGATCGGCCCGTGCTTGAGCTCGCCGGCGGCATAGCCCTCGGCATGGATGTAGGAGATTTCCTTCAGCTTCAGCGCGCCTTCCAGCGCCAGCGGATAGCTGGTGCCGCGGCCGAGATAGAGCACGTCGCGCGACTTCGAGATCTCGCGCGCCAGCTTTTCGATCTGCGGCTCTGACGTGAGCGCTTCCGACATCAGCCGCGGGATCTCGACCAGGCCATGCACCAGCTTGGCCTCGTCGGCATCGGACAGTTCGCCGCGCGCCTTGCCGGCGGCAACCGCGAGCGCGGCCAGCACCATCAGCTGGCAGGTGAACGCCTTGGTCGAGGCGACGCCGATCTCGGGACCGGCGAGCGTCTGCAGCACGGTCTCGCTCTCGCGCGCGATCGTCGAGGTCGGCACGTTGACGACCGAGAGCGTATGCGCGCCCTGCGCCTTGGCGTAGCGCAGCGCAGCCAGCGTGTCGGCGGTCTCGCCCGACTGCGAGATGAAGATCGCAAGGTCGCCCTTGCGCAGCGGCGCCTCGCGGTAGCGGAATTCGGAGGCGACATCGAGCTCGACCGGAACGCGTGCCAGCCGCTCCAGCCAGTATTTTGCGACGAAGCCGGCATAGCTCGCGGTGCCGCAGGCCGTGATCGAGATGCGCTGGATATCCTTGAAGTCGAACGGCAGCTTGATCGGCAGGGCGACGCGCTCGGTCGCCATGTCGACATAACGCGCGAGCGTGTGCCCGACCACTTCGGGCTGCTCGTGGATCTCCTTCGCCATGAAGTGGCGATAATTTGCCTTGTCGACCAGCGCGGTCGCGGTGGTGTGCTTGATCGCCTCGCGGTGGACGATCGCGTTGTCCTTGTCGAAGATCGTCGCGCCCTTGCGGGTCAGCACCACCCAGTCGCCGTCCTCGAGATAGCTGATCGTGTCGGTCAACGGCCCGAGCGCGATCGCGTCCGACCCGAGATACATCTCGCCCTCGCCATGGCCGACCGCGAGCGGCGGGCCGTTGCGGGCGCCGATCATCAGATCGTCCTCGCCGGCGAAGATGAAGCCGAGCGCGAAGGCGCCGCGCAGCTGCGACAGCGCCGCCCTCACCGCCTCGACCGGCGCGACGCCGCCCTTGAGCAGATTGTCGACCAGATGCACCACGACCTCGGTGTCGGTCTCGGTCGAGAACACCGCGCCCTTGTGCTCGAGTTCCTCGCGCAGCTCACGGAAGTTCTCGATGATGCCGTTATGCACCACGGCGACGCGCTCGGTAGCGTGCGGATGCGCGTTGTTCTCGGTCGGCCTGCCGTGGGTGGCCCAGCGGGTATGGCCGATGCCGGTGTGGCCGCCGAGTGGCTTGGCCTGCAGCCGGGCCTCGAGGTTCTTCAGCTTGCCCTCGGCGCGGCGCCGCGTCAGGGAGCCGTTCTCCAGCGTGGCGACACCCGCGGAATCATAGCCGCGATACTCCAGCCGCTTGAGCGAATCCACCAGTTGCTCCGCGACCGGAGCGCGTCCAAGAATGCCGACGATGCCGCACATGCGGTTCAATGTCCCCAAAAATCGCCGAAAATTTGCCAAAGCGGCGACACGGTCCCTTAACGGGAATCGCCAGCCGCAAGATACTCAATAATTATTGCCGATTGCGACAGTCTTAAGCGGCGGGTTGATGCGAAAGGCTGGTTAATCGGGGCTAACTATGCCGCGGCAAACCCGGCCCCGCATGAGGCGGCACGTGCAGCGTCGATGCACACGTTAAGGATGTGATAAGGGATCTGCGACAACCTTCGTCGCAGCGCGAAACAGTCGAGACAAGGTCAATCACAATTCGCGCTGCACGCCAAGAGTGCGTTTGCTCTGGCTGGGGGCGAAGTGGACCACAGGAATAATTTTGACGTTTTAAGGCTGTTCGCGGCCTTTAACGTGGTGCTGCAGCATGCTGCCTATTTGCAGGTTCCCTGGGCGAGGCCACTGCCCCTGCTGGTCGCTTATACGTCCGGCGTTCCGATCTTCTTCATCATCAGCGGATACTTGATCACCGGCACCTTCTTCCGTAACGACGGAGACGTCGGCGTGTATCTGCGCAATCGTTGCCTGCGCATCTATCCTGGGCTCTGGCTCAATCTCGCGATCATCCTCGCCCTGCTTATCGGGTTCGGGGCGTTGCCGATCGGGTCGCTCCTCAGCCCGCAGTTTCTGCGATACTGGACCGTCGTCCTCGCCACCGGCTCCGATGCCGTCACCAGTTGGCTGCTGTCGCCATACCCGTTCGCCTGGAACGACGCCCTGCCTTTCCTGCCGACAACCGCGCTGTGGACCATCGAGCTCGAACTTGGCTTCTACCTGATCGTCCCCGCGATCTTGCTGCCGCCGATCAGGCGCCGCCGGTGGGCTTCGGTCGCGGTGATGTTTGCCGCGACCATCTACTCGCACTACTTGGCCACCGTCACCGTGACCGACGACAGCACGCGCGTGACAAACCCGCTGTTCTATTTCTGGTTCTTCGGCATCGGCGCGATATTTTCGCTCCTTTGGCCGCGAATTGACCGGCTATTCCGCGGCAAGTTCATGCTGTGGGCGTTGCTGTATGCCGAGATGGTCGTCCTGATCGGTGATCAGAACGGCATTGCGTTCTATCGTCCGCCGACGCTGCAATCGACCGCGCTGACGATCCTTCTTGCCTGCTGCGTCATGTCCGCGGCCTTCACCTGGACCAATCTGTCAAAGCCGCTCGCAGGCAACGACATATCGTACGGCATTTATCTGCATCATATGCCGGTCGTGATGCTCCTGCACGCCTTCGGATGGCAGGGCTTTTCGGCCGCAGTCCTCCTAATCGTGACGACGGCCATCGCCGCGATTGCGACGTGGTTCGCCGTCGAGCAACCGGCACTGCGTTTCAAAATTCATTCGGTCCGCAGATCTCCGGCGTCCAATGCGGGCGAGCGGCCGGACGTGCTGGACGGTGCGGCATACCGCGCCGGCTAAAGATCGATTCCGAACAGCGCTTCGAAGCCGCCGATCAACTGTTCGATCACGGTTCCCACCGCTGCGCGCGGCGCCACGCGGCACGCCCGCAGCATGCCGCGCAATCCGATGCCGATCGGTCAGGATGCCGCCGGTTTTGCACCGCGGTTCCCAAGATGGGCGAAAGCGCCGGCGGCAAACGCAGCGCGTCACGTCAACGCAGCATTAACGGCTTTCGGAGAGGGTGCCGCCGCCGGAGGTGCCCTGATGCAAGCCACGCACGACCGTGAGACGCAGCGCCTCGATGTCCTGGCGGAACTCGACATCCTCGATACGCCGCGTGAACTCGCTTTTGATCGCCTGACCGGGCTGTGCCGCAAGATCTTTCGCGTGCCGATGTCGACGCTGACGCTGATCGACGGCCATCGGCAATGGTTCAAGGCCTCGGACGGCATGGCGGATCGCGAGACCGCACGCGGACCTGCGCTGTGCAATTTTGCGATCGCGCAGGACCATCCCCTCATCATTCCCGACACGCAGCGCGACCCGCGCCTCGCCGACAATATTTTCGTGCGCGGCAAGCCATTCATCCGCTTCTATGCCGGCGCGCAGCTCAAGATCTCAGGCGCGATCGTCGGAACCCTGTGCGCGATGGACACGCGCACCCGCGAGTTCGATGCCGATGCGGTCGGCATGCTGACCGACCTCGCCGCGATCGCCGTCGACGAGATGATGCTGCGGAACCTGAGCATGCAGGACGGGCTCACCGGCTGCTCCTCGCGGCGCGCCTTCCGCGGCGAAGGCGAAGGCGAACGGCTGACCGCGCTGGCCGCGCGGCATCTCAGTCCGCTTGCCTGCGCCGTGCTCGATGTCGATCACTTCAAACAGGTCAACGACACCTATGGGCACGCCGTCGGCGACATGGTGCTGGCGGCGGTCGCGGATGCCGCGCGCCGCGCGTTGCGCGGCTCCGACGTGATCGGCCGGCTCGGCGGCGAAGAATTCGGCATCCTGCTGCCGCACACCCGGCTCGACCAGGCGATGGGCGTGCTCGAGAAGGTGCGCGCCGCCGTCGCGGCAACGCGGATCGAGACGCCGGCCGGCACGATCGGTGTCACCTGCAGCCTTGGCGGCGCGGTGCTCTCGCCCGGCAACTGCTTCGACGACATGCTGCGCAACGCCGACCTTGCGATGTACGGCGCCAAGCAGGCCGGCCGCAATCAGGCGCTGGCCTGGGTCGACCGGGCGCCGTCGATTGCGCCGACCGCGCGGCGCGTGTTCAAGGCCGGCAAGATCAGCTTCAACGCCGGCCATTCCACGATCGACTGCACGGTGCGCGGGCTGTCGCGCGACACCGCGACGATCGAGGTGCTGTCGATCTCGGGCATCCCCGATCAGTTCAAGCTCGCGATCGTCGCCGACGCGCTGTCGCGGGCCTGCCGCATCACCGCGAAGGCCGACAACCGGATCGAGGTCGCCTTCACCTGAGCGACGGCGCGGGATAACCTGTCTCCGTTGGTGAGGACCCCACGATGTCGAACGATCAGCCACCGCCCCTCGCAAAACCGTTCTGGCGCCGCGGCCTTGCCGGCTTCCTCGATTTCATCACGGTGTTCTTCGGTGGCGGCTACGCCATCGGCGCCGCCACCGGCCAGACCACGCAGGACGGATTCAACCTGACCGGCGGCCCCGCGCTGCTGCTGTTCGCGCTGATCGTGCTGTATTTCTATCTCGGCTGGAAGGTGGTCGGCGGCACGCTGTGGCAGCGCATCCTCGGCGCGGTAGCGTTGCACCGCATTGCGGCCGACGTCCCCAAATCAAAGAAAATTTGCCGGCTCCGCGGTACGCTCCCTTAACGGAGCATCGCCGGTCGTGGCGCGACATCTTCGCCGCAACCGGGCTTGGGCCAGAAAATGACACGGCGACCTGCCAGCATCAGGTCCACGGAGATCGCGAAAGCCAATCACCCAGAAAGGTCGCCAATGACTGATGTCGCAGCTTCCGGCACGCCCACCTTCGAGGTCGAAACCGACGCGTCCAGCCGCTACTGGCACAACAGCAGCCACAACACGCTGCCACCGCCGGACATGATGGGCGCCTACATGCGCAACCGTCCGGTGCCACAGGGGCCGGTCGAAGCCCGCAAGGCCTGGATCATCGGCAGCGGCATCGCGGGACTGGCCGCGGCCTTCTACATGATCCGCGACGGCGGCATGAAGGGCGAGGACATCACCATCCTCGACACGATGCACATCGAGGGCGGTTCGCTCGACGGCGCCGGCGATCCCGAGAACGGTTACATCATCCGCGGCGGCCGCGAGATGAACTGGAACTACGACAATCTCTGGGACATGTTCCAGGACGTGCAGGCGCTCGAATTGCCCGAAGGATACAGCGTTCTCGACGAATACCGACTCGTCAACGACAACGATCCGAACTTCTCCAAGGCGCGGCTGATGCACAAGCGCGGCCAGATCCGCGACTTCTCGACGCTCGGCCTGTCGAAGCCGCAGCAATGGGAATTGATCCGCCTGCTCCTGAAGCGCAAGGAGGATCTCGACGACATCACCATCGAGCAATATTTCAGCCCGGGCTTCCTCCAGACCAATTTCTGGTTCCTCTGGCGCTCGATGTTTGCCTTCGAGAACTGGCAGAGCCTGCTCGAAATGAAGCTCTACATGCATCGCTTCCTCGATGCGATCGACGGGCTGACCGACATGTCGGCGCTGATCTTCCCGAAGTACAACCAGTTCGACAGCTTCGTCCGTCCGCTGGTGATCCATCTGCGCGAACGCGGCGTCAAGGTGCAGTTCGATACGCGCGTCCACGATCTCGACATCAAGGTCGAAGGCGATGCTCGCACGGTGACCGCAATCCACGCCAAGGTAGGCGGCGCCGACACCAGGATTCCGGTCGGTCCGAAAGACCTCGTCTTTGCGCTCACGGGATCGATGACCGAGGGCACCGCCTATGGCGACATGGACCACGCCCCGGTTCTTGCGCGCGGCAAGCATGATCCGGGCGAAGCCAGCGACTGGACGCTGTGGACGAACCTGGCGAAGAAATCGCCGATCTTCGGCAAGCCCGAAAAATTCTACGGCAATGTCGACAAGTCGATGTGGGAGTCGGTCACCCTCACTTGCAAGCCGTCGCCCTTCGTCGACCGCCTGAAGGAGCTTTCGGTCAACGATCCCTATTCCGGCAAGACGGTCACCGGCGGGATCATCACCTTCACCGACTCCAATTGGGTGCTCAGCTTCACCTGCAACCGACAGCCGCACTTTCCGACCCAGCCCAAGGACGTCCTGGTCGTCTGGGTCTATGCGTTGCTGATGGACAAGGAGGGCAACTACGTCAAGAAGCCGATGCCGGCCTGCACGGGCCGCGAAATCCTGGCGGAGCTCTGCTATCACCTCGGCATCGAGGACAAGCTGGACGCCGTGGTGGCGAACACCAAGGCCCGCCTTGCCCTGATGCCCTACATCACCGCGATGTTCATGCCCCGCGCGGCAGGCGACCGGCCGCATCCGGTCCCCGCGGGCTGCACCAATCTGGGGCTGATGGGCCAGTTCGTGGAAACGTCGAACGACATCATCTTCACGATGGACAGTTCGGTCCGCACCGCGCGGGTCGCGGTGTATACGCTTCTCAAACTCCCCAAGCAGGTGCCGGACATCAGCCCTACGCAATATGATATCCGCACCATCCTGAAGGGGGCCCGTGCCCTGAACAACAACGAACCATTCCCGGGTGAACGCCTGCTGCACCGGCTGCTCGACAAGACGTACTACGCCCACATTCTTCCGCCATTGCCCGAACCCGACTCCACGCGACGCGGCAGCGCGGAGCGCGAACTGGCGGGACTTCTCGGCAAGGGGGATCAGGCGCTCGGCGCCATCATCGGCTGGCTGGAACGAATTCGAGAGAGCATCTCGACCCGCAAGGGTTAGCGCATGCCGAGCGTGTCACGTCCGCGTTGATCGCAACACCGGAGTCCAGTTCCTGCCGGACGCCTTAAGGTTCAACCCGGTAGAGCCGCCATCGCTCCGGCACGCCCTTGAGCTGGTGCGCGCCGCGATCCTTGAACTGGATGGCTGACCCTGGCATCAGGTCCTTGACTGCGCTCGAGACCAGCACCTCGCCGGCACGTGCCTTGGCGGCGACGCGCGCACCGATGTGAAACGCGAGACCGATCACCTCCGCGCCGCTGACCTTGTATTCGCCGGCGTGTAGTCCCACCCTGATCTCGAGCCCGAGCGTGCGGACGGCCTTGACGATCGCGGTCGCGCAATTAATTCCGGCAGCGGGCGCGCGGAACGTCGCCAGCACGCCGTCGCCGGTCGTCACGACCTCCTTGCCGCGCAAGGCCTTCAGCTCGCGGCGAACGGCGGCGTAGTAGTGATTCATCACCGTTGCCCAGCGCGAGTCACCCAGCCGCGCGGCCTTTTCGGTGGATCGGACGATGTCCACAAAGAGGATCGTGGCGAGCGCCTGTTTGAGCTCCGAGCCTCGATCGGCGGTTCGACGCCGGTTCGCAATATTTCCCGTCAACGGTTCATAGCTATGGCTGCGCCGCCGCGCGACGGCCGCCCTTGTATAGTCCTGGGCACGCTGCACCGTGCGGCAGCGAATGGTTTTTTCCTGCGGTGGAAACGTCCAGTAGACCTTTCGTCCGGCTCCGGCGCCTTGAACCTCCACGGCGCCCCATTTCAGGAAGACCGTCGAGCCAGACCGTCGAATGCACCATGCCTTTGACGTGTATCCGGACACGTTCGACTGATGGACTCCGATGCGAAGGAATTTGGGCATGAGCGTCCGGCCGATCGAACGAGCGCTTTGGGGCTTATCGGGCAAGCGTAGTCACACATTCCCGCATTGGCAACAGGCCCCCTGAACCGAATATTTGCCGACGGCGCCCGTGCTCGACCGCGTACGCAATCAACACTCACGACGGCACTATTCGCCTTGATCCGAGACTTTAGCGTCACTGGTGTGGCGCAGTCTGCATGAAGCAGGCCAAACAGTTCACCGATAGTTGTCTGGATTTAGCCATAGAAATAATGCACCCTAAGGTTTATTTCGCTTGGGAGCTTTGCAATGGCTGAAGATTTCGAGCAGCAAATTGAACTCATGCGGGCGATGTTGATCCCTGTCATGGAAGAGCGCTTCAGAAAAGGCGAGATTTCGGGCGAACGCCTTGCCGCGTTGCGCGGGATCATGGCCGACTTCGATCGAGCCCGCGCCCTTCCAGACCTCGAGGATCGAGTGGTCGAGATGAAGAGAGTGATGGCGCGCATGAATGCGACTTTCGCTCAAGAACCGCGTTGATCTTGACCGAGGGGCGAACCGAAGCAATCCGAACCGCGGCGCGAGGATTGGTGCACGCGGCCGGGTTGCTGCTGGCCGACCCCATGAAGGCCACCGAGGAAAGCGCCGAGATATTCGAGCTCTACAGAAGGGCTGCTGAAACTGGTGCTGCGATCAGGGATGCCGCCTCCCTCGATGTGCTTTTGCGGCTGGAACGGGATCATCTTAGACCGGTTGCGCAATCGTTGCGGCAATATGCCCGCCGGTGCCATTTGCAAATTGTCCGGTGTCCCTGGCCCCCTCTGCAATCTGACCCGAACGCCTGCGCGATCGTGGCTGGGGAGGGGGATACCGAGCTGGAGCTCGTGGCAAAAGAAGCGGGTCTGCGGCCGAACAAACCTGTCGCGGGGCAACCGGCTGAACAAGATCTTTGGCGTCAGGTCGCGACCGCGGAAATTCTGCTGATCGATTTGAGGGAATCCGAGCGTGACACGGTCTGGCCGAGAGCCTGCTATGCAATGGGTTTCGCGTTGGCGATCAGCCGCGTCATTTTCGTCATCACTGATTGCGCCCTGGAGTTGCCGTTCGACGTATGCGTGGCTCCCTTCGATCGCAGCGTAGAAGCATCGCTCCACTCTGCGGCCAGTTCACTGACCGCCGCCATGCTCCAGATACCGAACGACCCACGTGATCAGGATCTCGTCGGAGCGGCGGCATGTTACACGCTTGACGTTGATCCGCCAGCCGACGGGTGGACCCGGCATACGGCGCAACGTCTCAAGGAGAGATGCAGCAAGTTCGAGGTCGACCCAATTGCGATACGGCGCGCCATCGACAGTCATGTCGGTCGACCTGGCGGCGCCTACAGAACCGAAATCTCCTCCTTTCGGCCGGCGTATCCCGATCATGATCGACGCCACTGCTTCCACGTTTTGCAGTTCAATCGCCCGGATTGGGTGACCCAGGGGGTACGAGAGGCATGCGAGCCGCACGTCATTTACGAACGTGGTGATACCGAGCGTGATTTGCAGATTCTGGATCGCATTTGGAATGGTATCGGACGGGCGTCCCTTATCGTTGTCGATTTGACCGGGGTGACGTCCAACGTCTGCCTGGAGTTCGGCGTTGCTCGAATTCTCGGCCGCCCTCTCCTTCTATGCCACGATCGCGCAACATGGGAGAGGACTAGGCTGTTTCCGGAAATTGCTCAGCTTTCCGTGGAGCTGTACTCCGACAAATCGGAACTATCTGAAGTCGTGCGTTCAAAGCTCAGGAGTATTCGGATCGTCTAGCTGCATCACGGCGTAGTGCGCCTCGATATTGCGAAACTCATTCAGGGAGGTTGCTGTGCAAAATGATCTGAGTGGCTTGCTTTACTATTTGCCGATCCTCTTCGCATTGCCCATTCTAGTCCTTCTTCTGAGATTGGCATGGCTTGTTATTTCCGTGGTGATCGCCATCAATCGAGCCAGACGCTTTCAATCCCAGTTTGACGTCGTCATCCGCAACTTGCCGCCACCAGGCATTGCGCCTTCGAATGTGTGGGTCAGCGGTGTGTCGGCGATGGCTGGAACGTGGAGTCAGCTAGATCCGATCCAGCGAGCTAACATGGCGAACAAGAAAGCCAATATGATTCAAGCGTTCACGGCAGCTCGCGTACCGCCCCCTCCCGGCTTCCCATGAACACCGGCAGCGCAGTCGCTCGAACCGCCGTCGGGGGCTAGAGCTGCGACTGCGATTCAACCTGGTCACCTCACCCCCTGCCGGTTCGATACAGCGTCGGTATCGGTGTCTGGAATTGCCGCGTCTTGGGCTGCCGCGAGGGGTTGTTCTTCATCGCGAAATCGTGCCGGGGTTAGGCGGCTGCGGTCGACGGTCATGCCAAAGATGTCGAAGCGGTTGTAGTAGCCGACGACGTCGTGAAACTGCTTCGGCTCGACGCAGCGATTGAGATCGATCTCCGCGTAGGCGATCCCTTCCTGGTCCTGCAATTCATCGCCAAAGACACCACCCGTCGGATCGACGAAGAAGCTCGCCGCGCGTGGCGTCTGGTCGATCACGTCGGCGATGGTTCTGTCGCGTTCAATGAGGAAGGCCCGCATCGGCTGGTCCATGTAGCCGGCGGTGACGATCCCGAATGCCTTGGCTTCGAAGCAGTGGGCGCTGGCCCGGATGCGGTTGGCGGCGACGTTGTCGAAATTGCCGCCGCCTGCCGGACGCCGGGTGGGCCACATCGGCGGCCAGCTCGAGATGTGCACCTGTTCACCCTGCGCCATCAATGCGAAGCGGGCCAACGGATTGGTATTCTCGCCACAGATCAACCCACCGATCCGGCCCTGCC
Source organism: Bradyrhizobium sp. B124 (assembly GCF_038967635.1). Classification (NCBI taxonomy): domain Bacteria; kingdom Pseudomonadati; phylum Pseudomonadota; class Alphaproteobacteria; order Hyphomicrobiales; family Nitrobacteraceae; genus Bradyrhizobium; species Bradyrhizobium sp. B124. The sequence continues at coordinate 933,867 of NZ_CP152413.1, read as the reverse complement.
GTGTCTCCGCGACCTTGAGACCCGCACCATCCCCCGACGACCACACCAGCTTCTCATAGAAGGTCGGAACCAGCTTGCGGTGATGAACCAGAATTTCGCCGGTCTCGCCGATCAACAGGTTCGAGTTCCACAGCCCTCCAACGCTGACGGCCGAGCGCTCGCTGATGCCGATCGAGACGGTGACGCCGAGGCCGCGCGCCTCGGCGCACAGCCGCGCCACTTCCGGTCCGTCCACCAGCACGGACTGCTCCGCGATCCGCACGAACAGATCGTGATTGTCGATCGGCGGCCACAGCGCGGCCCAGACCGGAAAGGCGGGAATGTAGGTTTCAGGAAACGCGATCAGCTCGGCGCCGGCCCTGGCTGCCTCCCGCATGATGGCGATCGCCTTTTCGGTGGTCGCCCGGCTGTCGAGGAAGACGGGCGCGGCGTGGACAGCAGCAGCCTTGAAACGAGGGAGCATGACGAAAATCCCGGCTAGAGCGTTTTCCCGCGAAGTGGACACCGGTTCGCGCGAAGAAAACGCGTCAAAACAAAATCTAGAGCTCCGTTCCGATCCAATCGGAACGGAAAAGCTCTAGGACTAGGGAGGCGAAGCGGTATCATCACGGCCTTCCCGGCATGCATGGGAATTGTCGCAAGGTCGGTTGCGAAGGATCGGAGCCGTCGGCGCGTTGGAACGGGAATTGCTTTGCTGACAGGGGCCGTAAATCCGGAGGCAGGTCATGTTCGATACGATCAACTGGGACGATTTGCGGGTCTTTCTCTGCGCCGCTCGTGCCGGAAATTTGAGTCAGACAGCAAAGCGGCTGCGGCTGGATCATTCCACCGTGAGCCGGCGGATCGCCCAGATGGAAGCTTCGCTCGGGATTGCGGTGTTCGAACGCCACCGTACCGGGCTCAAGCTCAACGAAGTCGGCGAGCGGTTGTTGCGTCATGCCGAGCGGGTGGAGAGCGCGGTAATCGCCATTCGCGAGGAGGCCAGCGCCAGCGACACCCAGGAACTCGTCGGGACCGTGCGGCTCGCCACCATGGAGGGGATCGCCTCGCTCTATCTGGCGCAACGCTTTGCGAAACTGCGGCGCACCGCGCCGCAACTCTCCGTCGAACTCGTCACCTCCGCGCAGACGGTCTACGTGCACAAGCGCGAGGCCGATCTGTTCGTGTCCTTCTTCCGGCCACCCGGTCCGGGCCTGATCTCCGAACGCATCGGCAAGTTTCGGCTCGGGCTATTCGCGAGCCAGAGCTATCTCGACAATCACGGCATGCCTGCAAGCCTTCGCGACCTCGGGGATCATTGGTTCGTCTCCTATATCGAGGACCTGATCCAGGTCGATTCGGTGCGCTGGCTCGCCGACGTCATCGAGGAGCCGAAGGTCGCCTTCCACTCCAACAGCATGATCGCACAGATGAACGCCGCGGCGGGTGGCCTCGGCATCGTCATGCTGCCGAGCTTTGCCACCAACGACCGGCCCGATCTGGTCCCCGTGCTGCCCGCCCTCGCCGGCACCGTTCGCGAGGTCTGGCTCAACGTCCACAGCGACCTGCAATTTGCCCCGCGCATCCGCGCCGTCCGCGCGTTTCTGAAAAATACCCTGAAGCAGGACCCCGACATGCAGGTCACGCTGGCCGACGCCCTGCCGCAGCCGCGCACGGCAGATTGCAAAAATCCATAGTTCCCTTGCATCGGAGCCCGGCTGAAGCTCGCCCGATTGGCGCAAGGTCGCGCGCGCTGAAGTTTTGAGGGGGCAAGCATGAACGTGGTTATTCCCGGCAATACCGATCCGGCGCCCAGCGTCAGGGCCTTGGCCAAGAAGCGGCTGATCGTCGCGCTCGTGCTTAGTGCCGCGATGATCGTGATCTATTTCAGCTTCATGGGGCTGTTCGCGTTCGACAAGCCGCTGCTCGGCACCATCCTGATGCCCGGCCTGTCGCTCTGCATTGTGCTCGGCCCGCTCGTCATCATCTCCTCCTTCGCGCTCTGCCTGGTCTACGTGCTGTGGGCGAACCGGGTGTTCGATGCCGGCATCCGCAATCTTCGCTGAAGGGACCAGAGCAAGATGGGCAGCACCACGCTTTCGATCGGGTTCTTCTTCGCCTTCATGGCGTTGACGCTGGCGATCACCTATTGGGCCGCACGGCGCACGCGCACCACCGAACACTTCTTCGCCGCCGGCGGCCAGGTCACGCCGTGGCAGAACGGCTGGGCACTCGCAGGTGACTTCCTGAGCGCCGCCGCCCTGCTCGGCATTGCCGGCATCGTCACCTCAAACGGCTTCGACGGCATGATCTATTCGATCGGGTGGCTGGTCGGCTGGCCGATCATTCTGTTCCTGATCGTCGAACCGCTGCGCAACGTCGGCCGCTTCACCTTCGCTGACGTCGTGGCCTATCGGCTGCGCCAACGCCCGGTGCGCCTCGCCGGCGCCGTCGGGACACTTGCCGTCATCCTGTTCTACCTGATCGCCCAGATGGTCGCGACGGGATCGCTGATCAAGCTGCTGTTCGGCCTGCCCTACACCTGGTCGGTGGTCGTGGTCGGGAGCGTCATGCTGGTCTATGTGCTGTTCGGCGGCATGCTGGCGACGACCTGGGTACAGGTGGTGAAGGCTGCGCTGCTGATGGGCGGCGGCATCCTGCTCGCTTTCCTCGTGTTGACCCATTTCGACATGAACCCGCTCAAGCTGTTCGCCGCGGCGTCCGAGAAATACGGCACCAAGGTCCTGCAGCCGGGATCCAAGGTGGTCTCGGGCCAATGGGACGCCATCTCGCTCGGGCTCGGCCTGATGTTCGGTACCGCCGCGATGCCGCATGTGCTGATGCGGGCCTATACGGTGAAGGATGCCAAGGCCGCGCGGCTGTCAATCCTCTATGCCACCGGCCTGATCGGCGTGTTTCATCTGATGGTCTTCATCATCGGCTTTGGCGCCATGGTGCTGGTCGGCGCCGACGCGGTGGCAAAGGCCGGAGGCGGCGGCAACATGGCAGCGCCCCTGCTCGCGCTGGCGGTCGGCGGCAATGCTTTCTTCGGCTTCATCTGTGCGGTCGCATTCGCGACCATGCTCGCCGTCGTCGCCGGGCTGACGCTGTCGGGCGTCGCCACGCTCTGCCACGACGTCTGGACCAATGTGATCCGCAACGGCAGCGCTTCCGAGGCCGAGCAGCTCAAGGTCGCGCGCGTCGCGACCGTTATGATTTCGATCTTCGCGATCTTTCTCGGCATCGCGTTCGAGGGCCAGAACGTCGCCTTCATGGCGGGCCTCGCGTTCTCGATCGCCTGCGCCGCCAATTTCCCATCGCTGGTGCTCGCCATTACCTGGCGTCGCTTCACGACGCCTGCAGCGGTGGCGAGCATTCTCGTCGGCACGCTGAGCTCGCTGGTGCTGATCTATCTGTCGCCGACCATCCAGGTCGACATTCTCGGCAAGCCGCTGGCCGCGATCGAGCATCAATGGTGGTTCGTGTCGCTGCGCAATCCTGCGATCATCAGCATGCCACTGTCGTTCGCGGTCGCGATCCTGCTATCGCTGATGACGCGGGAGAAGAACGCCGATCTCGCCTTTGACGAGATGCAGCGGCGCATCCTGCTCGGGCCGGTTCAGCCCAACACCAGCGCGCAGGGCCAGGTGAAGAGTGCAGCCTGAACAGCGCTGCGGGGACGACCACCCTCAATGAGGACGAACGGCCCCTAGCGCTGATTGGCTCGGACAATCATGTCACGGGAACGCGAATGTGTGACTCCCCGGCCGCGCTACACATTCGGTGTCGTCCCTGCGAAAGCAGGGACCCATAACCACCGACGGTCATTGTTTCACGATGCTGGAACGACGAGTCCCGCCTCCAACGTCGGCTGCGGAGTATGGGTCCCTGCTTTCGCAGGGACGACGCATCTTCGCGGAAGCAGGGTCGTGAACGTCGCGCGACGTCCTCACTTCCCCTTCGCAGCCTTCGCCTTCAGCTTCGCCGCGCGATAGCGGGCGGCGCCGCCTTCGCGGATCGACTGTTCGCTGCGCTCGAGCGCCATCGCGTCGTCGGGGACGTCCTTGGTGATGACGGAGCCGGAGCCGATATAGGCGCCCTTGCCGATCGTCACCGGCGCGACCAGCGAGGTGTTGGTGCCGATGAAGGCGCCCTCGCCGATCAGCGTCTTGTGCTTGAGGAAGCCGTCATAGTTGCAGGTGATGGTGCCGGCGCCGAGATTGGAATTGGCGCCGACATGGGCGTCGCCGACGTAGGAGAGATGGTTGACCTTGACGCCGGCCTCCAGCGTCGCGGCCTTGGTCTCGACGAAATTACCGATCCGCGCGCCGTCGCCGAGCGAGGTGCCAGGCCGCAGCCGCGCATAGGGACCGACCGACACCTTCTTGCCGATGCGGGCCTCGACGATGTGCGAGAAGGAATGGATCACGGCGCCCTCGTCGATCGAAACGCCCGGTCCGATCACCACGAACGGCTCGATCACAACGTCCTTGCCGAATTTGGTGTCGGCGGCAAGATAGACGGTGTCCGGCGCGATCAGGGTCACGCCGGCCTCGAGCGCCTGCTTGCGCAGCCGCGCCTGCATCACGGCCTCGGCCTCGGCGAGCTGCGCCTTGGTGTTGATGCCGCGAACTTCGTCTTCGCTGGTTTCGATCACGACGGCCTCCAGTCCCAATTCCCTGACGATGCCGACGGCATCGGTCAGATAATATTCGCCCTTGGCGTTGGCATTGCCGATCTTCTCGATGATCGCGGGCGCCTTCCTGCCGTCGAACGCCATCACGCCGGCATTGCACAGCGTGATCTTGCGCTCCTCGGGGCTGGCATCGGCATGCTCGCGGATCGCGATCAGCTTGCCGTTCCCTGTCACCAGCCGGCCGTAGGCAGTCGGGTCGGCGGCGTGGAAACCGAGCACCGCGAGCGTGGCGCCGTCGCGCAGCGGAGCGCGCATCCGCGCAAAGGTCTCGGCCGAGATCAGGGGCGTGTCGCCGAACGCGACCAGCAGGTCGTCGGCGCCGCGGGCGAGCGCCTCGCGCGCCGCCAGCACCGCATGCGCCGTGCCGAGCCGCTCGCGCTGCACGAAGGTCTGCGCATCGGGCCGCACCCGGCGCGCCTCGGCGGCGACCGCCTCGTGGTCGGGACCGATCACGACCGCGAGCTGCGATCCCTCGCCGGAGGCGGCGGCATCGAGCACATGCGCCAGCAGCGACTGCCCGGCCACCGGGTGCAGCACCTTCGGCAGCGACGAGCGCATCCGCGTGCCCTCGCCGGCCGCAAGCACCACTGTCAGGCTCGTACGCGCAGTCATTCGGCATCCTCGACGGTTCGCGCAGCCAGCTGCGCAGCGCTTTCTTTGAGGCCGTCTTTAATTGTTTTCCCCGGCAGAAGAAACCGATTCGCCTCCGTGGCTCCTCAGATTCAAGTTCCCGGTCCATTTCCTGTTAATCTTTGCCTCGTGATTCGGCGGGCCTTGAGGAGGGCCAAGCGGGCTTTGGCCAAAGATCCCGACAATCTGGCGGCGGATTTCGACACCGAAAGCACCACCGGCTTTTTGGCCGAGGAGGATGCCTTCGATCGCCGCATGCTGTGGCGGCTCGGCTCGTGGGGCGTGGCTGCGGTCGGCGCCGTCATCATCGCCGTGACGGCCAACCAGTCGGCGCTGACGCTGCGGCGCGACCAGGTCGCCGCATCCGATGTCGCGCGCCAGGCCCAGCAGCTGCAGACGCTGGCGAAGGAGAGCCACAACGAGACGCGCCGGCTGGCATCCGCGATCGATACACTCAACGGCGACCGCGACCGGCTGTATTCGCGCGTCACCACGCTGGAACAGGGGCTCGACTCCGTGACCGGCGCCATCGCGAAACAGCCGGCGGCACCACCACCAACTCCGGCAGCGGCGCCTGCTACGCCGCCCGCTTCAGCCAATTCGGCGCCGGCAGTGGCGGCACCAGCCGTTGCCGCCGTCGCAACGACGCTGGCTGCCGCATCGGACAAGCCGGTCGCGACCGACAAGGTGGTGGCATCCATCGACAGCAAGGCGCCGGCGCCGGTCGAGAAGCCAATTGCTGCGGCCGAGAAGCCCATGGCGGCTGACAAGAAGCCGGCGGCCGCCGCGAGCAGGCCGCAGGTTGCCGGGGAGAAGCCGTCGGCGCCCGAGAGCTCGTCGCCGGTTTCTGCCTCCGCCCCGTCAGTTGCCAGTCCGATGAGCGCCGCGGCCGCCGCGGCCAGTACCGACGAAGTAAAACCGGCCGCGCCGGCGCCCGCGGCCACGCCGGCTGCGGACAAGCTGTTGTTGGCATCGCGCGATCCTGCGCCGAACAAGGCGACCGAAGCGGCCAAGCTGCCGACTTCGAGCGATGTCAACGCCGCGCCGATCCCGCCGCTGGTGATCACCCCGGATCCGGACTCCGAAGTTGAAGAGGATGCGCCGAAGGCGCAGATCCAGCGCACCGAGTTCGGCGTCGATCTCGGCACGGCAAATTCGGTCAATGGACTGCGCGGGCTCTGGCGCAGCCTCTTGAAGTCGAAGGCCAACGCGCCGCTGGCTGCGCTGCGGCCGATCATCGTCATCAAGGAGAACAGCAACGGGCTTGGCATGCAGTTGCGCCTGGTGGCCGGACCGCTGAACGACGCCGGGACCGCCGCCAGGATTTGCGCCGGCCTCAGCCTGGTCCAGCGGACCTGCGAGACGGCGATCTATGACGGCCAGCGGCTGGCCCTGAACGAGCCGCCGGCCGGAGCTAGGCCGGCTTTGCCGCACCGGCGGGTCGCACCGAGGCGCACGGTCGCACCGCCGCAGCCGGTTGCCGAGGAAAAGAAGCCGGAGCCGACGTCAATCTCCTCGATGTTCCGGCGGAACAGCCAATAATCATGTCCGGCAAAGGATTGCGGCCAAATTCTCAACCGATTTCGCTGCTCTGACCGAGCCTTGTCCGAAACCCCGTTCCCGACCATAGTGCCGCGATGACAAAACCTCCGTTCCGCCTCTCCCCCTATCAGGTCCAGTTCCTGATGGTCGTGGGCTTCGTCACCGTCGGCTACGCGCTGTACGTGCGTTATCTCGCCATCGAATTCTCGCCGGTTGCACTGGCCTGCGACGCCGGCACGCAGACCATGCTCTGCAAGGCCCGCGCGCTGTCGACCGTGCTGTTCAAGAACTCGGTGTTCGGGATCACCGCGCTGGTAATTGCGGTGCTGAACCTGACGCGGCCGTCGATCGTGCTGCTTACCGTCGGCTTGGTCGCAGCCGGGCTCGGGATCGTGCTCTACAACGTCGTGTTGTCGGGGCTTGCGATCGGCTTGTTCATCCTGGGTTTTGCGCGGCCCGCGCCCGCCACAGCGTAGCGGCGAGCAAGAGGTACATCACGCAGGTCCAGTCCGACTGCCAGTTGATCGTGCCCTCGTTGTAGATCGTGAACAGGGCGGCGATCGCCAGAAGGCCGGCGAACACGGATTCCGCGAGCGGCCGGATGCCTTCCTTTGGGCGATTGAGCATGGTGAGCAGCGCGAACGGCACCACCGCCATGGTGAGCGAAGCGTACGGGAAATCGCGGTAGCGCGGATCGAAGGCGAAGCCGAGCGCGGTTTCGGCTGCGATCACCGTGGTGATGACCAGCACGATCGCCAGCAACGCGCCGATCGCGCCCTTGCCGCGATAGTCGCGCGGCCCGACCAGCTCCAGAAAGGTCGGCAGCGAGCGCCCGGCGATCAGCGCATGCGCCGTCAGCAGGGGCGAGGCGATCGCGGCCGCGAGCAGCACGCCCCAATGCAGCCAGCCGCCGACGCCGTAGCTCTCGTAATACATCTTGTCGCCGGCGATCCCGAGCAGCGCCCCCGCCGTCGTCGCCGAAATCGCGACCGCGATCCAGGCCGACGGCCGCGGTGTCCAGGGCCGGCGGCGCAGCGTCAGCCAGGCCGCGAGGAAGGTCGCGACGGACAGCGCCATGCCGCCCGCCATCTGCAGCTTCCAGTCGGGGTAATTGCTGATCGCAACGCCGGGCGGGTACTTCACCTGCCGCTTGGCCGCATCGAACAGGCCCCAATTGCCGCCGACGGTGCCCTCGAGCTTGCGCTTCCAGGGCTGGTCATAGGCCTCGATCAGATTGACCCGAAAGCCCTCGCGCTTGGCGAGATCGAGGATCTCGGACACCACCCGCGCCTGGTTGGTGCGCGACGGCAATGCGCCCTCCCGCATCCGCCCCGCGCTCGGCCAGCCGGTCTCGCCGATCAGAATCTCCTTGCCCGGGAACGTCACCGCCATCCGCTTGCGGATATCGTCGACATGCGCCGCGGCGTACTTCGCCTTGATCGGGACGTCCTCCCAATACGGCAGGATGTGAATGGTGACGAAATCGACCGCGTCATAGATCTCGCGGTTCTTCACCCAGTATTCCCAGACGTCGGCATAGGTGACAGGGAGATTGCCCGCCGCCGCCTTCACCGCACGGATGTTGCCGGCAAGATCGTTGGCGGTCATCTCGCCGCGCAGCAGCACCTCGTTGCCGACGATCAGCGAGGTGACGACGCCGGGATATTCCTTGGCGAGCCGGACCGCGATTGCGATCTGCTGCAAATTCTTGAAGCGGTTGCTGCTGAGCCAGATGCCCTGCATCACCTTCAGCCCGACCTTGGCAGCCACGCCGGGCACCTGGTCGAGGCCGTTCTCGATCGAATAGGTCCGCACGCAGTCGGTGACCTTGGCGAGATCGGCGAGGTCCTGCTCGATCTGCTCGACCGGAATCTGCGTGGTCGGATCAAGCGGCGTCTGGGCGCCGCGGAACGGCGTGTAGGACACGCATTGCAGCTTTGCGGCAGGATCGATCGGCGCACGCGCCAGCGTAATCGGCGTGGCGAGCCACCACCACACAGATGCAATCACAGCGAGCGAGATCAGGAGAAGCGCCAGCGGCGTACGAAGCGAAATCGGTTCCATCCTCCGGGGGACCGTCGAATTAGCCGGTCACAGCCCGTCTGCCAAGTCCAGGAATCGGTCAATACCATGGTTGTCCTGCGACAGTTTTGCGCTGGGTCGATAAAGTTGTGAGTTTGCTGGACAAAATACCAAATTCCAGTCATGGGATTCCGCCAGAGTCTCCGCCGCACTGGAGACCTATTTGGACGGCATCACGCGAGCCGTTAGGATGATCCCGCAGGGGCCGGAACATATCGGGGAATGCATGCGTCGACGGCTGCTTGAGTTGAAGAACACTGCTTTGCGCCATCTTGCCGTAACGGGCCTCGTCACAGCGCTCGCGCTCTTGAACGGAGCGGGCGGCGCGTTCGCCCAGAGCGGCACGCCGAATCCGCCTGATCAGGCCAAACAGCAGCCTGGACAGCCCGACGCCAATGCCAACGCCGTGCGGGAGGCCAACCAGCGCAAGGTCGAGGAGTTCGTCGAGGCCCAGCAGGCCATCAACGGCCCGGCCGGCAATCCGGAATGCGTCTGGCTCGGCCGCCGCGTGGTCCGCCTGATGTGGAACGACGACCTCGACACCGCCTTCCGCCATCTCGACCTCTATGACCGGTTCGGCTGCCCCGGCGGCCACGTCCAGGCCGCCTTCCGCTGCCTGACCCGGTTCGGCGCCCAGATCGACGACAAGGTGCGCGGCAGCCTCGATGGCCGCATTCACGCCTGCTGGATCAACCCGGGTGCCCAGCCGCAGGCCGCGGCAGCCGCAGCCGCGCCCACCCCGGCGCCGTCGACGGCCGGCAATGCCGCGCCTGCGCCGGCCGCCTCGCCCTCGCCTGCGCCGACCCCGTCGGCGACACCGGCGCCGGCATCGAAATAGCCGCATGGCACGATCGGATCCGGCCACGATTTTTTTCGCGGCTGGAACGGCTTGCGCCCTTAAAACGCCATCGCGGCACACCAGTTGTTAAATCGGATGGCGGAGATATCTTTCCCTCCGCCGCTATGTTGGTCGAACCCAGGGGACGGGTTCGCTTAGTCCTCAATCTCAGGCCCCGTATGGTTTAACCGCGATGCGCGCCGTCGTCGCCGTCCTGTTGCTTGTCACCGCCGCCCACGCCGCCCTGTGGGGTCTCTTCCAGGAGAAGCAGTCGGCGCCCGATTTCCGTGGCACGTTGCCGAGCCTGTCCTATGCCCCGTTCGAGTCCGGCCACTCCGTCGCGGACGTTGCCGCCGACAGCGAGAAGGTGCGCACCGACCTGCGAAAGCTCTCGACGCTCACCAAAGCGGTCCGCCTCTATTCGTCGACGGAAGGCAACGAGCTGGTGCCGCCGGTCGCCGCCGAGTTCGGCATGAAGGTCACGGTTGGCGCCTGGATCGACAAGGACGCCAACCGCAACAATCGCGAGATCGAAGCCGCGATCAACCTGGCCAAGCGCAACAGCAACGTCATCGGCATCGTGGTCGGCAACGAAACCGTGTTCCGCGGCGAGCAGGTCCCACTCGAAAACCTCGGCTCGGTTCCGGAGATCGGAGTGCCGCCCGAGGAGTCCGAGCGCATCCTCCGCGAGGAGGCGCAGCGCCTGCGCGACGCGGAAACGCAACCCGAAGACAAGCGGTCCGAAGCCGTCAAATGGGCGATCGCCGAAAGCAACGTGCACCGGCTGATCAAGGTGATCCAGCGCGTCAAGAAGTCGGTCAACGTTCCCGTCACGACCGGCGAAATCTGGAACATCTGGCGCGACCATCCGCAGCTCGCCAATTCGTCCGACTTCATCGCCGCGCACGTGCTGCCGTACTGGGAAAACTTCACCGACAAGCAGGCGGTGGATCAGGCGGTCGACCGCTACAACCTCCTGCGCGACTCCTTTCCCGGCAAGCGCATCCTGATCGCCGAATTCGGCTGGCCGAGCCAGGGCTACAATCTGCGCAGCGCCGAGCCCGGCCCATTCCAGCAGGCCACCGTGCTGCGCAATTTCGTCGCGCGCGCCGAAGCCATCGGCATGGACTACAACATCGTCGAAGCCATCGATCAGCCGTGGAAGTTCTTTGAAGGCGGCGTCGGTCCCTACTGGGGCATCCTCAATGCCGACCGCGAGGCGAAGTTCGCCTGGACCGGCCCGGTCACCGATCTGAACTACTGGAAGATCGCGCTGGTCGCCGTGCTGGTCGGCCTTTTCATGTCGCTGCCGATCCTGCGGCTGGACCAGCCGACCGTGATGCAGGCGCTGCTGCTGTCGGCCGCAGCCAACGGTGTCGGCGCCTGGGTTGCGACCGTGTTCTCGTACTGGACCACGCACTACTTCGTCTGGGGTTCGGCCTTCGCGCTCAGCCTTGGCCTCGTGCTGCTGGTTCCGCTGGTCCTGATCGCGATGGCGCGGATCGAGGAGATCGCAGCGGTGGCGTTCGGCCGCGGCCCGCGCCGGCTGATCGGCAGGAGCGCGACCCTCGCACCGGCCACGATGGGCGAGAATGTGACGTTCCCGAAAGTCTCGATCCACATCCCGGCCTATTTCGAACCGGTCGAGATGCTGAAGCAGACACTCGATGCGGTGTCGCGGCTCGACTATCCGAATTTCGAGTGCGTCTGCATCATCAACAACACGCCCGATCCCGACTTCTGGCGGCCGATCCAGGATCACTGCCGGATGCTCGGCGAGCGCTTCAAGTTCATCAATGCCGAGAAGGTGCAGGGCTTCAAGGCCGGCGCGCTGCGGATTGCGATGGAGCGGACCGCGGCGGACGCCGAGATCATCGGCATCATCGACGCCGACTATGTCGTGCATCCGGACTGGCTCAAGGATCTGGTGCCGGCGTTTGCCGATCCGCGTGTCGGCCTGGTGCAGGCGCCGCAGGAGCATCGCGACGGCGACCGCTCATTGATGCACTACATCATGAACGGCGAATATGCCGGGTTCTTCGACATCGGCATGGTCCAACGCAACGAGTTCAACGCCATCATCGTGCACGGCACGATGTGCCTGATCCGCCGCGCCGCGATGGACAAGGCCGGCGGCTGGTCCAGCGACACGATCTGCGAGGACACCGATCTCGGCCTTTCGATCCAGCAGCAGGGCTGGCTCACGCACTACACCAACGTGCGTTACGGCGAAGGCCTGCTGCCCGACACCTATGAGGCCTTCAAGAAGCAGCGCCACCGCTGGGCCTATGGCGGCTTCCAGATCGTCAAGAAGCACTGGCGGCGTTTCCTGCCCGGCGCGAGCCGGTTGACGCCGGACCAGCGCCGCGAATTCTCGCTGGGCTGGCTCAACTGGTTAGGCGCCGAAAGCCTCGGCGTCGTGGTTGCGATCCTCAATCTGATCTGGGTCCCGATCGTCGCGTTCGCGGACATCGCGATCCCCGACAAGATCCTGACGCTGCCGATCATCGCCTCCTTCATCGTCTCGCTGTCGCACTTCGTGGTGCTCTACCGGCTGCGGGTGAACATCAAGGCGGCCCAGATGCTGGGCGCCATGATCGCGGCGATGAGCGTGCAGTGGACGGTGTCGCGCGCGGTGGCGCAGGGCCTGATCACCGAGCATCTCGCGTTCGCCCGCACATCGAAGGGCGGCCTGTCGCGGATGTCGATCGAATTCCAGGCGTTCTGGGAGGCCGTGATCGGCGTGCTGCTGCTGGTCGGCGCCATCGTGCTTGTCGTCACCAACGGCTACAAGCAGGTGCGCGAGATCTACATCTTCGCCGGCGTGCTGGTGCTGCAAAGCCTGCCATTCCTTGCGGCGGTTTCCATTGCGATCCTGGAGAATTCGCGGATCAACGAGTTCGCATTCTGGCGCAACAGCGCGATCCGGACGGCGGAACTGATCGGGCTCCGCCCGGTCAGCCTGCCCTCGGTCGCCGCCCCGTCGCAGCCGGTCGGCTCGGAAATCCGCCACGACAGCTGACTAACTTCAAGAAACCGGCCTAACCCGAGGCACCGGAACGGCAAATCCGCCCTCAAGGTGCACAATTGACCGTCCCTCGGCTATTGACCCGATGGGCCCTGCCCCCTACACAGCGCGGGCTGGAGCATGATCCGGAGCGGCTCGAAGCCTGCGCGTCCGGATCCGATGTTCAGGTGAGTGAGCGCGTAGCTCAGGCGGTAGAGCACGTGACTTTTAATCATGGGGTCGAGGGTTCGAGTCCCTCCGCGCTCACCAAATAAAATCAATAGCTTAGACTGAGATTCGCGCAACGCTAATATCCATCGTGTCTGCGCTGTGTCTGCAAACACATTACCGGCTCGATCGCTGCGGCGGCCGCGCGGTACCGGCTTGCCATGATGAGCAGCGGCGCCCGCTCTCGGACAGCACCACCCTCTCCGCTTCCTGTCGGCAGATGCGCTCTAGGCGCCGATAGTCGTCGAGTTCGGATCCCATGCGGTCACGGAGACGGCGCACTCGTCGGCAAATTTTGGCAGGCCCACCGTTGTGGGCCATGTGTCAAGCGCGCACTTGGTCGCGATGTCGCCCGCCCGCTGTGGTGGTATCAGCGCCCTCATGAGGTATCTGGATAGAATCGTCGGCGGCTTGGCGCTGTGCGGGCTGGCGGCTGGGGTTTACCAGCTGCGGCAACAGAACGTGGCGCTCGTAGCCGCCATGGCTGAGATGAAGAAGCCAGCACCCGCAGCGGCGCCAGCACCAGCACCGGCCAAGCCAATCCTGCTCTCGCGCGATCCTTATCTGGGTCTGTCCAACGTCACTTCTCCCGATCCAGGCAGCTATCAGCCGCAATTTGTGCAACGTGTGCGATATGTCGGCGCCGGCGGCACAATGCTGCGCACGGAGCAGCTAAGCCCGGCCGATCACCCTGTGATCTGGTCGGAGGCGTATCCCGTTGTTGTCGGGGACGAATTCGATGTCGTCGACGACGAGTTCCACGACCTGCGCGCCGGCAGCACCTTTGTGAAGGTCCGACGTATTCGCGACCAATTTGTCGGCTATCTGCCGCTGCAGGCCTTTGTCGCCGAGACCGTGCCCAGTGAAAGCATCGACAATGTGATGGGCTCGATCGACGGCCACCGTGTGATGCTGATTTTCGGTGGCTCTCCTACTACAGCGATCGACACCGCCAAGGCGATTGATGGCAAAGCGCTTGCGAGCGTCTATAGCGCACCGATCTCTAAGGGTGCTATTCACCCCGTTACGGCTGGAAATCACCTCGCTTCGATGCTGCTCGGACTTGGATTGCCTCACATTGACGAGGCTACCCGCGAGACCACCCTTGCTGCTGCGCGCCGAGTGTTCGACGAATACATCTTCCCGGCAAAGATTGAGATCCGGCCAGGCGTGGCGGCTTGGCCAAATACCTACGATTTCCCGATTCCATGGAACGCGAAGATGAAAGCGCCGTGGTTCTCGGGCTACAGCAACGGCGTGATAGCCAATGCTGCGGCCGTAATGTTCAGGCTTACCGGTGAAGATCGCTATGCCGAACTCGCGCGTGCCGCGGTGGCTTGGATGAAGCTGCCGGCCGCTGACGGCGGCGCGCTATACCAAGACGGCGCCGGGATGTTTGTGGCTGAGTACCCATCGGATGCTCCGACTGTGCCGAACATCGGCGTGCTGGACGGCGAGATGATCGCAGCGTTGGCAGTCTATAACACCGCGGCCCTGCTCGAGGATGATCAGATGATGCGGTTCGCCGCGCAGCTGGCCTATAGTCTCGTGAACAAGACAGACCAGTGCACGACCGCCGACGGCCGGATCAACAACGCCCGCTATCAGTGGCTGATCACCACCGATAGCTATATCACGCCGATGAAGCGCTGGGCCGTCCAACTCGGGATCATCACCAAGGACCGCCGCATGCTGGCGCACGCCGAGAACTGGCGTATTTCGGACGTCTACTGGCCCGGAAATTGAAAATGCCCGGTGGTGAACCGGGCATAGACATTGGCGGCTTATTTAGCGATTTGGGATTAGCGAGACAGCCGCAGGCGGTGTGCCACTAGCCGCTTCCGGTGCGATCGTCGACGGCGCTTCATAGATCACCATCAGCGATATTTAGGACAGATTGTCCCAAGGCAGGGACCGTTAAATTTAGCGGTATGTCGGAAATTTCCGACTCTGCCATGACTGCACGGATCTTGTCGGAGATGGCTTGCTGGATCTCCGGCGCAGCCTGGCTGTACGCCTCGCCAAACTCCTCCCGTGTCATCACGGCAGCCTCGTGTTCTACCGCCTCGTCGAGTTCCCTCCGCGCTCACCAAACAAAATCAATAGCTTAGAAGAAAAACCAGCCAACCCGGAAATCCGCTGTGTGGGCAGTGTGTTGGCAAACTCATTGCCGCGCTCGATGGCTGCGGCGGCCGCGCGATAGCGGCCCGCCATGATGAGCAGCGCCGCCCGGCGCTGAGTGTTATCCGGCTTGACCTGGATCAACAGGCCGGCAGGAAACACTCAGAAACGTGCTAGGCATGACCCGGGACACCGCCATCACCATCGCCGGATACGCTTCAATCGCGCTTGCGGTGGTGGTTCTGATCGTAGTCTTCGCAGTCCGGGCCTGCACGCGTTCAAAGTGCATATTCGCTGGCATGCCCTACTTGCGCTCCTGCCTGGAACTGCTGCGCCGGTTGGTCGCCAAAGGCGACGTGAGCGGCCTCCCCCTCGCCGAGCGCGCCATCAACGAATACCTGGACGCGACACCGGCGCCGGCCAGAAAGAGCCGGCTGCGCCTCATTCAGCAGGACGTGCTGATACAGCGCGACGCCGTCGTTGGCGATCAGCGGAGCTTCGCCGAGGCTGTGAACGTTTACATCGAGCAAAAGCTGACGGCCCAAGGTCTTGGCAATACACCCGGATAGCGGCACGGCCCCGGTCTTGGAGGACCGGGGCCGTGGGGCAGCGAGGGGTCGGGGTTTGGGGACTTCGGCACCCTCGCGCTGGGCCGGCGCCCAGTTGGCGGCGGTGTGGGCGTCGTGCTGAAATTCAGAACCGCTGACGCGGCTTCGTCAATACCTCAAGTGGATCATCCTGTGACGCTTTTAGGCAGTTCGGCGACCACTCGGCCGGAGCGTGGCATAGCCGTTGCTGATACTCATCTGCTGGGATTGCAGTCCCCAGATTGAAACAGGGCGCCGCCGGGACAAATCATTTCGGGCCCGGCGGCGTATCTTTTTGGGATTGGCGAGACAGCCGCTGTCGGCTGCGCTTCCGGTGCGATTCAGATCACTCGGGCACGCCCTGGCGCCAGCAAGGGCGCTTGTCGCTATTGGTTCGGCCCCGGTTGATGGCGCGCGTCGGCTAGCTCGCGGCCTCCCTCGTCAGGCCTGGACCGCTTCCGCTCGTACACACTACTTTCGGATATCCGGACACCACCAGTGGTTGCGCCTAGTAGCGGACCGCTGGGGAGGCTTTTTTTAATGAGAAATTTGAGAGTGGCGGCGCTGGCCGCCATACCGGGCGGTTGCGCGTCGTCGGCAGCAGACATCACGCCGAACTATGTTTCACCTGTCATCTATCAGTCCTACACGTGCCAACAGCTCGCGCTCGAGGCGCAGGGCGTGTCCGCGCGCGCGGCGGCGCTTTCCGGTGCCCAAGACAGCCAGCGAACGAAGGGCACGATCGCGACGACAGCAGCCGTCATCGTCTTCTGGCCTGCGGCTTTCCTGGTCGGCGGAGACAAGCAGACCGCGGCCGAACTCGGCCAGATGAAGGGACAGATGGTCGCGATTGAGCAGGCCTCGATCGCGAAGAAGTGCAACATCCAGTTCCAGAACAATCCAGTTCCAGAACAAGCCACCGCCCGGACCGACTTAGCGCAGCCTGTTCCCCACACCCTCCGCGCTCACCAATCAAAGCACGCTCGGACCGCAAATGTGCGCTCGGCGCATCTCAAGTGCACCGCGTGCGGCAAGGTCGGCTGGGTCGATACCCGCCTGGACTGGGGCGAGGTCACTAACTTCGCGAAGGGTATTTCGGGTTAGGGGCTTTTCCGCTCGCCGGCTCGAGCATTTGAGCCGACGGGTACGCCTAAAACTTACGTCCGGAAGAGTCTATCTTTCTGCATTCCCCGCTGATTGTAAGGGACTTCCGTTCCGACGACAGGGTTTTGGTAGCTTTGCCTGACTGTCGAGAAATAGTGATCGAAAGCGAAGCTGCGTGGTCTCTTCCACCGATGGTAATGTTTGTCGGGCCATCGAAGGAGAAGGAATCTTGCTCCACCTTCCAGCCTCCTGCGGGATCAACGTAATACTGCAGGGTCGCCGCGGCCATGTTCCAATCATCACTTGAAGCTGGCGGAAAATCGCACTCCAATGCTACGACCACAGTTTGAGCGTGACCTTCCAGGGTCAATGCTCCCAAGGCCAGAAGCGATAAAAATCCATTCCGTATGACTTGCACGTAAAAACTCCTCGAAGCGCTTATCGCACATCTGCATTTTACCCTATTCTCCCCGCCCGAGATTCCCGTGTTTCTACGGCCACCGTCTCCATATTCACAAAGCCAGCGCGGAACGCTTATCTTTTGGCAATGCTGAAGCGAAAGCCGCTCGAACTCCCGCCCGAAGTTGCCCGCAAATTCGCGGCAAAGATGCGGATGTTCTATGCGGAGAGTAGCCCACTCAAGCGTGATGAGATCGCCTCGGATACCTGGCATCTCTTCTAGAGCACATGCCAACGAGCCCGCCGCATCCCTCATCTGAGCAAAATGTTCACGGCTCCATCGTCAGCGGCAGCTCGCCCTGACCGCCCGTCCAGTCGATGATATCGAGCGGGAGCCCTCGCTTCAGCATCTCGGCCTCGAGACTGCCGGCGTGGCGTTTCCATTCGGGCGTCGAGCGGACCCGGAATTTTGGCTCTTCGCCGCTGGCCTCGAATTCATCGTCGGCTTTGAGTGCGCCGCGGATGGCTTCGTACATCATCTTCAGGCTGGCGTCGGTGAAGGCGCCGTAGTCCATCGGTCGTCTCCCTCAGCACTGTCAGAAGCCAAAAGGCCGCCACGAAACTCATCGTGGCGGCCTTCGGCGTAGCGGCCCATCCAGACGGCCCAAGGGGAGCGTGAGTGAGTCGAGTTAACGAAACGTTGTTGGTGCGGTGGCGGCATCCCCGGCAACAAGGCCAGGATCATCCGCACGGCGCCGCAGCCGTACCGGTCCGGCCGCTCGTCAGAGCCTCAGGCATCGAAACAATTGGGCGAGCGCCGTGTTGGCGGATTGCGCGCGCCGTTCGAGGATTTCGGCCGCCGTGGCGTAGTTGCGTGCCAGGATCTGGAGCGCGCGTCGAGCATCCGGCAGCGTGGACTGCTTGGCCATCTCCAGGCACTGGTGCTCGAAGTAGCGAAGCTCCTCAAGTTCGGTCATTGCGATTCGTCCGATTTCATCTGCATCTTCGAACTCAGTGCGCCAACGGCCTAGTGAAAGTTTGGCAAGATTGTTGCGGACGCGGGATGATCTGGTCGGAGTGTTGCTGGAGGCGTGATTTGATAATCACTGCTCCGTGACCAGTGCGGGGCGCGCTACGCGGATCGACAAGCACGCCCGATCGCTCCAGTATGCGTGAGTCTTGCTTCGGACGCAGCCGCGTCTTGACCGCGATGTTGGGGCGTCTTCGCGCGGATGGCGGTGGCGAGGCATTTGGTGGAGTGGTTGGCGCAGGCATGTGGCCGGCGTGTCCTTGAGTTGGCATTGTTGTATCAGATGAAGAAACGCGATTGGGCCTTCGTGGCCGCCTGCGTGGCCGGCGCGGTGTTGTTCGGTGTCTGGAGTTTCCAGATGGGGATCGCGTTTCATCGCTCCCGACAGGGCGCAACCGATCTCTCCAGCTCGCACCGGCGTAGCCAGGACGGCTCTCAGGACGCCTCTTCCGCGAGCAGCCCTGCCCGGCCCGCGGCCGACGACAGCGACCAACAGGTCCGACAGCCGCGATAGCCGGCGCAATTGCGTTCTTCACCGCCGCATCGCCTCGATCTAAGCCCATGCCAGCCCCGCGACGACAGCGGGCTCATCATCGTCGGTCCTCGCACCGGTGAGGCGCCTGCGGCGCGCGCTGTCCTTGGCGCGACGATGACGCGTATCAAACCGGCGTAGCGCCATCGGCACACGCCGCGCGAGGCCTTGAGCGAGCTCGATGGCCTGTCTGACCACGGCCATCACGGTCGCCACGCGCGTGAACAGGCCGATCAGGAAGATCATCGAGAAGACGTCGATATAGGCCAGCACATCGCCGACCAGCATCAATTCGGGAGGAAGCGGAATCCGGTGCAGATAGGCACCGATCAGGATGACGACCGGGATCAGCGCGATCAGCTTCCGCAACGTCAGCCGATCCAGCAGGGCCGCGAGCTCAACGACCAGGACCTGCCAGAGCCAGTCGCCAAGCGCGGCCGGCTTGTCGATCGTCCAAGTCCGCCACAGCGTCTGCCACAGCTGCCGCCAGTTCCGTTTCCACATCGCAGCGACCGCATCCTCTCGAGCGCAATACCGACGGCTACGGCTTCGACGACGCCTCGCTGCCGTCGCCCTCGACCGCGGCGCCCTGCACATCAGCCGAATCGGCCGACGGAAAGATGCGCTCGTAGTTGGCCCGGGCTTCGCGAATCAGACGCGCGCGCTCCAGTTCAGACTTCGAGATGAACCTGATGATCTCGCCCATGTGCTCTCCAACGCAGGGTGAATTCTCCGACCATCGACAATGCAACCATCATGCCTGATGGCCGCCCGGCCGACATGCTCGTACCGCTTAGCGAGGGGCCCGCGGCGATATCCGCTGCTGGCTGAACGCAACACGCGGATTGATGCCGCAATAGGCATCGCGGCCTGACGCCGACGCCTGGCACTGCTCGTAGGTCTGGTAGCCGCAATAGCCGGGATATCCCTCATCCCTGCCCTGGATGCACCAGGGATAATCATAGGGATCGGCCGCCGCCGGCTGTGCGGAGCCGACAATCCAGCTCGTCCCGAGCGCCGCGAACGCCAGAATTGCCAAATTCGACCTGCGCATGATCCTGCTTCCTTCTCGATCGGCACCCAGCCGTTGATTTAGGTACGCCGGGAAGATCTGCGAGGTTTCCGCTCTCCGCCTCAAGAAGGTGTGACCCGCGCGCGAGGAGCGCATCGGAAGCCAAGGCGCTCCGGATGGGCTGGGGACCACACAAAAAACACGAGGCCCGGTGTGCCTAGGAGCCCGGGCCTCGTGTCTGATGTCCCCCGCCTCAGTGGCGGATCAGGCGTTGTGGTTACGCGAGCTTGTCCGCGCGATCCATCCCGGATGACTACGGGGGTCGGGCGCGCGCAGACTTCACTTGCTGTAGCTGTAGAACCCCTGCCCGGTTTTGCGGCCGAGATGGCCGGCATCGACCATCTCCTTCAGCAGCGGCGCCGGCCGGTATTTGGGATCGTTGAAGCCGGTGTAGAACACCTCCATCACCGACAGCATGGTGTCGAGCCCGATCAGGTCGGCAAGCGCGAGCGGGCCGATCGGATGGTTGCAGCCGAGCTTCATGCCGGCATCGATCTCTTCCGCGGTCGCAATGCCTTCCTGCAGCGCGAAGATCGCCTCGTTGATCATCGGGCACAGGATGCGATTCACCGCAAAGCCCGGGCTGTTCTTCGCGGTGATCGCGACCTTGCCGATACGCTTTGCGAAGGCTTCGGCCTTGGCGACCGTGTCGTCCGAGGTCTGCAGGCCGCGGATCAGTTCGAGCAGCGCCATCACCGGGACCGGAT
The DNA here is from genome assembly GCF_038967635.1 of Bradyrhizobium sp. B124. Lineage (NCBI taxonomy): Bacteria > Pseudomonadati > Pseudomonadota > Alphaproteobacteria > Hyphomicrobiales > Nitrobacteraceae > Bradyrhizobium > Bradyrhizobium sp. B124. The sequence goes on along the minus strand of NZ_CP152413.1, from coordinate 913,313 downwards.
TGAAGAAGTGCATCCCGATGAAGCGGTCGGGACGATCCGTCGAGGCCGCAAGGCGGGTGATCGAGATCGACGAGGTGTTGGTTGCGACCAGCGCGCTCGGCTTCAGCCCGGCGCAGAGATCCCTGAGGATCTTGACCTTCAGCTCCTCGTTCTCGGTGGCGGCTTCGATCACGAGATCGCAGGCGGCAAGCTTGGACTTGTCGGTGGTCGCGTTGATCCGCGCGAGCGTCGCGTCGCGATCGGCCGCCGTCATCTTCTCCTTGGCGACCAGGCGGTCGAGACTGGACCCGACCGTCTTCAGGCCGCGTTGCACCGCCGCGTCCGAGATATCCACCATGGTCACGGCAATCCCCGCCGCCGCGCAGATTTGCGAGATACCGTTGCCCATGGTTCCGGCGCCGATGATGCCAACCGTCTCGATCATTGTGTCTGTCCCTTCTCGTCGCTTGCGCCGCCTCGCGGCCGCATCGTCAAAACGGCGGACCCCGAGGGTCCGCGGATGGCGCATGCATAGCAGTCCGGCCGAACGGCCGATACAGGAGACGGCGGTATTCTGGTGAGGTCTATTCCGGGCGCGGTGGGATGGATCGCCGTGGCGGGACGGCGGCGCGCGGCGGCAATTGGGTGCGCGGCGGCTCGGCCGCGCGCGACGGCTCGAGCACGCGGTTAAGCCGCACGATCCACCAGGCGAACCGGCCGTAGCTGCGGCGCAGCGCCGACCCAAATCCCTCGTCGATGTCCTGGTCTCGATCCATGCCGCTCCCGTTAGCGTCGATCCTTGAAGGAACGGTGTGACGCGATCACCCGCTGCGGCGGCCGCCGTTAGGAATTTGGCAACTATCGGCGCGCAGGCTGAAGGCTCAGTGCCGGTAATCTCCCGGATTGCACCGGGCCGCCCCCGCGCCGCAGCATCGCCATGGCGGCGCGACTCGCTTTTAATTGATCGAATTTTCCGCCGGGTGCCGCGACATAAGGACATTAGACGACGAGGGCTACGCCCATGCTTTCTGAAAAATTCTTTTTGGTTCTCGAGACATTGCTCAACGGCCAGACCCATTCCGACGGCAGCCCGCGTGTGGTGAGCACATCACCCCACGTCCCGGTCAAGCTTCCGCAGGAAAGCCAGCCGGAACGCAAGCTCCCTCGCTAGGCTTCGTGCCGCGAGCCAGCCTGATCGATCGCCGCGACGAGCGAAGCCGGTCGTCCGTCTCGCGCCCGTGATCCAGCTCATAGTCGGTACCGGTGAGCCACGCTACACCACTCCCACAAGGAAGTGGTGCCGCCGTGAACGATGAGACCGACAGCAAGACCGATTTCGGGAGCATCGCCGTCGCGATCTGCGTCGCCGCCTACACAGCGATCATGCTCGCCGATCTCGCCCAACATGATCTCGGCCTGACCGCCACGCAAACGCGTCATCTTTCGATGATGGCCGCGCTGTTCCTCGCGCTGCCGATCGCGCTGGATTTCCTGCGCACGGGCCCCGGCAAGGCGCGCTGAGCCGGGCCACGGCGCGCCTGCCGCATCCGATCTCCCCTGCCGAACACGCGCCTGCGCAACATAACGCTAGGTGAAGCGACGCGAATCAGCGTTACTTTGCAACTGATCACTTCGTGGGATTTGGCTGCATGACCCAGCCCAGCGTCCTGGATCAGAAGATTTTGGATCAGAACATTCGCGAGCTGCAGGAATGGCTCCGCAGCGCCTGGCAGCAGCTTGCGGACCCCTCGCTCACCGCCTTCTCCCGACGCGAACTGCGCAACCAGATGAAGCAATGCAACGCCGATTTACGCGTGCAGCTGCAAGCCGCTTCCAAACAGATGCTGAGTCAGCCTTCTGCATCGGGCAAGACGTTCGTCAGACCTGAGCTGCGGATACTCGCCTAGGAGCGTTTTCCAGCGCAGCGGATTGCCGCTCGCGTGAAGAAAACGCGCCGGTGTCACAAGCGCCCGCGCGCCAAAATGCCGCGATCTCCTGCTGCATGCGCGCCATACGCACCCTCTGCTTGTGCAGGGGCGCCCGACAAGGCACAGCAAAACGGCCCCGGTATGCCTATATAGGGCGTCGCAGAGCGGCCCATGCCGCCAAACCTCAGGGACTCCCGTGTTATATCTGGAACTTGCGATCGTGGCGGTCTTGATCGTCGTCAACGGTCTGTTGTCGATGTCCGAGCTCGCGATCGTCTCCTCCCGTCCGGCGCGCCTCGCCGCGCTGGTCGAACGCGGCGTCAGCGGTTCGCGCCGCGCGCTTGCGCTGGCCTCCGATCCCGGAAAATTCCTCTCCACGGTGCAGATCGGCATCACGCTGATCGGCGTGCTGTCGGGCGCCTTCTCGGGCGCGACGCTGGGCCAGCGCCTCTCGCAATGGCTGTTCGAGCTTGGCGTGCCGCCCAACGTCGCCGACGCTGCCGGTGTCGGCATCGTGGTCGGCGTGATCACCTATGCCTCGCTGATCGTCGGCGAGCTGGTGCCGAAGCAGATCGCGCTGCGCGATCCCGAGGCGATCGCGGTGCGGGCCGCGCCGGCGATGACGGTGATGGCGAAATTGTCGCTGCCGGTGGTGTGGCTCCTCGACCGCTCCGGCAAATCGCTGCTGTGGCTATTGGGCCATCGCGAGGATGCGCAGGACCGCGTCAGCGAGGACGAGATCAAGACGCTGGTGGTGGAAGCCGAAAACGCCGGCGTGCTCGAGCCCGGCGAAAAGGAGATGATCGCCGGCGTGATGCGGCTCGGCGATCTGCCGGTCGGCGCCGTCATGACGCCGCGCCACGAGGTCAGCCTGATCGACCTCGCCGCCCCCGCGCCCGAGATCCTGGCGACGCTGCAAAGGAGCAGTCACTCGCGCTGCGTGGTGTTCGACGGCAACCGCGATCATGCGCTCGGCATCGTGCAGGCCAAGGACGTGCTCGACGTCTACCTCGCCGGCCAGACGCCCGACATCCGCGCGCTGACGCGCGATGCGCCGATCATTCCGGAGACCGTCGACGCCCGCGACGTGGTCGCGATCCTGCGCGACTCCGCGGTGCATATCGGCCTCGTGCACGACGAGTACGGCACCTTCCAGGGCGTCGTGACCAGCGCCGACATCCTCGAGGCCATCGTCGGCGCCTTCCATACCGAGGAAGGCCCGGCCGAGCCCGCCTATGTCAGGCGCGACGACGGCTCCTATCTGATCTCGGGCTGGATGCCGGCGCTCGAGTTCAGCGAACTGCTCGGCATCGTGCTGCCCTCGCCGCGGCCCTACCAGACCGCCGCCGGCTTCCTGCTGCATGCGTTTGGCGCGATCCCCGATGTCGGTGCGAAAATCAACGCGCAGGGCTGGGACTTCGAGATCGTCGATCTCGACGGCCGGCGTATCGACAAGGTGCTGGCGAGCAAGCAGCCGTCGGCCTGAGGTTGCCAGCCGGCCGACCTGTTGATAACGGGCAGGACAACGAAACAGGCGGCCGCGGTGTGCTATCGGCATAGCGGCAGCCCAACCAAATCCCGCGTAACCCCCACGGAATTGATCCCATGCGCCTTACCCTCGTCGGTTCCCGCCACTTCGGCGTGACGACCTTGAACATGCTGCGCGAGCACGCCGTCGAGATCGCAAGGGTGGTCGTCCATGACGGCGAGGACCGGCTGGCGGCTGCGGCCCGGGCGGCCGGCATCGAGGTCGTGGTCCAGGCCGATCCCAAGCTGGTGACGGCCGCCGAGATCGCGCCGGGCACCGACCTGATCGTCACGGCCCACAGCCACGCCCGGGTCAGCAAGGAGGCCCTCGCCGTGGCCAAGTTTGGTGGCGTCGGCTACCACCCGTCGCTGCTGCCCCGCCACCGCGGCATCGCGGCGGTGGAGTGGACCATCAAGGAAGGCGATCCGATCGCCGGCGGCAGCATCTATCACCTCGCCGACCGCATGGACGCCGGCGCCATCGCCGCCCAGGACTGGGTGTTCGTCAAGAAGGGCGAGACCGCACGCGAATTGTGGGAGCGTGCGCTCGCACCGCTCGGCCTGCGCCTGCTCGGGGAGGTCATCGATTACGCGAAGGCCTTCAAGACGCTGCCGGCCAAGCCCCAGGATGAGCAGTTTGCGACCAAGGCGCCTAACCTCAGCCCCAGCAAACACTAATCCGCATCTTGGTATCTTAATACCCGATGCAATCAAGCGACGGAACAAATTCTTCGTTCCTGACCCGGAACCAGATTCACTATGATGTGTTTGAGTCCACAGGAACATTTGGGGCTTCTGCGACGCAGCAAATTTTGAACACATTGTGACAGGATAAGCCGCGTCATCACACGAAATTACAGGGATTTGATTCATGCGTTCGATCCGCATTCGCGACCTGATTTTGGTCACCTCGGTCGCTTCGGCAGTTGCCCTCACCGCTGTTCCCGTGTCCGCCCAGCAGCCCTACGACGGCCTCTGGAGCGTCACTGTCGTCACCAAGACCGGCAGCTGCGAGCCGTCGTCCAGTTCAACAGTGAATGTCGTCGACGGAAAGATCTCAGCGCAGGGTGCGGGGATCTCCGGAACCGTGGGCAGCGGGGGCCTTGTGCGAGTCTCGATCAATGGTGCATATGCGAACGGACAACTCAGTGGCAACTCCGGATCGGGGAAGTGGAATGGGGCATCAGCTGGCGTACCGTGCAGCGGCCGATGGGAAGCATCCCGTCAGTAAGATCACCAGCGTATCGAGTTTCTTCGCCATCGCGCGGCGGCCAGCATTTGCAGCCGTCGCGTTTTTCGTGACCGCATTGGCAAGCAGCGCGGGCCACGCCCAGTCCAGCCCGTTCGCCGGCATGGCTGGCACTTGGTCGGGCGCCGGCACGGTCACCCTGGATGACGGTTCCAGCGAACGTATCCGCTGCCGTGCGACCTACCACGTCGGCGGGCCCCGGATGACTATGGGCCTCACCTGCGCCAGCGACGCCTACAAGTTCAACCTGGCGGCCGATGTGCAGGCCGAGGGTAATGCGGTCACGGGCTCCTGGAGCGAGTCCAGTCGCAATGTCAACGGCGATCTGCGAGGTCGCGGCGGCGGCGGCAACTTCCAGGTCGCTGCCAGCGCGCCCGGCTTCAATGCCGACATCTCGATGCGCACCGCCGGCAACAAGCAGTCCGTCACGATCAGGGCCGACAGCCAGTTCCGCGGCGCCAACATCACGCTGTCGAAGTAAGCTATCAGGACTCCAACGACAAAAGCCCTCGGGTAATCCCGAGGGCTTTTTTGTTGGCTGCGCAGGCAATGGCGCGCATGTGCCTCTATGCGGCAGGCACGAACGCGGTGACCTCGATCTCGACCTTGGCGCGCTGATCGACCAGCCCGTCGATATAGAGCAGCGTGGACGGCGGGAAATTGCGTCCGAGCGTCTCCTTCCACGCCGCGCCGATACCGGCGCCCGCGGCCTCGTATTCGCTGCGGCTGGTCAGGTACCAGGTCAGGCGGACGATGTGCTCGGGACCGGCGCCGGCTTCGTTCAACAGCTTGATGATGCGCTTCAGCGCCGTGCCGACCTGGGCAGCCATCTCGGACGCGTACTCGCCCTTCTCGTCGCCGCCGGTCTGCCCCGCCAGCACGATCCATTTGCCGGGCGCATCGAACGTGACACCGTGCGAGAAGCCGCGGGGTTTCGACCACTCGGCCGGTTGCAAGACACGCATGAGCAGATCCTCCCAATGTGATTATTCCCGCCCTGCTTAGCAGAGATCACGCGGTTGGCGCACCACCGCATCGCAGAATTGCGCGTTGCAAATTCATATCGGCTCGCCGATACCGGGAATCCCTCCTCATCTCAATCCGATCATGGATCGCACGCCCTCAAAGACCCGCGCAGCACTGTGGATGTCCGGTTGGCTCGCGCTGATGCTGATCGTGGCGGTGGCCGGCCGCGAGGCGACGCGCGAGGTCAACGTCTTCCAGCTGATGGCCGTGCGCGGCGTGCTCGGCTTCGTGATGCTGTATCCGCTGGTCCACATCCATGGCGGGCTTGCGATCGTGAAGACCGCGCGCGTTCACCTGCACATCGCGCGCAACCTGATCCATTTCTGCGCGCAGCTTGGCTGGTTCTATGCGCTCACACTGATTCCGATCGGCCAGGTGGTCGCGATCGAGTTCACGATGCCGATCTGGACCGCGATCCTCGCGGCGGGCTTCCTCGGCGAACGGATGACATCCTGGAAGGTCGTTGCGATCGTGCTTGGCCTCATCGGCGTCATCGTGATCGTGCGGCCGGCGACCGGGGCGATCAATCCAGGCCAGCTGATCGCGCTTGCCGCGGCCATGGGCTTCGGAGTCTCGATCGTCGTGGTCAAATCGCTGACTCGGACCGAGCAGGCGCTGACGATCATCTTCTGGATGCTGGTGGTGCAGTCGCTCGCCAGCATCGGGCCTGCGCTCTATGTCTGGACCTGGCCGCCGCTCTCCACCTGGGGCTGGCTTGCCGTGATCGCATTCTGCGGCACCTTCTCGCATTACTGCATGGCGCGCGCCCTGCTCCACGCTGATGCAACCGTCGTGATCCCGATGGATTTCGTCCGGGTCCCGCTGACCGCGATCGTCGGGTGGCTGATTTATGCCGAGCAGCTCGACGCCTATACGGTGCTTGGCGCCGCCATGATCCTGGCCGGCAACCTTCTGAACCTGAAGCCCGCTGCAAAGGTGTCGGCGCGCGCAAGATGACGGCCGCGAGCGCTACACCGCTGCGGCTCGAACACGAAGCCCGGGGATCATCCCGGGCTTCCCTGCTTCGAAAGCGCGCTACTTCCCGGCGGCCTTGCGCAGCGCCGCGTTGATGCGGTCCTGCCAGCCAGGGCCGCCCTCCTGGAAATATGCCAGCACGTCCTGATCGATCCGCAGCGTGACCTGCTCCCGGACGCCCGGGACCGGGACGGCCGCAGTCTTCGGCAGCGCATCCGCGACCTTGGTGGTGGCCCGTTTGAACGCCGCCTCTGCTTCGCTACGGGCATCGTTCAGGGTTCGCGGTCGTCTCGGCTGGTCGGCCATGTCCTAGATTCCTTCAAACAGCACCGTCGAGAGATAGCGCTCCGAGAATGACGGCACAATCGCCAGGATGGTCTTGCCCGCAGCCTCCGGCCGCTTGCCGATCTGCAAGGCGGCCGCGATCGCTGCCCCCGACGAGATACCGCCGGGGATGCCTTCGTTGCGCGCCAGCGCGCGCGCGGTCTCGATTGCGGTGGCGCTGTTGATCTTGACGATCTCGTCGATCACCGAGCGGTCGAGGATGTCAGGGATGAAGCCCGCGCCGATGCCCTGGATCTTGTGCGGCGTATGCTGGCCGCCCGACAGCACCGGGCTCTCCTCCGGCTCCACCGCGACGACGCGCAATGACGGCTTGCGCGGCTTCAGCACCTGCCCGACGCCGGTGATGGTGCCGCCGGTGCCGACGCCGGCGACGAAATAGTCGATGTTGCCGCCGGTGTCGTTCCAGATCTCCTCCGCGGTGGTGCGGCGATGGATTTCGGGGTTGGCGAGGTTCTTGAACTGCTGCGGCATGACGGCGTTGGGGGTCGTGCGTACGAGTTCTTCCGCGGTCGCGATCGAGCCCTTCATGCCCTGCGCCGCCGGGGTCAGCACGATCTCTGCGCCGAGGAAGGCGAGCATCCGCCGCCGCTCGATCGACATCGACTCCGGCATCACGAGCTTCAGCCGATAGCCGCGCGATGCCGCGACATAGGCGAGCGCGATTCCGGTATTGCCCGAGGTCGGCTCGATCAGCACGGTGTCGGCGTTGATGATGCCGGCCTTCTCCATCGCCACGATCATCGCCGCGCCGATGCGATCCTTCACGCTGGCCGCCGGATTGAAGTATTCCAGCTTGGCGAGGATCGTCGCGTTGACGCCGCTTGCCTGCGGCAGTCTGCGCAGCCGCACGATCGGCGTCGAGCCGATCGCATCGACGATGGAGTCAAAGACGCGGCCGCGTCCGGGTTGCACTGCACTCGTTGTCGACGGCGCGTCCATCAAGCGGCTCCTGTTGCGGGATATGCTGGAAATATGCGGTCTTCTCTCATTAGAAGCAGCGCATCATGACGCGCAAGTGAGAAACCGCCGAGGCGCCAATTCGTTGCATCGCAAAATAAGAACCTACGCAAATAACGTAAAACCTACGCATTTGTGTTGCGACAAGGTCAAACAAGTGCGTCTATATACTTTCGTCAGGTGCAGCTCAGAACGCAAAGGGAGGCGCACATGCCAGCACTTGCTGAAGTCCGGTCGACCGCAGCGTCCAGACCCGATCCGCGCGGCAGCGATTTGCCGACCTGTCCTGTGTGTGCTGACTCCATGGTAGCGGCAGAAGCGTCCGCGTACCTGTTCGACAATTTGATCAGCTATCTCTGGACCTGCGACAATTGCGGTTACGGGTTCGTGACCAAGCACACGGTGAAACCGATCGTGTGCAACTGATCACTTAAGCTCACCTCGGAGCGATGTCACCGCGCGCCCAACCGGCGCGCGTTTTCATTTTAAAATCCTCGAAGGTGCCGTTTGCCACCGCGTCGCGGATGCCCTGCATCAGCTCTTGGTAATAGGCGACGTTGATTTCGGACAGCAGCATTGCCCCAAGTGTTTCGCCGGCACGCACCAGATGGTGCAGATAGGCGCGCGAGTAGCTGCGCGCCGCGGGCCACGTGCTCTCTTCATCGAGCGGACGCGGATCGTCGATGTGCCGGGCGTTGCGCAGGTTGATCTGCCCGAACCGGGTGAACGCCATGCCGTGCCGCCCGTTCCGGGTCGGCATCACACAGTCGAACATGTCGACGCCACGCGCCACCGCCTCCAGAATGTCCTCCGGCGTGCCGACGCCCATCAGATAGCGCGGCCGATCGGACGGCAGCGCTGGCGCGGTCTCCTCGATCATCGACAGCATCACCGCCTGCGGCTCGCCGACCGCCAGCCCGCCGATCGCGTAGCCGTGAAAGCCAATGTCGGTCAGCCCGCGGGCGCTGGCGTGGCGGAGATCGGGGATGTCGCCGCCCTGGACGATGCCGAACAGCATGTAGCCGTCCGGCGCGCTCTCGAAGGCACGCTTGGAGCGTTCGGCCCAGCGCAGCGACAGCTGCATCGCGCGCTCGATGTCGGCGCGCTCGGCCGGCAGCCGCACGCACTCGTCCATCTGCATCGCGATGTCGGAGCCGAGCAGCCGCTGCACCTCGATCGAGCGCTCAGGCGACAGCTCGACCTTGGCGCCGTCGATATGCGAGCGGAAGGTCACGGCCTTCTCGGTCACCTTGCGCAGTTCCGAGAGCGACATCACCTGGAAGCCGCCGGAATCCGTCAGCATCGGCCCGCCCCAGCCGGTGAAGCGCTGCAGGCCGCCAAGCCCTGCGATCCGCTCGGCGCCCGGCCGCAGCATCAGGTGATAGGTGTTGCCGAGCACGATATCGGCGCCGGCATCGCGCACCTCGCGCCAATGCATGCCCTTCATCGCCCCGGCGGTGCCGACCGGCATGAATGCTGGCGTCCGGACGACGCCATGCGGCGTGGTCAGGCGCCCGGTACGGGCGGCGCCGTCAGTGGCCAGCAGTTCGAAATGATTGGGAAGATTCATGCGGCTGCTTATTGCGTGTCGCCGGTGCCCGATCAACCCGTCGGGTAACGGCCTCCGCGCGACTTCGTGAACGCCAACCGCCCGGGCGGACGCTTGCCCCGGAACCGTCTTTCCGTTAAACAAAACGAAACCGTATCGTTTTATGTCGAGAATAAGGCGGCGGATCGTTCCCGCCGCGACTGCAATCCGCGTGAAACCTGACTGGCCGAGATGTTCCCACCCTGCAGCGCCCGGCCTGACGGCATCCGCCATCGGATGACAGCTGGTCATGTGATCCGGCGAGCGGTGCTGCTGTGCGGGCTTGCCTTCGCGGTGGCGGCCTGCAGCTCGCTGCCGCGGATGCCTTACACGGCGGCCGACGCCGCCAATTCGCGGGTGCTCGATCTCGACGGGCTGCGCCGCTACGCCGACGAGCCGGCGTCCAAATTCCGGCTCGAGAAGAGCGACCGCGCCCCGATCAAGACCTACCTCGCCCTCTCCGGCGGCGGCGCAGACGGCGCCTATGGCGTCGGCGTCCTCAACGGTTGGACCGCGGCCGGCAACCGTCCGAACTTTTCGGTCGTCTCCGGTGTCAGCACCGGCGGGCTGATCGCGCCCTTTGCATTCCTCGGCCCGCGCTACGACGATACGTTGAGAGAGGTCTACACGTCCGGGATCGCCGAAAGTCTGCTGCAGGACCCGAGCCTGATGCGGGTGCTGTTCGGCTCCGGCCTGTTCGGCAACAAGCGGCTGCGCGAGCTGGTGGCGCGTTACGTCGGCCAGGACGTCCTGAGCGAGGTGGCGCGCGAAAACGCCAAGGGCCGAAAGCTCCTGATCGCCACCACCGATCTCGACACCCAGCGCACGGTGATCTGGGACATGGGACGGATCGCCGCCGTCGGAACGCCGGAGGCGCTGCAGCTGTTTCGCGACGTGATGGCGGCCTCCGCCAGCATCCCGCTGGTGTTTCCGCCGATCATGATCGACGCCGAGGGCCAGGGCCGCCGCTTCCAGGAGATGCATGTCGACGGCGGCGTGACTGCGCCGGTCCTGACGCTGCCGGACGCACTGCTGTTCCGCGAGCGTGCCTGGCCGGCCGATGGCCGCATGAACATCTACATCCTCGTCAACAAGAAGCTCGAGGGCAACTTCGAGCTGGTGTCGAACTCGACGATCGACGTCGCCTCACGCAGCATTTCCGCGATCACCCAGGCGCAGACGCGCTCGGTCATTCTCTCGACCTATGATTTCGCCCTGCGCAACCGGCTGGGCTTCCATCTGTCCTACATCGAGCGCGACTATCCGGCGCCGGAAACCCAGGGCTTCGACACCGCCTATATGCGCGCGCTCTACCAGCACGGCTACGAGAAGGCCGCCGCGGGGCAGGCCTGGACCGCGACGCCGCCCTAACCGGGCCAGCCCCCGGTACCACCGAATGGACGAATCCGCATCGCGCGGGTTATAGACCGGACAGACCCGTCCGAACGCACAACGAGATGAATGGGCAATGGGATTGACGGCAACCAAGGCCAAGGTGGCCAAGCGCGGCGTGATCAAGTCACGTGGCGGCCGGCCGACCCGGGATGCTGCGATCGAGCGCGACCAGCGGCTGATCGAGGTCGCCACGCGCCTGTTCCTCGAGCGCGGCTTCGATGCGACGTCGATCGACGCCGTGGCGGAGGCCGCCCGCGTCAGCAAGCCCACCGTCTACGGACAGTACGGCGACAAGCGCGGCCTGTTCACCGCGGTGCTCAGGCGCGAAATTGCCCGGTGGCTTGCCCCGCTCGCCGCCGCGGCGGCCGAAGCGCAGGCCGGCGGTAGCTGCGATGGCTCGGTCGAGGAACGGCTGATCGAGCTCGGGCGCCAGCTGCTGGTGCTGAACTGCAGCGCCGACTCGATCGCCTTCAGCCGGATCCTGACCGCGCAGGCGATCAATTTCCCCGAGATCGCCAAGCTTGCCGTCGACGAAGGCTGGTCGAAAGCGGTGTCGACGACGGCGGATTTCTTCGACCATCTGGTCGACAACGGCGCCCTCGATCTCGAGGATACGACGATCGCGGCCGAGACCTTCCTCAACATGGTGGTCGGCCACACCCACCGGATGGCGACGTTCGGGATTCTGATCGACATGAAAGCCGCCGTGACGCGGATGGAAGTCTCGATCCGGTTGTTCCTCGCCGGTGCCGTGGGACCGCGGGACCGGCTGCGTGACGCCGCCAAAGCACGTCGCCGGCCGACGCGCTGACCGTTTTATTGGATCGTTTCGTCGTCCTACACGTTGCCGTGATGAGTCTTGAATAAACAGAACGAAACCGTATTGTTTAGTTGCAAAGAGACGCTCAGCCCGGATCGCCCCCCAAGGGTTCTGCGTCACCTTGTAACTTCGATCGTCACGACGGAGCTGCCGCCATCGCTCCGCCTGAACGTTCGGCGGCCGACCTCTGACTAACAGAGGTCGGCCGCACCTTTCTCGGCCCGCCCCTCGCTCTGCGAACGCGGGTCATGCGCGTGCACATGTTCAATACAGGTTCGACGATGAGGACAGGACGATTGCACGCACTGAGGCATTGGGCATTGGGAGCGCGGCTACTTGCAACCGCGCTGCTGGCCCTGCCCTTCGCGTCGCCGGCCCATGCGATCACGAGCTCGGCTGCCGCCGCGCTCACCCCGCAGGACAGTGATAGCGCGCTCGACGTGCATGCGGTTCGCCGCGAGCTCGACAGCTTCCAGTCCGCCCAGATCTCGCTGCGCAAGGCGATGGCGATTGCGGAGGCGCTGCACTCAGGCTCGATCACCGCCGACATCAGCTTCGACGGCGCGTCGGATCCCGCGGTCTATCGGGTCAAGACCATGCAGCAGAACCGCATCTGGCAGCATGCGATCGATGCCTCGACCGGCCAGGTGGTCGGCGGCGAGCCGCCTTCGCCGCTGGCCTCCCTCGGCGCCGAGGACCGCGACAACCTTGTGGTGCTCAGGGCGCTCCGGCATCGGCTCGCCGATGCCGTGCGCGTCGCCGAGCACACGACCTCGGGCAAGGCGATCAGCGGCGGCTTGATGCGCGAGCGCGGCAAGCTCAATTTCGTCATCGTGGTGCTGACTGGAGGCGATCTGAAAGAGGTGATCCTCGAGCCGCCCGGCGCGCGCCGGCGCTGAGAGCGGCGCGGGTGCTGCCAGGCTCTCCCTTGCCAGGTTTTCGCCCAAAAGCCGTTGACGGACGCCGATCTCTGCCGCATAAGTCCGAGCTATGATCACCGCGACCAAACGCACCACCAAAACCACCAAGCCCTCTGGGGCCTCGGGAGGCGTGCGCGCGTAGTCGGTCGTACAGCATCATCTCTACCCGAAGCCCCGCCTGATGAAGGTCCGGGGCTTTTTTGTTGCCCGCGTCATGCTCAGATTCGAATGGAGGACAAAGTGAGTAACGATCCCGTCGTCGCGATTGTCGGCGTCACCGGCGCAGTCGGCGCCGAATTCATCGCCACCATGGACAAGCGCGGCTTCCGCGTCGGCAAGCTGAAGGCGCTGGCGAGCGCCCGCTCGGCTGGCAAGACCGTCAGCTTCCGCGGCAAGCCGGTCATGATCGAGGAGCTGACCGAGCGCGCCTTCGAGGGCGTCGACATCGCGCTGTTCTCGGCCGGCAGCGGCATCTCCAAGAAGTTCGCGCCTGTCGCGGTGAAGTCCGGCGCCGTCGTGGTCGACAATTCGTCGGCCTTCCGGATGGATCCGAACGTGCCGCTGGTGATCCCCGAGATCAACGCCAACCGCATCCGCGACCACAAGGGCATCATCGCGAACCCGAACTGCGCCGCCATCACCGCGCTGGTGCCGCTGTGGCCGATCCACCGGAAGAACCGCATCAAGCGCGTGATCATCTCGACCTACCAGGCCGCGAGCGGCGCGGGAGCAGCCGCGATGGAGGAGCTCGTCGAATCCACCCGCGCCAATCTCAACGGACAGGTCTACACCCCGAAGGTGATGCCGCACCCCTACGCCTTCAACCTGTTCAATCACAACACGGCCATCGATCCGGAGACCGGCTACAACGACGAAGAGACCAAGGTCATCAAGGAGACCCACAAGATCTTCGAGGACGACAAGATCGCCGTCGGCGTCACCTGCGTGCGGGTGCCGGTGCTGCGCGCGCATTGCGAGGCGATCACCTTCGAATGCGAGAAGCCGATCACGGAGGATCAGGTGCGCGCAATCATGGCGCAGGCGCCGGGCGTCAAGATCGTCGACGACCGCGCCAAGAACTACTTCCCGATGCCGATCGATGCGTCCGGCCAGGACGACGTGCTGGTCGGCCGCATCCGCAAGGATCTCAGCGATCCCTCCGGGCACTCGATCTCGATGTTCGTCGCGGCCGATCAGTTGCTCAAGGGTGCCGCACTGAACGCGGTGCAGATCGCCGAGCTGCTGCCCGAGCGCGCGATGGCGTGAGGGAATGACGCGAAGTCCTGACCCGTCATCCTGAGGCGCGAGCGGAGCGAGCCTCGAAGGATGCATCGGCCCCAGTCGGGCCGTCGCCCTTCGAGGGCCGCTGAAGAGCGGCCACCTCAGGGTGACGGTGAGACAGCTGTGCTTGCGGAGTTAATCGCCCGCCCGAAACAGCAGGCAGGCATCGCCGTACGAATAGAACCGGTAGCCGTCGCTGATCGCATGCGCGTAGGCGGCCTGCATCGTCTCGAGGCCGGAGAAGGCCGAGACCAGCATGAACAGCGTCGAACGCGGCAGATGGAAATTCGTCAGCAGGATATCGACCGCGCGGAAGCGATAGCCCGGCGTGATGAAGATCGAGGTCTCCGCGGCAAACGGCTGAATGGTGCCGTCGGCATTGGCGGCACTCTCCAGCAGCCGCAGCGATGTGGTGCCGATCGCGACGATCCGGCCGCCCTTTGCGCGCGCGGCGTTCAAGGCAGAAGCGGTCTCGGCGGTGATGCAGCCCCATTCGGCATGCATCCTATGCTCGGAGGTTTCGTCCACTTTGACCGGCAGAAACGTCCCTGCCCCGACATGCAGCGTCAGGCGATGCAGTTCGACGCCGCGGCTCTTCAGCGTGGCCTCGAGCGCCGGCGTGAAATGCAGCCCCGCCGTCGGCGCGGCGACCGCACCTTCATGGGCGGCGAACATGGTCTGGTAGTCGCTGACGTCCTGGTCGTCGGGCGTGCGCTTGGAGGCGATGTAGGGCGGCAGCGGCGTGGCGCCGACATCGGCGATGGCCTGGTCGAGCACCGGACCATGGAACGAGAATGACAGCGTCACCTCGCCCTCCTGCCCCTTGGCCTCGACCTCTGCATCGAGATTGCCGAGCAGGCAGACCTTGCCCTCATTGCCGAAGCGGATGGTGTCGCCGGGCGCAAGCTTCTTCGCCGGCTTCACCAGCGCCTGCCAGCGCGAGCCGTCGAGCCGCTTGATCAGGGTCGCCTCGATCTTCGGCTCGGTTTCGCGCCCGATCCGGCGGCCCTTGAGCTGGGCCGCAATCACCTTGGTGTCGTTGACGACGATCTGATCGCCCGCCTCCAGCCAATGCGGCAGGTCCGCGATGGTGGCGTCGCGCAGCACGCCGTCCGGATGCACCACCAGCATCCGCGCGGAATCGCGCGGGCTCGCGGGGCGAAGCGCGATGCTCTCGGGCGGCAGTTCGAAATCGAAGAGATCGGTGCGCATGGCGCGATTGCAACTTCAACGTTGTCATTCCGGGTACGTCGCTTTCGCTACGCCCCGGAGTGACGAAGTGTTCAGCTCAAGCCGCGTCGGCGGCCATGCGCGCCTTGACGATCTTGTCGGGATCCTTCACCGGCTCGCCGCGCTTGATCTTGTCGACGTTCTCCATGCCCTCGGTGACCTTGCCCCAGACCGTGTACTGGCCGTTGAGGAAGGAGGCGTCGTCGAAGCAGATGAAGAACTGGCTGTCGCCGGAATCCGGATTGGCGGCGCGGGCCATCGAGGCGGTGCCGCGGACATGCGGCTCCTTGTTGAACTCCGCCTTCAGCTTCTTGCCGGAGCCGCCCATGCCGGTGCCCTGCGGGCAGCCGGTCTGCGCCATGAAGCCGTCGATCACGCGATGGAACACGATGCCGTCGTAGAAGCCTTCGCGCACCAGCTCCTTGATCCGCGCGACGTGACCGGGCGCGAGATCCGGGCGCATTTCGATCGTGACCGGGCCCTGGGTGGTTTCGAGGATCAGAGTATTTTCGGTAGCAGCCATGCTCGCTTCTCCTGGCTTCGGGGTGGATATTTCTTGTTCCGGAACGGGATCGCGAATGGACGACCCGCCACCGCGCCGCCCAGGCTCTCGGTAAATGGCATCGGCGTGCAGCGTTGCAACGCCTCCATCACGGCGACCCGGTACGCGATCCGGTCGTTGTCGGTCGCCTCCTGCGATTCATAGCTGATCCTGGGATGCCCGAGGATCGCGCCCTCACGGTTGAAGCTGACAATGACGGTAATATCGATCGGAGCGGCCTTGTCCGCCGCCGGCGGCCGCCAGCAGCGATGGATCGCCAGAACAACGTCCCGGATCGTATTGAGTTGCTCCGGCTCCGCCGCCGCCGATCCGGTCAGCGCAAGCCACAGCACCAGCGGCGCGGCGAACCAGGCAAATGGTTTGCTGCGCGCCGCCATCGCCGATCACTTGATGTCGGATGCGACCTGCACCTTCACCATCTTGTCGGGATCGGTGACGGCGCCGCCGGGAGAGCCCGCGGGAGCCTTCTTCAGCTTGTCGACCACGTCCATGCCCGACACCACCTCGCCGACCACGGTGTACTGGCCATTGAGGCTCGATCCGTCGGCGAACATGATGAAGAACTGCGAATTGGCGCTGTCAACACTGTCGCCGCGCCGGGCCATGCCGACGATGCCGCGCTTGAACGGGACCTGCGAGAATTCCTGCTTCAGGTTCGGATATTTCGAGCCGCCGGTGCCGTTGAAGTTCTGGCCGTCGCCGGTCTGCGCCATGAAGCCATCCATCACGCGATGGAACGGCACGTTGTTGTAGAAGCCCTCGCGCGCCAGCTGCTTGATGCGCTCGGCATGCTGGGGCGCGATGTCGGTGCGCAGCTTGATGACGATGCGGCCCTTGGTGGTGTCGATCACGATCGCATTGGCCTTGTCGAGATTGGCAGGCAGCGGCTGCGCGACCGCAGGCACGACGCAGAGCAGCGCGGCAACGAATGCAAGAATGCGGATCATGGAAACTCCGGACCTCTGGACGTTCTGGGTGTGGCAGGCCGCCGGCATCAGCCGGCGAACTTGGCCTTCAGGCTAGCGGCGACTGATGACGGCACGAATGCAGAGAAGTCGCCGCCCATCTGGGCGATTTGGCGCACCAGTGTGGCGGTGATCGGGCGGACCGCGACCGACGCCGGAACGAACACGGTATGCACCTCGGGCGCCATCGCCTCGTTCATGCCGGCGAGCTGCATCTCGTAGTCGAGATCGGTGCCGTCGCGCAGGCCGCGAATCATGATGGTGGCGCCGAGCTTGCGCGCCGCCGTCACCGTCAGATTGTCATAGGTGGTGCAATCGAAGGCGCAGCCCGCTTGCTGGGCGATCGGGCCGCACACCTCGCGCAGCATGTCCAGCCGTTCCTCGGTCGAGAACAGCGGCTTTTTGCCGGCATGAATGGCGACGGCGACGACCAGGCGGTCGCACAGGCCGACGGCCTGCCGGACCACGTCGAGATGGCCGTTGGTGACGGGATCGAAGGAGCCGGGATAGAGCGCGATACGGGACATGGTCCCTCCTAACCCGCCCGGCTCTCCCCGGCAAGCCGCCCGGGTTCCGTCCGTCGCGCGAAATAAATACCTGCTCGTCCAGTGAACGAGTCCTGGGATGCCAGCGTCTACGTGGGTGAATGTTTCGTCGGCCGCTGGCGGACGAAACAAAACCGGCCGGCGATGAAACCATTTTCCACCCTGGCGAAGACACCAGGAAACCTGCGGCCGGTAGACATTGGACAACGAAACGACGGGCCCGGGGGTCCGATCATATGGGGACCGTCATGATCAAGGCACTTTCCGCCATCGCCGTTGCCGCGTTCATTGCCGCCGCGCTCACCGTTCTGCCGGGCTTTGCGCCGCAGGTCGCAGCCTCCACCCCGCAGCCGCTGGCCAAGAGCGATCGTCTCGACGTCCACCCGATCGGCAAGGAGTGCTCGCAGCAGGCCTGGCCGAATTTCGAAGCCTCCTGCCTGCGCAGCGCCGGCAACAAGACGGTCGTTCGCGAAGCCCGCCTCGTCACTGCCGACCGCACTCCGTAGGTGATTTGAGGACGGTGGGCACTGGTCCAGGTGCAGACGACGAATCCCGACGACCTGCATGGGGCGTTGCCAAAATATCGAAAACAACCCCATGCAAAGTAGCTGCCCATCGCAGCAACTCGAAGCGATAGCCTTGCCGCTCCGGCGCGATCGGGCCCGAAACCGGCCCGTCAGTTCGGTGTAAGCTCAGTCCGTCACACAAAACCCAATGGTAATTTGCGACGTCCCGTCGCAGACTATCGTCTAAGGCGCCCGACCGGATGACCCGGCGGGCGCAAGCCATCGGGGGATTGCCGTGACCAGTACGCCCGCCATCGTTTCTTCTGGCCATCCTCCAACCAGCCCGATTCCGTTTGCCGTCACGCTCGGTGCCCTGGGTGTCGTCTATGGCGACATCGGCACCAGCCCCCTCTACGCCCTGAAGGAAGCCGCCAAGGCCGCCGCCCATGGCGGGCCACTCAGCCAAACTGCCGTGCTGGGCACGGTCTCGCTGATCCTGTGGGCGCTGATCCTCATCATTTCAGTCAAATACGCCATGCTGATCCTGCGCGCCGACAACCGCGGTGAAGGCGGCATCGTCGCGCTGCTGGCGCTGCTCTCGGCACGCAACGCGGCGCCCGGCACCTGGCGCGCCCATTTGCTGGTCGTCGGCCTGGTCGGCGCTGCCCTGCTCTATGGCGACGGCGCGATCACGCCGGCCATTTCCGTGCTGTCGGCGATCGAAGGCCTGAAGGTCGACGCGCCCTCGCTGGCCCCTGCGGTAGTGCCGCTCACCGTCGTGATCCTGATCGGCCTGTTCTTCATGCAGAAGCAGGGTACGGGCTTCATCGGCAAGATCTTCGGCCCGGTGATGCTGTTCTGGTTCGCGGTGCTCGCAGCGCTCGGCATTCACGGCATCGTCAAGGCGCCCGGCGTGCTGGTCGCACTGAGCCCGTTCTATGCGTTCGATTTCCTGATCCATCAGGATTTCCACGTCAGCTTTGCGATCCTCGGCGCCGCGTTCCTCGCCGTCACCGGCGGTGAGGCGATGTATGCCGACATGGGGCATTTCGGCCGCTTTCCGATCCGGCTCGCCTGGTTCGCGATCTGCCTGCCCGCGCTGGTGCTGAACTATTTTGGCCAGGCAGGTGAACTGATCAACGACCCGGGCTCGATCGACAACCCGTTCTTCCAGCTCGCCCCCGACTGGGCGCATTACCCGCTCGTCCTGCTCGCGACCGTTGCCACCGTGATCGCCTCGCAGGCCATCATCTCCGGTGTGTTCTCGCTGACCCAGCAATCGATCCAGCTCGGCTTCCTGCCGCGCATGCATATCCGCCACACCACGAGCGATGCGATCGGACAGATCTACGTGCCGCTGGTGAACTGGCTGCTCGCGGCCGCAACGCTCGGCGCCGTGCTCGCCTTCGGCACCTCGGACGCACTCGCCGGCGCCTACGGCATCGCCGTATCGCTGTTGATGGCGATCACCACGCTGCTCGCTGCGCTGGTCGCGATCCAGTGGGGCTATTCACCGATCATCGTGATCGCGGTGAACGGCTTCTTCTTCATCATCGATGCGATCTTCTTCGCGGCGAACACCGAGAAACTGCTCGAGGGCGGCTGGTTCCCGCTGCTGCTTGCGGCCGCGGTGGCGTTCCTGATGATGACCTGGCGCGGCGGCGTCAAGCTGGTCGAAAGGGCGCGCGGCAAGCTGCGCCAGCCCGAGGAGGATCTGATCGAGACCGCGGTCAACAAGTGCAGCGCCCGCCTGCCCGGCACCGCCGTGTTCCTGGCCTCGGCCCCCAACGGGGTGCCGCTCGCACTGACCCAGTTCGTCAAGCACAATCACGTGCTGCATCAGCGCGTGCTGTTGGTCACCGTGCAGATCGAGGAGCGGCCGCGGATTCCCGACGAGGAACGCGCCGACGTCAACGAGATCAGCCCGGGCATCACCCGCATCATCCTGCACTACGGCTTCATGCAATACCCGACGATCTACGAAGGGCTGCAGCTCGCCTGCCGGCAGGGCAAGCTGCCCGGCGTCGATCTCTCCGACGTGACCTACTATATCGGCCGTGAAACCATCATCCCGCGCGAGGACGTTCCAGGCATGTGGGTGTGGCGGGAATCGCTGTTCGCCTTCCTGCAGCGCAACGCCGAGCGCTCCGCGGCGTTCTTTGGCGTGCCGACCGGTCAGGTGGTGGAGTTCGGCACCGAGATCGAGATTTGATCGAGCGGCTCGCGTAGCCCGGATGTCTCTGCGTTACATTCCGGGCTACGGACGGCAAAGCAAGCCTCGTTTGATTTAGGCCGTTGCTGGCCAACGATCATGCAACATGCGGCGGGGCCGCAAGCACCGTCGCCGGGCTGACGGGCTGGTTCACCACGAGTGTACCTCCATGGCCGTCGCTGGAGGCGACGAAGGTTGACGCAATGTAGTTGCCCAGCAACGCGATGTTCGCAGCATGCGTCCCATCGGTCAAACTGAGCGTCCCGCCCGTGCTGTCGCCCGAATAGCCCGGGACTACCGCCTTCGAAAACGCGATGTCGGCGAAATCGATGGCGTCGCGCCCCGTCATTCCCGCAACCGTTCCGGTGAAGGTCTGGGAGTTGTCCAGTTTCAACGTGCCGCCATCTGACGCAAAGTAAAGATCGGCAGCGCTCGCCGAAGGCAGATCGAGCGTTTGTCCTGGCGCGATCGTCGAGGGGTCCTGAACCGTGAACGGGCTCGACCAGTTTCCCCAGACCGTGCCATCGAACGCGCGAATCCAGAGCGTGTCGCTGCTTGAACCGACCTTGTAGGTCAGCTGCGCGAGTTGAGACGCCGATACATAGTTGTCCTGGTTCGGTGCCAGTGCCACCCCATTGAGGAAGAACGCGCCGCCGCCAACTCCGGTGTCCCATACGTCATACCGCGTTGCCGCACTCCCGAATGGGTCGGAATAGGTAAAGAGCACCGAGCCGGGATAGATCTGGCCCTGGATGGATGTCACCGTCGGGTTGACCGGCGTGACGACCGGGCCGGTGTCGATCGGCGCGTTGACCGTGAATGCACTGGACCATGCGCCCCAAACCGTCCCGTCATTGGCGCGCACCCAAAGCGTGTCGGTTCCCGATCCCGATTGGTAGGTCAGATACGGAAGCTGTGCTGCGGAAAAAATATTGTCGCCGTTGGGCTGCAGTGCCTGCCCGTTGAAGACGAAATGCCCGCCGCCACCACCGGTGTCCCACACGTCATACTGCGTGGCCGCGCTCCCGAACGGATCGCTGTAGGTAAACAGCGACGATGCGGCGTAGCTTTGCCCATGGGTCGCGTTCAGATTTTGCACGATCTCGACGGGGCCGGGATCGATCGGGGCCGAAATGGTAAAGGCGTTCGACCAGGCTCCCCAGACGGTCCCGTCATTTGCCCGTATCCAGAGCGTGTCGATGCCCGATCCGGATTGATAGGAGAGCGATGAGAGTTGGGCGGCCGTGATGTAGTTGTCCCGGCCAGCCTGAAGCGCGACGCCATTGAGCGAAAAATGGCCGCCGGTGACGCCGCTGTCCCAGACATCGTACGCGACTGCAGCACTTCCGAAGGGATCGCTGTAGGTGAACAGCGACGATACGGCATAGTTCTGGGCATGAACAGCCGCATGGTTGGCGACAGTTTCGACGGGACCGCTGTCAAGCGGGGCAGTCACGGTAAACGCTGCCGACCAGCTACCCCACAAGGTCCCGTCATTGGCACGTACCCACAGCGTATCCGCGCCGGAACCCGACTGATAGACAAGCTGCGAGAGTTGCGCGGCCGTGATGATGTTGTCCGCGTTGGGGTTGAGCGTCACCCCGTTCAGAACGAAATGCCCGCCGCCGGTGCCACTGTCCCAGAAGTCATACTGCGTGGCGCCGACCCCGAACGGATCGCTGTAGCTGAACAGCGTGCTGGCGGCGAAGCTCTGGCCATGGGTCGCCTGGATGGATGCGACGGCCTCCACCGGTCCGGTATCGATCGGGCCGACCACGGTGAAGGCATTCGACCAGGAGCTCCACACGTACCCGTCGAACGCACGGACCCACAGCGTGTCGGAGCCGGAGCCGGCCGTGTACGTCAGGCTGGCGAGCTGGCTCGCATTGATGATGATGTCCTGGCCGCCGGCATAGGGAGCAAGCGCGTCGAGCTGGAAATAGCCGCCGCCAGATCCTGTGTTCCAGAAGTCATATTGCGTGGCGGCGCTGCCCAGCGTGTCGCTGTAACTGAACAACGACGCGGCGCTGAAGATCTGGTTGTGCGTAGCGGTCTTGGCGACCCCCACGACACCAGGCGTATCGACGGGGGCCGTGATCTGAATTGGCTGCCAGGAGCCCGTGACGCTCCCGTAGACGTACTGGACCCAAAACGTGTCGCTGCCGGAGCCCGCAAAATAGGTAGCCTGCGCCAATTGTGCAGCGGTCAGGCCGACCGTCACGCCGTTCGGCTGGACCACCCCGTTGACGGTGACCTTCGCCCCGCCGCTGCCGGTCTCCCAGATATTGTAGAGCGTGATTGTGCCGCTCCCGGATGCTGCTCCCCCGGACACCAGGTTCGCCAGCGGCATGCTGCCCGCGTGCGCGAAACCGAAGGAGGAAACGTTCAGTGATCCGTACGTGTCTGCGTCAAGGATGTTGTAGTACCCGTGTCCGCTCGTCGACGAGGGATCGCCGGACCAGCGGCTGACCGCGGTAAAGCCGCTGACCGTGACGCCCCCGGATGCTCCGTTCACCGCCCAAGTCGTGCTTGCGCCGTTGATGGCGAGTTGCACGATGCCAAAGTCGATCGCGCCCGCAGAAACCGGCTGGCCGTTGAGGAAATAGACCGGCGTGTCCCATTCGGTGGCGATCTGCGACAACACCTGAACCTCGGAGCCAAGCGCCGAGAAGCCTGCATTCGCCAGCTCGGTTGCATCGTTGGCAAGTTGAGAGCCGATCGCGAGCGGGGACTGTCCGTTTGGTTGCAGCAATGCATTGACCAACGGCTCGATCGCATCGAAGGTGTTCTGAACGCTGTAGCCGTTCGCGATGTAGGCGTTCAACGTCGATACGAATTGGACGTTCGCGGCGATCAAGTTATTGTAATAGGCGAATGCGCCGACTTCGAGTGCGACCGTGATGGCGCTGCCCTGGATAGAGCCGAATGGCTTGTATTGGAGGAGCGTAAAGACCCCGTTGGCGCCGGTTTCATTGAGGTAGTCGACATATTCCGGGTCGGGGATGAGAAGCACGCCGGCGATGGCGTTTGTCGAGACCGTGTAACTCTGCACCAGCGTGGGCGAGGCCGAGATCGTCGTCTGCCAGGCAGGGCCGCCATCGGCGGCGATCAGTGTCGGGCTTCCCAGGATTGAATAAGTCTGTACCGCGTTAGATAGTATGATGAGTGCCATGCAACTGTACCTGCCGTCTAAACCGTAGAGGCAATGACAGTGAATTATCAAATGTTGCGGCGAATTGCGAGAGCCCGGATTTCATCTCGCTCCATCCGGGCTACGGGTGCTGTCAGGGAATGTCAGGCGACGCGCCTCTCCAACTGAAGCCACGGCTGTCGGTCTCGATCGACCAGGCGCAAGCGACAGCATTGGGGGCAGCGAGGAAACTCAGCAAAAGTAGAACGCAATCTCTTCGACCAGTCTTGAATCGGCCCCGCTCATCGCACCCGACCGCGCGGCCTCGAACTCAGCCAAGATTCCTTTGGCCGGGACATCATGCATGGCAACCAGCGACAGCAGGTGGGCCTTCGCGATCTGATCTCACACGTAGGTGTCGATCAACTGTCGGAGGTGCGAACGCAATTCATCTACAGTCATTGGGACCAAACATGGCAACAGCGAGCGTAGTGCACGCGGACCCAAGTCTTGTAGCCCGGATGGACCGAAGCGCAATCCGGGATGCGTGATCCCCTACGGCAACGCCCTGCAAAGCGGATGCGCTGGCCGGTCCCAGTAGAGAACTCGAGAATTCCACCGGCCAGGACGTGGCTCATTGACCCAAATCGGACAAGGACATCCAAGGGCCTTTAGGTCTATTTGCCGATCGCGAGACGACGAACGCCGGATGCAGTCAGGCCGAGTTCACCGAGCCGTCGGACCGCGTAGCCGAGACCGACAAGCCGCTCCCCGTGCAATTGGGGAATCTCCCGTTGGGCGTCGCCCTTGCCGACCTCGACCAGGGAGGCGAACTCGTCCGAACTGAGGGCTTGGGTATCATCCGTCATGACGCGGCCTCGTCAGTCCAGACCTTGAACGAAATCAGCTTGTTTGGCCCAAACGTCTGGGTGATCGGAACGTCGGAGGCATCCCGTCCCTGTGCGATCAGAACCCGGCCGATCCTCGGCACGTTGTTGCGCGGATCGAACATATGCCAGCGGCCGCCGATATAGGCCTCGAACCAGCCGGCGAAATCACCAGCCGCCCAAGGCAACGGGGTGCCGATATCGCTGAGATAGCCGGTGCAATAGCGCGCCGGAATGTTCATGCAGCGGCAGAAGGTAATGGCGAGATGCGCGTAGTCGCGGCACACGCCCTTACCTTCGTTGAAGACCTCCCACGCCGTCATGGTGGCACGGGCGTGCTGGTAGCCGAAAGCGATGTGGCAATGGACGAAGTCGCAAATGGCCTGGACCCGCGGCCAGCCCGGCGGCGTGCCCTCGAACAGCTTCCATGCGATTTCTGAAAGCCGGTCGGTCTCGCAGTAGCGGCTGCCCAGCAGATAGACCAGCGTGTCCGCCGGCAAGTCCTCGACCGCGTGCTGGCCGGCCGAAGCAAACACCGGATCAGGCTCACCGCTGTCGCGCACGACGCCATCGGCCGCCAGGCGCATCGGACCGGCCGGCGCAACGATACGGCTGCACCAATTGCCGAATCCGTCGCGATACGGCGTGATCGGTACCGCGGGGGTGGTGGTCAGGTGGTCGGGGACGATGATATCGGACGCGCGCGTGAAATGCGTGCCCAGCACCATGATCATGGGCGTCGGCTGGGGGAACTCGTAGTGCATTTCGAATCCGACGCGAAGCTTCATTCGAAACACATTCCCTGTTTGTCCTACCGACATGGCGACGATGCGGTCGAATACAAGGTACGATGTGCCTGATCGGACAAATACCCGTATCGCGCGAGAAAGTGCTGGCTATTTGCTGCAATCGCGCGCAGGAACGACGACGCTTGCCGGCTGGCGCGGCTTGCCAGCGCGAGGCGAACCCGACGAATGTTCCAGTCGGATGGTTGAAAGCCTCCCCCGTGCGTTCGAGACAGATTCAAACGCACTCACCGAAAGACCTTCATGCAAAATCTCTCGCCTCGTCACGTCAAGATTGAAGAGTCCGTGCGCCTCGGCGTGACCTCAGGTTGGTATTCCACAAAAGTCAGCGGAACATTCGTGACCGGCCCGCACGACACCGAAGCCGATTGCCTGCGCAAGATCGCCGAGATCAATCCTCCGCCGCCGAGGAAGAAGAAGTAACTCCTGCCGACCAGATTGGGCGCGCTCGCAAGCGGGCCAACCAAGACGCATGTCGGCAAGATGGCCAAACAAACCCGCGTTCGTCTCCTGGAGGTTATCGTGAGTGCGCAGAAAGAGCCCACTCGCTGGAAATGGCATGTTTTCGAAGGCGGTTTGGAGCTCGTGCACGGCTACGCGTCGTCACGTGAAACAGCGCAACGGGACGGCGATAGCGTTCTGTTCACAATGCTATCTGCCCCCCAGGCGCCCTGAACGGGTCGCCCTTCTAACATAGACGCAAGTTCTCGAAGCCCGCCGAAACGACCCACGGGCGCAGCCCTGCGCGCCCGAGCAATCAGGCATCAATCAACTTGGCGGGGCCCCAGTCAACCTGGCGCGGCCCCAACCTCGAGCCGCACGCAACGAACCACGCTCGGGAACGGCCCTACTCGCCGTTCCCGTTCGCGCCGTTCTCTTCCTCCGGAATGTGCTCGACCGAGACGACATGCTCGTCCTCGGCGGTATCGAACACGATCACGCCCTGGGTCGAGCGGCCGGCGACGCGGATGTCGGCCACCGGGCAGCGGATCAGCTGCCCCTTGTCGGTGACCAGCATGATCTGGTCGGCGTCCTCGACCGGGAACGACGCCACCAGATTGCCGTTGCGGTTGTTGACGCTCATCGCGACGATGCCTTTGCCGCCACGGCCGGTGGTGCGGTACTCGTAGGACGAGGTCCGCTTGCCGAAGCCATTCACGGAGACGGTGAGCACCACCTGCTCGGCCGCCGACAGCTCGGCGTAGCGCTCCTGCGACAGCTGGATCGCGTTCGTCGTCTCCTCGCCCTCGGCATCCGCGGGCTCCTCGGCCGTCGCCTCGCCAGCCACCGCGCGACGCATCTTCAGGTAGGCTGAGCGCTCGTCCGAGGTGGTCTCGACATGGCGCAGGATCGCCAGCGAGATCAGCTTGTCGGCCTCGGCCAGCGCGATACCGCGCACGCCCATCGAGGTACGGCCGGTGAAGACGCGCACATCGGTGACCGGGAAGCGGATGCACTGCCCGCCGGCGGCGGTCAGCAGCACGTCGTCGCGCTCGGTGCAGATCTGCACGTCGACGATCGCCTCACCTTCTCCGAGCTTCATGGCGATGATGCCGGAGCGGCGGACGTCGACGAAGTCAGACAGCTTGTTGCGGCGAACGGTGCCGCTGGTGGTCGCGAACATCACGTCGAGATTGCCCCAGGAGGATTCATCCTCCGGCAGCGGCATGATCGTGGTGATGCGCTCGCCCTGCTCCAGCGGCAGGATGTTGATCAGCGCCTTGCCGCGCGCGTTTGGAGCTGCCATCGGCAGCCGCCAGACCTTCTCCTTGTAGACCTGGCCGCGCGACGAGAAGAACAGCACCGGCGTGTGGGTGGAGGCCACGAACAGCCGCGAGACGAAATCCTCGTCGCGGGTCTGCATGCCGGCGCGGCCCTTGCCGCCGCGGCGCTGCGCCCGGTAGGTCGACAGCGGCACGCGCTTGACGTAGCCCGCATGCGACACGGTGACGACCATGTCCTCGCGCTGGATCAGGTCCTCGTCCTCGACCTCGCCTTCCTGCTCGATGATCACGGTCTTGCGCGGGGTTGCGAACTGCTGCTTCACCTCGGCGAGCTCGGTCTTGACGATGCCCTGCACGCGGGCACGCGAGCGCAGGATGTCGAGATAATCGGCGATCTCGGCCGCGAGCTTGTCGAGCTCCTCGGATATTTCGTCCCGCCCCAGCGCGGTCAGGCGCTGCAGCCGGAGATCGAGGATGGCCCTGGCCTGCTCCATCGACAGCCGGAGCGTGCCGTCATCGTTGATGCGATGCCGGGGATCGTCGATCAGCGTGATCATCGCCTCGACGTCGCGCGCCGGCCAGTCGCGCGACATCAGGGCCTCGCGCGCGGTGTTCGGATCGGGCGAGGTTCGGATGACACGGATCATCTCATCGATGTTGGCGACCGCGATCGCAAGGCCGACCAAAATGTGGGCGCGATCGCGGGCCTTGCCGAGCAGGAACTTGGTCCGCCGGGTCACCACCTGCTCGCGGAATGCGACGAAGATGGTGAGCAGGTCCTTCAGATTCATCGTCTGCGGACGGCCGGAATCCAGCGCCAGGATGTTGGCCGGGAAATTGGTCTGCAGCGGCGTGAACCGGTAGAGCTGGTTCAGCACCACGTCGGGCACCGCTTCGCGCTTCAGCTCGATGACGACGCGATAGCCGTCACGATCGGACTCGTCGCGCAGGTCCCCGATGCCCTCGATCTTCTTCTCTTTCACGAGATCGGCGATGCGCTCGACCATCGTCGCCTTGTTCACCTGATAGGGAATCTCGGTGATGATGATCGCTTCGCGATCCTTCCTGATGGTGTCGATCGCCACCTTGCCGCGCATCACGATCGAGCCGCGGCCGAGATGGTAGGCCGAGCGGATGCCCTGGCGGCCCAGGATGATGCCGCCGGTCGGGAAGTCCGGTCCGGGAATGATATCGATCAACTCGTCGATCGTGAGCGCCGGATTGTCGATCAGCGCCACGCAGGCGTCGACGACCTCGCCGAGGTTGTGCGGCGGGATGTTGGTTGCCATGCCGACGGCGATGCCGCCGGCGCCATTGACCAGGAGGTTCGGGAAGCGGGCCGGCAGAACCACCGGCTCTTTCTCGGAGTTGTCGTAGTTCGGCTGGAAATCGACGGTGTCCATGTCGATGTCGGCCAGAACGGCAAGCGCCGCCTTGGTCAGCCGTGCCTCGGTATATCGATAGGCCGCCGGCGGATCGCCGTCGACCGAGCCGAAATTGCCCTGGCCGTCGATCAGCGGCACCCGCAGCGAGAAGTCCTGCGCCATGCGGACCATCGCGTCGTAAATCGACTGGTCGCCATGCGGATGATATTTACCGATCACGTCGCCGACGACGCGCGCGGACTTGACGTATTTCTTGTCCGGCGTGT
This sequence comes from Bradyrhizobium sp. B124, assembly GCF_038967635.1. NCBI lineage: Bacteria > Pseudomonadati > Pseudomonadota > Alphaproteobacteria > Hyphomicrobiales > Nitrobacteraceae > Bradyrhizobium > Bradyrhizobium sp. B124. The sequence goes on along the minus strand of NZ_CP152413.1, from coordinate 885,105 downwards.
GTCCCTGCTCATGCATCGAATAGAGGATGCGCCGGTGCACCGGCTTGAGCCCGTCGCGCGCATCGGGCAACGCACGGGACACGATCACGCTCATCGCGTAATCGAGGTAGGACTTCTTCATCTCGTCGAGAATGGAAACGGGACGAATATCTGAGGGCACCGGCGGCTCGCCGGGCTTGTCGTCTTCGGGTTCGGACAAAGGGGAAATCCGGTCAGTTCTGCTGGGGAATCATATAGACCATCGAGGGCCTGATAACCACCCTTGCGCGGCTCCGGCAAGCCGTTTTTCCCTTCGTTTTTTCATGCACTTACCGGCCGCATTGCAGATTTGCGACGCGCCCGCTTTGCCCGGCGGTTGCGAGGTCGCGAAGACCTGGTGGAACCGGCCTTCGCAACGCCCTGATCGTCCGATTATTGGCCGAAAATCACCGCGTGCATGATCCGCCCGGGCATGAAGGTGAACAGCCCGGCAATGACCAGCGCGCCGAAGAAAATGCCGATCATCGTGAACTTGTGGCGGCGGACATTGTGGCTCCGCGCGGCCGTCACGCCGAGCACCAGCATGACCAGCGAGAAGATCGACAGCAGGTGGATCGGGCTCCACGGGCCCACCAGCTTGATCTGATGGATCCAGAACGAGCTCCCGGCGACCACCAGCATCAGGATCACCCAGATCCAGCCCAGCGTCCGGTGCGGCAGCGTGCCTTTCGGTGCGGCGAGCTGGATGGAGCCGAGCACGAAGGCAGCCATCGCGGCAAAGGCATGGAGCGGGATCGCAGGCGCAGCGTCGAGCAATGGCGCGAGGCTCATGATGGCAGCCCTCGAGTGAAGCTCACGACCAGACGTCGCTTGCCGCAGGCCAATGTAAATATCATTCACATTAGCCTGTGTCAAAGTCTGGGGAACTCGCGCTAGTTGCCATCAGATAAGCACGCTACGGCGGTAGGTTAGATAGTTATCCTCATAATTCACATGAGAAAATTATCGCGGCAAGCCGCAGCGCCACTCCGGGAAATGACCTTCACGGAAACGCCGACCGACGGAATAGTCAAAGCTTCGGCCAACCAGTTGCCCAGAAAGCGCTGCTTCCGTACCTATTCCGACCAACCTCACGCAAAGATGCCCGCACTCAAGTTGGCTTCGACAGCACATGACCAACGTCCTATTCGTCTGCAGCGCCAACCGTCTGCGCAGTCCTACTGCAGAGCAGGTCTTTTCGACGTGGCCTGGCGTCGAGACGGACTCGGCTGGCATCTCGTCCGGTGCAAGCGTCCTGCTGTCCTCCGAACAGATCGATTGGGCCGACATCATTTTTGTGATGGAGAAGACCCATCGCAACAAGCTCAGGAGCCGGTTTCGGTCTCACCTGAACAACAAGCGCGTCATCTGTCTCGACATTCCCGACGACTATGAGTTCATGGATCCGGTCTTGGTCCGGATGCTTGAAAATCGTGTCGGTCGCTTCATTGCTCAGGCCGCACCGACCACACGAGACGAGCCGGACGAGCCCGCCCCGTAGGCCGTTTTGCGAACGAACATCAGAACGGGATGTCGTCGTCCATGTCGCTGTTGCGGCTGCCGCCGCCGGCGGCGACCGCTCGGCGCGGCGCCGAGCTGACCGGACCGGACGAGCCGAAATCGCTGCCGCCGCCATCATCGGCGAAGCTGCCGCCTCCGCCGCTCCGCCCGTCGAGCATGGTGAGGTTGGAGTTGAAGCCCTGCAGCACGACCTCGGTCGAGTACTTCTCGACGCCGCTCTGGTCGGTCCATTTGCGGGTCTGCAACTGACCCTCGATGTACACCTTGGCGCCCTTCTTCAGATACTGCTCGGCGACCTTGCAGAGGCCTTCGTTGAAGATCACGACGCGGTGCCACTCGGTCTTTTCCTTGCGCTCGCCGGTGCCCTTGTCGCGCCAGGTCTCCGAGGTGGCGATGGAAAGATTTGCGATCGGACGGCCGTCCTGCGTCCGCCGGATCTCCGGATCCTTGCCGAGGTTTCCAACCAGGATCACCTTGTTCACGCTTCCTGCCATCGCATCATCTCCACTCAAAAACCGGGCGCCGGACATCGGCAGCCACTCTCAACCATCGCCACTTACTTGCAGGCGTCGCGAATGACCTATACGGCCGGTGCCGGCTCGATGCCCTCGCCGTCGCGCGGTTATCCACGATTATCGAGATATAGCACCGCAGCCGACGCTGTTCCAGTTTTGTTCGCCACAACCAGCCGTAGAAGCGGCCGATGGCCATGGCGTGGCTGCCGATTTCGCTCCCAGTCACCAGCGGGCTCCGACGCCTTACAAAAATGCAAGTTAAATCAAAGCCTTGACTTGCAGATAGCTTCTTCCGCGAGTGTTGCATTTGGGAGACGGCGTTTGCGGTTGAATCAGCGTATAGCTACCACCCATCAGATGGGCGCTCGCGTCTGAGATCGCGCTTCGGGACCTTTGGAAGCCGATTGGGGAGCTGGGGTTTGATTATGAAGAAGTTTTTGCTCGGTACGGTTGCTCTAGTTGCGTTTGCCGCGCCCGCCGCGGCTGCCGATCTCGCGGCGCGCCCCTACACCAAGGCGCCGCCGATGATTGCTGCCGTCTATGACTGGAGCGGCTTCTACATCGGCGCCAACGGCGGCTGGGGCTCGAGCCACAATTGCTGGGACCAGGTCCCGGGCGGCATCTTCATCGGCTCGGATGGTTGCCATGATGCGACCGGCGGCGTTGCCGGTGGCCAGATCGGCTATCGCTGGCAGGCTGGCACCTGGGTGTTCGGCCTTGAAGCGCAGGGCGACTGGGCCGACCTGAAGGGCAGCAACAACAGCGCGATCTTCCCGGGTCTGTTCACCAACCAGAGCAAGATCGACGCGTTCGGCCTGTTCACCGGCCAGATCGGCTACGCCGTCAACAACGTGCTGCTGTACGCCAAGGGCGGTGCGGCGTTGACCGACAACCGCTTCAGCACCTACTTCATGCCGACCGGCGTACTTGCCGGTCGCGCGAGCGACACTCGCTGGGGCGGCACCATCGGCGCCGGCATCGAAGTCGGCTTCGCGCCGAACTGGACCGCTGGTGTCGAATACGACCACCTGTTCATGCAGGACAAGACCTACAACCTCACCACCCCGACCGGCGCGCTGTTCAGCAGCATCCGCGATCGCCAGGACGTCGACCTCGTCACCGTCCGCGTGAACTACAAGTGGGGTGGCCCGGTGGTTGCGCGCTACTGATCGCGCGACACGGATTTGATCCAGACGAAAGGCCGGCCTCGCGCCGGCCTTTTTGTTTGCCTGGTCGGCTTGTTTGTGTGGTCGGTGCGCTCCGCCGCAGCTGTGGTTCGTCAACGGCGGCGCCGCGGTCGGCGACATCCTGCATCGCTACAATGCAGGGCTCGCGCCACCCTCGGTCTCGGCCAGCGACACGCGCTGGGGATGGACCGCCGGCGCCGGCGTCGAATACATGTTCGCCGCCAACTGGTCGGCCAAGCTCGAGTACAACTACATCGATCTCGGCAAGGTCGCGCCGATCCAGTACACGCCCGCGATCAACGATCGCTCGGAGTGGAAGGACACGTTCCACACCGTCAAGCTCGGCATCAATTACCACTTCAAGGCGGCGAGCCCGGTCGTATCAGCAAAATACTGAGCTACCGGCGGCCGCGCGGCGCATCTGCACAGCGAACACAGGAGCCGGCCTTGCGCCGGCTTTTTCGTTGCGTGCAAGCGCGCGCCTCGTGCGGGCCATTTTCCGTGCATTGTGGTTTCACGGATACACAACTTCCAAGATTTCTATGTAGAAACACCTGATCGTCACACGACACTGCTGTGACGTTCCCTTCAATGTTTGAAGGGACAACGAGAAAATGGGACTGGGACTTTGAAAATCAGGAATGCTTTGCTGGCATCGGCCGGCATGTTTGCCCTCAGCGCAATTGCACCGGCAATGGCCGCCGATATGGCGGCCCGCGCGCCTTACGTGAAGGCTCCGCCGCCGGCCGCGATCTACAACTGGACCGGCTTCTACATCGGCGGCTTCGGTGGCTATGCCAGCGAGGAATCCGGCAACCCGAAGATGGAAGGCGGCTTCGCCGGCGGCACCATCGGCTACAACTGGCAGACCAGCAACATCGTGTACGGCCTCGAGGCCGACGGCGCCTGGGCTGACGTCGACGCTTCGGCCAGCACGCTCGGCGTCACTGTGAAGAGCAAGGTCGACGCGCTCGGCACCGCGCGCGGCCGCATCGGCTTCGCCGTCGACAAGGTGCTGTTCTACGGCACCGGCGGCTACGCCTGGGTCGACAACAAGATCAGCGTCAGCGCGCTCGGCGTGACCGCTTCGCAGAGCAACTTCCACTCCGGCTGGACCGTCGGCGCCGGCATCGAGGCGTTCATCGCGCCGCAGTGGTCGGTCAAGGGCGAGTACCTGTATCGCAGCCTCGGCAGCGAGACCTACTTCGGCGTGCCTTCCCCCGACCTCAACCTGCACAGCGTCCAGTTCGGCGTGAACTATCACTTCGGCGGCCCGATCGTCGCCAAGTACTAAGCCAAGTACTAAGTTCGATCTGCGATCAGATCACACGGAAAGGCCGGCCTCGCGCCGGCCTTTTTCCGTCGGAGCGTTTTCGAGCGAAGTGGATCCCGGTTCGCGTAAAAGAAAACGCGTCAAAAAAGGCTCTGGCGGAACCGGACCCTGCTGACGGCTGCTGCCATCAGGCAAACTATCCGTTGATGGACGCGACTCAGCACTGGAAATTGTCGGCCGTTCTTCCTACGTTCCAGTCTTCTCACCCATCGGCGCAAGGTCCCGGCAGCACCGGGGATGCGCGCCCAAAAGGCGCCCGATCATGCGCCCGGAAATGTCGCTATGGATGAAGTGCTCAAGGCGAAGCGCCAACAGAACGCCGGGTCCTCATCGCGCGCCATCACGATCCGCGGCGCGCGCGAACACAATCTGAAGAACATCGACGTCGAGATTCCGCGCGACAAGCTCGTGGTGTTCACCGGCCTGTCCGGCTCCGGCAAGTCGTCGCTCGCATTCGACACCATCTATGCCGAGGGCCAGCGCCGCTACGTCGAGTCGCTGTCGGCCTATGCGCGCCAGTTCCTCGAGATGATGCAGAAGCCGGATGTCGACCAGATCGACGGCCTGTCGCCCGCGATCTCGATCGAGCAGAAGACCACGTCGAAGAACCCGCGCTCCACCGTCGGCACCGTCACCGAGATCTACGACTATATGCGCCTGCTGTGGGCGCGCGTCGGCGTGCCCTATTCGCCGGCCACGGGCCTTCCGATCGAGAGCCAGATCGTCTCGCAGATGGTCGACCGCGTGCTGGCGCTGCCGGAAGGCACCCGCCTCTATCTGCTGGCGCCGGTCGTGCGCGGCCGCAAGGGCGAGTACAAGAAGGAGCTCGCCGAGTATCTCAAGAAGGGCTTTCAGCGCGTCAAGATCGACGGCACCTTCCATGAGCTGTCGGAGGCGCCCGCGCTCGACAAGAAATTCCCGCACGACATCGACGTCGTGGTCGACCGCATCGTGGTGCGCCCCGATCTCTCCCAGCGCCTCGCGGAAAGTTTTGAAACCGCGCTGAAGCTCGCCGAGGGCCTCGCCGTGATCGAGTATGCCGATGCGCCGGCGGCGGCACCGGCCGAGGACAAGAAGAAGACCGCAAAAATCCACGACAAGAGCGGGCCCGAGCGCATCCTGTTCTCGGAGAAGTTCGCCTGCCCGGTTTCCGGCTTCACGATCCCCGAGATCGAGCCGCGCCTGTTCTCGTTCAACAACCCCTATGGCGCGTGCCCTGCCTGCGGCGGCCTCGGCGTCGAGCAGCATATCGACGAGGACCTGGTCATCCCCGACAAGGAGCTGACCTTGCGCAAGGGCGCGATCGCGCCGTGGGCGAAATCGTCCTCGCCCTATTACATCCAGACCCTGACCGCGCTCGGCAAGCACTACAAGTTCACGCTCGACACCAAGTGGAAGGACCTGACCAAGAAGGTGCAGGCCGCGCTGCTGCACGGCTCCGGCGACGACGAGATCAAGTTCTCCTATGAGGACGGCGTCCGCTCCTACGACACCAAGAAGCCGTTCGAGGGCGTCGTCACCAACATCAACCGCCGCTACCGCGAAACCGAGAGCGAATGGGCGCGCGAGGAGCTCGGCAAGTATTTCTCCGACGTGCCCTGCGCCGGCTGCAACGGCTATCGGCTGAAACCGGAGGCGCTGTGCGTCAAGATCGGCGGCAAACACATCGGCGAGATCTCCGAGCTCTCGGTCAGGCGCGCCGGCGAATGGTTCGAGACCGTGCCGGAGGCGCTGAATGCGCAGCAGAACGAGATCGCGACGCGCATCCTGAAAGAAATCCGCGAGCGCCTGACCTTCCTGCTCGACGTCGGCCTCAACTATCTGACGCTGTCGCGCTCGTCGGGCACGCTGTCCGGCGGCGAGAGCCAGCGCATCCGCCTGGCCTCGCAGATCGGCTCGGGCCTGACCGGCGTGCTCTACGTGCTGGACGAGCCGTCGATCGGCCTGCACCAGCGCGACAACGCCCGCCTGCTCGACACGCTGAAGCGGCTCCGCGACCTCGGCAATACCGTGGTCGTGGTCGAGCATGACGAGGACGCGATCCGGCTTGCCGACTATGTGCTCGATATCGGGCCCGGCGCCGGTATGCATGGCGGCCACATCGTCGCCGAAGGCACGCCCGACCAGATCATGCGCAACCCGAAATCGCTGACCGGCAAATATCTCACCGGCGAGCTTTCGGTGCCCGTGCCCGACCGGCGGCCGCCGAACCACCGGCGCACCATCAAGGTCATCAACGCCCGCGGCAACAATCTGAAGAACGTTTCGGCCGAGATTCCGCTCGGCCTGTTCACCTGCGTCACCGGCGTCTCCGGCGGCGGCAAGTCGACCTTGCTGATCGATACGCTCTACAAATCGATCGCGCGCAAGCTGAACAATGCCAGCGAAGGCGCCGCCCCGCACGACCGCATCGAGGGCCTCGAGCACATCGACAAGATCATCGACATCGACCAGTCGCCGATCGGCCGCACCCCGCGTTCGAATCCCGCGACCTATACCGGCGCCTTCACGCCGATCCGCGAATGGTTCGCCGGTCTGCCCGAGGCGAAGGCGCGCGGCTACGAGCCCGGGCGCTTCTCCTTCAACGTCAAGGGCGGCCGCTGCGAGGCCTGCCAGGGTGACGGCGTCATCAAGATCGAGATGCACTTCCTGCCCGACGTCTACGTCACCTGCGACACCTGCAAGGGCAAGCGCTACAACCGCGAGACGCTGGAGGTGCTGTTCAAGGGCAAGAGCATCGCCGACGTGCTCGACATGACGGTCGAGGAAGCCGCCGAGTTCTTCAAGGCGGTGCCGCGCGTGCGCGAGACGTTCCAGACCCTGCACCGCGTCGGCCTCGACTACATCCATGTCGGCCAGCAGGCCACCACGCTGTCCGGCGGCGAGGCCCAGCGCGTCAAGCTGGCCAAGGAGCTGTCAAAGCGCGCCACCGGCCGCACGCTCTACATCCTGGACGAGCCGACCACCGGCCTGCACTTCCACGACGTCGCAAAACTGCTGGAGGTGCTGCACGAGCTGGTCGCCCAGGGCAACACGGTGGTGGTGATCGAGCACAATCTCGAGGTCATCAAGACCGCCGACTGGGTGATCGACCTCGGCCCCGAAGGCGGCGACGGCGGCGGCGAGATCGTCGCCTGGGGCCCGCCCGAGGACATCGTCAAGGCGCCGCGCAGCTACACCGGCAAGTTTCTGGCCCCGGTGCTGAAGAAGGCGAACAGCAAGCCGAGGAAGAGCTCGGCGAGCGAGGCGGCGGAGTAGTTTAGGAAGCCCCCTATTCCGGGGTCAATCGTGGATATCCTCAGTGCGCCAAAGCGTTTTTGACTGGTCTTAGAATGGGCGTCGACTGGTTTCGCAAGCAGTCTTGGTCGCAAGAGGATCAAACCGAATTTTGGCGGCGCTTGAACAGAGCGCGGGAGACAAATCGGGCGCAGTACGTCTTCGTTCAAGGCTTCACTCTGATGGAAATCGAGCAGCGATACGACGCCGATGCGATAGCTCTCTTCAACCACGTGATCGATCGCTACCCTAATTCCATTACCGTCGTGCAAGCGCTCTCCGCAAAAGCCGACTGTCTTTTAAGGTCAAGAGACATTGAGGGCGCGCTGACTTACTATGAGCATGCGATCCAGAGGATGCGTGTCAAGCCGAGTGTCCAGACATGGGCGTGGCTTGAACTTGCGTGGGTCGTCGCGACTAACGAACTCTCGAACCGCTATGAGACTGCCCTTGCGGTCCTTGATGAGTTCGGGAATCGAGCAGCATTGTTTCCCGTGGTAGTATTCCGCGTCTACGGTAGCCGCGCCCTCATCATGAACACCTACGGATTGACCGACCTTGCCGCGAACAACGCACGCACAGCGCTTAGTGCGGCCGACCAGGAAGAGTCCGGACTTCGATACCGTCCGAAGATCGGTGTGGTGGGACCAAGGTACGATGACATCCGGGCACGCTTAGCGGCAATTGCGTCCGCGTGAAATTCGGTACCGGGCACGCTGGTAAGCAGCGCGGACCAGCGCGTAGGATGGGTAGAGCGAAGCGAAACCCATTAACTCATCCTGCGGCCCGAATGATGGGTATCGCTTCGTTCCACCCATTCTACGGATTCCCTCGGTAAGTGGCTATCTGCCAGACGTTCGCCCATGTATCCCGGACCATCGCGCGCCTGTCGCCATAAGGCGTATCCGCAGGGGTCTCGATCGATTCGGCGCCAGCGGCGATCGCTCGCCGGTAGGTCTCGTCCGCATCCTGAACATACACATAGAGAAAGGCCGGCATGGCCTCGCGGACGCCTCCGCCGTCGCTGATCAGGACGATCGAGTCTCCGATCCGAATTTCCGTTGGCGCGCCGGACCGGACTTCGCCTTTCGCATCAAAAACGTCTCGCAGGAATCTGGCCAAGCCGGTGAGGTCGCGCGTGACAATTCGCGGTATGACGGAAGGCCAGCCGGCGGGCTTGAACTGGGGCATGCGTCTGTCTTTGCCTAGGCCACGACGATGCGTCGTAGATTAGAGCAGTAGCCCGGATGAGCGAAGCGATATCCGGGAGCCTTCTCGTAGTCGTCGACCTCTGTCCCGCATGTCGCGGAGCCTATCATCGGGCGCGCGTTCGCGCGACCCGTTGGCTCGTGCGGGCTACCAACCGTCCCCTGCCACCGCGCTACACCGCCCAATAATTCGGGTGCGTATAGGCGTGCGAGCGGTCGCCCCAGTCGAATTCGTCACCGTCGAACTCGGATGGGCCGGTGCGCAGATCGTCCAGCGTGACCTCGGCCTCGAAGGCCTGGCGCGCGGGGTCGAATTTCAAGGCCGTCCACTTGACCGGATAATGGTGGTGGCTGCTGAGCACGCCACCGGTTTTGATCACGGCGTACGCCACCGTTCCGCTCACCTTGTCGAGCATCAGCCGCTCGATCGATCCGAGCTTTGAGCCGTCGCGCCCGAACACGCAGACATGCTCGACGCGGTCGCTGGGCACCAAGGTATGATGCATGGCATCCTCCCTGTTTTCCCTGGTTCAACTGACATTATAGCACCAGAGCGCGCCCGATGTGCAGAGATCGCATCCACCCCGGCGCGCCAAACCCGCCTGCTCACCGCCGCGACTTCACCCACCGCAGCCAGTCCCGGTAGCGGTCGCCCCGATGCCTTCGCGGCGATACCCGACCTTGAGCCGTCAAGAAAATTCGGCTGCGCCTTGATCCAGCGCAAACTCCGGGACGGTCTTTTCGTCTACTGATTTATTCAGCTTTCTGCGTGGATCACTGCCATGATCATCGACATTCTTTCCCGGGAACACCGCAATATCGAGCGGCTGCTTACCGTACTTGAGCACGAGCTGGATATCTTCGATCACGCCGGCCGGCCGGACTACGAGGTGATCGGCAGCATCATCGCCTATTTCGAGGTCTACACAGAACTTTACCATCACCGCCAGGAAGATCTGATCTTCGCTAGGCTCCAGCTCCGCGATCCGGTCGCCGCCGCGAAAATCGGCGATCTCGCGCGCGAGCATCAAAAGGGCTCCGATCGCCTGCACAGCGTCGCGCACGCCGTCGCCAATGTGCGCGCGGGGGCCGAGATTCCGCGCGAGAATGTCGACGCCATCATCCGCGATTTCCTGGCCCACGAACGGCGGCACATCATGATGGAAGACCGCGATTTCTTCCCGACCGCGATCAAGGTATTGACGGCGCAGGACTGGGCCGAAATCGCGTCCGCCCGCTCCCCGCACAAGGATCCGCTGTTCAGCGATGTGACCGAAGCGCGGTTCGACGTCCTGCGCAACCACATCATGGAGCTGGAGAAGGAGGCGGAAGCCGAGCGGCATTAGTCACCGTGCCGGGCGGCTGCCGGCACATCGACCCACATTCTCACCGATTGCAATCCAATCCATTTCCGGAGACTCTCATGATGGGAATGAAATTCGGCGCCGCCTGCTCTGTCGGCAGCGTTGCGCTCGCCGCCACCTTGCTCGCAACGTCCCCCGCGCCGGTCCGGGCGATGGACGGTGACCCGATCGCGGGCCAGGCCATCTTCCAGCGCACCTGCGTGAACTGCCATTCGCTCGACGTCGGCGTGAACAAGGTCGGCCCGAGCCTGTGGCACATCGTGGGCCGCCAGCCGGCGTCGGTCCAGGGCTTCGACTATTCGGACGCCATGCGCGGCAACAAGACCCCCTGGGACGCAGCAGCGCTGGATACCTACCTCGCCGATCCTCGCGGCGACGTTCACGGCGTGAAGATGTTCTTCAAGGGGCTGCCCGACGCTCATGATCGCGCCGACGTCATTGCCTATCTGAAGACCGCGCGCTGAATCTCGCAGCGTGCATGCGATGAAGGAGCCGGCATGTCGCTTCGCTCATGCGGGCTACCGGCCACAGCTACTCCGTCCGTCTCAAGAACGCCCCAAACGCGCGCGGGCCGTCGCCGACCTTGACCTCACCGACCACCTTCAGCTCGGCGGCATCGATCACAGTCAGCGTATTGCTCTCCCAGTTCGCGACCACGATGCGCTTGCCGTCGGCTGTTGCCTCGATGCCTTCGGGGTAGTCGCCGACCGTGATCCGCTTCATCGGCTGCATTGTCGCGAGGTCGAACACGCTGACCTTGCCGTCATACTGGTCGGTGACGAAGCCTCGGCCCTGCGCCAGCGCCACCGCATAGGGGCGCAGGCCGACATGGACGCGGCCGATCTCGTGGGCGGTTAAGATGTCGATCACGGAGACGTCGTTGGAGCCGACATTGGCGGTGTAGGCGCGCTTGCCTTCGGCATCGATGGTGACGCCGAACGGACGGGTCCCGACCTTCACGACCCATCGCCGCTCGTGCGCGGAAATGTCCGTTATCGACACGCTGTCGTCGTCGCGGTCGGCCGAGAACAGCAGCCGCCCGTCCGGCGTCACGGCCAGCCCGGACGGCGATGCGCCGACCGCAAGACTGGCGACGACCCGCTGCTCCCGGGCATCGATCACCCGCACCGCGGCGGCGTACCAGTCGGCGACATAGACGGTTGCGCCGTCGGGAGCCACCGCGATGCCGAGCGGCCCGCCGCCGACGTCGATCCGGCCGACCACCTTGCGCGCCGACGCATCGACCACGGTGACCGCCTTGGCATCCGGGCTGGTCACATAGGCGAACCGGCCGTCATGGCTGACGGCAACGCCCGCGGGCTTGCCGCCGATCGGGATCGTCGCGACCGGCTTCGAGGTCGCAAGATCGACCACCGTCAGATCGTCGCTGAGCTGGTTGGTGACGAAGGCCTCCTCGGCGCGTGCGCCGCTGAAGCCGGCGAGCAGCGCCAGCAGCGCGATCGCGCGCATGCTCAGGGGTCCCACACAAACGACTCGATCAACGTCATTGCGAGCGAAGCGAAGCAATCCACAGCTCCGCAGAACGGAAACATGGATTGCTTCGTCGCTGACGCTCCTCGCAATGACTGACCGGTATAGGTTCACGCCCTCTCAGCTTCCGCTCTCGATCTTCTTCTTCAGCGCCGCCAGGCCGCCCCTGTACAGCTCGCTCACCGCCTTCACCGCAGCCTCGTCGTTCAGCTCCGGCGGCGGATCGCTGTTCGGAAAGCCGCGATAGAACGCGCCGGCCCATTCCAGCTTCGCCTTGCCGCCGGGCGCCGGCGACACCGACAGCGTCGAGGAGTAATTGGTGACGGGTAGCACCTTCACGTCGACCGCCGTGATCCGGTACGAATAGCTCATCATCTCGGGCTCATATTTGTAGAGCTCCTCGTCAATGGTAATGCCGGGCGCCAGTGTCAGCCGCCGCGTGGCGCCGATCTCGTTGCCCTTCTCGCCCTCGGTCTTGGCGACGCCGGCAAGCCAGCTCATGTCCTGGAAATTGCCGATCACGGCCCACACCTTGGCCTGCGGCGCGTCGATCTCGATGGATTCCCGCACCTTCTGGCGGGTCGGCCCATGGGCCCAGGCGGCCCCCAATACGGCCAATGCCGCCACCACCACGCCAGCCTTCGCGATCGTCAGCCTCATCCTTGTTCCTCTCCCGATGTCTGTCGGCCCCGCGCCGCCTGGCGCATCCCGCAGTTTATGGTTCGAGCTTCTAGACTAGATCGTGGGCCGGCTTCTTGCACCAGAGCGAAGTCGCCTGCGCCGGCTTCCCCGGGAGACAAGCCCGCCGGGATCGGCGTCAATCCTCGATCGCCGCCTCGACGAACCCCTTCGGGTCGTCGCAGAACTCGCGCATCAGCCGGTAATGATCGGTCTCGCGCAGGCTGACCGGCTCGAGGCCGTATTTACTCAGCCGCAGCAGCGTCGCGTCGGGATAGGCCATCAGGACCGGCGCATGCGTGGCCATGATCACCTGGCAGTGGCCTGTGCCGTTCATCCGGTGCAACAGCTTGAGGAATTCAATCTGCCGTGACGGCGACAGGGCGGATTCCGGCTCGTCGAAGATGAAGATGCCCTGCCGTTGGCAGCGTTCCTCGAAAAAGCGCAGGAAGCCCTCGCCGTGGGAATAGGACAGGAAGTTCGGCGGCAGGTCTCGGACGTCGATCGCGGCCTGATCCAGATAGCGGGCGACCGAAAAGAAGCTTTCCGCCCGGAAGAACCAGCCGTTGGTGATCTTGGGCAGCCAGCTCGCGCGAAGCGCTGACGCAAGCGAGCCGCCCATCTTCTCCACGGCATTGCTGTGGTCGACCGCGCGATAGCCCTTGCCGCCGCCGGCATCGTCATAGCCCGCCATCACTGCGATGCCTTCCAGCAGCGTCGACTTGCCGGTGCCGTTCTCGCCGACGATGATGGTGATCGCCTTGTCGAAGCTGAGTTCGAATTCGTCGCGCAGCAGCGGCAGCACGAACGGATATGCGTTGCGATTGGGAATGCGCTCGGGATCGAGCCAGACGCGCCGGAGATACGGCGCGGGCATGTTGATCGGGCGATATCGTCCTCTGGCCATTCGTTCTGCTTCCGGCACTCTGCGGCGGCGCCAACCACGATCCCAGATAGAGGTGAATCCGTCAAGAACACAACGGGAACACGCGGACTGGTCTGGCGCACACGTCGGCGCACAATGCTAGGTTCAACGTCCCGCGCATACGACGCGGAATCAGCAAGCCTTGTTGGGATTCCCGAAATGACAACCTCGCCTCCAGAAGGGTTCAAGCTCCTGCCGAGCCGCCCAGGGTTCATCGACCATAATGGCCCCTACTACTGGCGCGAGACCGGCGACGCCGCGCCCGAATGGGGGTTTCAGAGCGACGACCGGCACGGCAATCCCTACGGCTACATTCACGGCGGGGCGATCCTCGGCTTTCTCGATACCGCCCTTGGCAGTGCCGTGTTCATGGCAACGAAACGCAAATGCGCGACCGTTTCGCTGGACACCCGCTTCGTCGGCGGCGTCGCGCCTGGTCCATGGATCATCGGCCGCACGACCGTGAAGAAGGTGACGCGGACCTTCGCCTTCGTCGATGCTGAGGCCTTCGCCGACGACAGACTGCTGGTGACGGCCGCGGCCGTCTTCCGCGTCTTCGACGAATGAGCGCATGCCAAGCCGCGCCTACATGCTGTTCCGCAAAGCGGTCCTCACCGAGCAGCAAGTGGTCTGCATCTATGACGGCCGGCCGCGCGAGCTCTGCCCGCATATCATCGGCCACAACAAGAGCGGTGAAGAGGTCGTGCTGGCCCGGCAGTTCGCCGGCGAGAGCTCCGGCAAGCTGCCGCAATGGCGCTGCCTGCGGCTTGCCCAGGTCAGCGCGATCAGCTTGCGCAAGGGCCACTGGCACGAGGGCGGCTCGCACCGCACCGAGCAGACCTGTGTCAGCGCGATCGACCTCGACATCAACATCCATGTCCGCAAGCACAGATGAACCCGGCGCGTCGCGGTCGCATCAGATAAACTTTCCGGGCTTGGCCATGAACTGATCAATAGCGGTCTTCAGTTTGCCCTCCAGCTCGCTTTGACCGCTCCAGAACAGCGTCGGCACGTCGAACACGTCGAACGGCAGCTTGGTTCCCGCGTAAGCCGTCTGGATGACGGCCTTGCCGCTGGCGCGCGCGAAGCCCAACTCGTAGAAGACATTCGGACGTGCGCCGCTGACCTCGGCGATGACAAAGGCCGCACGCCGAATGCCGGCAAAGATCGCCGGAACGATACGTTCATTGCTGTCGAGATGGTTGTCGACCTTGACCGCCGAGAAGCCCTTCTCGCGGCAGACCCGGCCGAATGTCGCGTAGGCGTCCGTCAGGTGCGGAACGTTCTCGAACGACATCACGACGAACACTTCGGTCGACAGGATCGCGCGTTCGGCCAGCGTGACCACCTCGGCCGCGTACTGCTCGACCACCTCGTCGTTCTCGTCGGTCATGAAGCGGTTCAAGGCCTGGTAATCCTCGCGCGAAAGGTTCGAGACCCCTCGTCGCTCGAACGACGCCAGTTCGTCGACATGGATGTCCGTCGCCGCGCCGCCGAATGTCGCGACCGCCAGGATTGGCTTGTTCGCGAACCGGCCCCAGCTTGCGGCGTGCTGCGTCCCGTCCCAGCCGCCGATGATGATCATCGCGTCGCATTCATGCACCGGCTCGGGAAACGCGAATCCGCGCGGGACCTGGGACCAGTCGCCGAGCTGCGACCGCGTGATCTCGCCGATTCTGTGGATCGGCGTCGTGGTGCGGGTGACCCAGGAATGGATCACCTTGTTCGGATCCAGCCTCCTGGATTGCGCAGCGGCTGAGGCGGCTTGCGCAACGACGAGATCGAGCTGGGTACGGCAACCACCGAGCAGCGCATGGCCTCTCAGCACCGTCTGTCGACCAAGCGCTTCGGCGAAGCGCCTGCGCATCGGCCCTGTCTCATCCTTCTCGTACAGACCGCCCGCCACCAGCAATTTGGCCATGGTCGCTTCCCCAATATATCCAGCTCAAAAATAAACCCGACCTCGCTCCTGTCGGCGCAATGACGCAACAATAAAGGCGTTTCTCGATCAACTCAATTCTAACGTGCAGAGATTTTCAGAAACAGCTTGAATACGGGCTCCGGTTCCCGCGAAGCCCAACATGTCGCGAGACTGCGGATGTGCGTCTCACAGGCGGCGCCACGCACTCGCCGTCGTCCCGGCCTAGTGCGCAATTGCGCACCGGGGCCGGGACGACAGCGGAGGACGCGGCGCGATATCGACTCTGGCGAACGCCGGGACGACCGTGGAGGAAGGGTTTACCCCGCCCCTACGGCCGCTCCGCCTCCTCCAGCACTTCCAGCGCCAGCTCCATCGTCATCAGCACGGGATTGTCGCCGCGCACCAGGCGTCCCTCCGCGATGCCGCCGAGATAGTCGACCAGCGCGACGTCGAGGCTGGCGCGCACCCGACGGTTGGCGTCAGGCCCGATCTGCCCCGCGATCACCGCGAGCTCGGTCGCGAACGGCACCACGCTGTGGCCATCGCTGAAGACCGCGCCAATGGTCGAGCCGACGCCGCCATGCAGCCGTGCGCGCAAAATGCCGTGCTGGCGGCAGAAGCCCTCCAGCGCACAGGCGAAATCCTGGTTCGGCCGCAGCCGCAACGCGAAGGCATGGCTCGTGGTCTTCGCCCCGCGCGGCGCGCTGGCGACCGGACCGAACAGCTTGAAATTGGTCTCGCTGTCGGGCTCAGCCAGGAACGTCGCGCCGTCGATGCCGAACGCGCTGACCTCGAACGGCTCGGCGACGATGGTTTCATCCGGCAGCATGTGTCCGCCGTTGAAGCGGCCGTCGGCCTCGGTCCACAACCCGTGGCAATGGAAGAACGGTGCGCCGTCGCGTTCGCCGAAAGTCAGCGCAGCGAGCTTGAGCCGCGTCACGCCATCGGGACGGAACGTATCGCTGTAGAACGCAGCGTTGACGCCGTCCTTCGACAGCGCCGGCATCACATAGGCGAACGGCCCGAGCGCTCCACGCGTGGCGCTCAGCACGCCGCTGGAAAATCCTTCCGTCGCAAAGCCGCGGCGCACGGCGTCGAGCAAGGGAATGCCGGCCTCGAGCACGAAGGAAAAGGCGCGGCCGCGCGCGGCGACCCATTGGATGCGCTCGGGTATCGGAGCGCCGGGCTGGGCGATGCTGCGCATCGCCTCACGCGCCCGTCGATTTGGCAATCACCTCGAGCAGCCCGCGCGCCTCGAGCTCGTCGCGGATCAGGCGCTTCGGCACCTTGCCGTAGCCAGACTTCGGCAGCGCCTCCCAGAAGAAGAAGCGTTTTGGCATCTTGTAGCGCGGCACCTTTGGCGCAAGGTACGCCGCAAGCTCCGCCTCCGCGACGGCCTCGGTGCCCTCGCGCGCGACGCAGACGGCGACACCGACCTCGCCCCAGAACGGATCGGGCACGCCGAGCACGGCAACCTCGCCGACCGCGGGATGGGTCAAGAGCTTCTCCTCGATCTCGCGCGGATAGATGTTGGAGCCGCCGGAGATGTACATGTCGGAGGCGCGGCCGGTGATGTAGACAAAACCCTCCTCGTCCATGTGGCCGAGGTCGCCGGTGCGAAACCAGCCGTCGCGAAACGCCTTCGCGTTGGCTTCGGGGTTGTCGTAATAGCCGGCGAACACGCCGGGGCCGATCACGCAGATCTCGCCGGTCTCGTGCGCCTTCAGCTCGCTTCCGTCGTCGCCCTGGATCGCAACCTGCATGCCGGTGCGTTCGAAGCCGCAGGTTCCGATCCGCGCATGCGGTCCGTCCTCGGGATCGTGCAGGCCAGGCGGCAGCACCGTGATGTTGCCGGTCACCTCGCCGAGGCCGAAATACTGCACCAGCACACCGCCGAGCTTGTTCAGCGCCGCCTTCTGGTCCTCGCGATACATCGGCGCGCCGGCATAGATGATGTAGCGCAGCGAGGAGTGGTCGTGCTGGTCGGCGGCGGGATGCTCGACCATCATCTTCAGGATCGTCGGCACCGTGAACATGTTGCTGACGCGGTATTTGGCGATCAGCCGGAAGGCCTCCGCGATGTCGAACTTCTCAGACGGCAGCAAGATGGTCGGGACGCCGCGCGCGGTCTGCACCAGCTGGTGCACGCCGGCGCCATGCGACAGCGGCGCCACCACCAGCGAGGCGTCCCGTTCGGTGGTGCCGGGCATCAGGTCGGCGAGATGGTTGGTGATCACGAAGGCCATCTGGCCGTGGGTCAGCACCGCGGCCTTGGAGCGGCCGGTGGTGCCGGAGGTGAAGAAGAACCAGCAGGGATCGTCGTACTCGACCGGGGTGTTCTCGACCGCAGCACCGGCGTGCTTGGCGATGACGTCGCCGACCGTGGCCTCGCCGAACGTGCCCTCCTCACCGATCCGCCAGACGAATTCGAGCGCGGGATTGAGGGCCGCCTTGGCATGTTCGGGGAAATCGGCTTGGCACAGGAACGCCTTGGCGCCGGAGGCTGCCGCCAGATAGGCGACCTCGTCCGGCATCAGGCGGAAATTGGTCGGCACCCAGACCGCGCCGAGCCGGAAGGCCGCGAACATCGACCAGAACATCTCATCGCAGTTCTTGGAATGCACCAGGATGCGGTCGCCTTTGCCGATGCCGCGCGCGGCCAGCGCCGCCGCCAGCGCCGAGACGTTCTGGTCGATATGGCGCCACGACCAGGTCTTCTCGTTCCAGATGAAGCCGGGACGGTCGCCGTGGCGGCGGGCATTCTGGGTCAGGATGTAGGCGAGGTTCATCACCCGGCGCGACACCCGCGCGATCCCGCCGCGCGGCGCGGTCACCTCGGTCCCGCTCATTGCCGCCCCGCCGATACGCACAACAGACAGAGCATGGTCAGGACGGTCATCGGGTGTTTCCTCGGTCAGAACCGGGCGTCTTCAAGCGCCGCAAGGGATTGGTGCCCCCCGGTTTATCGCCAAGCCGCGCGCCTCGGCAAGGCCCGTCAGGCGCGGCGCGATGCTACCGCGCCGGCGGCCGCCATTCCCGACAATGCTTGGCCCGACAATGCCTGGCCGGAGGCCGCTATTGCGGATGCTTGGCCAGGTCCTGCTCGCTCAGGTTCCAGTCCTGCCAGAGCTGCAAGGCGCCGATCAGGGCGACCAGCCCGCCGAGCAGGATGTGCCAGAGCTGCAGCGCCTGGTCTTCCGAGTAGCCGAAGATGTTCGGCGACGCGACCAGCCAGAGGCCGAGCACGATGCTCGCCACCTCCTCCCAGCGATGCAGCGCGACATATTCGAGCTGGGCGAGGCCCAGCACCAGCATGCCGACCACGAAGCTGTTGAGCACCAGGTGGCTGCGCTCGACGTCGACGACGTCGCTGACTTGTATCGGAAACCAGGGCGAGACCATGATCAGCACGCCGAGCAGCATGCCGATCCAGTCCTCCCAGGGGCGGTGTGTGCCGAAGAAACGATTGTCCGACATGACGAACCTCCTTGCGACAAGGGGCATACGTCAGCGGCCGGCCTCACCACTCGGTACCAGACGACTATTGGGCCGCATCCGGGGGCGTATGTCTGGGAATAAGCCTAATCGAATTGCATCGGCCCGCAAGGCCCGATCGGCGTATGTGCGATGCGGCAGGATCGAGGGCGCCCGGCACCGCGCGTCAGCGCGCCCCACTGAGCCGCGCGAGCGCCTCCTTGGCGGACTTCAGATCGGGCTGCAGCTCCAGCGCCTTGCGAAAATCGGCCGCCGCGCCCTTCTTGTCGCCGAGCCGCAGCTTGGCCTGGCCGCGGTTGTTCCAGGAATAGACGTCGGCAGGATCGTATTGCAGCGCCTTGTCATAATCGGCGAGCCCGCCCTTGTTGTCGCCCTGGAAGAGCCGGATCATGCCGCGGTTGCGCCAGCCGCGTGCGTCGGTCGGCGCAATCTTCGCCGCCTCGCCGTAATCCGCGGCAGCGCGGTCGAGCTGCTCGGTATCGCGATAGACATTGCCGCGGTTGATGTAGGCGAGCGCGTTGGGCTCGAGCTTGATCTCGGTGGTGTAGTCGGCGATCGCATGGGCCGCATCGCGCTTGCGGTAATAGACGAAGCCGCGATTGCCATAGGCCGTGGCGAGCTGCGGGTTGTATCTGATCGCGAGGCTGAGATCGGCCAGCGCGCGGTCGAGATCGCCCTTGTTGAGCCAGGCATCGCCGCGATTGTTGTAGGCCAGTGCGAAGGCCGGATCGATGCGGATCGCCTCGTCGTAATCGGCGATCGCATGATCGAGATCGCGCCTGAAGGCGTAGACCCGGCCGCGGTTGGTGTAGGCACAGGCATAGGCGGGATCGAGCTTGATCGCCTCGTTGAGGTCGGCGAGCGCGGCGTCGAGTTCGCGCTGCTCGGTCAGCCCGTGGCCGCGGTTGCAATAGGCGCCGGCCAGCCGCCTGCCGGTTTCGGTCTTGCCGTCGATCACCGTGGTGCAGGCGGACACACGGTCGCCGGGCGCCGTCGTCAGGCCGACGCAGGCCTGCCAGCTCGGATCATCGCCAGCGACGGCTCGCGGAGGATTTGGCAGCGTCAACGCAGCGCCGAGCAATGCGGCGGTCAGGCAGGCCAAAATGCGCATCTCGTCAATCCACAAATGCCAATTTGCGGGTTGGTCGCGGCTTTGCACCGGCGGGTTCACGGGCTTAGATCAAGGCCAGTGAATCAACCGGGATTTTGCGATGGCTGCCGTCCGCGACAACAAGGCCGAGAGGCGCTTCGAACTCGATACCGAGGACGGCACAGCCTTTGCGAATTACCGGCAGACGCCCTCGGCCGTCATCATCACCCATACCGAGACACCGCGCGCCCTGCGCGGCCGCGGCATCGCATCGGAGCTGGTCAAGGGCGCGCTGGAGCTGATCCGCGCCGACGGCCACAAGGTGATCGCCGGCTGCAGCTTCGTGGTGGACTACCTCGACAAGCATCCGGAATACGCGGATCTTGCGGGTTAGCGCCGCGTTCGTCAGACGATCTTGATCGACATGTCGGGCAGGCCCTCGAGCTTGCAGAGCAGCACGTCGCCCTTGACGACCGGGCCGACATTCTCCGGCGTTCCGGAATAGATGATGTCGCCGGCCTTGAGCTCGAATGCCTCGGAGAGCTTTGCGATCTGCTCGGCGACGCTCCAGATCATGTTCTTCAGATCCGAGCTCTGCCGCACCGTGCCGTTGACCGCGAGCGAGATCGCGCCTTGCGTGAAATGGCCGGTCTTATCAGCCGGATGGATCGGCCCGAGTACCGCGGCATGGTCAAAGCTCTTGCCGATCTCCCACGGCTTCTTCTCCGCGGCCATGCCGTTCTGCAAATCGCGCCGCGTCATGTCGAGGCCGAGCGCGTAGCCATAGACGTGATCGAGCGCCTTGTCGGCGGGGATGTTGGCGCCGCCGGACTTCAGCGCGGCGACCAGCTCGACCTCGTGGTGATAGTTCTTGGTCAGCGACGGATAGAGATGATCCGCGACCGTGCCGATCGCGACATTCTGGATCGCATCCGTCGGCTTCTGGAAGAAGAACGGCGGCTCGCGGCTCGGATCGGAGCCGCGCTCGATCGCATGCGCGGCGTAGTTGCGGCCGATGCAGTAGATGCGGCGGACCTGGAACACCTCGGTGGCGCCGACGATCGGGATCGTCACGGCCGGGACCGCAAACATCGCCTTGGGCGCGGCCTCGGCGTGGGCCGGCACAGATTGCGCGGCGGCGCCGGCCAGTCCGAGGGCGCCGGTCGCAAGCATCGTCCGGCGATCGAGATCAGTCATGGGAGTTTTCTTGGGAGTTTTCTTGGGAGTTTTCATGGGCGTTCTCCTTCTTGTCCGCCGATCTATAGATGCTCGCCGGTCCATAAAAAAGGGCCCGCGCTGGCGCGGGCCCTGGCCGTGTGCGGGATGATGATCCCGTCAGTGCTTGATATCCGGGGGCAGCTTGCCGCCATTGGCCGCGAGCTTCGTCATCACCTGTTTGTGCAGCCAGATGTTCATGCTGGCGGAATCGTTGGTGTCGCCGGTGTAACCGAGCTCCTTGGCGAGCTCCTTGCGCGCCGACAGGCTGGAGTCGATGTCGAGCGCCTTCATCAGGTCGACGATCGAAGTCCGCCACTCGAGCTTCTCGCCCTTCGCGGCTACCGCCTTGTCGAGGATGGGGGCGACGTCAACGGACTGCGCGGGCGCCGCACCGGCGGGTACCGCGGCAGGCGACGGCGAGGCGCTACCGGATCCACCGGCGGGAGCTGCGCTTGTGGCCGTTCCGCCGGCGGGCGCGGCGCTGGCGCTGCTGCCGAAGATCGCGCCCATGATTTTTCCGAAAATGCTCATCGTTCGCTCCCAAGAGAGTTGAGATGTGAAGGCCACGCGGCAACGCGCCGGCTGACCGAGATCGCAGTTCAAGTGTATCGCTCCCTCAATACCTTGCCAATGCGACATTCACCTAAGCGTGAGTGCTTTTGCCGCGGTTTGGGAGTACCCTCAGTGCACAGTTCGCGACACGGCCAGTTCCCTGCTCTGTCTTTCGCGTCTGGCTTGCTCGTGATCGCTTCGAGAGGCGGTACGTTTGTGCCCGCGTGCCGGGCGCAGAATGCGCCCGCCCAGAGGGAGACAACGACCATGGCCACTCCATACCAAGGCAATGTCACATCGATGACGCAGAGCGGACAAGGTCCCGCATCTGCGCCGGTTATCCGCACCATCGGCCTGTCCGATTTGCATCAAGCGCTGCGTCTCGGCTGGGAAGACTTCAAGGCTGTGCCAAGCCACGCCATCATCCTGTGTCTGATCTATCCCGTGCTCGGCATTGTGCTTGCGCGCACCGTGCACGGTTATTCCGTGCTGCCCCTGCTGTTTCCGCTGGCCGCGGGCTTTGCCCTGCTCGGCCCGTTCGCCGCGATCGGCCTCTACGAGATGAGCCGTCGGCGCGAGGACGGCGGTGAGGCATCCGCATGGGACGCCATGCAGGTATTCCGCTCGCCGTCATTCGGCGCGATGCTCGGGGTCGGAACGTTGCTGTTCGCACTGTTCGTGACCTGGATCGCCACCGCACAGGCGATCTACACCGCGGTATTCGGCTATCAGACCGCAGCCAACATTCCCGATTTTGCCGAGCGCGTGCTGACCACCCCGCAAGGCTGGTGGTTGATCGTGGTCGGCTGCAGCGTCGGCTTCCTGTTCGCGCTCGTCGCGCTGTGCATCAGCGTGGTCGCCTTCCCCATGATGCTGGACCGCCAGGCAACCGCCGGCGAAGCCATGGTGACGTCGATGCGCGCCGTCGCACAGAACCCGGTGCCGATGGCGGCCTGGGGCCTGATCGTCGCGGTGTTGCTGGTGCTCGGCACGATCCCGTTCTTCCTCGGGCTCGCCGTCGTGATCCCGCTGCTCGGTCACGCCACCTGGCATCTCTATCGCGAGGTCATCGTCAAGGATCCGAACGCGCAGCCGGTGATCCCCGAGCCGCGTGAGCGCAAGCCCGCCGCCGACTTCCCGGCCAACCTGTTCCCGTGGCGGCGCAGCGATCGCGGCTAAGCGCCAGTCACCCCGAACGCGTAAACGCCAAAGCAACCGCCGGCCGATTATATTCGGCCGGCGGTTTGTCGTTCCGGATCGTCAAATGGGTGTGAAATTGGCGTGGCATTTGCAGCATTGCCTGAGATAAACGGCTCGATCACGAGCCTTGTTTTAGCCGCTGTTGCCGCGAACATACCCGCCGGGTTTCGCGACCAATCGATGACATCGCAGACTCCGGAGTGAAATTGCCTATGACCTCGCGCTTTTCCTTTCACACGCTCGCCGTCGGGGCGTGGCTGTTGACCTCGACCGCGTCTGCGCTCGCCGCCCAATGCGGCACGGGCACGTTCGAGTCCTGGCTCGACGATTTCAAGAAAGAGGCTGTGACGAAGGGCATTTCGCAGAACGCGATCCAGGCCGGCTTGAGTGGCGTCACGCAGGACAAGGCGATCCTGGCGCGCGACCATTCGCAGCAGGTATTCAGCCAGACCTTCGAGCAATTCTCGGGTCGTATGGTGCCGCCGCGGCTCAATCGTGGCTCCGACATGATGAAGCGCTACGGCTCGGTGCTGTCGCGGATCGAGGAGGCCTACGGCGTGCCGGGCGAAATCCTGGTCGCGATCTGGGGGCTGGAGACCGATTTCGGCGTCAACACCGGCAAGTTTCAGACCATGCGCTCGCTTGCGACGCTGGCCTATGATTGCCGCCGCTCCGACATGTTCAAGGCCGAGTTGATGGATGCGTTGCGCATTGTGGAGCGCGGCGATCTCGCGCCGCAGGAGATGCGCGGCGCCTGGGCCGGCGAGATCGGCCAGACCCAGTTCATGCCGTCGTCCTATATCAAGTTCGCGGTCGACTTCGACGGCAACGGCAAGCGCGACCTCTTGCACAACGTGCCTGACGTGCTGGCCTCGACGGCGAACTTCCTGAAGAGCTACGGCTGGAAGAAGGGCAAAGGCTGGGAGCCCGGCAGCGAGAATTTCGCGGTTATCCAGCAATGGAACAAGAGCGAGGTGTACGCCAAGACGATCGGCTACTTCGCCACCCAGCTCGCCAAGGCTCCGTAGCGCGGTGGAGTTGCGTAGCGGCGAGAAGCCCGCACGTCGGCTCCGCTTCGATCAGAACCGCTCCCGCTCCGGGATGAATCAAAAAGGGCCGATTGCCCCAGGCAATCGGCCCTTATGCCATGATCAAAAGCTTACTTCGCCATGCTCTCTTCGGCGGCCTTGCTGAGGTGCGCGCCGCATGCGCCCCACTTGTTGTTCAGCATCGCGTCCTGGGCGAGCGAGACTTCCTTCTCCGCCGCGAATTTGACCTCATTGTCGGCCATAGCTTCGACGGCAGCTTCCGTCTTGCCGAAATTGGCACCGCTGCAGCCGACGCCCATATGATGGCGATGAGCGGCCTGGGCGGGAGCAGCGACAGCATAAGCAACGGCAGCCATGCTGGCTGCGGCGATGAATGTTTTAATCATGGGATGATCCATCTCTTGTTCTTGGACAGATCCCTGCGTGATTGCGGAATCTGCAGCGCAATTATTCGCTGTTCCCGGCGCCATTCAGAATGAACTTCGCGCGATACGAATGTGATGAGCGCTGCACGCGGATCGCGCATGCGTTGCATAGTATTTCGATTACATGTCGGTAAGGAAGCGGCGCCGCATTAGCTTTGCTGCCAACGTTCACTTCAATCGAAATGCATTTCCGATAATCCTCAGCGCATTCCACGCGACACGCCGGACGCGACGGAGATCCGCACGGCGCGGGAGGACCGAATTACCTCTCGCGTCAATACGACCGATTGACGCTCCACCCATTCATGGACGCTCGCACCAACATATGAACAAAAAATCATTTCAATGCCATCTTGTCGCATGCGAATCACGCATGGAACACATCGATGTGATCCGGTGAGCGAAGGCGCGGAAAAACTTGATTGGGCGGTCTTTAATTACCATATATCCAACCTGATCGAGCTTGCCGCAATTCTATCAACCAATTGATTTCAGGAATATTTTTGCGATACACTGCGTGTCGACGGAACTTTCATTTACAGACCTGCTCGGCAAGTGCCCAACGGTTAACCAGACCTTACCGCCGCCATGCGTTTTGGGTCTAGCTGCATCGCACCATTGGAACTACCGCGCCGCACCATATCATCTATATTCACTTCAACGATGAGGCTTTTGAAAAGCTGAATCTGAATTACTAGGAGACTACCATGTTGCTCTCGCTCATCCGCATGATCCAGGCTTTCCGGGATTATCAGCGCAATGTCAGCGAACTGTCCCAGCTCAGCGATCGCGAACTGGCCGATATCGGCCTCGACCGCTCGGACATTCCGCGCGTTGCCGCCGGTACCTACAACGGCTAATCGGCCGCAAGCCATCTGATGAACGGATAACGCCCGCTTCCACAGCGGGCGTTCTCGTTTCAGAGCCCATCCCGTTCCGACGGCATCGGAACGGGATGGCCTCTGGTCCTAGGTTTGACGCGTTTACTTCACGCGAACCGGTACCCACTTCGCTTGAAAACGCTCTGCTGCAGTTTCAGATGCATATGGAATCAAAACGCGCTAACGCTGCGCGATGACACCGCATCAATCCTCTTCCCAACCCGTGCACATCGTGGGCGCGGGGCTCGCCGGCTCGGAAGCCGCCTGGCAGGTTGCCAATTCCGGCGTCCGTGCCGTCCTGCATGAAATGCGCCCGCACCGAATGACCGAGGCGCATCGGACCGAAGGCTGCGCCGAACTGGTCTGCTCGAATTCCTTCCGCTCCGACGATGCCGCCAACAACGCGGTCGGGCTGCTGCACGCAGAGATGCGGCGGCTGGGCTCCCTCATCATGCGCTCGGCCGATGCCAATCAGGTGCCCGCCGGCGGCGCGCTGGCGGTCGACCGCGACGGCTTTTCCGCTGCCGTCACCAAAGCGCTGAACGAACATCCGCTGATCGAGATCAGCCGCGAGGAAGTCGCGGGCCTGCCGCCGGCCGACTGGAGCAACGTGATCGTCGCCACCGGTCCCCTCACCTCGGCGCCGCTCGCCGACGCCATCAGGCAGCTCACCGACGAGAATGCGCTGGCGTTCTTCGATGCGATCGCACCGATCGTGCACAAGGATTCCATCGACATGTCGGTGGCCTGGTTTCAATCGCGCTATGACAAGGTCGGTCCCGGCGGCACCGGCGCCGATTACATCAACTGCCCGATGACCAAGGAGCAATATAACGGCTTCGTCGCGGCGCTGCTCGACGGCGAGAAGGTCGACTTCAAGGATTGGGAGACCAACACGCCCTATTTCGACGGCTGCCTGCCGGTCGAGGTGATGGCCGAGCGCGGTCAGGAGACGCTGCGCCACGGGCCGATGAAGCCGGTGGGATTGACCAATCCGCACAATCCGACGGTCAAGGCATATGCGATCGTCCAGCTGCGGCAGGACAACAAGCTCGGCACGCTCTACAACATCGTCGGTTTCCAGACCAAGCTGAAGCATGGCGCGCAGCAGCGCGTGTTCCGCACCATCCCGGGCCTTGAGAACGCGGAGTTCGCCCGGCTCGGCGGCCTGCATCGCAACACCTTCCTGAATTCACCGAAGCTGCTCGATAGCCAGCTGCGCCTGCGCGCGCAGCCGCGGCTGCGTTTCGCCGGCCAGATGACGGGCTGCGAGGGCTACGTCGAGTCGGCCAGCGTCGGCCTGATTGCGGGCCTCTGCGCTGCCGCCGACATGCGCGGCACCGCGCTGACGCCACCGCCCGCCACCACCGCGCTCGGCGCGCTGCTCGGCCACATCACCGGTGGTCATATCGAGACGATCGACGCCGGTTCGCGCTCGTTCCAGCCGATGAACATCAATTTCGGTCTGTTCCCGCCGTTGGCCAGCCCTCCGACCAAGAAGCCGGACGGCTCGCGCCTGCGCGGCAACGAGAAGACGGTCGCCAAGAAGCAGGCGATCAGCGCGCGGGCACTCGCCGACCTCGACCACTGGATCGCAGAGCACCTGCGCGTTGCGGCAGCGGCCTGACAGTCATGAGCTTGCCGAAAGATGACGACGCCACCCTGTCGGCGCGATGGAGCCAGGGCGTGCTGCTCAAGCGCGACGTGTTCTCGACCGTCGAGCGCGGCCGCTTCCGGACCGATGACGGCGAGGTCGAAGGCGTGCTGCGCCGGCTCGATCAGGTGCCGTTCTGGTCGTTCGCCGTGGCGCTGCATCTGTTCTCGCGCGAACGCCGCGCGCTGACCCTGGCGCACGATCTCGACGTCGGCCCCAAGCTGTTGTGGGCAGGCAGGCGCGCGCTGGTGCGCGGCTTCATCGACGGCGCGGCGCTGCATCTGGCGAAGCCGCATGGCGACGTCGCCTATTTCCGTTCCGCCAAGGCCGCGTTACGCAAGCTGCATCGTGCCGGCATCTGCCACAACGACCTCGCCAAGGAGCAGAACTGGCTGGTCGGCCGCGACAGCCGCGCCTACCTCACCGACTTTCAGCTTGCTGCCTGCTTCAAGACCCGAAGCCGGCTGTTCCGCATCGCGGCCTATGAGGATCTGCGGCATCTGTTGAAGCACAAGCGCAGCTACGCGCCGGAGGCGTTGACGCCGATGGAGCGCAAGGTGCTCGCGAAGAAGTCCGCGGTCGCCAGCGTCTGGCTCAAGACCGGCAAGAAGGTCTATCAGGCAATCACCCGCGGCATATTCAACTTCACCGACCGCGAGGGCGGCGGCCGGCGGCTGGTCAACGACGCGCCGGTGCTGGTCGATTTGATCCGCAGGAATCCCGACGTGCGCGACACCGCGATCGTCGCCTTTGCCGACCGGCGCGTCGGCGTCGGGCTCTACGCCTTCGTCGAGGCCGACCAGTCCGCGCTGGAAAAGACGCTGCGCAACGAGCTTGCCGCGGCCAAGGGCGTCAAGCCGCCCGAACACATCCAGATCGTGCATGCATTGCCGCGCGATGCGGCCGGCAAGCCACGCACCGAAATCCTGCAGCTCGTCGCCATGAACCAGATCGACCTGATCGAACCGATGATGCGCAGCGACGCCGATCGCGAGTTCCTCAAGGACATCCTCGAGCAACGCAAGAATCTGCGCGATCGCTTCAATTTCGAAGTTGCCGAGATGGATCGGCTGGCGCGCTGAAGCGCGCGCACTCTCGACAAACGCAGCTCGAAGCGCCAATCTTGTGAGGGCTAGCGCGCTCAAGGGACAAGCTTAATGCCACTCACCCGTGGCCGTATCGGGGGATATGATTCCGAACGCCTGGCGTTCGGATTCACCATGATGCACGGCGATCAGGAAATTGAATGTCAGATCAGCGACGCCGCAATGGACGAATTGGCCGGCACGCGCGGAACACCGAGCCTGGCCCGGCAGGCGCAGTTCATTGCGCTGCGCGACGCGATCGAGATGATCGCATCCGACATCTTTGACAGCGGCCCGGTGGTCAAAGGCGCGACGATCCGGATCTTCACCAAGCACATCTCGAAGGAACAGAGCTAAAGCGCGATGAGATTGCGTTGAATCGTCATCGCGCTTTAGATTCTTGTTTTAGCATGATCTTTTCGGAAAACCGCTTCGCACTTTTCCGGATCATGCTCTAGCGACCGAACTCTTCGGTGCGCGCAGCTCGCCACAACGTCCAGAGCGTGCGCAGGCGCGACGCCGGCTTCGGCAGGAACGGATCGTAGTCGGCCCTCCTTGCCCGGTTCAGCTCGCGCCTGATGTGAGCAAGCGGCAGGAAGATCGGCCTCACGCCGGATGGCACATCCGCAAGCAGCCCGAATGCGGTCTTGAGATGGCCCTGGGCCTCGTCCGCAAGCTGATCGATCGCAGCACCGATGTTCGGCGTGGGCTTGCCGGCAAACACCTCCTCCTTGCTGCTGCCGTGCTGCTGCAGCAGCTGGACCGGCAGAAACAGCTGCTGCCGCGAGGCATCGCGGCCCAGCGCCGCGATGACCTGCGCCATGCCTTGCGCGAGGCCGGCATGACGGGCCAGGTGATCGATCGCCTCCGATGGCCGCGCCACCACGCGCGTGGCTTGCGCGAACAGCGCCGATGCCGTGGCGTCGAGGTAGCCCTCGAGCGCGGCCAGCGACGGCATCGGGTCGTTGTAGAGATCGAACTGATGCTCCTCGACCAGGAGCGAGAACGGCGAGACCGGCAGGCGGTGATTGCGGATCGCATACAGCAGCTCAGCTGCGACCGGATTGCCCTCGACGCCGCCGTGTCCGGTCCCGGCCAGCATGTCGGTCCACCATTGCAGCCGCATCTCGCCGGGCAGCGGCTGGCTGACCTGCTCGTGCACGCGCGAGACTTCGATGTTGAAGGCGTAGATCGCGAGCAGCGCCCGGCGCTCCGGACCCGGCATGAACAAGGTCGACGCGTAGCGCACGAAGTCATGGGTTCGCACCAGATCGGCGCAGAATGCCGCGCCGTCGGTCGGCGCCTCCGTCGTGCTCATGGCACCGCGATCAGCGCCGCCGCGACGCGACGCCGCTCGCCCAGCATGATGTTGTAGGTGCGGATCGCGGGGCCCGTCTGCATCGGGTCGAGCACCACCCGCACCGCGCGCAGGGCTTCGCGCAGGCCCTTCGGCGGCACCCAGACCTCGGTGCCGGTGCCGACGATCAGCGTGTCGATCGCATTGGCGGCCGCGAATACCTTCTGCAGCGCGTATTCGTCGATCTCCTGCGGCCTGGTCACCGCCCAGGCCCAGATCGCATCGGGCAGGCACAGCAGCGAGCCGCGGTGCGACATATCGGCAAACGCGAAGCCGCCCTTGCCGTAGGCCTCGATCGGCGCCGACCTCGGAAGATGGGGAGCGTCCGAGGAGTTGCTCATGACCGGCTACTTCTTGGCTGCCGCGTTCGGCTTCTTCTCCGATTCATCGTCGGCGGCGTCGCGCCGCGTGGTGCCGACGCCGAGATAGATCAGGATCGGTGCCGCGATGAAGATCGAGGTATAGGTGCCGACCAGCACCACGCCGAACATCATGACGGCGGTGAAGCTGTGAATCGCCTGGCCGCCAAACAGCAGCAGCGCGAGCAGTGCCAGCGTCACGGTGACGTGGGTGATGATCGAGCGCGACAGCGTCGAGTTGATCGATTCATTCAGCAGCTGCGGCATCGGCATCTTCTTGTAGCGCCGCAGCATCTCGCGGATACGGTCGTAGATGACGACGGTGTCGTTGAGCGAGTAGCCGAGAATCGTCAGCAGCGCCGCGATGCTGGTGAGATCGAAGTCGACCTGGGTGATCGACATGAAGCCGATCGTCAGCACGATGTCGTGGACGTTGGCGATCATGGCGCCGAGCGCGAATTGCCACTCGAACCGGAACCAGAGATAGATCAGGATGCCGACGATCGCGAGCATCAGGCCGAGCATGCCGTAGGCGAGCAATTCGCCGGAGACACGCGGTCCCACCACTTCGACGCGGCGGTAGTCGACGGAATCGCCGAGCGCGCCGCGAACCTTCGTCACCGCGTCCTGTTGTGCCTGATCGCCGCCGGGTTGCTCGGCGACGCGGATCAGGACTTCGGCCGGACCTCCGAACTGCTGCAACTGCACCTCGCCGAGGCCCAGGCCGTTCAAGGTCGTGCGCATCGCGGCAATGTCGGCGGTGCCGGACTTGGCCCGGACCTCCAGCAATGTACCGCCCTTGAAGTCGATGCCGAAATTCAGGCCGTGGGTGAAGAACAGCGTGATCGCAACGATCGAGAGCAGCGCCGAGATCGGGAAGCTGATGCGGCGAAAGCGCGTGAAGTCGAAATGCGTGTCGTCGGGCACGATGCGCAGCGCCGGCATCAGCCCGAGCGCCGCGACCACGGTGAGCACGGCGATCAGGATGCCAAGGCCAATCAGAACGGTATGAGTCACAATAGGCCTCTCAGATCGGCACGGTTTGCGGCCGCTTCCACCGCACCCATGCCGCGACGATCAGGCGCGTCAAGGTAAAGGCGGTGAACACCGTGGTGATGATGCCGATGCCGAGCGTCACGGCAAAGCCGCGCACCGGTCCGGTGCCGATGTAGAACAGCACGGCGGCGGCGATGAAGGTGGTGATGTTGGAATCGAGGATGGTTGCCAGCGCCCGCTTGAAGCCGGCGTCGATCGCCGAGATCGCGTTGCGGCCGCCGCGCAATTCCTCGCGGATGCGCTCGTAGATCAGCACGTTGGAGTCGACCGCGATGCCCACCGTCAGCACGATGCCGGCGATGCCGGGCAAGGTCAGCGTGGCGTTCAGCAGCGACAGCAGCCCGAAGATCATGGCGACGTTGATGGCCACCGCGATGTTGGCGAACACCCCGAACAGCCGGTAAGTGATCAGCATGAACACGATGACCAGGATCGAGCCGACATAGGCCGCAAGCTCGCCCTTTTCGATCGAGTCCTGACCGAGGCCGGGACCGACGGTGCGCTCCTCGACCACGGTCAGCGGCGCCGGCAGCGCGCCGGCGCGCATCAAGATCGCCAGATCGTTGGCCGACTGCACCGTGAAGCTGCCGGAGATCTGGCCCTGTCCGCCGGTGATCGGCTCGCGAATCACGGGTGCCGAGATCACCTTGTTGTCGAGCACGATCGCAAACGGCTGGCCGACATTGTCGGCGGTCGCCTGAGCGAACTTGCGGGCGCCCGACGTATTGAACTTGAAGCTGACGATTGCTTCGCCGGTGCGCTGGTCGAAGCCGGGCTGGGCGTCGGAGAGTTCACTTCCGGAAACCAGCACCTGCTTCTTCACAATGTACGGAACCGGTGGCGGCGACGCGCTCACGAGCCGCTCCGAATCCGCCGGCACCGTGGCCTGATCGGGCGACGCCGTGGTGTCGACCATGCGGAATTCCATCTTCGCGGTCTTGCCGAGCAGCTCCTTCAGATGGGTCGGGTCCTGCAGGCCCGGCACCTGCACCAGGATGCGGTCGGTGCCCTGACGCTGGATCAACGGCTCGACGGTGCCGAGCTCGTTGACGCGGCGCTCGACGATCTGGATCGACTGCTCGATGGTCTTGCGCATCCGCTCGATCATCGCGGGCTGCGACACGGTCAGGCGGATCAAGCCGCCGCCCGCGTCCGTCACATCAACATCGCGCTGGCCGCCGGAGCCGAGCAAGCCGCCGATCGGCTGCGCGATCTCGCGAAGTTTCGCCAGCGCCGCCGGAACATCGGCTTCCTTCGCGATCCGGGCCTCGACGGCGTCGTTGCGGATCGTGATGCCTCCGGTGAAGCCGATCCGGGCGTCACGCAGCGCCTTCCTTGTATCGTCGCGAACCTGTTCGAGCTTTTCCTTCTTCACATAATTGGCGTCGACCTCGAGCAGCAGATACGAGCCGCCCTGCAAATCGAGGCCGAGGACGAGGCGCCGCTGCGCCCAGGCCGGCCAGGTCTTGACCTGCGCCTCGGGGAAGAAATTGGGCACGGCGCACAGGCAGACCACCAGCGCTGTCAGGATAATCCCCAGCGCTCGCCACCGCGTGAAATACAACATCGAATTGACCTGTCAGATTCGGCAAAGGGCTCCGCGGCAATCAGCTCGCGGACGCCTCGTCCTTGGCATCGCCCTTCGCCGGCTCGCCCTTGGTCCGCACGCCCGAAATCATTTGGCGCATCTGCCGCACGCGAACGCCGTCCGAAATCTCGAACTCGATCTGGTCGTCGTCGACCACCTTGGTCACCTTGCCGACGAGGCCGCCGGTGGTCACCACCGTGTCGCCGCGGCGGATGTTCTTCACGAGGTCGGCATGATCGCGCACCTTCCGCTGCTGCGGGCGCAGAATCAGGAAGTACATGATGACGAAGATCAGCGCGAATGGCAGCAGCGACATCAACATGCTGTTGGTATCAGTGCCAGCTCCAGCCTGAGCAAACGCAGGAGTAATCAGCATTCGGACGATCCTCGGATAAGACGGGAAAGGACCGGCAGTGCCCTCGGGTTCGGGGCGGTATGGCGGTCCGGACAAATTCGCGCGGACTATAGCGGCCGCGGTCCCAATTGCAACGTTAACGGACCTTCATTTAGGGCGCTTGCGGGACCGCCGCCAGCCCGATAAGGCTGCGCCGTCAGGAACTGGACAAATGCCGAAAAAAGCCAAGAAAACTACCAGTAAAACAGCCCGCAAAACCGTCCCTCAAGCTGCCGCCAAGCGTACCGCAAACGCCGCGACAAAACGCCCGGTAATGCCGCTCGACGGCGCCACTGCCGAGCGGATCGCGAACGCCCTGGAGACCATTGCGAGCCGCCTTGCGGCCGCCTCCCCGGCCCCCGATCCGGCCGAGTCGTTCGGTGCCGCGGACGCCTTTGTCTGGCATCCGGACGGACGGCTCGCCCCGGTGCCGCGCGTCAGCCGCGTCGAGATAGGCCTGCTCAAGGGCGTCGACCGGATGCGCGATATCCTGATGGAGAATACCGAGCGCTTCGCCAACGGACTGCCCGCCAACAATGCGCTGCTGTGGGGCGCCCGCGGCATGGGCAAGTCGTCGCTGGTCAAGGCGACGCATGCCAGCCTCAATGTCGATCGCAAGCCGGCTGACCGGCTGAAGCTGATCGAGATCCACCGCGAGGACATCGAGAGCCTGCCCGGCCTGATGGAGCTGCTGCGCAGCTCCTCGTTCCGCTTCATCGTGTTCTGCGACGACCTCTCCTTCGACGGCAACGACGCCTCGTACAAATCGCTCAAGGCGGTGCTGGAAGGCGGTATCGAGGGACGCCCCGAGAACGTCATCCTCTATGCGACCTCGAACCGGCGGCATCTCTTGGCGCGCGAGATGATCGAGAACGAGCGCTCGACCGCGATCAATCCCGGCGAAGCGGTCGAGGAGAAGGTGTCGCTGTCGGACCGCTTCGGTCTCTGGCTCGGATTCCACCGCTGCAGCCAGGACGAGTACCTCGCGATGGTGAAGGGCTATTGCGACCATTTCGGCATCAAGATCGCCGAGGACGAACTCGAGCGCGAGGCGCTCGAATGGTCGACCACCCGCGGCTCGCGCTCCGGCCGCGTCGCCTGGCAGTACACGCAGGAACTCGCCGGCCGGCTCGGCGTGCGGCTGAGCGGGGCATAGCACGAGCCGCACGACCGGCAAGTCGCAGGCCTTCTGAATTCGGTGCGGCATGGGTACACTCGACTTATGCCGGCCGAACCCAGCACGACTGCGAGACAATGTGGCGAGTGCACCGCTTGCTGCGATGGCTGGCTGAAAATCCGGATACGTGGCCACGACGTCCATCCAGGGCAGCCGTGCCCGTTCAGCAGCGCGGGCAAATGCACGATCTACGACGAGCGTCCGGTCGATCCGTGCCGGAGATTCGTCTGCGGCTGGCTTACGCCGACAAGCCCGCTGCCCGACTGGATGCGCCCGGATAGATCCGATGTCATCTTTCTTCCGGCAAGCTTTGTCTGGCGCACAATTCCGGTCGACGTTGCGGTTGCCATCGGCGCTCGTCCGAAGGCCAAGGCGCGCGCGTGGCTGGAAGCCTTTAGCCGCGACGCGCGCCGTCCGCTGCTGCTGCAATCGGACGGGGACTGGCACGCGTTTGGACCGCCGCAATTCCTGAGCGACATGGTCGAGCGTCTCTCAGACGAGCGAGACCCCTGGCAGCCAGTCTAGGTCTCCGGCCAGGCGCGAGTTCGCTTCGAACTCGGCAGAAACTGGCATCCATTATTCCAAACCCAACTTGCGTTTCTGCACTGCAATATTTTATATCAGCATTGCTGTCCTAATTTTGAGATTTGATTTTTGATCTGATATTCAATCACATGCATGTAAGTTAAATCTTATTCCAAAATTTAAGATGCGACAAATTGATGCAGCGCAATAGTATCATAGTACCATTTAAGTCACATCGGGTGTTTATCTGCCTTAGCTCGCCCGCATCAATGTATCTGGTGTGTGGTATACATTAACGTTCCTCCACTTTGTGACCCTCAGCACACCGCTGAGGCGCTCTGACAAAGGGGGGATTAGATGAAGAAGGGACTTCTTGCCGGAACCGCGCTCGCGGCGATCGGCCTGGCGCTCACGCAACAGCCGGTGCAGGCAGCAACGCTCGACGACGTGATGGCGCGTCTGGATGCGCTCGAACGAAACAATGCGAAGCTCGCGAAGGAGAATGCACAGCTCCGGGATCGCGTGAACAACATCACAAGCCGCAGCGCCGCGCCCCCTCCGGCAACCACAACGCCAAAGGGCAACCCGGTGCAGCATGCCGGCGTCGCGCCATCCCCGAAGCCGCCGGCTCCCGAACATGCCGTCGTCAGCATCGGAGGCGCGCCGCTCTACAGCAAGGCGCCGGGTGGCAACGCCTTCGTCGACAACACCACCGTCACCCTTTACGGCCACGTGGATCTATCCGGCGACGTCTTCAACGCCGGCGTGTTCGATCAGGGCACCAAGTTCGGTGTGGCAAGCAACCTCACCTTTTTCGGTGTCCACGCGCGTCACGATCTCGCGCCGTATGGCTTCGCCGGGTGGGCTGCCGTCGCCCAGTTTGAATCCCTCGTCGAGGTCGCCGCGGTTCCGACCGAGCGTGCCGCGCTCGGAACGCGCGACAGCTTCATCGGGATGGCAACGCCGTGGGGCACGATCAAGGCTGGCAAATCGGATACGCCCTACAAGAAAGCCACATCGAAGTTCGATCCGTTCTCGGCGACGCTCGGCGACTACAACTCGATCATGGGCAATACCGGCGGCGACCTGCGCGCGGAGTTCGATTGGCGTGCGGCCCATGCGCTCTGGTACGAATCGCCGGTCTGGAACGGCTTCCAGACCACGCTGATGATCTCGCCCGGGCAGAACACCGCAAAGGACAACAGCGATTTCGCACTCGGCGACTTCAACTGCCCCGCCACGTCCGCGCGCGGCAGCGGCAGCGGCTTCCCGCTGACGGCGGCGCCCGAAGGCTGCACCGACGGCTCCTATGGCAACCTGTACAGCGCCTCGCTGACCTACAATCAGGGGCCGTTCACAGCCGTCGCCGCCTACGAGATGCATGAGGGCACCAACCGCACCGGCGATGAAGCCGTCACGCCGTTGAGCAACGGCGGCGTGCTGATCGTTCCGCCGGGATCCGTCGGCATCGCCAACGAATGGGCCGCGAAGATCGGCGCCGGGTATCGCCTCGACGACGGCATCGGCAAGCTGCAGCTCTACGGCATCTACGAGGTGATGCGGCGCGAGAACACCGTGGCCGACTTCAACGAGCGGTCGCGCGACGGCTACTTCTTCAGCGCCACCCAGAGCGTCGGCGCCTGGGACGTCAGCGCGTCATGGGCCCACGCCAACGCCTCACCCGGCTCGCCCGGCACCGGCGTCTTCAACAACTACACCGTCACTCCGGCACCGGGATCGGCCGACTTTGCGCTCAACACGCTCGACAGCAGCGCCGACCAGTATGCAGCGGGCATCAAGTACCACTTCAGCCCGTTTGCGACCTGGTACCTTGTCGGCAGTTACCTGCGCAACGGCCCCGGCGCGCATTACTGCCTCGGCGTGAGCGGTCATGGGTATGGCATATGCGGCCGCGACGCCAACAACAACGTGGTCGCAGGCAACAAGGCGAGCGCCGTGACGACAGGCATGACCTTCGACTTCTAGATCAAACAAAACGGGGGAGGCTTGCGCCTCCCCCGTTGTCTTTGTTGTGAGACTTGGAAGTCCCGGCGCGCAGCTTACGCGCCGTTGAGGAACTGGAGCGGATCGACCGGAGACGATCCCTTGCGAATTTCGAAGTGGAGCTGCGGCGAGCCCGCCTCGCCCGACTGGCCCGACTTGGCGATCACCTGGCCGCGCTTGATGGTATCGCCGCGCTTCACCAGGATTTCGCTCGTGTGGGCGTAGGCGGTGACATAGCCGTTGGAATGGCGAACCAGCACGAGATTGCCGTAGCCCTTCAGCTCATTGCCCGAATAGGCGACGACGCCGTCCTCGGCCGCCTTCACCGGCGTGCCTTCGGGCACCGCGACGTTGATGCCGTCATTGACCTTGCCGTTGGTCTTCGAGCCGTAGGCGGTGATGACCTTGCCGCGCACCGGCCAGCGGAACGTCGGCAACGCGCCGGTGGCTTCGCTCGACTTGGTGACAACGGGCGCTTCTGCGGCGGCCGCCGGCTGTTCGACGGTCGCGGTCGGCTGAACCAGCCGCGCGCTCTGCTGCGGCAGCGCCGTCGCGACGACCTTCGGGGCCGCCATGGCCGGTGCCGGGGCAACCGCAACCGGTGCGGCAGCAACGCCTTGCGCAACCGGCGCCGGAGCCGCCATCGCGGTCTTGGCGCCGGGCACCACCAGCTTCATGCCAAGGCTCAGCCGGGCCGACTGATCGAGATTGTTGGCGCGGGCAAGCTCAGCCACGGGAATGTGGTGCTGGCGCGCGATGCTGTGCAGCGTGTCGCCGCGATTGACATAGTGGACGCCGGCAGGCGCCGCTGCCACGGCAACGGGCCGGGTGGCCGGCGCAGCCATCGCCGGTGCTGCGGCGGCCGCCATCGGGCGCGGAATGACCAGCTGCTGGCCGGGCGACAGCGCGCGCGGTCCCTTGTAGCCATTGGCCCGCAGGATCTCGGCAGTCGAGACGTTGTAGCGGCGCGCCAGCAATTCGAGCGTATCGCTGGTGCCGACGATGATGGTGGTGCCGCTGTGTCCGGCGTGCGCAGCCGCGACCGATTGCGGAACGGTGCCGGTGGCCTCGATCTGCGGGCGCGCCGGCGGCGGCGTGTAGGACGAAAGCCCGCGTCCTCCTCCGGAAACGCCAGCATTGGCGACCGGGTAGGACTGTGGCGCCGCAACCGGCGGCGGCAACGGCTGTGACTGGTACTGTGAATATTGCGGTTGCGTTCTTGGCCGCGCGTATTGCGGCAGCTCGCGCGGCGGCGCTGCCTGCACGGTGCCGGTCGGCTGCGGATCAAACGCAAACGGATTTTGTGAGTAGGAGTTTTGCGAGAAGCGCGACGACATGTCGGCGCTGCAACCGGCAAAAGCCATGGACATCAGCGTCAGCACCGCAACCTGCGGTACGCGACGCGAGCGAAGCAACTCGACAACCCCAGACATGGTTACTCACTCGTACGCAACAAAAGACTGTTTTGAGTAAACACCTCGCGAGTAAATAACCGCTTAACCCTGCGAATAAGGCGTTGGCGCCAAGCGGCAAATCGCCAAATTACAATTCGCGGGCGATTCCCGGCAGCGCCGGCACAAAGCGGACGTCGACCAATTCCTTGCGGTCGAAACCGCTCTGCGTCCGCACCACGCGGACCAGGGTCTGGGTACCCTGATGCGGTCCGACCGGGGCGATCAGGACGCCGCCGGGATTGAGCCGCTCTAATAGCTTCTCCGGGATCTGCTCCATCGCCGCGGTGACGATGATACGGTCGAAATCGCCGGCCCCGGCCGGAACGTCGAAGCCGTCGCCGAGCAGCACCTCGATGTTGTAATAGCCCAGCTTTTCGAGGCGCTTGCGGGCACTGTCGGCCAGCGTCCGATAGCGCTCGATGGTCAGAACCTGCTTGCACAGCCGGGACAGCACGGCCGCCTGATAGCCCGAGCCGGTGCCGATCTCGAGCACGCGGTGGTCCTTCTGCAGCTGCAGCTGCTCGGTCATGTAGGCGACGACGAAAGGCTGGCTGATGGTCTGCCCGCAGGCGATCCCGAGCGCACTGTCGCGGTAGGCTTCGTTGCGATCGCGCGTATCGACGAACACCTCGCGCGGCACCTCCTCCATGGTGCGCAATACCGCCTGATCGCTCACCCCTCGCCGCCGCAGGGTGAGCTGAAACATCATCTTCTCGGTCGGATCGGGCTTCACGGCCATGTTCATCAGCGTCTCTAGGCGGCAGCGCGGAATCTTGCCCTGGCTTGATGCCATTGAAATCCGAAATACCGCGTTAAGGAAAAATTTCCCGTCACCATTTGTTCCCGGTCAGGAACCAGCAGTCCGATTTCGTGTTGGCGCCAACACGGTAGCTTCCCATATAATCGACCGAGATGCGCGGTTAACGCCCAGGCGCGGGGGCTCTGGTTGTACGGTTTGCACCCGGTCGGAGACTGGACGAATCCTGCGCAACAAGTCAGTCAGAACGATCCGGCGGCGCAGCGTCGCGCGCTGGAAACCGGCTAATTCCCAAACGTTTGCATTGCGCCTTGTAGTGTTATTTGCGAGCCTATTTCAGGGACGGGCAAGGATTCCATCATGACAGCGACACGGCCGGCGGGCTGTTCAGTTTTCCTCGTGGAGGACGAGGTCATGATCCGGATGATGGTCGCCGACATGCTCGAAGAGCTCGGCCATAGCGTCGCGGCCGAGGCCGGCGAGATCGGCGAAGCGGTCAAGCTCGCGCAATCGACCGAATTCGACCTCGCGATCCTGGACGTCAACGTCAACGGCAAGGTGATCACCCCGGTCGCCGAGCTGATCAACGCCCGCAACCGCCCCTTCATCTTCGCGACCGGTTATGGCTCGTCCGGCCTGCCACCGGAGTATCGTGATCGTCCGGCGCTGCAAAAGCCCTTCCAGCTGGAAACGCTGGCGCAGGTGATCTCGAGCGCAATGCGGAGCGCGCCGGTTTAAACCTCACCCGCATTCGTAGCCCGGACGCAGCGAAGCGCAATCCGGGACCGCCCTCTATGCGCTAAAGATTTCCCCGGATTTCGCTGCGCTTCATCCGGGCTACAGATTCCCCTGCATCACTTCAACGTCGCGGTCAGCGCTTCCGAAAATGCTTCATCGGTGCGGTCGAGCCGCAGCGGCGTCACCGAGACGTAGCGCGCGGCAAGCGCGGCGAGATCGGTGCCTTCGGCCGGCGCATCCATCATCGCCGCGCGCTCGAAGCCGATCCAGAAATACGGATTGCCGCGTCCGTCGTGACGGCGATCGATCTTCAGGAAACCCTGATTGCGCTTGCCCTGCCGCGTGATCCGGATGCCCTTGACGTCGTCGGGCATGCAGGACGGGAAGTTGACATTGATGACGGTGTTCCGGGGAACGCCTGCGCCGATCACCTTGCGGATGATGTCGGGTCCGAATTTCAGCGCGGTCTCCCACAGCGGCGCGTTGCGCGTCTCGATCGAGAACTCCTGCGACAGCGCAAATGACGGAAAGCCCAGGATGGTGCCTTCCAGCGCGCCGGCGATGGTGCCGGAATAGACCACGTCCTCGGCGACGTTGCGGCCCTTGTTGACGCCGCTCAGCACGAGATCTGGCAGCTTGTCTCCGAGGATGTGGCGCGCGCCCATGATGACGCAATCGGTCGGCGTGCCGCGCACCGCGAAGTGACGCGGGCTGACTTCGCGCAGACGCAGCGGATCGTTGAGCGACAGCGAATGCGAGACGCCGGACTGGTCGAGTTCGGGGGCGACGATCCAGACGTCGTCGGACAATGAGCGTGCGATCTGCTCGACGACCTGCAGGCCGGGGGCGTGGATGCCATCATCATTGGTGCAGAGAATTCGCATCCGTCAAAGTGCCCCTTGTTTCGATCCGACGCGGGTTTCTTGGGCGGCGGCTCCTGATTTGATTGCCGTCTTAACCGGCTAGGACCGTGGAGGCAAACCCGGCCCCTGCCATCGCGCCGAGGCGACGCGCCATGGATGCACGAATCTGCCGCTGCCGGCGATCTTGCGGTCGAACACCGGCCAGGCCGGCCGCCGAACGGACGTGAGGCCTGATGGTGAGGGCGGCGGCGTAGGCGCCTCCGGCTCAACCGGCGCAGCCTGGCGAGCTTCGGGAGGTTCGGGAGCTTCGGACCTGATCGGCTCGGTCTCTGGAAGCTCAGGCTTCGGAGCCTCGCGTTTTGCAGGCTCGCCCCCGAGCGATTCAACCCCGGGCGATTCAGCCCTCCGAGCTTCAGGCCTGAGCGGCACGGCTGCGTCCGGGGGAGTCTGGCCGAGTTCCGGCTTGGACGGTTTCGGAGGCTCAGACCTGAGGAGCTCGGCCCCGGCGGGTTCGGTCTTGCCAGGTGCAGACGTGAGAGGTTCAGGTCTGGGCGGCGGCGCGGGCACCTGCTCGGCCGGCCTTGCGACGGGCGCGGCCGATTTCGATTTCAGCCTCGCCAGCAGCTCCTCGATCGAGGGCACCGATTCCGCGTCAAGCGGAGCACGCGGCGCGGCCGGCGGCATGGCCCGGACCGGAGGCGGCGGTGGCGCGACGGCCGCGGGCAGATCGGCCGGCGCCAAGTAGGCGAACTTGCCGCGCGCGATCTCCAGCGCCTTGTCGAAATCGGGCCTGTCGATCCAGACCTTCGATTGTATCTCGGTCACGCGGGCTTCCCACAAACGCGCGGCCTCGATGTCGTAATAGCCCATCTGCTTCTGATTGATCAGCTGCAGACCGTGGCCCGTGACGGCCCATTGTCGACCAAGCCAGTGGATGTCCCGATGGAGCGGCATCACACTGGCCCTCGCCTCACATGCCGTGCTCGATGACTTTGAGCCCGCCCATATAGGGCTGCAGCACATCGGGCACCGCGATCGAGCCATCCTGCTGCTGATAGGTCTCCATCACAGCGATCAGGGCGCGCCCGACCGCCGTGCCGGAGCCGTTCAGCGTATGTACGAAGCGCGGCTTGCCGTCGGGGCCGCGATAGCGCGCGTCCATGCGACGCGCCTGGAAATCCCCGCACACCGAGCAGCTCGAAATCTCGCGATAGGCACCGCCATCGCCCTGCCCCGGCATCCACACCTCGATGTCGTAGGTTTTCTGCGCGGAGAAGCCCATGTCGCCGGCGCACAGCGTCATCACGCGATAATGCAAATCGATCTTCTGCAGAACCTGCTCGGCGCAGGACAGCATGCGCTCGAGCTCATCCTTGCTGGCTTCGGGCGTCGTGATCGACACCAATTCGACCTTCGTGAACTGGTGCTGCCGGATCATGCCGCGCGTGTCGCGTCCCGCCGCACCGGCTTCGGCGCGGAAGCACGGCGTCAGCGCCGTGAGCCGCATCGGCAGCTCTTTTTCGTCGAGGATGGACTCGCGCGCGAGGTTGGTCAGCGAGACTTCCGCGGTCGGAATCAGGCCGAGGCGCTCGCTGCGCAAATCGGCATTCGGCGCCGCGAGCAATTCGCCCTTGATCGCCCAGAACTGATCGTCCTCGAATTTCGGCAACTGGCCGGTACCGAACATCACGGCGTCGCGCACCAGCAGCGGCGGATTGATCTCGGCGTAGCCGTGCTCGCCGGTGTGCAAATCGAGCATGAACTGCCCGATCGCACGCTCGAGCCGCGCCAGGCCTTTCTTCAGCACGACGAAGCGGGCGCCGGACAATTTCGCCGCCGCCTCGAAATCCATGTAGCCGAGCGCGGTGCCGAGATCATCATGCAGCTTCGGCGCAAAGCCGTAGTCGCGCTTCTTGCCGAACACATGGTGCTGGACGTTGCCGTGCTCGTCGGTGCCGTCGGGCACCTCGTCGAGCGGCAAGTTCGGAATTGACGACAGCTCATTCGTCAGCTCGTCGTCAAACGATTTCGCGGCAGCCTCCAGCTCCGGCATCGTGGTCTTGAGCTCGGCGACCTCGGCCATCAGTTTGGCCGCGCGCGCTTCGTCCTTTGCCTTCTTGGCGTAGCCGATCTCCTTCGAGGCCGCGTTGCGTCGCGCCTGGGCCTGCTCGGACGCCAGGATCGCCGCACGCCGCTTCTCGTCGATCGCCAGCAGCGACGGCGACAGAGCCCCAAGTCCGCGGCGTTTCAGGCCGGCGTCGAAGGCTGTCGGGTTGTCGCGGATCGCTTTGATATCGTGCATGGTGTGGTAGTCCTGACGGCGGGCTTGCAGATAACGTTGTACTTCAACGTTTGCGTTGCATGTTTCCACTAGCACGACCGTCATCACCCGCGAAAGCGGGTGATCCAGTATTCCAGAGGCGTCGGCGTGTCGCCGAGAAGCCGCGGCGTACTGGATACCCCGCCTTCGCGGGGTATGACACCGAGTGTGAGGCGAAGACCGCCCTACTCGGCCGGATTGGTCGCCGACGGCGCGCTCGAGGTCGTGGCCTTCTTCTCCACGATCCCGACCGCGATGATGGCGCCCTCGTAGAGCAAGAGCAGCGGGATCGCGAGCGAGGCCTGGCTCAGCACATCGGGCGGCGTCAGCACGGCGGCGATGATGAAGGCGATCACGATGAAGTAGCGCCGCTTCTCCTTCAACATCTTCGAGGTGACGATGCCGATGCGGCCGAGCAGCGTCAGGATCACCGGCAGCTGGAACGCGATGCCGAAGGCGAAGATCAGCGACATCATCAGCGAGAGATACTCGCCGACCTTGGGCAGCAACTGGATCTGCGCCGTCTCCGTGCCCGCCGACTGCTGCATGCCGAGAGAAAAGCGGGTCAGCATCGGGAAGACCACGAAATAGACCATCATCGCGCCAAGCACGAAGAACACCGGCGTCGCGATCAGATAAGGCAAGAACGCGTTGCGCTCATGCTTGTAGAGCCCGGGCGCCACGAACTTGTAGATCTGCGTCGCGACGATCGGAAACGAGATGAAGCCGGCGCCGAACAGAGCGAGCTTGAGCTGCGTCAGAAAATATTCGAGCAGCGCGGTATAGATGAATTTGGAATTTTCCGGCCCTGCCACCCAGATGAAGGGCCAGACCAGGACGTTGAATATCTGCTTGGCGAAGAAGAAGCAGATGATGAAAGCGACGCCGAAGCCGAGCAGCGCCTTGATCAGCCGCGAGCGCAGCTCGATCAAATGATCCATCAAGGGGGCCTTGCTGGCCTCGATATCTTCGGCGCTCATGACGCCCTCGCGTCCTTGAGCACGTCAGGCTGTGGCGGCGTCTCGTCCTGCGCAGGCGCCGGCTCGGGCTTCACCTCGCTGGTGATCGCGAGCGGCTCGCCGGCGGCAGCGTGCGTCTCGGCCTCGACGAAGGCTTCCGGTGTCGGCGGTGCGGGTGTTGTCGGAGTGACCGGTGCGTCGCTTGACGTCACCGGTGCGTCGATTGCGGAGGCGACCTGCGCATCGACCGGCTTGTCGATCTGCAGGGCGTCGCTGACGTCCTTGTGCAGCGAGGTCATGATGTTGCCGCTGGTGATGCCGGTTGCGGCTTCCCTGACCTCGTCAAAACTCTTCTTGAGGTCGGCCATCTCGGCCTCGCGCATGGCTTCCTGGAACTGGCCCTGGAATTCGGAGGCCATTTTCCGGGCCTTGCCCATCCATTGCCCGACCATGCGCAGCACGCCCGGCAGCTCTTTCGGGCCGATGGCGATCAGCGCGACGACCGCGATGACGACCAGTTCACTCCACCCGATATCGAACATGAATTGTTCCGCCTAAGCGCGCCGCCATCGGCCCCATTGGTCCTAGCAGGATGTGGGGCTGCCGGCGCCTTTTCTCAATCGGCGTCCATAGCGCTTCCGAGCGACGGCGTCACCGTTTCGCGCAAAGAAAAACGTCGAAATATGTGTCAGTACAGGCGCGTTAGACGGCCTTGCTGCCGACATCCTGGCGCGCGGCCGACGGCGCCGCATTGTGGTCGATCGCCTTGGTGGACTCCGGCTTGTCCGCGACCTTGTCGTCGTCCTGCATGCCTTTCTTGAAGGCCTTGATACCTTGGGCGACGTCACCCATCAGGTCCGAAATCTTGCCGCGTCCGAACAGCAGCAGGACCACTGCGATCACGACGATCCAGTGCCAAATGCTAAGCGAACCCATCCTGCAACCCTCCAGAAATGGCCGGTAG
The DNA here is from genome assembly GCF_038967635.1 of Bradyrhizobium sp. B124. Taxonomy (NCBI): domain Bacteria; kingdom Pseudomonadati; phylum Pseudomonadota; class Alphaproteobacteria; order Hyphomicrobiales; family Nitrobacteraceae; genus Bradyrhizobium; species Bradyrhizobium sp. B124. The sequence continues at coordinate 840,504 of NZ_CP152413.1, read as the reverse complement.
ACCGGCCTGAACATGGCCGGAAGTTAGGCCCGCGGGGTGTCAAAAACAAGGACCTCGGCCGCGGCAAATCGCTGTCGCGGCTACGTAATATTGCTAGGCTTAACCGGGAATATTCCGGGCTATTCGCCCTTCTCCTCGGCGCCGTCGTCATCGCCCGCGTGGATGCGCTCGTCCGGCTCATCAGCGTCAGGTTCGGCCGCGTCAGGTTCGGCCGCGTCCACCTCGGCGGCAACTTCCGCTTCGAGGTCGGTTTCGGCCTCGGCTGTCGTTTCGACCTCGGCAGTCCCAACCTCGGTAGCCTCAACCTCGGCAACCGCTTCGCTCTCGGTCTTCGGTTCCTCGGCTTCAGGCTCGACGGCCGGCGCGAGCAGAAGTTCCAGCGTGTCGCCGGGCTCGAGCGGCTCCTCGTCCTCCCGCAGCGTCGCATCATCCGATGGTGAGGGAACGGAAAAGCCGGTCGGCAGCCGCGAGTCGAGCAGGCCGGTGCCCTTCAGCTCCTCGAGCCCCGGCAGGTCGCCGAGCGCTTCCAGGCTGAACTGCGACAGGAATGCGTCGGTGGTTCCGAAGGTCAACGGACGGCCCGGCGTCTTGCGACGGCCGCGCGGACGGATCCAGCCCGTCTCCAGCAGCACGTCGATCGTGCCCTTCGACGTGACCACGCCGCGAATCTCTTCGATCTCGGCACGGGTCACCGGCTGGTGATAGGCGACGATCGCCAGCACCTCGATCGCTGCACGCGACAGCTTCCGGGTCTCGGTGCTCTCGCGCGTCATCAGCCACGACAGATCGCCGGCGGTGCGGAACGTCCACTTGTTGGCGACCCGAACCAGGTTGACGCCGCGCGGCGCATATTCCGCCTGCAACTGTGCGAGCGCCACCTTGATATCGACGCCGTCGGGCATCCGCTTTGCCAGCGTTGCCTGATCGATCGGCTCGGCCGATGCGAACAACAGGGCTTCAAGGAGCCGCAATTCCTCAGGACGCGCTACCGGATGATCCATAGGAGAAACCTTCTCCTCGGGCTCGTCTCTGCGCACTTCCGCCAAGCTTGCCATGGGCTTGCTCTCCTTCTTCCACTTACTCAACCGACAGGTCCGGCGCAGCCATTGCGGCCTGCGCTTGACGCTTTCGGAAATAGATCGGCGCGAACGCCTGCTTCTGGTTGATTTCCATCTCGCCCTCGCGAACCAGTTCGAGGGCAGCAGCGAAGCTCGATGCGAACACCGTGGCCTTCTGCTTGGGATCGGCGACGTAGTTCATCAGGTACTCGTCGAGGCAGCTCCAGTCCTCGGCGAGGCCGACCAGCCGCTCCAGCGAGGCGCGCGCTTCCGCCAGCGACCACACCGTCCGCTTGGCCAGATGCACTGAGGTCAGCACGCGCGATGCGCGCTGCGTCGCATAGGCCGACAGCAGGTCGTACAAGGTCGCAGTGAACTTCGGATGCTTGATCTCGGCGATCGATTCCGGATTGCCGCGCGGAAAGATATCGCGCTGGAACTGCGGCCGGTTCATCAGCCGGTTCGCCGCCTCGCGGATCGCCTCCAGACGGCGCAGCCGGTTGGCGAGCGCGGTCGCCATTTCCTCGGCGCTCGGCCCCTCCGCACTCGGCGGCTCGGGCAGCAAAAGCCGCGACTTCAGGAAGGCAAGCCAAGCCGCCATCACCAGATAGTCGGCGGCAAGCTCGAGGCGGATTTTGCGCGCGGCCTCGATGAACGAAAGATATTGGTCGGCGAGCGCAAGAATCGAAATCTTCGACAGGTCAACCTTCTGCTGCCGTGCCAGCGTCAACAGCAGGTCGAGCGGGCCCTCATAGCCCTCGACGTCGACCACCAGCGCCGGTTCGCCCTCGGCGAGGTCGGCCGGCCGCCCGGTCTCAAACGATAGAATTTCAGCGGTCATGCCGTCCCTACCCGATTCAACAACGCATCCAGTTCTGCCCGTGCCGCCTGCCGGTCGAGCGGTTCAGGCTGCTTCCGCGCGGCGAGCGTCGCCTTGGCTCGCTCAAGCGCCTTGCCGGCGAGTTCCGGCGTCTCCCGCGCGACCTCGCGCATTTCGTCGATATTGCCGTTGCAGTGCAGAACCATGTCGCAACCGGCGTTGACGATGGCGCGGGTCCGCTCGGCAATTGATCCGGCCAGCGCATTCATCGACACGTCATCACTCATCAACAAACCTTGGAACCCGATCAGGCCGCGAATCACCTGTTCGATGATTGTCGCAGAAGTCGTCGCCGGATGGACGGGGTCCAGCGCGCTAAACACAACATGTGCGGTCATCGCCATCGGCAGGTCCGCCAACGGCTGGAACGCGGCAAAATCGGTCCGTTCCAGCTCGTCTCTGGCGGTATCGACCGTCGGAAGCCGGAAATGGCTGTCCGCGGTGGCGCGGCCATGGCCAGGAATGTGCTTGAGAACCGGCAGCACGCCGCCCCGTTCTAGCCCGTCCGTGACCGCACGGGCGATCGCCGCGACCTTGTCCGGTTCGGTTCCATAGGCCCGGTTGCCGATCACCGCATCTGCGCCGGCCACCGGAACGTCGGCCAAGGGCAGGCAATCGACGGTGATTCCGAGGTCGATCAGGTCGGCCGCAATCAGCCGTGAGCTGAGCCGGGCCGCGGTCAGGCCGAGCTTCGGGTCGATGTCGTAGAGCGCGCTGAAGCTCGCGCCGGGCGGATAGACCGGCCAATGCGGCGGTCCGAGCCGTTGCACCCGCCCGCCCTCCTGGTCGATCAGGACCGGCGCGTCGGCCATGCCGGCCGCCGACCTGAGTTCCCCAACAAGAGCGGCCACTTGGGCAGGGCTCTCGATGTTGCGCTTGAACAGGATGAAGCCCCATGGCCGCTCGGCGCGAATAAATTCGCGTTCAGCGTCGTTGAGGATCAGCCCGGATATGCCCGTGATGAATGCGCGGTTCGTCATTCGGCCGATTAGGCCGTATGCAGCTCACGGGTCAAGGAAACGGCCCTTAATTTCTTTGGATGAGGCACTGCGGCCCACCGGCCGACATCAGGCTCCGGCACAGCTGGTTCGCCTCTTCCGACGACGCGAACGGGCCGGCAAAGGCGCGGTAATAGACGCCCTTCTCCCCGAGATCGACGCGCTTCACCACCAAAGGCTGTGAACCGAGTACACTGCGATATTTGCCCTGCAGCGTCCGATAGGACGACTGTGCGTCCGCCTCGTTCTTCTGCGACGACACCTGGACCAGATATCCACCGCCACCAACGGAGGCGGTCGTGTTGGATGCAACCCGGGTCGGAGGCGCGGCCGGGGCTGCGTCAGCCTGCCCGGGAACCAGCGCCATTGGCGCGTTCACGCTGGCATTGGCCGCGGCCGGGTTGCCGCGCGACACCGGAGGCTTCGCTGCGGCCGCAGGCTTGGCCGGCGCGGCGGCCGCGGCCTGCGCGCCATCGGGCGAATCGCCCTTGACCGCGAGCGTGCGAACCCTGCGCGGCTCGTTGTTCGGCAACGTCCCGTTCGCGGTGATCGGCGCCGGCGCGGGCTGCGCCGTCTGCACGGTCGATGCCGGCGGCGGATTCGCATTTGCGTTCAGCGGCGGAAACACGACGCGCGGTCCTGCGGTCTTCGAATTGACGTCGACCGGGGTCTCTTCACGCGACACGATCTTCTCGGTGCCGTCACCCGCTGCCATGCGATCCGGTGTCTTGGCCGGCGCATCGGCCTGGGCCGGGATCACCTTGGTCGGCGTGTTGTCGGCCTTGATGATCGGCGGCTCACCGCTGCGGGGCGAGCCGACATAGGTTCGGTAAGCGTACGCGCCGCCGACGCCGAACACGCCTAGCGCCAAGACGGCGGCGACCGTCATCAGGCCGCTGCTCCGCCGACGCGGTTCAGGCTCTTCTTCGTCGGCCTCATACGCATAGGGATCGTCCGGATAGGATGGATCGCGCTGCAGATCCTGTTCGCCGGCTTCCAGCTGGCCGTAGAGCGCATCGTCATAGCGCGACGGATCCTGGCCCTGATCGCCACTCTGATAGGGCTCGTCGTCAAAGGCCTCGGGCTGTCGCGGGGGCTCGACCGGCCGATAGCTTGCGACCGGTTCGGGCGCAGGCGGCTGCGCCTGCTGGGCCGCATAGCGATGCAACGGATGCACCGGCTTCGGCTGGTAGTCCTGTTCGGGCTCTTCGTACTCGGTGTGCTGCACGGGCGGCGGAGCGACGGTCTCCTGCCGCGCGCGCTGCATCCAGGGCGGCGGGCCCGCGGGCGGCGGCGCATCCTCGTCCTCGGCCTGCGGATCATATTGTTGCGGCCGCGCATTGGCGCGCGACTGCAGCGGACGCGGCGGCGGCTTGTTCGCGCTGCCGAACGGATCCGTCTGTCCGATCAGCCGGGCCAGTTCGGCGAGCGGATCGCTCTCGGCCTTGGGTGCCGCGTCGGTGGAAAAATGTCGGTCCTGATATCGATCAGCCATCGTGATGATGCATCCCCTTCGGGACAGCGCCAAGATCGCCGGCACAGCCGGTCCGAACGAGTTGGCCCCTGCCAGATGCCCTCACAAATCCCCACTCGTGAAGGCCTAATGCCCCTGCCTACCGCATCTCGGTCGGAGCGTGGACGCCTAGAACAGCTAAGCCCGATGCCAGAACCGAGACGACGCCCTGAACCATTGCCAGTCGCGCCCTCGTGATCTCTGCATCATTATTGATAATGAAGCGTAAATAGGGCAAATCGCGCCCCTTGGTCCACAGCGCATGAAATTCACTGGCCAAATCATATAGATAAAAAGCGATTCGGTGCGGCTCGTGTGCCACCGCGGCAGCTTCGATCATCCGCGGATACAGCGCAAGCTGCTTAAGCAGGCCGAGCTCGGACGGATCGGTCAGCCGCTCGACCGCAGCGTTTCGCAGATAGGCCAGCCGGGCCTCATCGGTCTCGGGCAGGTCGGGAACCGCCTCCTCCCGCGCATTGCGGAAGATCGAATGGCCACGGGCGTGACCGTACTGGACGTAGAAGACGGCATTGTCCTTGGACTGCTCGATCACCTTGGCGAGGTCGAAATCGAGCACCGCGTCGTTCTTGCGGAACAGCATCATGAACCGGACCGCGTCCGAGCCGACCTCGTCGACCACCTCGCGCAGCGTGACGAATTCGCCGGAGCGTTTCGACATCTTCACCGGCTCGCCGTCGCGCAGCAGCTTGACGAGCTGCACGATCTTGACGTCGAGCGTGGCTTTGCCGGCAGTCACTGCCTTCACCGCCGCCTGCATCCGCTTGATGTAGCCGCCGTGATCGGCGCCGAACACGTCGATCAGATTGGTGAAACCGCGCTCGAACTTGTTGCGGTGGTTGGCGATGTCGGACGCGAAATAGGTGTATGAACCGTCCGACTTGATCAGCGGACGATCGACGTCATCGCCATAGGCGGTGGCGCGGAACAGCGACTGCTCGCGGTCTTCATAATCCTCGACCGGCTTGCCTTTTGGCGGCGGCAGGCGGCCTTCGTAGATGTCGCCCTTGGCGCGCAGGAAATCGATGGTCTCGGCGACCTTGTTGTTGCCTGATGTGATCAGCGAGCGCTCGGAGAAGAACACATCGTGATGGATGTTGAGCGCGGCGAGATCGACCTTGATCATCTCCATCATCATGGCGATCGCCTTGTCGCGCACGATCGGCAGCCACGCGGCTTCCGTCATGTTGAGCAGCTTCTCTCCGTATTCCTTGGCAAGCGCCGCGCCGACCGGCACGAGGTAGTCGCCGGGATAGAGCCCCTCCGGGATCGCGCCGATGTCCTCACCGAGCGCCTCGCGGTAACGCAGAAATGCCGAGCGCGCGAGCACGTCGACCTGGGCGCCGGCGTCGTTGATGTAATATTCGCGGCAGACGTCGAAGCCTGCGAATTGCAGCAGGCTGCACAGCGCATCGCCGAACACAGCGCCGCGGCAGTGGCCGACATGCATCGGCCCGGTCGGGTTGGCCGAGACGTATTCGACATTGACCTTCTCGGCCTTGCCGATGTCGCTGCGGCCATAGGCCGAGCCGGCGGCCAGCACGGCGCGTAGCGCGTCCGCCCAGACCTGCGGCTTCAAGGTCAGGTTGATGAAGCCGGGCCCGGCGACATCGACAGACGCCACCAGCGCGTCGGCACGCAGCCGCTCCGCGATCTTGTCGGCGAGCTCGCGCGGCTTGGCCTTGGCCTCCTTGGCGAGCACCATCGCGGCATTGGTCGCCATGTCGCCATGGCTGGCATCGCGCGGCGGCTCGACCACGACGCGGGACAGATCGATGCCCGCGGGCCAGTTATCCTCGGCAGCGACAGCGGCACAGATCGCGTGCACGCGCGCCAGCATGTCGGCAAAAAGGTGTGGTGTCGCAGGGGTGTCGGCCATGGCAGGGCGCTAACGCAAATCCGGGGTCGAGTCAAAAAGCCTTTGATGCTCGATCAGGGCGAAACGGTCGGTCATCCCGGCAATGAAATTGCCGATCCGCCTGTTCCGCGCGCTGCCGGTCTCCTGCACGCTTCCCTCGATCCATTCCGCCGGCAGGTCGCCCGGCGATTGCCGGTAGCGCTCATAGAGATTGCGGACCACCTGCTCCGCCTCCCGCATGACCAGCATCACCCGCGGGTGGCGATACATCCGCCGGAACAGGAACGCCTTGATCGCCGCCTCCTGCTCGGCCACCTCGGGCGGAAACGCGATCAGCGGCGCGTTGTGGTGGCGCACATCCTGGGCCGATTGCGGCTGCGCGACCGCAAGCCGCCGGGTCGCCTCGTTGAAGACCGCGCTGATGAAATGCGAGATCAGCTCACGCACCAGTTCGGCGCCGCGCCGGACCTCGTCGAGCCCGGGGTAATGGCGGTCGATCTCGGCGATGATCTCTGCGGTCAGCGGCATCTCCTTGAGGTCATCGACCGCAAACAGACCGGCGCGCAGGCCGTCGTCGATGTCATGGGCGTCATAGGCGATGTCGTCGGCGAAGGCCGCGATCTGCGCCTCGAGCGAGGCATAGCTCCAGAGCTCGAGATCGTAGGCCTGGTTGTAGTCGGCGATCCCGATCGGAAGGCCGCTGTCGACGTAGCGGCCGCTAGGTGCGCCGTTGCGTTCGGTCAGCGGGCCGTTGTGCTTGACGATACCCTCGAGCGACTCCCAGGTCAGGTTCAGCCCGCCGAATTCGGGGTAGCGATGCTCCAGCGAGGTGACGACCCGCAGCGCCTGCGCATTGTGGTCGAAGCCGCCGTCGTCCTTGAGGCAGTCGTCGAGCGCCCGCTCCCCGGCATGCCCGAACGGCGGGTGGCCGAGATCGTGCGCCAGCGCCAGCGTCTCGGTCAGATCCTCGTCGACCCCGAGCTGGCGCGCCAGCGCGCGGGCGATCTGGGCGACCTCCAGCGAATGAGTCAGCCTGGTGCGGTAATGATCGCCTTCATGGAAGACGAAGACCTGGGTCTTGTGCTTGAGGCGGCGGAACGCGGTGGAATGGATCACCCGGTCACAATCGCGCCGGAACGGGCTGCGGGTCCGGCTCGGCGGCTCCAAGACAAGCCGGCCGCGGCTGCGGTCGGGGTCGCAGGCATAAGGCGCGCGGGGGGCAGCCATTCCGACCGACACGGTATTTTAGTCCTTATCCATTTGATTCCATGGTCCGACGCACTTAACTATGACTGAGGCGGCTGACCAAATGAATTGGGCATGACGCCGAGAATGATCCGATCAAACCATGCTCAAATAGGGTTTCGGAGACCAATATGACTGCTGCCATCACCGTCAGCGAACGGGCCGCCCGCCGGATCGGACAGATCCTCAGCAAAGAAGGCGACGGCGCCAAGCTGCGCATTTCGGTCGAGGGCGGCGGCTGCTCCGGTTTCCAGTACAAATTCGACGTCGAGCGCACCCAGGCCGATGACGACCTGGTGATCGAGCGCGACAGCGCCGTGGTGTTGATCGACCCCGCCTCGGTCCCGTTCCTCGCGGGCTCGGAAGTCGACTTCGTCGACGACCTGATCGGCGCCTCGTTCCGCGTCGTCAATCCGAACGCCACCGCGTCCTGCGGCTGCGGCACCAGCTTCTCGATCTAACGCTTCTTTGCCCGACGCGGCTGCTCCACGCCAACCGGTGACCGGTTCGCCGGAGACGCCAGCTACTCTGCCGCCACCACCTGCGGCCGCTCGACGTCGCTGGCCGCCTCCGCCTGCGGATCGAGCTTGCGGCGCAGCCTGCGGTCGATACGGTCGAGATAGATGTAGATCACAGGCGTGATGAACAGTGTCAGCAGCTGCGACACGCAGAGGCCGCCGACCACCGCGACGCCGAGCGGCTGACGCAGTTCGGCGCCGGCGCCGGCACCGAGCGCGATCGGCAGCGTGCCGAAGATCGCCGCGAACGTCGTCATCATGATCGGGCGGAAACGCAGCAGCGCCGCCTCGCGGATCGCGTGCTCGGCGCTGAGGCCGACGCGGCGGCGCTCCAGCGCGAAGTCGACCATCATGATCGCGTTCTTCTTGACGATGCCGACCAGCATCACGATGCCGATCATCGCAATTACCGATAGCTCCATCCCGAACAGCATCAGCGTCAGGATCGCGCCGATGCCGGCCGACGGTAGGCCCGAGATGATGGTGATCGGATGGATGAAGCTCTCGTAGAGAATGCCGAGGATCACGAAGGCCGCGAACACGGCGGCGAGGATCAGGACACCCTGCCCGCGCAGCGAATCCTGGAATACCTGCGCGGTGCCGGAGAATCCGGTCGCAATCGTCGGCGGCAAATTCGCGGTCTGCTCGAGCTCGGTGATCTTGTCGACGGCATAGCCGAGCGAATTGCCGGGCGCGAGATTGAACGAGATCGTCACCGCCGGCTGCTGGCCCTGGTGGTTGATCTGCAGCGGCCCGACCGTCGGCACCAACCGCGCTACCGCATCCAGCGGAATGGTCTGCCCATTCGCGGTCTTCATGTAGAGCTTAGAGAGATCGGACGGATCGACGCGGAACTGCGGCTGCACCTCCAGGATGATCTGGTAGTCGTTCGACGGCATGTAAATGGTGCCGACCTGCCGCGAACCGTAGGCGTTGTAGAGCTGGTTGCGGACCTGGTCGACGGTGATGCCGTAGACCGCCGCCTTCTCGCGGTCGATATCGACCGTCATCTGCGGGTTCTTGATGTAGAGATCGGTGGTGACGTCGAGCAGGCCCGGGATCTTTTCGATCTTGTCGCGCATCTCCGGCGCCAGCCGGTACAGCGACTCGGTATCGCCGCTCTGCATCACATACTGATACTGGCTCTTCGAGATGCGGCCGCCGATGTTGAGATTCTGGACGCTCTGGAAGAACGCCTGCATGCCCGGAATCTCGCGCGCCTTCTGGCGCAGCCGTCCGATCACCACGGTGGCGTTGTCACGCGTCTTCTGCGGCTTCAGCGCGATGAACAGGCGGCCGTAGTTGGTGGTCGGATTGGGACCGCCGGAGCCGACCGTGGAATTGATGTAATCGATCGCCGGATCGGTCCGCATCACCTCGACCAGCGCCTGCTGGCGCACCTTCATCGCCTCGAACGAGGTATCGGTCGCAGCTTCCGTCACGCCGATCAGAAAGCCGGTGTCCTCCTGCGGGAAGAAGCCCTTCGGGACGATCATGTAGAGGTAGATGGTGCCGCCGAGCGTCGCGAGCGTCACGATCAGCATCAAGGCTTTCTTGGCCAGCACCCAGTCCAGCGCCCATTCATAGGCGCGCAGCCAGGCCTCGAACATCGCCTCGAACGCCCGCAACACGATGTTCGGACGCTTGGTCGCGTCATGCGCGCGCAGCACGCGGGCGCACAGCATCGGCGTCAAGGTCAGCGACACGAAGCCGGAGACGATGATCGCCACCGAGATCGTGACCGCGAATTCGCGGAACACGCGGCCTACGATGCCGCCCATCAGCAGCACCGGGATGAACACGGCGATAAGCGAGAAGGTGATCGAGATGATCGTGAAGCCGATCTCGCGGGCGCCCTTCAGCGCCGCCTCGAACGGCTTCATGCCGTGCTCGATATGGCGGACGATGTTCTCCAGCATGACGATGGCGTCGTCGACCACGAAGCCGACCGAGAGCGTCAGCGCCAGCAGCGTCATGTTGTTGATCGAGTAATCCAGCGCGTACATCGCAGCGCAGGTGCCGAACAGCGAGATCGGCACCGCCAGCGCCGGAATGAAGGTCGCCGACGCCGAGCGCAGGAACAGGAAGATGACGAGGATCACCAGCGCGATCGCGATCAGCAGGGTCTCCTCGACGTCGCTGACCGCCTGCCGGATCGAGACCGAGCGGTCCATCATGACCTGCATGGTCACGGAGGGCGGGATCGCGGCGCGCAGCGACGGCAATTTCGCCAGCACGGCATCGACGACTGCCACGGTGTTGGCGTCGGGCTGCTTCTGGATCGCGAGCACAATCGCCCGCTCGTCGTTCATCCAGGTCGCGATCTTGTCGTTCTCGACGCTGTCGTAGACCTTGGCGATCTCGTCGAGCCGGACCGGCGAGCCGTTGCGCCAGGCGACATAGATCTGGCGGTAGTCGGCCGCCTTGTCCATCTGGCCGGAGGCCTGCAGCGCGACGTCCTGTTTGGGGCCGTTCAGCGTGCCGACCGGGGTCGAGGAATTGGCGCGCGACACTGCGGCGCGGATATCCTCCATCGAGACGCTGCGGGCAGCCGCGGCCTCCGGATCGGCCTGAACGCGGATCGCAAATTTCTGCGCGCCGTAGATCAACACCTGGGCAACACCGGGCAGCTGCGACAGCGCCTGCCCGATCGTGATGTCGCCGTATTCGTTGACCGCCGACAACGGCAGCGTCGCCGACCCCAGCGAGACGAACAGCACCGGGAAATCGGCCGGGTTCACCTTCCGGAAGCTCGGCGGGATCGTCATTTCGATCGGCAGCCGGCGCTGCGCGATCGTCAACGCCGTCTGCACGTCGAGCGCGGCGGCATCGATGTTGCGGTTGAGGTCGAACTGGATGGTGATGACGCTCGTGCCCTGCGAGGAGTTCGAGTTCATCGAGGAGATGCCGGCAACGGTCGAGAGCTGGCGCTCGATGATGCCGGCGACCGAGGCGGCCATGGTGTCGGCGCTGGCGCCCGGCAGCGTGGCCGTGACCGCGATGGTCGGGAAATCCACCTTGGGCAGCGCCGAGACCGGCAGCAGGCGGAAGCCGAACACGCCGAATGCGATGATCGACGCCGTGATCAGCGTCGTCATGACCGGGCGGCGGATGCAGAGCTCGGAGAGCGTCATCGGTCAGGCTCCGGCCTTGCGCGCCCGCAACTCGACCCGCGATCCCTCCGACAGCAGCAGCTGGCCGTCGACGACGATGCTTTCATCGCCCGCCAATCCATCAGAGATCACCGAGCTGCCCTGGAAGGTGCGATCGACCTTGACCGCCCGCACCTTGGCGACGCCGTCCTGGACGACGAAGACGAAATTGCCGTTCTGGCTGCGCTGGACCGCGACCGTGGGCACCACGACCGCGTCTTCGCTGCGGATGATCAGCTTGGTCTGCACGATGGTGCCGGGCCACAGCGTCTCGCTCGCATTGTTCATGATGCCGCGCACCGTGACCATGCCGGTGGTCGCATCGACGGCGTTCTCGACCATCGCGACCTTGCCGCTCTCGGAACGCTGGTGGCCGGGAATGGTCGCGATCACCTTGGGATCGTCCTTCCCCATGGCATCGCGCAGATCGACCAGCGCACGCTGGGGAATGGCGAAGGTGACATAGACCGGCGCCATCTGGTTGATGACGGCGAGCGGCTGGGTATCTGCCGGGCGGACGAAGTTTCCGACCTTGACGTTGGCGGCGCTGATCCGGCCCGCGAACGGCGCGCGGATCACGGTGTAGCTCTTCTGGACGCGGAGGTTTTCCAGCGCGAACTGGTCGGCCTTGATGGTGCCGATCAGGACATCGGACTGGGTCTTGGCATTGTCGAGATTGACCTGCGTGGTCGCGCCCTTGCCGACGAGCTCCGTATAGCGGCGGAGGTCGCGCTGCGCGCCCTCGAGCTGGGCCTGGTCGCGGGCCAGCACGCCCTCGGCCTGCTCGATCTGGGCATCGATCTGCCGTGCGTCGAGCATGAACAGCAGGTCACCCTCATTGACCTTGGCGCCGTCCTCGAAATGCACCGAGACGATGGTGGTTTCCAGCCGCGACTTCAGCGCCACGCTGGAGATCGGCGTGACCGTTCCGATCGCGTCGACATCCACCGGCACCGACCTGCGTTCGGCCTTGGCCAGATCCACCGAGACCACACGCGGCCGCGGCGTCCCCTGTGCGGTGGCGGCACCGCCACCCATCCATGAAGCGCGGGTCATGTAAGCCGCCCCGGCTGCAATGCCGAGAACAGCGACAGTCAGAACCAAATTCCGTTTTTTCATAAGTCTTGCACGTGCGCCGCCCGCTTCCCCTCAGGGCCGGGACGCTTCGCAACTCCCCCGTCGGCAATTGTTACGCCTTGTTTCCGGAGAGGGTTAGCACAGGCGGATCGCCCATGGTATGCCACCTAAGTAAAATCCTGCGGCTTCAATCCCGGTCATTCGCATCCGCACTCCTGGAAATTCGGCATGCGACGGGGCGGGCAATCGCGCTACCCTTTCGCCTCCAGATCGAATGTTTCGAATCCCCCTGATGTCCATCTCCGTCCGCGTCTGCACCTGGGAAGAAGCCCGCGAACGCTCCGGTGCCATCCGCTACAGCGTCTTTGTCGAAGAACAGGGCGTTCCGGCGGAACTTGAATGGGACGAAATGGACGTGTCGAGCTGGCATGCCCTGGCGTTTGCCGAAGACGGCACCGCCGTGGCGACGGGCCGGTTGTTGCCCGACGGCCATGTCGGCCGGATGGCGGTGCTCAAGGCGGCGCGCGGCACGGGCATGGGCGCCCGCGTGCTGGATGCGCTGATGGCCAAGGCGGCCGAACTCGGCTATCCGGAGCTGATCCTCAACGCGCAGACACACGCAGAGCGGTTCTACGCACGCGTCGGCTTCGAGCGGATCGGCGAGGAATTCGAGGAGGCCGGCATCCCGCACATCGAGATGCGGAAGCGGTTGGTCTAAAGCGGGGCGCTCGGTCACGTGTCCCATCAATGAAGGAAGTCCGATGGCAGTTCGCATCGCTACGTGGAACGTCAACTCGGTCCGGCAACGGATCGAACTTCTGGTCGCCTGGCTGAAGGAGTGTTCCCCCGACATCGTCTGCCTGCAGGAGATCAAATGCGTCGACGACGCGTTTCCGCGGCTCGAGGTCGAGGCGCTAGGATATAATGTCGTCACCCACGGCCAGAAGACCTTCAACGGCGTGGCGCTGCTTTCCAAGCTGCCGTTCGACGAGACCAAGTCGGGCCTCGCCGGCGACGACGAGGACGCCCACGCCCGCTTCCTCGAAGGCGTCGTCACGCTGAAGCAGGGCGTGGTGCGGGTCGCGTGCCTTTATCTGCCCAATGGCAACCCCGCCAACACCGACAAATATCCGTACAAGCTCAAATGGATGTCGCGGCTTCTTGAGTACACGCGGCAACGGCTTAAGGCCGAGGAGCCGCTGATCCTGGCCGGCGACTTCAACGTCATTCCGGCGGCCCGCGACGTCTACAATCCGGCCGCCTGGACCGACGATGCCCTGTTCCGCCCTGCGACCCGCGAGGCCTTCCAGTCGCTGCTCGGCCTCGGCCTGACCGATGCGCTGCGCGCGGTCAATGACGAGCCCGGCCAGTACACCTTCTGGGACTACCAGGCCGGCGCCTGGCAGAAGAACTGGGGCCTGCGCATCGACCATCTGCTGATGTCGCCGCAGGCCAGCGACCGGCTGATCGACGTCGGGATCGATAGCTATGTCCGCGCCTGGGAGAAGCCCTCCGACCATGTCCCGGTCTGGGCCGATCTCGATTTCGAGACCGTCTGAGCTCGCCGGCCGCGGGGATATCAATCCCGGCGGCCTCTAATCGCGACGACCCTGCACCCAGTGCTCGAGCATCTGCAGCGCCATCGCGCGGTCGTCTTCGGACGCCTTGGTGATCGCCCGGTTGTAGCTTTCCTTGATCCAGGCCTCGTCGGGCGTGGCGCTGTCACGCGCCAGGGTCAGCCACATCAGGCCACGTGCCCGCTGCGGCGGCAGCCGGTCGCCGTTGAACAGCATCTGGCCAAGCAGCGCCTGCGCCTGATGCTGGCCCTTCTGGGCGGCAAGCCCGAGCCAGCGCGCGCCATAGCGGAAGTCGTCCCGCGAGGCGTCCGGCGTCTTCAGGTAAAGCCGGGCAAGGTCGTACTGGGCATCGGCATTGCCGAAATAGGACGCGGCATAGGAGAACATCTCCCGCGCCCGTTCGGTGTCCGCCTTCACCTTGGAATTGGGAATGCCGCTCAGATAATAGCGGCCGAGCGCCACGAAGGCGTTGGCCACGATCGAAGCCTGCGGCGCCGACGGCGAGTCCTCGGCATGCGCATTGGCAATCCGGCTGAAATACTCGAAGGCGCGCATGTCGTCCTGGATGACGCCGTCGCCCTCGGCGTACATCTTGCCAAGTTTCCACTGCGCCACGGGGTGACCGCCCTCGGCCTGGTACTGCAGCGTGCTGAAGGAGGAGGTCGGCGAGGTCGCCGCAGGCGCAACCGGCGTGGCGGCCCGCTTCAGGGCACCGGCCGTGCCGGGCTGCGGAGCGACCACCGGAAGAACGGTATCCTGGGGGTTGACCGGGGCGCCGTCGAATCCGAATCCGGGGCCCGCCACCGGAATGGCCCCTAACGCAAACGCAAATATCGCACGCTTAAACGTCCGCATAACACTGTTTCTCGTACGCGCCACCCGGATGGGTGACTGCGCCATCCACCGCCGGCCCCACTTGCTCGGCGTACTTCCACAGCGCACCAGATGTATGGTTCGTCGCGCGAGGGGCCCATTTGGTCTTACGATTTGCGAGTTCGGCGTCGCTCAAATTTACGTTAAGGGTGCCGGCGACCGCATCGATCTCGATGATGTCGCCGTCTTGCAACAACCCGATCGGCCCACCGACGGCCGCTTCAGGTCCAATATGTCCGATGC
Organism: Bradyrhizobium sp. B124; assembly: GCF_038967635.1. NCBI lineage: Bacteria > Pseudomonadati > Pseudomonadota > Alphaproteobacteria > Hyphomicrobiales > Nitrobacteraceae > Bradyrhizobium > Bradyrhizobium sp. B124. Next base: position 825,494 of record NZ_CP152413.1, on the reverse strand, counting down.
AGAAGCCACGGGTGGCGCCGGAGAACCGGCCATCGGTGATCAGGGCAATCTTGCCGCCCATCCCCTGCCCGGTCAGCGCCGCCGTGGTCGCCAGCATCTCCCGCATCCCGGGACCGCCCTTCGGCCCCTCGTAGCGGATCACAATCACTTCGCCTTCCTTGTAGGTGCGCTTCTGCACCGCCTCGAAGGCGTCTTCCTCGCGGTCGAAGCACCGGGCCGGACCGGTAAACTTCAGGTTGGACATTCCCGCGACCTTCACGATCGCACCCTCCGGAGCGAGATTACCCTTCAGCCCGACAACGCCACCTGTCACGGTGATCGGATTGTCGGCGGGCCGCACCACGTCCTGGTGCGGATTCCATTTCACGCTTTTGAGGTTTTCGGCGATCGTTCGGCCAGTGACGGTCAGGCAATTCCCGTGCAGGTGGCCATTGTCGAGCAGCGTTTTCATCAGCAGCGGAATGCCACCAACTTCAAACATGTCTTTGGCAACATAACGGCCGCCCGGCTTCAAATCCGCGACGTAAGGAGTCTTTTTGAAGATTTCGGCAACGTCGAACAAATTGAATTTGATGCCGCACTCATGGGCAATCGCCGGCAGGTGCAGCGCAGCATTGGTCGAACCACCTGAGGCTGCAACCACGGCCGCAGCATTTTCAAGGGCTTCCCGGGTGACGATGTCGCGGGGCCGGATGTTTTTCTCGATCAGCTCCATCACCTTCTCGCCGGCGGCAGAGCAGAAGGCGTCGCGGATCTCGTAAGGCGCCGGAGCCCCGGCCGAATACGGCAGCGCGAGGCCGATCGCCTCGGAGACGGTCGCCATGGTGTTGGCGGTGAACTGGGCGCCGCAGGCGCCGGCCGACGGGCACGCCACCCGCTCGATCTCGTCGAGGTCCTCGTCCGACATGGCGCCGACCGAGTGCTTGCCGACCGCCTCGAACATGTCCTGCACGGTCACCGGCTGCCCGCGGAAGTTGCCGGGCAAAATCGAGCCGCCATAGATGAAGATCGAGGGCACGTTGAGCCGGACCATCGCCATCATCATGCCCGGCAGCGACTTGTCGCAGCCGGCGAGCCCAACCAGCGCATCATAGGAGTGACCGCGGACGGTCAGCTCGACCGAATCGGCGATGCATTCCCGCGACGGCAGCGACGAGCGCATGCCGTCATGGCCCATCGCGATGCCGTCGGTCACGGTGATGGTGCAGAACTCGCGCGGCGTGCCGCCGGCGGACGCCACGCCCTTCTTCACCGCCTGCGCCTGGCGCATCAGCGAGATGTTGCAGGGGGCAGCTTCATTCCAACATGAAGCAACGCCGACAAAGGGTTGATGAATCTGGGTTGTCGTCAGCCCCATCGCATAGAGATAGGACCGATGCGGTGCGCGCTGGGGCCCTTCCGTCACGTGACGGCTCGGCAGCCTGCCCTTGATGTTCGTCTTGGCGTCCATCGCGACCCTGTTCCCAGCGCTGTTTCCTCCAACAACGCCGGAACCGATCAAAAGTCCCGTCATCGCGAGCGCTGGCTATCCAGCTAGGTGAATATCCTTTCATGTCAGGGTGTGGCTAAAAAGCGGCGCGACTACGGACTGGCTGTGTTTAGGGTTAAATGTCGATTCACTGTTGCGACGACGCAACAATCGTGGCTCCCGGGCAACCATGTATTATCGGTCCTTATGGGAACCTGACACGTACCTGACCAGATAGCCGTGGAGTTGTTGCCTCGCGACGGAACTCGTCCGAGTTGTGGATTGGTCGTTGCCCTCTCCTTCAACAGGGGGCGCTGGGAAAGCCGGGACGACGATGAGGATGGTTTTCGATTCATGATGTCAAACAGCCAAGTTCTCGGTGTCATCACCCGCGCATGCGGGTGATCCAGTATTCCAGAGACGCTCGTGCTTAAGCGGAGAGGCCGCGGCGTACTGGATCGCCCGGTCGAGCCGGGCGATGACAGTTGTGAGTGGGGACACGGCTTCGCATTCTCGCGACATGAAGCGCCCGAGCTTTGCTGTTCGTTCCGCCCTCTCTTGCGCAGAGGGCGCAGGGAAAGCCGGGTGCCGATCGCACCCATGGGCCCCGAGCAAAAGGTAGAAAGCTCGGGGGTAGGACCACAGGTGTAACCGGAGCAATCCGGCTTTCCCTGCGCGATGGGTTACGGCTTACTTCGTGCTCTCCCCGGCGAGACTGGGCTTGCTTGTCACCGCCTTCACAAGACGCGCTCGCGTATTGTGAAAAGACACCTGCCGTTAGGGCGTCAGGACCACACGACTTCACCGTCCGCTTCGCGTGCTCTCGTCAGTCACACGCTCGGCGTCCACCGCATCCCACACCGCGTTCGTGACGATCGCGAAGCGCCCCTCGATCGGGTGAGACGGCGATTTCATAACACTGAGTTGGCCTTCCGGTAAACCGAAATCTTTTCGTCGCGCGGGCTTGACGCATTTTGAGTGAGTTGCCCGTCGGGTTGTTTTGTCGCACCTCCTTCCGTCATTTCCCGATGCGCAATTGCGCACCTGAGGGCGTGCGAAGCACGAGCCCGGAAATGACGAAGGACCCATCCCGCAATCTACTCGGCCGCCAGCTTCGGTGGCGCCGGAGGCACCCAGCACTCGACGCGATTCCGGCCGTGCTCCTTGGCCTGGTAGAGCGCGGCATCGGCGGCCTTCATCAGCGCGTCTATCCCGGGCATGCTGGTAAGGGCCTCGGCAACGCCGATGCTCACTGTCAGTCGCACCGGATGACCATCCGCCGCCAATGCCAACCCTTCCGCCCTCTTGCGAATGCGCTCGGCGACGGTCCGGGCGCGCGACAATGTCGTTTCCGGCAGCAGAACCGCGAACTCCTCGCCTCCGACACGTCCGACGACGTCGGACTTGCGTTTACCGCGAATGCAGATCTCGGCAACGGCCTTGATGGCCTCGTCGCCGGCCGCATGACCGAGCCGGTCATTGATGCTCTTGAAGTAGTCGATATCGACCATCAACACGGAGACGGAGCGATAGTAGCGCTGGAACCGGCTCCACTCCGCGTCCAGCGTCGTCAGGAACTGCCTGCGGTTGAACAGTCCGGTGAGCGGATCGGTGGTCGCGAGCACCTCGAGCTGTCGCGCATTACCAACGAGATCGGTCACGTCGACAAAGGTCAGCATCCGGCCGCCGTTTGCCATCGTTGAGCAATGGATCCTGATGTTGCGGCCATCAGGCGTCTGGACGTCGCGCTTGTGATCGCCCGCCTTGATCTCCGCGATCCGCTTCGCCGGAAAGGCTTTGATTTGCTCCGGGGTCGAGCCGCTTGGGACTGCCCGGCGGCCGCGCGTGAGAAGCGTGACGTATGCCGGATGCCGCGCAATCTCCTCCTCACTCACCTCCCAGAATTCCCGCATTCTCCGGTTGAGGAAAATCACATTGAGATCGCGATCGAGCAGGACGACGCCGTCCTCCACGTTCTCGAGGGCGCCGGTCAGCACCTTCAACTTGTCCGACGCGCGCACGATGTCGGTCACGGGCGTGTAGCTCACCATCCGACCGCCGTCGGGCAGCGGCGTGCACTGACACCGAACCACATCGCCACTGCTGCGCCTGAGATCGATCGGATTTGCATCCCCGGCGCTCACGAGGCGCACGCGTTCGGCAACATAGGCTTTAAGCTGCTCAGCCGGCAGCTCATAGGCCATGGTCTTGCATCCGTGATGCATCAGATCGGTGAAGCTGGGATTGCGGTCGGCCACCGCGTCCGGAAGCTGCCACATGTTCCGGAACGCGCGGTTGATGAACAGGGCTTTCAGCTGCGCGTCCAAGAGCAGGATGCCGACCGGGATATGATCGAGCGCTGCGCGCAGCGCCAGCATGTGCCCGCGCAGAATGTCGCCGCTGCGCCGCTCCGGAATGGCTGATGGCGCAGGAGCGGCAGGCACGGCAGCGGCAGGCGCGGGTGCCGCAGCATTCGCCTGCTGCGCCTCAAACACCAGGCCGAGCTGGCGGTCCGATTGCCACAGCCGCTTGCATGGCCTCACCTGATTGGTGCCGACGATCAACAGTTGGACCTGGTCGGGAATGCCAACGACGCTTTCGAGTTCCACGGTCGCTCCGGTATCGGTGAGCTGCCGGACCGTGCAATCGAAGGCCGACCGACCGAAATTGAAAACGATCTTTCCGGCCAAAAACGTTCGGCCGCGGGAAGCTGACACCTGTCCGGACATGGCGAGACGCACCTGGAGCAATTGCGAGCCCCCTCACCTCAGCATGTTTGAGTCACCAAGCCATGAACGCTTTCGAGGGGTTTTGACCCAGAGCGGATGAACGAAGGCGGCGTGCGCTGCACAACGGGTTCCAGCTTGCGGTTCCTGGAACCCGTGCGGTGGAGAACTACGATCCGCTCAGCCGCTTGCGTTTCGCGTTCAGCGCCGAAGCGACGCGGCTGACCGGCGGATGGCCGAGCAAACCGGCGACCTCGTTCGTCGTGGCCAGCAGCTTCTCCATATCGATACCGGTTTTCACGCCCATGCCCTCGAGCATGTAGACGACATCCTCGGTCGCGACGTTGCCGGTGGCGCCGGGCGCATAGGGGCAGCCGCCGAGGCCGCCGGCGGCGGCATCGATGACGCGCACGCCCTCCTCCATGCCGGCATAGAGATTGGCGAGCGCCTGACCATAGGTGTCATGGAAGTGCATCGCGAGGTTGCCGACCGGGAGCTCGGCGCCGACCGCACGCAGCATCTCCTTGGCCTTCAGCGGCGTGCCGACACCGATGGTGTCGCCGAGCGAGATCTCGTAGCAGCCGAGATCCCACAGCGTCATCGCGAGGTCGGCGACCGCCTTCGGCTTGATCTCGCCGTCGAACGGACAACCGAGCACGCAGGAGATATAGCCGCGCACCTTGACGCCATCGGCCTTGGCGCGCGCCAGCACCGGCTTGAAGCGCTCGATCGACTCCGCGATCGAGCAATTGATGTTGGCGCGCGAAAAGCCCTCGGAGGCCGCAGCGAACACCGAGACGACCTGCGCACCGGCCGCGCGCGCGGCGTCATAGCCCTTCTCGTTCGGCACCAGCACGTGGAATTCGGCGTCCTTGATGTGGCTGACGCCGTGCAGCACCTGGTCGGAGCTCGCCATCTGCGGGATCGCCCTGGGCGATACGAAGGCGCCGACCTCGACGGTTTTAAGCCCCGCCGCCACCAGTGCCTCGACGAAGGCGATACGCGCCTCGACGCTGACCGGCGTCTTCTCGTTCTGCAGGCCGTCGCGCGGTCCCATCTCGACGATGTGGATCTGATCGCTCATGACGCGGCCGCGGGCTCGACTTCAGCAAGCTCGACGCCCTCGCCGACGATGTCGCCGACCTTGCATTTGAGCTTCTTCAACACGCCGGCATAGGGCGCGCGCAGGGTCTGTTCCATCTTCATCACTTCGAGGGTGAGGATCGGCGCGCCCTTCTCCAGCGTCGCGCCCTCCTCGGCCAGCAGCGCGACCACGGTGCCCGGCAAAGGCGCCACGATTTTGTCCTCACCGACCTGCTCCTCGCTCTCGCCGCCGAACGGATCAACCCAGTGCAGGTCGAAACGGCCGTTGCGGGTGCGCAGGTAAAGCTCGTGGCCCTCGATCACCGATGCGACGCGCGACTTCACCCCCCTGAGCGTCAGGTCGAAGCCATCATCGCCGGCTGACGAGATCGCGAAGGCGACCTCGCGCCCGCTGACGAATAGCGTCGATGGTCCGTTGCCATAGTACAGCGTGACGGTCTGGGCGGCCTCGTGGCCCTGCCGGAATGAAAACACCCGCTGGCGGCGGCCGACCGGCATCCAGCCGAACGCCTGCCAGGGCGAGTTTGCCTCGCTTCGCGCGGCCTTCTGTTCATCCTGCACGATCGCTGCCACCGCTGCGCAGAGCTCGAACTCGCCGGCCGCGCCTGTGCCTGATGTCAGGTTCTTCAGCTCGCGCTCGATGAAGCCGGTATCGATCGCATTGGCCCTGACGTCCGGATGCGTCACCAGCGCCGACAGGAACGGGATGTTGGTGACGATGCCGCGGACGTCGGTTTGTTCCAGCCCGCGATTGAGCTTCTCGATCGCGCCCTCGCGCGTCGGCGCCCAGGCGATCACCTTGGCAAGCATCGCGTCGTAGTACGGCGAGACGTTATCGCCGCTGCGATAGCCGGCGTCGATGCGCAGGCCGTCGCCTTCCGGCGGCGTGCACCAGGTCTTGATGCGGCCGACCGAAGGCATGAAGTTCTTCTGCGGATTTTCCGCGTAGACGCGCGCCTCGATGGCGTGGCCATTGAGCTTGATCTCGTCCTGCTTCAGCGGCAGCGCCTCGCCGAAGGCAACGCGCAGCTGCCACTCGACCAGATCGACGCCGGTGATCAGCTCGGTGACGGGATGTTCGACCTGCAAACGCGTGTTCATCTCGATGAAGAACACATCCTTGCCGTCGGAGACGAACTCGATGGTGCCGGCGCCGACATAATTGACCGCGCCGGCCGCCTTGCGGGCGGCCTCGCAGACGGTCTCGCGCTGCGCGGCGTTGAGCGTGGGCGACGGCGCCTCCTCGATCACCTTCTGGTGCCGGCGTTGCAGCGTGCATTCGCGCTCCCACAGCGAAAGCAGATTGCCGTGGCTGTCGCCGATGATCTGCACCTCGATGTGGCGCGGGTTCTGCACGTATTTCTCGATCAGCATGCGGTCGTCGCCGAACGCCGCCTTGGCTTCGCGCTTGGCGCTTGTGATCGCGGCCGACAGCTCGCCCGCCGAATTGACCACGCGCATGCCGCGGCCGCCGCCGCCGGCCGACGCTTTCACCAGCACCGGGAAGCCGATCCGGTTGGCGGCCTCCGCCAGGATCGCCTCGTCCTGCGCCTCGCCGTGATAGCCGGGCACCAACGGCACGCCGGCCTTCTCCATCAACGCCTTCGAGCCGGATTTCGAGCCCATCGCGGTCATCATCGCCGCGGTCGGACCGACGAACACCAGGCCAGCATCAAGGCAGGCTTGTGCGAATTCGGCGTTCTCCGACAGGAAGCCGTAGCCGGGATGCACCGCTTCCGCGCCGATCGCGCGAGCGGCTGCGATGACGTGCTCGGTGTTGAGATAGCTGTCGCGCGCCCGTGCCGGCCCGAGCAGTACCGCCTCGTCGGCAAGCGCGACATGCATCGCGTCGCGATCGGCCTCGGAATAGACCGCGACGGTGCGCAACCCCATCGCGCGCGCCGAGCGGATGACGCGGCAGGCGATCTCGCCGCGGTTGGCGATCAGAAGCGTGCGGAAGCGCCGGTAGAGTTTTGAGCGGTCCATGGTCAGATCCTGGGTCACATCCTGAACAGGCCGAACTTCGTCGGCTCGATCGGCGCATTGGCCGCGGCCGACAGGCCGAGCCCGAGCACCAGGCGGGTATCGGCGGGATCGATCACGCCGTCGTCCCAGAGCCGCGCCGTCGCGTAATAGGGATTGCCCTGCTTCTCGTATTGCGCGCGGATCGGCTCGCGGAATTTGTCTTCCTCTTCCGCCGACCAGCTCTCGCCCTTGGCTTCGATGCCGTCGCGCCGCACCTGGCTCAGCACCATCGAGGCCTGCTCACCGCCCATCACCGAGATGCGGGCGTTCGGCCACAGCCAGAGGAAGCGCGGGCTGTAGGCGCGGCCGCACATGCCGTAATTGCCGGCGCCGTAGGAGCCGCCGATCACGACGGTGAATTTCGGCACGCCGGCGGTCGCAACCGCGGTCACCAGCTTGGCGCCGTCGCGCGCGATGCCGCCGGCCTCGTACTTCTTGCCGACCATGAAGCCGGTGATGTTCTGCAGGAACACCAGGGGAATGCCGCGCTGGCAGCACAGCTCGATGAAATGCGCGCCCTTCAGCGAGCTCTCGCTGAACAGGATGCCGTTGTTGGCGATGATGCCGACCGGATAGCCCCAGATATGGGCGAAGCCGCAGATCAGCGTGGTGCCGTACAGCTTCTTGAACTCGTCGAATTCGGAGCCGTCGACGATCCGCGCGATGATGTCATGCACGTCGAACGGCTTGCGGCCGTCGGCGGAGACCACGCCGTAGATCTCCTCGGCGGGAAACAGCGGCTCCTGCGGCGCCTTCATGTTGAGCGGCGCCTTCGCCGGCTGCTTCAGCGTGCCGACGATGCGCCGCGCGATCCCGATCGCGTGCGCATCGTTCTGCGCGTAGTGATCGGTCACACCCGACTGCCGGGAGTGGACGTCGGCGCCGCCGAGCTCTTCAGCGGTGACGACCTCGCCGGTCGCGGCCTTCACCAGCGGCGGTCCGCCGAGGAAGATCGTGCCCTGGTTGCGCACGATGATGCTCTCGTCCGACATCGCAGGCACATAGGCGCCGCCCGCGGTACAGGAGCCCATCACGATGGCGATCTGCGGGATGCCCTGCGACGACATCTGCGCCTGATTGTAGAAGATGCGGCCGAAATGCCGCTCGTCGGGAAAGATCTCGTCCTGCAGCGGCAGGAAGGCGCCGCCGGAATCCACCATGTAGACGCAGGGCAGATTGTTCTGCCGCGCGATGTCCTGCGCGCGCAGATGCTTCTTCACCGTCAGCGGGTAGTAGGTGCCGCCCTTGATGGTGGCGTCGTTGGCGACGATGATGCATTCGCGTCCCGCGATGCGTCCGACGCCGGTGATGACGCTGGCCGAATGGACGTCACCGCCGTAGAGCCCGTTGGCGGCGAGCGGCGACAGCTCGAGGAATGCGGTGCCGGGATCGACCAGCAGATCGACGCGATCGCGCGCCAGCATCTTGCCGCGCGAGGTGTGCCGCTTGCGCGAGGTCTCGCCCCCGCCGCCGGCAACCTGCTTGAGCTTGTCCCGGAGCTCCGCGACCAGGCTGCGCATCACATCGGCGTTGCGGGCGAATTCAGAGGATGTGGGATCGATCGTCGAATGAAGCGGCATCGGTGTTGCACGTTTCGCTGGAGTGGCCGACAGGATTTTTTTGGAAAGCGAGCCGCCGCGCCGGAGGCACGACGGCCGGTGCACAGCTCAGGCCGTCTTGGCGAACAGCTCGCGGCCGATCAGCATGCGGCGGATCTCGCTGGTGCCGGCGCCGATCTCGTAGAGCTTGGCATCGCGCAGCAGCCGGCCGGTCGGATAGTCGTTGATGTAGCCGTTGCCGCCGAGCAGCTGGATCGCATCCAGCGCGCATTGGGTGGCCTTCTCGGCGGCATAGAGGATCGCGCCGGCGGCGTCCTCGCGCGTGGTCTCGCCGCGGTCGCAGGCCTTCGCCACGGCGTACACATAGGCGCGCGAGGCGTTCATCGTGGTGTACATGTCGGCGATCTTGCCCTGCACCAGCTGGAACGAGCCGATCGGCTCGCCGAACTGCTGGCGCTCGTGGACGTAAGGAAGCACGACGTCCATGCAGGCCTGCATGATGCCGATCGGTCCCGCCGCCAGCACCGCGCGCTCATAGTCGAGACCGGACATCAAGACGTTGACGCCGCGGCCGACCTCACTCAGCACGTTCTCCTCCGGCACCTCGCAATCCTCGAACACCAGCTCGCAGGTGTCGGAGCCGCGCATGCCGAGCTTGTCGAGCTTCTGCGCGGTGGAGAAGCCCTTCATGCCTTTTTCGATGATGAAGGCGGTGATGCCGCGCGGGCCGGCATTGGCATCGGTCCTGGCATAGACCACCAGCGTCTCGGCATGGGGGCCGTTGGTGATCCACATCTTGCTGCCGTTGAGCACGAAGCGGTCGCCCTTCTTCTCGGCGCGGGTCTTCATCGAGACCACGTCGGAGCCGGCGGACGGCTCCGACATCGCCAGCGATCCGACATGCTCGCCGGAGATCAGCTTGGGCAGATACTTGCGCTTCTGCGCCTCGTTGCCATTGCGGCGGATCTGGTTGACGCAGAGGTTGGAATGCGCGCCGTAAGCCAGCCCGACCGAAGCCGACGCGCGCGAGATCTCCTCGACCGCGATGCAGTGTTCGAGATAGCCGAGGCCGGATCCGCCGTACTCCTCCTCGACCGTGATGCCGTGCAGGCCGAGCGCGCCGATTTTCGGCCAGAGGTCGCGCGGAAAGGTGTTGGAGCGATCGATCTCGGCGGCGCGCGGCGCGATCTCGTTGGTCGAGAAATCATGCACCGTCTCGCGGATCGCATCCGCGGTCTCGCCAAGGTCGAAATTGAAGATTGCCGCCCGGTTCGAGGCCATGATCCCTCCCATGAGATTCATCTTGCAATTAAACGATCATACGTTTTTTTCTTTGCTTCGCAAGCGACTGTGCTATGGTTTGCGCATGAAATCCGCAGTTCGTTGAATTGACTGGGATTTCATGCGATAAACATACGGTCGTTTGCTTGTTTCCGGCACTCCCTGACAAGCCAACATCCCTCCGAGGCCCTGATGGCACGCACGATCGGCTCACATGGCCCCACGACGCTGGAGGCGATCCGCAAGGCCGGCGTGCGCCTGATCTTCGAGCGCGGCTACGAGGCGATGAGCCTGCGCCAGCTCGCCGCCGAGGTCGGCATCCAGGCCGGCTCACTCTACAACCATATCTCAACCAAGCAGGACCTGCTGTTCGATCTGGTGCAGGAGCATATCAACGATTTGCTGCGCGAGCTCGACCTCGCGCTGGAGGGCAAGGCCGATCCGGTCGAGCAGCTGCGCGCCTTCGTCGCCTTCCACGTCAGCTATCACATGACCCGCAAGCGCGAGGTCTTCATCGCCAATTCCGAACTGCGCAGCCTCGATGCCAAGAACTACGACGTCGTGGTGGCGTTGCGCGGCGCCTATGAGCAGCGGCTGGCGCAGATTCTCACCGAGGGGGTCTCGGACGGCGTGTTCGAGGTCGGCGATATCCAGGTCGCGACCTTCGCCATCATCGCGCTGCTGACCGGTCTTTGCACCTGGTACCGCCCCGGCGGCCGGCTGACCCGCGACGCCATCATCGCGGCGCATGAGAAGCTGGTGCTGTCGGGCGTCGCACCGCAGGCTGCGCTCGGTCGGGTCGGCAGCGGCAGCAAGAGCCCGCGGACTGCGGTAGCGGGCTCGTGACTGTGACGGAGCGCCCACAGCTCGATGACATCGATTTGCGTATCCTGTCGGAATTGCAGCGGGACGGCCGGATCAGGATCAACGAGCTCGCGGAGCGCGTCGGCATCACCGCGCCGCCCTGCCTGCGCCGGGTCCGCGCCTTGCGCAGCCGCGGTGTGGTGCAGGCGATCCGCGCCACGCTCGACGAGCGGCTGTTGGGCTACGAGGTGACGACCTTCGTCCTGATCCAGCTCGACAGCCAGAACCTGGTTGCGATCGAGGCGTTCGAGGCGGCGGTCGCCGCCGTGCCGCGCTTCCTGCAATGCTGGCGGATCTCGGGCGATGCCGATTTTATGCTGAGATGCGTCGCACCCAGCGTCGACGACATGCGTCAGCAGCTGCTGCAGTTCGCCGGCCTGCCCAACGTGCGTAAAATTCGAAGTTTTCCGGTGCTCGGCGTCTCCAAGGATGCGCCGCTGCCGATCCCGGGCGCCCTCGCCGCGCCAAGCCCTGCGGGCTGACCCGGAGCCCCTTCCGCCAGACTCGTCATGCCGGGCCTCGTGCCGGGCATCCACGCCTTTTCTTCATTCAGGCAGCAAAGACGTGGATGGCCGGGACAACCCCGGCCATGACGGAATTGAACTCGTTTTGAAGCGGTATGGCCTAATGCGTCCACGGCTCCCAGCGGCGGAACGCGAAATTGTCGGCATAAGCGATCTGGCGGTGCGCCGAATCCTTCGGCTCGATCACCTGGTAGGCGATGCCCTTGCGCTCGCAATAGGCGACCGCCTCCTCCTTGGTCTCGAACTGCAGCGCGAGCTGCTGCTTCATGTCGGTGGACGAGGTCCAGCCCATCAAGGGCTCCACGGTGCGCGGCTGCTCCGGCTCGTAGTCCAGTTGCCACTCTTTGGTCTTGGCACGTCCCGATTGCATCGCGTTTTTGGCGGGCTTAAAAATGCGTGCGGTCATGGATGGTCGGCCCCGTGGGATGTGCGATATGGAAGCGATTTGAAGGAAACCGCCGGGATAGTATAGAGACACCGTTCAACGATCTGATCGGTGATTCCTCGATCTCGGAGGGAGCCTTCGCCGGACCGGTATAGTCATTCTACCGCGCTGTGACAATCTGGCCTCGGGGGCTTCCGTTTGGAGCCTCTTGGGCCCGCGGCGCGGCCTTCTCGACGGCATCATCTCGAGGAAGCGGCGCCCCATGGAAATCCACGCTCACCTGCCCGACAAAGGACGTGACCTCCGGCTCGACCTGTTCCGCGGGATCGCGAACTGGGCGATCTATCTCGATCACATCCCCGACAATATCGTGAACTGGATCACGACCCGGAATTACGGCTTCAGCGATGCCGCGGACCTGTTCGTCTTCATCTCCGGCTACACCGCATCCTTCGTCTATGCCCGCATGATGCTGGAGCGGGGCTTCATCGTCGGCGCCACAAGGCTGACCAAGCGGGTCTGGCAGCTCTATGTCGCCCACATCATCCTGTTCGTGATCTACATCGCCTCGATCAGCTATCTGGCGCTGCGCTTCGGCGATTCCGAGATCATCAACGAGTTCAATGTCGCGGGTCTCGTCGACAACGCCACCGAGACGCTGCGCCAGGGCCTGTTCCTGAAGTTCAAGCCGGTCAATCTCGACGTGCTGCCGCTCTACATCGTGCTGATGGGCCTGTTCCCGCCTGTGCTGTGGTTCATGCTGCGGCAGCCGAACTGGACCATGCTGGCCTCGCTCGCGCTGTGGCTGGTGTCGCGGCACATGGGCTGGAACCTGCCCGCCTACCCGGCAGGGACCTGGTACTTCAATCCGTTCGCCTGGCAGGTGCTGTTCGTATTCGGCTCGTGGTGCGCGATGGGCGGCGCGCGCGCGAACATGCACATCATCAATTCGCGCTACACGCTGTGGTTCTGCGTCGCCTATCTGATCTTCGCCCTGATCATGACGATGGCCGGCCGCTTCCCGGACTTCGGCGCGATGTTCCCGGACTGGCTGTATTCGACCTTCAATCCGAACGACAAGACCAACCTCGCGCCGTATCGCTTCCTGCACTTCGTGGTGATCACGGTGCTGGTGATCCGCTTCGTCCCGAAGGACTGGTCGGCGCTGGAGTGGAAGGTGTTCGATCCCCTGATCGTCTGCGGCCAGCAGTCGCTCGCGGTGTTCTGCGTCGGTGTGTTCCTGTCCTTTGTCGGACATTTCGAGCTCTCGATGAGCTCGGGCTCGCTGTTCGCGCAGATCTTCGTCAGCATCTCCGGCATCGCGATCATGACGATCGTGGCCTATTACATCTCGTGGTCGAAGCGGCAGGACAAGCCGATCAAGCCGCCGGCGCAGAAGCCGGCGGCGCCGGCAAAGGCTGGGTGACAAAGCGCGTCATTTGCCCGGCCGCCGCCCTTTGCCACCCGGCTGGCCGCTTCGCCACCTGCCCTTTGAAGTGAACCCATCCCAGGTGGTGGTCCAGCGATACTCGGCCGGCGGCGCCTTCGCGATGCTATCGGAGCTGCGCGCTCCCTCCAGGGCAAACGTGGCGCCCTGCGGGTCAAGGCAGCGAACGATCCAACTGCCGTTCGGCAGCTCCAGCGGCCCCTCGTAGACCCGTCCGCCACCGGCCCTGACTCGCACGATGGCGGCGTCGACGTCGTCGACGTTGAAATAGTAAAGCCAGAACGCGATCGGTTCGAGCGGACGCTTGTTGAAGATTCCACCGATGGTCTGCCCACCAGCAGAGAACAGTTGGTAGGACTCGGCGCCAGCGACGTCGCTGTCGGCCTGTCGCCAGCCAAAAACCTCGCTGTAGAAACCAAAGGCCTTCCGCCAATCGGCAGCCAGCAGTTCATGCCAGCCGACCCGTCCAGGGGCATCGAGGCCTTCAACCGCGGGCCGAGCGATCCTTGATCCGCTAAGCAACCCGAACGTCGCCCGCTGCGGGTCGGCGACGATCGAGATACGGCCGATATTGGTGCCGGTCGGTGGCACGTAGACGGCGCCACCACGTTCTAGCATTCGGCGAACGGCAAGATCCACGTCGTCAACACCGACATAACCAATCCATCGCGGGGTTGCGCCCTGGCGTATGCCCTCTTCCGGCAACTCCATCAGACCGCTTCGGGTAAGCTCCCCCGACATGAACAATTTGTAAGAAATCCCGGGTGTCGACGCATCCTTCGTCACCCAGCCGAGGACGCTGCCGTAAAAGGCACTCGCTCCTCCCACGTCCGTGGTCAGCAGCTCATACCAAGCGAAGCCCGCACCATCATCAGCCATGCCGATCCCTCGCTTCGGCGTCGGGACAACCGCAGTGCAGCATGCAAATTCCCACATCGTCAACGATCGCGCCTGAGCGACAGGGCCGGCCAATAATCGCGTTCATCAAGATGAACCCGAGAACGAAGATGAACGACAGCACTTGATGCACGCTAGCGCCTCGCGAGAGTGTGCGCGCAGCGCGCCTTGCATGCGGCTGCGACAATTTGTACAACTGCGCGAGAGTTGAATTCGACAACACGTCAAGAATGGAGGATGCGAGCATGCCGCGAGTGAAGCAAGCCCCCAAGACCAAGCGTGTGACGAGCAAGCGTATGACCAAGGCCGCTGTGCCCGCTTTGGGTGCAGCCGGATTGACTTTCTCGCTGGTCGGGGGTGCGTCCGCATCCGCAGTTCCAGCAGCAGACGGGCCGCCGATTCAGAAGTACGGACCGACGCAAGCCATCACACTCGGCGAAGAAGAAATCGCCGACGTCAGCCTGGCGACGTTCCACCTGTTCGACAAGGAAGACATCGGAGCCGGCGTCCAGGTGGCGTGGCGCGGATGCGGCGGCTGCCGAGGTTGCCGCGGCTGTCGTGGTTGCCGCGGCTGCCGTGCCTGCCGCTGCGGTGGCTGCGCTGGTTGCGGTGGCGGCTGCTGTCTGTCGTGGGGCGCCTGCCGCATCTGCTAGTCGAAACAGCATCGCGTTGACACACATCGACCGTCATGGCCGGGTCCGACACACGTCGACCCGGCCAAATTTGTATTGTGTCCGTATCGTTGCGCGGCTCGCTTCGGGCAACGGCGCGGAGGTGTCGAGGCCGGCGCCTTGCCCGCTTCAATGATCGACCCACAAGCTGCACAGGAACGATTCTTTGCCAGGCAAATCCACCCAGCGCGCCAACAACGACGTTCTGCAGTTCGCACCGAATTTCACGGCCTACGCGCTGCCTCCGGATGTTGTCTGCCTCTATTCCGAAGATCGAAAGTTCTTTCTCCATGGCGAGCTCTATTGCACGCTGGCGTCGGCAATCGGTGCAAATGGATGCAGCGTCGCCAAGCTCACGGACAAGCTCGGGCGAAAGTTTCCGTCCGACAAGATCAATGAAGCTATCAAGCGACTGCTCGACCGCCGCTATGTGATCGCGAAATCGCCAGGTCCCGGCACCGCCGCGGCGGGACTTTGGGCGAGCCTGGGCCTTCCTGACGCGATAGCCGAACAAAACCTTCACAACTGCCGCGTTCGACTTGAGACGATCGACGTCAAGGGCGCGGCCGAATTGAGCAAGGCACTACAGGGGCTGGGCGTCCGCGTCGTCAAGACATCGCCCGACCTTACGGTTACGTTGGTGAACGACTATCTCGATCGGCGGCTCGCCGAACGCAACCTGCAGCGCGTGTCCGACGGATCAGCCTGGTTGCTGGTGCAGCCCTCCGGGGTATTTCCCCTGGTCGGCCCCATGTTCAGCCCGGGCGAGACCGCGTGCTGGACCTGCCTGTACGACCGGATGATCCGCAACCGCGAGGTCAAGGGCTTCCTTGATCGCGGCGCGGCGCGGCGGGTCGCGGTTTCTGCGCTCGCACAGCACACCGTTGGACAGAGCGCCATCCACTTTGCGGCGATTGAAGTCGCCAAGGCTATCGCGAGCGGCTTCCGCACCGATCTGCGCAATCACATCGTCAGTCTCGACCTGCTGGGCTCGACCATTGCAAAGCACTACGTGGCAGCCCGCCCGCAATGCCCAACCTGCGGCAACAAGAAACTGCAAAACCCGCGGCGGTCACCACAACCGGTCGAATTGGGACCCGGCGCCAAGCTGGTCATGACCAGCGGCGGCTATCGCACCGTCTCGTCCCGCACCACGGTAGCGCGGTTCAAGAAGCATGTCAGCCCCCTCACCGGTGTGGTGACGCGGCTGGAGCGGATCGAAGTCGATCTGCCGATGAACACCAATTTCTATGCCCAACATAACTTCTCCGCGCCGGCGCAGAACGTGGATCAGCTTCGCGCCGGGCTGAGCGGCGGCAGTTTCGGCAAGGGCAGCACGGCCGAGCAAGGCGAGGCCAGCGCGCTGATGGAAGCAATCGAGCGATATTCGGGAATTTTCCAGGGTGATGAGATCCGGGCCCGAAAACGCTTCGCCGACTTCCCCCCTGGCGACGCAATCCGTCCCAACGACATCCTGCTCTTCAGCGACGAGCAGTACCGCGGCAGCGCCGTGCCGAATCCCAACGACTCACACCACACGCAGCCCGCCCCCGAGCCGTTTGATCCGTCCGCGAAAATCGAATGGTCACCCGTCTGGTCGTTGCGCGACAAGCGGTTCAGGCAGATTCCGACCAGCCTGCTGTATTTCTTCTATCAGGGTCCGGCGGCCTTCGCCGCTGATTCCAACGGCTGCGCTGCCGGCAATACCCGCGAAGAAGCCATCGTGCAGGGCTTCCTCGAATTGATGGAGCGCGACGCCTATGCGATCTGGTGGTACAACCGGTCGCAACGCGCTGCGGTCGATCTGGACCAGTTCGGCGATTCCTACGTCCGCGATCTGAAGACCCAACTCGAGGAATCGGGCCGGCGGCTCTGGGTGCTGGATATCACCAGCGATCTCGGCGTCCCGACCTATGTCGCGATCGTGCACTGGATGCAGAACGGTCAGGAAAACATCGAGTTTGGCTCGGGCGCTCACTTCGATCCGCGTATCGCGCTACTGCGGTCGTTGACCGAGTTGAATCAGTTCCTCTCCATCGGTCTGATGGGTGGTGGCAGCGGCGAGAAGCCGAGCCTCGATGGCGTCAATCCGCTGCGGCTCGACGAATATCCGTTCCTGATTCCAAGTGCCAATCCCGTCATCCCGCCGGCCGCCGCGACGGACGTGCCGCTCGACAACACCCGTGCACAGGTGGATGCCTGCGTTGATATCGCGGCCCGCGCGGGTCTCGACTTCCTGATTCTCGACCAGACGCGACCGGACGTCGAGGTTCCGGTGGTCCGGGTCATCGTTCCCGGGATGCGCCATTTCTATCGCCGCTTCGCGCCGGGGCGGCTCTATGATGTGCCCGTCAAGCTCGGATTGCGCGATCGGCCGTCGCTGGAAAGCGAGTTGACGCCATTTCTCCCGCACACTTGAGGTGATACCGGCGTGCGCGCGCCCAGCAAAATGTACGAGAAAAAGAAATCGTCACGCACCACGCCGCCGGTTGTCTTCGCTCGGCTCAACCCGCTCGTCGCGCTCGAAGCGCAACCTGACGGGAGTATAGCGGCCCATGTCGAAGGCTATTCGGAGCCTCTGGGAACGTTCAGCACAGCCGCAGCGGAACGCGCCCTCGAACTGCGGGCAGGCCTGCCACTCCCTCGCCCTGACGGCGATGCGGTCGAGCGAGAGGTCGAGCGCCTGGTGCGGCAATTGGCACACCGCGGCCTGCTGGAATATCGCCTGGCGCGCACGGGCGACGCCAATCCTCTCGTCACGATCGAGCCGCAGACCCCCGATTACTGGCCGCGAACGCCAAAGCTCGACGATGCGGCAACAATCGTGCTGTCACGCTTCGCCTATCTTCGGCGGCGCGGCACCGAGATGATTTTGGAATCACCGCGGGCCGGCGCACTGTTGAGGATCCATGATGCGCGGATTGCGGCCCTGCTGACCATCCTTGCCACTCCTCAGAAGATCAGCCGCATCCGGCGTCTGGATGGCTATCCGGGCCCTGCATTGCTTGCGCTGCTGCTGGACTGCCAAATCCTGATCGAGGTCGACGCGGCACAACGCGATACGCTGCGAAAAGCGGAAGGCGATGACGGCCTCGTGCTCTGGGATTTTCACGACTTGCTGTTCCATGCCCGCAGCACGGAAGGCCGACAGGCTAATCCGCTGGGTGGCCTCTATCCGCACACCGGCCTGATTGCGCCGCTCCCCGCGATCCGACCTGCCTGGCCCGGTAAGCGCATCAGGCTGCCGGAATCCGACCGCATCGCCTCGCCGCTGGAACAACTGCTGCATGACAGGCATTCGACTCGCGATTTCGACAATCACAAGCCCATCACGTTGGCTGAACTTTCGACGTTCCTGAACAGCGTCGCGCGGGTCCGGGCGAAATGGAGCGGGCAGCTGGAGTTTGCCGATGATGGTCCCGATATCGAATACACCAGCAGGCCGTATCCGGCAGCGGGCAGCGCCTACGAGCTTGAGCTCTATCTGGCCGTCGCGAATTGCGACGGCCTGACGCCAGGTTTCTACCACTACGACGCCGATGCGCATGCGTTGGCAGCCATCGACGTTCGCCCGCAACACTTCGAGGCCATGTTGCAAAGCGCGGGATTTGCCATGGACGCGCCGTCTCCACCGCAGATCCTGATCACCATCGCCGCGCGTTTTGGCCGGATCTCCTGGAAGTACAGCGCAATCGCTTATGCGCTCGTCCTGAAGGATGTCGGCGTCCTGACCCAGACGCTGTACCTGGTGGCGACGGATTTGGGCCTCGGCGGCTGTGCGATCGGCACCGCCAATATCGATCTGTTCGCGAAGATGACCGGGCTCGACATTCACGTCGAGGGGCCGGTCGGCCAGTTCGGGCTGGGGCGCGGCATGGAACCGCCCCCTGCCCGATAGCCCGCGATCAGCCGCGACAAGCTCGCCTGGAGGACCGTGATCAGCCGCCGCGGCTGCCGTCCTGCGTGGTCGAGGAGACGATGGTGGCGACGTCGCCGAACGTCGTCATCACGGGCGTGACGACCTTGTGCATTTTGGTCTTCGACACCAGCGTGTCGTGCAGCACGAGGTTGTCGATCCCGGTGGTAAGGAAGCAGCTCACCGCATCCTGCGGCGTCTCGATGATCGGCTCGCCCTTGACGTTGAACGAGGTGTTGATCAGCACCGGCACACCGGTCAGCGCCTCGAACTCCTTCAGCAGGCGATAGAGCACCGGGTTGGTTTCCTCCCGCACGCTCTGCACCCGCGCCGAGCCATCGACATGCACGATCGCCGGGATCTTGTCGCGCCATTCGGGGCGCACCGGCTTGGCGATCAGCATGTAGGGCGAGTCCTCCTCGCCCTCGAAGATCTCCGTCATCCGCTCGGCCAGCACGATCGGCGCGAACGGGCGGAAGGCCTGCCGGTGCTTGACGCGGCTGTTGAGGATGTCCTTCATCTCGGCCTTGCGCGGATCGGCAATCAGGCTGCGGTTGCCGAGCGCGCGGGGACCGAATTCTGAGCGGCCCTGAAACCAGCCGATCACGCGCTGGTCGGCGAGCAGCTTGGCGGTGTCGCGGCAGATATTGTCGCTGCGCTTGGCGTCGACCTGGATGCGCACCAGGAAGCTTTGCAGCGCGGCCGCGACCTCGGCGTCGCTGTAGCGCCGGCCGACATAGGCGTGCTCCATCACGAAGGCGCGGCGCTGCTTCAGAATCTCGAGCCAGCCGTAATAGGCGCAGCCGATGGCGATGCCGTCGTCGCCGGCGGCGGGCTGGATCCAGACATTCTCGAAGCCGGCCTCGCGCGCGATGCGCCCGTTGGCCACGCAGTTCAGTGCGACGCCGCCGGCGATGCAGAGGTTCTTCGCACCGGTGGTCTCGCGCAGCCAGCGCGCCCGCGCCAGCAGCACGTTCTCGGTGTCGTCCTGCACCCGCCAGGCGATGTCCTCCCAGTGCCGCATCGTCGGGCTCTTGTCCCAGCTGCCGCTGTCGAGCACGAAGGGCTGCTGGTTCTCGGCGCCCCAGAACGGCACGTGCAGCCTGCCGTCCTTCATCTCGAGCAGATGGCCGACCTGCTCGTGGCGGCCATAGGGCGCAAGCCCCATCAGCTCGCCGCACTTGTTCCAGTCGCCGAACACATAGGTCGAGACCCGGCTGTACAGCGCGCCGAGACCCGGCATGTTGTAGAACTCGTCCGACAAGAGACCGCGCGCCGGCTCCATAAAGACCTTCTTCAGGCATTCGAGCTTGGTATCGTCGAACCTGTAATAACTCTCGGACTCGCGGGCCAGCGGCGAGGTCCCATCCGACGGATAGGTTTCCATCGCGTCGGCCTGGTAGTTGCCGACGCCGTCGACGATCATCACGACGCCGTCCCTAAACGGCGACACCGCGAACGCGCTATAGGCATGCGCGAGGTGATGCGAGATCGACACCACCTTGTCGGACTTCGCGCGAAACAGCGGGTGCTTGATCGCCTCGTTGCGCTCGGCGATCGGCAGGAAGCCCGGCATGTCCTGATGGAGCATCCGCTCCTCCATCTCGGGCACCGGCAGGATGTAGCTGTTGCTCACCACGAGATCGACGTCGTCGAGCGTGATGCCCTCGGCGGACAGGCAGTAGTCGATGACTTCCTTGTAGAAGCCGGAGGCGTGCTTCTCGCGGGTGATGCGCTCCTTGGAAATCGCATAGGCGATCGCGCCGTCACGCAGCAGGCAGGCGCTCACGTCATGGTCGTAGACGTTGAGACCAAGGACGTAGGTGTGTTGTTTCGGCATGGGCACTCTTCGGGGAGGATTCTGGAACGCTCAGAGAACATGATCGTGTCGACTTCAAGTTCTCGGCGGCATTTTCCGCGGCTCGCAAATCTCTGCTTCTGCGATGCACAAATCACATCGGCGCAATGCAAGATGAACAGAATGAACGGCGGATGAACGACAAGATGAGTGTAGCAACCACATCATCCTTTGCAGGCGGGAACGTAACTTGACCTTACCTGTTGGTCTCAATAATGTCGCTAAAGCTCGCAAGAACCTTAGTGAAAATATTGTCTTAGCATGCTCGAACCGGATACCGGTTTCGCACATCCAAGTGAGACAGCCAGCATCAGTTCAGATGTTTGGAAGTGACTGGAGATCTTCGGAATGACTAAACGCTACAATATCCTGACTCGTTGCCTCGCAGCAGTCGCTTTGTTGTTCGTCTATGTCGCAAGCACCTCCGCCATCCTGGTCGGCGCCACCACGTCGTCTGCGCAGGCGCAATGGCGCGGACGCGGCTATGGGTATCGCGGCGGCTGGGGTCGCGGACGCGGTTGGGGTTATGGTCGCGGATATGGTTATGGCCGCGGCTATGGCTACTACGGCGGTTACGTCGGTCCCCGTTGCTGGTGGACCCCGCGTGGTGTTCGCGTTTGCCGCTGGTAACAACCGCCGGCCGATACAAGCGATATTGAAGACATCAATCAGGTGCGTCGGTCCCGGCGCACCTGATTTTCTTTTGCGGCTTGGTTGTTCTGCTAGGGCTCGGTTCACCCGCTGGGGCCTGGCTCATCTCCGGCACGCAAGAAAGAGCCCCGGGAGACGCCGGGGCTCTAGTCACGGGAGAGAACGCTTCAGAAATCGGGACGCGAGGACGAGCCGCCGGCCCGATCACCCAATGCATCTACGACGTGTATGAGAGCAGATTCGGCTGCCTCAGGCTGTAGCCGTGCCGCAACAACCCGCCGTAATGCACAGCATGTCCACCGGTTCCCGAACCGGGCGAAACAGCCCGAAGGCGCCTAATCGTCGAGGATCGCAACCGCCCTCGTCCATCCCGCCGACGCGCGCTCGATCTTCACCGGGAAGCACGACACCATGAACCCGGTCGACGGCAGCTGCTCGAGATTGTGCAGCTTCTCGATGTGGCAGTAACCGATGTGCCGCCCGGCCTTGTGGCCTTCCCAGATCAGGCTGGCGTCCCTGGTCTCAGCGTATCGCTTAGCAGTGAAGACGAACGGCGCGTCCCAGCTCCAGCCGTCGATGCCGGTCAGCCGCACACCGCGCTCGAGCAGATACATCGTCGCCTCATAGCCCATGCCACAGCCCGAATTGACGTAGTCAGCCTGACCGTATTTCGCGCCGGCGCTGGTGTTGACGACGACGATCTCGAGCGGCGACAGCGTGTGGCCGATCCGCTTCAGCTCGGCTTCAACATCGCCTGCGGTCGCGACGTAGCCGTCAGGCAGATGGCGGAAGTCGAGCTTGACGCCCGGCTGAAAGCACCATTCCAGCGGCACCTCGTCGATGGTCCACGAGCGTTCGCCGCGGTTCATGGTCGGATGGAAATGCCAGGGCGCATCGAGATGCGTGCCGTTGTGCGTGGAAAGCGAGACCTGCTCGACGGCCCAGCCCTGCCCGTCAGGCAGATCCGCAGCCTTCAGCCCATCGAAGAACTGCAGCATGCGCGGCAGCCCTTGCTGATGGTCGATATACTGGATGGTCGGATGGTTGCCCGGCGGATCGGCCGGAACGTCGTTCTGCAAGGGAACCGAGATATCGATCAGTCTGCGCGCCATGGTGCCTCCTCGCGGATTGGTCTTGTCAGGCTGAAGCAACCTGCCAGTCCGCGCGCACCATCGGCAAGCCACATCCGCACGAGATCAGGCGACGAGTCTGCCCCGATTGCGACAGCGGCAAGGCGCCGCAACGTTGAACCTATTTCCCGCGCGGACGACCCATGGGCACTGGGGATTTCAGGGCCCAGTATTCGGCGACGCCGTCCGGACGATCCATATTCCGTCCCGACGGCGTTGTTGCGTCAGGCGAGACATCCCGGCCGAAGCGCGCGCTACCCGTGGCAGAACGCTGTTCACGCACAGAGAGCCGCAGAAACAATCCGTGTGCTCAATTCGGGCGGATTGCTGATGGTGTTGCCACGGCGATACAGAGATACCCTTACAACGATGCTAACCCACCTGCATCTGAATCAAGACGGGGTTGCGTCGTGTCGGGATTTGATCACTGGAACGGTGCAAAGAGAGCTTACGCGTCCGCCGAAACGCCACATCTGCACGATGAGCAGCAGCAGTTCGACCGCTATCACAAATTCGACGACGCCATCCCGCGACCGCCGGAGAGTGGCTCAAGAACCGTGATCTTGGATCGCTACAACCCGCCGGCTCGTTGATCTGGTGAGCGCCCGGGCGGCTGACGTTGCGGAGAGCGGAGCGCGGGGCTCCGGCTAGCAGATCAACAAAGATCGCATCGTTTTGAGCGACCACGACGCCAGCGATTGCTTCCAATCCAGTCGGCATTCGCTTCGTCGGTCGCAGCCGCTCGACAAGATCGGCGAGTTCGGTGGCCGGATCGGCAAGTTCGACGGACTTGTCCAGGACGCCGCCCTCTTCCTTCCTTCCATGCTCTTCCCAGACGCAAAATCCGGGAAGCAAAGAGCCTCGAAAAACCTATCAAGTCTTTGATTTGAATGGTCGGGGCAGCTGGATTCGAACCAACGACCTGCAGTACCCAAAACTGCCGCGCTACCAGGCTGCGCTATACCCCGACATTTCCGAGAAGCCCCGTGGATACACGCTTCAGCCAGCGCCAGCAAGGCGCCGGTGCGGGACCTCCGGCTGGGACATCGGCACGGTTTCCCGCCCAGAAACCGTTGAGAACAGAGAACTAGTGGCCGCCGAACAAGGGGTGGCCGACCCGGTCGCCGGGCTGGATGCCGTATTTCTGCGCGGTGCCGGCAATCACCTCGAGGACGCCCCTGGCGAGCCCCCGCGACGGAATGATCTTGGTCGACATCGGCTCGGTGTTCTCGGCGATCCGCAGGATGCGCCCGTCGGCGCGGATGAAGATCATGTCGAGCGAGATGTAGGTGTTCTTCATCCACATCGACACTTCCTGCTCCGGCGTGAAGTCGAACAGCATGCCTTTGCCGTCCGCGAGTTCCTTCCGGTACATCAGTCCGGTCTCCTTCTCCTGCTCGGTGGTCGCCATTTCGACGGAGAAGACGTGCACGCCTGACTTGGTGACGATCTCGAGCGGCTGGACGCTGGCAGCCAGCGCGGCCGGGGCCAGCAGCGCGCCGAACATCATGATGAGGGAGGCCAACAGCCATGGGCGAAGCCGCCCAACCATGCGATCGAAATTCATCGACAAATACTCACACCGGGGTAGATTTTCCGGCGGACCCTAACCCGATGATTGCGGCAAATGCCAGAGCCCTGGCGGCTCGCCGCCGGCTCACGTTTCCGTCAGGGAGTCCAGCTCGGGGCTCAGTGCGACGACAGCGCCGACGGACCGGTCTCCGGGTGGATCTCGGCGGCCATCATACCCTTGGAGCCGGGCCCGAACCGCACCAGCACGTACTGGCCCGGGCGCAGTTCGGTCATGCCGAAGCGGCGCAGCGTCTCCATATGCACGAAGATGTCGGGCGTGCCCTCCCCGCAAGTCACGAAGCCAAAGCCGCGCAGCCGGTTGAACCACTTGACCTGCGCACGCTCGAGCCCGCTGGTCGCCGTCACGGTGACATGGGTTCGCGGCGGCAGCATCTGCGCCGGATGGATCGCGGTCGACTCGTCCATCGAGACGATGCGGAAGGCCTGGTAACCCTTCGCGCGCTGCACGCACTCGACGACGAGCCGCGCGCCCTCATAGGCGGTCTGATGGCCGTCGCGCCGCAGCACCGTCACGTGCAGCAGGATGTCGGGCCAGCCATTGTCGGGGACGATGAAGCCGTAGCCTTTCGAGGCGTCGAACCATTTGATGACGCCGGAGACTTCGACGAGGTTGGCCGCGGCGTCGCCGAGACCGGAGAAGGCATCGATCGCCGGATCGCGCGGCGCGCTGCCGTACTCGCCTTGTGCAATCCTGCTTTGCCCAACTCCGCCTATCGGCGGTCCGCCGAGCTTCTTGGACTCAAATCCGTCCGACCCCATGACCCCGGACCCCACACATCAAATGCAGAGCGCCGACGTTGCGGCGCACCCTGTACACGCTGCTCTCCATGACCAACTCACTTGGACAAATCATCTGGACGCTGCGCGAATCTCTCAACCAAAAGATAACACTCCCGCTTGCCGGGCATAGCTAAAAAACGATTCTTGCGGGAACTATGAACAGGCTTGCAACAGCCGCGAATCAATCGGACGTCAATTGCCTACGAAAGGACCAAGCGTGTCGCCGATGTCATGCCGGATCACCAGGTCGGCGATGGCGTCCTGATCGGTCGGCTCGTTGTTGATGATCACGAGCCGCGCGCCGCTCTCCTTCGCCATCATCGGAAAGCCTGCGGCGGGCCACACCACCAGCGATGAGCCGATCGCCAGGAACAGGTCGCACTGCCTTGCGAGTTCCGCCGCGCGATGCATCGCATCCTCGGGCATCGACTGCCCGAACGAGATCGTCGCGGTCTTCACGGGATCACCGCACGCCGCGCAGTCCGGCGCACCACCGGTCTTGTCGAAGTGCAGCTTCACCCACGCGAGGTCGTAGTCCTTGCCGCAACCGATGCAGCGGGCGTAGGTGGTGTTGCCGTGCAGCTCGATGACGTCATCGGCCTTGAAGCCCGACGCCTGATGCAGATTGTCGATGTTTTGCGTGATGATGCCGGGAACCTTGCCTGCCCGGTAGAGTGACGCGAGCGCACGATGCCCGCGCCCCGGCTTGGCCGCCGCAAATGTCGGTTCCATCGCGAAGCGCCGGCGCCATGACTCGTCGCGCGCCTCCTGACTGCCCACGAACTCGTCGAACGGGATCGGCCGGTTGCGCGTCCACAGCCCGCCAGGCGAGCGGAAGTCGGGAATGCCGCACTCGGTGGAGATGCCCGCCCCGGTGAAGGGCACGATCGATGATGCCTCGGCAATCATGTTGCCGAGCCGCTCGACGCCGCTGCGCAGATCTTTTGCAATCACTGGGAATGATCCGGTTGGCCGGCCACGACTATAGCATGGTCGGCGCGATTGCGAGCTCAACCATCACGCGAGCGAGCGGCGGTGGGGCCGCCGTGATCGGGTTGCGTTGGCGACCTGCTCCGCCGGCGCGTCAGCCTCGTCGCTCTTCCGCTGCCTTGGCTTCATCACAATCCTGCAAAGTCTGCTCCGCATTGACGCCCAATTCACTGATGCCAATGCGCGGCGGGGATAGGACCATGACGAAGAGGATGGGCAATGGCCGATCAGAAAGACAGTGCGGCGCGCGAGCGCGAAGAGATCGTCGCACGCGTTGCCAGCTTCCGCGCGACGCAGCAGAAGTTCGAGCGCGATCGCCAGGAATATTACGACAATACGCTCGGCAATGTCTGGAGTGGATTGCAGCGCAAGAGCGCTTGATGTCGCGCCGACCGCGTGCGCTCACCGGACGATCACACCGCGAGCCACAGGCAACCCGAACGCACATCCGCGCGATCACACCATGACGCGCAATTGAGAAAGCCCGGAGCGGTGTGCTCCGGGCTGATCTCCGTTACCAATAATGGCGATAGTAGTGGTGCCGATAGTACGGACCGCGATAATAGGCGTAGCCGGGATCGCCGTAGTAGCCGTAGCGCGGGCCATCATAGTAGCCGGGCCCATAGTAGTGTGGGCCGTACGCATACGCGCCGGCCGCACCCGCGGCGAGTGCGCCGGCGGCCAGACCGAACGCCAGGCCAGGGCCGATACCGCGCGCTTGCGCCGGCGCGCTCACCATCGTTGCGCCCACCGTCGCTACCGTCGCCAAAACTGCCAATGTCCTCTTCATGGACAACCTCCTCACGTGGTGATGTGCACCAACGCGGGCGCAAAAGGATGGTTGCAGCAAAACGCCCCTTCGGGTTCCGCAGCCATGCGATAGCGCAAAGCTACCATCGGTTAGCGCCGGAACAAAAACACAACCTCAATGATTAGCTTTTCCGTAAGCGAGGTTGGCATCGATGCCGGCGTGGATGGAACTGCTGCTGAATGTGATGGGCTTTGCCGGCTTTATCGGCATCGCGATGTATCACAAGCATCCGAACGGGAAGCTGCCGGACTGAGCGCCGTGGCGCGGCTCCGCTTGCCGATTCCAGTTTGATTTCCGCTCTAGTTTGATTTCCGCGCCTCTCCCGCCGTGCGAACCAGCCGGTCCGCCTTCACGAGCGCCTTGCCGCTCTCCGGCTGCGGCCGAAGCCAGAAGCTGATCGCGACAAAGGCGGAACAGAGCAGCAAGCCCACCACCATCACGCGCCGGTGGGTCGGTCTGTCAGCGCTATGGAACGATGGCATCATGGCTGTCACCTGCAACAATCACAGGTGGTGACAACGCGATGCTGCCCTTAACCTAACCAGGTAGGGTTAGCGGTGGCCCGGTAAGGCGGCGTTGGAAGGCCTCAGGCCGACATCCACAACGATATCCCGCGCTTGTCCGCAGCAAATCCACAGCCGCGCCAGCTCGATTTGCCAAACAGAATGCATAGCTTGCTGCGCACTCGTCCACAGCCTTGCCGCAATCAGGCGTCGGCCAGCCTTTTCAGGGTTGCCTGGAAGCTCAGGCTGCGGGTTCCAACCAGCACGGTTCCGAACACTTCGGCCTGGTCACCGCTGAAGGTGCCGGAAAATCCGCTCGTCACCTCCTGGCCGGCGAACAGCGGCCGGGTGAACGGATCGGAAAACGGGGAATGCTGGCTGGTCCTGAGATGCCCCTTCCACGTGCCCTCGCCGGCCGTGTAGGCCCCGATCGACCAGAAATGCGGCCCGCCGCCGATCAGCAGACCATCGCGCAGGATCAGGACGCCGCTGTCGCGGCCACGCACGCCGTCCATCATATGGATATGGATCGAATAGAGCCCGTTCCTCATCGATCGCGCCGTCCGGTCCCAAAGGCCCGCAGTATGGCGCCAAGCAGGGCGGCAGGCGAGCGGGGCCAATACCGCCCGGCCGCCGATTCGAACCGAAAGCGCCGATACAGGCGCTTACAAATCGTTAAGAAAGCCCTGACAGGGTTCGACAGCCGGAGGGAGAGAGCCATGCTCGTTTACCCCGTACCTGTCGAAGTGACGCACGCCAGAGTGCAACTCGTCGTCGATCAAACGGCGAAGGAGCAGCCGCGCATCATCAGCGAGGATGTGCTCGACGTCTTCGCCGCCAAGAACAAGGCCGACCGCGATGCCGTCGAGACCATTCTCGACATCAAGGTGTGAGATCACAACCGGCCAACGACGTTTGCATCGCACACGTGGCGGCGCGCGCCGGCGCATGTCGCGCGCGATCCGGGGACCCACCGCCAGGCCGGCCCTGAAGGCCGCCGCAAATCCCCCCTCGCCGGGCTTTTCCTTTGAACCTTTTACGCAGCGCCAAGACAAAACTGCGCTGGGGATTTCAGGGCCCAGCGTCTGGCGCAGCGCTGTGGGACGAGGATATTCCGTCTACGCGGCGCTGTTGCATTTTATAAATTCAACCTTAAGTTTGGTCTCCAGCAGTTGACGGCTCACGCCCTGAGAGATCCCCAGTCCGTCAACTGGGAAAGCCCCGCATCCAGCCTGCGGGGCTTTCTATTTTGGGGATGCTGGAACCTGCCGCCGCAAGCACCGTTAGATGGCTGGTTGCCGGCACGATCTCCCCAAGGCCCGCCGGCATCAGACCTCGCGAGCCACTCGCGGGGTTTTGCTTTTTAGAGGAGGTCCAACCTCGCGCGTCCTTGATTGGCAGTGATGGGCATTCGATGAGATAGAGCGCCGTGCCTCCAAGGCTCGACCACGAAAGCCCCGTTCCAGAATTCTCCTAGGCGGGCTTTCCCGTATCGCGCGCTGCATGAGCGTGTCGCAGGTCGCTCAATGCGAAGGCTCGCGAAAGCTTGAGAACGCAGCCGCCCGGAGCGGTCGCAAAAGTCGTGCAGGCCCCTGCCCCGCGCCGCGTTTTGCTGCTATTTCTTGGCGCGTCTCGCCCGAGCCAAAACAAGATCTCTGAATTCCCAGGAGGACAAGAAAATGCGCTATCTGCACACCATGCTGCGCGTCCGCAATCTCGATGTCGCGATGAAATTCTATCAGGACGCGCTGGGGCTGAAGGAAGTGCGCCGCATCGACAATGACAAGGGCCGCTTCACGCTGGTGTTTCTCTGCGCGGAGGAAGATCTCCATCTGCTCAAGTCGCTGCCGCAAAGCCGCGGCGCGCCGCTGGTCGAATTGACCTACAATTGGGACGAGGAGAAATACGGCGAGGATCGCCATTTCGGCCATCTCGCCTACGAGGTCGACGACATCTACGCGACCTGCGAGAAGCTGATGAAGATGGGCGTCACCATCAACCGTCCGCCGCGCGACGGCAACATGGCGTTCGTGCGTTCGCCCGACCTGCACTCGATCGAGATCCTGCAGAAGGGCGATCCGAAGGCGCCGGCCGAACCATGGGCCTCGATGCCGAACACCGGGCACTGGTAAACGCAGCGCCCGCGCGCACGTTCCTAATCCGCGTTTCTCCATCGGCGAAGCGCGGAGCGATCGCGAGGAACATGACGCAGCAGTTGACGTTGCCTCCTCACACGAATGCGAGGAGGCGAGGAGATGGGAAAAGGACTTTTGCTTTGGCTGTTGGGTGTGCCGATCCCGGTGATCATCGTGCTGTGGTTGCTGTTCGGTCACTGACTGCGATTTGACTGCTATCGACGAGGCTCTGCTGCATCGCGGCGGAGTCTCTTTTTTTGCGCTCGGTACAATTCACCCCGCGCTTTTCCCTGACGGTTCGGCTAAGAACGCGCGCAAAGCGCAACAGCGGAAAGAAAACGCGTGATGGACAGCAAGCCGCAACTGACGATCTGGGGCCGGGCCAATTCGGTCAATGTGCAAAAGGTGCTCTGGTGTCTGGCCGAGCTCGACCTGCCCTATCAGCGCATCGATGCCGGCATGCAGTTCGGCAAGAACGATCAGCCGGACTATCTCGCGATGAATCCGAATGGCCGCGTCCCGACGCTGGTCGACGGCGACTATGTGCTGTGGGAATCCAATTCGGTGATGCGCTATCTCTGCCTGGCCTACGGCCTGAGCTCGCCGGTCTATCCGCAGGCGCCGAAGGCGCGCGCGGCCGTTGACCGCTGGCTCGACTGGACGCTGTCGACGCTGCAACCGGTCGAGCGCCCGCTGTTCTGGGGACTGGTGCGCACGGCGCCGGAGAAGCGCGACATGGTTCAGATCCAGAAGGACGCCGATGCCGCGGGCGTCGCGTGGCGCGTCGTCGAGGCGCAGCTTGCGAGCCGCCGCTACGTCGAGGGCGATCAGTTCACGATCGCCGACATCGCGCTCGGCGCCTTTGCGCGGCGCTGGTTCGGTGTCGAGGGCGTCACGAAGCCGAAGCTGCCCCATCTCGAACGCTGGTTCGGCGAGATCGCGCAGCGGCCGGCCTTCGTGCGCATCGTCGCGCCGCCGATGTCGTGAGCGGCAAGCCGCTCAGCGTCCGCTGGACACCCCCGCACCGACACTAATGGCGCCACCTAACCTCACGCAGGTGTCGGAGCCCTCGACCTTGACGAAGCCCGGTCCGTACGACGCGCAGAAATTGCTCCGCGTCGCGGATTTCGACGGCAGGGTTCTGCCGGCATCGGGCGGCGTCTGGAAATTGCGGCGGTCGCCGGCTTGCGCGAACGCAGCGGCGGGAAGCAGGACGGCGATGACGGCGAAGCAGGTCTTGCGCATCCGGCCTTTTATCGCGCGCGGCCGGATCAGGCTAGCGCACGAATCTGACGCCGAACGTCTTGCCCTCGCGCCAGACCACTTCGCAGGCGCGCCCGGTGCGGGCGTCGCGCGAAAACGCCAGCCGCAGCTTGGCCGGCAGCGTGTTTTTGTCCTGCACGGTGATTTTTGCGCCCGACGAGGACATGTCCTCGACCACGCACGGCCGCGCGGCGAATCCGCCGTCGAGCGTGATCCAGCCGGATTGACGCAGCGATTTGCGCGTTTCGCGCTTCTTGGACCCTAGAGCCATCACATGATCCCCAGGCCCAGCCGTATCGCCGCTGGCTTTACAAAAGGTTGCGAAAGCCCGGCGGATTGCAGTGATTTGTGCCGTTGTTCACAGTGCGCCGAACCGCACGGCAAGCCGTTCGCCTGCGCGATAATTCGTTGAGTCTGCTGGATTTCCGGTTTGGCGCCGATGGCGCTCCCTAGCGGAATCGAACCGCTCTCTCCACCGTGAAAGGGTGGCGTCCTAACCGATAGACGAAGGGAGCAAAACTCCCGGCAAATCAATACGTTAGACGTTGGATATGCCGTACTGGCCGCTACCGGCGAACGGCCGCGACGGGCGAACGTATAGTGGCGATTGGCCGGACGGGCAAGCGCTCAGAACGCTTTTCCCGGACTGCCGCCCAGGCCTCCTGCGGGCGATTACCTGCACGACAATCCGGCCTCGATCGAAGTCCAGAAGCCGCAATGCGACGGCGCATGCGCATGGGCCCGCGAACCGCCCCCATGAATCAGGATGGCGGCAGCAAGCGCGACGACGGCGGCGGGAACAATGAGTTTTCGGAACGACATGGGCCTGCGCATCGAACGACATCGTAGCCTAACTAAGGCCTGCAGGCCGGATCGATGTCTGGCGACAGCGCGCTAGTGATTGGTCACGCTCGCGACGTCCTGACGATTGGTCGGCTGCGCCGCGGCCGCCGCCACCGGCGTCTGCTTGATGCAGATGCTGCAGATCACGAGCTTGCGCGCCAGCCGGTTGTCGGCATCCTCTTCCGACAGTTGCGTCTCTGCCGCCACCGGTGACGCATTCCGCGCATGGCGTCGCGGCTGCGGCTGATTGGGATCCTGCCCAGCGCCATCCCAGGCCAACGGACCTGTTCCCGGCGAGGGAGCCGTCATGCTGTATTGCTGCGAGTATTGCGCGCAGGCGCCGAGCGCGATCGGAAGAAACAGCACGACGGCCTTGCGAGCCCAGTTCCTGAATGCAGACATGATCACACTCACACGCTATTCGTACCGCGACATCAGTTCTGCAAACTAAGAGCAGAACCGCTAAGAAATCGTTCACCCTGATTGTTCCGTCGCATCCAACCGCGACCGCATCAAGACGGGATTGAGGCACCAAGACGCTAATCCGGAGTAGTCCAACCATGCCAGGCATCAACGGTCGCTTCGACGGCAAGCGCGTGCTCGCCGATCTCAATGCGCTGCGCGCGATCGGCGCCTACAAGACCGGTGTGCACAAGCCGACATTCTCGGAGCCGCATCTGCGCTCGCTGGACTGGCTTGCAACGCGCCTGCCCGATGCCGACCTCACCGCGACGATCGACGGCATCGGCAACGTGTTCGGCACCAGTGCGAAGGCGGGACCGAAGCTGCTCGCGGGCTCGCATCTCGAAAGCCAGAACCATGCGGGCTGGCTCGATGGGCCGCTCGGCGTGATCTATGCGCTGGAGGCCGCACGCGTCATCAACGGCGATCCCGGCGTCAACGGCGCAGTCGAGGTCGCCGCATGGTGCGACGAGGAAGGACATTTCGGCAGCTTCCTCGGCAGCCGGTCGTTTGCCGGCGCCGTGACGGAAGCCGACATCGATGCGGCGCGCGACCGCTCCAGCGATCGCACCATGCGACAGGCGTTGCGCGATGCGGGCTTCGCCGGCCGCCCGCGCGTCACCGCCGAATCTGGCCGCCACATCGGCTATCTCGAAGCCCATATCGAGCAAGGCGACACGCTGGAAGCCAGCCGGCTGAAGATCGGCGTCGTCACTTCCATCGTCGGCATCTGGCAATATCGCATCACGTTCACCGGCGAGCAGAACCATGCCGGCACCACGCGGATGGCGGTGCGCAGGGACGCCGGCCTGGCGCTGGCGCGGTTCTGCGTCGCGATCGACGACAGCTTCCCTGCCCTGTGCGGACCGCGCACGGTGTGGACCACCGGCCGCATCACGCTCGACCCGGGCGCGCCGAGCATCATTCCAGGCCACGCCGAGATGCTGTTCCAGATCCGCGACGACAATCCCGAGGTGATCGCACGGCTCGAGGCGCATCTGCATCGCCTGGCGGAAGACGCCACCGCGCAGGGTCGCTGCGGCGTGAAGGTCGAGCGGATCCGCACCGGCGTGCCCGCGATGATGACGCCTGCGTTCCAGGATGCGATCGAGGCCGCGAGCGCGGCTTTCGCCGGCGGCAAGTCAATCCGGATGCCGAGCGGCGCCGGCCATGACGCCCAGGTCCTCGCCACCATCATGCCGGCGGCGATGCTGTTCGTGCCGTCGATCGGCGGCATCAGCCATCACTGGAGCGAGAACACCGACGACGCCGATATCGTCACGGGCGCCGAGGTGTTCGTCGAAACCTGCCGGCGCCTGCTGACGCAATGATCGGTTCGGCTGGCTCAAGCCCGAGCCACCACAAATAGGAACATCGCATCTGCGCACGGGTTGGGATCGCGAAATCAACCTTTGCTATGGAGAAAGTCGATGCCGGAGAAAGACCTCAGCGCCCTGTTCCTCGACACCTTGAAGGACATCTACTACGCCGAGAAGCAGATCTATAAGGCGCTGCCAAAGATGGCCAAGGCAGCGTCATCGGATAAGTTGCGCGCAGCCTTCGAGAAGCATCACGAGGAGACCGAAGGCCAGATCGACCGGCTCGAGAAGATCTTCGAGCTGTTGGGAAAACCGGCGCGCGGCAAGAAATGCGACGCGATCGAGGGGATCATCGACGAGGGCAAGGAGATCATGGACGAATACGCCGACACGCCGGCGCTCGATCCTGGCCTGCTTGCCGCGGCGCAGGCGGTCGAGCATTACGAAATCTCCCGCTATGGCACGCTCAAGGCATGGGCCAGCAAGCTGAGCATGAACGAGGCGGTCAAGCTTCTCGATCAGACCCTGGCTGAGGAGAAGAAAACCGACGACGCGCTGACCAAACTGGCCGTTGCAGCCATCAACGCTGAAGCAGCCTGAGCTGTGCCTCGGCCCGCGCGGGGGTTGTTCCCATTGCAGGAACAAATTGCCGCGCGGGCCGTTGGTCATCGTCATCGCCCCGCACGCGGCATCTATCGGTGACGAGAACGCCATCACGCGCTCCCGCCCTCCCCAACAAGACGGAGCAGCGTTCCATGCAGCGTCGCCGGTTCAAGCAGACTAATACTCTCGAAATTCGCCTTGGTGATCAGGCTGAGCGTCTTCGGAAGGAAGCACAAGGCACCTACCCAGGCGTTGAGCGCGAACGGTTGATCCGAAGAGCTCGCCAGGCGGAAACCGCGGCACAGATGGCGGATTGGTTACGGCCTTCCGGGACTCCGGCTCAGAAATAGCTGTTCGCAGAAACGGCGGAGGCCCCGACCTTCAGCCTTGGCTGTGAGCCGACGAACCAATTCGTCAACGTCCTGCGACGCTCCCGCCGTTCGGACTTGCCCAATAGCGTGAACACTGTTTTCGATCCAGAAGTGGATCTTGTTCTCGCGCACCTGCACGGCCCCGCAAATCCAGCGGGGTTCATCACTGACTGGTCCGTTCCAAAAAATCCTGTTTCGTCGCACCGGTCGCACGGGTCAGGCGCGCCGTCCGAACGGAACAACTGCCCAGACCCGCTCGTGTACATAGTACCAGGCGATCTTGGTGACGATCTCGAGCCCGGCGATCGAGCCGGCGAGCGAGACCTCGCCGGTCATGAACCAGCTGATGGCGAAAGTATCGAGCGTCCCCAATGTCCGCCAGCTGATGGCCTTGAGGATCGATCGCGTGTGACTCTCTGCTGCGCGTAAATGCACCCGGTAACGTCTCCCGTCTGATCGAACACTTCTACCATGCCGTTTACCGGCGCGCTTGCGCCCGCCGCGCAATCCTCCAGGATCCGAATGTGCCAGCCGCCGGATACAGCCAAACGTGAATTCCCAAGCGCGTGTTCGCGACCGCCGGCGACCTTGCAAAGCGCTGGGTTTGCGGCCATTTTCGCCGTTCACGAGAACAGATTGACCCCATGTTGTTGCTTGAGTCGCTTCCGACTGTGATTGGCGCCGCCGCCATCGCGCCCGCGCTGCTGGTGCTGTGGCTGGTGATTGCCGCCGACGAGCGCCCTGGACCGCCGGTGCAGGTGTGGCTCGCCTTCGTGCTCGGCGCGGCCAGCATCTCGCTGCTCGGCCTGGCGCGCATTCCCTTCAACGCGCTGCTTGCCATTCCCGACAATCCCTGGGCGACCCAGGCGGTCCGCGCGGCGTTCGGCGTCGCGGCGCCGGAGGAGATCGTCAAGGTTCTCGTCATCGTCGCCATCTCGACGCGCCGCCGTGCCTTCGCCGATCCGATGGATACGGTGGTCTATGGTGCGGCCGCGGGCCTCGGATTTGCGGCCTACGAGAACCTCGCCTATCTCGTCCAGCACAAGGACATGTGGCGGGCGCTCGCGGCGTTGCGCAGCGTGCTCACGGTGCCGTTTCACGGTGCGCTCGGCATCATCGCCGGCGCCTACCTTGCGATCGCGCGCTCCGGCGGCGCGCTCGGCGCCTACCGGGGCCACCGCGACTGGGCGCGCATCACCAACTGGGCGCTGGTGCTGGTCGCGCCGGTCGCGCTGCACTCGGCGTTCGATTTTCCGCTGCTCGCGCTCCAGCGCATTCCCGACCTTAGTTCGACCGCGCGGCTCCTGCTCGGTTCGGCCAGCGTGCTGATCGGCTTCTCCTCGATCGGTTTTGCAATCCGCCTGGTGCGCCGCCTCGGCAGGCATCATGCCCCGCGCACTGATGTCGCGCGCGAGCGGCTGAGCCAGCTGCGGCGGATGTGGGCGCTGCTGCTGGTCGGCGGCGGCACCGGCTTTGCCGGGGTCTCCTTCCTGCTCACCTCGCTGCACCACTGGTACGTCAATCCCGAGCGCAATGCCTCGTTCATCCTGGTCCCGATCGGCTTCACCTCGATCCTGATCGGCCTGGCGCTGCTGATCGCGACCACCACGGTCTATTTCCTCGGCCGCAACCGGATGCGGACCGCCGCGGAGGGCTTTCCGTCCGCGCCGGGCCAGGGCTAGGATTACGCCGCACGCTCGCAGACCCCGTGCTCGCAGACTTTACCGTTGCCGACTTTTCGGTTGCAGATTTGGAGAGCCGCGATGACCCTGTCCAACAATCTCGACAGACTGCGATCGGAGATGCAGGCCGCGGTCAAGCAACACTGGAAGGCATTCCTGTTCGAAGGCATCCTGCTCGTGATCCTCGGCATCGCGGCGATGATCGTGCCGACATTCGCGAGCCTCGCCGTCACCATCTTCCTCGGCTGGATGTTCCTGATCTCAGGCATCGGCGGACTGATCGTGACCTTCTGGGCGCGCAACATGCCGGGCTTCTGGTGGTCGCTGATCTCGGCCGCGCTCGCCGTGCTGGCCGGCATGGTGCTGCTGGCGCGTCCGATGCAGGGTGTGCTGACGCTGACCATCGTGATCGGCGCCTATTTCGTCGCCGAGGGCGTCGCCACCATCATGTATGCGCTGGAGCACCGCCGCGAATTGTCGGGACGCTGGTCCTGGCTCCTGATCGCCGGCCTGATGGATGTCGTCGTCGCCTTCTTCATCATCGCGGGCCTGCCGGAGTCGGCGGGCTGGGCGATCGGCCTCCTGGTCGGCCTCAATCTGATGTTCGGCGGGGCGACCCTGATAGGTATGGCGTTGGCCGCGCGCAACACCTGACGGCGAACCGGCTCGCCTGCGGATTTGGGGGGTGACAGGCCGATATCCGTCGGGTATAGAGCCCGCCATGATCACCGTCGCCACCAGCTATTTTTGGTACTTTAGCTACGACAGCTCGCTGGCGGCAGGAGGATCGCGCTCAATCTGAAGAATTGCAGCAAACGTCCAAAACAAGCCGCCAGACCTGGCGGCTTTTTTCGTGCCGGCAGGTCCTGAACTCCAAAGGAGCCAGCCGTGTTGAGTACGACAGACGATCTTCGCATCAAGGAATTGAAAGAGCTGAGTACGCCCGAAGAGGTGATGCGGGAAGTTCCGCGCACCCTGACGGCGACGCGGGTCGTGATGGGCGCCCGCAACGCCATCCACGCGATCCTCAACGGCACCGATGACCGCTTGCTGGTCGTCGTCGGCCCCTGCTCCATCCACGATCCCGCGGCGGCCGTCGATTACGCCGAGCGTCTCGCCAGCCTGCGCGAACAGCTCGCCGACCGCCTCGAGATCGTGATGCGGGTCTATTTCGAGAAGCCGCGTACCACCGTCGGCTGGAAGGGCCTGATCAACGATCCCGATCTCGACGGCAGCTTCGACATCAACAAGGGCCTGCGCCTTGCACGCAACGTGCTGTCGGCCGTGAACAATCTCGGCCTGCCCGCCGGCACCGAATTCCTCGACATGACGACGCCGCAATACATCGCCGATCTGGTTTCGTGGGCCGCAATCGGCGCGCGCACCACCGAGAGCCAGATCCATCGCGAGCTGGCGTCCGGCCTGTCGTGCCCGGTCGGCTTCAAGAACAGCACCGACGGTGGCGTGCGGATCGCGGCGGACGCGGTGAAATCGGCGTCGCACCCGCATCATTTCATGGCGGTCACGAAGGGCGGCCGTTCGGCCATCGCCGCGACCAGGGGCAACGAGGACTGCCACGTCATCCTGCGCGGCGGCCGGGTGCCGAACTACGATGCCGGAAGCGTCGATGCGGCCGCCGCCGAGCTCGGCCACGCCGGCGTCGCGCCACGACTGATGATCGACACCAGCCACGCCAACAGCAGCAAGAAGCCGGAGAACCAGCCACTGGTTGCGGCCGACATCGCACGGCAGGTCGCAAGCGGCGAACAGCGCATCATCGGCGTGATGATCGAGAGCAACCTTGTCGCGGGACGCCAGGACGTCGTGCCGGGCAAGCCGCTGGCCTATGGCCAGAGCATCACGGACGGCTGCATCGATCTCGCGACGACGGCTGACGTGCTGAAGCAGTTGGCCGATGCTGTCGACGCGAGGCGCAGCGTGCGGCGTGATGGCCTGCAGGAGCGTTCGGCCTGAGACGGTCGAACGGATTGAGCGTTGCCGGCGGGGCGGATATCGCGCTCCGCCGGTCTCTTCCGTAGCCTAGCAGCCGCGGCAGATGCTCTTGATCTTCTTGTCGAGCGCAGCGTCTTCCTTGTTCGCGGTATTGTTCGGATCGCTGATATTCTTTTCGTTGGGAACGTCGCCGCGGCGTGGCTGACGATGTCCGACCGGCGCCTCCGGCGGCGGCGCGTTCTTCTGCATGGAGGACGATCCGCCCTGTTGCTGCGCCCATGCCTGGGACGTTCCAACCTGGGGCGCTCCAACCATCATCAGAGCCATCAACAAAACAGTCTTCCGCATCTCGCGTCTCCGCTTCTCAACCCTATTGCGCCCGTTCCGGCACCTCGACGGTAGCACAGTTGCGTCGCCCCTGCGCTGCGCAATCCTGAACCTTCCGTATATCGGCCATCGTGCCAAGGAGCCAGATTCCCGCGGCGACCAGCACCACAAAGCAGCCGAACATCACAGCATTTTCGACGCCGCGGCGGCCCTCGTCCTCGGGCGGCTCCTGCCGTCCGTCCCCGGCCCCGCTCATCGCAGGCTCAGGGTTGCGGCGGGTAAAGATGAACGTCACCGCAATAATCGACGATACGGTACCGCCGCTCCACCGGATCCTCACCTTCGCGGGAAGCCGGCTGCGACAAATAGGTCGGGCCGATCGGCGCCTTGCCATAGCCCCCGGGGATGTCGAGCACATAATCCGGCTGGCACAGTCCGGAGACGCGCCCGCGCAACGCCCGCATCAATTCCTGCCCGGCTTCGATGGTGGTGCGCAAATGCGCGGTGCCGGGTGCAAGGTCGCCGTGGTGCAGATAATAGGGCTTGATCCGGCACTCGACGAAGGCGCGCATCAGCGCCGCGAGCGTCGCAGCATCGTCATTGACGCCGCGCAGCAGGACGGTCTGGCTGACCAACGGAATGCCGGCGTCGGCAAGGCGCGCGCACGCGGCGCGGGCATTGGCGCCCAGCTCGCGCGGATGGTTGGCGTGGATGGCGATCCAGGTCGTCGCCCCCTCGGCCCGGAGCGCCGCGATCATGTCGGGATTGATGCGCCCGGGATCGGCGATCGGTACACGGCTGTGAAGGCGGATGATCTTCACATGATCGATGCCGGCAAGATCGGCCATGATCTCGGACAGCCGGCGCGACGACAGCATCAAGGGATCGCCGCCGGTCAGGATGACTTCCCAGACTTCTTGATGGGTACGGATGTACTCCAGTCCCGCGCGGTAGGCATCGTCGGACAAGGCCGAGGCCTTGCCCGGCCCGACCATTTCACGCCGGAAACAGAACCGGCAATAGACCGCGCAGACATGGACGAGCTTGAACAACACCCGGTCCGGATAGCGATGCACGATCCCGGCGACCGGTGAATGCACATCGTCGCCGATCGGATCGGCGTTCTCGCCCGGCTGCTCGACGAGCTCGTCAGCGCTCGGGATGAACTGCCGCGCGATCGGATCGGTGGAATCGGCCGGATCGATCAGCGCCGCGAGCTCCGGCGTCACCGCGACCGCGTAGCGCGCAGCCACCTGTTCGAGCTCGGCAAGAGCTGCGACCGGCACGAGGCCGGCATCGGCCAGCTCGCGCGGCTGGCGCAGCGTTGCCGCCAGTTTCGGATCGATCCTGTTCATGGCTCTCCTGCAGGCGGCGTCCAGACCACCTGGTCAATTCGTGGTGCGCCGCTCGCCAGCATCACCAGCCGGTCGAAGCCGAGCGCGACGCCGCTCGCCTCGGGCATCTGGCCGACGGCGGCAAGGAAATCGTCGTCGAGCGGATAGCGCTCGCCGTAACGGCGGGCCTTCTCGTCCATCGCCGCGGTGAAACGATGGCGCTGCTCGGCTGCGTCGGTCAACTCGCCAAAGCCGTTGGCGAGCTCGACCCCGCAGGCATAGACCTCGAAACGCTCGGCGACGCGTGGCTCACCCGCCTTGGTGCGCGCCAGCGCGGCCTCCGGCGATGGGTATTCGAACAGCACCGTCAGGCGGCCCTGTCCGAGGTTGGGCTCGACATGCTCGACCAGCACCTTGCTGAAGATGTCCGACCAGGTGTCGTCGTCCGCGATCCGCACCCGCTCTCGCGCGGCTGCCGCCAGCGCCTCGCGATTGCCCTCGCCGCCCGAGATCGTCGCGAGCAGGTCGATGCCGGCGAAGCGCTCGAAACCGGCGGCAACCGTCAGCAATTCCGGCTCGGCAAACGGATCGGCCATCCTGCCGCGGAATGAAAACCGGCCGATCCCGGTCGCCTGCGCCGCATGGGCGATCACGACGATCGTGTCGGCCATGATGGCGTCGTAACCGGCATTGGCACGGTACCATTCCAGCATGGTGAATTCGGGCAAATGCAGGTCGCCGCGCTCGCGATCGCGGAACACCCGCGCGAACTCGTAGATCTTGGGCTCGCCGGCCGCGAGCAGCTTCTTGCAGGCGAACTCGGGCGAGGTGCGCAGATAGCGCGGCGCAGGCGAGCCATCGGGTCGCCTGAGCTCGGTACGGGGGGCGTGCAGATGAGTCTCATTGCCGGGCGAGATCTGCAGGATGGCGGTCTCGACCTCGGCAAAACCCTGCTCCTCGAACCAGGCCCGGAGCGCCCGCGTGATCGCGGTCCGTGCCTGCAGGAAGGGCCTGCGGTCGGCGTAGCGTGACGGCGTCCACCAGGGCGAGGGCTGGTCATGGGCGGTCATCGGCCGGCCGATCCAACGGCTACGAATTCAACATCAACAAGCCACCGCCCCGATTTAAGAGCCGGGCGCAAATCCTTGATTCCATACAAATACATCGTCGACACGGTCTTGGTCGCCGCGGAACGCGGCGAAGCGTGTCCCTTCTTGTCGAAAGATGCCGGCATTGTCCATGCGTCGCCACGGCTGAACCTGAACGCCGGCTCGCGCGTCCCATCGCCAGTTCCGCGGACACAGGATGTCGCCATGGCCGGCTGGTTGCGAACTGCTGGATTGCTTCTATTGCTCGGCTTTGCCGTGGCGACGCCGGCGCGGGCCGACAGCCCTGACAGCTAGTTCAAGCGGGTCGCGGACGCCAGCTTCACCTCCCCGGATCGAACGGTCCGCCTCGAGCAATATGCGAAGGACATGGGCGATGAAGGTCTTCTCTTCCAGTTCTGGACCTTCGACCAGGCCCGCAAGCATGGCGCGCTGCTGAACCAGGGCGAAGGCACCAACGTAGCCGGTTATCAGGCCGGCTTCCGCTTCAGCCCGGACAGCCGCTGGCTGGTACGGATGCAGAAGCTCGGCGCCGGATATCACACCCTCTACCTCTACAAGCGGACCGGCGATCGGTTCGTGCCGGCCACCGAAAGGCCGCTTGGCGAGGCCGCGTGGGACTTCTTCTACACCCAGCCGGCAGCCGATGGCGTACGCCGCGACCCGAACGACCCCTATGCGCTCGATCACATGCAGGTCGGGCTGATCAGGGGCCTGGAGGACAATTACGCCGCGATGGGTCAGCATTGGCCGAACAGCCGATATCTGGTGATCGGCCTGTCCTTCGATATCCAGGGCGAAGATACGCCCTTCCCCTGGGTTGAGGACTGGCGCTGCGTTTACGACCTGAAGACGGGCACATTCTCGGTTCCCCCAAGCCTTGCCGAACATAACGAGAAGGCTCGAAAAATCCCCGGCAAGGACCCTCGTTAGCGGCCCCCGAGGGCTGTTGCCAGCGGTTGGCAAACTGCCGAATTCGGCCGCAAAAGACTGGCATCTCAGGGACAAATCAGTATGTTGCAGCCCGAAATCGCCGCCACGGCCGAGGGGCTGCCGGTCCGGTTTGCGCCCCAGCTTCTCAAATTCAGGAAAACACCTTTGAAAGTCATCGCCAGTTCCATCCGCAAGGGCAACATCATCGAGCAGGATGGCAAGCTCTATGTGGTCCTCTCCGCCGAAAACATTCATCCCGGCAAGGGCACCCCCGTCAGCCAGATCGAAATGCGCCGCATCGGCGACGGCGTGAAGGTGTCGGAGCGCTACAAGACCACCGACCAGGTCGAGAAGGCCACCGTCGAGGATCACAACTACAACTACCTCTACGAGGACGCCGACGGCTTCCATTTCATGAACAACGACAACTACGACCAGGTCCAGGTCTCCAAGGAGATCGTCGGTTCGTCCGCGCCGTATTTGCAGGAGAACATGACCGTGAAGCTGTCGATGCACGACGGCAATCCGGTCGCGATCCAGCTGCCCCAGCGCGTGACGCTGGAAGTGGTGGAGACCGAGCCCGTCACCAAGGGCCAGACCGCCTCGTCGTCGTACAAGCCGGCGATGCTGTCCAACGGCATCCGCACCGGCGTGCCGCCGCACGTTTCCACCGGCACGCGCATCGTCGTGATGACCGAGGACGGCTCCTACGTCGAACGCGCCAAGGACTGAGCAAGGATTGAGCAAGGATTGAGCGGCGAAGTGCGGTGACAGTCGTAATGAACCTTCATCGCACATCAGGCTGTTGTTTAACCTCAAACTTTCCGGAAAACTGCTACACACTTTTCTGGAACTTGCTCTAATCTCTCGCGATCAGACATGAACCGGGGAGTACAGTGAACAGGAAGGTCGTCAGCTTCGTCAGTTGCTGGCTGGCAGCCCTGCTCTTGCCTCCTCCCGGCGCTCATGCCGACGAATTCCGGACGCCTTCGATCTCGGCCATGCGGGTCGAATGGCGCTCGGTGCTCGACCAGCTCCGGCAAGAGATCACGACCCGCCCGGCTATCGCCTCCAGCTTCACATTCGCCGGACAGCGCCGCGTTCCCGCTACCGATCCACGCGCGACGCCCGCGCTGGTGCAGCTGAACGCGGTGACATCGCCGCTCTTCCCCGGTATTGCGCGCAGCCCGATCCCGGTGCTGCTGCCTTTCGACCCCGCTAGCTATCTCGACGCACGACAGAACGGCGCACCGGACAGCCTGCCGGTCGCACGCTACCAGGCCGACTTCCGCGCGGCCGATGTGTTCCATGCCGGCGCGTCCGGCTATGACGCGGTGTTCTCGCTCGACCCGGGCGCCGGCGACGGTATGCCGCCGCGGACCTTTGCAAAGCCGGTCGAAGTGCAGATCTCGGGCTCGATCCTGGTCTACGACCTCGCCGACCGGCTCGGCGGCAAGGGCGAACCGGTCAAGACGCTGGCCGCGCAGTTTCCGGACCTGCGCCGCTTCATCCGCGAAGGCTATGTGCGCTACGCCTTCACCCGCTTCGGGATTCCCTATGTCGTCTCGATCCAGTGCCTCGACAGCGCGCCACGGCCGAAGCGGCTGGCCTGCCGCGAGGCCTATCCGGTGGCCGAACGCTTCCTGAAGGCGTTGCGCATCGCCGGCGGGCAACCGTCGCGGCCGCGCAGCGACATCGCCTCCGACATTGCAGAGCGGCCGATCGCGCAATCGGCTGACTTCACCTACCGCCCGAGCGGCGACATCGTCGCGGGAAGCAGCGGCCGCAGGCAGCAGGGCGGCCATGCCGACTTCACCGTCTATTCGCAGATCCGCTTTCCGCTCGACAAAGCGCCGGCCTTCGCGCACTC
The DNA here is from genome assembly GCF_038967635.1 of Bradyrhizobium sp. B124. Lineage (NCBI taxonomy): Bacteria > Pseudomonadati > Pseudomonadota > Alphaproteobacteria > Hyphomicrobiales > Nitrobacteraceae > Bradyrhizobium > Bradyrhizobium sp. B124. The sequence goes on along the minus strand of NZ_CP152413.1, from coordinate 782,110 downwards.
GCAATCCTTCGCCAGGCGCAAGGCTGGCGCGACCGTCGACGAGTATCCCTGGCAGGACAATTTCTGCGAGGCGCGCAGCTTCGAGGTCGGCCAATGCGCCAGCGGCTACGGTCATCAGGGCCAGGATATCAGGCCCGGCGCGTGTCCGGCCGACAGCAAGGACCGTTGCGACCCCAGGCAGCAGGCCGTCGTCGCGGTGCGCGACAGTATCGTGATCCGCTCGGCGCAGCAGCAGGCCGCGACATTGCAGGTCAACACAAGCACCGAGCATGTCCGTTTCCGCTACATGCACATGAACCCGTCTGTGATGGATGCCGACGGCCTGCTCAATGGACGCCGCCTCAGCGAGGGTGAGAAGATCGGCGTGGTCTCGAACTATCTCGACCATCCCAACGGCACGTCACGGCATCTGCATTTCGACGTGCAGGTGTTCACGCGCGACGGCTGGCTCTGGGTCAATCCCTACACCACGCTGGTGTCGGCCTATGAGCGGCTGATCCGCGGCCGCGGCCGCGAGATCGGACCGGAGCCCGGACCTGCGGCGGCGGTGGCCCATGCGCTGCCCGACGATGTCTTGCATCGCATCGACACCCAGGAAGGCGGCGGCAATTAGCGCGTGGTCGAGCGAAGCCTGTCCCCGCACTTGATGCGGGATGGACACCGGTTCCGGGCGCACCACCAAAATATCCAAAACAACCCCATGCAAAGTAGCCCGCGGCTGCCGCCATAGACACGACGCCTTGACATGTCGGGCAACTCAGCGGCATTATTCCATTATTCCGAAATCGCGCAAACGCCGTTTGCCTTGGGGGCCATGGCCATCGGCTCCGTCGCAACAGTTTCCAGAACGTCCGTTCCGGTGGGTCACATCGGCTTGCAGAACGGCGGCGGCGCGATCATGGACATGGGCCCTAAATATTATCCCACGCCCCTCTCCGGCGGCGACCGCAAAGCGCCGACGAAGGAACTCGCGCGTGCCAGAGCGGTCACGACGATCCTCGCACCGCATTCGACCGAGAGGCGCGCTGCCATGCCATCAACGCCGGCTACACGCGGCTGGAGATCAAGTGCTCGCGCCGCAAGACACCGCGCACGAAAGAGGCGCGTGCTAAAGTTCACCGACACCGGCCGAGACCTGGTCGCGTGAAATGAAAAGGGGCCGTGTCGCGAGACGGCCCCTCAACCGAAACCTGAAAATTGCTTCGGGATGAAATCTTGCCCCGGTCGTCAGGACAATTAGCGCCAAATGCGGCCAAGATGGATTTCGTGGAATCCCGGTGACGAGATGTCGCCCAAAGAAACGGCCCCAGCACCTCTCGGGGCGGGCCGCTCACATGCTGTCGCATTTTTTTTGCGAAGACCTCTTGACACTTTCCGAGCCCGATTTAATTCGTGACACGTCGGTCCGCGTGGCCGACCACCTGGACGCCGGTCGGGTCCAGGATTGACGGGCACCGGTCGTGTCCGGTGCTTCTCATACCCATCTTGCTCTTTGGAGGATTTGGCTATGCGCACGTACGATTTCTCTCCCCTCTTCCGGTCGACGATCGGGTTCGACCGTCTCTTCGATCTGGCCGAGACCGCTCAGCGGGCCACCGAAGACAACTACCCGCCCTACAACATCGAACGACTTGCCGAAGATCGCTACCAGATAGCACTCGCGGTCGCAGGCTTCTCACCGGACGAGATCTCGGTTACGGCCGAGCAGAACGTCCTGACGATCGAGGGCAACAAGGTCGAAAAAGCAGACCGCGACTATCTCTATCAAGGTATCTCGACCCGTCGATTCAGGCGGCAATTCAGTTTGGCGGACCATGTCCTGGTGAAGAACGCCGCGTTCGACAATGGTCTGCTCAAGATCGAGCTGGCACGCGAAATTCCGGAAGCCATGAAGCCGCGGCGGATCGCGATCAACGCAACGCAGCCGAACCGGCCGCAACAGCTCGAATCAGCTGCAGCGTGACACACGAGCAGCCGCGTTCGGAACGCCGGGCGCGGCCTCAACATTCAATTCTCGTCTTAGAACGGAGGCAAACATGCGGCCGACGACCGCTGAAGTCATTTGTTTGAGATCCGACCGCAGTAAGGCGCGGTTCAATCATCCCCGGGATGTCTTGGCAGATCTCTCCCTGACCACGGAAGAAAAACGCGCGCTCCTGGCGTCGTGGGCGTCTGACGCTGCCGCGGTGCCGTGTCGTCCGGACTTACGCGCGCCAACAGAGCTGCGATCACCGGCAACGATCGACGCAATTCTCGACGCGCTATGTCGTCTCGATAGCGATCCTCATCATCCGCCGGGCGGCAAGCCCCACCGTCTTCGCTCAACGGTACGTCCGCTGGCGGCGTAGGAGGGTGATATGAAGGACATCAATCTTCCGAAACACATCGTAGACAGAATCGAGGCCCGCTGGTGCGCCAGGCAGGAAAAGCGCGAGATCGTCGACCGCCGGCTCGAACAGCTTCGGGCGCATCGCAACAACATCCGGCGGTATCGACGGTTACTCAGCACCAAGCTGAGCGACCTTGAGCGCCAGTTCATCGAACGACGTCTTTCCGAGGAATCCTCGGCGATGGAGGCTCTGGCGGCCGACATGCCGCCTCTTTTACATGAACGGCCATCGCTGAGCGTCGGTAGATCGGAAGGCGCCTCGCCATGAGCACGACGCAGTTTCTGATACGCGGAAGCGAGAAGGTAATCCGTCACTATCAGTTCTTGCTCGACACTGCCAAATCGGATCAGGAGCGGGAGAAGTTCGCAAGAAGGATCGACGAAGAGAAGCGCAACCTGGAACGGCTGTTTGCTGATCTCACTCAGGCGGCCCAGGCCGCCTGATCGGGTTGCCCGTGGACAACGTGTGGATGGCGAGGCTCAATGATGAGAACGCCAATTTCGGCAAGAGATCTCGAGTTGATTGCGCTGCGCGAAATACGCAGTTGTCCCGGCGGGGAGCACGTATGCCACGTGGAAGTCGTTTCAGCGAATGCGGATTGGAGCCTTCATGCATCGGTGCGGGACGGTGGAGATCTCAACAGGATCCAGCACGCGACGAGCGTCACGACGACCCGCCTGAAGAATCGGTATCAACTGCGAAGTGATTGGTGAGTAACGCCACATTATGGAGCGAGACGTCGGCAAACGTGGGGACCGATCCGGCCATAAAGCCGATCAGGACGAACGTCGCACCCGCGAGCACGTGCTGGAGGGCGGTCCGCATGGTGAGCGTTCGCCTATTTCTTCCAGGGTGCATCGCCGCGTGCCGCAGCGTCCGCAAAGATGCCCTGCTCGTAGTCGATGAAGGCGCGCACCATTGCGCGATAGGCGGCTTCCGCGACCTTGGGCGAGAGCCCGTCTGCTTCCGCAAGCGCCATCGCCTTCTTCACGACAGCCTCGGCGCGCTCCGGCGCCTCGACCTGCGCGGGGTTGGCCTTGAAGCGGGCGGCTTCATGGACGTAGCGGCCGCGCTCGGCCATCAGGCGCACGATCTCGCGGTCGAGCCGGTCGATATTGCTGCGCACCTCGCCAAGCGTCTTGCAGCAGGCGCCGTTGTCGACGGTGGGACTGCCCCACAACGCCGGCGCGTTGGTCGCAGGCTCCTCGGCCCACGCCACCGCAGGGATCAGAAGCGTCAACAGAACCACCGGCAATCGCATCGAACGCCTCCCAGAAAGCCGAGCACGACGGGCGATTGTTAAGCCGATTTTGCGCGCCGATGGAAGCTGTGATGGCGATGGAGCGACCGCGAATTCCATCGCGAAGCGCATCGATGCGATCAGCCGATCTCCATTCCGGCCAACATCTCACCGACCTGCTTCTGGGCGTCCGGGGGCAACGGCAGGATCGGACGCGGAGGCTCGGCCGCACAGATCCCTCTGAGATTGGCGATCGCGTAGGCGACCCGCAGGCTGGAGAATGTCTTGAACAGCTGCCAGACCGGTTGCAGCCGCGCGTCGAGCTGCCGCGCCCTGGCGGCATCGCCACTTGCCACGGCACGGACGATGTCGACGCAGACCTTGGGGAAAACTCCTGCGAGAACGCTGTACCAGGTCTCGCCACCCGCCAGCAGCGCTTCGGTGCAATTCCAGTCGGCACTGTACCCCAACGAGAAGCCGCTCGGCACGACGGCGCGCAATTCAGCGATATGGCCCGACAGCGCGGAAGCGTCCAGCGCGGGACTCTTCACCGCCAGGATTCCCGCAACATGACTCAAGCGGCCGACCAGAGCCGGCGTGAATCGAAAATGCGTCGTGCCCGGATTGTCGTAGATGCAGATCGGCAATCCGCTTTCACGCGCCACCGTTTGAAAGTGCTCGAACACCTCATCATCGGTCAGCGGCGTATAGGAAACCGGCGCCAGCAGGCCTGCCGCCGCGCCGGCATCGCGCGCATCCTGCGCCAGTTTCACCGCATCATCGGTGCGCAGCGCGCCGACGCCGACCAGGATCGGCGTCTTGCCACCTGCCAGGGCGGCCGCCACCTGCACGGCACGCCGCCGCTCATCGCGGTTGAAATACGGATATGAGCCGGTGCTTCCGAGTAGACCGATCGAATCCACCTTCGCCGCGATCAGGGGCTCCAGCAATGCGCGAAGCGCTCCCGCATCGACCTGCCCATCTCTGTTCGAGGGCGTGATCGGAAAGGCGGAAAGCCCCTTGAGATTGACCATCGGTTGCTCCTGTTCGTTGACCGCCGCGCGCGCGGCGCGATCGCATTGCGGTCGTCACCGCCGCGCCATCAATCACCGCGCCCAGTTCCGCCCGCAAGGTCCAGTTTGCCGCGGACTTCGCAGCAAACTGGTCCAGTGCGCGACGGCGCGTGCGATCTGCGGAACTGGGCCGGCGTCGACTAGAATTGCCGGCGGCTATTCCAGCATCGTGGTCAGCTGCGCGCCTTCGTCCGCGACGAACACCGCGATCAGTTCCGCCGGCTCCGTGGTGCTCGCATTGGCCGAGACCATGTGGGTCGAGCCCGGCGGCTCGAAGAAGGACTGGCCGACCTTGAAGGTCTCGACCGGGCCGCCGCCGAGCTGGGAACGGATCTCGCCCTTGGTGATGTAGGCCGTCACCGAGCCGGAATGGCGGTGCGGCGGCGTGAAGCCGCCGGGACCATAGAACACGCGTACGACGGTGACGCGCTTGCCCGCCACGTTCGGCAACGCATGCGAGGTGATGACCTCGACCTTGTCGAGCGGCGACGCCGCATTGGCACTCGCGCAGAGTGGCGCAATCACCGCGGAGATCGCGTCCATCGGGGTCGGCAGCGCCTTGCCGATCACGAAGGCCGAAGCCAGTCCCGCGATCACGGCCAGCAAGACCGGCCGCGGCGGCCGCGCGCATGAAACAGATGGTGTCATCGCCATCGAACTCATCGGTCGTTCTCCCCTGTCAATTGCCGTTCGATCCGTCTCACGAAGTCGCCGCGGCCGCCCGCTGCCGGCGCGGCGGCGGCGTCCAGCGATAGGCGGCGCCGAACCGGTTCCAGACATTGATCGAAGCGATCGCCGAGGTCAGGTAGGTCAGCTCCTTTTCGGAGAATTCGGCGGTGACCTCGGCATAGACATCGTCGCTGACGCCGTTCGGCAAGGTCGTCAGCGCCTCGGTCCAGGCCAGCGCCGCGCGCTCGCGCGCCGAGAACTGCGGCGCTTCGCGCCACACCACGACGAGGTTGAGCTTGTCGACGGGGACGCCGAGGCTCTCGCCTTGCAGGATGTGATACTGCACGCAGAAGGCGCAGCCGTTGATCTGCGAGGCGCGCAGCTTGACCAGTTCGAGCAGCTGCTTGTCGAGACCGGCCTTCGCCGCGAACTGGCCGAGGTCACGCACGACGGCGAAGACATCGGGGGCGAGCTTCTCGAAGTCGGTGTATTCCTTGCGGGCATGTGACATTGGCTTGGCCTCATGTTATCAGTGCACTGATAATAATATCAGAGCTCTGATATTGAGCAAGACGCAGACATTCGCGAAGGCAACATGGCGGGAATGCAGAAACGAAGGAAATCCGGCGCCGCCGGGCGGCGCCCGGCGGGGAAAGCGGCGGCCGGCAAGGCTGCGATCGGGGCGGGATCGGCCGCAGACGCCCTGCCCGCCTCCGCCGTCCCGCCGCCCGGCGAAGGCAAGCGCGGCGAACAGGGCTATCTCGCCTACCTGTTGCGCCAGGCGAATGCGGCCTCGCGGCTGTCGATGGAGCGCGAACTGGCAGGCCTCGGCGTCACCTCTCCCCAATTCGTCGTGCTGACGATGCTGAAAGCCTATCCGGGCCTCTCGGGCGCCGATCTGGCACGAGTGGCATTCCTGACGCCGCAGACCGTCAGCGTGATCATCCGCAACCTCGAGCGCGACGGCGCGATCGGCAAGACGCCGCATCCGGTCCACGGCCGGGTGCTGCAATGGACGCTGACCAGCCATGGAACCACGCTGCTGGAGAAATGCCGCCATATCGCCCAGGCTCAGGAGCGTCGGCTCGCCGCCGGCCTCGACAGCAAGTCAGAGCAAATTGTCCGGCAATGGCTGTCAAAAATCGCCACAGATTTGCAGGATAGCTAGAGCATGCCCCGGAAAAGTGGGAACCGGTTTTCCGACAAGGGCATGCTCAAATAATGCTCCTGCGGCGGCGTGGCTTTTGGCTCACCCGATCAGCGTCGCTACACTGGCCCGATGAAACAGCCTGATTCTTTGAAATCTCCTGCCCGCCGAGCCGTCCTGAAGGCGGCGCTCGCGGCTGGCGTGACGCTCGCCAATCCATTCGGCGCGCTGGCGGCCGCGCCAGCGGGCTTCGACCAGTGGCGCGACAATTTTCGCGCCCGCGCACTAGCAAAAGGCATTTCGGAAGCGACCTGGAATCGCTGCATGGGACGGGTCGAGCCCGACATGAGCGTGTTCAAGCAGATGCGCAACCAACCCGAATTCCACGAGCAGATCTGGCAGTACATCAACCGCCGCGTCTCGGACTGGCGGGTCATCCACGGCCGCGAGGCGCTGAAGAAGAACGAGGCGCTGTTCGCGCGGATCGAGCGCGACTTCGGCGTCGAGCGCGGCACGCTGCTCGCGCTGTGGGGCGTCGAGTCAGCCTACGGCGATCCGCTGGTGCAGCAGAACCACATGACGCCGGTGTTTCCCTCGCTCGCCGCGCTCGCCTGGAACGAGCCACGCCGCAAGGCCTATTGGGAAACCGAGCTGATCAACGCAATGAAGATCGTGCAGCGCGGCTGGAGCACGCCCGAGGAGATGAACGGCTCCTGGGCCGGCGCGATGGGCCATTCGCAGTGGATGCCGGAAGTCTGGCTCAATGTCGGCTTCGACTATGACGGCGACGGCAAGGTCTCGCCGTTCGGCCGCCCGGACGACGCGCTCGGCTCGACCGCGAAATATCTCGTCAATCGCGGCAAGTGGCACCGCGGCGAGCACTGGGGCTACGAGGTTCGTGCACAGGGCGGCGGCGCCGGCGGCAGCCGCACCTACGCAGCCTGGGCCAGCGCCGGCGTCGTCAGAGCCGACGGCCAGCCGTTCCCGCAGCCGAACGCGTCGGCGCAGCTCTGGATCCCGGTCGCGGGCGGGCCGGCCTTCCTGCTCGGTCCGAACTTCAATTCGGTGAAGAGCTACAATCCGTCGATGAACTACGCGCTGGCGATCTGCCATCTCGGCGACCGCTGTCTCGGCGGGCCGCCCTTCATCCAGCCGTTCCCGGGCTCGGAGCGCGCGCTGACGCTCGCCGAGGTGCAGGAGATGCAGACCCGGCTGACCAAGGCCGGCTTCGACACCGGCGGCACCGACGGCCGCGTCGGCAACGACACCATGCAGGCGATCAAGGATTTCCAGACCAAGACGGGCCTGTTGCCCGCCGACGGTTACGGCGGGCTCAAGGTGCTGGCGCGGCTGCGGCAAGGTGGCTAGCCGCCGTCATTGCGAGGAGCGTCAGCGACGAAGCAATCCATCTCTCTACTTGCGGCACGATGGATTGCTTCGCTTCGCTCGCAATGACGAAGACTTATTTCGGCTGCCGCACGACGCCGCCGGCATTCATGCCGCCGTCGATCACGAGTTCGGTGCCGGTGACGTAACGCGATGCATCGGAGGCGAGATAGAGCACGCCTTGCGCGATCTCGATGGCCTGGCCGGCGCGGCCGAGCGGTGTTGCGAACCTTGCGCGCTCCTCCGGATCGATCGGTGCGTTCTGGCCGGCGCCCGTCGCGCCGGTCGGGATCTTGCCCCAGATCGGCGTGTCGATGATGCCGGGATGCACGGAGTTGACGCGGATGCCGTCGTTCACCTGCGCGCATTCCATCGCGATCGACTTGGCGAACAGCCGCACCGCCCCCTTGGTCGCGCTGTAGCCGGAGAGCGTCGCTGCCCCGCGCAAGCCGGCCAGCGACGACATCATGATGATCGAGCCGCCGCCAGTTTTACGCATCAGCGGCAGCGAATGCTTCACCGACAGGAATACGCCATCGAGATTGATGGCGGTCTGCCGGCGCCAGTCTGCGAGCGACATCTCGACAATCGACGGCGCACCGATGCCGATGCCGGCGTTGGAGACCATGATGTCGAGGCGGCCGTAGCGCTTGCCGATATCGGCGACGACCTCGATCCAGCGCTCCTCGCTGGTGACGTCCTGCGGCAGGAAGATCACCTCGCGGCCAGCCTTCTTGAGCCGCGCGGCGAGCTCGGGTCCCCTCAACTCGTCGATGTCGGTCGCAACAACCGTCGCGCCTTCCTGCGCGAACAATTCGACGATGGCCTCGCCGATACCCGACGCGCCGCCGGTCACCAGCGCGACCTTGCCTTCAACCTGTCCTGACATGTCCACTCCCAACGTTTCTTATTTGATCACCGCCGGGCCCTGATCCGGTGCCGCGACGTCGAGCACACGGAATTGCACACGTTCGGTGCCTTGCCAACGGTCGACTGCGAGAGAGCCCGCCACGTGCAATTGCTGGCCGCGATTTTGCGTCAAGGCGCTGCCGAGCTTCTGTCCGACCGAGCGGAATGCGATACCGTTGACGATGGAACCATCGCCGGACTTGAAGCGCAGCCGCAAGTGCGCCTGTCCGACCTCGTCGGCATAGACCAGCTGATGTGACGGCAGCGCGATCACCGGCTCCGGATTGGCGGCACCGAACGGACCTGCGCGATTGAGCGTCGCGGCGAATTCCGGCGTCACCGCGCGGGCGGTGACGGCGCCATCGATGAACAGCTCGTTTTCGTGGCGCGAGTTGGCGACGTCGGCCGCCAGCGCACTTTCCATGTAGGCGCGGAATTCGGCGAGCTTCTCCTTGCGCAGCGTGACGCCCGCCGCCATCGCGTGCCCTCCGCCTTTCATCAGCAGACCGTCGTGCACCGCCTGCCGCACAGCCTTGCCGATATCGACGCCGCCGATCGAGCGGCCCGATCCGGTACCGATGCCGCCCGGCTCGAGCGCGATCGCAAAGGCCGGACGCGCGAACTTCTCCTTCAGCCGCGCCGCGACCAGCCCGACCACGCCGGGATGCCAGCCTTCCGCCGCTGTGACGATCACAGCGCCCTTGTCCTCGAGGCCGAGCGAGGCGAGCGCTTCGGCTTCGGCCTGCGCCTCTGCCACCTGCTCGATCACCCGCCGCTCGGCGTTGAGGCGATCGAGCTCGGCCGCGATCCGCGCGGCCTCCGAGACATCGCCTTCGAGCAAAAGCCGCACGCCGAGATCGGCGCGCCCGATGCGGCCGCCGGCATTGATGCGCGGGCCCAGCATGAAACCGAGATGCCAGGCCTCCGGCGGGCCATTGAGCCGCGCCACGTCCATCAGCGCGGTATGGCCGACATGGTCGCGGCGGCGCATCGCGATCAGGCCCTTGGCGACAAAGGCGCGGTTGAGCCCGATCAGCGGCGCGACGTCGGCAACGGTGCCGAGCGCGACGTGATGCAGCACGCTGAGCAGGTCGGGCTCCGGCATCTCGCGGGTCCAGAAGCCGCGCTGGCGCAGCTCGCGGTTCACGGCGACCAATGTGACGAACACCAGGCCGACGGCAGCGAGATGCCCGAGTCCTGACAGGTCATCGGGCCGGTTCGGATTCACCAGCGCGTCGACCTCGGGCAGTTCATCGCCGGTCTGGTGATGATCGATCACCACGACCGACATGCCGAGCTTCTTGGCTTCCGCCAGCGGCTCGATGCTGGTGGTGCCGCAATCGACCGTGACGAGCAGCGTCGCGCCCTTCGCCGCCAGCGCGCGGACGGCGTCGACGTTCGGACCGTAGCCTTCGAAGATGCGGTCGGGAATGTGGATCAGCGGATCCAGCCCGCAATGGCGCAAATGCCAGGTCAGCAGCGCCGCCGAGGTCGCGCCGTCGACGTCGTAGTCGCCGAAGATCGCGACCTTCTCGCCTCGCACCGCCGCATCTGCAATGCGCTTGGCCGCATGCTCCATCTCGGTGACCGTATATGGATCCGGCATCAGCTTGCGGATGGTCGGGTCGAGGAAATCAGGGACCTCGTCGATCGCGACGTCGCGGCCGGCCAGCACCCGCGCCAGCATTTCCGGCAGATTGTGCCGCTGCACGATCGCGAGCGCCCGGGCCGCCCCGCGCGCATCCAGCCGGTCGCGCCAGAGCTTTCCGGTCAGCGACCGCGCCACGCCGAGGAACGCCTGTGGCGCCTCGACGGGCAATGCGGATGCGTGGAGCGTCATGATTCCCTTCCAATCAAGCGGGAATCGTAGCGCCTCAGTGAATCCCAAGCCAGTTCTAGCAGCCCATCCGGGTGGCGATTTCCCCGAAATCCTTGGCCACGATGTCCCAGCTGCCGGTGGCCTCGAAATCGACCTTCTGCAACGGACCGTACTCGGTCGGCCGCGCCACGAAGGCGGTCTTCAGGCCGTGCTTCTGCGCGTGCTTGAGGTCGTAGTTGTGGGCGGCAACCATCATCACCTGCTCCGGCGGTAGGCACAGCAGCTTCGCCGCGCCGAGATAGGTTTCCGGATCGGGCTTGTAGTGCTCGAACAGTTCGGCCGACATCACGAGATCCCAGGGCAGGCCTGCGAACTTCGCCATGTTGGTGAGCAGCGCGACGTTGCCGTTCGACAGCGGCGAGATGATGTATTTGCTCTTCAGCCGGGTCAGGCCGGCGACGCTGTCGGGCCAGCCGTGCAGGCGATGCCAGCCCAGCGTCAGATGGTGCAGATCGGCCTCGGTGAGGCCTTTGATGTCGAATTGCGCGACCAGCTTCTCCAGCGAGCGGCGGTGCAGGACGTCGAGAATGACATAGCCGTTCTGCGGGTTCTTGCGCACCTCGTCCATCGAGGCCGTGTAGACCGCGCGCCAGCCATCGACCAGCGCGGTCCAGTCGGCCTTGATGCCACGCGTCTCACCCCATTTGGTGAAGTCGTTGATCAGGCTGGTGCGCCAGTCGACCACGGTTCCGAACACGTCGAACACCAGTGCCTTGACGGAGGAAAGATCGGACATCACGCTCATGGTTTCACTCCGGCTTGTTATTCTTGTCGTCGACGCTGCGCTTGTCCAACCCACGTGAGCGGAGCTTTAAACCACGATCCCTTCCATGCAACAATAGCAACCGTAGGGGTTCGCCAGTTGCCGTCCGCCCAGCCATCTTGAGGCCGGAAACACACAGCGATCGCCAGAGCCAACGAGTGTAAGATGAACAACCCGGTTGCCTTCGTCCTGCTTGAGGGTCCTGTCACGCTGAATGAGACAGCATTGCTCGAAGCCTTGCGGCAGCGTCATCCGGACGTCCGATGGAACGTCACCGAACATGGCGCAAATGTCCGGGCCGATGGCCCGCTCGTGATCCGCGCCGACGATCACCTTCTGGTCGCAATGTCGATGCCGGCACCGATCCCGCTCGACGAAAATCTATGGAAACGGGCGTCAAGTTTCTGGCCGGAAGCTCCCGGTGTTGCGAGCCGCCACCGCGCCCATCTCGTCGTCTCGACGATGGGTGCCGCCGAAGACGGGGCCGATATCCGCCGTCTGACGTATATCGAGAACACCCGTCTGACAACGGCGATGGTCGGCGGATTGATTGCGACCACCCCCGGCTGCTGTGCGGCGGTCTGGGGAGGCAAGGTCGCTAGCTCAGCGCAGATGTGGCTGGAAGGGTCACGCAGGGCCTTCGCCCCGTTTCCAGGCTACCCGTTCACGCTGTGGCTCGATGTCATACCCTACAAATCGGACCGGACCGTCGGAGCGATTACAATCGGATTGTCCGCCTTCGTCGATCGCGAGATCGAATTTGAAGTCGACGGCATGGATCTCCCCACCACAATCCATCGGGTGGCTGGGCTGGCGACATATTTGATTGAGCACGGCACCGCGGTCAAAGACGGCGATACGATCGGGGTATCGGCCACCGATCGTATCAAGATTCATCATCGCATTTCGCGCCTTACCGGTTTGCCTGTGATCGCGGTTGGTGACATCCGTCTTGCGCCAGAGCAGCCGCGGCATTATCCGATCATTCCGGCAGCCATTGCCAAGGATCATCCCCTTCTGGTGATGTTATCAAGGGTCGGTCTTTTCGATGCGTCGAGCCCAGATAATCAGGTGCAATTGCCTCGGAACGCCCGAGTTTCAGACGTCCGCCTTGAGAGCTACGACCACGGCCTGAATGGCGTCTTCTCAGGTATTCTCGGGACTGACGCGTACGTTGAAGCGGATGAAAAAGCGCGCCGTGCCCTTATGCGCGGTGAGACCGAGCTCGCCAAATCGGCCTTGATGCCGTTCGCGATGGAGATCAGGAAATTTCAAGAGACCGCACGATACGCAATCGGCCGCGGCGATCTCCACATGTTCTAGTTACATGCCGCTTGCAAATGCTGATCGAAGAAGAAATCCGCCCAGCCTGAAGCGCGACGAGAGAAGCTCGAATCAACGTCGCGCTTTGGCTTTGTTTGGCCATGGCCTCCGAGGCATCCGGGCAAGACGCTAATCCAGGTGGAACTTCTCCAGCTGGCGGTGCTCGGCCTTGATGTAGCGCACGGTGCCGGTGACGGAGCGCATCACGACCGTCTCGGTCTCGATCACGTCCTTCTTGAACTTCACGCCCGTCAGCAGCGAGCCGGTGGTGACGCCGGTGGCGGCGAACAGGCAGTCGCCCTTGGCCATGTCCTCGATGCCGTAGATCATCTTCGGATCGAGCACGCCCATCTTGTGCGCGCGCTCGCGCTTCTCCTCGGTGTCGAGGATCAGGCGGCACTGCATCTGGCCGCCGATGCAGCGCAGCGCGACCGCTGCCAGCACGCCCTCGGGCGCGCCGCCGGTGCCGATATACATGTCGACGCCGGTCTCATCGGGCTTGGCGCAGTGAATGACGCCGGCGACGTCGCCGTCGGTGATCAGCTGCACGGCAGCGCCGGTCGAGCGCACGCTGTTGATGATGTCGGCATGGCGCGGACGGTCGAGCACCAGCACATTGATGGCGGTGGGATCGACACCCTTCGCCTTGGCGAGCCGGCGGACATTGTCGGCCGGCGGCGCGTCGAGCTCAATCACGTTCTTGGCATAGCCCGGGCCGATCGCGATCTTCTGCATGTAGACGTCGGGGGCGTGCAGCAGCGTGCCGCCATCGGCCATCGCCATGGTGGCGATCGAGCCCGGCATGTTCTTGGCGCACAGCGTGGTGCCTTCGAGCGGGTCGACGGCGATGTCGACCTTCGGGCCGGCGTTGAGGCCGACCTTCTCGCCGATGAACAGCATCGGCGCCTCGTCGCGCTCGCCCTCGCCGATCACGACCGTGCCCTCGATCGGCAGCTTGTTGAGCTCGCGCCGCATCGCGTCGACCGCGGCCTTGTCGGCGGCCTTCTCCTGGCCGTGGCCGCGCAGCCGCGCGGCCGACACCGCCGCGCGCTCCGTCACGCGCACGATTTCGAGCGTCAAGATGCGCTCGAGCAGCATCTGCGGCGGAACGGAAATATGGGTCGACATCGGCGTACTCCTTAAGCCTCGGGGACAGGCCAGCCTGCCCGCATCAATCGTCTCACGCCCGACCCGTTCAGGTCATGCGTTAGTTTTTCTCGATCCGGATCACCTGCGGCCGGCCGCTGATGACCTTATCGCGCTGCACTGCGGCCAGCGCACGATGCACCGCATCCTCGCTGGTCGCGTAGGTAATCAGAATGACCGGGACCGGTGAAGGTTTTTTGGCCGCACCGTTCACATCGACGCCATCCGGATGCCGTTGCACGATGGACTCCAGAGATATCTTCTGTTCCGCGAGCCGGGTGGCGATTGTTGCAGCAGTGCCTGCAAGATCGCGCGCCATCAGGCGGATATAGTAGCCACCCTCGTGGCGTTCCATCGGCGCCTTGGTGGTGTCGCGCAACCGCTCCACCGGACGCCCGAACGGCTTGGCACGAATGCCGCGGGCCACATCGGCGATGTCGGCGACCACCGCCGAGGCGGTCGCGCCGCCGCCGGCACCCGGGCCGACCAGCGTGATCGGGGGAATCCCCTCGCCATCGATCGCCACCGCGTTGGTGACGCCCATCACCTGCGCGATCGACGATGATTTCGGCACCATGGTCGGATGCACGCGCTGCTCGATGCCCTTTGCCGTGCGCACGGCAACGCCGAGCAGCTTGACGCGGTAGCCGAGTTCCGCGGCGGCCTTGAGGTCTTCCGGCGTGATCGAGGAGATGCCTTCGACATAGACCGCGCTTTCGGCGACCTTGGTTCCGAAGGCGAGGCTCGCCAGGATCGCAAGCTTCTGCGCGGTGTCGTGACCATCGACGTCGAATGACGGGTTGGCTTCGGCGTAGCCGAGCCGCTGGGCGTCCTTCAGGCATTCCTCGAACGACAAGCCCTCCTGCTCCATCCGGGTCAGGATGTAGTTGCAGGTGCCGTTCAGGATGCCGTAGACGCGGTTGACGCTGGTGCCGGCGAGGCCCTCGCGCAGCGTCTTGATGACCGGGATCGCCGCACCGACTGCCGCCTCGAAATTCAGCGCGCCGCCGTGCTTCTCGGCCGCGGCGGCAAGCCGCAGCCCGTGCTTGGCGATCAGCGCCTTGTTGGCGGTCACGACCGACTTGCCGGCCTTCAGTGCGGTCTCGATCGCGGAGAGCGCGGGATCGCCGGCGCCGCCCATCAACTCGACGAAACAGTCGATATTGGGATCCTCGGCCAGCGCCTGCGGGCTCTTCGCCCAGGCGATGCCGCGCAGGTCGAGGCCGCGCTTCTTGGCTTTCGAGCGCGCGGTGACGGCGACGACGCGAATGCCGCGGCCGCTGCGCTCGGCCAGCGCCCGTCCTTGCGTTTCGATGAGGCGGACGACATCGGCACCGACGGTGCCGAGCCCCGCTATGCCCACGTTCAGGGGTGCGACCATGGATTTAGGGACCTGGAGATTAAGCAACCTGGAAGGATTAGCGCCGGTTGGCGAGAGGAACGACGTTGTGCAACGTTTCGATGCCGCTTTCAAGGAAGCGGCGTACGCCACGCGCGGCCTGCCGGATGCGCTGCTCGTTCTCCACCATCGCGATGCGGACATAGCCTTCGCCATGCTCGCCGAACGCAACGCCGGGCGATACCACCACGCCGGATTTCTCCACCATCAGGGTTGCGAACTGCATGCTGCCGACCGCCTCGAACGCCTTGGGCAGCGGCGCCCAGGCAAACATCGAGGCCTGCGGCGGCGGAATGTCCCAGCCGGCGCGGCCAAATGACTCAACCAGCGCGTCGCGGCGTTTGCGGTAAGTGTCGCGCATCTCGCGGATGCAGTCGTCGGGGCCGTTCAGCGCGGCGGTCGCGGCCACCTGGACCGGCGTGAAGGCGCCGTAATCGAGATAGGATTTGACCCGCGCCAGCGCTGCGATGATGCGCTCATTGCCGACCGCAAAGCCCATGCGCCAGCCGGCCATCGAGAACGTCTTCGACATCGAGGTGAATTCGACGGTGACGTCGAGCGCACCGGGCACCTGCAGCACCGACGGCGGCGGATTGTTCTCGTCGAAATAGACTTCCGCGTAGGCCAGATCGGACAGGATGAAGATGTCGTGCTTCTTCGCGAACGCGACCAGATCCTTGTAGAAGTCGAGGTCCGCCACATAGGCGGTCGGGTTCGACGGATAGCAGACGATCAGCGCGATCGGCTTCGGAATCGAATGCTGGATCGCCCGTTCGACCGCCTCGAAGAACTGCGGCGTCGGCTCCGACGGCACCGAACGGATCACGCCGCCCGCCATCAGGAAGCCGAACGCATGGATCGGGTAGCTCGGATTCGGGCACAGCACGACGTCGCCAGGCGCGGTGATCGCCTGCGCAACGTTGGCGAACCCCTCCTTCGAGCCGAGCGTCGCAACCACCTGGGTATCGGGGTTCAGCTTGACGCCGAAGCGGCGCCCATAATAGGCGGCCTGGGCCTTGCGCAGGCCGTTGATGCCACGGGAGGCCGAGTAGCGGTCGGTCCGCGGCTTGCCCAGCGTCTCCTTGAGCTTCTCGATGACGTGGGGCGGGGTCGGCAGGTCCGGGTTCCCCATGCCCATGTCGATGATGTCGGCCCCGGCATTGCGCGCGGCCGCCTTGGCCTGGTTGACCTTTTCAAAGACGTAAGGCGGCAGACGGCGAATGCGGTAAAAATCTTCCATGGGACCCTTGCTCCGACAACCGCAATGCCAGAATCGTCCCCCTTGGTCGACTTGCGGAAGCCGGCTCGGCCTCTTACAGAAATCGCACTGAATCAATGACTTAGAGCGAATTCAGGCGCACGATCGGGGGGCTGCGGCCGGATCTGCGGTTGAATTGGGTTTCTTTTAGCACGGACGCCGGGCGGCGCCAGCGCTGATCGGCCGATCTCGCGCGTTCACTTCCCGCTTTGGGCCGCCGTCGCAGCCTGTGCCTGGGCCTGACGATCGCGCGCGGCAACCAGCTCCTGCTCGATCTTGGCCTGATCCGCCGGCTTGATCGTCGGATCGGCGCGGTCGGGCGGAATATCGTGCACCGGGAGGTAGCCGTTGGCATCCTTTTGCCGCGCCGGCGCATCGGCCGGCATGGCCATATCGGCAATCGTGCTCGAGCACCCGCTCAGCGCCAGCATCGACGCGAGCAGCGCTGCGGCCGCGAGCCCCCTGTTCATTCGATCGATCGGCATGCGCCGAATTGTCCCCAACAAGCTAGCGCGCACGTCGCACATTGCCGACACGGGTCGCACTGGTACGAGCCTTGCAGCGTCCCCGCTGCATTAGTCCTGGCTTTAGCGGTTTCAAACCATTGTCGCCCGAAACGCTTAAAGCGGGAACACCAAAAGCGACCCCTGAGGCTTCAATATGACGGAACAAAGATTTTTTTATCGCACCGCAACAGAGCGAAACATCGGCTTTTGACTGATTTCCGCTACCGCACCGCGCGATGACGCCCTCCAAACGACGCGATAGTGTCCCCCAGATGAGCAACGTCAGTACCGACACCCAAGCCGCCCCGAAATTCAACGCCGAAGCCTTCGCCATGAACATCGCGCGAGCGATGGAGAGCAGCGGCCAGGCGCTGGCAGCCTATCTCAAGCCACGCCAGACCGGGGAAGTCCGCGACAAGCCGCCGAACGAGCTCGGTGAGGTCATCAAGACCTTCAGCGTGATCGCCGAATACTGGCTGGCCGACAAGGAGCGCGCCTCCTCGCTGCAGATGCAGCTCGGCAAGGATTACCTCGATCTCTGGGGATCGGCCGTGCGCCGCATGGCCGGCGAAGCCGACGCCAAGCCGGCGATCGCGCCGGCCCCGCGCGACAAGCGCTTCCAGGATCCGGAATGGAAGTCGAATCAGTTCTTCGACTTCATCCTCCAGCTTTATCTGCTGACCGCGAAATGGGCGCAGCAGCTGGTCCACGACGCCGACGGAATCGATCCTCACACCCGCAAGAAGGCCGAATTCTACGTCCAGCAGATCACCAACGCGCTGGCGCCGTCGAATTTCGTGCTGACGAATCCGGAAGTGCTGCGCGCCACGGTCGAGACCAATGGCGACAATCTGGTCCGCGGCATGAAGATGCTGGCCGAGGATATCGAGGCCGGTCACGGCACGCTGCGGATCCGCCAGTCCGATTCGAGCAACCTCGAGGTCGGCGTCAACATGGCGACGACGCCGGGCAAGGTGATCTACCAGAACGAGCTGATGCAGCTGATCCAGTATTCGCCGACGACGGAGAACGTGCTGCGCACGCCGCTGCTGATCGTGCCGCCATGGATCAACAAGTTCTACATCCTCGATCTGCGCCCCGAGAAATCCTACGTCAAATGGTGCGTCGACCAGGGCATCACGGTGTTCGTGATCTCCTGGGTCAATCCGGACAAGGAGCTCGGCAAGAAGACCTGGGCCGACTACATGGCCGAAGGCCCGCTCACGGCGATGGACGTGATCGAGAAGGTCACCGGCGAGATGAAGGTGCACACCGCCGGCTATTGCGTCGGCGGCACCATGCTCGCCTCGACGCTCGCCTATCTCGCCGAGAAGCGCCGCCAGCGCGTGACGTCGGCGACGTTCTTTGCCGCGCAGGTCGACTTCACCCACGCCGGCGACCTCCTGGTGTTCGTCGACGAGGACCAGATCTCGGCGCTGGAACGCGACATGCAGGAATCCGGCGTGCTC
The DNA here is from genome assembly GCF_038967635.1 of Bradyrhizobium sp. B124. Taxonomy (NCBI): domain Bacteria; kingdom Pseudomonadati; phylum Pseudomonadota; class Alphaproteobacteria; order Hyphomicrobiales; family Nitrobacteraceae; genus Bradyrhizobium; species Bradyrhizobium sp. B124. Next base: position 763,553 of record NZ_CP152413.1, on the reverse strand, counting down.
GAGGGCAGCAAGATGGCCATGGCCTTCAACATGCTGCGCTCGAACGACCTGATCTGGTCGTATGTCGTGAACAATTATCTGAAGGGCCAATCGCCCTCCTCGTTCGACCTTCTGCACTGGAATTCGGACGCGACGCGGATGCCCTCGTCGAACCACTCCTACTATCTGCGCAACTGCTATCTGGAGAACCGGCTGTCGACCGGCACGATGGTGCTCGACAACACGCTGCTCGATCTGTCGAAGGTGAAGGTGCCGGTCTACAACCTCGCGGCACGCGAGGATCACATCGCACCGGCGGAATCGGTGCTCTACGGCTCGCAGTTCTTCGGCGGCCCGGTGAGATATGTGCTGTCCGGCTCCGGCCATATCGCCGGCGTGGTCAATCCGCCGGCCTCGAAGAAGTACCAGTACTGGACCAACGACAACATCAAGGACATCAAGCTCGCCGACTGGCTTAAGGGCGCCGAGGAACACAAGGGATCGTGGTGGCCCGACTGGCGCGGCTGGCTGGAAAGCCATGATCCGGAGACGGTGCCGGCGCGCATTGTGGGCTCGAACGGGGCGTCGGTGCTCGAGGACGCTCCGGGCAGCTATGTCCGCGTCCGCGCGTAGCGCCAAGTCTTCGCGTAGCGCCAAGTCTTCCGCTCAGCTATAAACAGATGGTCCCGACCGTCGGGAATCGAATTCACGTGAGGGGGAGACGATGACGCGCGAACTGTTCTGGCTGTCGCTGACGGTGATCCTGACCGGGCTGCTGTGGATTCCCTACATCATCAACCGCTGCCAGGTGCGCGGCCTCTCCGGCGCCATGGGCAATCCCTCGCGCAACGACAAGCCACACGCGGAATGGGCCAACCGGCTGATGTTCGCCCACGACAACGCGGTCGAAAATCTCGTGATCTTCGCGCCGCTGGTCTTGATCCTCAACGCGGCCGACTATTCCACCAAATGGACCGTGCTGGCCTGCGCCGTCTATTTCTGGGCCCGCGTCGCGCATCTGATCGTCTACACGCTCGGCCTGCCGGTGTTCCGCACCCTGGCCTTCACGGTCGGTTTCATCGCCCAGGCGGTGCTGGCGCTCGCGATCTTCAAGATCGTCTAGGCTGCCATCTGCCATCTGCCACCGTGACTGGGTTGGTCGCGTTCGACCAAGCCCGGATCACTGTCGCGCAGCTTCTTGAGGCGCCTTGATCGCGTCGAGACGCAGGTTCAGTGCGTCGCGCCTCTTGCCGGACTCCGTCAGGCTCTTCTGCCAATTCGAATTCTTCGGGTCGACCTTCGTAAGCTTCAGCCAGGCGTCGTGTGCCTTGGTCTCGACGGTGACAGCCTTGTTTAGGAGATCGGCAGTCGGCAGCGAAGCCTCGCCGGCGCCGGCGTCAAGCTGACCAAATAGCAACGAGACAGCCCTCTCGTAGTCCATGGCGAGATATTCAAGCGACGTCATGTTGTTGCGATCCGCGTCGACCAGCGTCTCCCGGCCAGCAACGACTTCCTCGAATTCGGCGCTCGCCCTGGCCCACTCACCCTTCCTGGCCAGGACCTCGGCCCTGCCACGCCGCGTCGTAATCCGGTTCGAAATCACCACGCTGTTGGTTGGAAAACGTTCGGCCAGCCCATTCTGGCGCTTGAGTGCGGCGTCATACAATTGAAGTGCCCGGTCGAGGTCGGGAGGCGATTGCCTGGCCATCACGCCGGCGAGTTTCGACATCGTATTCGGCGCATATGCCGCCCATACGGGGTTGTCCGGATGATCGACGGCAAGTTTGTCCGCGATCGGTAACGCCAGTTCGAATTGCTGTCGCGCCTCGCCGTATTTCTGGTCGTCCCTGAACACTTCGCCGATCTTCACCGTGCTAAAGGCGAGGTGATACTGCCGCTCTCCGTCGCCTGGTGACTTGTCCGCAAGCTTTTGCGCAATTTCCCTGGCTTCGCGATATAGCGCGAGCGCAGCCTGGGGCTGCTTTTCAGCCAACACATCGGCCGAGCGGAATTTGGTCTCATAAAGCAGACCTTGCGCGCCGTCACTATTTGGCTGCAGCACCACCAGCTTCTCGGCCAGTTGCAGCGCGCGTGTCGCGCGCTTGCGCGCCTCGTCTTCCGAGTTCTTGCTCCTGATGAGGATGTCTGTCGCGGTGTTGTCGAGCTTGATTTCCAGCGACAGGGTTTCCGGCGACGGGTCGAATCCAGACTGAACGGCGCTCTGGCCTTCCGCTTCCTGGATGTTGTTGACGGCGGCTTGCGCGGCCTCCTCCATGCTCACCGCCGCCGCGATTTTCATGTCACCGGCGTTGAGTGCCGCGAGCGTCCTGTCGAGAAACGCCTGTGCATTCGAGATCGATCTGGCGAAATTCTGGTCTGCAAGCCGGCGGTTCTCGTCTGCACGCGCTTGCTGCGTCGCTCGTTCCGCGGTGTCGACGTGATTGCGGTATTGCAGATACCCGACCCAGAGGACGAGCACTCCGCCAGCAACAGCCATCGACCCCGTCAGCCACAGGGATCTTCTCTGATAGGCGAGCCCGCGGCGCAGCATATCCTCGACGCTTGCGAAATTGCCGCCATAACGTTCGGCCCATTTCGGTGTTCGAGAACCTTTCCGCCACCAGTCCCAGTGTCGCTCGATGCCTTCGACCTTGTTGCTGCGGCGGTCGCCATCGAGCATCGATAGCAACATCTGATATTTCCGACCGTCCTTCTGCTCCTGCGCAAGCCATCCGATCGGCATCTTGTCACCGGCATCGCCGGTCGCTCCCGGCAGGCCGCGTATCCGTTCCCAGCGCCGCAACAGCGCCTCATGGCCGATGTCGATGACGGTATCGTCCGTTACATTGGCGATCCCTGCCGGCGATGTGACGAGGAACGAGCAGTCATCGGCGCGAAACAGGTCGACGATCCTGCGGAGCTCTTCGTCCGGAACGCCGCACTCGTCACGAAGCTGCGCATAGGACAGGGCGCGACGGATTGCCCGCCCGTCCTTGATATCGGACAGCGCCCGAAACACCGCCCCGACGGCCTCCTCACGTAGCTTCGGCAGCAGCTTCTCGGCATGAACCGAAAGTGCGCCAGACATCTTGCCGACTGCAACGTAACAACCGGGGTCGATGTGCCGAGCGAGCGACGGATGACCCTCACCAGGTTCGGCGGGCGCGTCGCCCGCCGGCGCCTGCTCGGACGGCTGCGAAGCCACCACTCCGGCCTGCTGCCAGAGTTGCAGCAAACAGTGCTGGAGCACGGGCAGCTGATCCGGTTCTCCCTGCGCGTCCGTCAGCAGTTGCTGTACAAGTGCAGGATCGATCGTAGCGCCGGCGCGCTTGATCGGTTCGGTAATGATCTGCTCGATCTGGTCGAGTTCCAGTCCGGGCACCAGAAATTGCGTTGCGCTGACGGCCTCCGGCAGCCCCGGGAAATCGGAGCATGCGCCGATGAAGTCGGAGCGCATCGTGATCAGCACGCGGATGTCGCGGTCGGCACTGCGCCGCCCTTCCATCAGCAATTCGACAAACCGCTTGGCTTCGCTCCGGGAGGTGGCGTCCCGCAAGCGGTCGGCCTCCGTCTCGCTCGGGCGGTCGGCATAACGGAACAATTCCTCAAACTGGTCGACGACCAGAACGAATTTCTCGTCTGCGCCGACGCCGGCCTCGGACACGGCGTCGGCAAGACCGAAACTCGACCGACCCAGCTGATACTCGATGTGGTGGCGTCGAATATCCGAGGTGGTGCCGCCGACATCGCGGCTGTCGGCCAGCTGCGCCAGCGCATCGGCCAGCGACGCCAGCGGAGCGTCGCCTGGCCGCATCGAACACCACGCCCATTTGCCGGACCGCGATTGTTCGTTCTCCTCCTCGAGTACCGGCAACAAGCCGGCTCTGGTCAGCGAGGACTTGCCCGATCCCGAGCTGCCGATGACGGCGACGAACCGGCTGCGATCCAGCAGCCCGTAGAGCGAGGCGATCTGGCTGCGCCTTCCGAAGAAGAATGCATGATCTTCATGATCGAACGGGCGCAAGCCGGGAAACGGCTGATCATTGGAAAGACCGTGCCGTACCCAGCTCATCGCAGGTGACTGGCGCGCGAGCGATCGAGCAACTGCTGAAGCCGATCGAGCATCAGCTGGTTGTCATGCGACAAGTCGAGGACCTCGTCGATCTCGGACGGCAACGGCATGTCGTCCTCGGACTTGCTCTCCCCCGGCGGCGGGCCGAGCACCAGTCCCCGGACGGAGAACCTTTCCTTCCGGCCAAGGTCCCGCCAGCTCCGCAGCTGACTGGCGGACATTTTCGCCCAGACGTCGGTCGCCTGTGCCCAGCACAGAAAGACGGCGCTGCAATCGGCGAGATTCTGGCGATGGAGCTTGTCCCGGTCCGGATCCTCGTCATTGCCGGGCAGGATCGCTTCGGCATCATGGTCGCGCAGCCATTTGCGAACCTTGCGCGCGAATTCGCGGTCGTCCTTGCGGTGCCAAACGTAGATCCGCGAGCCAAAGCTCTCCTGCTCGATGCTGTCGGTCCGGCTCGGAGGAACGCGCCGTTCGAGTTCTCGCTTCAGGTAGCTCTGAAACGCGCTGAAAACATCGCCGTAGAGTTGATCCCCCTCGCAATGGTGGTCAAATCTGTCGAGCACCGTGATCGGTTCACGCAACGCTGCCGCCGGAAATCGACAATCGTCCTCAGGCGATTTGGGCGCCCACACGATCCTGGTGAACCGTGCGCCGTTAGGATTGGTGGGGTGCAACTTGGCCCGTTCTCCGGCCCGCGCGAGCTGCAACGGGACGATGTGATCCAATTCATCGGGCTTGTATCCTGGCTTGTCGCCGAGCAGGTGAATCGATGCTTCGGCGGACTCGAGCGCGCTGTCCACGAACTGAAGGGCCCGCGCCGCCGCTTCCGCTGGAATATTCTCGCCGATGGGCGGCACGACCTGGTACCCCTCGCGCATCAAGTCGTTGGCAATACGGTCATAGACCACCGCCGTATCCGGAGCGGGCTTGGCGAGATAGATCGTTCGCGGTTCCCGGAGGGAACTGATCCTGGCCACGCTCGCTGGCGCAAGCGACAGTGGCTGTGGCGGGACGATCTTCCTTCGAACGTTACTCGCCCTGCGCCAGACGACGCTTCCAAGCTCGGAGACACGCTTGGTGAACAACTTGTCGCAGATCTCACCCTGATCAACGAAGAAACGTTCATTGCCGGGCTCTCGCCACTCGTCGAGACTGAAGAAGTCGTATCCCTCAATATTCTGCAGTTCATCGGGATGCTCGGCCGGCTCGACGTGGTTGGCGCGCACGAGAACCATGTGTTCAGTGCTGTCCTGCCGCTTTGCGAACAGTTCCAGTTCCTTGCGACACCAGGGTCGGGACAGCCAGTTCGTCGACATCACGACCAGCAGCAGCGATGACCGCTTGATCGCCTCCTGAATGATGTTGTCGAAGCGATCCGCCTTGTCGATGCGTCGCTGATCCCACCAGATCTTCGGCCTCGGATGGCCCCGCCGCGTGAGAATATATTCAAGATGGCTGATCAGGACCGTCACGAACCCCTTCTCCGGTTCCAGCCCTGGCGGGACGCTGTTGTCGTCGTGCGCGTATGAAACGAATATCTGGACCGGATCGTCAGGACCGGGCGGAATGTGAAACTGTTCCTCGTTCATATGAGTCCAGCCTCCAAAAATACAGCCTTGGAATGCGCACTACCTATAGTTCTGAAAACAGACACCATATCGCAATAGGCGTGAAATGTCTATCGGAGGCTGCAAATGTGCATGGCGCCACCGTGGAACCGGAGGCTGGAAAATGACGAGGGTTACGCCACAGCCTTGCGCACCACGATATGCAGCATCGTTGCGGGCGCCTCGTCGAAACTCTTGATCTCGCTGGTGTCGGACGAGACCTGGACCCACGCCCCTGACGCGGCGTAGGTCGCCGCCAGCCAGTCGGCCGCGGGATAATTGTAGTAGCGGCCGATGCTGTCGCGGCCATCGCCATGGCCGATCTTGTAGCTCGCGTAGAAGATGCCGCCGGGTTTCAGCGCGCGATGGATGCGACTGAGGATGCCGGCCAATTCGTCGCGCGGCACGTGCAGCAGGCAGGCGCTGGCCCAGACGCCGTCATAGGCCTCCAGGTCCTCGAGTTCATCGAACAGCATCGCCTCGACGGGATGGTTGATGCGCCGCGCCGCGACGTCAGCCATCTCGGGGGACCCGTCGGTCGCGCGCAGCACGAAGCCTTCGGCAAGCATGACGGCGGCATGATTGCCGGCACCGCAGCCGAGTTCGAGGATCGCGCCGCCCGGCGGCAGCAGCTTGAGAAAGCCGATCAGCCGGGTGGACGGCGCTTTCGCCCACCCGGCATAGGCCTCGGCATTGCGCCGGTAGAATTGCAGCGTGGCGTCATCCACGATGCGAACCTCGCCGTCAGCTGTCGGCCAGTCCGAGCATCAGCCGCATGTTCTGCACCGCGGCACCCGAGGCGCCCTTGCCCAGATTGTCGAGCCGGGCGACCAGCACGGCCTGGCGGTGCTTGTCGCTGGCGAACACATAAAGCTCGAGCTGGTTGGTCTCGTTGAGTGCCTCCGGCTCGATCCGCCCGCCCTTGGCCGCTTCGTTTTGCAGCGGCATCGCCGAGACGTGTTTGCTGCCGGCATACCACTTCGCCAGAACAGCCTGCAGGTCGGCGCCGGTCGGCTTGCCCGGCAACGTGTCGAGCTGCAGCGGCACCGAGACCAGCATGCCCTGCCGGTAGTTGCCGACCGACGGGATGAAGATCGGCCGCCGCGTCAGATGCGAGTAAAGCTGCATCTCCGGCACGTGCTTGTGCTCGAAGCCGAGGCCATAGAGCTCGAAGGCCGGCGCCGAGCCATCCTCGAAGCTCGCGATCATCGACTTGCCGCCGCCCGAATAGCCGCTCACCGCGTTGACGGTGACGGGATAATCCGCGGGCAGCAGGCCGGCATCGACGATCGGCCGCAGCAGCGCGATCGCACCGGTCGGATAGCAGCCCGGATTGGAGACCTTCTGCGCGTTGCGGATCTTGTCGGCCTGGTCGGGCGCGAGCTCCGCGAAACCGTAGGCCCAGTCGGGCGCGACGCGATAGGCGGTCGACGCATCGAGCACCTTCGGAGCGGCACTGCCCATCGTGTCGATCAGCGCGACGGTCTCCTTGGCGGCATCGTCAGGCAGGCAGAGGATCACGAGATCCACCTCCTCCATCAGCGCACGCTTGGCGCCTGCGTCCTTCCGCTTGTCGTCGGCGATGTGCTTGACAGCGACGTCGCCGATCGCGTGCAGCCGCTCCTGGATACCGAGGCCGGTGGTGCCGGACGCCCCGTCGACGAACACGGTGGCCCTGGTCGCACCGCTCTTGGTTTTCGGCTGGTTGGTATCGGTGACGGTCATGGCATGCTCCTTTCGAGCTCGTTCGTTTCGTTTGCTAACACGTTTGGCCGCACCTGCGCCGCCAATCCGGGGCTGTTATCCCTAGATTGAGCGCATCCTCGTCCACGACAACAACCCCCGCTCACGGAAACAGCGCGATCTGCTCCAGCCCGGTGGTTTCGGGCAAGCCGAACATCAGGTTCATATTCTGGATCGCCTGTCCGGCCGACCCCTTCACAAGATTATCGAGCGTCGAGAGCACGATGGCGCGGTTCTTGATCCGGTCGGCGACGACGCCGATCTGAACGTAATTCGAACCGCGCACGTTCTGCGTCTGTGGCAGCACGCCCTTCTTCGTCACATATACGAACGGCTCGTTGGCGTAGGCCTTTTCCAGCTCGGCGCGCAAATCGTCGGGCGTAGCCCCGTTGAGCTTGACATAGGATGTGCAGAACTCACCGCGCGCCATCGGAATGAGATGCGGGGTGAAGTTCACTGTCACAGCCGAGCCAGCGGCTGCGCCGATCTCCTGCTCGATCTCCGCCGAGTGTCGATGGCTTCCGATCGAATAGGGCGACAAACCTTCGCCGGCCTCGCTGAACAGCGTGTTCTGCTTCAGTCCGCGTCCGGCGCCGGTGACGCCCGACTTTGCGTCGATGATGATCTCGTCGACGTCAATCAGCTTTGCCTTCGCCAGCGGAACAAGCGCCAGCAGCACCGCCGTCGGATAGCAGCCGGGACAGGCCACCAGCCGCGCGGCCGTGACCTTCTCCCGGTAGAGTTCGGTCAGCCCATAGACGGCCTCGTCCTGCAATTCGAGCGCCCGGTGCTCATGGCCGTACCATTGCGCGTAGCTGTCTTTGTTGCGCAGCCGGAAATCCGCGGACATATCGAGGATCTTGATTCTGGGATTGGCTTTCAGCACCGCGGCGATGATCTCTTGCGTCGTCCCATGCGGCAGTCCGCAGAACGCGGCATCGAGCCGCGTCCAGTCGACTTTTTCCCATTCCACGAGTTTTGGCAGGTCGAGCATGAAGAAGTGAGGAAACACCTCGCTCATCGCCTTGCCGGCATGGGTGTTGGCGGTAAGCGCGGTGATTTCGGCATTCGGGTGCCGCGCCAACAGGCGCACCGCGTCGGCGCCGGTGTAGCCGGACGCGCCCAAAATTCCGATTTTCTTCTTCATCATTACTCGCTCCTCGGAAGCGCAGTCATCTCGGCCTGTACCATCGCGAAAGCCTGCGGGCGCACTTCGCGCATCAAAGCCGCGATGTCCCGGGCACCGGCTTCGGCCTGCAATGCGAGCGTGTTGCCGACCGCCGCGAAATCGGTTTCAGACTTGTGCTGGTTCAGCTTGAAGCTGCCCTCCACCTCTTCCACCATCATCTCGAGGCCCACGATGGCCTTCTTCATGGCTTCCAGCCGCGCGGCGGTCATCTTGCCCGACACCCACGGCTTTTTCGGCAGCAGCCGGTCCTCGAACTTGGCGCTCAGCACGTCGATCTGAACGGCAAGTTCCTCGTCCGACAGGGTCCGCACCGGCCCGGTCAGATGAACGGCCTGATAGAGCCAGGTCGGCACCTGATCGGGCGACACATACCAGTCCGGCGACACATAGGCATCCGCGCCGGTGACGGCCAGCAGCCACGGGCTCCCGTTCGCCAGCTTTACCAGCGGATTGTGACGGGCAACATGAAACAGCGCCCGCGGCGTACCGTCGGCGGCGTAGGTCAAATAAAACGGCAGCGCAGAGGCGATCGGCTTGCCGCCGTCGCACGCGCAGACGATGCCGAAACCGCGCGCTTCCGCGAACGCAAGGCTCGCGGCGCGGTCAGGCTTGAAAGGCGGTGGCGTATACATGATCGAAGCTCCTGCATGACGAAGGAGCCGCCAGATCGAACCGCGTGTCTTTTTCAGGAGAGCGCCGCGGGATCGGATCCGGCGGCAGAGGCGATGGTCTTAAACGCGAGCGACCGCCCATACCGCGATAATGCGGCGGCGGCGGGCGATGATGATGGTCGCGGCGTTGATCATGGACGCGGCTATAAGGCCGCGCCCGTTTTGCGTCAAGGAAAACCGTTCAGATCGCCGGATTCCACGGCGCCGGCACGACGCGGTAGCCATTGCCGTCCTTGACCACATTGCCGAGGCCCGGGAACGGGTAATGATAGCCCTGCACCTGGAGCCGTTCCGCGACCACCATGTCGTAGATCCGGCGGCGGGTCTTCTCCGCGACGTCGCCGTCCTGGTCGAAGAACGCATGCCAGCCGGGATTGGCCGCGAACAGGTTCGGATTGTTGGTGACGTCGGACTGGATGAAGACCTTGTCCGCCCCCGAAGCCAGCACGTAGGAGGTGTGGCCCGGCGTGTGGCCGACGGTCTCGACCGAGATCAGGCCCGGCGCGATCTCCTTGCCCCACTCGTAGGGCGTGACCTTCTTCTTCAGGCCGGCCTCGAAGATATTACGGTTGTTCTTGAACAGGCCCTGCATGCGGCCGGCGGGCGCCCGGCTCATCTCGCCGTCATCCATCCAGAACTTCCATTCGGTCGCCGGCACCAGCACTTCGGCATTCGGGAACGCCGGCGTGCCCTCCGCCGTCAGCAGGCCGTTCACGTGGTCGGTATGGAAATGCGAGATCACGACCATGTCGACATTCTTCGGATCGAAGCCGGCCGCAGCGAAATTGTCGGCGAACTGGCCACTGGCACCCTTTGTGCTGGCTTTCGCCAGCGCGCCATTGCCGGTGTCGATCACGACCAGCTTGCCGCCGGTGTTGAGCACGAGCGGCGCGTACCAGATCGACACCATGTCGCGTGGCATGAAGGCCTTCTCCAGCGCCGCGTTGACATCGTCCCGCTTCGCATTCGGGATGAAGGAATCTTCCAGCTTGAAGACGTTCTTGCCGTCCGACACCGCGGTGACGAGGATGTCGCCGACCTTGTAGCGATAGAAGCCCGGCGCCTGCCTGTCGGCGGCGGGCGCTGCGGCGGCCGCGGGAACGGCAGGCAGCAACGGCGCGGCTGCGATGCCGGCAGCACCTGCGAGAGCGCGACGTCGTGTCAATTCCATCTGATGTCCTCCCAGTGAAGCAATGATGCGCCCGGCGGAGCCGCGTCCGCTGCGGCGAGTTTTGCTCAGCGTTTTGACAGTCGCGTGAAGACGGCCGTGCAAGCAATTGTTCTCCCGCCTAACCCCTGCATCGTCGCGATATTCCTGACGTCGTTACACCGCCCGCCACATCCACTCGACGACCTGGCCGATGACGTCGCCAAACAACAGCAGCGCCGCCGACCAGACCAGCGCGGAGACGAAATTGGCGATCTGGAATTGCCAGTACGACATCTCGAAAATGCCGGCGGCAAGCGGCACCGAGGCGCGCAGCGGGCCGAAGAAGCGCCCGATGAAGATGCTGGGCACGCCCCAGGTCTTCACGAAGGCCTCGCCGCGCGGCAGGATCTCGGGGTAGCGCGACAGCGGCCACATCTGCGCGACCTGCTCCTTGTAGCGATAGCCGAACCAGTAGGAGACCCAGTCGCCGAGTGCGGCGCCGATGCCGCCCGCGATCCAGATCGGCCAGAAACTGATCCCGCTGACGCCGATCAGGGCGCCGATCGCGACCAGCGCACCCCAGGCGGGCACCAGCAACGAGATGAAGGCGAGCGATTCAGCGAACGCCAGCAGCATGACGATCGGAGCGGCCCAGGCCTGGTGGTGGCGGACGAATTCGGCCAAGGCCCGCGCAAAGTCTTCCATCTCGTCGAGTGCCCTCCGCTGCGTTGAAAACTGAATGAACCTTTGTAGCGGCACACAGCCTAAGAACAGGTAAGCCAGCCCATTGCGTGACATCAAGTCACAAAGGCGGGGATCAAACGTGATTTCCGGTAAGGCCCCTGCGGTCCGGGTTGGCTGGCCCCTCCCTCATAAGAAAAAGGAATCACTGGATGATCGGGTCACTGATGATGTGCGTCGGCGTTCTCGTCTTGTTGTTCGGAATGCTCGCGGGCATCGCCATGGGTATCCAGCACGACTTCACGTTGGGGCCGGCGCATGCGCATCTCAATCTCGTCGGCGGCGTGCTGCTGTTCCTGTTCGGCCTGTACTACCGGCTGGTGCCGGCGGCAGGAACCATGTTGCTCGCCAGGATCCAGGGCTGGCTGCATATCGTCGGCGGCATCCTGTTTCCGGCCGGCGTGGCCGCGGTGTTGCTGAAGGGTCCCGCGTTCGAGGCAGCGCCGATCGTGGGATCGCTGATGGTGGTCGCCGCCATGGCCCTGTTCACGGTCGTTGTATTCCGCACCTCGCGGGCGTAATCGCAGGCTCCTATCTACACAGGCGGCCGGGCCCTAACGGCGCGGCCGCCCCCATTTGGCAGCCCATCCGTGGCATAGTCAGAGCAACCGATTCGCTGCGCCCAAGCCGGCGTACTACTTGAAGAGCCATGTCCAAACCGCTGAAATCAAACGCCAAAAGTAAATCTGCCGACGATCTGTTCGGAGCCCCGGAGCCGAAGGGACGCGCCCCGGCGAAGGCTGCTTCCCGGCCCACGGGAAGTGCCGAAGCCGGCTATACGGCGGCCGATATCGAGGTGCTGGAAGGGCTGGAACCGGTCCGCCGGCGGCCCGGCATGTATATCGGCGGCACCGACGAGAAGGCGCTACACCATCTGTTCGCCGAGGTGATCGACAACTGCATGGACGAGGCCCTCGCCGGCCACGCCACCTTCATCGACGTGGAGTTGACCACCGACGGCTTCCTGACCGTGACCGACAATGGCCGCGGCATCCCGGTCGATCCGCATCCGAAATTCCCGAAGAAGTCCGCGCTCGAAGTCATCATGTGCACGCTGCATTCGGGCGGCAAGTTCGACTCCAAGGTCTACGAGACCTCGGGCGGCCTGCACGGCGTCGGCGTCTCCGTGGTCAACGCCCTCTCGTCACGGCTCGAGGTCGAGGTCGCGCGCAGCGGGCAGTTGCACCGCATGACCTTCGAGCGCGGCCATCCCAAGGGCAAGCTCGAAGACCTCGGCAAGGTCAACAACCGCCGCGGCACGCGGATCCGCTTCAAGCCGGATACCGACATTTTCGGCGCCAAGGCGGCCTTCAAGCCGCAGCGTCTATTCAAGATGACGCGCTCGAAGGCGTACCTGTTCGGCGGTGTCGAGATTCGCTGGCATTGCGATCAGGAGTTGTTGAAGGGCGTTGAGGACGTCCCGGCGGAAGCCAAGTTCCACTTCCCCGGCGGCCTGAAGGATTATCTGGCCGCGGCGATCCATGCCGACACGCTGGTGCATCAGGATATCTTCTCCGGCAAATCCGGCCGCAGCGGCGCGCATGGCGCCTGCGAATGGGCGGTGGCCTGGACGGCCGACGCCGACGGCTTCCTGTCGTCCTACACCAACACGGTGCCGACGCCCGATGGCGGCACGCATGAATCGGGTCTGCGCAGCGCATTGCTGCGCGGCCTGAAGGACCACGCCGAGCGCGCCGGTCAGGGCAAGCGCGCGGCCTCCATCACTTCGGAAGACGTGATGGTGGGCGCGGCCGTGATGCTCTCGGTGTTCGTGCGCGAGCCTGAATTCCAGGGCCAAACGAAAGATCGCCTCGCCACCGCCGAAGCGCAGCGCATCGTCGAACAGGCGATGAAGGACCCGTTCGACCACTGGCTGTCAGGCAATCCGAACCAGGCCAACCGGCTGCTCGACTTCGTGATCGATCGCGCCGAGGAACGGCTGCGCCGCCGCCAGGAAAAGGAAACCGCGCGCAAGACCGCCGGCAAGAAGCTGCGTCTTCCCGGCAAGCTTGCGGATTGCTCCGATGCCGGCACCGAAGGCTCTGAACTTTTCATCGTCGAAGGCGACTCGGCCGGCGGCAGCGCCAAGCAGGCACGCGATCGCAAGACGCAGGCCGTGCTGCCGCTGCGCGGCAAGATCCTCAACGTCGCCTCTGCCGGCAAGGACAAGCTGACCGCCAACGCGCAGCTCTCCGATCTCGTCCAGGCGATCGGCAGCGGCACGCTCGCGCACTACCGCGAAGAGGATTTGCGCTATCAGCGCATCATCATCATGACCGACGCCGACGTCGACGGCGCGCACATCGCATCGCTCCTGATCACCTTCTTCTACCGGCAGATGCCGCGGCTGATCGACGAGGGACATCTCTATCTGGCGGTGCCGCCGCTCTACAAATTGAAGCACGGCACCAAGTCGGTTTACGCCCGCGACGACGCCCACAAGGAAGAGTTGCTCAAGAGCGAATTCAACGCCAACGCCAAGGTCGAGGTGAATCGCTTCAAAGGCCTCGGTGAGATGATGCCGGCGCAGCTGAAGGAGACCACAATGGATCCGGCCAAGCGCACGCTGCTGCGCGTGGTGCTGCTCGCCGACGATCGCGAGGGCACCGCCGACTCGGTCGAGCGGCTGATGGGCACCAAGGCGGAAGCCCGCTTTGCCTTCATCTCCGACAAGGCCGAATTCGCAAGCGACGATCTGCTCGACGTTTAGGCCTCAACCGGCTGATTTGAAATGATTTTCCGGCCGCCCCTCGATCGGGGCGGCCGTTTTCATTCGCGTATTCGAAGAGCGTCTGCGGTTTCGTTTTCGGGCGGTTGTGTCTCACCCGCAACAGCATTTCCGGCGGAACTACGTATAGTCCTGACATGAGTTTCGGGAATCGGTGCCATCGCGCCCCCGTCAGCGACCCGATCGAACGCTAAAGTCGAGGATTTGGATATGAAGAAGATTTTGCTCGCTCTGACCGCGGTTGCTGCGATGACGGGTTCCGCGTCGGCTGCCGATCTGGCCGCCCGCCCCTACACCAAGGCTCCGGCCCCGATCGCAGTGGCGCCGAGCTGGACCGGCTTCTACATCTTCGGCGGCGGCGGCGGCGGCGTCTGGGACGCTGACACCGGTGTCCAGTCGACCGTCACGGGCGCGCCAATCCTCGGCTTCAACCAGCGCCAGGGCGGCGATGGCTGGTTCGGCACCGTCGGTGCGGGTTACGACTGGCAGACCGCCAACAGCTGGGTCCTCGGTGTGTTCGCCGACGGTCAGTTCGGCAGCCTGAAGGGCACGATCCAGGATCAGGGTCCGTTCATCGCCGGCAACATCAAGAACGACTACAGCTGGGCCGCCGGTGCGCGCCTCGGTTATCTGGTCGCTCCGAACGTTCTGTCCTACGTCAACGCCGGTTACTCCAGCTCGCACTGGAAGGGCACCACGCTGTTCAACACCGCGACCGCTCTCCCGTCCGGCCTGCACACCAACGGCTTCGATCGCAGCGGCTGGTTCGTCGGCGGCGGCGTCGAGAACAACCTGAACATCTTCGGCATCACCGCGCCGGGCTGGTTCATGAAGACCGAGTACCGTGCTGCCTATTACGACAACCGGAACATCTCGGAACTCGCCGACGTCACCAACATCTCGAACGGCCGCGACATCACCTTCAAGCCGTTCGTCCAGACCATCAGCACCTCGCTGGTCTACCGCTTCAACTGGACCGGTCCGGTTGTTGCCAAGTACTGAGCTGAATACTCCCTGCTGATCCAGCAGACGAAAAGCCCCGGCGTTGTCCGGGGCTTTTTTGTTGCCTGAGCGCTGTCGAGAACGATCTCGCGCGCACGCCTCCTGGCGCAGGGCCGACCGGCCGCGCCCGATCTGGTCAGCGCTGTGGCGATCGGGCACTCTCGCGACCGGATTCAAACCACAGCGGACAACAACAATGAGAAACGGACAGTTTGATCTCTCGGGCCGGGTCGCGATCGTCACCGGCGGCAATGGCGGCATCGGGCTTGGCATGGCGCGCGGCCTGGCGGATGCCGGCGCGGCGGTTGCCGTGGTCGGCCGCAACGAGGCGAAATCGAAGGCTGCCGTCGAGGACCTCGGCAAGCGTGGTATCAAGGCGATCGCGGTGGCAACCGACGTGACCGACAAGGCCGCCGTCGCGGCCATGGTCGATCGGGTTATCGGCGAGCTCGGCCGGATCGACATCCTCGTCAACAACGCCGGCATGAGCATCCGCAAGCCGCCGCACGAGCTCGAGCTCGACGAGTGGAGCAAGGTGATCGACACCAACCTCACCAGCGCCTTCCTGTGCTCGAAGGCGGCCTATCCGGCGCTCAAGGCCTCGGGCCACGGCAAGATCATCAACATCGGCTCGATGATGTCGATCTTCGGCGCGAGCTTCGCTGCGGCCTATGCCGCAAGCAAGGGCGGCATCGTGCAGTACACCCGCGCCTGCGCCAACGCCTGGGCCCCCGACAACATCCAGGTCAACGCCATCCTTCCCGGCTGGATCGACACCGATCTGACGAAGGGCGCGCGCCAGCAGGTCGCCGGGCTGCACGAGCGCGTGCTCGCACGCACGCCGGCGGCACGCTGGGGCGCCATCGACGACTTCGCGGGCATCGCCGTGTTCCTGGCCTCACCGGCGTCGGACTTCGTCACCGGCACCGCGATCCCCGTCGACGGCGGCTATTCTGTGATGGCCTGAAACCACAGGATCCAAGAAACACAAGAGCCCCGGCGTTCGCCGGGGCTCCTGCATCCTGTTCGCCTCAGTGTCGTTCAGTAGCGCGCGATGACCGGTGCGTCGAACTTGTAGTTCACGCGCACCACTGCCCACTGGATGTCACGCGGCTTGGCGTCGAACGTGTAGGTGCCCGCCGCAGTGCCGGCGAGCTGATAGGTCTGACGCTCGAAGGCCGCGTAATTGTATTCGACGCCGACGGTCCAGTTGCGGGTGATGCCGTATTCCCAGCCGGCGCCGACCGTCCAGCCGCTGGCCCAATGGGTCTGGCTGCCGGAGCCGGTTGCCGGCGGAAGGTTGTCGACGACGGACAGGCGGTTGTTCACGCCGGCATAGCCGCCCTTGAAATAGAGCAGGTTGTTCTGGATCGCGTAGCCGGCACGACCGACGATCGTTGCCATGACGTTCGAGCGCCAGCTGAATTGATCGTCGCGGCCGACGCCGAACACCGTGTTGGTGACGCGGCCGGAATTGTCGAGCCCGGAGATCGTGCCCTCGACGCCGAACACGAAGTTGTTGGCCTGCCAGTTGTAGCCGATCTGACCGCCACCCATGAAGCCCGAGCCGCGTTGCCGAAAGCCCTGGCCGGGTGCGAGATCGCCGAACGCCGTCGTGTTTGCGCTGTTGACCCACTGCTCGTTGGTCCAGGCGCCGCCGAGATGGCCGCCAATGTAGAAGCCGGACCAGTTGTAGACCGTTTCCACATACGCCGGCGCCTTGGTGTACGGACGGGCAGCAAGGTCGGCGGCCGACGCAGCACCGACGCCGAGCGCCGTGGTCACGGTCAGCGCGGCAATGAATTTGGCATGAGACATGGCGGCATCCCCAGATTGTCTGATGGGGACGAGCTTTCCCAGAGAGACCCTTACCAAAAGCAAACCGCGGGAACCGGTCGCGCCGAATCCATGTGCGCCGGTTTCGAATCATGTCGGTCTGTTGCAATCACGCAACTTCTAATGGCTCATTTAAGGAGCTGTTATCCTTGATAAATTCCTTCCCTGCGCGCAACGCCCGTCAGCGCGCCGCCGGCGAATGGACGTGCTCCGGCCGCACCCCGATCGCGACAAGACGCGCCGTCAGCCCTTGCAGCCAGGGCATCGCGGTGATCAACCGCAACGCGAACGGCACCGGTTGATCGCCACCCTTCAGCGCAGCGCTGATGAGGTTGTTCTGCGCAATCACCTGCATGCGTTGGGTCACCCGGACCGGGAATTCGCGGCGACGCCGCACGGCGTCGAGCTCGTCCTCCGGCGGACAGCCTTGCGCGAGCTTGGCCGCCAGGATGTTGGCGGTCGCGACCGCGTCCTGCACCGCGAGGTTGACGCCGACGCCGCCGATCGGCGACATCGCGTGCGCGGCGTCGCCGATACAGAGCAGGCCGGGACGAGTCCAGCGCGTCAGGCGATTGATCGCAACCGTGAGCAGCTTGACGTCGTCAAAACTCTTCACGTCGGCAATGCCGGCCTTGAGGATCGGCGCGAGCCGCAGCACGTCGTCGAGCAGCGCCGGCAATCCCCTCGCCTTCACGGCCTCATATTGTCCCTTGGCGATCACATAGGCGCATTGCCAATAGTCGCCGCGGTCGAACGTCACCATCATCTTGCCGTGGTCGATGCGGGCGAACAAATTCTCGGTCTCGTCCCGACGCCGCCCGACGCGAAACCACAGCACGTCCATCGGCGCGCCGATCTCCTCGACGTCGAGCCCGGCGCGCTCGCGCACGATCGAATGGCGGCCATCGCAGCCGATCGTCAGATCCGCCTCGATCTCGATCGGGCCATCAGGCGTTTTCACGCGGACGCCCGCAACAGCGTCGCCGCGCCGGATCAGGTCGGTCGCCTCCGCGCTCATCAAAACCTGCAGCGAGGAGAACCGCTTGCCGCTCTCGCGCAGGAAACTGAGGAAGTCCCACTGCGGCATCATCGCAATGAAAGGATATTTGACGCTGAGGCGGCTGAGGTCGGCGATCCGCACCGAGGTGCCGCCGAACATGCCGTCGAGCCTCTGGATGTCCTGATGCGGCAGCTTCAGAAAGCCGTCGATCAGACCGAGCTCATCCATCACCTGCAGGGTCGATGGATGCACGGTGTCGCCGCGGAAGTCGCGGAAGAAATCGGCGTGCTTCTCCAGCACCACGACATCGATCCCGGCGCGTCCGAGCAGATAGCCGAGCATCATGCCGGCCGGCCCGCCGCCGACAACGCAGCAGCGCACCTTCATCTGACGCGTTTTCTGCGCTGCCGGATTGCCTGCATCCATGATGCCTTCCCTACCGCTGCTTCGACCCTCAGGTCTCGATTGTAACGCGGATCGGACGACAAGGATGCAAGGCTATCGCCTGAACGTCTTGATTTCCGACACGCTGCCGTCGCGATAGGTCAGCTCCACCGAAACCGATTTGGTCTGCGGCGCGAGCTTCAGATAGGGCTGCGCATCGGACGGGATTGCGCTCGGATCGCGCGAATTGCAGGCCGGCATCTTCAACACCTTGTCCGGCACCGCGGTGTCGATGCCGATCCGCACCTCGCGGATCGCGCAGCGATACGACATCAGGTGGGTGTAGTAGACGAGCAGCCCGTTGAACTCGCGGAACGACAGCCAGCTCGTCGCGGTCATGTCGAGGATCTTGCGCTGGTCGCGGATCAGCGCTGCGTCGGGATCGAACTTGATCGGGAACGGCCCCTGCATCTCGCCTTGCGTATCGACATAGCGAAGCTCGATCGTGGCCGCCGGCGCGTCGGCCGGCAGCTCGATCGATGGATTGGGCATCCGCTTGCGCGTGCGCGGGTCGAGCGTGTCCATGAAGCCGGTTTCGCGGAAGTCGCCGCTATCGCCGATCCGCCAGGAGATGCCGAGCGTCGGATCGGCGATCGAGAACACGACGGTCCAGCCGCCATTGTGCCGCGAGAAGCTCGCGATCGGCGCGTTGATGGAATCGTCCTTCGGCAGCTTCGGCACCGAGACCGGCGGCAGCGCGGCCACCTGCTGCGGCGGAGCCGACGGCTTGGCCGCCTCGGCCTGCCCCTTCGCGATCCCGTTCAGGAAGACGTCATCGACCATCTGGTCGAAATAAACCGGGATCTGCTTGTGCTTCACGGTCTCGGCCATCTCGCTGACCAGGCGCCGCGTACGCTGGGCAACCTGCACCAGGTTTTCACCGGGCTGCAGCAACTCCCTGGCAAAGGTTCGCGTGAACACCGAATTGGGATTGGCGTCGTCGTTCGACAGCCGGTCGAGCGCGGTCTGGCGCGGCCCCGCCGAAAACACCGAGAACACGCCTTCGGGCAGCTGCGTCATCGGCGCGAGGCCACCGCCGCCGGCAACGGCGCGCGTGCCGGCGCGCTCGAACGGATTGTTGCGGCAGGCGTCGAACACCAGGATCGAGGTCCGCGCCTTCTTGTTCTGCAACCGCTCGATGATGCGGTCGGCGAGAACCGAAGCGTCGCGCACCAGCTCCTCCTGTCCTTCGGTGGCGGCCGGCACGTCGGTCGGCAGCAGGAAGTTCTGGCCCGCGATCTCGAAGCCGTGACCGGCATAGAAGAAGAACGCGGTGTCGCCGGGTTCCACGGCGCGGTCGAAGGCGAGCAGCGTCTCGGAGAATGCCTGCCGGTTCAAATTCTCGGCCACCATGACGTTGAACCCGAGCTGCTTCAGCGTGTCGCCCATGGTGCGGGCGTCGTTGACCGCCTTCTGCAGCTTGGGCACGTTCCTGTAATCATTGTTGCCGATCACCAGCGCGACGCGCTTTTCAGCCTGGGCGGGCGCCGCCGATGCGACAAAGGCGACCGCCAACAGGGCCGCTGAAAGTCTCGAAAGCCAGCTCTTCATCCCAATTCCCGCCTGCACGACAAGTGCGCCGCTCGTGCGACCGCCGCCTAATAGTCGGATCAGCCGTTTGGCCGGTTCAAGGCCGACGCCGGATGGCCGCCGTGACCGCCCCCATGGCGACCCTCTCGGCCACCATGGGGCGTCCCGTCCGTTCCAGGTCAAGTTTCTTTTTACGGCCCGCGTGATAGATTCCGGCTTCCATCCGGCGCGAGCTCTCCGCACGTCCCAAGGGCATTCCAGGGGCTTTTCCGTGTACACATGGTCCACTGAGCAAGTCGATCCCCGCGATCGCTTCGACTATTGGCGCGAGGTGCGCGCCAAGGGGTTGTTCGGCGTCACCGCAGAACTCGAACCCGAGCACCGCCGCCACTTCTTCGGCGAGTTCTCGCTGCGCCAGCTCGGCGATGCCGGGCTGGTCGAGCTGCGTGCCTCGCCCTACCACGTCGAGCGACGCGCCGGCGACATCGCGGACGCGCGCAGCGACAGCCTGTGCATCTACCAGCAGCTCGGCGGTGGCGGTTGGTTCGGCGGCGCGCGGCTCGATGAATTCGCGGTGCGCGACGGCATGTTCGCGACCAGCTATTCGGACCTGCCCTATCGCACCGTCCCGCTGCACGATGACGGCTTCCATCTGCGCATCATCAAGATCCCGGTGACGAACATCGTCCCGCCGGGTGCGGAGCTCGGCGAACTGGTCCCGAGGCCCATGCAGGATGAGGCCGCGCTGCGGCCACTGCTGGAAGCCTGCTTCCGCGACCTCGTCGAAGGCCATGACGCCACCGCGGCGGACGTGGCCCCGATGGTGCAGGCGCTCGCCCACATCGCGCTGATCGAGCGCGGCATCATGCGGCCAAAGAGCCGGCTCGCGCAGCAGGCCCTGCGATGCGCCCATCTGTCGCTGGCCCGCCGCCTGATCCGGCGGCATCTCGCGAATGCGGCCCTGTCGCCAACCCTGATTGCCGGCCTGCTCGGCATCTCGGTCCGTCACCTGCACATCCTGTTCGAGGAAACGGAGAAGACCTTCTCGGAGACCGTCACCGCGCTTCGGCTCGCGCAAAGCCGCCGCCTGCTCCGCGAGCAGTCCGGGCAGACGATCGCCGAGGTGGCGTTTGCCTGCGGCTTCGAGAGCCTCGCGACGTTCTACCGCCTCTTCAATGCATCCGAATCGATGACCCCGGGCGGTTACCGGGCACGGGTGGCCTGAGCGTCGATCCGGACCGGCCGGGACCCCTGGGCAGTTGCGGGTTGCTAAAGCGCCGTGATGCCCGTAATCGGGATTCCCGGCGTCACGCGCCGTCCCTCGTCCCCGGAATCCTGATGTCGAAGAAGATGATCAAGCCTGGACCTGACCTGCTGGCGCAGGTCAATCAGGCTTTTCTCGACTACGGCTATAGCGGGCTGTCGATGGTCGGGCTGGCCAAGGTCTGCGGCTTCACGCAGCGCGCGCTGTATTACTATTTCAGCAACAAGGAAGAGGCGTTTCGCGCCGTCATCGCCTGGCGCCACGTCGAGGACGTGGCGCTCGCGCTGGAGGCCGGCCACACCGTGCGGGCGAAGGGCGGCGGCGCGCTGGATATTTTCGCGACGATTCTCGACGTCCGCTACGGCGAGACGCGGCGCCGCCTCACCCATTCGCCGCACACCGTCGAACTCAATGCCGAGGCCTTCAAGCGTTGCCGCGATTTGATGATCAAATCCGCCGTCTCGTTCCAGGCCGATCTGGAAAGACTGGTGATCGACTTGCAGGCCGCACGGCTGCTGAAGCTGAACGGCGCGTTCAAACCAGCGCAGATTGCGCAGGCGCTTGCGGACGGCGCACGTGCCGTCAACCAGGCGCTGCCGCCGATCGCCCGTGACGACTTCTCGGCCCGCTACCGCCAGATGTGCGCGATGGTGCTCTACGGCTGCGCCGTGATGCCGAAGCGGAAGTAATCCGCACGACGGCCCGCGCGCGACCGTCGCCGATCAGCAAGACCCTCTCGACTTCGATCATCAGGACCGGCCGGACCATCTCGCCGGGCCGTGGATAAGTTTTGACGCATGATGTTACCTATTTCATATTTTACACGATTATATGAAATATAAGATATTGCATCGCAAGACCTTTGGAGGCGTCTCGAATGGCTGACATGGGACAAACCGACGACCCGGCCGATCGTGGCGCGATCCCGCGTCCGTTGGACCGAATTGATCAGCCTGCGCGCATTGAGAAGATAATTTCCGTCGATTTCGCCAGAACCGCGCTGGCGCTTCGCCCGGGCTCGGCACAGCCAATTTCCTTACCGGCGACGCGCGCTCTGATGCAGAGCGAGGGGTCATGCACGATGCGCAGCAAGCATGAGGATCACAGCCCGGAAACGCCGTCCACCGGCCCGGCTCGCGCTCTTGCCGCCGATGCCGCGGACCTGCGCGTGGATCAGACTGCAGCCCTCGCACTTGCGCGTCGGAGCTCTCCGACGACAAGCAATCGCGGCTGGGCGCGGTTGCTCGAAGCCTGTCTTGCCGATTTCAAGGAGGCCACCGAGGCCGGTGACACCGCGAGCATTCCTGCGCTGGTCAAGATCGTGGCGGAGCTCGCGTTGATCGAGCGCGGCGCGATCAGGCCCGGCAGCCGCCGCGCCCAGCAGGCGCTGCGCGTCGGCCGGCTCAGCCTGGCGCGCCGCCTGATCACCCACCATCTCGCGAAGCCGGCGCTGTCGCCAGGGATGGTCGCCGACATACTCGGCGTCTCGGTCCGTTACCTGCACGTTTTGTTTGAAGCGACCGGGGCGAGCTTCTCACAAACCGTCCCGGCCCAGCGCTTGAGCGAGAGCCGCAGGCTGCTTTGTGAAAAGCCGCCGCGGCCGATCGCCGATATCGCCCTCGCCTGCGGGTTTGGCAGCCTCGCCACTTTCTACCGGACCTTCAGCGCATCCGAGGGCCTGACGCCGGGCGAGTACCGGGCTGCGGGACTCTAGGCCGACGGCACTGCGCTGGAGCCGATCTGGCGCTGCCGGTGCAGCATGGTGCCGAGCGGCCACACCTGCGTTCATTTCTGCGGGAGGTGCGCTTTGGATCGACGGTATGCGCGCACTGAGAAGACAGCACACGACCGTTGCGCGAGAAACATGCAGATACAATGGGGCGTGGGGCAAGGTCATGATCGGCATCGGCGGCAAGCTGACGATGTGGCGCGGCGCGCTGCTCGGCTCGGCCTCACTGATTGCGATGGCCTCCACCGCCGAGGCGGCGATCTACTGCTCGGGCGTCGGCACCGCGAACGTGGTCTGTGACGCCGCGCATTCGTCGGACGGCGGGCTCAACACGAGTTTCAACGGCGATCTCACCGTGAACGTCAACGCCGGCGCCGGGATCAACTCCCGCGGCGTGGTCGTAAGCGCCTCCGGCAGCATCACGTTCAATCACAACGACCCTGCCGGCATTACGGGATCGATGTACGACGGCATCCAGCTTCTCGGTAGCGGCGCCCCGATCACCTACACGGGATCGGCCGACGTCACCGCCAACTGGTACGCGATCCATGTTTATGGCAGCGGTCCGGTCTCGATTACGCAGACCGCCGGCACGGTCACGGCTGGCACCGGCATCAGTGTCTCGAGCGCAGGACCGGGGGGGAGCGTCAACATCAACACGGTTGGCAGCCAGATCCTGGCCCCGAACGGCACAGGAATCTTCGTCGACGCCAGCGGCAGCCAATCCGACGTCACGATCGCCACAGGCGCGGTGACCGGCAATACAACCCAAGCCGGCGGCGCGATCTACGCCCGGATGGGACAGAGCAGCCAAACTGCGCGCAATCTTTCTGTCACCACCAACGGCGCGATCATCGGCGGCATCTATCTTCAGAATGCTGGCATCGGCACCGTCGATCTCACCACCAATGCGAGCGTCCTTGGCGGTATCAACCTCCTGGCCAGTAATTCAGCCAACACCAATGCGTTCACGGTGAAGCTCAATCAGGATGTCACCGGCAACGTCAGCCTGCTGAACTACGGCTCCGGCACCAACACGGTGCGGACACGCGGCATCACGGGCGGGACGCTCTCCGTGTCCGGCGGCGGCGCCAACAACAGCCTCGTCGTGGACGGCAATATTGCCAAGGGAAACGGCCCGGACACGGCTTACTACGGCGCCCTGGCGTCGGTCAGTTTCTCTGGTGCCAGCGGCACCAACACCGCGACCTTCAATGGCGATATCTCCGGAACCTTCGACACCAGGACCTCCACCTCCGCTTCGGCCGGTGGCAGCGTCGCCGGCCTTGCCGCCGGATTGGGAAGCACATCCAGCAACGGCTCGGCGGCGCTGAACGTCAACGGATCGATCACGGTCACCGGCATGACGCCGTCCGGCAAGGTCGCAAATGTGACCGGAGCGTCCCTCGGAGCCTCCGGCGTGGTCCCGGTCGACTTCAATCTGCACGGCGCAGTGACGGCAACGTCGATCAGCGACACCGCGTCGAACGTCGTCGGCATCAGCGTGGGACAATACAATCTGGCCGCGACGCGGCTGACCGCCGACGGTGCCGTAACAGCCACCGCGATCGGCGCCGGCGGCACGGCCACCGGAATCAGCGCCTCGAGCACCAGCTTTGCTCCGACCAACATCAACACCGGCACCATGACCGTTCATGCCAATGGCGACGTGACCGCGACCTCGGACGGCGCCGCGACCGGCATCACGCTGAGCCGCGGCATTTCCAGGTTCTCGACCATCACCGCGGGACTCGGCGGCATCGACCTCGTCACCAAGGGGACCGTGAGCGCCACCTCGACCAGCGCGGCGGCGATCGGCATCAGCGGCATCATTACCCATGGTGCCGACAACGCCGCAACGCTGGCGCTACGCGCGGAAGGCAATGTCATTGCGAACGGCCTCGCCGCTGGCAGCTACGGCATCTTCGCCCAGCGCGACGGGCTCGGCGACATCAGGATCGACGCGCTGGCCGGCGTGCAAAGCACGGGCATCGGCATATCCGCCTCGCGCTCGACACCAGGCAACATCTTCATCACCACCGGCACCTTCGTCACCGGCACCAGCGGCATCACGACGTCGGGCGGCACCACCACGCTGATCGCCAACGGCACCATCACCGGCACCGGTGGCACCGCGGTGCAGTTCGGCGGCACCAACGACGTGCTGCAAGTGCAGTCCGGCGCCGTGTTCAACGGCAGCATCGTCGGCAGCGGGACCAGTATCGTGCAGTTCGGCGGCACGACCGCGGGGAACTTCGACCTGTCGAAACTCGGCACTGGCTTCGCCAATTTTGGGGTTCTTGCAGGTTCGAACTGGAGCTTCACCGGCAACAACTCGAACTTTGCCGGGATGGTCAACGTCGACAGCGCGTTCATCCTCAACGGCGCGATGCCGAACGCCAGCGTCACGGTCGGTCCGACCGGCACGCTCGGCGGCAATGGCACCATCGGCAACGCGACGATCAGCGGCACGCTGTCGCCCGGCAATTCGCCCGGCACGATCACCATGGCGAGCCTGACCATGACGGCGGCGGCAACCTATCTGGTGCAGATCACCAACACGATCAGCGACAAGGCGATCGTGACCGGCACCGCCAACCTTGCCGGCAACGTCGTCGTCGATCCGCTCGAGCGGATCAGCAAGAAAACCACCTACACGATCGTCAATGCGGGAACGCTGAGCGGCACGTTCGGCTCGGCAAGCCTGCTACTCGCCAACAACCTCGCCCGTAATCCGGTGCTGAGCTATGTCGGCAACGACGTGCTGCTGTCGGTCGATCCCGGCCTGCTCTCCCCGATCCTGCCGGCCAACGCCAGCATCAACCACAGCAAAGTCGCGGGTGCGATCGACAACGGCCTGCTCGGCGGCGCCAACCTCTCCAACGCGTTCAGCGCGATCTTCAAGCTGTCGGGCGACAACCTCCTCAACGGCCTGACCCAGCTCTCCGGCGAGACCGCCGCCGGATCGCAGCAGACCACCTTCAACGCCATGAACCAGTTCATGGGCACGATGCTCGATCCCTTCATCGACGGCCGCGGCGCGACGGCGATGCCGGCCGGCGCCACGCCCTACGCTGACGACAACTCGCTGGCCTATGCCGCCAGGCGTTCGACCAGCGACGCCGCTGCCGCGATCTATCGCAAGGCGCCGATTGCCGAGAGCTACGATCCACGCTGGAGCGTGTGGGCGGCGGCCTACGGCGGCTCACAGACCACTGACGGCAACGCCGGACTCGGCTCGAACAACACCACAAGCCAGGCGTTCGGCACCGCCGTCGGCGCCGACTATCGCTTCTCGCCAAACACCATCGCCGGCTTCGCGCTCGCCGGCGGCGGCACCAATTTCAACGTCGCTAATGGTGGCGGCGGCCGCTCCGACCTGTTTCAGGCCGGCGCCTTCGTCCGGCGCAATGTCGGCGCGGCGTATCTCGCCGGTGCGCTGGCCTACGGCTGGCAGGACGTCACCACCGACCGCACCGTGACGGTCGGGGGTCTCGATCGCCTGCGCGCCGAATTCAACGCCAACGCCTGGTCGGGCCGCGCCGAAGGCGGCTATCGCCTCGTTGCGCGGTGGATCGGCGGCGTCGGCATCACGCCCTATGCCGCCGGCCAGTTCACGACCTTCCAGCTACCGGGCTACGCCGAGCAGGCCATCGTCGGCGCCAACACCTTTGCGCTGGCCTACAACGCGAAGAGCATCACCGACAGCCGCAGCGAGCTCGGCCTGCGCGCCGACAAATCCTTTGCGCTCTCCAATGCGGTTCTGACGCTACGCGGCCGCGCCGCCTGGTCGCATGATTTCAACCCCGACCGCAGCATCGCCGCGACCTTCCAGGCCCTGCCCGGCGCGGGCTTCGTCGTGAGCGGCGCGGCGCAAGCCTCCGACTCCGCCCTGACCACCGCCTCGGCCGAACTGAAATGGGCCAACGGCTGGTCGGCGCTCGCAAGCTTCGAGGGCGAATTCTCCAGCCTGACCCGCTCCTATGCCGGCAAAGGCGCGGTCCGTTATGCCTGGTAGGGCAGCCCGCCCCGCGGCGGGGCCGGCTGCGGCGGATTTAAGGGGAAAAGCAGCGCGAACACCCCTCACCGAGGCCCCGCCGTCAGATAGCGAGCCGGTGATTCATTTGACCGCCAAATGACGGAAACGACGGTTATTTTGGCGAAAACATTAAGCTTTTTCGGCTATCGGCTGGTTCCAAGATTGACTTTACCGCTTTCGCCCCTATGTTGCGGGCAACGCGGCCCTCGGATCGAAACGCGATTCGTCAGGTTTGCCGTCCGTCAGCGTTAGCCAGAGCCCCCGAGCTTTATAGAAAAGCGAGCCGTTTCGGGGCCGAACGCGACAGCCTTTTACCTGCGATGCCGAACGGCGGTTTCGACCAGAGGCTCAATGTCTTTTTCCAATCTAGGCCTGTCCGATAAGGTCCTCGCCGCAGTTGCGGCCACCGGTTACACCACCCCCACTCCCATCCAGGAACAGGCAATCCCGCACGTCCTCGCCCGGCGCGACGTCCTCGGCATTGCCCAGACCGGCACCGGCAAGACCGCTGCCTTCGTTCTCCCGATGCTCACCCTCCTCGAGAAGGGCCGCGCGCGGGCACGCATGCCGCGCACCCTGATCCTCGAGCCGACCCGCGAGCTTGCCGCGCAGGTGAAGGAGCAGTTCGACAAATACGGCGCCGGTCAGAAATTGAACGTGGCGCTGCTGATCGGCGGCGTCTCGTTCGGCGACCAGGACACCAAGCTGATGCGCGGCGTCGACGTCCTGATCGCAACGCCCGGCCGCCTGCTCGACCATACCGAACGCGGCGGATTGCTGCTCACCGGCGTCGAGCTGCTGGTGATCGATGAAGCCGACCGCATGCTCGACATGGGCTTCATTCCCGACATCGAACGCATCTGCAAGCTCGTCCCGTTCACGCGGCAGACCCTGTTCTTCACCGCGACGATGCCCCCGGAGATCAGCCGCATCACCGAGGCCTTCCTGCACAATCCTGCGCGGATCGAAGTCTCCAAACCCGCAACCACCGCCGTCACCGTCACGCAATTGCAGGTCCCGGCCGGTCGCGAGGCGCATGACAAGCGCGAGACCCTCCGCCGCCTGCTGCGCGACGCCAAGGATCTCAACAACGCGATTATCTTCTGCAATCGCAAGCGCGAGGTCGCCGTCCTTCACAAATCACTCCAGAAGCACGGCTTCAGTGTCGGCGCCCTCCACGGCGATATGGATCAGTCCGCCCGCACCGCGGCGCTGGATCAATTCCGCAAGGGCGAGATTCCGCTGCTCGTCGCCTCCGACGTCGCCGCCCGCGGTCTCGACATTCCCGCGGTGAGCCACGTCTTCAATTTCGACGTGCCGCACCACCCCGACGATTACGTCCACCGCATCGGCCGCACCGGCCGCGCCGGACGCACCGGTACCGCGATCTCCATCGTCACCTCGCTCGATAGCAAGTCGATGACGGCGATCGAGAAGCTGATCGGCCAGCCGATCCCGCGCGCCGAGGGCGACTACACCGTTCACAGCGAGGCCTCCGACGAGGACGGTGCGCCGCGCCGCTCGCGCAGCCGCGAAGGCTCGCGCGATGGTGCCCGTGGCGGCCGCAAGCCGCGACGTGAACGCGAACCGCGTCAGGGTGAACGCGAGGCGCGTCACGGTGAACGTGAGCCGCGTCAGGACCAGGAACCCCGCCAGGAGCGTGCAGCCAAGCCGGAGCGCGAACCGCGCCATGGCCGCAACTCTTCGCCCCAGGCCACCCCGTCGCACGTGCCGTCGATCGGGCGCGCCGAGCCACGCCGGCCGCAGCGCGAGGTGGACCACGAGCCCGCCGATCATTCGCACCTGCCCGCCTTCCTGCTGCGACCTGTGCGCGCACGCGCCTAAGACCGGCTCCGATGCCGCCGCACCAGCGGCGGTATCCTGCGGAGTCTGTATCGTCGCCGGCGACCGACGCTCGCGCTGATCGCTCGCGTTTGAAGCAAATGCGCTCAGTTTCGCGACACAATGGCGATTAAGCGAATCGCTCGCGAAAGCCGAGCTCGACCCGCGACGGAATCGAGCTCGTACGACATTAGTCGCGGCGAAATCCCCGTAGTTCCACTATTTACCTTGCCTTCATTCTCGTCCCGTACCCTCGCGCCAATAATTTAGTCATTGCTGCCGGGCATGACCGGCATTGCGTGTATTGAGGACGTGACAGTGGTCAAGCTGCTGGACGAACACGAACGTACTTTGGCCTTTGCCGAAGTCGCGCTTGGCCAGATCCGCTCGCTTCGCCAGACCGCCGTGCCGCGCAACTACGAAATCTGGTACGTCTACGCGACCGGATACAACGCACCGCTCAACAAGGTCATCAACGAGACGCTGGCGCGCAGCGGCAAGCTCTCTGAATCCGATCTCGAGCAGATCTACGAAACCTACCTTTCGCACATCAAGACCTCGGACCGCATCGACAAGGTCGGCGCGCGCGTCATCGGCGAGATCGACGCCGTCATGCGGCTGATCACCGATGCGCTCGGCGTGTCCGCGACCTACGACGCGAGCCTCGTCGGTGCCAGCGACCGGCTCTCGACCGCGACCACCCGCGACCAGATCAAGACCATCGTCGAGGGGCTGGCCAAATCGACGCGCGAGATGCGCGAGACCAATCAGGCATTGGAGAACCGGCTTGCGCTGTCGAAGTCGGAGATCAGCGATCTGCAGCACAGCCTCGAGGCGATCCGCGCCGAGAGCCTGACCGATCCGCTCACCGGCCTCGGCAACCGGAAATATTTCGACCGCTCGATCGACATGGCGGTGCAGGCCGCGCTTGCCAGCGGCGAGCCGCTGTCGCTCCTGATGTTCGACATCGATCACTTCAAGTCGTTCAACGACTCCTACGGCCATCTCACCGGCGATCAGGTGCTGCGGCTGGTGGCACAAACGCTGAAGCAGACCATCAAGGGCCAGGACATCACCGCCCGCTACGGCGGCGAGGAATTCGCGGTGGTGCTGCCCAACACCGCGTTGCGCCAGGCGCTGACGGTTGCCGACCACATCCGCCGCGCCGTGATGGCCAAGGAACTGAAGAAGAAGTCGACCGGCGAGATCCTCGGCCGTGTCACGATCTCGGTCGGCGTCTCCATACTGAAGCCGGCCGACGACACCGACTCCCTGATCGAGCGCGCCGATGCCTGCCTCTACGGCGCCAAGCGCGCCGGCCGCAACCGCGTGATCTGCGAAGCCGATCCGGAATACAGCGCCGAGACCCAGACTCGGGTGGCGTGAACCCTGAACGTGCCTTGGGACGCGCGTAATCCGCGCCGCTCAGGATTACACGCGCTTCTTCGAAGCTGAAGACGGTTTTGTGCTCGGCTTCGGCGCCGGCGTCTTCTTTCCCGCTGCCTTCTTTGCAGCTGCCTTCTTCACCGGCGTCTTCGACTTCGGCGCGGCCGGTCGTTTCCTCGGCCGCTTGCGCAGCGCGGCGCGCTGGGCGGCGCCGAGGGCAGAACGCGCCCAGACCGCGAGCTCCTCGGCATCATCGAACAGCCGCGCCGGCAGTTGCCAGTACGAGTTCACCGTCACCGTCTTGGCGCGCGTCTGGTACTGGAACGGCCCGCAGCCTTCGGCCTCGAATCGCGGGATGGTCTCCTCATCGGCGCGGAAGTAGAGCCCGGCGCGCAGCGCAAGCGCGAAATTGGTGCCGTCAGCGGAGATGCCGTAGCCGGAGAACATCCGGCGCAGCGTGACCGGGCCGAAATCGGCGAACAGGTCGGTCAGGAATTCGCGGTCCATATGCCCACCATTGTTCCAGCGCAGGCAAACGCGCCAGCCGCAGCCTGTTGGCAGCGCAGTATGGTCGACGACGGCGTCAACATGCAACGATGGTGGGTATAGGATCCAAAACGCGAGCGCGATTGTGCGCTCGCGAGGGCGCAGCGGCGATCAGACCGTCGCCGGCTTGAGCTGCACCGATTCGCCGCAACCGCAGGCGGAGACCTGGTTCGGGTTGTTGAACACGAACTGGGCCTGCATCCTGTCGGCCACGTAGTCCATCTCGGTGCCAAGCAGGAACAGCACGGCCTTCGGATCGACCAGGATCTTCACGCCCTTGTCCTCGACCACTTCGTCGGTCGGACGGATCTCATGGGCGTATTCGACGGTGTAGGACTGTCCGGCGCAGCCGCCGTTCTTGATACCGACGCGCAGGCCGACGATCTCGGAATCGGCGCGCTGGGTCAGCTCGGTAATCCGCTCCGCCGCGGCATCGGTCAGTCTCATGACCTGCGGGCGCGGTCGCTTCGGCTTGGCTGGGGTCGGTGCGGCTTGTGTCATGTCACTCATGTGGTCAGTCCCAGCGGCAATTCAATCTCGAGCTTAGGCTCAATCCTCTAACGCATCACCACATATTGAGGACGAGGCGCGCCTCATCCGACATCCGGTCCGGCGTCCAGGCCGGATCCCACACCAGGTTGACGCTGACGACGCCGACGCCGGGGACGCTGGCAACCGCGTTCTCAACCATCTGCGGCAACTCGCCGGCGGCCGGGCAGTTCGGGGTGGTCAACGTCATCAGGATGTCGACCGAGCGGTCATCCTTGAGATCGACCTTGTAGATCAGGCCGAGCTCGTAGATGTCGGCCGGGATTTCCGGGTCGAACACCGTCTTCAGCGCCGCGACGATCTCGCCGCTCATGCGCTCGGTCTCCTCCGCCGGCAGAGCCGAGGTGGTTTCCATGGTGGCCGTCTTGACTTCGGCTGTATCGGTCATGCGAACAATTCCCGCGCCTTGATCAGCGCTTGCGCCAGATGGTCGACTTCTTCCCTTGTATTATACATCCCGAAGGATGCGCGGCAGGTGGCCGTGACGTTGAACCGCTCTAAAAGCGGCATCACGCAATGGGTGCCGGCACGCACCGCAATACCCTGCCGGTCGATCACGGTCGCGACATCGTGGGGATGCGCGCCCTTCATCTCGAACGAGATCACCGGACCCTTGTTGCGGGCGGTTCCGATCACGCGCAGCGAGTTGATCTCGCGCAAGCGGTCCTGCGCGTAAGTCAGCAACTCATGCTCATGCGCGGCGATACGCTCCTTGCCGATCGAATTGACGTAGTCGATCGCAGCACCGAGCCCGATCGCCTCGACGATCGGCGGCGTCCCGGCCTCGAACTTGTGCGGCGGATCGCCATAGGTGACCCAGTCCTTGGCCACTTCACGGATCATCTCGCCGCCGCCGTTGAACGGCCGCATCGCCACCAGATGCTCGTGCTTGGCGTACA
Source organism: Bradyrhizobium sp. B124 (assembly GCF_038967635.1). Taxonomy (NCBI): domain Bacteria; kingdom Pseudomonadati; phylum Pseudomonadota; class Alphaproteobacteria; order Hyphomicrobiales; family Nitrobacteraceae; genus Bradyrhizobium; species Bradyrhizobium sp. B124. The sequence goes on along the minus strand of NZ_CP152413.1, from coordinate 731,604 downwards.
GCGCACCGATGCCGGTCGGCCCGTACACCTTGTGGCCGGTAAAGGCGTAGAAATCGCAATCGAGGTCCTGGACGTCGATTGGCAGATGCACCGCGCCCTGCGCGCCGTCCACCAGCACCGGAATGCCGCGGGCGTGCGCCAGCCGGACCACCTCCTTGACCGGAACCAGGGTGCCGAGGGCGTTCGACATCTGGGTGATCGCGACGATCTTGGTGCGCGGGCTCAGGAGTTTCTCGAACTCCTCGATCAGGAAGTTGCCGTCGTCGTCGACCGGCGCCCACTTGATCACTGCACCATGGCGCTCCCTGAGGAAGTGCCACGGCACGATGTTGGAGTGGTGCTCCATGATCGAGAGGACGATCTCGTCGCCCTCCTTGATGTTCACTCCACCCCAGGACGATGCCACCAGGTTGATCGCCTCGGTGACGTTGCGGGTGAAGACGATCTCTTCAGTGCGGCGGGCGTTGATGAACTGCGCGACCTTGCCGCGGGCGCCCTCATAGGCCTCCGTCGCGGCATTGGCGAGGTAATGCAGGCCGCGATGCACGTTGGCGTATTCGCTCTTGTAGGCCTCGGTCATGCGGTCGAGCACCGCATTCGGCTTCTGCGCCGAGGCCGCGTTATCGAGATAGACCAGCGGCTTGCCGTAGATCTGCATGGCGAGCGCCGGGAAATCCTGCCGCACCAGGGCGACGTCGTAAGAACCGTTGGCGACCGCCTTGTGCATGCTCACGCCCTCGCCTGAAGCCAACGCTGCGCGGTGGCAATTGCGACCTCGCGCAACGCGTCGCTGGCAATCGTCTCGATCGCCTCGCCGACAAAGGCCTGGATCAGAAGCGCCTGCGCTTCCTTCTCGGGCAGTCCGCGGGCGCGCATGTAGAACAGCAGGCTCTCGTCGAGCGCACCGGTGGTCGCACCGTGACCGCAGGTGACGTCGTCGGCGAAGATCTCGAGCTCCGGCTTGTTGTCGGCTTCCGCGTCGTCGGACAGCAGCAGCGCCCGCGTCATCATCTTGGCGTCGGTCTTCTGGGCGTCGGGACGGACGATGATGCGGCCCTGGAATACGGAATGGGCGCGGTCGTCGACGACGGCCCGGAAGATCTCGCGGCTCGCGCAATGCGGCACCGCGTGATCCATGAACAGCGTGGTGTCGGCGTGCTGCTTGCCGTTGATCAGATTGACGCCGTTGGTCTCGACATTGGAGCCTTCGCCGGCGCAGGTGACCGTCAGCTGATAGCGGCTGACATGACCGCCCGAGGTCAGACCGAACGTGTTGAAATGGGCGTGCGCGCCGAGCGTCACGGTCGCCGAGGAAATGTTGAAGGCATCAACGCTGTCTTCGACCAGACGCACATGATCGAGCCGGGCATTGTCCCCGATCGCGACGATCAGCCCATCATGGGTCTGGTAGGCCTTGGCGCCCTCGCCGGCGAGATAGCTCTCCACCAGCGTCACGCCGGTATCGCGGCCGAGCCGGAGCAGCGAGCGCGTGAACATCGCAGCCGGCGTCGCGCCGGATGCGACGTGCACGATGTGCAGCGGCTGGGCCAGCACCGTACCGTTGGCGACGTCGATGACGACGCCATCGGTCGCCATCGCGCCGTTCAGCGCGATCATCGGATTGGACGTGTCTGACGCAAAGGCCTGTGCGGAAAGCGCGTCCTCGCCGGCGTCGAGCACCTCGCGCAGCGGGCGGATGCTCAGACCCTTATCAAGATTACCGAGATCGGAGAGGTCGGAGGCGAACGCGCCATCGACCAGCACCAGGCGGCGCACGCCGTCGATCGCCCGCAGCTTGACCGCAGCAGCGGCAAGCCCCAGGGCTGCCGCATCCGGCGCAGGGGCCAGCGGCAGCACCTCTTGCATCAGCGCGCGCAGGTCGGTGTATTTCCAATCCTCGATCCGGCGATGCGGCAGGCCTGATCGTTCATAGGCCTCGAACGCCTCGCGGCGCTGATCGGCGATCTTGCCCTTGCCCGGCAGACGGTCGCGCGCGACGGCGAACACATCGCCCAGGGCCCGCCCGGTCTCGGTCTTTGCAACAACGTTCATCTGAGAACCCGCATTTGTCAGGCAGCGTCTTCGAACTGCGCGTAACCGGACTCTTCCAGCTCCAGCGCCAGTTCCTTGCCGCCGCTCTTCACCACCCGGCCCTTCGACATCACGTGCACGAAATCGGGCACGATGTAGTTGAGCAGCCGCTGATAGTGGGTGATGACGACCATCGCGCGCTCCGGCGAGCGCAGTGCATTGACGCCGTCGGCGGCGATCCGCAGCGCGTCGATGTCGAGGCCGGAATCCATTTCGTCGAGGATGCAGACGGCCGGCTCGAACAGCGCCATCTGCAGAATCTCGTTGCGCTTCTTCTCACCGCCGGAGAAGCCGACATTGACACCGCGCTTCAGCATGTCCTGCGGGATGTTCAGCGACTTCGCCACTTCGCGGACCTTCCTGAGGAAGGCCGGCGACGAGATCTCGTCCTCGCCGCGCGCCTTGCGCTGGGCGTTGAGCGCCGCGTGCAGGAAGTTCCAGGTGGTCACGCCGGGGATCTCGACCGGATACTGGAACGCCAGGAACACGCCCTTGGCGGCGCGCTCGTTGGGCGCCATCTCCAGCAGGTCCTCGCCCTTGTACAGGATCTGGCCGCCGGTGACTTCATAACCGGGCTTGCCGGCGATGACGTGGGAGAGCGTCGACTTGCCGGAGCCGTTCGGCCCCATGATCGCGTGCACCTCGCCCGGGTTCACCGTGAGCGACAGCCCGTGGAGGATCTCACGCTCCTCGACACGAACCTGCAGATCTTTCACTTCAAGCAGAGACATCTGATTTTTCCTGAGCATCATCCGCAAGGCGCGTCGGCCGCGCCGTCAGCGGGATGGATTAGCCAACCGAACCTTCAAGGCTGATCGAGATCAGCTTCTGCGCTTCCACCGCGAACTCCATCGGCAGTTGCTGCAGCACGTCCTTCACGAAACCGTTGACGACGAGGCCGACGGCTTCTTCCTGCGAGAGCCCGCGCTGGATGCAGTAGAACAGCACGTCCTCGGAAATCTTCGACGTCGTCGCCTCATGCTCGAACGTCGCCGAGGAATTCTTGGCCTCGACATAGGGCACGGTGTGCGCACCGCATTTGTCGCCGATCAGCAGCGAGTCGCAGGCGGTGTAGTTGCGCGCGCCGGTGGCTTTGCGATGCGCGCTGACGAGGCCGCGATAGGTGTTCTGCGACTTGCCGGCGGCGATGCCCTTGGAGATGATCCGGCTCGACGTGTTCTTGCCGAGGTGGATCATCTTGGTGCCGGAGTCGACCTGCTGGAAACCGTTCGAGATCGCGATCGAGTAGAACTCGCCGCTCGAATTGTCGCCGCGCAGGATGCAGCTCGGGTACTTCCAGGTGATCGCCGAACCGGTCTCGACCTGGGTCCAGGAGATCTTGGAATTCTTGCCGCGGCAGTCGCCACGCTTGGTGACGAAATTGTAGATGCCGCCCTTGCCTTCCGAATTGCCGGGGTACCAGTTCTGCACTGTCGAATACTTGATCTCGGCGTCATCGAGCGTGACGAGCTCGACCACGGCGGCGTGCAGCTGGTTCTCATCGCGCTGCGGCGCGGTGCAGCCTTCGAGATAGGAGACGTAGGAGCCCTTGTCGGCGATGATCAGCGTGCGCTCGAACTGGCCGGTGTTGCGCTCGTTGATGCGGAAATAGGTCGACAGCTCCATCGGGCAGCGGACGCCCGGCGGCACGTAGACGAACGAGCCGTCGGAGAACACCGCCGAGTTGAGCGTCGCGAAGTAATTGTCCGAGGTCGGCACGACGGTGCCGAGATATTTCTGCACCAGCTCGGGATGCTCGCGGATCGCCTCCGAGATCGGCATGAAGATCACGCCGGCCGCCTTCAGCTCCTTCTGGAAGGTGGTCGCGACCGACACCGAATCGAACACGGCATCGACCGCGATCTTGCGATTGGCCGACGGCGGGCCGCCGGGCGGCGGCTCGACGCCCTCGAGAACGGCGACTTCGCGGAGCGGGATGCCGAGCTTCTCATAGGTCTTGAGGATTTCCGGATCGATCTCGTCGATCGAGGACAGCGTCTTCTTCGGCTTCGGCGCCGAGTAATAATAAAGATCCTGATAGTCGATCTTCGGATAGTTGACGCGCGCCCAGGTCGGCTCGGTCATGGTCAGCCAGCGGCGATACGCCTCCAGACGCCATTCCAGCATCCAGGCCGGTTCATTCTTCTTTGCCGAGATGAAGCGGACGGTGTCTTCCGACAGGCCTTTCGGGGCCTTGTCGGACTCGATCAGCGTCTCAAATCCATAACGATACTGGTCGACGTCGATGCGCCGGACGCGCTCGACCGTCTCTTGTACAGCAGGCATTCAATCCTCCGCTCGCGGTTTCAAGGACCGCGGTGGATCTCAAGTTCCGAAGTCTCTTACGATGCTTTGAAGACGAAATCACCCGCTTAGAACTGTTCAAGCTGTGTTTCGTCGCTCTCCCTTAACTAAGGTATCGGCGAGCTTTCGCCAAGCCTTGAGGGTCAAATCCACGTCTGTCTCCGTGGTAGACCAGCCAATACTGAGCCGCACCGCTCCCTGGGACACCTCCGGACGGTATCCCATTGCCTCCAAGACGTGTGACGGCTGGACCTTGCCCGACGAGCAAGCGGAACCGGAGGAGACCGCTACCCCCGCCAGGTCGAATCCGATGACCGCCGTTTCGGCCTTCATGCCGGGCGCAGTGAACAGAATGGTATTCGGCAACCGTTTCACGTCATCGGAGAAGACCTGCACGTCCGGCGTCTGCCGCAGCCCATGCTCGAGCCGATCGCGCAGCCCCCTGACGCGGGCGGCGTCCGCCTTCAGCGCCACCATCGCGGCCTTCGCGGCCGCACCAAAGCCGGCAATCCCTGCGACGTTCTCGGTCCCTGCCCGTCGCCCGAGCTCCTGCCCGCCGCCGCGCAGGAACGCCTCCAGCCCTTCGACACCTTCGGCAAGCACCAGTGCGCCTGCGCCCTTCGGTCCACCGATCTTGTGCGCCGACAGCGTCACGAGATCGGCCTGGGTCGAGGCGAGATCGAACGGGATCTTTCCGAACGCCTGGATCGCATCGACATGCAGCAGGCCACCGGCCGCGTGGACGATCTCGGCGACGTCAGCCACCGGCTGGATGGCGCCAGTCTCGTTGTTCGCCAGCATCACCGAGACCAGCGCGGGCGCACCGTCGGCCAGCAGCGCGCGCAGATGATCGAGATCGATCACCCCGGCGCGCGTGACATTGATCGCGAGGGTCGCCTCACGCGCGAACCGTCCGCCCGCGAGGACAGACGCATGCTCGATCGCGGACACCAACAGCCGGCTGACCGGCGCGACCGCACCGCGGCGCAATCCCGGCGTCAGTGCGAGCGCATTGGCTTCGGTCCCGCCGGAGAGAAACACGACGTCCTGCGGCCGGCCGCCGATCGCATTCGCGACCGCATTGCGGGCATCCTCGACCAGCCGGCGCGCGCGGCGTCCCTCGCTGTGCACCGAGGACGGATTGCCGCTCAATTCCCATGCCGCAGCCATTGCCGCCTTCGCCTCCCGGCGAAGCGGTGTGGTGGCATTCCAGTCGAGATAGACGCGATCGGCCATCGAACTTGTCCGCGGCAACCATCGTGGTTGCGGCCTTCCACTGCGACATAGCGACAGTCGGGCAGCGAGACCAGATCAGAGTCACCGATGCCAGAGATTTTTCACGCCTGCCGGGAGTCCCATCGTGTTGCCTGGCAAGACATTCGCAGTTTCCTTGCGCCGCGCCCCGCGCGCGATAGCAATATGACAAACCAAAACTTCAGGTAGCCAACGAGCAATTCGATGTGTCGATCCGGATCGCCGCCGACGCGCCGGCTACGCGTGCGTCACGGAGCCGATTAGCCTCTGCCAAGCGGCACAATTTCCTTGATTTTTGCCCCTTGCGTCATGCTAGAAGGCCTTCCAGCGTGCCGCCCGGCGGTGCCTGCGCTGATTTCATCATGAGCCGCTCTGCTCGCGCCCGTCGCCGAAGATGGCTCCAACCGGTTGATTGATCGACGTCAATCAAGGGAACGCGTCAATCAAGGGAACACAATGCCTGAAGTCATTTTCACCGGCCCTGCTGGCCGTCTCGAAGGCCGCTATCACCCGGCCAAGCAGAAGAACGCGCCGATTGCGATGATCCTGCATCCGCATCCGCAGTTCCACGGCACGATGAACCACCAGATCGTCTACCAGTGCTATTACGCGTTCGCGCATCGCGGCTTCTCGGTGCTGCGCTTCAACTTCCGTGGCGTCGGCCGCAGCCAGGGCTCGTTCGATCACGGCACCGGCGAATTGTCCGATGCCGCGAGCGCGCTCGACTGGGCGCAGGCGATCAATCCGGAGGCGCGCGCCTGCTGGGTTGCAGGCTTCTCGTTCGGCGCATGGATCGGCATGCAGCTTTTGATGCGCCGGCCCGAGGTCGAGGGCTTCATCTCGATCGCGCCGCCCGCCAATCTCTACGACTTCTCGTTCCTCGCGCCCTGCCCGTCGTCGGGCCTGATCGTGCACGGCGACAAGGATGCCGTGGTGCCGCCCAAGGACGTCAACACGCTGGTCGAAAAGCTGAAGACCCAGAAGGGCATCGTGATCGACCAGCAGGTCATCCCCGGCGCCAACCATTTCTTCGACGGCAAGCTCGAGCCGCTGATGGAGACGGTGACCGGCTATCTCGACATGCGCCTCGCCAACGTGCGCTGAGCCGATCTTGTAGCCCGGATGGAGCGCAGCGAAATCCGGGACAGCTCTCACGAGTGGCACAACTGATCCCGGATTGCGCGTCGCTCCATCCGGGCTACGGATTTACTCCGGCGCGAATTTCAGCGCGGCGATGCCGACCAGCACGAACGCGATCCCGGCGACCTTCATCGGGTTCAGGGCTTCGTTGAACAGCAGCACGCCCATGGTCAGCGTGCCGACCGCGCCGATGCCGGTCCATACCGTGTAGGCGACGCCGACGCCGAGCACCTGCAACGCGCGCCCGAGCAGGAACACGAACGCGGCCAGCAGCAGCAGCGAGACCAGCGTCCAGCCGAGGCGCGTATAGCCTTCGGCATATTTCATCGAGATGGCCCAGCCGACGTCGAGAAGACCGGCGACGACCAGCGCGATCCACGCAATGGAGTGCGACATGGCTTACGCGGCAAGCTTCAGCATGTGCGCGCGGTGGCCGACCAGGAACGCATGCAGCAGCGCGGGATAATCAGGTGAAACGGCGCTGCGCACGCTCGGCCGCTGCGCCAGCGCACTACGCCACGCGCGAACTTTTGGCGTGTGGGTGAACACGGCAAGATCGGTCAGTTGGTCGAACAGATCGAAATAGCGGAAGACCGGCGCGAACACCGCATCCACCAGGCTGAACCTGTCGCCCGCGAAGAACGGACCCGCGCCGAGCGCAGCCTCCACGCGCGCGAACTTTGCCGCGACCGCCTGCCGCTTGCTCTCGAAGGTCGCGGCATCGCTCGCAGTCTCGAGCCCCCAGAGATCGCCGAGAATGGCCGAGCCGAACTCCATCCAGGCGCGATGCTCGGCGCGCGTCAGCGCGTTCTCGGGATGCAGCTTCGCGCCGCCTTGCGTCTCCTCGATGTACTCGCAGATCACGTTGCTCTCGAACAGCGCGACCTCCTTGCCGTCGTCACCGGTCACGACCAGCACCGGCACCTTGCCGAGCGGCGAGATCTTCAGGAACCAGTCCGGCTTGTTGGCGAGATCGATGTCGATCCGCTCGAACGGCACGCCCTTCTCGTGCAGCGCGATCACCGCGCGTTGCACATAGGGACAGAGCTTGTGGCTGATCAGCTTCAGGGCGGCCATGACGAACCTCGTGTTCAATGCAACTGCATCGAATTAAATGCTGCGGCATGGAACTGTCAAGGTAGATGCATTTGCATCTAAATCACGGTCGCGCGATGATGCCCCCGGTCATCGGGATCGGCACCCCCGTGGTGGCGGGGTAGCTCAGCGGCAGCCCCTTCATGCCGCGCGCGGCCAGGAAGCCGAAGGCTTGCGCCTCGATCGCATCCGCCGCCCAGCCGAGCGCCTCGGCGGGCTCGACGGTTGCCGGTGCCAGGCGCTCGCGCAGCATCCTCATCATGGTGAGGTTGGAGGCGCCGCCGCCGCAGATGATCCAGCTCTTGGGGCGTTTCGGCAGCAGCGGCACCACGCGGGCGATCGCAGCCGCCGTGAAAGCGGTCAGCGTCGCCGCGCCATCGGCCGGCGCCACGGCACCGAGCTTCAGGCTGGCAAAGTCGTTGCGGTCGAGCGATTTCGGCGGCGGAACCGAGAAGAAGGGCAGCCTGAGCGCCTGTGCGATCCAGGCTTCGTCCGGTTTGCCCAGCGCGGCGAACTTGCCGGCGGTGTCGAACGGCTGATGCATCTGGCGGAACATGAAGTCGTCGAGCAGCGCGTTGCCGGGCCCGGTGTCGCAGGCGATCAGCGTATCCGTACCGTCGATATAGGTGATGTTGGAGACGCCGCCGATATTGACCACGACGATCGGCCCCTCGCGGTTCAGCGATTGCGCCAGCGCGCGGTGGTAGACCGGCACGAGCGGCGCGCCCTGCCCGCCGGCCTCGACGTCGGCGGCACGGAAATCATGCATCACCGGAATGTGGATCGCTTTGGCGAGCGCCAGGGCATCGCCGATCTGCACCGTCAACTTCCGCTCCGGGCGATGCAGCACGGTCTGGCCATGGAACCCGACGATATCGATGTCCTGGGCGGAGATCCGGGTCTGCGCCGTGAAGCTGGCGACCGCCTCGGCATGGGCTGTCGTGACGGCCTGCTCGGCCTGCCGCAGGATCCCCGGCCTGGCGTCGCGCCGCGACAGATGAACGGCCTCGGTCAGCGCCTGGCGCAGCAGGCTGCGCTCGCTGTCGGTATAGGGTCGATAGCCCGTAGGTCCGAAGGCCTTGATCTGGCGGCCATCGGTCTCGATCAGTGCCACGTCGACCCCGTCGAGCGAGGTCCCGCTCATCAGACCGAGTGCCGTTAACATCATCTTGGAAGCGCCCCAGCCGGGAACCCCCCGGCTTGTCTCAAACAAGTACATCCTATAATGCCACTGCGCGTCCGCCTGCGGCAGCCTCAAGCGTCAGGGTTCCGCAAATAGATGCAAAAACCGTAAAACAAGAATGATCTGGCTCGCCGACAAATGACTGCATTTAAATCGGATTTCCTGAACACTCTACAGGAACGCGGCTTCGTCCACCAGTGCTCCGATTTCGAGGGCCTCGACGCGCTCGCCGCGAAGGGCGAGGCGACCGCCTATGTCGGCTACGACTGCACCGCGCCGTCGCTGCACATCGGCAACTTCCTCACCATGATGATGCTGTACTGGCTGCAACAGAGCGGCAACAAGCCGATAACATTGATGGGCGGCGGCACCACGATGGTCGGCGACCCCTCCGGCAAGGACGAGACGCGCGCGATGCGCACCGTCGCGGAGATTGAATCCAACAAGGCGAGCATCCGCGGCGTGTTCGCCAAGGTGCTGCGCTACGGCGACGGGCCTTCCGATGCCATCATGCTCGATAACGCCGAGTGGCTGACCAAATTGAACTGGATCGAGATGCTGCGCGACATCGGCCGGCACTTCTCGGTCAATCGCATGCTGACGATGGATTCGGTGCGGCTCCGGCTCGAGCGCGAGCAGGAGATGAGCTTCATCGAATTCAACTACATGGTCTGCCAGGCCTACGACTTCGTCGAGCTGTCGCGCCGTGCCGGCTGCCGCCTGCAGATGGGCGGCTCCGACCAGTGGGGCAACATCGTCAACGGCGTCGATCTCGGCCGCCGCATGGGCTCGCCGCAACTGTACGCGCTGACCACGCCGCTGCTGACCACCGCTTCCGGCGACAAGATGGGCAAGACCGCCAAGGGCGCGGTGTGGCTCAACGCCGACCAGTTCTCGCCGTATGATTTCTGGCAGTACTGGCGCAACGTCGAGGATGCCGACGTCGTCAAATTCCTCAAGCTGTTCACGATCCTGCCGATGAGCGAGATCGGCAAGCTTGCAGCGCTCGGTGGCAGCGAGATCAACGAAGCCAAGAAGGTGCTGGCGACCGAGGCAACCGCCCTGCTCCATGGCCGCGATGCGGCGAACGAGGCTGCCGAGACCGCGCGCCGCACCTTCGAGGAAGGCGCGCTGGCGGAAACCTTGCCGACCGTGGAAATTCCGCGCGGCGAATTCGAAGCCGGCGTCGGCGTGCTCGCCGCCTTCGTCAAGGCCGAGCTCGTCGCGTCCAACGGCGAAGCACGCCGGCAGATCAAGGGCGGCGGCCTGCGCGTCAACGACGTGGCCGTCACTGACGAGAAGATGCTGCTGACGCCGGCCAATCTGACGCCGGAAGGCGTCGTCAAGTTGTCGCTCGGCAAGAAGCGCCACGTCCTGCTGAAGCCTGCATAGGCGCATTCGTATTTGTCGGTTGCAGGGGGTGCCGAAAGCGCGCTCCCTCCTTGTCGATGGACCAAAACACGCCGCCGAACGACACGCTTGCAACGCCGGCGAAACAGTCGCGCGTCGCACTGAACGTGCTCGCGCTCTGCTTCGTGCTGTCGGTGCTCGGACGCGGCCTTAGCGACAGCTTCACGGTCTTTCTCAAACCGATCTCGGAAAATTTCGGCTGGGACCGCGCCTCCGTCGTGTCGGTCTATTCGCTGACCTGGCTCGCCAGCGGCCTCACCGCGCCCCTGGTCGGACGCCTGTTCGATCGCTCGGGTCCGCGCGTGGTCTATGCGCTCGGCCTGTCGCTGCTCGGTTGCGCATTCCTGATCGCCTCACGCGCGCAAGCGCTCTGGCAATTCCAGCTCAGCGTCGGCCTCTGCGTCGGCTTCGGCACCGCCTTGATTGGTAACGTCTCGAACTCGATCCTGCTCGGCCGCTGGTTCGGGCCGCGACTGCCGACCGCGATGGCCGTCATGTATTCGGCGACCGGCGCGGGCCTCCTGGTGCTGCTGCCGCTGTCGCAGGTGCTGATCGACCGGATCGGCTGGCGCGAGGCCTATCAGGTGTTCGGCGTCAGTGCGCTCTGCCTGCTTGTCCCGCTCGTCTTCCTGCCGTGGCGGCTGCTCGCCGGCGGATCGCCGCACATCGTCAGGAAGGCGCAAGCCGGCCTCGCCGAAGAAGGCTGGACGTTGCTTGCCGCGATGCGCCATCACGCCTTCTGGGCGCTGTTCTCGACCTTCTTCTTCACCGCGATTGCGATGTATGCCCTCACGGCGCAGATCGTCGCCTACCTGATCGATGTCGGCTTCCCGCCGCTGCAGGCCGCGACCGCTTGGGGCTTCTCCGGCGTCGCGCTGTTCGTCGGCATGCTCGGCGTGTCCACGCTCGACGGCATCATCGGCCGCCGGCCCTCGGTGCTGTTCAGCTACGGCGTCTCGATCCTCGGCATCATCCTGCTCTGGCTGTTGCAGTGGTATCCGAACTACTGGCTGCTGACCGGATTTGTGACCTGCTTCGGCAGCATGATCGGCTCGCGCGGCCCGCTGATCACCGCGACCGCGCTGAAAATCTTCCGCGGCGAGCGCGTCGGCACGATCTACGGGACGATCATGATCGGCAGCGGCCTCGGCTCGGCGCTCGGCTCCTGGGGCGGCGGCCTGATCCATGACTGGACCCACAGCTACAATCCGCTGATCGCCTTCGCGCTCGTCAACGTGGTGCTCGGCCTGATCCCGTTCCTGGTGGTACCGGCGCTGCGGCGCTGACGAAGGTTATTGGCTTCATAGCGCGAACTACGCCGGTTCATGCCCGGACGCGCCGTCGGATGTACACAGCGCGTCCGGGCTTTTTATTGTCGCCTTGTGACCCGTGGCGGACCTCGGGCCGGTGTTAGCTAGCTCGACCTGCGCGAAAGCCTGTACAGGTAAAGACTGCACCACGCGAAGATTACGCCGCAAATAAGCGATGCAATCATGACTGCTCCCTTGCCGTATCCTAAGCTGACCAAGACGAACACGACCGGGAGGAGAGCGACGAACAGCACCGGGCGGAGTTCTGTGGATCGCCTGATGCGAGCGTCCATCAGTTGGCGCTGCGCCGGCGTGACCGTCCGAGTCCACGACCCGATCGTCAGGCGGTTGCGCATGGCCGCGATTGCGAGAGCTATGGCCACGAGTCCGAGCGCTGTCGGCAGAGCGTAGCGGGGAGCAATGCCAGGCAGGTACATCAGAAAGACGAACAGGATGAGCGAACCGACGAGCGGCGCGCCGATAAGGATGTTCCAGACAAGAGCCTGCATAGCGTCCTCCCGGGTTGCTGTTCTACGGCGCTCAACTGAAACGCCCGTAAACCCCTCAGCTAAAATTTTCCGAGACGCCGCGCCCGTAGTTGACCCGTTGCCGACATTGCAGAGAATTGGCATCGTCGCGCGATGATCAACAACTGGCTTGCCGATATGCGTACATGGGCTGTCTGTTTGATTGCATATTGCGCTGCTTGCACTAGCGCAGTGGCCTGTGTGTTGCCGGGTACGCCAGCATCATTAATAGGCATCCTCTTCGAGCATGTCCCGACCGACATCGACGCACCGGCTGTCATCGAAGCGACCATCTATGACGCAACGGATAATGTGAGCTACGCGCATGACAGTACTTTCTCAACTATCACACTAATGAAAGCGCGAGTGGATCGAGTGATCAAGGGATCAATCGATGCCAAGTATCTCAAGCTATTCGTGTACACCAATAGCTGCGCTCACATTGGCGTCGGGCGGGGAATCGTTCTCGGAACGCTTCGAGACGATCCTCAGCGCGGGATCATGTTGGAAGCAATCCAGAAGGCCGACATGCGCGACTGGTCCAAAGAATTTTTCGCAAAACACGTAGCCATTCATGATGGTACAAAGTGCTTCAAAAACGAGTTCGGGGCCCGTGAGTGCCGCCTTCCCGGTATTGGTCCGGAATCAACTCAGCCCTGATATCTGAAGCGGGTCCGCCGGACTGATCCCGTTCCTGGTGGTGCCGGCGCTGCGGCGCTGAGCCGAGGGCTCATGAATTTGGCTAGTCGACGGCCTCTCCCCACAGGCACATGGGGAGAGGCCGAAGGCTACGATGTCTTTCGCTCAGTCGATGTCGCGGCAATCGTCGCCGCGGTGGTCGCGGCCGCAGGAGCCGCGGTCATGGGCCTCTTCACGGCCATCGCCGGTGCCCGGCGTGAACGACACGCCGCGCAGCGCCTCGCCAGAGTTCGCGGTCCGCAGCGTGACAAAACGCTCGCCGGCCGGCAGCGTCGCCGCGGAAAGCTTGTCCGTGATCATCACGAGCTTGTTCGGATCGGCACCCTGGTCGCCGCTGCCGCTCACCGTGGAGGTGATCGCCCAGATCGACACGCTGCCGTCGCGATTGACCCGGCCGGTGATGTTGCGCAGCCCGTCGGTCGCCGGCGACCACGGCTTGCCGGTCGCGGCATTGTTGCCGGTTGGATAGCCCTGCACCGTGTAGGGGACACCGAGGTCAAGTCCCGCCTGCAAGGTGTAGGCCTGCTTCCACGCGCCGGCCGTGCTGTCGAACACCCACTTCTGCAATCCGGCTGATGTCTGCGCCTTGGCAGCGGTATAGCTGTTCGATGCCGGGTCGAACGTCGCGGTGCCGTTGCCTTCGTCGGCGACGTAGAGCGTGTTCGCGTCGGCGAACCAGATGCCGAACGGGAACGCGGTCGTGCTCTTGAGCGCAGTCGGGAAACCGCTCAGCACGCACATGTTATACGGCGTGACGCCCTGCCCCGCCAACTTCGAGCCATCGTAGAAGATCTGCGTCGTCGGCAGCGACGCAGACGGAACCGGCAGGCCGACTCCATTCGGGCACGCCTTCGGGCTGCCGTTGGCGGCGTTGCCGGTGGTGTCGATGAAGTAGACGGTGTTGATGCCGTTACCGCCGCTGCCCTTGGTCGTGTAGATCACGTTGTTGAACACGGTGAGACCGCGGAAATTAGTGTCCTTGCCGATCTTGTCGGCCTTCTGGCCGAGCTCCGTGATGTTGAAGCTGCCGAGCGGGAAAGGTCCGCCCGGATCCGCCTGGCGAGCGAGCGGCGCGTCGGCCTCTCGCGCGATCTGCATGCCGGCGCCCGTGATGACCCCGGCGGGCTGCGGGTTGCCGCCATTGCCCGCGTTGCCGGCGGTGTAGAACACACCGGCGCCATGCCGATCGTTGAACACCGCAGCGCGGCCGTTGTTGCCGCTATAGCCGTTCACCTTGGTGAAGTGGAAGCGACCGTTCTCGTCGACTTCAGCGACCAGGCGATAATAGGTGCCGGGCACCGGGTTGGTCGGATCGATGACGTCAGGGGTGTTGGAGTTCGATACGTCGATGGCGCCGATCGGAGCGAGATAGCCCATGAAGGTCACGCTGCGATGATCGAGCGACAGATTGAGCGCCAGCTCGGATTTTGACGAGAAGCTGGTGACCATCTGGTCCTTGTTTTGGGAGATGCCGCGCTGGGCGCTGTTCGGCACCTCGAGCGACTGCACATGTCTGCCGTCGAGACGCAGTTCGTCGAGCAGGATCTTCGCAGTCAGGCCGAACGAGCCGTCGACCCCGTCGTTGTTGAACACCGTGGGATAGGTGCCGTCCGCCGTGGCGGTCACGCAATTGGGCGACACGCAGTTCGGCGGCAATTGTGTCACGCCGGGCGTGATGGTGACGGCGTTGTTGACGAACACCGCACGGCTCAACAACAGATGACCGGGCCGGAAATGAACGTCGTCGCCGTCGGCGTGCGCAAGACTGCTGGCGAGCGCCGTGGAGGCGAGCAGCGTCAACGCAAAAACCGGCCGAGACAGCGGAAGCCCCACAGGCGGGCGCAATCCTTTGGCGATCATTGCTTTTCTCCCAATGTAAGATTTTCTCAGAAAACGAGGGGCGTAGCCGCCCGCCATGGCGGCGGCCGGCGCGCGCAATCTGCGGGTGGACTGTTACGGGCGTGCGACAATCGACCGCACGTCCACTGCGGCCTCACACTCGTCACGATGGATGATCCGGTCGGTTAGGTCCGGCAATCTCGTCCGGGCCCTCGGCTGCCGCCGAGGGAATCTGCTGACGCGCTAATTGTTCGTCGTCGGCAGATCGTTCGGGCCGTATTGCTTGAACTCGAAGATCTTTCGCGTCAGGCCGGGCGCCAATGCCGAGATCGGGTTGACGCGCAGCACCGGCTGGCTCGGCGTGCCGACCACTTCATAGGTCACGCCGATCAGACCTTCATTGCTGCCGGCGCCGAGGAAAATCCCGAAGAACGGGATCTGGCCGAACATGTTGTTCAAGCCGTACATCGGAATGAAGGTGCCGTTCATCCGCACCTGATTGCCGAGATAGTCGATGCTGCCTTCGATGGTTGCGCCGATGCTCGGCCCCTTCACCACGCCGTTGCGGATCGAAAGCTGGCCGCTCTGGCGCGTGAACTCGGCGCGCAGCGCGTCGAACCCGATGCCGTTCTGGGTGCTGACCGGCCCGCCGGCGACGGCGCGGTCGAGCTGCGTTTCGCCCTTCACCGAGAAGCCGGTGATGTTGATGAGTCCTTCCCTCGGGCTCGGCTCGGGGATCGGCGGCTCCATCGCCAGCGTGAGCTGGCCGCCGACCACCTTCGAATAGGTGTCGATGAAGCGCAGGAACGCGCCGGCGTCGCCGGTTTGCAGGTAGATCACCTCGCGGCCCTGCTGGCGGCCGCGCATATCGACGCTGACGGGGGTATCGCGGCCGACCCTGCCGCTCAGCGTGAACGCCTTGAAGAACCCGTTGCGCCGCGAGATCTTGGCGTCGACACCGCGCAGCGCCTCGCCGTTGAACCCGGCCACCGCGCCGAGCTTCAGATCGACATCGAAATCGGTGGTCTTGGTCTTGCTCTTGGGATCGCTATCGCGGCCGGAGATCGCCGATTTCAGGAAGCCGCGGCCATCGAACACGTCGCCGCGCATCGTCACCTTGATCACGCCGTCGGGACCGCGATCGGCCCGCAGCGATGTCTTGTCGCCGTCCGACGGCGCATAGGTCGGGAAGTTCGCATTCATCAGGTCGCCGTTCTGGTCGACCTCGAGCGCGCCCTTGATCGAGACGCCGCTGCCTTCGATCGAGATGTCCTCGAAGCGCGTCGACTGCCCCTTCGGCACCACGTTGAAGGTCGCCTTGCCGGCCCTGCCCTGCGCCTTGACCCAGCCCGGCAGGATGTTGTCGAGCTTGAGCTGGGTCAGGTCGGCCTCGACGCCCATCTTGGTGGTGGGATTGTCGCCACTGCCGATCTTGCCGCTCAGCTTGATCGGGATCGCGCCTGACACCGCGGGGCCGAGATCAAGCCCGAGCCGTGCGCGGCTCGCGTCGTCCAGCGTCGCCTGCAGCTTGACGTCGGCATCGCCGTCGGCCGGCTTGCGGTAGTCGAGCGAGGCCGCCTGCCCGTTGATCTTGACGTCGCCCTTGACCTGGAAGCCGGCGTTGCTCGCAATCACCTTCAGCGTGTTGGCCTCGAGCTTCTGGTTCATGACCAGCTTGTCGACGGCAACGCCGGAGATGTCTGCGGTGACGGAATATTGCGTGTCCGCCTTGGTTAGCCCGCCCGTCACCGGCATGCCGAGATTGATCGTGGCCGTGACGTTGCCCTTGCTGGCGTTGGGATCGATCGGCGGACCGGAGAGATCGCTGAGCCGGTCGGATGCGAGGATTTCGGCGGCGGCCGGCACCGGACAGTCGACCCGGAACTTGACCTTCGACGGCGACGGCTTCGGCGCCATGTCCGGCACCTCGAAGCTGAAATCCGACAGCGTGATCTTGCGGCCGGCCGGCGTGTCGGCGATGCCCTGGTTGATGGTCACGGTCGCGGTGCGGCCGGTCACCCTCGCTTTCAGATCCGCGTCATGCACCGCGGGCATCTGATCCACCGGACGCACCGTTACACCCGAAGCGACGATGTTGACCGAGAGGCCGTCATCCGGGATCGGCGGTCCCTTGCGCGACAGATTATGTACCGGCGAGTTGACGCCGACGTCGATGCGCTGCAGCGTGCCGCGGTCGATCCGCTCGAGCACCCATTCGCGCACCTCGGGCACGATGATGATCGGCCACATCCGCTTCAGCGCGGAGGCCGACATCGGGGTGCCGGCGAAGCCGAGTTGCAGCCGCGGCTCGCCGGAATAGTCGATGCTGCCGGTACCGGCGACACCGATCTCGCCATTGCTGATATCGGCCTGAGTCAGCAGCACCCGCTTCTTCTCGGTATCGAACCGGAAGCCGACATTGATGCGATTGAAGATCAGCGGCGGTTCATTCTTGTCGGCGCCGGCGAGCACGATGGTGCCGCCGGACAGGCCCGCCTGCCAATCGGTGACGTTGTCGTTCGGCGGCTCGAGATGGCCGAGCAGCGTGATGCGGTTGGCGCCCGAGACGATCTTGATCGGCGCCAGCAGCACGCGGCGCCCCGAATCCCATTCGACGCTCATCTCGGCCGAATCGACCGGCATCGGGTAGTCGGGCGTGTCGGTGTCGATGATGTTGCCGGCACCGACATTGATCTTGCCGCGGAAATAGGTCGGCAGGCCGTCGCGGCCGAGTTCGCCCTTCATCTCGCCCGACAGCGGCAGGTCGGCGGTGTAGGTGAGATCCTTGGTCCGCATCGCGAGCAGGATGTTGCGGGTGGAAACCTTGTCGGCCTTGACGTCGACCGAGCGCACGCCATTCTGCTGCGGTCCAACCAGGACGCGCACCGACCAGGGCTTTGCGCCGTCCTCGCCGAAGCTGAGCGCAACCCCGCCGCCGCTCGGGCGCCGCAGGCTCAGGCTGATATTCTCAAAGCTCCATTTGTTGCCGCGCTGCTGGTCGTCGACGACGAGATTGCCGTTCTTCAGGCCGATCTCGTTGAGGTTCTGACCGTCGAGGCCGGTCATGCTGAGGCTGTCGAGCCAGTCGAGGCCGGCGAGCAGCCCGCTCTGGGCCGAATCGGGTGCGGCCGCCGCGGGCCCGGAGGCAACCGGAGGCAAGGCAACTGGAGGCAAGGCAACCGGCGGCGGCGGCGCAGCGGTCGCCGGCCGCGGGAATGTCGGCGGCAGCCCAGCATCCCGCTTGGATGCAACGCCGGTGGCGAGCGGCTTTGCGGTGTCGCCGGCGGAGACCGTGACATTGCCGTCGGGGGTGATGCGCACCGACAGTTCCGCATCGACCAGATTGAGGCTCTCCGCCCGCAACTGGCCCATCAGCAATGCCGTTCCGGACAAGCGCACTTCGGCTTTCGGCGCGCTGGCAACGACCGCGTGGTCGCGGTCGCGGACGATGATGTCACGGATGCGCACCGCGATCCTGACCCGGCCGGCGCGCTCGATCTGCGTTCCGCCGACCTCAACCGTGTTGCCGTGACCGATATTCTCCTCGATCGCCGCGGCAAGCCATGGCGTCGCCAAATCGAGATTGATCGGACCGGCGCCGAGCCGCCACCACAATGCGCCGAAGCAGGTCGCGAACATCACGACCAGCACCACGAGCACCAGTCCGATGCGCCGAATCCAGCGCTCGCCATGCAGCCAGCGCTGCATGCCGGAGCAGAAATCGGTGAAACGATGCAGGTTGGTGTTGGAACGCGCCAGCAATTGCCGCGCACGGTTGCCCGCCGCCTCATCCTGCTCGTCCCACGCGGCGTCGTCTTCCCGTTGCGAGAAGTCGGTCCCGGCGCGCGGATTTGGACCCTGCGGCGACGTGTTCCTTGCCATTGCCTCTCGGTGCTGACGGCGAAGCTGATCACCGCCATCGGGGCGCCCGTCGACTGTTATCGAGCGCTCCCTTGCCGGCATCGCCGCCTATCCTCGCCTAATCATGTTGCTCGCCGATGGCCCCGGAACGGACCAAACCAACCAATCGAAAGCCAATTCAGCAAGCGGACGGGTAACGCGTCGAATTCCTTGTCACCATACTCCGTGGCCATCAAACTTGCCCAGCGGCCGATGCGAATCCGGCCGCTGCGAATGAGACCCGCAATACCCCAATGGTTGAGCTTCGGAAAGCGACGAAAGGAAGGCGTATGTCCAAGAAAACGCGCAAGAAATCCTCCAACACAACCGGAAAGCGGGTCGCAACAAAGGTTGCGCGCGCCGCAAGCGCAAGCACTGGGAAGTCCGCGATGAAAACCCGCACAACGGTTGCGAAGAAGGCCGTGGCCAAGAAAGCAACCAAGAAAGCAACCAAGAAAGCAACCAAGGCGAAGGCCAAGACCACCACAAAGGCCGCAACGGGTGTTCAAGGCAAAGCCTCGCACAAGGCCGCATCGAAACCGTTAAAGGCTGAGCCGACCGCGACCGTGACCAAGTCGTCCGCCGTCACACTCACTGAGGGCGCCGCGGCACCTGGATTCGATCTGCCGCGCGACGGCGGAGGCAGCGTTTCACTGCGGGATTTTGCCGGCAAGAAGCTGGTGCTGTTCTTCTATCCCCGCGCCGACACCCCCGGCTGCACCAGGGAGGCGATCGACTTCACCCGGCTCAAGAATGAGTTCGCGGCTTCAGGTGCCGAGGTGGTCGGCATTTCCGCCGATACGGTTAAGGCGCAGGAGTCATTTCGAAACAAACACCAGCTGTCCGTGCCGCTGGTCTCGGACCCGGCCCATCAGATGCTGGAGGCGTATGGCGCCTGGGGCGAAAAATCCATGTATGGCAGGACCTTCATGGGAATTATTCGCACCACGGTTCTGGTCGATTCCAGTGGAAAAGTCGCCCGGATCTGGCGCCATGTGAAGGTCGACGGCCATGCCGAAGCGGTGTTGGAGGCCGCCCGATCGCTCTGACCGGAGGGTTCCGTTTCCTGAAAATTAACCATGGCGAGCTCAAATCGGCCCCGCAAATTAGCCGTACGGAGCTTGGTCCGACCGGCCGCGGGAGTACCGATGTCGAGCCGGTCCGGTCATCACCAGAAACACCATCATCCGCAGGACCATGGCCGGTCGCCGGCACGCCGTCCGGTGGCCCAGCATGCCGCAGCTGCCGCGGCTGCCTCCGGCGAGGGCTATACGCTGGTTCATGCCGGCAAGCAGGTCCGGTTCGGACCGGTGGTGTTCTGGATCGCGGTCGGCACGGTCGTCCTGCTCGGCATGTGGTCGGCGGCGACCGCGACGTATTTTGCGTTTCGTGACGACGTCCTGACCCGGCTGATCGCGCGCCAGGCCGAGATGCAATACGCCTATGAGGACCGCATCTCGGAGCTGCGCGCCAAGGTCGACCGCACCACCAGCCGCCAGCTGCTCGATCAAGAGCAGTTCGACCAGAAGCTCGACCAGATCATGAAGCGGCAATCGGCGCTGGAATCGCGCGCCACCGCGCTCGGCGCGATGCCTGATGTTGCGACCACCGGATCGATCAAGCCGCAGGGCCGCGCCGACGCCGCGCCGTCATCCGGTACGCCCAAGCCCTCCCCGATCAGCGACACCGTGATCTTCGTGGCGCCGCCGGATCGCGAGGCGCGGCTGGAATCGCGCGCGCCGCTGATCGCCAAGGCGCAGCCGAATCAGTTCGCCAAGGCCCAAGGCTTCGACAGGTTGGGCGTCGACAACGTTCTGGTCCGTCTGCAGACCTCGCTCGACCAGGTCGAGCGGCGCCAGGTCGCAGCACTCTCCTCGGTCGAGGACGGTATCGAATCGCGGGTGCGCCGGATGCGCGGCGTGATCTCCGATCTCGGCCTCAACATGGCGCAGCTCGAAGCCGCGACGCCGCGCTCCGGCATGGGCGGCCCCTATGTGCCGGTGAAGCTCACGCCCGACGCCGGCGCGTTCGAGCGTCAGCTTTACCGCATCAACATCAACCGCGCGCAGATGCAGCGCCTGAACCAGACGCTGGCGCTGGTGCCATACCGCAAGCCCGTCGTCGGCGAGGTCGAATTCACCAGCGGCTTCGGCGTTCGCTCCGATCCCTTCCTCGGCCGTCCGGCGATGCACACCGGGCTCGACTTCCGCGCCGCGCAGGGCGATCCGGTGCGCGTCACCGCCAACGGCAAGGTGGTGTCGGCAGGCTGGGCCGGCGGCTACGGCCGCATGGTCGAGGTCGATCACGGCAATGGCCTCTCGACCCGCTACGGCCATCTCTCCGAGATCGGCGTCAAGGTCGGTGAGTACGTCAAGATCGGCCAGGTGATCGGCGCGGTCGGTTCGACCGGCCGCTCCACCGGTCCGCATCTGCACTATGAGACCCGCATCGACGGCGAAGCGGTCGATCCGCAGAAATTCCTCCGCGCCGGCGTCCGGCTCAGCGCGGGCTAGCTCAATCTCGCAACGATTGATCTGAACATCGGCGCAAGCGGCCTCGCTTGCGCCGATCTCGTTTGTGGCTTGGAGCATCGGTTCTGATGGCATCAGCACCGATGCTCCATTTTTTGTCTTGACGCGTTTTCTTCAAGCGAACCGGCGTCCACTTCGCTCGAAAACGCTTTAGCGGCGGCCACCGCCGCCCATGCCGCCGGGCGGCCCGCCGCCTCCGAATCCGCCGCCGGGTCCGAATGGACCACCACCACCGGGACCGAATGGTCCGCCGGGTGAGCCGAAGCCGCCAGGACCCGGGCCGGTCGTTCCGCCATTGAGGGGATCGGGCGCAGGACCGCCACCACCTGGTGGCCCGCCGCCGGGCGCACCAGACGGCCCGCCCGGGCTGCCACCGGGGCCGCCGCCACCAGGCGCACCGCGCCCACCCGGTCCGGATCCATGTCCCGGCCCGGAACCGCCACCGCCGGACCCACGGCCCGGCGTGCCGGGGCTCTTCACCGAGGAGCCCGGGAATCTGGTGACCGAGTGCACCGACTCGACCCGCAGCTCGCGCGTCCCCGACAGCTGCGCGTTGACGACCACGCGCGTATCGGCCGGCGGCGAAAAGCGCGAGTGGTCGCGCGCGACGAAGCCGGCGCCGAGCTGCAGGTCATTGCCGACCCGCCGCACATAGGCCTCGATCAGGAGTCGCTTCGCGCCGGTGAGATCGGAGAAGTCGTCGGCGCGGCTGCGCGAGACCTGCATCACACCCTGCGCGACGTGGCCTTCGGCCTGCACGCGCTGACCGGCCAAAGCCGCATCGACGCCGCTGAGCTTGAGCTCGCCGATCCGGAACGCTCCGTCGCGGTCGCGCTCGAGCGGTCCTGCGACGCGCATCGCAGCGTCATGGCGCTCCTGCACCAGGCTAGCGACGACGATGCCATCGGTGCGGCGCAGCCCGAACACGGCGACGTGCGCGCCGACCTTCAGCCAGCTCTCGCGGCCGCTCCAGGCGACCTTCTGGCCGAGCACCGTCAGCTCGCCCGATTTCATCTGCTCGACCGGTCCGGTCACTTCGCTCGCGACATCGATGCGCTTGGTCGACAGCGTGCCGCCGGCATCGCGCTCTGCGACCACGCGCGCGAGCTGGCCGATCCGCAGCGCTTTGGCATTCGCCGCCTCGCCGTCGATCCGCACCGGAACGTCGGCCGCATAAGCGACGCGCTCGCCATTGACGTAGATCGAGCCGAACCGCTGGATCACGCCGACAATGCCGGTGCCACCGATGCCCTGGTCGGAGCCGGTGATCCCGGTGCCGCCGATGCCCTGATCGTTGCCGCGCTTCTTGACCTGCGCGCCCGCGAGCGAAGTTCCGGCGAGCCAGAAGCCGATCAGCAGCGCGCGGCGGGAAATGACCGGCGGGCCTTTCATGCCGCACCGCCTTCGTCGGCATCGTCATCGACCGGACCGTCGGGGCCCTCGCGATAGATGTAGATGCCGAAATTCCAGCGGTAGTCGCCGCCCTTGTCCTTGGCCAAGGCGCGGTTGGCCTCGCGGTTGGCGACCTTCAACGCCTCCATCGCGAGCTCGCGCGAACGGCCCTCGAGCCGTTTTGCCAGTTTGGCCGACAGCCCGTCGTAATGCACCGCGCGTTCGAGGAAGCGCGGCGTCGCCGACGACACGTTCATCTCGGCAGCCGCGACATGGTCGTGCAGGTTACGGCCGAGATAGTGCCATTTGCGATCGTCGTCGCCATGCGGGACGAAGGCCTCCTCGACCAGCATGATCTCGTCGCGATCATTGATCGTGACGAGCTTGCGGTCGAGCCATTCGTCAAGCACCGCGCGCGGCCGCACATCCTTGGTGATCGATTCGACCAGCGTCTCGAACGACGGCGCGCCGCCATCGGCGGTGCGCGGCAACGGCAGCGGATCGCCCTTCGTGTCGGTGAATTCGGGCGCGGCCAGCCAGCGCGCGATGATTGCGCTGGTGCGCGACAGCGTCGCCGGCACCGCATTGACCGGCGCGCCCGCGCCGCGCAGCCGCGCGACCTCCTTGCGGTGGATGCCGGTCAAGAGGCTGACGCGGCTGTCGGTCTGCTCCTTGCCCTCGAGCGCGAAGTCGTGCTCGGCGACGTTGACATAGAGCTCGCGCAGCAGCTGGGTCAGCGCCGGAAATGTCATGCCGCCGCGGACGCAAAGCCGCACCAGCGGGCGCAGCATCCGCGCCAGCGGCGCGTGCAGCTTCGCGGCGGCGATCGGCGCGGACGATCCCGGTTTCGGCTTCGGGGGCTTGGCATTCATGCCTAACTTTTAGCCGTCCGCCGCGTGGGACACAATCCCACCGTTTTGCCCACCTTGCTTGACGTGTGACATTTTCCCACTTATGGGAAACAAAAGTAACCTCCGGACACGGCGCGGCCTGCGGGCGCCGATATCCCTACGGACCGCTCCATGGCGCCTGCCTGATTCGACCTTGCGATCGCGGAAGCCTGCCGGATCGCCCAGGTTCCCTACGAGGAGTTCGTGTCGACGGTGATGGCGGGCGGCTATCCCTGCCTGCCGGGCGTGGCGCCCGGTTCGCCGCGCCGCTTCGGCGAAACCGATCTGCTGGCGCTGTACATCTATGGCCGCCTGCTCGCCTTCGGTTTCGGCGGCCTGCGCGCCGGCGAATATGCCAGCCGCGCGCATGCCGGCCTCACCGCCGAGCCGCGGGCGAACTCGATCTCGATCGCGCTGACATCGGATGGCGGCAAGCGCGTCGTCATCGAGCAGGATCTGCAGCGGCCCGCAGCCGCGATGCTGCCCGAGCGGATCCATTTCGACATCCCCGCCATCAGGCGCCAGTTGCAGCCATCGACGACGGGCAGCACGGCCGAGCCGGCCTGACGTCTCGCTAGCACTCCCGCCCCGCTCGCCTCGCGCCGTCACGGCGCGATCGCCCGCCATGCGCCCCCTGTCAAAAAAGTTGTCTACCGCCACATGTGGGACATAATCCCACATTTTAGCCCGACCCCATTGACGTGTGAAATATTCCCACGTATCCAGAATCCATTCAGCAGGGAATCCGACGCAATGTCTCTTCGTTCGGCCCACGACCCCGGTTCGCCACGCGAACCCATTCGGTTCGCCACCACACTCCGTTTCACGCCGCAGGCCGCCTGCGGCCCGATCGAGCCGGTGTTTCCGGCGCTGCTGCGCTCGCTGGTGTTCGCCGCCGCGCTGGCGCTGCCGTTCGTTGTCGCCCTGTTCGTTGCATGATCCGGATCGAGCCGCCCATGATTGGTCTGAACGCGCCGGCCCGGCGTCCGTCGGTGCTTCATATCTTCAAGGTCTACTACCCCGATCTGTTCGGCGGCACGCTGACCGTGATCCGCGACGTCTGTGCCTCCCTGAGGGACACGTTCGACGCCGCCGTGCTGGTCTGCTCGCGCGCCGGCGGCGAGCGGCAGATCGTGGTCAATGACGTTGCGGTCGAGCGCGTGCATTCGTTCGGCGACGTGCTGTCGCTGCCGGCGGCGCCGACCTATCCGTGGCGGCTGTGGCGCCGCATCGCCGAGCACGATCTGCTGGCGCTGCACGCGCCCTTCCCGCTCGCCGACCTGGTGTTCGCATTCGGGCTCGGCCGCGCGCGTCCGCTGGTGGTGCACTGGCACGCCGATATCGTCTCGCACGCGGCCTTGCGCTTTCTGGTCGAGCCGATGATGCGGCGGACCTTGCGCCGCGCCGCCGCGATCATCGTCTCCGATCCGGTGCTGATCGAAACCGCGCCGCTGCTGCAGGAATTTGCCGACAAGTGCCACGCCGTTCCCTTCGGTGTCGATGTCGAGAAGTATGATCGGCCCGCCGCGCAAGCCGACGACGTCAACGCGCGCGGCCGCCTCGTCCTCGCCTGCGGCCGGCTGGTGCCCTACAAGGGTTTTGACGTGCTGGTGCACGCCGCCCACGCCCGCAATTTCGAGGTCTGGATCGTCGGCGAGGGCCGTGAGCGCGGCCATCTCGAGCAGCTGATCCGCGACTACGGCCTGCAGGACCGCGTCCGACTGCTCGGCTCGGTGTCCGAGAGCGAACGCGTCAAGCTGATGCGCATCGCCGACGTCTTCGTAATGCCATCGGTGACCAATGCCGAGACCTTCGGGCTGGCCCAGCTCGAGGCGATGGCGGCGAGCCGCCCGATCGTCAACACCGCGCTCAACACCGGCGTTCCGCACGTCGCCCGCGACGGCCTCGAGGCCATCACGGTGCCGCCCGGCGATCCCACAGCCCTCGCCGACGCCATCGAGACGCTGATCAACGATCCCGAGCGGCGCCGCCGCATGGGGCAGGCCGCGCGGCATCGCGCGATCACGAAATACTCGACATCAGCCTTCAAGGAGGGAGTGGAGACGGTGTACCGCAAAGTCGTTACTGAAGAGGCAGCCGCAAAGGACGCAGGGTCACTAGCCCCAGCCCTGCGCCCCCGAACGGCCGGTCTCGTCGGCGCGATTCAGATCGCTGCAGCGCTGGCCTGGTCAGACGTCCGCCATCGCTACGTCCGCTCCCTCCTTGGACCCTTTTGGATGTCGATCCAGATGGCGATCATGGTGGCCGTGCTCGGCTCGGTCATCGGCCAACTCTCCAACGCCAGCGCGGTGGCGCGGCTGCCGATGCTGGCGGCGAGCCTCACCGCCTGGACCTTCCTCAACAGCGTCGTGCTCGACGCCACCACCGCCCTGCAGGGCTCGGCCAGCCTGATCAAGGATCGCGCGCTGCCGCCGGTGATCTTCCTGCTGCAATGTACCTTCCGCCAGGCGCTGTTCGCGGCCCACAACGCAGTCGTGCCGCTGATCCTGTGGCTCGCGCTGACGCCGCGGGACGTCGGCGGCGCGATCGCCGCCCTGCCCGGCCTCGTGCTGTTCGTCATCTGCGCGCTCGGCGTCAGCCTCGTGCTCGGCGCGCTGGCGACACGCTACCGGGACATCAAGCCGATCATCGAGTCCTCGCTGACCCTGGCCTTCCTGGCTTCGCCGATCATCTGGACGCCTGAGATGATCGATCGCGGCTCCACGGTGATGCGGCTCAATCCGCTGACCCATCTGTTCGCGGTCTGGCGCGACCCGCTGGCATCGGGCCATGTCGCGATGCCGAGCGTGATCTACGTGCTGGCCTGCCTTGCTGCGCTCGCGGTCGCCGCGACCGTGACGGTCGCTCAATTGCGCAAAGCGGCATTCTGGATCTAGCAACATGGCAAGCATCGACCTCCGCGACGTCTGCCTCGATTATCCGCTGTACGGCGCCTACGACTTTTCGCTGAAGCGCCGCCTGCTCGGCCGCCTGTTCCGCCAGACCAGCGAGATGCGCACCATCCGCGCGATCGACAACATCTCGATCGAGGCGAAGGCCGGCGCCCGCATCGGCCTCGCCGGGCCGAACGGCTCCGGCAAGTCCACTTTGCTGCGGCTGATCGCCGGCGTGTTTCCGGCAACCAGCGGCGAGGTGCAGATTTCCGGCAACATCGTGCCGCTGCTTGGCCTCGGCGCCGGCGTCAATCTCGATTTCGTCGCCGCGGACAATATCAACCTGCTGCTACGGATATCCGGCCGCAAGCCGACGCCGGCGATCCTGGACGAGATCTGGGCGTTCACGGAGCTGGAAGAACGCATGCAGCGGCTGCCGCTGCGCATGTTCTCGTCGGGCATGCTGATGCGCGTACTGTTCGCGACCGCGACCGCGTTTCCCGCCGACATCCTGCTGCTCGACGAATGGCTCAGCGTGGTCGACGAGAATTTCTCGGCCAAGGCCGAGCAGCGGCTGCGCAAGATGGTCGAGGCCGCGGCAATCGTGATCATCGCCTCGCACGACCAGGGGCTGCTGCGCCGGACCTGCAACCGCATTGTCAATCTCGATCACGGCCGCATCACCAGCACCGTTGCGCTGGATCCGCCCGTCCCGCATCACCCCGAGCTCAGAGAAATAACCGCATGACAAAGATCCTGGTCGTCAGCGAGGCGCTCGGCGAACCCAACCACAAGCGTGGCATCTTCCATTTCACGCGTGAACTGATCCGCTCGCTGGCCGGCGACGGCCACGAGCTGACCTTGCTGGTCGAGACCACCCGCCGCTATCGCAAGCTGCGCCAGCGCCAGCAGCGCACAAGGCTGCTGCCCGACGGGTCGCGACTGATCGAGCTGCTCGCGCTCTACCGCTTCCTCGACGAGGCCGACATGAATGCGCCCGTCATGCGCAGCAGCGGCGGCCTGCGCCGCACCGTCGACTGGTGCCGCGGCAAGCTTCGCGCCGCGACCTCGCTGGAATTCGCCGTCAGCTTCCTGCGCGCGGTCCATTTGCTGCCGGCCGGCGTCAGCCTGATCGAGAACCATGCCGACGGCCTCGAATACATCCCGACCGACCTGCGCCATCTCAAGCTGTTCGGCGACTTCCTGCTCGAACCCGGCTTCTACAGCTATCAGGACACCTCGGCGTTGCTGCGGCTGCCGCCGCCGCGGGTCGATGCGCGCGGCTACGACGTCATCCTCGTCGATACGCCGACGCGGGTCGCGATCCAGCGCAAGCGCGGCGCCAAGGTGATCTGCGTCGTGCACGACCTGTTGCCGCTCACCGACCTCAAGCTCAGCGACGTCGCAACCCGGCTGTTCCTGTCGCGCCTGTTCACCAGCCTGCAGCAGGCCGACGAGCTCGCCTTCGTCTCGCATTACAGCCTGGGCCGGTTCCGCGCCTTGCTTCCGCAGTTCGCGCATCTGCCGGCGCGGGTGGTCTATCCCCGGACCAGGTTCGATGCACCGGCGCTTTCGGCGGCTGCGCCGAGCGGACGGCCGTACTTCGTCGTGATCGTCTCCGCCGAGCCGCGCAAGAACCTCGCCGCGGTCATCCGCTCGTTCCGCAACCTGCCCCAGGCCGACCTCGTCGTGATCGGTTACACCGGCGCCCCCAGCCTGACTCGCAATGCACCGCCCAACGTCCGCTTTTCCGGCTATGTCGAGGAGCACGAGAAGGCGGCGCTTATTGCCGATTCCCATGGCCTGATCATGCCGAGCCTCGCCGAAGGCTTCGGCGTCCCGATCATCGAGGCGCTGGCCGCCAACACGCCGGTGCTGTGCTCGGACATCGCCGTGTTCCGCGAGGTCGCGGGCGAGCTCGCCGATTATTTCGACCCGTTCTCGATCGAGTCCATCGGCGCCTCGGTTACCCGGGTCCTGGCTGAGCAGGAGCAATGGCGGAACAAAATCCGCGCGCGCCGGACCGAGCTCGCCGAGCGCTTCGGCCACCACACCCAGGCGCGCGACCTGCTGTCGCATCGGGTCGTCGCGGAAGCCGTGGCCAACGTACCGGCGCCGCCTGTTGCGATCGCCGCATTCAACGGCGCCGCCGTGTAAGCCGATCATGATCACCGAGTCGCACACGCTCGACGGCGCCGTCGAGCCAACGCGATGGCACGACCGCGTCCGTGCCTGGTCCGGCTCAATCGCCTATGTCCGCACGACCGATACCCTGATCGCACTCGCCGCGGCTTCGCTACCATGGTCGACGACGGCGCTTGCCGTCTTCATGCTGCTGTGGCTTGTCACTGTAATCCCGACCATCGACTGGGAGCAGTTCATTCTCGACCTCGCGCAGCCGGCCTTTGCATTGCCGGTCGCGCTGGTCGCGCTCGCCGTGCTCGGCATGGCATGGTCGGAGGCCGGCTGGGCCGAACGGCTGCAAGGCATCAAGCCACTCGGCAAGCTGCTGCTGCTGCCGTTCCTGCTCGGCTATTTCCAGCGCTCACAGCGCGGGCTCTCGGTGTTCCTGGCTTTCCTGGTGTCATGCACACTGCTGATGATCCTGTCCTGGATCGTGCTGGCGCTGCCACAGCTCAAGCTCGCGCACACCGCCTCCGACGGCGTGCCGGTCAAGAACTACCTCGACCAGAGCCAGGAATTCGCGCTGTGCGCCTTCGCGCTGATGCTGCCGGCGTTGACGGCGCTGCGGGCCCGGCAATGGCGCATCGCGGCCGGCGCCATCGCGCTGATCCTGCTGTTCGTCGTCAACATGCTCTACGTCGTCTCGGCCCGGACCGCGCTGGTTACCATGCCGGTCTTGCTGATCCTGTTCGCCTCGCTGCATCTGTCCCGCCGCGCCACGCGGCTGCTGTTCGCCGCTGTCGCGCTGGCGAGCCTGCTGGTGTGGACGACGTCACCCTATCTGCGCCATCGCATCGCCGACGTCGGCATCGAGTATCGCGCCCACGATACGTCCGGGATCGCCTCCACCGCGCAGCGCCTGACCTATTGGCGGAAGTCGGTCAAATTCATCACCGAGGCGCCGCTGCTCGGACACGGCACCGGTGCGATCAGGCACATGTTCACGCAGGATGCCGCCGGACAAACTGGCCTAAACGCTGAGGTGATCAACAACCCGCACAACCAGACCTTCAATGTCGCGATCCAGTGGGGGCTGATCGGCACTCTGCTGCTGTACACGATGTGGACCAGCCATGTCAGGCTGTTCGCCGGCCGCGATCTCGTGAGCTGGATCGGGCTCGCCATCGTCGTGCAGAACATCACGAGCTCGCTGCTCAACTCGCATCTGTCCGATTTTCACGAGGGCTGGATGTACGTGATCGGCGTCGGCGTCGCCGGCGGCATGGCGCTACGCGCCCGCCGGCCGGAGAAAATCCCGGTGGATAGTGCAGCACGCCGTGGATGTGTAACTCACAAGTGGTGCAAGAAACTCAGTTGTCGTCCCGGCGCAGGCCGGGACCCA
Source organism: Bradyrhizobium sp. B124 (assembly GCF_038967635.1). Taxonomy (NCBI): domain Bacteria; kingdom Pseudomonadati; phylum Pseudomonadota; class Alphaproteobacteria; order Hyphomicrobiales; family Nitrobacteraceae; genus Bradyrhizobium; species Bradyrhizobium sp. B124. The sequence goes on along the minus strand of NZ_CP152413.1, from coordinate 701,619 downwards.
TAACCACCGAAGGCAATTGTTGAACGATGCTGGAGCCACAGCCCTCTTCAACAACACGAGCCTGTGGTTATGGGTCCCTGCCTTCGCAGGGACGACGATCGGGATGTAGGCCGCGCCACACACTCCGCGTCGTCCTAGCGAAAGCCAGGACCCATTACCCCAAATGGTCATTGCTGCGCGACGCTGGGGCCCCAATCCCTCTCACAATCACATGCGGTGGTTATGGGTCCTGGCTTTCGCCGGGACGACAGCAGTGTTTGCTGCACCGGCAACGCCTTCATGACCCCCAACCGCCTACCGCGTCGCGTCGTGCCCGACTTCACCCGTGATGACGTCGCCGAACAGTTCCCAGGCCTCGCCGTTGAACCGCATCAATTGCATCTGCTCGATCGGGTAGTAGTCGTCGGGCGAGGTGTTGACCATGATGCCCGGTAGCATCAGGTCGGAGTGGAAGTTCTTCAGGCTGGCCGCCTGCTTCATGACGTTCTCGCGCGTGAGATTGTCGCCGCATTGCTTCAGCACCTGCACCATGGCCTCCGACTGCACATAGCCATAGACGTTGTTGAAATTGGCCTTGTCCCCGTCAGGATAGTATTTGTCCATGAAGCCGCGCCACTTCACGACCGCGGGGTCCTTGTCCCAGGTTGGGTCGGTCGGATCCTTCAGGTATTGGGTCGAGATGATGCCTTTGGCATATTCGAGCCCCGCCGGCTTCAGCACCGAGGCGACCGTGGTCGCGGTGTTGGCGAGGAAGAACTTCGGCTTCCAGCCGAGCTCTCCCACCTTCCGGATCGCCTGCGCCGATCCCTTCGGCGCCGCCCAGGAAAAGAAGATGTCGGCGCCGGAATCGTGCAGCGCGACGATCTGCGAATCGATCGAGGGATCGGAGACCTCGTAGGACTTGTCGGCGATGATCATGCCCGCCTTGTCGCCGAGGCCGTCCTTCAGGCCCTTGAATTGATCCTTGCCTGCGTCGTCATTCTGCCAGAACACCGCGATCTTGCTATCGGGGAATTTGTCGCGAATGTATTTCGCATAGATGCGCCCCTCGCTCTGGTAGTTGGGCTGAAAGCCCATCGTCCAGGGGAAGTTCTTGGGGTCGCCGAATTTGGTGCCGCCGGAGGCGACGAACAATTGCGGCACCTTCTTGGCGTTCATGTATTTCATGATTGCCGAATTCGACGGCGTGCCGAGTGCCTGAAAGATCAGCAGCACCTCGTCGCTCTCGACCAGCTTGCGCGCCTGCTCGATCGCCTTCGGCGGCGAATAGGCATCGTCGTAGCTGATGAAATTGATCTTGCGGCCATTGATGCCGCCCTGCTCGTTGATCATCCTGAAGAACGCGGCCTCGGTCTTGCCGATCACGCCGTAGGACGACGCCGGGCCGCTATACGGCATGATGTTGCCGATCTTGATTTCGCCATCACTTGCGCCGGGGTCGTATTTCTTCTGCGCGGTGGCCGAGGTCGTGATCAATGCGGCACTTGCGAAGGCCACGATCGCGCCAATATATCCAGAACGAGCCGGCATCGTTTTCTCCCCGATTTTTGTCGTAGTTTTGACGGCAAGTCTCGCAAGAGACGCATGTGCTGGCAAGCGCTGGGTTTTTCCGTTGGGCGAAACGGCATTGTTGCCTGGCGCTATTTATGATTGAAGTCGATCTGGGGATCACGAGTCGAGGCGTTCTGATTGCGTAAACCGGACATTCGTACCGGTCCGCGGCATCCGCGTATTGCCGCCGCGGGCTATGAGATCACACGCCGCCTCAGCGAACGTGCGTTGGCGAAGCGTGGCCTGCACAAGGCCAACGGTGAGTTCGCGCAGCGCACGATCGCTTCGATCCGCGAAAGGCTGCAGCGCGGAGAGACCGTCTACATCGCCGGCCTCGCCTGCCCCGGCACGCACAACACCGGCGTCGCGCTGGTCGAGGTCACCCAGAAGGACGGACCGCGCCTGATCGTCAACAACGAGGAAGAGCGCTTTTCCGGAAACAAACACACCAACGAGTTTCCGCAACACGCACTCGACGACATGCGCAAGGTGTTGCAGCGGATGGGCCGCGACGTCGGCGACATCGCGGCTTTCGTCACCACGTGGGACTATCCGGCGCTGCTGGCGATGCTGATCCGCACTTCGCTCGAGGAAGCGCCGGCCAGCATCAAATTGCTGCGCGCGCCGATCGCGCCGGCGATCAACCTGCGCCAGATGGACCAGGTGCGGCGTATCTCGCGCAGGCTCGGCAGGATGTACGGGCTTGGCGAACAGCTGCCGCTGATCTGCATGCCGCATCATGACAATCACGCCTGGTACTCGTTCACCGCATCGCCGTTCGCCGATGTGCGCGAGCGTGTCGCGATTGCGGTGCTCGACGGCACCGGCGACGTCGGCTCGATTTCGCTCTATGTCGCCGAGAACGGCGAGATGAAGCGGCTCTATTGCAATGAGAGCCTGTTCGATTCGCTCGGCGCCTTCTACACCGTGATCTCGTCGAGCCAGGGCGGCTGGACCTGGCTCTCCAGCGAGGGCCGCTACATGGGCGCCGCCGCCTGGGGCGACATGAACCGCGCCACCAATCCCTATTATCAGCGCCTGAAGGCGGTGCTGCAGCTCGGGCCCAATGGCAGCGTGCAGCTCAATCGCGCGATGGCCAATTGGTACGCCGACCCCGCCGACACCCCCTATCATCAGCCGCTGATCGATATTCTCGGCCCGCCGCTGCGGCCCGACCAGCTCTGGAATCCCGACGCCGTGCTGCGCGTCGAGGACATCAATCACCGCACCGACACCAAGGACCGCGTCGACAAGGCGGCCGCCACGCAATTGGTGTTCGAGGACGCGATGATCCATGTCATCGACCATCTCCTGCGCAAAACCGGCACCGACCGTTTGGTGCTGACCGGCGGCGTGGCGCTGAACGCGCTCGGCAACATGCGGCTGCTCGAGCACTTTGACGAGGCGTGGTTCGAACGCGTGCAGCAGCGCAAGACCCGGCTGCATATGTGGGTGCCGCCGGTGCCCGGCGATCCCGGCGTGCCGATCGGCGCGGCCTGGCTGTTCGCGCATATGGCGGGCGCGGCGCGCGGTGCGCCGCTGTCGCACGCCTTCTATTGCGGCCTGCCGCCCTCGAACGCCGACATCACCGCGGCGCTGCACGCCGACGATGTCGCCTCCACCGAGATCGGCAATGTCGCGACATCGGAAGGACGCGATGCGGTTGCCGATCTGATGGCCAGCATGGTGGCGCAAGGCGGCGTGATCGCGATCTATCAAGGCGCGGCCGAGACCGGGCCGCGTGCGCTCGGCCATCGCTCGATCCTCGCCAATCCCTGCGACCCCGAGGTGCGCGAGCGGCTCAACGAGCGCGTCAAGTATCGCGAGGCGATCCGGCCGCTGGCGCCGATGGCGACGCTGCAGGCCGCGCGCGACTATTTCGAGCTGGAAGATGGCGCGTCCGACGACGACTACAACGCCTACAACTACATGGTGCTCACGGCGCATTCGAAGCCGGAGGCGCGCGCGAAGATTCCCGCCGTGGTGCATGCCGATGGCACCGGCCGCATCCAGATCGTGCGCGAGGCCGACGATCCCCTCACCTACGCCTATCTGAAGGCGCTCGGCCGCCATATCGGCGTCGAGATGTCGGTCAACACGTCGTTCAATGTCGCGGGCCCGATTGCGCAGACACCGGCGCAGGCGATGGACACGCTGCGCCGCTCCAAAGGGCTTGATGCCGTGGTGCTGGTCGCCGACGACGGCACCGCCTACGCCGCCTGGCACGGCGGCGAGCGCGACAGCGGCCGCTTCACCGGCTGGTATGCGGCGTGGAAACAGGCGCGCGGCTGAACCAGGCCAAGACGCGCCCGTCGATCAGGAGCAGCGCGCTGGCGATCACGAGCGCACCGATCACCTCGCGCGGCGCGACCGGCTCGCCGAGGACGAAGAATCCGAGCAGCATCGCGGTGACCGGGAGCAGCAGCGTCACCAGCATCACATTGGTCGCGCCGGAGCGCTGCAAGATCTGAAAGAACACGATATAGGCCAGCGCCGTCGACAGCGCCGCGAGCCCGAGCACGGCAAGCAACGTGGTCAGATGCGGCATCGGCAACAGCCAGGGTCGTTCGGCCACACCGGCGACGAACGCCATCATCACGCTGGAGGCCATCATCTGGAAGGTCGCCGTGCCCAGCGGCGGCACGCGCTGTGGCAGCCGCCGCCCGACCAGCGCTGCGATGCCGTAGCTGAAGGCGCCGGCGAGGCACAGCAGGATGCCGATGCCCTGCCTGCTCTCGAAGCCGAGTGCATCACCATGCAGGATCGCGACCCCGATCAGCCCGACCACAACGCCCGCCACGCGGCGCGCCTGCAGCCGCTCCTCGCCGGCCACCGCCATCACGACCACCGCAAACAGCGGCGTCGTCGCATTGAGGATCGAGGCCAGCCCGCTCGGAATATAGGTCTGCCCGAACACGATCAGCGAGAACGGCAGTGCGTTGTTGAACAGCCCCATCGCGGCGAACGGCGCCCAGCCTGCCAGGCCACGCGGAAACTCGATCTTCCGGGCTCGCAGCAGCGGCAGCAGGATGAGCGCCCCGAGCACGACGCGCAGCAGCACCAGCGTCAGCGGCGGCAATTCGCGCAGGATCACGCCGTTGAAGAAGAACGAGCCGCCCCACAGCACCGACAGAAAGCCGAGCAGCCCCCAGTCGCGGCGATCGATCCTGTTGTCGGCGGAAGGCATGGCGGGCACTCATCTGCGCTGGCGCAGATGCCTAGCCGGGCGCGGCGGCGATGGCCACCCGATTTCCGTGAATGGCGGCTTTGCCTATTTCGGCCGCGACACGATCTCGATCATCTGGCCTTCGTCGCCATCGGGCGCGTGGGCCTTGGCCTTGTCGTAGGCGGTGAGCGCGGCACGGCTCACGGGCACGCCGGGCAGCAGCGTCTCGGCAAGCCGCACGGCGTAGTCGGCATCCTTGTGGCGCAGCGCCGCCGTGAAGGATGCGCCGGTGAAGTTGCGGTCGATCATCCGCTTGCTGTGGCGGATGATCTGCGGGCTCGCGATCGCGCCGGTCGCCAGCGCCTCGGCGACCAATTGCATGTCGAGGCCGGCCTGCTCGGCGATCGCAACGCCCTCGGCGAGGCTTGCGATCTGCACCGCGCCGATCAGATTGTTGATCAGCTTGAACACGGTGCCGGTGCCGACTGCGCCGAAATGGCGGATCGTGCTGCCGATCGGCGCGAGGAACGGCCGTGCCTTGTCGAGATCAGCGGCATCTGCGCCCACCAGCAGCGTCAGCTTGCCCGCGGCCGCCGCTTCGGGGAGCCCGGTGACCGGACAATCGATGTAGATCAGGCCGCGGCTGTTGAGCTCGCGCGCCATATCCAGCGTGTGCTGATACGAAACCGTGGAGCACTCGATCGCGAGCGTGCCGGCCTTCATGGTGGCGGCGGCGCCGTCCCGGGTCAGCCAGACCGCGCGCGATGCCTCGTCGTCAGCGACCATGGTCACGACGGCATCGGCATCGATCGCGGCGTCCTCCGGCGAGGTCGCCCACAGCGCGCCGCGCGCGATCAAATCCTCGGCCTTGGCCTTGCTCCGGTTCCACACCGCGACGGTGAAGCCGGCATCGAGGTAACGGCCGGCCATGCCGTGGCCCATGCGTCCCAATCCGATGAAAGCGACGCGCGGCATGGGCTAATCCACATCCTCGACGGAGCCGGGGCCGGTGCCGAAGGCACGCTGCGCCAAGGTCGCCGCCATGAATTCATCGAGGTCGCCGTCGAGCACCCCCGAGGTGTCGGAGGTCTGCACACCGGTGCGCAGGTCCTTCACCATCTGGTAGGGCTGCAAGACGTAAGAGCGGATCTGGTGACCCCAGCCGATCTCGGTCTTGGCGGCCTGGTCGGCGGCGGCCTGCTCCTCGCGCTTTTTCAGCTCCATCTCGTAGAGCCGCGCGCGCAGCATGTCCCACGCCTGCGCCCGGTTCTTGTGCTGGGAGCGGCCGGCCTGGCAGACCACCGCGATGCCGGTCGGAATGTGCGTCAGGCGCACCGCCGACTCGGTCTTGTTGACGTGCTGACCGCCGGCGCCGCCCGACCGCATGGTGTCGGTGCGGACATCGGACTCCTTGATCTCGATCTTGATGCTGTCGTCGATCACGGGGAAAATCTGCACCGACGAAAACGAAGTGTGCCGCCGCGCGTTGGAATCGAATGGCGAGATGCGCACCAGGCGATGCACGCCGGCCTCGGTCTTCAGCCAGCCATAGGCGTTGTGGCCGGAGATCTGGATGGTGGCGGACTTGATGCCGGCCTCTTCGCCCTGGGACTCCTCGAGGAACTCGATCTTGAAGCCGTGCTTCTCCGCCCAGCGCGTGTACATGCGCAGCAGCATCTGCGCCCAGTCCTGGCTCTCGGTGCCGCCGGCGCCGGCATGGACTTCGAGATAGGAATCGAACTTGTCGGCCTCGCCAGAGAGCAGCGCTTCCAGCTCGCGCCGGGCGACTTCCTTCTTGAGGTCCTTGAGCGCCTTCTCGGCCTCGGCGACCACGGCCGCATCGTTCTCGGCCTCGCCGAGCTCGATCATGCCGATGTTGTCCTCGAGCTCGCGCTCGACCTTGCCGATGCCAGAGAGCGCGTCCTCCAGCGAGGTACGTTCCTGCATCAGCCGCTGGGCCTTCTGGGGATCGTTCCAGAGATTGGGGTCTTCAGCGAGCTTGTTCAGCTCAGCGAGGCGTGCCGTCGATTGTTCGACGTCAAAGATGCCTCCTCAGCAGCCCGACTGACTGCTTGATCTCTTCAACAAGGCGTTCGATTTCCGCGCGCATGGTCTTTCAGGTGTTGGTGAAAAAGCTTGCCGGGGATGTAGCGACCGGCGCGGCAAAGCGCAATCGGCTTGGCCGCGCTATCCCGGCGATTTGGATCGGCCAGCCGCTAGAGCCATTTCCGTTCCGATTGGATCGGAACGGGGCTCTAGGTTTTTGTTTTGACGCGTTTTCTTCACGCGAACCGGCATCCACTTCGCTTGAAAACGCTCTAGTACAGCCCCCCGGTTCCCGGCCGCATGAAGAAGCCGCCGTCCGGCTGCCCACCACCTTGCGACGGCTGTGGGCCGGGCGCAGGGCTGCGGCCGTCGGCGTCGGCGACACCGATGACCGAGTAGTTGTCCGGCGGCGCGGTGCCCGGCTTGAAGGCTTCGAGGATGGTGTTGCCGCCATCGCCCGGGCCGGCCCGCATGCCGGTCTTGGCGTCGACGCGGATCAGCTTGATGCCGGCCGGGACCTTGAACGGGGTCGGCGGCTTGTCGGCGAGCGCAAGCTTGAGGAAGTCGCGGGCGATCGGCGCCGCCACGTGACCGCCGGTAGCTGTACGGCCGAGATTGCGCGGCTTGTCGTAGCCCATATAGACGCCGACCGCGAGATCCGGCGAGAAGCCGACGAACCAGACGTCCTTCTCGTCATTGGTGGTGCCGGTCTTGCCGGCGATCGGCTTGCCGACCTCCTTGACGACGGTCGCGGTGCCGCGCTGGACCACGCCTTCCATCATCTCGGTGATCTGGTAGGCGGTCATCGGATCCAGCACCTGCTCGCGGCGGTCGACGAGCTGCGGCTCCGGCTGGCTCTTCCAGCCGCCCGGCGCGTCGCAGCCGCGGCATTCGCGGGTGTCGTGCTTGAAGATGGTATGGCCGTAGCGGTCCTGGATGCGATCGATCAGCGTCGGCTTCACGCGACGTCCGCCATTGGCGAACATCGAATACGCCGTGACCATGCGCATGACGGTCGTTTCGCCAGCACCCAGCGCATACGACAGATAGTTCGGCAGTTCGTCATAGACGCCGAAGCGTTTTGCATACTCGCCGACCAGCGGCATGCCGATGTCCTGCGCAAGCCGCACCGTCACGGTGTTGAGCGAGCGCTGTAGCGCGTTGCGCAGCGTGGTCGGACCGTAATACTTGCCGGTCGAATAGTTTTCCGGACGCCACACGCCGGCGCCCTGCCCCTGATCGATCTCGATCGGCGCATCGATCACCGTGGTCGACGGCGTGTAGCCATTGTCCAGCGCCGACGAATACACGATCGGCTTGAACGACGAGCCGGGCTGCCGGTAGGCCTGCGTCGCGCGGTTGAACTGGCTCTGGTCGAACGAGAAGCCGCCGACCATCGCGAGCACGCGGCCGGTCCACGGATCCATCGCCACCATGGCGCCCGACACTTCGGGCAATTGCCGCAGGCGATACTGGCCTTCGACCGTAGTGCCTTCCTTGGTCACCAGCGGGTCGGCATAGATCACATCGCCGGGCTGCAGCACCTGCGAGACCGCCGTCGGCGCCTTGCCTTTGCTCTTGGCCCAGCGCACGCCGTCTATCGTGATGATGCCGGTCTGCCGCTCCTTGCTGACCGCGCCGCCGAGCTCGCGGCCCGGCTGGAAGCCGATCCGCGCCGATTGATCGCTGGTCTCCAGCACCACCGCCATCCGCCACGGCGAGATGTCGGAGAGCGATTTGACGTCGGCAAGCTTGACGCCCCAGTCGCCGGAGACGTCGAGCTTGTGCAGTGCGCCGCGCCAGCCCTGTGCCTCATCGTAGTTGACGAGGCCGGCGACCATGGTCTTGCGCGCCATCACCTGGATCTTGGGATCCAGCGTGGTGCGGACCGACAGGCCACCCTCGTACAGCTTCTTCTCGCCGTAGCGCTCGAAGATGTCGCGGCGGACTTCCTCGGCGAAATATTCGCCGGCGAAGATGTGCGCGCCGTTCGAGCGGCTGGTGACGTTGAGCGGGTCCTTGCGCGCCTTGTCGGCGTCGGCCTGCTTGATCCAGCCGTTCTCCAGCAGGCGGTCGATCACATAGTTGCGGCGCTCGATCGCGCGGTCACGGTTGCGGACCGGATGCAGCGCGGCCGGCGCTTTCGGCAGCGAGGCGAGATAGGACGCTTCCGCGATCGTCAGCTCGTTGACCGACTTGTCGAAATAAACCAGCGACGCCGCCGCGATGCCGTAGGCACCGAGCCCGAGATAGATCTCGTTCAGATAGAGCTCGAGGATGCGGTCCTTCGAATAGGCGCGCTCGATGCGCATCGCCAGCAAGGCTTCCTTGATCTTGCGCGCGAACGAGACCTCGTTCGTCAGCAGGAAGTTCTTGGCGACCTGCTGGGTAATGGTCGACGCACCCTGCGGGCGGCGGTTGGAGCCGTAGTTCTGCGCGTAGAGGATCGCCGCGCGCGCCATGCCCTGATAGTCGATGCCGCCGTGCTCGTAGAAGTTCTTGTCTTCGGCGGCGAGGAACGCGTTGATCACGAGCTTCGGCACCGCCTGGATCGGCAAATAAAGCCGGCGCTCCTTGGAGTATTCGCCGAGCAGCGCGCCGTCGGCGGCGTGCACGCGGGTCATCACGGGCGGCTCGTAGTCCTGGAGCTGCGAGTAGTCGGGCAGATCCTTGGAGAAATGCCAGATGGCGCCAGCGACGGCGGCGACACCGACCAGGAACACGACGGTTCCGGCGGCGAACAAGAAACCCATGAACCGCACGAGCAGGCGCATTATCGACGTTCCGTTCCTACCCTCCGGCGCCCAATCGTCAGAAGCGCCTGTCCAAAAGTGCGAAGCCTCACACAACGAAGGCTCACATAGCGAGGCCTTTGCATCGAGGCCTTTACATCAAAGCCTTGGCCCAGCGAGCCGCCTTGCGCACGCGAATATACAAGAGCCGCCGGACAATATGGTCGATTCTGCGGACCTGCGGTCCTTTGTCTATAACGTCGCCGCTGTGGCCAAACTAGGGCTTCCGGGCAACGGCCCCGGCTTTTCAGGCGGCCAATTTCACTTTGCCGGTCCGGCGGTTGCTAGCCGTTTCGAGAAGAACATGTCGATCGCCTGGACCATCGATCCGACGGCCTTGTTGCGCCAGTTCTCGGAGACCAGATGCTCGAGGTCGCCCTTGTTGGAGACATAGCCGATCTCCACCAGAACGGACGGCACGTCGGGCGCCTTCAGCACCCGGAAGCCGGCCGATTTCAGCGGATGCTTGTGCATCCGCACCGTGGACTTCATCTCGTCCATCAGCAGACGAGCGAAACGGTTGGAGAAGGTCTTGGTCTCGCGCTGCGCGAGGTCGATCAGGATGTCGGCGACCTCGGTCGGCTCGTCGGTCAGGTTCACGCCGGCGATCGCGTCGGCCTTGTTCTCCGCTTCCGCCAGCCGCTCGGCCTCGGCGTCGGACGCCTTGTCCGACACGGTGTAGATCGTAGCGCCCTGGGCGTCGCCCTCGCGGCGCGGCAAGGCATCGGCGTGGATCGAGACAAACAGCGCCGCGGATTGCGAGCGGGCGATCTTCACTCGGTCGTTGAGCGGGATGAAGGTGTCGTCGGACCGGGTCATAACTACCCGATATTTGCCCGACTTCTCGATCCGGTCGCGCAAAGCGAGGCCAAAGCCCAGCACCAGGTTTTTCTCGGTCTGGTCGCCGGACTGGGTGCCGTTGTCGATGCCGCCATGCCCCGGATCGATCACGATCAGCGGGCGCGAGTCGGTGGCCGCAACCGGCGGCAGCGCCGCCGTGGTGACGGCCGGAATGGTCGCCGTGGTGGCTTCGGAAATCGACGACTTCAATTCGGGCCGGCTCTCCGGCGCGAGCGACTGCACGAAGCTGGTGCGATCGACCTGCTCGAAATCCAGCACCAGCCGCGGTGGCTGACCGTTGGCGGCATCGAGCACATAGGAATTGGCGATCTTCACCGGGCCGGTCATGTCGAACACGATGCGGGAGCCGCCGGGCATCACGAGGCCATAGCGGAACGCCTTCACCAATCCCCGCGCCGCCGAGCCGGTGCCGGCAGCGAGCTGGAAATTGACCTGCGGGATATCGACCACGACACGGTAAGGGTCGGCCAGCGGGAAGGCGCGAAATTCGATCTTGCGGTCGAGATCGAGGATGAATCGGGTCTGCCTGTCGTCGCCGGCAAGCCTGGCGCCGGATGCGATCGGGAAATTCGGCGCGCTGGCGGCGGGGGCACTAGCGGCCGGCGCCGGCTGGCCGTCCGGTGGTCCCTCGGCCGCGCTCGGGGCGCTGGCCACGCCAAGCGCCAATGCTGCAGCGCACAACAGCCCGCATCCCAAGAAAACAAGGTGTTTTGCGCGGTTCTCCACCCGATTCGGAGCCTCCCAGCTGCTTCTTACCGCATTAGAACCACACGGTTAATCGCACCCTAATGACGCGCGGGCGAAAAGAGCCGAGTGTTGCGGCGGCGTGACGCTTCCCTTGCACGCGGCGGGCAATCCACGTATGTACGGAATGCTGACGGCTAGTACTCCCGGTTGTGTCGCGTTCAGCCTCTCGGTGCAACGGTGGAACCTTCCGAATCGAAGATCCCGCCGTGTTTTTCCGGTCCCTCCCCAGCCAGCGCCGCGCGCGGCTGACACGGAGAGGCGGATTCAAGCCCGAGCGGCGTCCGGTCCCAGACACACTCCCTCGCCAGAGGGACGGTTTGAGACAAGGCATAACTGATTATCCGGTCCCTTGGGGCCTCGATATGCGATGGCCGGCAGGCGCTTCGGCGCCAGGCGGGGCTTTCAGCAAAGGATACGGCGGTAATTTTCGCCGCCAACATGTTTAGACGGGCCGACGCTTAATGCGCCAGACTGCATTGCCGACCAGGATCCCCCGAATGATCGCGCTGACGCGAGGTGAAAACTTCGCCCGTCGCATCATCCCGGTGGGTTCCCGTCCGGCGCTGCGCCGCGAGACGCGTTTTGGCCTTCCCCTCACCCCCGAATCAGGTGGACCGTCGCGTCACCGGGCGGCGCAATTTGCGCCTGCCATGATCCGCGCCCGCCGCCGTCAAGAGCTCCAAAATGCCCAACAAGATGTTGATCGATGCCACCCACCCGGAAGAAACCCGGGTCGTCGTGGTCCGTGGCAATCGCGTCGAAGAGTTTGATTTCGAGACCGCCCAGCGCAAGCAACTGCGCGGCAACATTTACCTCGCCAAGGTCACGCGCGTAGAGCCGTCGCTGCAGGCTGCCTTCATCGAGTATGGCGGCAACCGTCACGGCTTCCTCGCCTTCAGCGAAATCCATCCCGACTACTACCAGATCCCGGTCGCCGACCGTCAGGCGCTGATCGAAGCCGACGAGCGCGCCCATCGCGAGGCCGAGGAAGAGCACGAGAACCGCGGCCATCGCCGCCGGTCGCGCCATCGCAATGCCCGCCGCCGCGGCCATGGCGACCGTGTCCAGAGCGAGGTGATCGAGGGTGCAGGCGCCGCTCAGGCGCTGCCGGCAGCCGAGGCTCACGAACATCCCGTCGATGCCGGGCACGATGAACATGATGCCGGGTATCACGAGCACGGCGTGGCCGCCTATGAGGGTCACGAGCATGAGGCGCATGATCACGCGCATCACGCCGACCATGAGCACCACCATGATCACGATCATGAGCATCACCATGACCATGGCCACCACGATCATGGCCACAATGATCACGATCATGACCACCATGACCACGATCACGACTACGCCCCCGTAACCAGCGAGGCGCCGGCCGCCGACGCGCCATCCGACCCCGTCGTCGCGGTGGTCGAAGCCTCCGTTGCGTCAGCGGCGCCGGAATTCGTCGAGACCGCCGAGGTCAATCATGAGCCCGAGCGAGCCCATGAGGAGCAGGTCGCGGAAAACGCCGCGCATGCCGACGACGCGCCGCATGTCGCTGCCGACGACGTTCACGCCGCGGCCGATGAGCACGCCGTCGCCGAATACGCAACGCTTGCGGACGGAGCCGCGCCCGAGGCTCGGCATGGCGACGATGCCGGCGAAGACGATGACGAGGATGACGGCGAGGAAGGCGAGGAAGAGGATGTCGTCGAGTCCGTCGGCGGCGACGATGTGCTCGAGGAGGTTCCGGAGCGCGCGTTCCGCCCCCGTCGCCAGTACAAGATCCAGGAAGTGATCAAGCGCCGGCAGGTGATGCTGGTGCAGGTCGTCAAGGAAGAGCGCGGCAACAAGGGCGCCGCGCTGACCACCTATCTGTCGCTCGCCGGCCGTTATGCCGTGCTGATGCCCAACACCGCGCGTGGCGGCGGCATCAGCCGCAAGATCACCTCCGCCCAGGACCGCTCGCGGCTGAAGGAAGTGGTGCAGGACCTCGACGTGCCCGAGGGCATGGGGATCATCCTGCGCACCGCCGGCGCCTCCCGCAGCAAGCCGGAGATCAAGCGCGACTTCGAGTACCTGATCCGGATGTGGGAGACGGTGCGCGACCTGACCCTGAAGTCGCAGGCGCCGACCCTGGTCTACGAGGAAGGCTCGCTGATCAAGCGTTCGCTGCGCGACCTCTACAACAAGGAGATCGACGAGATTCAGGTGGCGGGCGAAGCCGGCTACCGTGAAGCGCGCGACTTCATGAAGATGCTGATGCCGGCCAATGTGCGCGCGGTGAAGCAATATCGCGACGGCCAGCCGCTGTTCTCGCGCATGGGCGTCGAAAGCCAGCTCGATGCGATGTTCTCGCCGACCGTGCAGTTGCGCTCCGGCGGCTACATCGTAATCAACCAGACCGAGGCGCTGGTCTCGATCGACGTCAACTCCGGCCGCGCCACGCGCGAGCACCATATCGAGGACACCGCGCTCAAGACCAATCTGGAAGCCGCGGAAGAAGTCGCGCGTCAATTGCGTTTGCGCGACCTCGCGGGCCTGATCGTCATCGACTTCATCGACATGGACGAGAAGCGCAACAACCGCGCGGTCGAGCGCAAGCTGTCGGACTGCCTGCGCCAGGACCGTGCACGGATCCAGGTCGGCCGCATCTCGCATTTCGGCCTCCTGGAGATGTCGCGCCAGCGCATCCGCGCCAGCGTGCTGGAGAGCTCGACCGAGCCCTGCCCGCAATGCGGCGGAAGCGGCCACGTCCGTTCGGTCTCGTCGGTGGCGCTGCAGCTGCTGCGCGGCATCGAGGAAATCCTGATGAAGGGCGCGACCCACAATCTGGTGGTCCGCACCCGCACCGACGTCGCGCTCTACGTGCTCAACCACAAGCGTGGCCATCTGCGCGACCTCGAGGAATCCTTCCGAGTCTCGCTGTCGGTCGTCGCCGACGCCACGGTGCACGGCCAGCAATCCTACATCATCGATCGCGGCGAGCAGGTGCATACGCTCGAAGCCGCCAAGGCGCTGCTTGCCGCGCAAGCTGCCGCTGCGCCGGCGCAGGTCGATGAACCGGATGACGAGGAAGAACTGTTCGAATACGAAGCCGAGATCGAGACCGACGAGACCGAAGGGCTCGTCGACGACCGGGCGGCCGGCGAGGAAGCAGGCGCCGCGGAGGGCGAAGGCGACGGCCAGCGCCGCAAGCGCCGCCGTCGGCGCCGCGGCCGTGGTGGCAGCGAAGCGCGCGAAGGCGCTCCGCCGCCGCGCGAGGACGGCGATCTGATGCATGTCCTGCCCGATGGCACCGAGGTGGTTGCCGCGGGCGAAGCCGAAGGCGATGAGGACGAAGGCGACGAAGCGCAGGGCGCTGCCCGCGACGACCAGGCCGGCAATGGCGATCGCCGCCCGCGGCGCCGCGGGCGCCGTGGCGGCCGCCGCCGGCGCGGCACTGGTGGACCGGATGACGGTCTCGCCGGATCGATCTCCGATGAGCTGAGCCCGGTGGCAGCACCTGAAGCCACGGACGCGGTTGCCGATTTCGATAGCCACGACGCGGAGCCGGCCCCCTCGCTCGCGCAGCCCGAGTTGTTTGCCCAGCCGGCGGAATGGCAGCCGATCGAGGCCGCGCCGGTTGAGGCGATCGCGGCACCCGAGCCCGAGCCCGAACCCGTTGCAACACCTGCCGCCGAGGACACGGCCGAAAGCGACCGCGCGCAGCGGCGCCGCTCGACGGTGCGCGAAAAGGTCAGCTTCGCGTCGAGCCCGCAACCCGAGACAACACCGGCGCTGGCTCAGAGCCCGGCGGAGGAACCTGCCCCCGCCCCTGAACCCGCAGCCTCTGCCCAGCAGGCCGCAGCGGATGCCGCCACGGCCGAGGCTCCGGCCCGCAAGGGCTGGTGGTCGCGCCGCTTCGGCGGCGGCGGCAACTAGCGCCACCTGAAAGTCAAAACGCCCGGTTCACGCCGGGCGTTTTTGTTGGACAGGCCATCCGTTCGTCAGACACCGGCGTGACGGAGCCTGACGGAGACGGATCCCAATGCAAAGCGCGATCGTTCTTGGCGGCGGCATGGTGGGCGTCAGCACGGCGCTGCACCTGCAACGCCGCGGCTGGTCGGTGACGCTCGTCGACCGCAAGGAACCGGGCCGCGAAACCAGCTACGGCAATGCCGGTATCATTCAGAGCGAGGCGGTGCGGCCCTATCCGATGCCGCGCGATCCGGCCACGCTCGCCAGGATCGCGATGGGGCGCACCAACGACGTACGCTATCGCCTGGCCTCGTTGCCGCAGCACGCCGGTCCGCTGCTGCGCTATTGGTGGAACTCGACGCCCGAGCGGCACCGCGAAGCCACCATCGCCTGGGCGCGCCTGATCGCCTACGCGACGGCGGAGCACGACACGCTGATCCGCGATGCGCATGCCGACAATCTGATCCGCCGCGCCGGCTATCGCCTGCTGCATCGCGACCCGGCGGCCCTGGAGCAGGCGATCGCAGTCGCCGAAGAGAACCAGCGTGACTTCGGCGTGCAGTTTCGCGTGCTTGACGGCAGCGAGCTCGCCAGGGCCGAGCCAATGCTGCGCGACGACCTGCCCGGCGCCATTCACTGGCTCGGGCCGTGGACCGTGTCGGACCCCGGCGGTCTGGTCTCGGCCTATGCCGGATTGTTCGAGCGTCTCGGCGGCACGCTGCTTCGCGGCGATGCGCAGACGTTGACGGAGACCGCCACCGGCTGGTCGGTCGACACCGCTGGCGGCCGGATCGATGCCGCCCACGTCGTGGTCACGCTCGGGCCGTGGTCACCGCAATTGCTGCGCAAGTTCGGCTACCGGATTCCGCTGGTGCGCAAGCGCGGCTACCATATGCACTATCAGGGCGGCCGCTCGCTCGACCTGCCGCTGGTCGACACCGCGAATGGATATGCGATGGCGCCGATGGCCAAGGGGATTCGCATCACGACCGGCGCGGAGCTGACCAGCCCCGATGCGCCGGCGACACCGATCCAGCTTGGTTACGCCGAAGCGGCCGCACGCGAGCTGATCGAGATCGGCAGCCGCGTCGAGCCCGAGCCCTGGTTCGGCACCCGCCCCTGCACCACCGACATGCTGCCGGTGCTCGGGACTGCGCTGCGCCATCGCGGGCTATGGGTGAATTTCGGTCACGGCCATCAGGGCTTTACGCTCGGCCCGGCGACGGCACGGGTGCTGGCCGAAACGATGAACGGCGAGGCATCCTCGGTGGACACCTCGCCGTATCGGCTGGACCGGTTCTGACCGCTGACGCGAACCAAAGCGCGCTGAGTCCTCATCGCGCCTTGGATTCTTGTTTGAGCATGATCTTCTCGGAAAACCGCTTCACACTTTTCCGGATCATGCTCTAGTCCGTCGTCAGCGCGGTCTCCATGTCGGTCGGGTCGATCTGCCGGGAAAGGTTGGCATTGAGCTTGTCGCGGTCGAGCTCGCCCTCCCACCAGGCGACGATCACGCAGGCGACGCCGTTGCCGCACAGATTGGTCAGTGCGCGGCACTCGCTCATGAACTTGTCGATGCCGAGCACGATCGCCATGCCCGGCACCAGCCGCGGATCGACCACCGCAAGCGTTGCCGCCAGCGTGATGAAGCCCGCGCCGGTGATGCCGGAGGCGCCCTTCGAAGTCAGCATCGCCACCACCAGGATCGTGAGCTGCTGGCTGAACGAGAGGTCGTAGCCCAACGCCTGCGCGATGAACAACGTCGCCAGCGTCATGTAGATGTTGGTGCCGTCGAGGTTGAACGAATAGCCCGTGGGCACCACGAGACCGACCACCGACTTCGAGCAGCCGAGACGTTCGAGCTTCTCCATCAATGACGGCAGCGCGCTCTCGGAGGACGAGGTGCCGAGCACGATCAGGAGTTCATCCTTGATGTAGGCCAGGAACCTGAAGATCGAGAACCCGGCGATCCGCGCGATGATGCCGAGCACCACGAGGACGAACAGCGCGGCCGTCAGATAGAACGTCGCGATCAGCCCCATCAGATTGAGGATCGCGCCGGTGCCGAACTTGCCGATGGTGAAGGCCATCGCGCCGAACGCACCGATCGGCGCCGCCCGCATCACGATCGAGATCACGCCGAACACCGCATGCGCGGCGTCGTCGATGAACGAGCGGATGGTGTGGCCGCGTTCACCGAGGCCCATGATCGCAAAGCCGAACAGCACCGAGAACAGCAGCACCTGCAGGATCTCGCCCTGCGCGAATGCGCCGACGACGGTGTCCGGAATGATGTGCAGCACGAAGTCGACGCTCTTCTGCGCCTCCGCCTGCTTGGCATAGCCGGCAACCGCCTGCGCGTTCGCCGCCGCATTGCCGAAGCCCGCGCCCGGCTTGACGATGTTGCCGATGAGCAATCCGATCACCAGCGCGAAGGTCGAGACGACCTCGAAATAGACCAGCGCCTTGACGCCGATGCGGCCGACCTTCTTGGCATCCTGGATGTGGGCGATGCCGGACACCACGGTGCAGAAGATGATCGGCGCGATCACCATCTTGATCAGCTTGATGAAGCCGTCGCCGAGCGCCTTGATCCACTCGTTGGTGGCAATGCTGGGCCACAACCAGCCGACCAGCGCGCCGAGCACGATCGCGATCAGAACCTGGACGTAGAGAATCTTGTACCACGGCTTGCTACCGGCAGACGCCGGTGAAGCCGTGGCAACGGTTGCCGCTGCCATGTGTCACTCCCCCTC
Source organism: Bradyrhizobium sp. B124 (assembly GCF_038967635.1). Taxonomy (NCBI): domain Bacteria; kingdom Pseudomonadati; phylum Pseudomonadota; class Alphaproteobacteria; order Hyphomicrobiales; family Nitrobacteraceae; genus Bradyrhizobium; species Bradyrhizobium sp. B124. The sequence goes on along the minus strand of NZ_CP152413.1, from coordinate 683,761 downwards.
AGAAATGGCGGAAATAGCCAAGATCAACTTGGCCGTTCAAGTCAAATGGAACTGTGTCGGCCCTGCCGTTTATCCGCGGCGATCTGTCGCGTGCTGCTCCGCCGAAACCGGGGCCAGCGCTTGCGAAACCGATCTAACCGACAAGACCGAGGGCTCTTGAAGATTGCGGGCTATTTAAGCCAATGCGCGATCCGCGCAACTGCTTCCTGCATCTCCGCCGCGGAACGGGCATAGGAAAATCGGATGAAGGCGCGGCCGTGGATCGGATCGAAATCGACGCCCGGGGTCGCTGCGACATGCGCCTTCTCGAGCATTTCGCTGGCGAAGGCGAAGCTGTCGGAGGTGAAGTCGGAGACGTCGGCGTAGAGATAGAACGCGCCGTCGGCGGGCAGGAACTTGGTCAGCCCGGCCTTGGGCAGGCCTTCGATCAGGATGCGGCGGTTCTCCTGATAGCCGCGCTTGATCGCTTCCATCTCCTCGCGGCCCTCGAAGGCCGCTTCGGCGGCGATCTGCGACAAGGTCGGCACCGAGATCGACAGGTTCTGCTGCAGCCGCTCGATCGGCCGCACCAGCACATCGGGCACCACCATCCAGCCGACGCGCCAGCCGGTCATGCAGAAGTACTTCGAGAACGAGTTGATCACGAGCGCGTTCGGCGACAGCTCCGCCGCCGTCACCGCAGGAAATGCGTAGTCGAGGCCGTGATAGATCTCGTCGGAGATGAAGCGGATGCCCGCGCTGTCGGCGGCGGCCATCAGGCTCGACAGCGCCTCGCGCGACATCATCGTGCCGGTCGGGTTCGCCGGGCTGCCGACCAGCACGCCCTTCAGCGGCGCCTTGCGATGGGCGGCCAGCAGCGCCTCCCCGGTCAGCGCGTGGCGGGTGTCGCCTGAGGTCTCGATCAGCACCGGCTCGCAGCCGAGCGCGGTCAGGATGTGCCGATAAGGCGGATAGCCCGGCACGGTGACGGCGACCCGGTCGCCCGGCTCGAACATCGCAAGAAACGCCAGGATGAACCCGCCCGACGAGCCCGTGGTGACGATGATGCGCTCGGCATCGACCGCGCAGCCATACGTGTCGCGGTAATACCGGGCGATGCGCGCGCGCAGACTGGGAATGCCGAGCGCCGAGGTGTAGTCGATCCGCCCGCCGGCAAGCGCGGCCTGTGCGGCGGCGATCGCCGGCTTCGGCGCCCCCTCGGCGGGCTGCCCCACCTCCATGTGGATGACATGGCCACCCGCGGCCTCGATTCGCGCCGCAGCCGCCATCACGTCCATCACCATGAACGGCGGAACATCGCTCCGGCCGGACGCTGTCAAAAGGCTGCTCACACGGTCTCTCGCTGTCGCTTCACGCATGGATTTCTGCTATTGCACGGCCGCTGCCGGGTTCGGGTTCCGATACCGGCGACCGCCCCAGACTGGCCGCATTCGGTGGCTCCTTATAACGCTTTCAGGCCAAGTGCATACCCGGTTCGCGTGAAGAAGAACTGCAAAAACAACAGACTGTGCCACGCGCCTGCCCCGGTCGGGTCGGGAACCGGACTTTGCCGCCGCGCGGCCAGAAATCGCCGATAGATCGCCCATGCTGTTCCGCCTCGCTCTTCGTGCCAGGACCCTCAAGCCGACGGCGTTCAAGCTCACCGCATTGCTGACCGCGGTTGCACTCGCCGTTGGTCCCGGCGTCCCTGCGCGAGCCCAGCAGAAGGGCCCGCCGGTGCTGCGCGACACCGAGTCCGAGCAACTGCTGCGCGAATATACCAGGCCGATCCTGCGCGCCGCCGGTCTCGAGAAGCAGAACATCCAGATCGTGATCATCAACGACGGCTCGTTCAACGCCTTCGTCGCCGACGGCCGCCGCATCTTCGTCAATTACGGCGCGCTGCTGCAATCGGAGACCCCGAACCAGATCATCGGCGTGCTGGCGCATGAGACCGGCCATCTGGCCGGCGGTCATCTTGCCAAGATGCGCGAGCAGCTGGCGCAGGCGCAGACCCAGATGATCATCGCGATGCTGCTCGGCGTCGGCGCGCTGGCCGCGGGCGCTGCGAGCGGCGGCGTTGGAAACGGCCTCTCCAGCGCCGGTGCCGCCGCGATCTCGGCGCCGCAGTCGGTCATTCAGCGCACATTGCTCTCCTACCAGCGCCAGCAGGAGGAAAACGCCGACCGCGCCGGCGTCAAGTTCCTGAACGCGACCGGCCAGTCCGCCAAGGGCATGTATGAGACGTTCAAGCGCTTCACCGACGAGAGCCTGTTCGCCGCGCGCGGCGCCGACCCCTATCTGCAGTCGCACCCGATGCCGGTCGATCGCGTCTCGGCGCTGCAGGACCTGGCGCGCTCGAGCCCCTATTGGGACAAGAAGGACGATCCGGCGCTGCAGCTGCGTCACGACATGATGCGCGCCAAGATCTCGGGCTTCATGGAACGGCAGGACACGGTCTACCGCCGCTATCCGTTGTCCAACACCAGCCTGCCGGCCCGCTATGCGCGCGCGATCACCACCTATCTGCACGGCGATCTGCGTTCGGCGATCGCGCAGATCGACGGCTTGATCCAGGTCCAGCCCAACAATCCCTATTTCTACGAATTGCGCGGCCAGGCACTGCTCGAAGGCGGCCGGCCGGCGGAGGCCATCGCGCCGCTGCGCCGCGCGGTGCAGCTCTCCGGCAGCTCGCCGCTGATCGAGATGCTGCTCGGCCAGGCGCTGGTCGCCTCCGATAACAAGGCCTACACCGACGATGCGATCAACATGCTGCGCGCCGCCGTGGCGCGCGAGCCCGAGGCGCCGCTCGGTTATACCCAGCTCGCGATGGCCTATGGCCGCAAGGGCGACTATGCCCAGGCCGACCTCGCCTCGGCGCAGGCCGCCTATCTCCGCGGCGACAACAAGACCGCCCGCGAACTGGCATCGCGCGCCAAGACGCGGTTTGCGATCGGCACGCCGGGCTGGGTCAAAGCTGACGACATTGTGAGCGCCAAGCCGATGCCGGGTCAGAAAAACAACTAGAAATAAACCGTAGTTCCATACAACGATCACCGAAACCAGCCCGCGGCCCTGCCGAATTTCGGGCCACCTCGAACAAGGATTTTGCCATGCCAGCGCTTCGTTTTCTCGCCCCTGCCCTGCTCGCGCTCGGTATTTGCGCCGCGCCGCTGACTGCGTCCGCGCAGAGCTTCAACGATACCCAGCGCGGCGACATCGAGACCATCGTGCGCAACTACCTGATCGCGCATCCCGAGGTGCTCGAAGAGGCGATGAACGAGCTCAGCAAGCGGCAGGCCGCCGCCGAAGCCGAGAAGCATGAGCAGAGCGTCGCCAAGAACGCCGACACGATCTTCAACTCGCCGCGCGGCGTCATGCTCGGCAACAAGGACGGCGACGTCACCTTCGTCGAGTTCTTCGATTACAATTGCGGCTACTGCAAGCGCGCGATGTCCGACATGCTCGACCTGATGAAGTCGGATCCGAAGCTGAAGGTCGTGCTGAAGGAATTCCCGGTGCTGAGCCAGGGCTCGGTCGAGGCCGCGCAGGTCGCGGTCGCCGTGCGCATGCAGGATCCGACCGGCAAGAAGTATCTCGAGTTTCACCAGAAGCTCCTGGGCGGCCGCGGCGCCGCCGACAAGGCGCGCGCGCTGGCGGTCGCCAAGGAGGTCGGTCTCGACATGACCAAGCTCGAGAAGGACATGGCAAGCCCCGAGGTGAAGGCGACCATCGAGGAGAACTTCCGCCTCGCTGAATCCATGGGCATGAACGGCACGCCGAGCTACGTGATCGGCAAGCAGGTCGTGATCGGCGCGGTCGGCGTCGAGGGTCTCAAGGAGAAGATCGGCCTTGCCCGCTGCGGCAAGGCGACCTGCTGATCGTCGCTTCGACAGCGCTCATCCATCAAGAAAAATCCGGCTGCCTGGCAGTCGGATTTTTTTGTTTGCGGCACCGAACCGCTTCCGCGCTGGCCGCAACCAAGGGGCATCACCAATAACGGAAGTCGCGCGCCATGCCCCTGGCCCCGCCAACACTGGCCCCGCCAACCCTTGCTCCACCAACACTTGGCTACGATCTCACCCTCCTGAAGACCGCGCCACAGCGTGGCTCCGACCACGATCATGGCTGGTGCTACGGTCTGCCATCGGGCATTCGCACCGAGCAATGGCCGCTCAGTCCCCATGACGGCTCTCCGATGCAGCACTGCTTCACGCTGCGCGTCCCGGCGCAGTATCGCGCCAAGGGTGACGCCTATGTCGCGCTCGCCATGTTCGCCGATCAGCAATATGACGAACCCGTCGAGATCGACGCGGTCGCGCAATATCTCGCGGCAGAGACCATCGCGCGTCCATCCGATCCCAATCTGCTGCCCTACTTCGCCTATCGGCAGAACCGTCATCCGATGGAGTTTCGGATGAAGGACATCATCGACCACAATTTTGTGGCGATCTGGCTCACGGAGACCGAGTTCGCAGGACCGCTCTGCCGGCCGCCGGAGCTTGCCGGCAATCCGCTGCTGGAAACCAATTCGCCTCCGCGCTGGCTCGTGAAGGGGGCGGCGCGCACGGCGTTCGACGTCAACGTCGGCCGCACCCGCAGCGACGCGCTGGAGAAGACATACTGGTACCGCCTGTTCGGCGGCATCCCCGAGGCCGGGCACCACGCCTACGGCATCGCACTTGCGCCGCGCGACGACGATCCCAATGTCGGCAAGCCGCCGCGCGATCATCTGCTGCACAAGGGCGAACTCGGCGACTACATCGCGCCTTACGGTGGGCAAGGCAGTGCACGCGGTCTCGAGCGGTTGGACGGCCGCAACCATCTCGGCGGAACAATGTTTCCGAACCAGTGGACGCCGAGATACAGCGCGACCTATCTCGAGATCGAAGAGCATTTCGGCGGATTCAATTTCGGCGGCGGCAACGGCCAGCTCGACCTTGCGAGCATGGAGTTCGACTGGGCCTGCGGTTGAAACGCAAATCGTTCATCGCGCGTTCACACAAGAAACAATCTGCAAGGAACCGCAAATCAACAGGAACATCGCACATCCTCTCCCGTTGTCGGCGCGGGCAATGCTGAATAACGAGGAGGACTACAATGTCTAACCGCTTTCTGATTTCGGTCGCTGCGGCGGCTTTGATCGCTGGTACCGGATTCGCGAATGCACAGGGCGCCGGCGGCGCCAACAAGGAATCCGGGGCCGGCGGTGGCGCGACCGTGCAGCACAGCGCACCGTCCGGTGGCGCATCGTCGGGCACCATGCAGCGCGATACGGGCGGCATGAAGGGTTCCGAGCACTCCACGACCGGTGAGTCTTCTTCAGGCATGAAGGATGACGCGTCGGGCATGAAGGGCGCCGAGTCCGAAAAGTCCGGCCCCGCCACCAAGGGTGCACAGGAGAACACGCAGAAGTCCAAGAGCATGAGCTCGGAGAACGATGCGACCAAGGGCGCCAAGGAAGGTTCGAAGGACATGAAGGCCGAAGGCCGCGACAAGAGCGGCAACATGAGGGCCGAGGAGCATGACAAGAGCGGCAAGATGAACAACGCCGCCGAGAGCCGTGAGAAGAGCGGCGCTACCACCAACCAGAACGCTCAGACCAAGAGCCCGACCGACACCAACCGCGCGCAGACCAACGACACCAGCCGCACCCAGACCACGACCGGCAACGCGGCGACGTCGGCCACCGCGGCGCCACCGGCCGAGAAGCGCACCCAGATCTCGACGGCGATCAAGTCCGAGCACGTCGCCGAAGTCACCAATGTGAACTTCAACGTGTCGGTCGGCACCCGTATCCCGGCCGACGTGCACTTCTACCCGGTGCCGGAGCGCGTCGTGACGATCTATCCGCAGTGGCGCGGCTATGAGTTCATCCTGGTCCACGGCCGCTACATCATCGTGCAGCCGGAGACCCACGAGATCGTCTACATCATCGAGGGCTAAGCCGGCCTCGGCGCGAGGGTGCCATGACGAGCCCTCGCCTCGATCTCAACCCCGCCCCCTCAGGGGCGGGTTTTGCATGCGGCTGCACCCCGCAGTCGCCAGTGGATGGCTGGCCGGAGCACACCCCCGGCCTGCCTTCCGCCAGATTTAGTTAATCAGCAATTTCCGTAGGTTACGGCAGCTATCTAACAGAGCGAAGGAAGCTGTTGAAGACGTTCCGATTTCACCTAAAGACTTCCCCTGCGGCCGGTTGTTACCTATAACCCGGCCCACTTTCCCCTTCGGAACCCATGGAAATGGCTGCTGCCGGAACGATCTATGTGCTGAATGGCCCGAACCTCAACCTGTTGGGGACGCGCGAGCCGGAGACATACGGCCATGCCACCCTCGCCGACGTCGAGAAGCTGTGCGCGGACACCGCGCGGCAGTTCGGGTTGACCGCCGACTGCCGGCAGTCCAACCGCGAGGGCGAACTGATCGACTTCATCCATGAGGCTCACGCCAAGAAGGCGGTCGGCATCATCATCAACGCCGGCGGCTACTCCCATACCTCGATCGCGCTGCATGACGCGCTGGTTGCGGTCAAGATTCCCGCCGTCGAGGTTCACGTCAGCAACATCCACGCCCGCGAGAGCTTCCGGGACCACTCGTTCACTGCTAAAGCCGCCTTCGCGTCACTTTGCGGCTTCGGCATCGACGGCTACCGGCTTGCGATCATCGGCCTCGCCACCAGGATCGGTGCGAAGGCAAAGACTTAATCGTCAATCCTGACGTTCCCCGTCACCAGACAGAGATTTCGGATCAAACAACATGGCGCGCCAGCCAGACGACAAACCAGCCGCAAAGTCCAAGAACGACTCCAAGAACGACGACAGCGTCCTCATCCGCGAGCTCGCGCTGCTGCTTGCTGAGACCAACCTCACCGAGATCGAGATCGAGCGCGCCGGCCTGCGCGTCCGGGTCGCGCGCAATATCAGCATCGCCGCCTCCGTGCCGTCAGCCGTGCATGCGGTTGCCGCCCCGGTGGCAGTGCCGGCTGCCGCCGCTGCCGCCGCCGACATGGCGAAACACCCGGGTGTCGTGCCCTCGCCGATGGTCGGCACCGCCTATTGGGCTCCGGAACCTGGCGCCAAGCCGTTCATTGAAGTCGGCAGCAAGGTCACGGCCGGCCAGACGCTTCTGATCATCGAGGCGATGAAGACGATGAACCAGATTCCGTCGCCGCGCGCGGGCACCGTGACGCAGATCCTCGTCGAGGACGGCCAGCCGGTCGAATTCGGCGAGCCGCTCGTCATCATTGAATAGCTTCCGTCAACGTCAGGCGCTGCGATGTTCGACAAGATCCTCATAGCCAATCGCGGCGAGATCGCGCTTCGCGTGCTCCGGGCCTGCAAGGAGCTCGGCATCTCCACCGTCGCGGTGCATTCGACCGCCGACGCCGACGCCATGCATGTGCGCCTCGCCGACGAGAGCGTCTGCATCGGGCCGCCGCCGTCGAAGGATTCCTATCTCAACATCCCGGCGCTGCTGGCCGCCTGCGAGATCACCGGCGCCGACGCCGTGCATCCCGGCTACGGCTTCCTGTCCGAGAATGCGCGCTTCGCCGAGATCCTCGCCGATCACAATCTGGGCTTCATCGGGCCGAAGGCCGAGCACATCCGCCTGATGGGCGACAAGATCGAGGCCAAGAAGACCGCCAAGCGCCTCGGCATCCCCGTGGTGCCCGGTTCGGACGGCGCAGTGACGGCGGACGACGATGCCATGGCGATCGCCAAGGAGATCGGCTTCCCCGTGCTGGTGAAGGCGGCGGCCGGCGGCGGCGGCCGCGGCATGAAGGTCGCCCACACCGAGGCCGACCTCGCGCTGGCGCTCACGACCGCGGCCAACGAAGCCAAGTCGGCGTTCGGCGACGCCTCGGTCTATCTGGAGAAATACCTGCAGAAGCCGCGCCACATCGAGATCCAGATTCTCGGTGATGGCCGCGGCGGCGCCATCCATCTCGGCGAGCGCGACTGCTCGCTGCAGCGCCGTCACCAGAAGGTCTGGGAGGAAGGCCCCTCGCCCGTGCTTGGCGCGGCGGCGCGCGCCAGGATCGGCGAGACCTGCGCCAAGGCGATGCGGGACATGAAGTATCTCGGCGTCGGTACCATCGAATTCCTCTACGAGGACGGCGAATTCTATTTCATCGAAATGAACACGCGCATCCAGGTCGAGCATCCCGTCACCGAAAGCATCACGGATATCGATCTGGTGCTGGAGCAGATCCGGATTGCCGCCGGCGGCGAGCTTCCGGCCAAGCAAAGCGAGATCGCGATCATCGGCCACGCCATCGAGTGCCGCATCAATGCGGAGAACCCGCAGACCTTCCGTCCGTCGCCCGGACGGATCACGCAATTCCACGCGCCTGGCGGTCTCGGCGTGCGGATCGATTCCGCCGTCTATCAGGGCTACGTGATTCCGCCCTATTACGACTCGCTGGTCGGCAAGCTGATCGTGCACGGCAAGACCCGCGGCGAATGCCTGATGCGGTTGCGCCGGGCGCTGGACGAGATGGTGGTCGACGGCATCGAGACGACGCTGCCGCTGTTCCGCGCGCTGGTGCGCGAGCCCGACATCATCGAGGGCGACTATCACATCCACTGGCTGGAGCAGTATCTCGCCGGCCAGCCATCCGACGCCCCGAAATAGTTTGGAACTTTGTGGAACCCAGCGCCCCGCTCAAACGTACTAAAGGGTTGTTGGCTTTCCACGGGGACGCATTGAATCCCACTCTCGCGAAGAGACCGTCGTGACACCAGTTTCACGACGCCGGTCCACGTTACAGATCCTGCTGCTCTCGGCGGGATTTTTCGTGCTGGTCGCGGTCAGCGTGGCGTCCGTCCTGCTGGTCAACAAGGCGCGTGAGGACAACGCCTGGGTCGTCCATACCGTCGAGGTGGAGAGCCAGGTTGCCAATCTGTTGCTTGACGTCAGGCGCGCCGAAAGCGCGACCAGGGCGTATCTGCTGACGTCAGCACCACAATACCTGTCTGAGTACCAGTCGGCCGCGGCGGCGCTCCCGGCCGCGCTCGGCCATCTCCAGATGATGACCGTCGATAATCCGGCGCAGGTCGCCAATGCCGCGAAGCTGAAAGCCGCCGTCGAGCAACGGCTGGCCGAGTTCGCCCTCAGCATCGAGCGCGCCAACAACAACGACGCCGCGACCAGCGTCGACATCCTGCGCCAGGGCACTTCGGCCGATGCATTGGAAGCGATCGCCCGGATCGGCCGCGACATGCGCACCGAGGAGGATCGGCTGCTGGCTGAGCGCACCGCAACCGCGGACAGGACCCAGGTGCTCGCCTCCTCCGTCACCATCGCCGGCTCCTGCATGGTGCTGGCGCTCGCCGCCCTCTCGCTCGTGCTGCTGCGGCAGTCCTCGCGGGCGCGCGACGAGGCCGAGGCCAGGCTGCGCGACAGCAACGTCAATCTCGAAACCATCGTCGACGAACGGACCGCCGACCTGCGCGAGGCCAACGAGGAAATCCAGCGCTTCGCCTATATCGTCAGCCACGACCTGCGCTCGCCGCTGGTCAACATCATGGGCTTCACCAGCGAGCTGGAGGAATTGCGCGGCGACATCTTCAAGCGCATCGCCACGCTCAATCGCACCGCATCGCTGGCGCCGGCGATGGAAGACGCGACCGACGTGGCCGAGCCCGAGCTCGAAGGCTCCGACAAGCAGCTATCCGACGATTTCAACGAATCGCTCGGCTTCATCAAATCGTCGATCGCCAAGATGGACCGCCTGATCAGCGCGATCCTCAATCTCACCCGCGAGGGCCGCCGCGAGTTCAAGCCGGAGCGGATCGATCTCCGCGAGCTGATCGACGGCATCGTCAAGACGGTCGCGCATCAGGCGGCCGAGGCCAATGCGACCGTCGAGGTCGGCGCTTTGCCGAATCTCGTCAGCGACCGCCTCGCGCTGGAGCAGATCTTCTCCAACCTGATCGACAATGCACTCAAGTACCTCAAGGACGGCGTCCCCGGCGAGATCTCGATCGAGGGCCGCACCAAGCTGGGTTTTGCGATCTTCGAAGTGACCGACAATGGCCGCGGCATCGATCCGAAGGACCACCAGCGCATCTTCGATCTGTTCCGCCGTGCCGGAACCCAGGACAAGCCCGGTCAGGGCATCGGGCTTGCCCATGTCCGCGCACTTGTGCGCAGACTGGGCGGCACCATGTCGGTAACATCGGAACTTCACAATGGCAGCACGTTCACGATCACGCTGCCTACCAAATGGTCAGGCAAGAACTCAGGCAAGAACCGGGACAAAGAATCATGAGCGATCCAGTCACCATCATCATGATCGAGGACGACGAGGGCCATGCCCGCCTGATTGAGCGGAATATCCGGCGCTCAGGTGTCAACAATGAGATCGTCCCGTTCACCAACGGTACAGAGGCCGTGCACTACCTGTTCGGCAAGGATGGCAGCGCGGTTGAGCGCAAGGGCCAGGCCCTGCTCATCCTGCTTGATCTCAATCTGCCTGACATGACCGGCATCGATATTCTGAAGCGGGTCAAGGAAAACAAGCATCTCAAGGCGACGCCGGTGGTCGTGCTGACCACCACCGACGACTCCCAGGAGATCAAGCGTTGCTACGAACTCGGCTGCAACGTCTACATCACCAAGCCGGTGAACTACGAAAGCTTTGCCAACGCCATTCGCCAGCTTGGCCTGTTCTTTTCCGTGATTCAGGTGCCGCCAGCTTCCCTATGACCAGCGCAACGCCGACACTGCTCTACATCGACGACGACGCGGCGCTGGCGCGCCTGGTCGAACGCGGGCTGACGCGCGCAGGCTACAAGGTCGTGCACGCCGCAAGCGGCCAGGAAGGCCTCGAGCGGCTCGCCCAGGGCGGCATCGACGTCGTCGCGCTCGACCAGTACATGCCCGGCCTCGATGGGCTGGAGACGCTGGAGCAGATGCTCAAGATTGCGGACGCACCGCCGGTGGTGTTCGTCACCGCCTCGCAGGATTCGGCGATTGCCGTCACCGCGCTGAAGGCCGGCGCGGCGGACTATCTGGTCAAGGACGTCAGGGGCGAATTCATCCCCCTGCTCCAGGTCGCGGTGAACGGCGCGGTCCGGCGCGCCGCGATCCAGAAGGCGCGCGACGAGGCCGAGGCCGAGGTGCACGCCTCGCGCGACCGGTACGCCGCGCTCGCCGCCGAGCGCGAGGTTCTGCTGCGCGAGGTCAACCATCGCGTCGGCAATTCGTTGCAGATCATTGCCTCGCTGCTGCATCTGCAAGCCAATTCCTCGACCCAGCAGGATGTCAAGGCGGCGCTCACCAATGCGATGGGCCGTGTCGCCGCCGTCGCGCAGGTGCACCGCCGCCTCTACACCTCGCACGACTTCAAAACGGTGATGCTCAACCAGTATCTCGAGGCGCTGCTCGAGGATCTCAGGCGATCGGCCGAAGGCAACAAGATGTCGCGGCTGACGCTGAAGGCCGAGCCGGTCGAGATCGATCCCGACCGCGCGGTCGCGATCGGCATCATCGTCAACGAGCTGGTGATGAACGCCGTGAAATACGCCTATCCCGACGGCGCCGGCCCGATCCATGTCGAGCTGAAGCCGGACGCGGACGATTTGCAGCTTGCGATCAGCGATGAAGGCGTGGGCTTCTCCGACAAGGCCGATCCACGCGGCACCGGGATGGGCCAGCGCATCGTCGCGGCGATGGCCGTCAAGCTCGACGCCAGCGTCGAGCGCGACCCCAGCCACAAGGGCACCCGCTTCGTGGTGCGGTTTGCCCGCGTCACCCCGGCGCCGGCGAAATCGACAAGCGCTGCCGCCAGTTAGGCCGCTGATGGTGGCGGATTGATCGAATTTTCGCGTTGGCCTTAACGGCCGCGTCACCCTGTTGTTCGATCGCGGCCGCTTGCCCTGACGGGTTAAGACAAATCTGGGCGTTGTTTGCCATGCTTTTCCTCCAGCTTGGCAGGAACGGCACGATGTTCGAGCGCAGGGTGGTTTTTGGAAAGAAGCAGGCGACGTCGGGCGATCCTAGGGAGTCCGTGCGTCCGGCACCGGGCGCCGACGGCGCGGCACCCGCCTTTCACAGGAGGCAGTGGGAAGATCCGCGGATCGGGCCGATGCTGCGCGATGCGGGGTTCGCGCCCGACGACGCAGCCAGCATCGTGCCGGCGGCGGACAATCGCCTCGCCGTGTTTGCCGCGGCCAACCAACGGCTGCAGGAGCGCACCGAGAGTTTCAACCGTGACATGACGGCGCGCCACGGCCACTGCCGTGCGTTGCCGTTCCTGGTCATCGACCACAAGATCTGGGACGGGCCGCATGGCGCGTTTCTCTACGCGCAGCTGGATCTGATCGGCTACGACGAGTGGAACGTGATCATGCTGGCGGAAGATCCGCAGACCACGGAAACATGCGGCCTGGCAGGCCATCCCGGCTTCCTTCCGGCGGTGACGCAGCTCATGACCGAGCATGTGATCGCCTGGGAGGCGCAGCACAACGCCCTGCTCAAGACATTCGGAATCACCGCGAGCGGCGGCCGCGACATCTCGCGCGAGCAATATGAGATGGAAAAGGACACGCTGCGCAGGGAGATTATCGACAAGGCCGGTTGGATGAAGCTGCGCATCATCGACGACCTTCTGCGCAAGAGCTAGAAGCGCCTTCCGCTTCCCCAACCTCTCAATCAGGCCGATCGCGGTGCCGCCGCGTGCGATGTGGACGGCAGTCCTGACATGGCGCGCCGAAGATCACCTGCGACGGATAGGGCCGCGCGGAGTGATACGGCGTCGAACCGAACAGACCCGCCGCGCCGAAGCCCGCGCTGAAGGGATCGGCGGCAAAGCTGCCCGGAAAGGAGCCGTTGCTGCGGAAGTCGCGGTCGTCATTCCTGCCGTCGAAATACACGCCGCCGGTGCTGCCGTAACGCAGCGACCGTTGCGGCTCCAAGTCATGAGACAAGTTCTGGGCCGAGGCAGCGGCGGTGCCGAGCGCGATGGCGGCGCAGGCGATCAATGCTCTGATGGCGGTCATGGCGAAGGCTCTCATTGCGGAATGGTCCCCCAGTCACCCTTCCAGGCGATCAGGCGTCCCTTGCCGAATTGCAGATAGAGCCCGTCGCTGCGCCGCGACAGCACGCTGCCCCTGACATTGGGCAGCGCGACGAACAATTCATTGCCCGGCGTGCCGCGAACGTAGTTCAGCGGAACGCCGAGCGACTGGCTGGCCTGGTCGGCGCTCATGCCGAAGGCGAGCGGAATGCTGTTCGGTGGCCGCTGCTGCGCACGGGCCGCGCCCACCGGCGCGGTCAGCGCGATGACGAGGGTAACGACGAACAGTGTGACGAACCGTTGCATGACCGACCTCATGGCACTGCCGCCGCGAGCGTGCCGGCCGGCGTCCAGCCGCCGCCGAGCGCCTGGAACAGGCTGCTCGCCGCCAGCAGCTTGTTGAGCCGCACCGAGACAAGGTTGAGTTCAGCCGTGAACAGCGTCTGCTGTGTCTGCAGCACCGTGATGAGATTGACCGTGCCGCCGCGCAGCTGCGTCTCGGAGACTTCGAACGCCTTGCGTGAGCTCGCCACCACGTCGGACTGCAGCCGCTCCTGCAGCGTATACTTCTGCAACGCGATCAGCGCCTTCTCGACATCGGCGAAGGCCGACAGCACCGCCTTGCGATAGGCCTGCAGGTTTTGCAATTGCTGGCCCTTGGCGAGCTTGAGCTGGCTCTCCAGCAGGAAGCCGTCGAACAGCGGCTGGGTCAGCCCGGCCGCGAGCGTGTAGTACCAGGCGCCCGGCGCGAACAGCGAGGCGAGCGCCGCACTCTGGAAGCCCGTGGTGCCGGTCAGCTGGATCTGCGGGAAGAACGCCGCCCGCGCCGCGTCGACGCTGAAATTGGAGGCCGCGAGCTGCGCCTCGGCCTGACGGACGTCAGGCCGCTGGTAGAGCAATTCCGACGGCATCCCCGGCGTGATGCGCGGCACCGAGATCTGCGTGGTGCTGCCGCCGCGCACCGAGAAATCGGCCGGCGCGCGCGCCACCAGCAGTGCGAGCGCGGCGGTGTTTTGCCCCAGCGTCACCTCGAGCGGCGGGATCGCCGCGCGCTGCGTGGCGACCAGCGCCTCCTGCTGCGACAGGTCGAGCTGCGAGGCGGTGCCGCCGGCGAATTGCGACTTGATCAAAGCCAGGATGCGCTCGGCTGCCGCCAAATTGCGCCGGGTGGCCTTGATCTGGTCCTGCGCCGCAAGCACCTGGAAATAGGTGTTGGCCACCGTCGCCATCGTGGTCAGCGCGACCACCTCGCGATTGTAGCGGGAAACCGTCGCACTCTCTTCCGACGCCGACAACGTCGCGCGGTTCTTGCCCCAGAAATCGACGATATAGCTCGCGCTGAGTCCCAGACTGTACTGCGAGAACGTACCGCTGCTGCCGCCGAGCGACGAATTCGATCCCGTCGCGACCTTCTGACGCTCCGCATTGGCCGACCCCGAGATCGACGGCAGCAGCGCGGCGCCGGACACGCCGGCCTGCGCGTCGGCCTGCACGATCTGGGCGATCGCCACCGCGATATCGAGATTGTAGAGCTGCGCGGATTCCATCAGCCCGGTCAGCTCGGGCGAGCGGAAGCCGCGCCACCAGGCGAGCGCCGGAACGGCGGCGTCGGCATCGCCCTTGGCCGCGGCGCGATAGCTCGCCGGCACTTCGAGACTGAGCTCGGGTTTCTCCACCCCGGGAATACAGCCGGTCAGGCCGAGGCTCAGACCAAGGCCGAGGCCGCCGAACGCGGCCGCGCGCCGAAACCGGACCGGTTTCCGCAATATTCGAAGACTATGCAACGCTGCACCTGTCGGCATTTACTCGCCCGGTTGAAGTGAGGAGCCCGGCATCCGCATGGCGCCGCCGCGGCGGACGCGCAGGGCCCACAAGCGGAACCGGTCGAGATAGAGGTAGATGACCGGCGTCGTGTAGAGCGTCAGGACCTGGCTCAGGATCAGGCCGCCGACGATGGCGATGCCGAGCGGCTGCCGCAGCTCGCCGCCGTCGCCCATCCCGATGGCAAGCGGCACGGCGCCGAGCAGCGCGGCCATCGTCGTCATCATGATGGGACGGAAACGCAGCAGGCATGCCTCCTTGATCGCCTCGAGCGGCTCCAGCCCGCGCCTGCGTTCCGCGTCCAGCGCAAAGTCGATCATCATGATGGCGTTCTTCTTCACAATGCCGATCAGCAGCATGACGCCGATCAGCGCCATGATACTGAACTCGGTCTTGAATGCCATCAGCGCCAGCAAGGCACCCACACCTGCCGAGGGCAGTGTGGACAAGATGGTCAGCGGATGGACGTAGCTCTCATAGAGTACGCCCAGCACGATGTAGATCGTGACGATCGCGGCCAGGATCAGGAACGGCTGGTTGCTGAGCGAATCCTGGAACGCCTTGGCGGAGCCCTGGAAGGTGCCGCGGATCGTGGCCGGGACGCCGATCCGGTTCATGGTCGCCTCGATGCTGCCGACCGCGGTGCTCAGCGACACGTTCGGCGGCAGGTTGAACGAGATGGTGTTGGCGACCAGGAGGCCCTGGTGATTGACCGCAAGCGGCGTCGCGCCCTGCTTGAACGCCGCCACCGCCGACAGCGGGATCATGGTCTCGCTGTTGGTCGAGACGGCCGATCCGGTCGAGGCCACGCCCTTCCCGGTCGAACCGATCGAATTGGTGGCCTGGTTGCGCGCGGCCTGAGCATTGGTCGAACTGGCCGCGCTCGAGGTTCCCGGCGCCACCACGGTGCCGGCCACCGCGTTGGTCGATTGCGAGCCGCCGACCGATCCGCCCGACGTGCTGATGTAGACGTCCTTCAGCGTCTCGGGGGTCTGCCAGTAGCGCGGCGCGACCTCCATGATGACATGGTACTGGTTGCGCGCGACATAGATCGTCGACACCTGACGCTGGCCGAAGGCGTCGTAGAGGGTGTTGTCGATCTGGCTCACGGTGATGCCGAGCCGCGCCGCCGCGTCGCGGTCGATCACGAGGTCGGATTCCAGGCCCTTGTTCTGCTGGTCGCTGTTGACGTCGGCAAGGTTCGGATCGCGCTGCATGGCCGCCGCGATCTTCGGCGTCCAGTCATTGAGCTCCTCCAGCGTCGACCCCTGCAACGTGTACTGATACTGCGCGTTCGAGGCCCTGCCCCCGACCCTGATGTCCTGCACCGCCTGCAGGAACAAGCTGGCGCCGGGCACCACCGCCATCTCGCGGCGCAACCGCGAGATCACGCCGTCAGCGCCGATCTTGCGCTGGCCGAGCGGACGCAGCGAGACGAACACGAAGCCGGAATTGGTCTGGCCGCCGCCGGTGAAGCCGACCACGGTCTCGACCGCCGGATCCTTCTGGATGATCCCGACGAATTGCGCGAGCTTCTGCTGCATCAGCTGGAACGACACGCTCTGGTCGGCCTGGATCGAGCCGACCAGCCGCCCGGTATCCTGCTGCGGGAAGAAGCCCTTCGGGATCACGCTGTAGAGATAGAAGTTGAGGCCGAACACCGCCGCCAGGATCAGCATCACCGACAGCGGATGCGCCAGCGCCGCGGTCAGCGTCCTGCGATAGAAATTCAGCATCGCCTCGAAGAAGCGCTCGCTGGCCCAATAGAGCCGGCCGTGGCCTCCGTGGTCCGGCTTGAGCAGCACCGCGCACATCATCGGGGTGGTCGCCAGCGAGACCGCGAGCGAGATCAGGATCGAGATCGAGATCGTCATCGCGAATTCGCGGAACAACCGCCCGACGATGCCGGCCATCAACAGGATCGGGATGAACACCGCGATCAGCGAGATGCTCATCGACAGCACGGTGAAGCCGACCTCGTTGGCGCCCTTCAGCGCCGCTTCGAGCGGGCTCAGGCCGTCCTCAATGTAGCGGGCGACGTTCTCCAGCACGACGATGGCGTCGTCGACCACGAAGCCGGTCGCGACCGTCAGCGCCATCAGCGACAGATTGTCGAGGCTGTAGCCGATCAGGTACATCGCCCCGAAGGTTGCGACCAGCGACACCGAGACCGCCACCACAGGAATCAAGGTGGCGCGCAAATTGCGCAGGAACGCGAACACCACGATGATGACCAGCATTACGGCCAGAACCAGCGTTCGTTCCACGTCGCGAAGCGAGGTGCGGATGGTTGTCGAGCGATCCACCGCAAGGCCAATGTCGATCGCCGGCGAAATCGAGGCCTGCAACTGCGGCATCAGCCCCTTCACCAGATCGACGGTCGAGATGATGTTGGCGTTCGGCTGGCGATACAGGATGAGCAGCACCGCCGGCTTGCCGTTGGCGAGCCCGGCATTGCGCAGATTCTCGACGCCGTCGGCCACCTCGCCGACGTCGGAGAGGTGAACCGGCGCGCCATTGCGGTAGGCCACGATCAGCGATCTGTAGTCGTCGGCCTTGTTGGCCTGGTCGTTGGCGTAGACCTGGTAGCGCTGGTCGCCGACATCGATGCCGCCCTTGGGGCTGTGGGCGTTGGCGCTCGACAGCGCCGCGCGGACGTCTTCGAGCCCGATGCCGTATTTGTAGAGCGTCTGCGGGATCAGATCGACCCGAACGGCGGGCAGCGAGCTGCCGCCGACCACGACCTCGCCGATGCCCTCGACCTGCGACAGCTTCTGCGCCAGCACCGTGGAGGCGGCATCGTAGAGTGCGCCGCGCGTCAGCGTATCCGATGTCAGCGTCAGGATCAGGATCGGCGCATCCGCCGGGTTGACCTTGCGGTAGGTCGGGTTGCTGCGCAGGCTGGTCGGCAAGTCTGCCCGCGCCGCATTGATCGCCGCCTGCACGTCCCGCGCCGCGCCGTTGATGTCGCGGTTCAACCCGAACTGCAACGTGATGCGGGTCGAGCCGACCGAGCTCGACGACGTCATTTCAGTCACATCGGCGATCTGGCCGAGATGCCGCTCAAGCGGGCTGGCGACCGTGGTCGCGACGTCCTGCGGGCTGGCGCCGGGCAGCGTCGCCTGCACCGAGATGGTCGGAAAATCCACCTGCGGCAGCGGCGACACCGGCAGCTTGAAGAACGCGACAAGGCCGGCCGCCGCAAGCCCGAACGTCAACAGCGTGGTTGCGACCGGCCGGCGGATGAAGGGCGTTGACGGATCCATGGCTCAACGCGACCCGCTCGCCTCGCCGACCTCGTCCGCCCGCCCGGCAAACCGCAGCGCCAGGCGATCGAACCAGAGATAGATCACCGGCGTCGTGAACAGGGTCAGCATCTGGCTCACCAAGAGGCCGCCGACGATCGAGATGCCGAGCGGATGCCGGAGCTCGGAGCCGGCGCCGCTGCCGAGCATCAGCGGCAGTGCGCCGAGGACAGCGGCCATCGTCGTCATGATGATCGGCCGGAACCGCAACAGGCAGGCCTGGTAGATCGCCTCCCGCGGCGGCTTGCCCTCGTTGCGCTCGGCGTCGAGCGCAAAGTCGATCATCATGATCGCATTCTTCTTCACGATGCCGATCAGGAGGATGATGCCGATGATCGCGATGATGGTGAGGTCCTGGCCTGCCATCATAAGCGCCAGCAATGCGCCGATGCCGGCGGAAGGCAGCGTCGACAGGATCGTCAGCGGATGGATAAAGCTCTCATAGAGCACGCCCAGCACGATATAGACCGTGATGATCGCGGCCAGGATCAGGAACAGCTGGTTGGAGAGCGAGGACTGGAACGCCAGTGCCGCGCCCTGGAAGCTCGTGATCATGCCGAGCGGCTGGTTGATTTCGGCCTGCGCCTGCTTGATCGCGGTCACCGCGCCGCCGAGCGAGGCGCCCGGCGCCAGGTTGAACGAGACGGTTGCCGACGGAAACTGGCCGAGATGCGAGACCTGCAGCGGCGCGGTCTCGACCCGCATCCTGGCCATGACGGACAGCGGCACCGGCGTCGAGCCCACCGATGACGGCAGATAGATCGACGACAGCGAGTCCAGCGAGTTCTGCAGCGACGGATCGGCCTCGAGGATGACGCGGTACTGGTTCGAATTGGTGAAGACGGTGGAGACGATGCGCTGGCCGTAGGAATCGTACAGCGCATTGTCGATCGTCGCCGGCGTGATGCCGAAGCGCGCGGCCTGGTCGCGGTCGATGTCGACGAACACCGAAAGTCCCTGCGCGGAGATGTCGCTGGTGACGTCGCTGAGCTCCGGCAATTCCCTGAGCTTGTCGACCAGCTTCGGCGTCCATTCCGCAAGCTCGTTCGGATCGGCGTCCTGCAGGATGAACTGATACTGCGTCCGGCTCACCGTGCCTTCGATGGTGAGGTCCTGGACCGGCTGCATGTAGAGCGTGATGCCGGTCAGATCAGCGGTGCTCGCCTTGATCCGGTCCATCACCGTCGAGACGCCGGCCTTGCGCTGCTCATGCGGCTTCAGGTTGATCAGGATGCGGCCGCTGTTGAGCGTGGTGTTGGTGCCGTCGACGCCGATGAAGGACGACAGGCTCTCGACGTCGGGATCCCTGAGGATCGCGCTGGCGAGCCGCTGCTGCCGCTCGGCCATCGCCGCATAGGACACCGATTGCGGCGCCTCCGAGATCGCCTGGATCACGCCGGTGTCCTGCACCGGAAAGAAGCCCTTGGGAATGACGACGTAGAGCAGCGCCGTCAGCCCAAATGTTGCGAGCGCGACCAGCAGCACCATGGTCTGGCGGTCGAGCACCCAGTTGAGCATCCGGCCGTAGATCGCGATGACGGCGTCGAAGCCTTCCCGGCTGAGCCGTTGGAAAGTGTTCTCGCGCGTCATGCTCTCCGGCTTCAGGAGTTTCGCGCAGGCCATCGGCACCAGCGTCAGCGACACCACGGCGGAGATCAGGATCGTGACCGACAGCGTGATGGCGAATTCGCGGAACAGGCGGCCGACGACGTCGCCCATGAACAACAGCGGGATCAGCACCGCGATCAGCGACACCGTCAGCGAGATGATGGTGAAGCCGATCTGCTCGGAGCCGCGCAGCGCCGCCTCGAGCGGCGATTCGCCCTCCTCGATGTAGCGCGAGATGTTCTCGATCACGACGATGGCGTCGTCGACCACGAAGCCGGTCGCGATCGTCAGCGCCATCAGCGACAGATTGTTGAGGCTGAAGCCGAACAGATACATCGCCCCCAGCGTGCCGACCAGCGAGAGCGGCACCGACAGGCTCGGGATCAGCGTGGCGCGGGTCGAGCGCAGGAACACGAAGATCACCAGCACGACCAGGATCACCGCGAGCGCCAGCTCGTATTCGACGTCGCGGACCGAGGCCCGGATCGTCACGGTGCGGTCGGTCAGGATGTTGAGGCCGATCGCGGCCGGCAGGGTGGCCTGCAGCTGCGGCAGCAGGTCCTTGATGCCCTGGACCACCGAGATCACGTTGGCGCCGGGCTGGCGCTGGATGTTGAGGATGATCGCCTGGGTTTCGTTCATCCAGGCGCCGAGCTTGTCGTTCTGCGCGCCGTCGACGACGTTGCCGACGTCGCTGAGGCGAACCGGCGAGCCGTTCTTGTAGGCGATGATCAGCGAGCGGTAGTCGCTGGCATTGCGGATCTGGTCGTTGGCATTGATGGTGTAGGCGCGCATCGCACCGTCAAAATTGCCCTTCGGTGTATTGACGTTGGCGTTGCCGAGTGTGGTGCGGAGATCGTCGATGTTGAGGCCATAGGCCGCGAGCTTGCGGGTGTCGGCCTGGATCCGCACCGCGGGCCGCTGGCCGCCGCTGATGCTGACGAGGCCGACGCCGGGCAGCTGCGAGATCTTCTGCGCCAGCCGCGTGTCGACGAAATCCTGCACCTGCGTCAGCGGCATGGTCTTCGAGGTCAGGCCGAGGGTCAGGATCGGCGCGTCGGCCGGATTGACCTTGGCGTAGATCGGCGGCGCCGGCAGGTCCGACGGCAACAGATTGCCGGCGGCGTTGATCGCGGCCTGCACCTCCTGCTCGGCGACGTCGAGCGAGATCGACAGGCCGAACTGCAGCGTGATCACGGACGAGCCGGCCGAACTCACCGAACTCATCTGGTTCAGATTCGGCATCTGGCCGAACTGCACCTCGAGCGGCGCCGTCACCGACGACGTCATCACGTCGGGGCTGGCGCCCGGATAGAAGGTCTGCACCTGGATGGTCGGATAATCGACTTCCGGCAGCGCCGCGACGGGGAGGAATCTGAACGCCAGCATGCCCGACAGCATGATGGCGATCATCATCAGGGTCGTCGCCACCGGCCGCAGGATGAATGGCCGCGACGGGTTCATTTCGTCTGCCCGTCCGCGGCACCCTTGTGGTTGTCGCCTCCCGCCTTGTCGGGATCGGCGCCGCCCTTGCTATCTGCCTTGGTGTCTCCCTTGCCGTCTCCCTTGGCGGCCCCATTCGCCGCGCCGCTCGCCGTCCCCTTGGCTGCACCGGCCGGGCTCGCGGTATCGGCGGCGGAGCGCACCACCACCTTGGCGCCCTCGCGCAGCTTGTCGGCGCCGTCGATCACGATGCGATCGCCGGGTGTCAGCCCCGAGAGCACCTCGACGCGGTCGCCGTCGGTGACGCCGATCTTGACCGGCCGTACCGAGACCGTGCTATCGGCGTTGACGAGATAGACGAAGGTGCCGGGGACGCCGCGCTGGATGCCGGCGGTCGACATCGTCGTGGCATCCTTGTGGGTGTCGAGCAGCAGGCGGATGTTGACGAACTGGTTCGGATACAGCGTGCGCTTGTCGTTCTCGAACTGGGCGCGCAGCTTGATCGTGCCGGTGGTCGCATCGATCTGGCTGTCGAAGGTCTGCAGCGATCCCTCGGCGAGCTTATTGGCGCCGCTGCGGTCATAGGCCGCCGCCGGCAGCACCGCGCCCTCCTTCAACCGCTTCGCGACCGCTTGCAGATTGTCCTCCGGCAGCGTGAACAGCACGCTGATCGGCTCGAGCTGCGTGATCACGACAAGGCCGTTGGTGTCGCCCGCCGTCACATAGTTGCCGAGGTCGACCTGGCGCAACCCGACCCGCCCGTTGATCGGCGAGACGATGCGACAATATTGCAGATTTACCTCGGCCGACTTCACCGACGCTCGGTCGGCCTCGACCGTGCCCTGATACTGCGCGACCAGCGCGACCTGGGTATCGAGCGTTTGATGCGGCACGGCGTTCTGCGTGGCGAGATTCTGGTAGCGAGTGAGATCGACCTGGGCACCCTTCAGCTGCGCCTCGTCGCGCGCCAGAGTGCCCTTGGCCTGCGCCAGCGTCGCCTCATAGGGACGCGAATCGATCTCGGCGATCAGGTCACCCTTCTTGACCTCATCGCCCTCCTTGAAATCGATCTTCATCAGGTAGCCGCTGATCTGGCTTCTGATCGTCACGGTCGCGAGCGACGTCACGGTGCCGAGCGCATTCAGGCTGACGCCGATATCGCCCTTGCCGACGGCCTCCGGCACGATCGACATCGGCCCGGCATTGCGGCCGCCGCCGGCCTGCGGCGGCGCGGCCTGCTGCCGCGTCCACCAGACGATGCCGGCGAGCACCGCCAGCACAACACACCCTGTCAGAAAGCCTCGCCCGCGCGATGGCCGCCTGGTTTGCTCGGGCGCCACGATAGACGGGTCTTTGATATGCTGGTCCATAACTTGCCCACGAAGAAACACGAATGAGCCGGTGCGGCTCTATGTGTCCCCTGAAATCCGCGCGCGCCACATTAGGAAGCATTTTGGACGCTTCCGTCAGACAAAGCGCGTTAAGAATCGGAAAGGAAAGTCCTCCTTCCCGATCGGCCGCTGTTTCTCGCTGGATTGTGGCTATTTTACCCGATCATCTGTAGCCAGGGCAACACGATCAGCAACAATCCGGCAAAGTAGATTACGCCGAAGATCAGCCCGAACTTCCAGAAGTCGCCTTTGCCGATATAGCCGCTGCCGTAATACATCGGCGCCGGCCCGGTGGCGTAGGGCGAGATCACCCCCATCAGCCCGAGCGAATAGACGCACAGCAGCATCAGGGTCTGCACCGACAGGCCGGGAATGCTGGAGCCGACGGCGAGCACCACCGGCAGCACCGCGGCGGTATGCGAGGTGATGCTCGAGAAGAAATAGTGGATCCAGAAGAAGAATGTGACGAGCAGGATCATCCCGACCAGCGGCGACGTGCCGGACAGCGGCTTCGCATAACCCTCGGCCACCCACTTGATGAAGCCGATCTCGTTGAGACCCGACGACAGCGTGAGCAGCGAGGTGAAATAGAAGAATACCTCCCACGCGCTCTTCTCCGCGACGATGTCTTCGAATGCGATCACGCCTGTGAGCAGCATCAGCGAGATCACGACGAACACCACCGTGGTCGCGTTGATGAAGTTCGAGCCGAGCAGCGGCACGCTGATATTGGGATTGGAGCCGCAGATCCACAGGAACATCGCGAGCAGCACCAGCACCGCCATGATCCATTCGTGCCGCGACGGCGGCCCCATCTTGGCGAGTTCTCCCTCGCTCCAGATGACGATCTCCGGGCTTTCCTTGATCTCCGGCCGGCAAATGACGTAGCTCAGCAGCGGCACCAGCAGCAGCAAAAGGATACCGAGCGGCGCAAAGCCGATGAACCATTGCGACCAGCCGACCTCGATGTTGACGAGCTTCTTGGCGATCGAGAGCGCGGCGGCGTTCGGCGCCAGCGCGGTCAGAAACAGCGAACTCGTGACGGCCGTGGTCGCAAACGCGGTCCACATCACGAAGGTGCCGATCTTGCCCGCGGTCGGACCGGGCTCAGAGCCGTAGATGCGCGGGATGTTGCTGACGATCGGATAGATGGTGCCGCCCGAGCGCGCGGTGTTGGACGGCGTCGCCGGTGCCAGCACCAGATCGGAGAACGCCACCGCATAGCCGAGCCCGATAGTGCGGCGGCCGAGCCCGCGCACCAGGAGCAGCGCCAGTCGGCGGCCGAGCCCGCTCTTGCGATAGCCGATCGAAAACACGAAGGCGCCGACGATCAGCCACACCGTGCTCTCGGAAAAGCCGGCGAGCATCCAGCGCAGCGACTTGTTCGGGTCGGGCTCGACATAGCCGCCGACACCGGCGACCGTAAGCCCGATCAGGCCGACTGCGCCGACCGGCATCGATTCGAGGATCAGCCCGGTGATCACAGCGGCGAACACCGCAAAATAGTGCCACTGATTGGCGTTCAGCCCTGATGGCACCGGGACCAGATAGATCACCAGCCAGACCAGCAGCGGCGCAAACGTCCGCCATGACGATTTCATGCAGCGTCCCCCTCACCTGTGTCGATTGTCGGCGCGCAAGCCGCCATGTCCCGGGCGGCGGCGCCATCTTTTCGTGGCAATGTAGCATGGCCGCGCAGTCCGTCTCGGGAAACTGCGGCGGAATGGCGCGGCTTGTGGAGGAACCGGCGCGTTTCGTCAACACGTCGCGACCCCTGGCAGGCCCCATCGCAAGTCTGCCCGCGCTTTGCTATCCTCGCCGGCATGACGTCACGCGACTCCGCCTCTTCCGAGATCACGCCCGAGGTGCTGCTGCGCGCCTATGCCTGCGGCATCTTCCCGATGGCGGAGAGCGCCGACGACCCGACCCTGTTCTGGGTCGAACCGGAATTGCGCGGCGTGATTCCACTCGACGGCTTCCGTGTCGCCTCCCGCCTGGCGCGCACCGTGCGCTCGGATGTATTCACCGTCACCGTCGATACCGCGTTCAAGGCCGTGATCGCCGGTTGCGCAGCGCCGCAGCCCGGCCGCGACGATACCTGGATCAACAAGCGCATCCGCGACCTCTATGTCGGGCTGCACGCGTCAGGCCATTGCCACAGCGTCGAGGTCTGGCAGGACGACAACCTGGTCGGCGGCCTCTACGGCGTCAGCCTCGGCCGCGCCTTCTTCGGCGAAAGCATGTTTCACACCACGCGCGACGCATCGAAGGTCGCGCTGGTGCATCTGGTGGCCCGGCTGATCGCGGGCGGGTTCGAACTGCTCGACACGCAATATGTGACCGAGCATCTGAAGACGTTCGGTGCGGTGGAGATTTCGCGCCGCCGCTATCGCGCGCTGCTCGACAAGGCGATCGCAGGCGCGCCGGCGGAATTCCGCAAGCTCGACGCCACGCAGCCGGTCAAGGGTGCCGACGCGCTGGCGATCATCGCCGCGCGCAATTGATCTGACCGTGCACGTAGCCCGGATGGAGCGAAGCGTAATCAAGTCTCTCCGCGGAGAGAAACCCGGATTTCGCTTCGCTCCATCCGGGCTACGCAGCGCCGACTAATTTCCGAACAAGCCGCCGAACAAACCGCCCGGCCGCTGCTGCTGGGGCGGCGGAGGTGGCGGCTGCTGCTGCTGGTATTGCGGCAGCGGTTGCGGCGGCGGACGTGGCGCGGCCTGCTTCGGCGGCGCGCGCTTCTGGGCCGGCGGCGGAGGCGGCGTCGGCGCCTTCGGCGGATCGGGCGCGGCGGTCACGATGGTCTGGTCCGGCCCTTTGCAGTCGGTCAGCCAGATGTCGTAGATCGGATGCTCGACGCCATGCAGGCCCGGGCTCGCTGCGAACATCCAGCCCGAGAAGATCCGCTTCACCTCGCCCTGCAGCGTGATCTCGTCGACCTCGACAAAGGCGTCGGTGTTGGCGGCTTCCGTCGACGGCCGCGTATAGCAGGCGTCAGTCTTCACGCGCAGCGCGCCAAACTGCACGGTCTCGCCGATATCCTCGTCGAAATTGATGATGCGTCCGGTGATCTTGTCGAGGCCGGAGAAGCTCGCCTTCTTGTTGGTGATCTTGGTCGACGGCGGCTCCTGCACGACCTCGTCGCCCGGCTGCAAGGCGGCAGGCGTCTGCGGCGGGGTGCCTTGTGGAGCGCCCTGTGGCGCACCCTGCGGCGTCCCCTTGGGCTGACGCTGGCCCGGCGGCAGGCCGGGCAGCGGATTGGCACCGGGCGGTGTGTTGGCAACGGCGGGCCCGCCGGGCTGCGGCGGCTGCACCGCAACGCCGGGCGGAGCGACCGTGCTGCCTGGCGGCGGTGCCAAAGGCTGGGACTGCACATTACCGGGCGGCGGCACCGCCTGGCCCGGCGGCAACGCCCGCGGCTGCGTCGGCAGCAGGCGGCCACGCGGCAATTCCGGCACTTCCTCGTCGTCGTCGCCGGGAGGCGCCACCTGGCCACGCGGAATCGAGCCGGGCGGACGCGGCGCGGGATCGGAGAAAATCGTTCCGATCTGCGCGCGCGCGGGCGGCGCAAGCGAGATGGTTGAGGCGGCGACCAGGGCCGCAAAGCCAGTCAGGGCAATGGTTCGAAGCATCTCGCGGGCTTTAAAAGGCGAATCGGGCTCGCGACAGTCTACCTTGATATCGGCCGCTCGCAGGCCACCGGTTAACACGCCGAATACGGCGGGGAAAGGGCGCCTGGAGGCCCGTCCCCGGCCCGCAGGCCAGGCACGGCTCACCCTCAGGTCACCCTCTGGTCACCCTTGGGAACACGTGTGATAGTCCTCACGCTGAAGGCGCGCGGCACCGCGTGAAAACCTGAGAAAATCCGGATCGAACCGGACCAGCCAGAGGAAACCCAAACATGCCCGATCGCATCAGGCTCGACGGCCGGGTTGCCGTCGTCACCGGGGCTGCCGGCGTCATCGGAACCGCCACGCTCCAACTGCTCGCCGAACGCGGGGCGCGGATTGTCGCAGTCGACCGCAAGGAGGCCGACCTCAAAGCCGCCATCAAGGACCTGCCCGCCTCGGCCGAGGCCTTCGCGATCGCCGCCGACGTCACCGATGAGGACGAGGTCAGGGACTATGTCCGCGCCGCCGTCGACCGCTTCGGCACCATCGACGCCTTCTACAACAACGCCGGCATCGAGGGCGACGTCAGGCCGATCCCGGAATATTCGCTGGAGAGCTTTCGCCGGGTGCTCGACGTCAATGTCGTCGGCGTCTTCCTCGGCATGAAATATGTGCTGCCTGTCATGCTGAAGCAGAACAAGGGCAGCATCATCAACACCGCCTCGATCGCCGGCCTGATGGGATCGCCGATGATCGCGGTCTACAGCGCCAGCAAGCACGCGGTGATCGGGCTGACCAAGAGCGCGGCCTGGGAATGCACCGGCACCGGCGTGCGGGTCAATTGCGTCTGCCCCGGCATGATCGAGAGCCGGATGCTGAGCACCATCCTGCAAGGACGTTCCGGCGGCAACGCGCCGCCACCGGTCGAGAAGATCGTCGACCGCATCCCGGCACGCCGGCTCGGCCTCGCGAGCGAGGTCGCATCGATCGTCGCTTTCCTCGCTTCCGACGAGGCGAGCTACGTCTCCGGCTCCGCCTACACCGTCGACGGCGGCCGCACCGCCGCCTGACGCTTCAGTTCAGCATCACAAGAAGGTTTGTTTGCCTATGCCCGTCGTTCTCGATCCCGATGCCGCCGCCGTCTACAAGGCCTTCCAGGAGGCCGGCCGCCCTGCCTATGAATCGCTGACCGCACCGGAAGCGCGCGAATATTATCGGGCCGCGCGCATCGTCTCCAATCCCGAGCCGCCCGCGCTTGAATCGAGCAAGGCGCTTGCGATCCCGGCGCCGCACGGCGCGATCCCCGCTCGCATCTACACGCCGAAAACACTGCGCAAGAAGGCTGGGCTCGCGCCGTGCCTGGTGTTCTTTCATGGCGGCGGCTGGGTGATCGGCGATCTCGATACCCATGAGGTGGTTTGCCAGAAGCTTGCCCATGAGGGTGAGCTGATCGTGATCTCGGTCGATTACCGGCTGGCGCCCGAGCACCGCTTCCCTGCCGCGGTGGACGACGCCGTCACCGCGACCAAATGGGTTGCGGCCAACGCCGGGGATCTCGGCATCGACGCCACGCACCTGATCGTCGGCGGCGACAGCGCCGGCGGCAACCTCGCAGCCGTGGTTGCGCTCACCGCCCGCGACGGCGGACCGAAGCTCGCGGCCCAGCTGCTGGTCTATCCCGCGACCGATTTCTCGCGGAAGCATCCCTCGCATCGCGAGCCCGAGACCAGCATCCTGCTGACGCATTCGGTGATCGGCTGGTTCGGCGACCATTATCTCGGCGACGCCGACAACAGCGACTGGCGCGCCTCGCCCGCGCGCGCGAAAGACTTCGCCGGATTGCCGCCGGCCTATGTGCTGACCGCCGGCGCCGATCCGCTGCGCGACGAAGGCGACGAGTACGCGAAATTCCTCAGGGATGCCGGCGTACCCGTGACCTACCGGCATTTCCCCAGCCAGTTCCATGGCTTCTTCACCATGGGCAAGCTGCTCAACCAGGCCAATGTCGCGGTGACCGAGATCAGCGCCTGGCTGAAGACACTGGGCTGATCATGTCGTCCTCGATCGAGATCGCCAGGCACACGCTGCTCTCATGCGGCCTGATCCTGGCGATCGGCACGGTCGCGGCGCTCTTCGCTCAGAAGGTCAGAATTCCCGACGTCGCGGTATTCCTCATCGTCGGCATCCTGATCGGCCCGCATGCCCTTGGACTCGTCAATATCGCAGCCGATTCCGCGCTGAACCAGATCATCCTGCTGTTCGGCGCAAGCTACATCCTGTTCGACGGCGGAGCGACGCTTCGACTGACCGTGCTCAGGCAGGTCTGGATCACCATCGCGGTGATCGCAACCTTGGGCGTGATCGTCACGGCGGCAATCACGGGTTTCGCCGCGCAATTCATTCTTGGCGTTCCCCCGATCGTGGCGTTCCTGCTGGCGGCGACACTGGCCTCGACCGATCCGGCGACACTGGTGCCGATCTTCCGCCAGATCCCGATCCGCGACCGCGTCGCCCAGACCGTGATGAGCGAATCCGCCTTCAACGATGCCATGGGCGCGATCATCACCCTTACCCTGCTCGGCGTGGCGACCGGCAGCACGGTCTCCGTCGCGACCTCGCTGCGCGAACTGCTCGAGCATTCCATCATCGGCATCACCGCCGGCATCGTACTGGGCTATCTGGCAACGATCTTCATCGCCCATGAGAAGTGGGCCTTCCTTGCCGAATATGCCCCCGTCGTCACCGTGGTCGCGGTGATCGCCGCCTACTTCGCCGCCGAGGGCCTGCATGCCTCAGGCTTCATGGCGGTGTTCGTGTTCGGCATCATGCTTGGCAACAAGGAGACCTTCGGCTTCGCGATGGAGCCGGGCGAATCCCAGAAGCTCAGTGAGTTCGTCCTGACCACCGCCTTCATCCTGCGCCTGTTCATCTTTATCCTGCTCGGCGCCCAGGTGAATTTTGTGCTGATGCACCAATACTGGCTCGGCGGCGTTGCGGTGACGTTGGTGCTGATGTTCGTGGCCCGCCCCATCACCGTATTCCTTTGCGCGATGCCGGATCGCCGCGCACGCTGGAGTCTTGCGGAACTGCTGTTCATGTGCTGGACGCGAGAAACCGGCGTCATCCCCGCCGCGCTCGCCGGCCTGATGCTGGGAATGAAGGCGCCGGGCGCGGAGACGATCGCCTCCGTCACCTTCGTCGCGATCCTCACCACGATCCTGATCCAGGCCTCCACCACGCGCTGGCTTGCCTCGAAGCTCGGGCTGTTGGAAACCGACGAGGGCTAGCGCTGACACTTATTCCGCATTTATAACGCCGGTCTGGCGTCCGTCTCGCATTCCTATGCGATCGGCTTGATATTGCACCAGGCAATCAGCGCGTAGCTTTCACGCGCATGGGAACTCCCTCCTGAATTGGTGCTGCCATGTCGCAAGGAAACAATCGGCCCCCCTACTCTCTGCCGGCGTGCATTGCGGTTCTGCTGATCTTCGGTGCAGCAACCCAGCTCAGCCCGCTCGCGAGCTGGCTGTGATCGCCAGCCCTCGGCGCGGGACCCTCAGGATGCCTATCAATGGTTTCAGGGAGAGTGTGGATGATCTTCGATTATTCACTCGCCGCCGTCGTCGCCGCAGGCCTGCTGGCCTACCTGATCTACGCCCTGCTGAGGCCTGAGCGGTTCTAGACTAGCGCCGAAATGCACTTCGTTCCGAGTACGGTTCCGAGCGATATGCCAAACGGTCGCAGGACGCCCGAATAGGGTTGCCCTATGCCTGTCGCCGTGCAAAACCGGCCATGGGTGTTAACTGCATGCCGCAGTAACAGGTGAAGCGATGGTCGGGCCACCACGCCGAGTGCGCGTGCCCGATGGATCACCGACTGCCCACCCAGGACCTGCCACGAGCCCAACGACTTGCCGAGCGGGCGTTCGCCACGCTCCAGCGCTTCCTGCACGTCGAAGCTGTCGGCGGCGGCGTACTGCTGGCTGCAGCAGCCGCTGCAATGATCTGGGCCAACTCTGCTTTCGCCGACAGCTATCACGCTCTCTGGCACCAGCAGCTCTTGATCGGGTTTGGCGACTTCGTCAGCCGCCGTTCGCTGCATTTCTGGATCAACGACGGGCTGATGACGATTTTCTTCCTCGTCGTCGGCATGGAGATTCGGCGCGAAATACATGAAGGCGCGCTCAGCAGGTTCGACCAGGCGCTGCTGCCCGTGATCGCGGCGGCCGGCGGCGTCATCGCCCCGGCACTGATCTACATTGGCCTGAATGCCGATCCCGTGCGCGGCCAGGGCTGGGCCGTGCCCACGGCGACGGACATCGCCTTTGCCGTGGGGGCGCTCGCCTTGCTGGGACGATCGATCCCGGTCAATCTACGGGTGTTCCTGCTGGCGCTCGCCATCATCGACGACGTCATCGCGGTGTTGATCATCGCCTTCATCTACTCCGGCGGACTGGAGCCGAGCGGGTTTATCGTGGCGGCGCTCGGCATTCTGATGGTCGTCGGGCTTCAGCGGATCGGCATCGGCTCCGCCCTCGCCTACGTTCCGCCGGGCGCGCTGGTCTGGACCGGGCTGCTGATGAGCGGAGCGCATCCGACCCTCGCCGGCGTCGTGCTCGGCCTGATGACTCCGGTGCGGCCGATGCCGCTGCGGGAGCCGCCCCTGCAAATGGTGTCGCGCGTGATCGCGGAGTTGCGCGACAGCGATGCGGCCTGGAACGATACCCATCGCCTCAGGTCACGGCGCCGTGCGCTCCACGTCGCGCATCGCGAAATGTTGCCGCCCGTCGTGCGCGTGCAGACGGCGCTGCATGGCTGGGTCGCCTTCGGCATCATGCCCCTGTTCGCGTTGGCGAACGCCGGCATCAGCCTGACGGCTTCCGGCCTCACTGCCGGAGCTCAGTCCGTGATGCTGGGCGTGGGGCTTGCCCTTGCCTTGGGAAAGCCTGTCGGCGTGATCGGTGCCACCTGGCTTGCGGTCAAGTTGGGGCGCTGTCGGCTGGCGCCAGGCATTACGTGGGGCGGCGTCTGCCTCATCGGCCTGTTGGCTGGAATCGGTTTCACCATGTCTATCTTTACCGCCATGCTCGCCTTCCCCGACGAGGCCCTGCTCAATGCAGCAAAGCTGGGCGTGCTCGGGGGCTCGCTCGCCGCCGCCCTGTTTGGGCTCGGTTGGGGAGTGGCCCACGCGCGTCGTCAGCGCAAAGAGGCGGCTGCGCACCCGTGACGCTTCGCCGACGGCAAACGAACCTGATCGCCCGACGCCAATACCCGGCGCGCCATGCCCGGCGCAGTGATTGCGGCTGGGATTCGTCATGCTGCGATGCACAATTGGACTGTTTCAAACTTGTGGAAAAGCGAGACAAATCCGTTGACATTGCTAAACTCCATTCGCCGTAACAACTTATGGAGCGTTCGCATGAGTGTCAGTGCAGAAGTCCTCGCCCGCGCCCCGTTGGAAACGACCGAGGGCGAAATCGACACGGTGAGTACGCATCGCCCACGCAGCAACATTCGGCCTCTCTCGCCGATGCCGGACTACGTCGAGCACCGCAACGGCGTCAACGAGGTGGGCAAGCTATCGGCCGAGGCGGTCGTGCGTGAATACGAAGCGGCGGTGAAAGAAATCGAGGCCCTTGGATCGGAACTGCAAGCGGCCGCCAAGAACTGCGAAGTCATGGTGGCGGGCGTCCACGACATGATCGCGGAGATCAAGGAGTTTGCCGCGGGTTACCGCGATCAGGGCAAGCGTTTCTTCCTGCAGATCGAAGCCGTCTCGTTGATGACCACGGAGGTCAGGAACACCTGTGAAGCTCTCAAGAAGAAGATCGCGACCGACACATTGAGCAATTGATATTTTGGCTCGGGCACGTTTCGTGCTCAGCCATCCGTGGATTCTTGGGCGTGCAGGTGAAGGCCTGCGCTATTCCGGCGCGGCGGAACCGTTAGTTCTATTCGAGACCAAGTCGTTCGGGATTAAGTCGTTCAACATCAAGTGGTTCAACATCCGGCCCCGCTTCGGCGGGGCCTTTGTGCTGCGGTGAACTCTGCGCGCGGCGTGTCCGCGACTGGGCCGGACCTGCGCCAATGACCTATTCAACGCACGTCAGGTGCGCGCTCAGCCATGTCCGTCGCCGGAGGCAAGGCTGAAATCGGGGACCAGCGGTCGCTGAAATCCTTGGCCGGGAGCGCGTCCGTGTCAGAGACGACAACGCTCTCGGTCCGGGGCAGGTGCGACCTGATCGTCGCAGCGGTTGCAGTGACAGCCAGCAGGGTGACAGCCACGAACCCGGTAATCGTTCGATGCTTTGTCATGTGGAACCTCCTCGGGTCCGCAACGCCCCACCTAACGTGGGTCACAGGAACCTTCGCGCGGGTTCATCGGTGCAACGACTGAATGAATCGTGTGAGATCGGACAACGAGCTTGTCCCAAACTCAAATTGCCGCGGCCGGCAGCACCGGCGAGCTTGGCGACGGTCGCTCATCGGCAGCCGCGTTCGCTTCGCCGCTGGAATGATCACCGTTCTTTCCAACAACGCGCCGGAGTTCCGCGCGTCCACGACCTACCCGGCGCGCGACGCCCGGCGCAGCGATTGCGGCGGCTGGCCGAAGGCGCGGATGAAGGCGCGGCGCATCCGCTCCGGATCGCGGAAGCCGGTGATCTCGGCGACGCGTTCGATCGCCTCGCCCGACGACTGCACGCGCTGCCGCGCCACTTCGATCCTCAACCGTTCGACCGCTTTCGACGGCGTGGTGCCGGTCTCCGCGATGAAGGCGCGGGTGAAATGCCGCGAGCTCATCCCGGCCTTGTCGGCGAGGTCCTCGACCGTCAGCGGCGCGTCGAGATGCTCGCGCGCCCAGGCGAGCAGCGGCCCGAACCGGCCGTTCGGCGCCTTCAATTCCAGCAGCGAGGAAAACTGCGACTGCCCGCCGCTGCGCCGATGGTACAGCACGAGCTGCCGCGCGGTGCTCTGCGCGACCTCGTCGCCGTAGTCTTCGGTGATCATGGCGAGTGCGAGATCGATGCCGGCGGTGATGCCGGCCGAGCTCCAGATGTTGCCGTCGCGGACGAAGATCTGGTCCGGCTCGAGCTTGACCTTCGGATAGGTCTTCACGAAATGCGGCGTGCGCTGCCAATGCGTGGTGGCGCGGCGGCCGTCGAGCAGGCCGGCCTCGGCCAGCACATAGGCGCCCGAGCAGACGCTGGCGACGCGGATGCCGCGGCTCGCCATCCGCCGCACGAATGACAGCGTGGTCGGACAGGTCGCCGGCGTGCGCACGCCGTTGCCGCCCGCGATGATCAGCGTCGTGATCGCCGCCGACGGCTTGAAGCCGCGCGCCAGCATCTCGACGCCGGACGAAGAGCGCACCGGCCCGGCCTTCAGCGCGATCGTCTTGATATCAGGCGGGTTGTTGGCAAAGCGCGCCGCGATCTCGAACGCCGCGATCGGGCCGGCCGCATCGAGCAGCTGGAAGTCGGGAAAGATCAGGATGCCGATCATCTGCCAAATCCTCGCAATGCCGAATCCCCGAAGGCGGCGTCGACGTCCGAAAATGAGGGAATTACGCCATTTTGGACAGGAGGCCACCATGGCATCGTGGTTCCGTCAAGCGCTATTTGGAGACCTCCGATGTCCGAACCCCTGCAGATTGGATTGCTCGTCTTCCCGAAGGTGACCCAGCTCGACCTGACCGGCCCGCTGCAGGTGTTCTCCTCGGTCCCCGGCGCCAAGGTGCATCTGGTCTGGAAACGGATCGAACCCGTCCCGACCGACTCCGTCATGGTCCTGACGCCGACCACGACCTTTGCCGACTGCCCGCAGCTCGACGTGATCTGCGTGCCCGGCGGGTTCGGCACCGACGACATGGTCGGCGACGAGGAGATGCTCGATTTCCTGCGCAAGCAGGCCGAGGGAGCGAAATACGTCACGTCGGTCTGCACGGGATCGCTGGTGCTCGGCGCCGCCGGTCTGCTGCAGGGCTATCGCGCCACCACGCATTGGAGTGCGATCGATTTCCTGGCGGGCTTCGGCGCCATCCCGACCAAGACGCGCGTCTGCGTCGACCGCAACCGTTTCACGGGCGGCGGCGTCACCGCCGGCATCGATTTCGCGCTGACGCTGGTGTCCGAGCTGGTCGATCGCAAGACCGCGGAAGCGATCCAGCTCAGGCTCGAATACAACCCGGCCCCGCCGTTCAATGCCGGCTCGCCCGATACCGCGCCGGCCGAGATCCTCGCCTTCATGAAGGAGCGGATGGGACCGGCACACGCGCGCCGGGGTGAATTGATGAGCCGCGCCGCGGCACGGCTGTCCTGACCCGATCGTGAGACAAAGAAGATCGTGAGACAAAGAAAAAGGCCGCCCGGTTTCCCGAGCGGCCCTTCCTGTCTTACGGCAGCCTCACATTTGCGGGCGATTTCCGGACGTCTGCACCGGGGGCCTATCTCCCGGCCGCATCCAACTCGGAGGCCGCTGCTCATCGGGACAGTCGCGATCTGGAGCCCGATCCGACGCGATGGTTTCCCATCTCCGTAAGATGGCTTCATTGAGCCGCGAAGGCGCGCATAGCGCAAGCCGACAACATCGGATGCGGCGCACCTGTCCCCGCTGTTACCGTTGTCCACAGGCGCGCTTGCGCTGCCACAGGCGCGTGTGCGACGCACGCGCGGTGTTACGCGCGCGCACATCCGAAACAACAATGCGTGAAGCTCAGCTTCCCGGCGTCCAGGCGTGATAGTCGCCGGTCGCCTTGGGGCGGCGGCCGCTCGCCAGCGTCGAGCCGGACGGACGGTAAGCCTGCGCGGTGCCGGTCATGTTCGGCAGATGCGGCTTTTCCCATTCCCGCGGCGCGTACGTCTCCTCGGTCGGGGGCACATCAACCGTGTGATGCAGCCAGCCGTGCCAGCCGGCCGGGATCCGGGACGCTTCGGCATAGCCGTTATAGACCACCCAGCGGCGCTCGAAATGCAGCGTCGGATCGATCTCCCCGCCCTTGGTCCGGTAGTAGCGATTGCCCTGCCCGTCCTCGCCGACCAATTCGCCGTAGCGCGAGGTCCACAATTGCGTGCCAAAGGTCTGGCCGTTCCACCAGGTGAAGAATTTCAGCAGGAATTGTTTCATGCGTGGCCGGTCGGTTCGAGGCAGTCCGGCTCTGATGCCACCTGAATCTCCAAATGTCCAGCCGCCCCCAAGGTAGCCCGACACTCCCGGGATGGGCCCCGGTTGCGGGCCCTTTGGCGACCAAATGACGCGGTCACGAGGAGTTTTGTTCACCCGCCATACATGCGCCGCCGCTCAAGCAAAGACGACGGACAATCAATGTCGAGCGCAGGAACGTCCGACCGCAGAGATGGTTAGACATTGTCCGATTTAATGGAGTCCAAAATGATCAATATGAAGGTTCTGAGCACCGCCGCGGCGCTGGCGCTTGCGCTGCCGTTGGCTGTGGCGCCGACCATCTCATTCGCCCAGTCTGCCGCACAGATGGGCGCAATGGGCGGTGGTGGTGGTGGTGCGCGCGGCGGCGGCGGTGGCGGTGGCCATGTCGGCGGCGGCGGCGGCGGTGGCTTTGGCGGCGGCCGTGGTGCTGCGATGGGCGGTGGCGGCGGCTGGCATGGCGGTGGTGGCGGCGGCCAGTGGGCCGGCGGCGGTGGCGGCGGTGGTTGGCGCGGCGGCGGTGGCGGCTGGCACGGCGGTTATCACCGTGGCGGCGGCGGCTTCTGGCCGGGCGCGGTTGCGGGCGCAGTCGTCGGCGGAGCGCTCGCCTCGGGCGCGTATTACAGCGGTTATGGCCCCGGATACGGCTACTATGACGACAGCTACGGCTATTACGACGACAGTGCGCCTGTCGCCGTGGAAGTCGCCCCGGGCGGCGACGCAAGCTACTGTGCGCAGCGCTACAGGTCCTACGACCCGGGTTCGGGCACCTATCTCGGCTTTGACGGCCTGCGGCACCCCTGCCCGTAACGGCCTCAATGCCGGCGAGAGCGTTTTCAAGCGAAGTGGTCCCCGGTTCGCGTGAAGAAAACGCGTAAAAACAAAAATCCAGCGAAGGGCGGCGGCAGCGCCGCCCTTTTTCATGTCCGCAACGCCACCGCGACGGCCGCGAACGTCACAACGAGCGCCGCGATGTCGCTCGGGCTGAGCGGCTCGCGCAGCATGGCCGCCGCCGCCAGCACACCCACGACGGGCACCAGCAGCGTGCCGATCGACGCGGTCGCCGCCGGCAGCCGCTCCAGCGCCGCGAACCAGCAGACATAGCAAAGGCAGAACTGGATCAGCGTCATGTAGAGCATCGACGCCCAGCCGAACTGCGACAGCGCCGCAAGCTGCGGCTGCTCGATCAGGACGCCGGCGATCGCGATCGGCACGCAGCCGATCGCGAGCTGCCAGGCCGCGAGCGACAGCGGCGGCATTGCGAGCTTGAAGAATTTGGTCAGCACCGTGCCAAACCCGACGCAGAGCGCGCCGGCGAGCGCGAACAGGATGCCCGGCAACTTGCCGAGGCTTGCGTCAAGACCGCCACCGCCGATCAGTGCGGCGATCCCGACGAGCGCCACGCCAAGCGCGAGCGCACGCGGCAGCGACACGCGCTCGCCGAGCACCGGCCAGGCGACCAGCGCGACCCACACCGGAATCGAGATCCCGAGCACGGCCGCCTCGCTGGCCCGCAGCCAGATCAGCGCCAGCCCCATCGACGCGACCCAGCCGCCGATCGACAGCGTCGACACCAGCGCAAGCCGCAACCACATGCCGTCAGGGACGCGCAACGGCTGTCCGCGTGCGACCGCCACCAGAGCGAGTGCGATCGCGCCGACCACGCCGCAGAGCCCGCGCGACGACAGCGGCGGCCACTCCGTGAGCAGGAACTTCATGATCGGGAAATTGAGACCCCAGCCGGTCGATGCGACCACCAGGAATGCGAGACCGAGCGGTGACAGCGGGGCGCGGCCGGCGACTGGAACTGCGGTCATGGACCCGTCGTAATGTGGGCGGACAAATACAAGTGATGGTGTCAGGGCTAGCTGGAAATCTGCTTGTCAGCAAACAGCATATGCATTCTATGATACAGACTTTCCGTCCAGGTTCCGCCTTAATCGGCAGACGGGCCAAGCGAGTCGACGGCACGCGAGGCCGCAGGAAGAGGATGCATCGTGCCGAGCGTTCTCGTGGTCGATGACGACCCGATGGTGTGTGTCGCCATCGAGGTGTGTTTGCAGCGCCAGGGCTTCGACGTCACCGTCGCGGATGGCGGTGAAGCGGGCATGCGCGCGCTGGACAAGGCGTCGTTCGACGTCATGCTGGTCGACGTCTTCATGCCGCATATGCGCGGTTTCGAGGCGATCCGCGTCTTCCACGAGCGCGCGCCCCATATTCCCGTGATCGCGATGTCCGGCTATGCCTTCGCCAATGCCGACCGTGCGCCGGATTTCCTGCGGATGACGATCGAGCTCGGCGCGTCAGCCTGCCTGCGCAAGCCGTTTACCCCGCAGGCGCTGATTGCCGCCGTTAACGAATGTCTTGCGAAGTCCGCTCCTTCTGCTCGTCTTTCCAAATAATTGCTCGTACTAATCGTCGATGGCTTCCCAGCGTCTCATCCTCGGCAGCGGCCTTGCGATCCTCCTCGTCATCAGCGCGGCGTCGATCGGGCTGGATGTCAAGTCGCGCAGCGAGATTGATTCGGTCGATCACGCACTCGGCATCCTCAAGCGCATTTCGGATGCGCGTTCGCTGCCGCGCGGCGTCGAGAGCGCGGCGCGCGGGTTCGCGCTGACGGGCGATGCGTCCTTCGCCGACGAGTTTCGCGAGCAGAGCACCGCCCTCACCGCCGCCTTCGACGATTTGATGGCTGCGGTGAAGTCGGCCCCGGACGAGGCGCAGCTGATCGCGGGCACCAAGGGACAGGTCGAGCGCGCCGTTGCGCTCGGTGCCGAACTGATCAGGTTGCGCACGGCGGGCGACACGGCCGCCGCAGCGGCACTGATCTCCGCGGGCGAGAGCCGCGCGCTGATGGACAGTGTCGGTGCGGCACTCGACCGCCTGGTCACCGAAGAGCGCCGCCTGCTCGGGATTCGCACCGAACAGTCGAAGACCAATGGCCGGCTGTTGCTGGCGGTCGACCTTGCCGGCGTGGTGATGATCCTGCTGCTCGCGGTCGCGCTGACGCTGGCGGCCCGGCGCGCCAGCCGCGAACTGCAGGGCGCGCTCAGCGCGACCAAGGCGACCAATCTGTCGCTCGAGGGCAAGGTGGCCGAACGCACCAAGGATCTCGGCGCCGCGCTCGAAGGGCTCCGCCGTTCCACCTCGGTGATGGAAACCACATTCCGCAGCATGGCGGAGGCGGTGCTGGTGATCGACGGCGGCGGCACCGTGCTGCTCTCGAACCCGGCCGCCGAGAAGATGCTGCGCTACAAGCCGGGCATGACTGTCCGCGAGCTGCGCGCCATGAGCAACGTGTTCCAGGCCGACGGCGTCACACCGATGCTGGCCAACGACATGCCCTCGGCCAAGGCGCTGCGCGGCGAGGAGTTCGACGGGCTGGAATTCGTCGCCCGGCCGGTGCGCGGCGCGTCGGAGATTCACCTCGTGGTGTCGGGCCGGCCGCTGCGCGACGGCGACAACACCATCACCGGCGCGGCGCTGATCTATCACGACATCACCGCCTCGCGTGAAACCGAGCACAAGCTGCAGCAGGCGCAGAAGCTCGACGCCATCGGCAAGCTGACCGGCGGCGTCGCGCACGACTTCAACAACATGCTGACGGTCATCACCGGCACCACCGAGACGCTGGTCGACAGCCTGCGCAGCCAGCCGAAGCTTGCGCAAACCGCCGAGCTGATCGACCGCGCCGCCGAGCGGTGCCGCGAGCTGATCCAGCATCTGCTCGCCTTCGCCCGCCGCCAGCCGCTGGAGCCGCGCACCGTCGACATCAACGGCACCGTGGTCGATATCGCCAAGCTGCTGCGGCCGACGCTGGGCGAGCAGATCGAGATTGATCAGGTGCTCGCGCCAGATGTCGCCAGCGTCCATATCGATCCGTCGCAGCTTGCTAACTCGCTGCTCAACATGGCGATCAACTCCCGCGACGCGATGCCGAACGGCGGCAAGCTGTTGTTCGAGACCAGCAACATTGTGCTCGACGACGCTTATGCGGCTGTTAATCCCGACATCACGCCGGGCCGTTACGTGCTGCTCGCGGTCAGCGACACCGGCACCGGCATGTCGCACGCGGTGCAGGACAAGGTGTTCGAGCCGTTCTTCACCACCAAGGAGGTCGGCAAGGGCTCCGGCCTCGGCATGAGCATGGTGTACGGCTTCGTCAAGCAGTCCGGCGGCCACATCAAGATCTACAGCGAGGAAGGCCACGGCACCACGATCAAGCTCTATCTGCCGCCTGCCCGCGGCCAGGCCGAGGTGGAGGTAGCAGCGCCGGAGCCGCCGCGGCGCGGCAGCGAAGTCATCCTGGTCGTGGAAGACGATCAGTTGGTGCGCAACTACGTGGTCACGCAGCTTGGCGCCCTCGGCTACAAGACCATTGCAGTGCCCGACGCCCGCGCCGCGCTGGCGCTGGTCGACAAGGGCGAGAAGTTCGATCTCTTGTTCACCGACGTCATCATGCCCGGCGGCATGAACGGCCGGCAGCTCGCCGACGAAGTGGCAAAACGGCGGCCCGGCATGAAGGTGCTCTACACCTCGGGCTATACCGAGAACGCGATCGTGCATCACGGCCGCCTCGACGAAGGCGTGCTGCTGCTGGCAAAGCCCTATCGCAAGGCGCAGCTCGCCAGCATGCTGCAGCAGGCGCTCGGCGAGTGATGTGACTTACCGCGTCGCCAGTGCGACGCCGGCGAGCGTGAACAGCAGCGCTGTGATCTGGGTCGGCCCGAGCGGCTCGTGCAGCGCGACGGCGGAGGCAATCACGCCGATCACCGGTACCGCCATGGTGCCGATCGCCGCCACCGAGGCCGGCAGGCGGGCAAGCGCGGCAAACCACGCGACGTAGGCGACGCAGAACTGGATCAGCGTCGAATAGACCAAGAGCCACCAGCCGACCGTCGTGACGCGATCGAGATGCGTGGTCTCGATCATGAGGCCGATGATCGCGATCGGCACGCAACCGAGGCCGATCTGCCAGGCCGCGGCCGGGATCGGCGGCATCACCAGCGGATATTTCTTCGCCAGCACCGTGCCGAGCGCAAAGCCGAACGCGCCGCCGAGCGCCATGATGATTCCCGGCAGCTTGTCCTTGCTCGCGGAAATCCCGTTGCCGCCCATGATCGCGGCAAGCCCCGCGAACGCCATCACCAGCGCAATGGTCCGCAACAGCGTCGGCCGCTCGCCGAGCACCGGCCAGGCCAGCAGCGAGGCCCAGACCGGCATGGTGTAGGCGATCAATGCGGTCTCGCTCGCCGGCAGCCACAAGAGCGCGAGCCCCATCAGCACCATCCAGCCGGAGACGTTGAGCGCCGCATACAGCACGAGGCGCGGCCACAGCCTTGCCTCGACATGCAGGCTCTGGGCGCGGAGCAGCGCCAGCGCCGCCAGCAGCACGGCGCCGATCACGCCGGTGATGCCGCGCAGGGTCAGAGGCGGCAGCTCGCTGAGCAGGAACTTGGTGGACGGCCAGTTGAACCCCCAACCCACCGAGGTGATGGCGAGGAACATCAGGCCGGCGGGCGCAAGGCGCGGCCGCGCTTGAGGCTTCTGGTCTGTCATGGAACCCGGCAAGGGTGTGAAGAGCAAAGGTATGAAGAGGAGTGAGTCGGCCGCAGCTTGCCCGCGATTTTGTCGCCCGACCATCATGCCTCTGACATGCCTGATCCTTACTTTGCCCGTAGGGCTACGTGAGTCCTGAAATTTCAATCCGCCACCGCGAATAAATAGTTCGCCTGTGAACAGCGGGGCGAAACTCCAATCCACAGGCGGAGCGAATTTTTTTGGCTTGGGAATCCCTGAGGACTCACCGATAGTTGGCTCGATCACAGGCGCGGCACCGCCCCCTGTTATCCCCCTCCGTCCACCATATTTAGTGTTTGATTCAGAAACTCGTACTAGTCCTTGACGGGCGCAACGGACATGGCCTAGCTTTCAACCTGTTCGGCGCGAGTGTGTTTGGGTCCCCGCCGGTCGCTCCCACAAGGGTTCCAAAATGACCACTCCGCCAGGCCTTTGGGCCGCGGGTGAATGGCTTGTCTGCCCTGATTTTGGGCCGCCGTAGGAACGACAGAACGGGCCGAGAAGGACCCGGAAACAGAGGCCGTAACCGGCCCGCAAGAAGCGTACGCGTGACGTGTCGCGTGAGCGTTTGGGG
The DNA here is from genome assembly GCF_038967635.1 of Bradyrhizobium sp. B124. NCBI lineage: Bacteria > Pseudomonadati > Pseudomonadota > Alphaproteobacteria > Hyphomicrobiales > Nitrobacteraceae > Bradyrhizobium > Bradyrhizobium sp. B124. The sequence goes on along the minus strand of NZ_CP152413.1, from coordinate 642,267 downwards.
CGTTGAATGCATGACCCGGAGGACCCGACCAGTCGGGCGCCGCCGCGGGATCATGCCGCCGCTGGGCCGGGTCAAACCGGCGTCTGGCGGATGAGAGAAAACAGGCCGGATCCACCGGCTGAGCTGCGGATGACGGGAGGCGTGCTGACGCGTTTTCCCTCAAGTCCGCGAACAGATAACATTCCGGCAACCTGCGAATAACGTGGGACCGGGCAGAAGAAGAGACGGGGCTCGACCATGCGAATCGAACGACGCAACACCACCAGCGGACAATCTCCCTATGCCGGGATCAATTTCCGCCTGACCACATCTGAGATCCGCAACCCGGACGGCTCGGTCGTGTTCCGTGCCGAGAACGTCGAGGTTCCGGAGTTCTGGTCGCAGGTCGCCTCCGACGTGCTGGCGCAGAAGTATTTCCGCAAAGCCGGCGTTGCCGCGCGCCTGAAGAAGGTCGAGGAAGAGACCGTGCCGTCGTGGCTGTGGCGCTCGGTGCCGGACACCGAGGCGCTTAGCCTGCTGCCCGAGAACGAGCGCATCGTCGGTGAGACCTCTGCCAAGCAGGTGTTCGATCGCCTCGCCGGCTGCTGGACCTATTGGGGCTGGAAGGGCGGCTACTTCTCCACGGAAGAAGATGCCCTCGCCTTCTTCGACGAGCTTCGCTTCCAACTGGCAAAACAGATGGTCGCGCCGAACTCTCCGCAGTGGTTCAACACCGGGCTCCATTGGGCCTATGGCGTCGATGGTCCCGGCCAGGGCCACTATTACGTCGACTGGAAGACCGGCAAACTGACAAAATCGAAGTCGGCCTATGAGCATCCGCAGCCGCATGCCTGCTTCATCCAGGGCGTCGGCGACGACCTCGTCAACGAGGGCGGCATCATGGACCTCTGGGTGCGCGAGGCGCGCCTGTTCAAGTATGGCTCCGGCACCGGCTCCAACTTCTCGAGCCTGCGCGGGGAAGGCGAAAAGCTCTCCGGCGGCGGCCGCTCGTCCGGCCTGATGAGCTTCCTCAAGATCGGCGACCGCGCCGCGGGCGCGATCAAGTCGGGCGGCACCACCCGCCGCGCCGCCAAGATGGTCGTGGTCGATGCCGACCATCCCGACATCGAGACCTATATCGACTGGAAGGTGAAGGAGGAGCAGAAGGTTGCGGCGCTCGTCACCGGCTCCAAGATCAACCAGAAGCACCTCAAGGCCGTGATGAAGGCCTGCGTGAACTGCGAAGGTTCTGGCGACGACTGCTTCGATCCCGAGAAGAACCCGGCGCTCCGCCGCGAGATCAAGCTCGCGCGCCGCAGCCTCGTGCCCGACAACTACATCAAGCGCGTCATCCAGTTCGCCAAGCAGGGCTACAAGGACATCCAGTTCGACATCTACGACACCGACTGGGATTCCGAGGCGTATCTCACCGTCTCCGGCCAGAACTCCAACAACTCGGTGTCGCTGAAGGATGATTTCCTCCGCGCTGTCGAGACCGATGGCGACTGGAACCTGATCGGCCGCACCACCAAGAAGGTGACCAAGACGCTGAAGGCGCGCGACCTCTGGGAGAAGATCGGTTACGCCGCCTGGGCCTCCGCCGATCCCGGCCTGCACTTCAACACCACGATGAACGACTGGCACACCTGCAAGGCGTCCGGTGACATCCGCGCCTCCAATCCGTGCTCGGAATACATGTTCCTGGACGACACGGCGTGCAACCTCGCCTCCGCCAATTTGCTGACGTTCTACAGCTCGACCACCAAGCGGTTCGACATCGAGTCCTACGAGCACCTCTGCCGGCTCTGGACCATCGTGCTCGAAATCTCCGTCATGATGGCTCAGTTCCCGTCGAAGGCGATCGCCGAGCTGTCCTACGAGTTCCGCACCCTCGGCCTCGGCTTTGCAAATATCGGCGGCCTGCTGATGACCATGGGCCTGCCCTATGACTCGAAGGAAGGCCGTTCGCTGTGCGGCGCGCTGACCGCTGTGATGACCGGCATCTCCTACAAGACCTCGGCCGAGATGGCGGCCGAGCTCGGCACCTTCCCGGGCTACAAGAAGAACGCCGCGCACATGCTGCGCGTGATCCGCAACCACCGCCGCGCCGCCCACGGTGAAAGCCGCGGCTATGAGGCGCTCGCCGTCAATCCGGTGGCGCTCGACCACGAGTCGTGCCCGCAGGCCGACATCGTCGCGCATGCCAAGCTGGCATGGGACGATGCCCTCGCCCTCGGCGAGGTCAACGGCTATCGCAACGCGCAAGTGACGGTGGTGGCGCCGACCGGCACCATTGGCCTGGTGATGGATTGCGACACCACCGGCATCGAGCCTGATTTTGCGCTGGTGAAGTTCAAGAAGCTCGCCGGCGGCGGCTACTTCAAGATCATCAACCAGGCGGTGCCGGCCGCCTTGCGCGCGCTCGGCTATCGCGAGAGCGAGATCGCGGAGATCGAGGCCTACGCCGTCGGCCACGGCTCGCTGTCGAATGCGCCGGGCATCAACGCCACGACGCTGAAGGCAAAAGGCTTCACCGACGAAGCCATCGCCAAGGTGGAAAAGGCGCTGCCGACCGCGTTCGACATCAAGTTCGCCTTCAACAAGTGGACTTTCGGCGAAGACTTTATTCGCGACACGCTCGGCATCGGCGCGGAAGCCATTGCTGCGCCGGGCTTCGACCTGCTCGCGGCGGTTGGCTTCTCCAAGCGCGAGATCGAGGCCGCCAACGTGCACATCTGCGGCGCGATGACGGTCGAGGGAGCTCCTCACCTCAAGGCCGAACACTACCCGGTGTTCGACTGCGCCAACCCCTGCGGCAAGATCGGCAAGCGTTACCTCTCGGTCGAGAGCCACATCCGGATGATGGCGGCCTCGCAGCCGTTCATCTCGGGCGCGATCTCCAAGACCATCAACATGCCGAACGACGCCACGGTGGAGGACTGCAAGTCCGCCTACCTGCTGTCGTGGAAGCTGGCGCTGAAGGCCAACGCGCTGTACCGCGACGGCTCAAAGCTGTCGCAGCCGCTCAACTCGCAGCTCATCTCCGACGATGAGGACGAGGACGATGCGGTGGAAGCGCTCTACGAGAAGCCGATGGCGGCGCGTGCCGCCCAGGTCTCGGAGAAGATCGTCGAGAAGCTGGTCGAGCGCATCATCGTGATGCGCGAGCGCGAGAAGATGCCGGATCGCCGCAAGGGCTACACCCAGAAGGCGGTTGTCGGCGGCCACAAGGTCTATCTCCGTACCGGCGAATATGACGACGGCCGGCTCGGCGAGATCTTCATCGACATGCACAAGGAAGGCGCGGCGCTGCGCTCCTTCATCAACAATTTTGCGATCGCGGTGTCCCTGGGTCTGCAATACGGCGTGCCGCTCGAAGAATATGTCGACGCCTTCACCTTCACCCGCTTCGAGCCCGCGGGTCCCGTGCAGGGCAACGACTCCATCAAGTACGCGACCTCGATCCTCGACTACGTCTTCCGCGAGCTCGCGGTGAGCTATATGAGCCGCTTCGACCTCGCCCATGTCGATCCGAACGAGTCTGGCTTCGACGCACTCGGCAAGGGCGTCGAGGAAGGCAAGGAGCCGGATGAGGCCCCGACCCACCAGGCGACCAAGTACGTGTCGAAGGGCCTGACCCGTTCGCGCACCGACAACCTCGTCGTCATGCGCGGCGGCTCGACCGCTGTCAGCGGCAACGCCGACAACGCCCCCGCCGGCGGCAGCCGCGTCACGGCGCTGGCCCCGCACGGCGCCACCGCCCGCGGCGTCTCCGACACCATCGAAGGCGCAGTCGCCCTCAAGCAGGAGGTCAGCCACGACCTCTCGCCGACCGAGAAGCTCGAGGCCCTGAACTGGAGCAAGCCCGGCACCGCCGCAGCCGCCGCCCCGTCCAAGGCGGAGCGTCGTGCCGAAGCGAAAGCCAAGGGCTACGAAGGCGAGATGTGCTCGGAGTGCGGCAACTTCACGCTGGTGCGGAATGGCACGTGCATGAAGTGCGATACGTGCGGCAGCACGACGGGGTGTTCGTGAGGCGCGCATTCACACGACCGCATGAAGTAAGAATACGACGGAAAAGCGCGATCTTGTATCGCGCTTTTTTCTTTGCCGCACTCTCTCACTTTCAAAGAAATCACTCATGAATACGGAAGAGCTTGAAATACACATACAGGGCGCAGCGGAATCCCCGACACTCGATTTCAAGGCCGCGACGCCATGGGACGTTGCTCGTTTTGCGAAAGATATCCTAGCCTTCTCGAACGTTCAGGATGGTGGAATCATAATAGTTGGAATCGAGGATGCGACGTTTGTTCGTCAGGGAATTACGGAGCCGCAACGAAATTCCTACAAGATTGATATCATGCGGGATCAAATGACTTCCTTTGCTGATCCTCATGTGAATTTCTCCGTCGACTTCCCAACGGATCAAGACGGTAAGCAATACGTGTGTATCCGTGTCGAACCGTTCGAGGAAATTCCCGTGATTTGCAGGAAGGATAGCGCCGATACGCGAGCAGGCGTGATCTATTACCGGAACCGGAATCGACGTGTTGAAAGTGCATCGGTCTCGAACTCTTACGATATGCGAGAGATAGTCGAAGTGGCGACAGTGAGGATGATGCAGAAAAAGGAGCGGGCCGGATTCTCCGCGCACTCCGAGATAACGCAGACCCAAAGCGAAGCAGAAGCTCTGGCACAAGCCCGCGCGCGTCTCGATCAAGAACTCGAGGGACTGTAGATGAAAGCCGGCCTAATCGACCGAATTCGATCAAGGGGCTATTGGCGGATAAACTTTCAGCCGCGGTTACTTATCAACGAGAAATTATCGCTCGCTGGGTGTCGTGACGCTGTCGAGAAGAATGCGCTTAACCTGAGGGGCTGGCAATATCCCTGCATTCCATTCACGAACGACGATCAGAAAGGCGCCTTGCCAAGCGGCGACTACTATGAGGCCTGGATCGATTGGCGAAATCATATCGAGTACTGGAGATCGTATCGAAGCCATCAATTCTTGCACTATCTCGCTTTGCGGGAAGATTGGTTCGAAGAGTCAGATTGGGACAAGCACCAAGCCGAGGTCATAACTCCGGGGCAGGCGTTGGGCACAGGAATGGCGATCCGGCAAATCACGGAAATCTTCGAGTTCTTATCACGAATGGGTCGTGACGGACATTTCCCCTCGGGAGCGATCGTGACTTTGAGCCTGGAAAACACGAAGGGCCGGCAGCTATGGGTAGACGATCCTCAGCGCATGCCGTTCTTGGATGAAAAGAAAACCGGAGCTGAACGGATCGAAATTGGGCGGGAGGTCCTTCCCCAAGAATTTGCAACCGAAGGGATCGAGATCGCTCAGTCCGTCTTGATGGAGCTTTTTGACCATTTCGGTTGGACAAATCCATCGCCAGGCACCATTCGATCACAACAGGAGCAATTGCTGAGCGGTAGGCTTTAGCAAGCGAAGGGCGGATTAGCCGAAGGCGTAATCCGCTGGCCTACAATCCAATCGGCCGGTTACGCTTCGCTACCCCCTTACGCGGTTAAGCGACGCGGCGGGCTTCAACTACGCTTCCGCCAACACCCCTGCCGACGAAACCTCACCCGCCTCCACCCGCCGGTTCTTCTCGTCCACCATCACGACGCGCGGGCGAAACCTGCGCGCCTCCTCGGCATCGAAGCCGGCGTAGGCGACGATGATCACCTTGTCGCCGGCCATGGCGAGGCGCGCGGCGGCGCCGTTGAGGCCGATGGTGCCGGAGCCGGCGGCCGCTTCGATCACATAGGTCGAGAAGCGCGCGCCGGTGTCGATGTTGTAGATGTCGACGCGTTCGTTGATCAGGAAGCCGGCGGCCTCGATCAGGTTGCGGTCGATCGAGATCGAGCCCTCGTAGTGCAAGTCCGCTTCGGTGACACGCGCGCGATGAATCTTGCCCTTCATCAAAGTCACTTGCATCGAGCCCATCCCGTATCGTTGCGTCGGCATTCTCCGCGCCCGCCAATAGGGACCGTGCGGCTCCCGGTCAATACGTGTCGCGTGACCGGGCGCTCCCGCGTCGGCAGGTTTGTTCTGAAATCGCCGACTGCTTTGGTTGGAATGGGCTGCAGGTCGCGGCTCACCTGGAATAATCGCGCTGCAATTCGCCGGTCAGGGAGCATGGCATTATCTTGCAATTGATTGGCTGGCAGCGAGCATGAGCAAGCGTAGGGCGGATTAGCCGAAGGCGTAATCCGCCGCTTCGCTGGTAACATCGCGGCGGGTTACGCTTCGCTAACCCGCCCTACTCGCTTTGATGCTCACCGACCTGCGGCGGTGACCTGCTATGATGGCAGCTCGCCTGAGTGATTCAGCAACGGCCGCTCGCAACTTCACGAGGAACAATGTCCCAGCCATTCAAAGTCGGCGATCTCGTCAGGAAGCGTGCCGGTTATGAGTATCCCGGCATTATCGTTTCAGTTTTCACGACGCGAGCCGGTGCAGTGCGTTACGTCGTGGAGGCCGATCATCCTGGATTTGCCGGGATGCTCCATATTTTCAATGGCGAGCAACTGGAGCCTCGAACCTAAGTTTCGCAACGCTTTCATCGCACGCCTCGCCACGTTCGCCGATGGCCCGTCGCGACATCATGCGCCCTACTGGCCGGCACGCTTTTCAAGAAGCAGCGTGCGGTCGGCGATATCCTTCAGTTCGAACGCCTGGGAGTCGAGGAACGCGACGGACCCGTTGTTGGGGTCCGCGGCGAGGCGATGGGTTTCACCCAGATGATGCTTCAGCCAGGCCCGCTGCTCGGTCTGCAATTGCGCGTGCGCCTCGCCCTTCGACTTTGCGAGCAGCGCTTGATAAGCGGTGTTGAGCCTGATGTCCCACTGCGCGATGGCAGCCTTGCCGCAATCGAGCATCTTGGTTGACACCCCTTCGGCCTTGTCCATGCACGCATCGTACTCGGTGCCTTGCTGCGCGCGGGCCGACAAAGTCCCGAGCACGAGCGTAGCTGCAACAACGACAAGCCTTCGCGAAAGCATGACCATGTCTAAATCACCCTGCCTGCGTCTCTGCAGCAAGCGTAGGGCGGATTAGCCGAAGGCGTAATCCGCCGCTTCGCCGGCAACAGTCGCGGCGGGTTACGCGGAGCCTGTCATCGGGCCGCCCTGCGGGCGGACCCGTTGGCTAACCCGCCCTACGCACACGAACGCGCTTCCCGGATATTACGCCGCCTTCGCAGTCTTGTCTTCCGCCGGCGCGGTTTCCATGGCGCGCATGTAGAGATCGAGCAGGGATTCACGCTCGTCGCGCTCGTCCTGGTCCTGCTTGCGCAGCTTGATGATCTCCTTGAGGATCTTCACGTCGAAGCCTTCGCCCTTCGCCTCCGAGAAGACTTCCTTCTTCTGCTCGGTCAGTTCCTGGATTTCAGTGTCAAGGTTCTCGACCCGCTCGACGAAGGAACGAATTTTTCCGCCGGGAATGGTGATGTCAGACATGGTGCCTCCTGCTGAATGAGGTCGTGAAAATGAAAGCAAAGAGATGACCAATATCTTAAGCATGCGATCGCCGCGGCGTATTCATAGCTGAGGTATTTTTGTGACGACGAAACGCTCGCTGCAACCGTAGGGCGGATTAGCCGAAGGCGTAATCCGCCGCCCTTCTCGCCAATCGGCGGGTTACGCTTCGCTAACCCGCCCTACATGCTCGAACTCACATCACCGCATCCGAAACAAATCACTCAGGCGCCGCCCGCCACACGCAACGTGATCCGGGTCAATTCGGACGGGCGGCCGAGCCGCAAGGCAAAACCCGGCCATAGCGCGGTGCCGTTGTTGACGTAGAGCGTCATCCCGTCGACGTCGTAGCGGCCCGAGACGAAGCCGGCATTGGCGGGCGCGGCCAGGCGGTCGATCCCCCAGATCAATCCGCCATGGGTGTGTCCGGAGAGTTGCAGCGCGACGCCGAGCGCAGCCGAGTTGCGCGCGTCGCTCGGCTGGTGGTCGAGCAGGACGACGGGCGCGCCCTTGGGGGCGCCGTCGAGAACCGCGGCAAGGTCGCGGATGGAATGCCCCCTGTGACGCGACGCGCGGTCGGTAATCCCTGCGATCACTAGGCGGCCGCCGCCGCGTTCGAGAACGACGTGCCTGTTCTCGAGCGAGCGCAGGCCCAACGCTTCGTAGTGCGCCATCCAGTCGCCATAGCCGAAGATATATTCGTGATTGCCCGAGATCACGTAGACGCCATCGGCGGCCACAAGGTCCTGCAACGATGCGATGTCCTTGCGCCGCGCATCGACGGTGCCATCGATCAGATCGCCCGTGATCGCGATCAGGTCCACGCCGAGCTTGTTCGATCGCGCGACGACCTCGCGCGCCCACGGCGCGGGAAACAGCCGGCTGATGTGAAGATCGGTCAGTTGCAGGATCGTGTAGCCGTCGAACTGCCGCGGCAGTCCGCTTATGCCGACTTCGACATCTTTCAGCGGCGGAATGCGCATCGCCTGATGGACGCCGATCGCGGCGGCTACGGCCGCCACGGCAGCAATTGCGTAGCGGACGCCGTCAGGCGCGCCCACGATGCCGCCGTGGATCAGCGCGGCGACCAATAGGCCAGCATCGAGCGCCAGTTGCAGCAGCGCCAGCAGGACGATCGCACCGAACGCCCAGTTGAAGAGAGCGACCACGGGGCGCGGAAACTCCGGCGAGAATTCCGATCCCGACGACAGTCTATTCCAGCGGTGAAACTGCATGGCGACCAGCACGAACACCGCGGCAACGATCTTTGCCGGGAGCGGCCAGTCGAGCGGCCAGATGAAGCGGGCCAGGATCAAGAGGCTGGTCAGGCCGAAGATGAGTTGGGGAATAGGTTCGCTCCGGGTGGGATCGGTGGAGGCTGTGCGGTGGGTGCTCAGCGAAGGTAGGGTGGATCGGTCGCGGACGTAAGGCGCCGTCATCAGCACATTTTCGGCAAGTAACGCCTCGCTGAAGCGCGCTGCGCGTGCAGCTTTGCTGTGGAGCAAGGCGGACATCGCCCCGGCAAGGCCGGAGACCGCGTCGGAGCTTCGGTTGAGGTCCAGGCACCTGCCCCATCAGCGGCCGGCAAAACTCCCCCAAAAATAGAACTTGAACATCGCTCATTTTCTTGATCTATTATTGAACAATGTTCATTTATGCTGCGAGCCGACGATGCAGACGACCTTCCGGATGGACGGATTGACCGGGGCCGAGCGGCCCGCGAAACCGTGGATGAAAGTCGCCCCGACGATCATCACGATCGGCATCATTGCGGCATTCGCGGTGCACGGACGCATCGCGCAGCCGGCCAATTACAACGATTTCGCCGACCACTTGGCCGTCTTCGGCATGCCTCACGCAGCCGATGTCTTGTCGAACGCAGGCTTCGCCCTGGTCGCGATCTGGGGCTGGCTGGCGCTGCGCCCTCACCGGAGCAGCGATCAGCTCCGCGCCGGATGGCCGGGCTATCGCCTGTTCCTGATCGGCCTGTTCCTGACCGCCTTCGGGTCCGCCTTCTTTCACCTTGCCCCCGGCAATGGCCGGCTGACCTGGGACATGCTGCCGATCGCGCTCGCCGGCGCGGGCTTGCTCGTCGGCGTTCGCGGCGACACCCGGCCGGTATCGAAGACGAACCCGGGATTGACGGCGAACATCGAAGCGATCGTGCTCGCCCTTTTCGCCGTCGCCAGCGTCGCATGGTGGGTTTATACCGACAGACACGGCGCGGGCGACCTGCGACCGTACCTGTTGCTACAGGTACTCCCGCTGATCCTGATTCCGCTCTGGCAGGCGATCTATCGCGCGCCGCGCACTGAGCGCATCGCGTTCGCCGCCGCGATGGGGCTGTACGTTGTGGCCAAGATCGCCGAGGTGCTCGACCATCGGATCGCAGACACGCTTCAGTTCGTCAGCGGACACACATTGAAGCATCTGATCGCGACGGCCGCCACGGCCGCCATCGTCTGGGGGCTGACGCGACGGTTCTCCGGCGGCGGCGGTCGAACCGCGGGCACTTGCACAATTTCGGAATAATGGAAAAATACTACTGAGTTGCCCGACGCGTCAAGTCGCTTCTCCGGGTCGCGGCGGCCACGGCTACTTTGCATGGGGTTGTTTTCGATATTTTGGGACGGGCAGCTTTGCCGCTTCAGCGCACCTCGGTCGGATCAGGCGGATTGACCCGTGTGGCGAGCGTATCCATATGCATCTGCATGAAACGGCAGCCAAGCCGTTTCGCACCCACCGTGGACACAGCCTGATACCACCGGCCTCGTCCCTTGCGCACCCTCCTCTAGTTCCGGAGCTCCCGTGGCCGCCCTCTCCATCCTCGACCTCGTCCGCGTCACCGAAGAAACCGACGCGCGCGGCGCGCTCTACAACGCGCGCGATGTCGCTCGCCATGCCGAGGCGCTCGGCTATCGCCGGATCTGGGTGGCGGAACACCACAACATGGCTGGCATCGCGAGCGCCGCGACGTCTGTCGTGATCGGGCATATCGCGGCGGGCACCAAGACCATCCGGGTCGGCGCCGGCGGCATCATGCTGCCGAACCACGCGCCCTACGTGATCGCCGAGCAGTTCGGCACGCTGGCGCGGCTGTTTCCGGACCGTATCGACCTCGGCCTCGGCCGCGCGCCCGGCACCGATCAGCTCACCTTGCGCGCGCTGCGCCGCACGCCGGAATCCGCCGAGAACTTTCCGCAGGACGTGCTCGAGGTGCAGGCCTTCCTCGCCGCCGCCGGCCCCAACCAGCGTATCCAGGCGGTGCCGGCCGCGGGCACCGACGTGCCGCTGTGGATTCTCGGATCGAGCAATTTCGGCGCGATGCTGGCCGGCGAGCTCGGCCTGCCCTACGCCTTCGCCTCGCACTTTGCCCCCGAGCTGCTGATCCAGGCGCTGCAGATCTATCGCGCGCGCTTCAAGCCATCGGAGCAGCTCCAGCATCCCTACACCATGGTCGGCGTCAACATCATCGCCGCCGACACCGACGCGGAGGCGCGGCGGCTTGCCACCACGCAGCAGATGTCGTTCACCAACATCTTCCGCGGCGCGCGCGGCCTGAGCCAGCCGCCGATCGACGACATCGAGACCTACTGGTCGCCTTCCGAAAAGGTCCAGGCGATGCGGATGCTCGCCCGCTCCATCATCGGCTCGCCCGAGACGGTGCGTGCCGGCATCGATGCGCTGGTCGCGGAGACCGGCGCCGACGAATTGATGATCGTGTCCGACGTCTACGATCACGCGAAGCGGCTGCGGTCGTTCGAGCTGATCGCCGAAGCGGGCGGGATAACTGCTTAACGGAGATCGCGAGCCACCTCGGCGGCAATTATCCGGTAATGCGCCATCTGGCCCGCGGCCCACGTCTCGAACTGGCGCACCAACTCCTCCGAGACGGCAACCGAGCGGCCGCCGTACGCCACCGTAAACCATCCGCGCCGCTCCGCCTCGATCAGGAGATTGCCGATATGCTGGCGGGATACCTGAAACCGTTCGGCCAGCACGGCGTATGTCAGCGACAGTGCCCGCGGCGCGTCCGGTGACAGCGGGGCGTAATGGGCGCCCATCACGGCGGCCAGGAGCGGATAGCCGCAATCGTGCTCGGTGAAATGGACGATGGTGGCAAAGGGGCCGAACAGGATGTCGTCGGCTTGGAATCGCTCGACGGACAGACGGATCCAGTCAGCGAGCCGATCATCGTCGTCACCGATGTGAGCCGCGATCTGCGCCTCCGGCACAAGAATGCGTTCGGCCGCCTCAAGAAACGCCAACGGCGAGCGTGCGATCTCCTGCAACAATGCGGAAGATGGACGCAAGCAGATGGCGCGCCGGTCGCTGGCATGCCGTTCGGCGATGACATAGCCGCCGTGCCGGAGCGAATTGACGAATCCGGCGATCTGACGCGCACTGGCCGGCGCCGCCCGTTGCAGGGCGGCCAGCGTGGGTGGCTCCCCCCCAACGCGGCGCCAGCGCGCATAATTTCCAATCAGGACGAAGCAGACGATGTAGCGGAGCTTCTGGGCGAACACCTTGTTCACCGGCCAGGGCACCGCCGGCGGCCGCGTCATCACTTCGCAATACTGCGCCAGCGCGGCGCAAAATCCCGGCATTTGAATCAATTGCCTGGCAAGCATCCACGTGTCGGTCGCGGCATAGGCGCGGACCGACGGGTAGAGAACGTCGTCTCCGCGATGGTATCGTCCGCTGTCCATGCGAATCCCTGCAAAGTTTGGACTTTGCAGTCGCCTCGCGCCCATAGCAATAATCGAGCGCTCCATATTCCAGAACGCGCGGCAAATGAGGTCGATGCACAGCCAGTCTCGCAAGGCTGTTGTCCCGCACGATGCTTCAGGCGCGCAAGCTCACAAGGATACTCATCATGTGTGACGACTGTTTCCGGATGCCTCGGCTGTCCCGTCGCAGCCTCCTTTGGGGCGGCGCGGCGTTCGCAGGCGCTGCGACCCTGTCGCTGCGGAATGTTTCGGCGCAATCGGCCGCGCCGCAGAACGCGATCTCGCCGGACGAGGCGTTGAAGCGGTTGATGGACGGCAACGCCCGCTACGCCGCGAACACCTCCGCCAACAAGGACTATTCGGCCGGGCGCGCCGCGCGCGTCAGCGCCCAGTATCCGTTCGCCGCCATCCTGAGCTGCGCCGATTCGCGTGTTGCCCCTGAACTCGCTTTCGACCAGGCGCCGGGCGACCTGTTTGTCGTGCGCGTCGCCGGAAACTTCGTCAACGACGATGGCCTTGCCAGCCTTGAATACACGGTGAAGTTCCTGAACACCCCGCTCATCATGGTGCTCGGCCATTCCAATTGCGGCGCGGTCAGCGCGGCCATCAAGGTGCTCAAGGACAAGGTCACGCTGCCGGGCCATCTGCCGCAATTGATCCGAGAGATCAAGCCGGCCGTCGAAGCCGCCAAAGCGAGGAAGCCGGATGACCTGCTGGAAGCGGCGATCGTGGAGAATATCCGCCGCGGCGTTCGCCGCCTCGAAACGGCGAGGCCAGTCCTGTCCAGCTTCGTGCAATCGGGAAAGGTGAAGGTGGTCGGGGCGAGCTATGATCTGGCGACCGGCAAGATCGCGCCGGTTTGACACCAGGCAGCCGGCGTCACCCGGATGGACACGGCGACATGGCCGACTGAAGCCCGCGCAGACGACGCAAGCACGTTGTCTGCGGTCTCCCTTTTTCGCTTGCTTTGCCCGGACACGACCCTACGGTGCCCTCGCGAAACAGGGGATGAGAACGACAATGGACGCGGCCATGAACTGCCCGAAATGCAATTCCGAGCATGCCTATCAGGATGCTGCTCTCTGGGTCTGCCCGGAATGCGCCCATGAATGGAGCGCCGAGGCGGCCGCTGTAGTCTCGCAGGAGGCAGGCGTGCGTGATGCCCACGGCAATCCGCTGGCGGACGGCGACAGCGTCATCGTGATCAAGGATCTCAAGGTCAAGGGATCGTCATCGGTCGTCAAGGGCGGCACCAAGGTCAGGAACATCCGCCTCACCGAGGGGAGCGACGGACACAACATCGCCTGCAAGATCGACGGCATCGGCGCGATGAACCTGAAATCCGAGTTCGTGAAGAAGGCCTAGCGAGCATAGTGTGTAAAGCGGATTAGCCGACTACGTTCGCCGTAGCTCAACGAGCGAAGACGGAAGGCGTAATCCGCCGTTTCTCGCGCGCCATCGGCGGGTTACGCTTACGCTTACCCGCCTTGCGCATTTGCCTACACCCTGCTCAACGCCTGCGCGATATCGGCGACCAGATCGGACGGATGCTCGATCCCGATCGAGAGCCGGATCGTCGTATCGAGCACCCCGATCTTCTTCCTGATGTCGGCCGGCACGCCGGAATGCGTCATCGTGGCCGGCAGGCTCGCGAGCGACTCGGTGCCGCCGAGGCTCACCGCGAGCTTGAAGATCTGCAAGCTGTTGAGGAATTTCTCCGCCGCCGCCTGCCCACCGACGATGTCGAACGAGAAGGTCGAGCCGGCGCCAGAGCTTTGGCTTGCGAACACACGCCCGGCAGGAGACGCCGGGTCGTGATGGCCAAGATATTGCACCTGCGCCACCTTGGGATGGTCGCGCAAATAATCGGCGACGATGTGCGCATTGCGGTCGGCCTTTTCCATGCGCAGGCTGAGTGTTTCCAGCGAACGGCTGATCATCCAGCAGGAATGCGGATCGAGCTGGGTGCCGATCGCGCCGCGCAGCGCCTTGACGTCCTTCATCAGCTTCTTCGAGCCGAGCGCCGCGCCCGCGATCAGGTCGGAATGGCCGCCGACATATTTGGTCAGCGAGTAGAGCGACAGATCGGCGCCGTGCTCGATCGGCCGCTGAAACACCGGCCCGAGCAGCGTGTTGTCGCAGGCGATGATCGGGGTAAAGCCCTGCGCCTTGCCGATCGCGTCGGCGACGCGCCTGACAAGCGCGATATCGACCTGGCCGTTGGTCGGATTGGCCGGCGTCTCGATGAAGATCATCGCGACGCGGCCTTTCTTCATCGCCTCGTCGGCAGCGGCGCGGACGATGGTCTCGTCGAGGCCGTCGGCAAAGCCGACGGCTTGAATCGAGAACCCCGCCAGCGTCCTGCTGAACAGCGTCTCCGTGCCGCCATAGAGCGGCTGCGAATGCAGGATGACGTCGCCGGGCCGCGCGAAAGCCAGCACCGTGGTCGAGATCGCCGACATGCCGGAGGAGAACAGCGCACAGCTCTCGGTGCGCTCATAGATCGCGAGCCGGTCCTCGACGATCTCGCTGTTCGGATGATTGAAGCGCGAATAGACCAGTCCCGCCCCCATGCCTTCCGGAGGCTCGCGCCGGCCCGAGACGAAGTCGAAAAAGTCCTTGCCGTCCTCGGCGGTCCGGAACACGAAGGTCGAGGTCAAAAATACCGGCGGCTTGACGGCGCCCTCCGACAGCTGCGGATCATAGCCGTAGTTCAGCATCTGGGTTTCCGGATGCAGCAGGTGATTGCCGATGTGGGTTCTGGACGGAAACGGTTTGACCACGGCCAGTCTCCTTGTCTCGAGGGATCGCCGCATCGGCTGATCCATAAGAATCTGCCGCAAGCATACTCCACCTTTGTGCCATTCCGCCAAAACACTGCATCGAACACTCTGGATAACGAACGGCCGACGTGCGCCCTGCTCCGCCGGCCGTCTGAAAACCGTAGCTCGCATCGCGCGTGCGTGATGTCACTTAGCCGGCGACATCAGGACCAATCGCCGGCGCGGGCTGCTCACGCTGCGGTGAATACGGCTACCAGCTGCGATCCACATTGCGCACCTCGCCGGTCCGCGCATCGACGTCGACCTGCATCCAGCGGCCGAGCCGGTCGCGGCCCTCGACTTCCCACTCGTCGCCGAGGAACTGGGTGTTGGACACCGTCACAACGCCGAGATTGGTCGCGACGTCGAGGGCTGCCTCCATCGAGATCTGGCTGCCGGAATCGTAGGCCATCGCCGGCGTCGCCGCGCCGATCGCCAACGCCGCAATGGCGGGAATAATATAGCTTCGCATCAGTCACTCCTCATGGAACGGGATGTCATGCCGCATAAAACGAGCGGCGCACCCAATCAGTTCCGGCAACAGAAGTGACGGAGCAGCGCGAAACTTCGGCAGTTGCGGCAATTTGGTGGCAGTTCCAGTTTCACCGACGCGCGCTGCGCGACTTGCGCGTTGCCTTCTTCCACATCCGGAAGCCGCCTTCGAACGCGTTGGCGTTGTCGCCGAACCTCACTTTCGGCGGCGGGTTGTCGACCTTGTCGGCATTGCCGCCGCCGAGCACGATGTAATCGGGCTCCAGCGCCGCCGACAACCGCGCGATGACATCGTCCACGCTCTTGCGCCATTTCTTCCGGCCGCGCCGCTCGAGGCCGGCGGCGCCGACGTAATCCTCGAACGTCTCGTCCCTGTGGTAAGGCAAATGCCCAAGCTCCATCGGCTCGTAAACCCCCTCCACGATCATCGCTGAGCCAAGCCCGGTGCCGAGGCCCAGAAACAGCATCCGGCCGCCCTGATAGCTGCCGATCGCCTGCATCAGCGCGTCGTTGACGACCCTGACCGGCCGGCCGAACGCGCTGTGAAAATCGAAGCCGGCCCAGCCGCGGCCAAGATTGTGCGGCTCCGTCAGCGGACGGTTGTGAACCACCGGTCCGGGATAGCCGATCGAGATCACGTCATAGGACCAGTCCCTGGTCAGCGCCTTGACCTGCTGCACCATTTCGGTGGCGGACAGCGTTGGACCTGACTCGAACTCGCGCTTGATGCGCTCCTTGTCGGTCATGACCTTCACATGCGTGCCGCCGATGTCGATCGCCAGCACCGTCCGGCGCGACGCGGGCTTCGTCGTCTTCCTGGCTGTCGTCTTGCTTGTCTTCTTGCCTGTCTTCTTGGCCATCGGTGCGATCTCTCTTGTGGGCGCCGAGTGGAGCAGAGAAACGCATCGCGCGCCACAGCTCCGTTCTGCATCTGACTCCAGTTTGTTCGCGAGGAACGAATCGGAATCGAGAAAATCGGCACGACTCAAGCATTAACAAGACGTGTGCACCCGACGTGTCCGAGCAGCTGATGTTGTACCGAGATGGGATAATTGCTCCCGACACCGAATATCTCCGCGCATTTCGGGCGCACTGCGGTCGATCGCTTCACCGATCAAGCGACGAATCGCATCACAGCCACGTTCCCCATCCGACTCCAGTTTGTTCGCGAGGAACGAATCGGAATCGAAAAATCAGCGCAAAGCGATTCTTAACAACGCGTTTGCATAACTTGCCGCGGATGCATTTCGTACGGCGGATCAGCGCAAGCGTAATCCGACATCTCGACAACGTCGTGCCGGCGCGTTACCGCTCACGCGTCATCGGCGACGCTTTGCGCGGAGCCGTCTGCTGCCCCGCGCTGCGCGCGACGCGAGCCGCCACTCTTCGAGATGAAGCCAAAGTGCTTCCGCGACGGGCCCGTGCGCATGCTGCCGATAGCGGATTGCCGCGAGATGTTCCTCACGGCCCGGAAAATTCGGTCCCGCGATGCTGATCAGTCGGCCATCCCTGAGCTCATCCTCGATCAGCCACGCCGGCAGATGGCCCCACGCGAGACGATGCAGGATCAGCTCCCTCTTCATCATCTGATCCGGCACGGTACAGCGATGGGCGCCGTCGATCAGGAAGAAGCTTTCCGACGAAGGTCGCCGCGCCGTGTCACGGATCACGCACTGCGTGAAGGGGCGCATCTGCTCCGGCGCGATCTTCTTCGTCCACGCGAACGGCAGAAACCCGGGAGCGACAACCGGCACCATGGCCGTAGTTGAGAGTTCGATTCGTTCGAAGCGCGGATCGGACGGGTCCGCGCGATGAAACACGAGGTCGGCGTTGTCATCGATCAAGCGCTCGAGCGGTCCCCCGACAGCCTCATATTCCAAATGCAGGCGCGTGTTGGGATATTTGGCAAAGAACCCCGAGAGCATTTGCAAGACGGGTGGCCGCGGGCAGAGGTCACCGATGACGACACGCAGGACAACCTCTTCCCCGCTGACAAGCTGGTCCGCATAGGCCTGCAGCAGATCGAGTTCGCGCAGCGTCAGCCGCGCGCGCTCGTGAAACGTCCGCCCTGCATCCGTCAGCCCGACGCGGTATCCGCTGCGGTCGAACAGCGTGAGGCCGAGCTGCTGTTCGAGGCGGGCGACCGCCGCGAACACCGACGGGTGCGAGCGGTTCAGGGCGGCGCCCGCAGCCTGAAAGCTTCCCCTGGCCGCGACCGCGTCGAAGCAGCGCAAGTCGTGGAGCTTGATCCGGTCCATTGTCCATAAATCCTACAGAGATCGTTCGATCTTAGTAATTTCATCTGCCGAGCGCGAGCCCTAGCCTGGCCGCGGGCTTCCTCCAGCAGAAGCGACTGACGAAATGAGCGGCGATCGACACTTCACGACGGGGGACGGCTGCCGGATTGCGTACCGTATCGACGGTCCCGACGATCGGCCGGTGCTCGCGCTGTCGAATTCGATCGCCACCGACCTGCACATGTGGAACCGCTCGTTGCCGGCCCTCAGCCGCTCCTTTCGCCTGCTCCGCTATGACACCCGCGGTCACGGCGGTTCAGACGCGCCGGTGGGCGCCTATTCGATGGATCGGCTCGGCCGCGACGTGGTCGAACTGCTCGACGCCCTCGGGATCGATCGCGCACATTTCCTCGGCCTGTCGCTCGGCGGGTTCATCGGGCAGTGGCTTGGCATCTTCGCGCCTGAACGCATCGATCGCCTGATCCTCTCGAACACCGCGTCCTGTCTTGCGTCGGAGCTGCCGTTCGACGACCAGATCCGCGCGGTGCTGGCCGCCAGCGACATGGACGCGATCGCTGATGGCTTCATGCGCAACTGGTTTCCCGCGACGATGCTGGCTGCGCCGAACGCGATTGTCGACGAATTCCGCGGCATGGTGCTCACCACCCCGCCCCGCGGTCTCGCCGGCTGTTACGCCGCACTGCGCGATGTCGATCTTCGCCGCGTCATCTCGCTGATCACGGCGCCGACGCTGGTCATCGGCGGCGACAGCGACACCGTCACACGGGCCAATCACAGCGAGGCAATCGCGGCGACGATCCCCGATGCAAAGCTCGTTCTGCTGCCCGGCGTTCACATTCTCAATGTCGAGCAGGCGGATCGATTCAACGATGTAGTCGCGAATTTTCTGGGGTCCGCACCGTAAGTGTTCTCGATACGACTCCATTTTGTTCGCAAAGAACGAATCGGAGTCGAACAAATCAGCGCGGCGAAACTCTTAACAACACGTTTGCAGTTTCGTGATCGACTTTGTAGGGCGGATTAGCGAAGCGCAATCCGCCATCGGTCCGCAACACCTGAGCGGCGGGTTACGCTTCGCTAACCCGCCCTACGCATCGTCCATCCTCATACGCAAGCTCCGGCCGCAGCGCGCGCATCTTCTCCGCAAGCCTGTGGCTCGAGGTCTCCTCCGCATGCGCGAGCCGGTTGACGAGCGCGACATAGTCCGCATCGCTCTTGTGCTGGTTGAGCTTCGACTGGCCCTCGATCTCGTCGACGACCATATCGATCACCCTGATCCCCGCCAGCATCTGATCGCGCTTGCCGGGCTCCATCTGCGTGAGGTCCCAGGGCTGCTTCTGCAGCCGCGCTTCGGAAACCGCGAGCAGCGCATCGCCGTGGCCGCGGTTCTCCCCGTGATCGCGCAGATGCGCGACGCCGGACAGGTGCACCGCCTCGTAGAGCCAGGTGGAGACGTTATCGCGCGAGACGTACCAGTCGTTCGAGATGTAGGCGTCGTCGCCGGAGACGATCAGCAGGAAACGCCTGATACCGTCGGCGAGCTCGACCAGTGGATTCTTCGCGGTGAGATGGATCTGCAGGATCACGCGATCGTCGCGCCGCGCGATCACGAACGGCACATGGGATGCCCGCGGGCCGCGCGCATCGGTGGCGACGATGGCGCCGAAGCCGCGCGCCGCCGCAAAGGCCAGCGCGTGGTCGTCCTCGATGCGGAATTGGGGACGGAGGATGTGCATGGCGGCGGCGCTCGCGGCTGGAGGGAGACGACCCAGCGAAGCTAGCGCAACTTTTGCCGGAGATCACCGCCATGCACAGTCCGGCTCAGCAGATCATGGCGTTGTCGCCGTGGTCGCAGACGCCGCCGGGTTGATCCCGGGGCAGCGTTTCGAACTCGCCGAAGCGCGGCACGGCCATGCGCGGCGGTCCGCCGCCCCAGCGGCTGGCGGCCGCGGCATGTCCCTTCACGAACGCGGATGGGCCGGCCGGGACTTCGCGCGCCATGGCCGATGTCGTCAGCATGCCGAGGGCGAGCAAGCCCGCGGCGACGTGTTTGATCGTGGTCATCGAGCGTCTCCTGCTGGATTCAACAGGATGGGATCATCTCGCCGGCCTGCTGAAGCGTTTTCGCTAGAACCATGACGGGCGGCGCCACCTGATTATTCCGCGACGACGCAGCGAATTTGCCTGTCCTGCGGCTCGGTTCGACACATTCGATTGATCGGAGCGTGACCGCCGGGACCTGAGGTTCGCGGCCGCAACCGAGCCTGCCTGCGCGCAAGTCAAATCCGGTGCGAGAGCTGCGACAAAACAACCCGGCGGGCAACTCATTCGACGTCGTCCTGGCGAAAGCCAGCACCCATTACCCCGAATGAGACTAGTTGCGCGATGCTGGGGCCGCGATCCCGTCCATTATCAAATGCGGTGGTTATGGGTCCTGGCTTTCGCCAGGACGACATTGGTGTGCAAGGCGCCCGCCCCGTCATCCCCGCGCAAAGTCACGATGCACCGTTGAACTCGCGCCAACTCGCAGGTTACGCTGCCACCAATCTCACGCCCTCTCGCTGGAAGGATCACCATGAACGGCAACCGATATTATGGCGTCCGCGTCGAGGGCGCGAAATACGGCGTGGGGTTCGGCTCGGCGCTGGCGATTGCGATCTCGTACACCAAGAACCATTCGATCCTGTGGGCGATCATCCACGGTATCCTGGGCTGGCTCTACGTGATCTACGCTGCGCTGTTCGGGTGATGCGGGCGACATGACCGTCATCTCGATCCAGTCACAGGTCGCCTGGGGCCATGTCGGCAACAGCGCGGCCACCTTTCCGATCCAGCTGCACGGCATCGACGTCGTCGCCGTGCCGACCACGCTGCTCAGCAACCGGCCGGGCTATCCGACGATCCGTGGACGGGTGCTCGACGCGCAGCTGGTCGCCGACCTCTTGCGCGGCATCGAGGAGCGCGGCGCGATCGAAAGCGCCCGGATGATCCTGTCGGGCTATCTCGGCTCGGCCGACATCGCCATGGATGTCGCCGACTTCGTCGCCCGCGCGAAGGCGGAGAACCCGGCCCTGCTCTATTGCTGCGATCCCGTGCTCGGCGATCGTGATCGCGGCATGTTCGTGCGAGCGGACATCCCGCCGCTGGTGCGCGACCAGCTCTGTCCGCTGGCCGACATCATCACGCCCAACCATTTCGAGTTCGAATTCCTCTGCGGCGCGCGCGTGACGACGACCGATGACGTCATTGCGCAAGCCCGCGCGCTGATGGCGCGGGGGCCTGCAACCATCGTCATCACCAGCGCCGAGCTTGCCGGCACGCCCGACGGTGAGATCGAGACGCTGGCGATCGAGCACACGGGAGCGTGGCGCGTGCGCACCCCGCGCGTGCCGATCAGCCCGTCCGGCACCGGCGACTTGTTCGCCGCGCTGTTCGTCGCCGCCCGCGTGCGTGGCCTGGCGACGCCGGGGGCGCTCAGCCACGCCGCGTCAGGCATCCACGGCGTGCTGGTGCGCACGGCGGAGCGAGCAACCGAGGAAATGCGCATTGTCGAAAGCGCCGAACTGATGCTTGATCCGAAGCCGCGCTTCGCGGCGGTCGCCATCCCTGCATCCTGACATTCGGGACACGTTTCATGATCGACATCACCACCCTCCTCACCTACGCCGCCGTCGTGCTCGGCCTGTTCCTGATCCCGGGGCCAGCCGTGCTGCTTGTGCTCGCGCGTTCCGTCACCGGCGGGCCGCGCGTCGGCGTCGCGACCGGGTTCGGCATCGCGCTCGGCGACCTCGTCCACACCGCCATGGCGACGTTCGGCCTGTCGGCCGTGCTGATGACCTCGGCGCTCGCGTTCTCGATCGTCAAATATGCCGGCGTGATCTACCTGATCGTGCTCGGCGTCCGCGCTTTGTTCGAGAAGAATGACGACCTGCATTTGCCGGCGTCGCAGCCGGTCGATCCGCGGCGCGCGTTCCGGCAGGCGATCTGGGCGGAAATGCTCAACCCGAAGACCGCGCTGTTCTTCCTCGCCTTCCTGCCGCAGTTCGTCCATCCCGGCCACGGCTCCGCCGTCGCGCAGTTCGCGACCCTCGGCCTGATCTTCGTCGCGATGAGCGCGGCCTACACCTCGCTGCTCGCGCTCGCCGCCAGCCAGATCAGCCCGTGGATCCGGCGGCATCGCCGCATCGGCCAGTGGCAGGGCCGCGTGGTCGGCACGATCTATATCGCGCTCGGCATCCGCCTCGCCTTTCAGGAGCGCTGATGTCTCCGCTCAAGCCGCAGGCCACATATGACGATTTCGCCCGCCTCGACATCAGGATCGGCAAGGTGGTCGAGGTGCAGCCGTTTCCGCGCGCCCGCAACCCCTCATACAAGGTCGGCGTCGATGTCGGCGCCGGTCGGACGATGTGGTCGAGCGCGCAGATCACGAATTACGAGCCAGCGGCGCTGGTCGGCTCGCAGGTCGTCTGCATCTGCAATCTCGGGCCGAAGAACATCGCAGGTTTCACCTCGGAACTGCTGATCCTGGGCGCCAAGGATGCCGGCGGCCAGGTGATCGTGCTCGGCCCGCGCAGCGAGGTTGCGATCGGTGAGCCGATCTTCTGACGACCCGACCCGATCACGGCAGCGTGATTCAAATCGTCTGGATTCCCCGTAGTTTACCGATGGGGGATCACCCGGATTCTAAGTGCCCGCGCGCGCTGCTATTTCAGCGCCAGAGAATCGCTTCGGCATGGGAATCGGAAGATGTCCGCAGTTTACTTTCACTGCTCCGACGACAAGCACGTCATCCTGGATCGCATCGGCGCCGCGATGGATTTTTTGGAGGTGCGGGTGCATGCGGAGCAGCTCGCGCGCAGCTTTGTCATGACACCGAGTGTGGAGGACTGGCGCAACTGGGCGGTCCACGTCACCGACGATATCGGTACCGAGATCTTCGAGCTGCCGTTCACCGCCGTCCTCGGCGAATTGCACTGAGGGCATGCCATGAATGCGATGGAACTCGCCCTGCAGCCCTTGCGGCGCCACCTCACCCGCCTCGCTCAGCGCTGCGTCGCGCTGATCGAGGGCGTCATCCACCCCTATCGCCCCGAGCTGTATTACATGCGCGGGCCGGGTCCGAAATGCCGCGCCAGGCGGCAGGCCACGCTGCGCGATTAGTCCGAGCGCTTGAGCGACGAGAAAAGGCCGATGGGCGTTACGCCACCGGCCTTCTCCTGCGGCTGCCGGTTCCCGGAGCCCGGTTCCGCCGCAATTCCACCTGGTCGCAAGCTTGCGACGACAGTTTTAATCAAATCTTAACGGCATGGCGGTGAGCTGGATGACAGGACTCCTTCGCCGTGCCGCGCGTGTAGTCGTTCATCGCGCTGGATGCGTTGCACATCGTTTTTGCGCCGATCACCCGACGATTGTGCGCGATGCATCTTAGGGAATGCACGACTCAGTGTTACCCTGTGATGCAAACCGAAACGGAGAACTTCGGATGCCGTACTACACCTTCGATCTCGTGGTGGGGGACGAGTTCCGGAATCAAGGAACGATCATCCTCGAAGACATCAGCCTTGCCTCCGATCGCGCCGATCAGCTCGCCAACGAGCTGTCTCAGGTCAAGCCGGAGCTGAAGGCGCGCGGCTGCGCCGTGCGCGTCACCGACATCGACCGGCGCGAGCTCTACCGGACGCCGCTCGACCCCGTGCCGCACTGGCGCAGGGCCGGCTAGCGCCGGCAGGCTTTAGACTCTGTTGACCGCGCCCGTCCGCGCGCGGTCTTGATCTTGCTGCGTGCGGGGCGGCCGGTGTTGCCGCCTCAGCAAGACCAGTCGGCGCGCGGCTCGATCACTTCTTCATGTTCAACCGGCCAATGAAGTCACGTTTGCCGAGCGGCGCGCCCTTGTGGCGGAGGATGTCGTAGGCGGTGGTCGAGTGGAAGAAGAAGTTCGGCAGCGAGAACGACATCAGGAATCCCTCGGCCGTGAACGGCATCGACCGCTCGCCGAGCTTGAACATCACTTCGCGCCCGAGCAACGCATTGACCGCATCCGGCGTCAGCGCCGACAATTCGGTGTGCGCGTCCTTCACCAGCGCCTGCAGTGCGGCGTAATCCAGATCGGGCTTGCCGGACGGCGGGACGAACACGCCGCTCTTCGCGGCTTCCATCGCGCCGCGGGAATGATGCGCGAGCGAGACCACCTGAAAGCGGAACGGCAACATGTCCGGAAACAACCGGGTCTCGACGATCTCGGCCGGATCGATGCCGTTCTCCTTGAAATGCGCGAGGCTCTTGTCGAGAAAGCCCGAGGCGGCGCCGAGGATCTGCAGATAGTTGGCAACGGTCGCGTCGTAGAGTGAAAAGGTCATGGCGAATTTCCCCAGATAGAAAATTTGTCTGATGCTTGCCGGAACAGAGTTCCCGGAATTTCCGGCGAAGGCAAGCGGCCTTGGGGATTCGCAACCTTGGGGATTCGCAAGTCGAATGGTCCAGCGCCCAGCGCCGGATCATTCGGTCAGGCATCGCGGGCTCCCCGCGGTCAGCTCTGATGCGGTCCGCGCATCATCTTCATGGCGTCCTCGATATGGCGCCACTCGCGGGCCTCTTCGGTCTCGCCCTTGCTCTCGCAGGCGATCGCGTTCTGCGCCGCCTCGGCAATCGCCTGCAGGCCGTGCTTCTCGAGCATCTGCCGCGCGATTGTGTGGATCTGCATCTCGGCTATCATGGCGCTCTCCTCTGCTGTCCGACGCCGCAGGGACAGCCGTGACCGCGCGTCCCGCGGACTGACTTCAAAACGGCCGAACGCCGCGTCTGGTTCCAGCAGACCGGCCGGCGCGACGGAATCAACGGTTTCCACGCGCCGCGGCGGCGGATACAGAGAGGCGGACCCCGCTCCTTCCCGAGTTGCCGTGACCATGGCGCAGAACATCTATGACGATCCCGGCTTCTTCGCCGGCTACAGCCAGTTGCCGCGGCAGGTCCGCGGGCTGCTCGGCGCGCCCGAATGGCCCGCGATCCGCGCCATGCTGCCTGACATCGCAGGCAAGCGCGTGGTCGATCTCGGCTGCGGCTTCGGCTGGACATCGCGCTGGATGCGCGAGCAAGGCGCCTCCGGCGTGCTCGGCGTCGACCTCTCGCAGAACATGATCACGCGCGCCACGGCGATGACGCAGGATCCAGCCATCGCTTACGAGATCGCCGACCTCGAAACGCTGGAGCTGCCGAAGGCCACATTCGACCTCGCCTACAGCGCCCTCACCTTCCACTACATCAGAGACTTCGATCGCCTGGCGCGGATGCTGTATCGCACCCTCGTCCCGGACGGGCATCTGGTCTTCACCATCGAGCATCCGATCTACATGGCCGCCGCCCATCCCGGCTGGGGACAGGACCAGGACGGCCGCAAGTCCTGGCCGGTCAACCGCTACTTCATCGAAGGCGAACGCCGGACCGACTGGTACGTGAAAGGCGTGCTGAAATATCACCGCACCATCGGCACCACGCTCAATGCGCTGATCGGCGCCGGCTTCACGCTTCGCCACGTCGAGGAATTCTCCCCGACGCGGGAGCAGATCAAGGCTGTGCCCGAACTGGCCGACGAACTCGAACGGCCGATGATGATGCTGGTGTCAGCGCAGCGCTAGCGCATGATCCGGAAAAGTGCGAAGCGGTTTTCCCTCGCGACAAACGCGTAGCGTTTGCGCGGAGATCATGCGCAAACGGCAATAGAGCACTACGCCGCGAGCAGCTTGTCGAATTCCTCGGGCGGGTATGATTTTCCATCCTTGTCGGTGATCACCACCTGCCATCCCTCGCTCGCCCAGACCCTGGCCTTGGCGATGATGATGAAGGTGCTCTCCCGCTCGATCCTGACCGTTTCGTTCTCGCGTTCTGCGATCATCTTGTAGGCCAATGCTTGTCCCTCGCCGACGTCATCCGTTCGGCGGTGTGTTGGCAGCGGCGTTGGGCCGCAATTCGCCGGGAGCATGACAATTTGGTGGAAGCACAGGCGCCAGATGCGGCAGAGCGCAACGTGCGGTCGCGGCGGCGCAACTTACCCATCAAGGTCGGCATATCCAGCATGTGGTCTTGCCGCTGATGGCTCAGGCCCACCCCGTGAACGCACTCCGCGCGCATGCCTCAAAGAAAAACCCCGCCTCGGTGGGACGCCAAGGCGGGGAAGGTTCATTGGGTTGAAAATCCACGCGCCTGGAAAAGGAGAGCGCGGGAAGTAGCGGCATCAATCCTATTTGTTGCCAGCGTTCGGACAACAGGATTAAAGCGCGCGCAACACCGGGACTTTTTCCCGATCCGTCCGGCAAGAAATCCCGAACCTGACTTGCGACGCCGCTCACTGCACCACGTCGAGCCGGACATTCGCGACGCCCTTGCCGATCATGCCGAGCGACTGTGCAGCAGAATACGAGACGTCGACGATGCGCCCGGGAACGTAAGGCCCGCGGTCGTTGACACGCACCGTGACCGAGCGGCCGGTCTTGACGTCGGTGACGCGCAGCTTGGTGCCGAACGGCAATGTCGGATGCGCGGCGGTCAGTTCGTGCGCGTTGAACTTCTCGCCGCTCGCGGTCTCCTGCTCGTCGCTGTAGAAGCTCGCGACGCCCTGCGACGCGATCCTGGTATCGCCGCCTTTGCGTGACGCGTACGGCGTGTGCTTGCGCGCGGTTGCGACATGTGTGCGCGTCGCCGATGACGCAGCCCGGGTCGGCTCGAGCGATGCTGGCCGGCTCGCGAGCGCCTGCGAGCGCTGGCTGACGACGGAGGACTGTGCACAGGCCGCAAGCGACGCGGCGCCGATCACGATGGCGCAGAGCCGCAGCGGCTTTCGCGCACGAGCCAATGCAATTGCGGGCGCAACACCGCGCGCGCTGCGTTTGACGTCGACGTACGAAATGACTGCATCGTCGCGTGACATGTTGCATCCCCAACTCGCGCCCCAGCCCAAGCCGAAAATCCAACACCCGCATGGCCGAATCCAATCGGGGCGGAACGGTGGCGGAGCGCGGTCGGACTGGCCGCAGGTGAACCGATTTCCCCTCGGGTGTGGTGGATGCGCCACACAACCAGGGAGGTTCACCCGGAAATGCGTCCCGGAGCTCTCCGCGCGCGTCCAAGGATTCCTAGCGTCCTCGGCTCCCAGCGTCGGTTCCCGAAACTCCCCAACCTCTCCACCCTCTCGCCTTGCTTTGGTCAAACCGGACTGGAGTCGTGGGGTCAGGGCCAGGGGTCGATACAGAGCTCAAATTGCCGGCCGCCCATTTGCGGTTGACCTTGGACTGAAACGGGGACCGCCATGCAATCGACACTGAAAGACGCAGATCCGCACGATATTTTCGCGATCGAACCTAGCTTCACTGCAACCCGCCCGGACAATGCCGCCGCGCCGGCACCCGCCGCCAAGGGAGCGCCAGGGCAACGCGAGCCTTGGTTCGGCCCGAGCCTCGCCCCCTCGTCCACGCCACAGGTCGCGCCCGCCGCCACGGTCACCTCGGTGCCGCCGGTGACGCCGATACCGGTGGCGGCGCCGCCGGCCGCGCCGGAATACAGCGCCGCAAGCCATGACGGCAGGCTGGACGACATCAGACTGGAGCGCGCGCCGCGTCCGACCAATAAATGGGCGATCCGCGCCTTCTGGTTCGTGTTCGCGATCGCCGGCGCCATGGGCACCGCGGCGTGGCAACACTACGGGCATCGCGTCAAGCAGGTGGTGGCCGACTACGTGCCCCAGGTCGAGGCCCTGAC
Source organism: Bradyrhizobium sp. B124 (assembly GCF_038967635.1). Lineage (NCBI taxonomy): Bacteria > Pseudomonadati > Pseudomonadota > Alphaproteobacteria > Hyphomicrobiales > Nitrobacteraceae > Bradyrhizobium > Bradyrhizobium sp. B124. Next base: position 614,748 of record NZ_CP152413.1, on the reverse strand, counting down.
GTCGCTGCTGCCGGGCAAGGCCACTCCCGCTGCCGACCAGGCGAGCCCGCCCGCGCAGGTGGCTGCCGCCGATCAGCCGGCTGAGGCTGCTCCAGCGGCTGCGCCACAGGACGTCGCTGCAGCGCAGCCTGCGGTGGCCGCAGCACCCGCTGCAGCGGCGGCGCCGGTTGCCCCGGCGGCACCAGCTGACCAAACGCAGCTGTCGCAGTCGATGGCGCGCGATCTCGCGTCGATGGGACAGCAGATCGAGCAGCTCAAGACCAGCATCGATCAGCTGAAGGCGAGCCAGGATCAGTTGACGCAGCGGGTCGCGCGGACGACCGAGACCAGGGCCGTCGAACCGCGGCCGGTCGCGCCGCGCCCGCGTGCCGCGATCACGCCGCCGCCTGCGGCGCCACGCACGGCCGTTGCTTCACCGCCGGTGCGCCGGTCGTACCCGCCGACCCAGGCCTACATCCCACCGCCACCGGCTGCATCAGCGGCCCCGCTGCCGGCACCCGTTGCAGCCGCACCGCAGGCTGTCGCGCCGCGGCCAGTGCAATCGCAGCCGTCCTCTGTTGTCGATGCTGATGATAACGGCCCCGTGGTCCGGCCGCCGATGCCGTTGCGCTGACGGGACTCACAAAAAAGTAGGGCGGATTAGCGCAAGCGTAATCCGCCGCCGCTGCCTCGAATGATGGCGGATTACGCCTTCGGCTAATCCGCCCTACGGCCTTTACGCGCTCTGTCCCGGCGGCAGCACGACCACGGTCGCCCCCGGCTTGACGTGCTGGTAGAGATCGATCACGTCGGCGTTGTTCATGCGGATACAGCCCGACGAGATCGCCTGCCCGATATATTCGGGCTGGTTGGTGCCGTGGATGCGGTAGAGCGTGTCCTTGTTGCCCTGGTAGAGGTAGATGCCCCGGGCACCGAGCGGATTGGCCGGTCCGCCGGCGACACGCGCCGGATACGGCCCGAGCCGCTCCTGGATGTCCTTGGTCGGAACCCAATCCGGCCATTCGGCGAGACGGCCAACGGTGGCGACGCCGGAGAACGCCATTGCCTCTTCGCCGACGGCGACGCCGTAGCGGATCGCCTTGCCGCCGGGCAGCACGTAATAGAGATAGCGCGCGTCGGTATCGACCAGGATTGAACCCGGCTGCTCCTTCCGCCTGTAATCGACAATGTGGCGCTGGAACTGATCCGGAATCTTGGCATCCGCATAGGGCGGATGCGCCAGCAATTGCCGATCGCGCGGCGTCATCGCGGCATCCGTCACCGGCGACAGCGTCGCCTGCATGCAGCCGCCAAGTGCGAGCGAACCCATCAGCACCGCAGCAAGCCCCAACTTCGACACGATTATTCTCCCCTGCGTCAAGTTGTGGCACTTGCTGCCGAAATCGTGCTGAAATCGTGGCAGCGCAGATTGGAACACGGCTGTTTGATCGGTTCCTTCGGCAAGTGTGTCCTTCCGGTTGCAGTCGGTTCCCGCGGACGCTAGCCTTGCGGCAAATTATCTAAAACATCGGGAGGAATTCGATGCGTTACGCTCTGCTGATCGGCGGCCTGATTGTCGCGGCAACACCGGCCCACGCCGATCCGCGTGCGGCCTATGTCACCATGGTGCTGCAGGCCTTTGCCGCCAAGGTCGAGTGCCCCGGCACCGATCTCGTCTATCAGGACCTCGTGCAGCGCGCGCAGGACATGCACCTGCCCGACGGCACCACCGAGCAGGTGCGCAAGGCGATCGCCTTCATGCATACCGGCGGTAAGATGGGCGAGAAACAGGCCGACGACCTGATGACCGAAGTCGCGATCGCAACCCAGACCACCGACCTCGACCAGCGCCGCGCCGGCAGCATGACGACCTGGTGCCAAGACCAGAAGACGCGGCTTGCGGGCTACATCCGGACGAAGGAGTAAATTTCGATTCTCAATCGAGCTCCGGCGGCGCGAACCAGTTGGTCAGCGACAGGCCGCCGTCGACGACGATCGATGCGCCGGTGACGTAGCCGGAGAGCTTGTGCGACAGCACGGCGAGCGCCATCGGCGCGAGATCGTCCGCCTGACCAAGCCGGCCGAGCGGAATGTGCTTGGCCAGCGCGGGATCGGCGACGAAGCCGCCGGCCGCGACCGCGCCGGGCACCAGCGCATTGACGCGGATGCCGTAGCAGCCCCAGCTCTTGGCCAGTTCCTTCACCAGCATCGCCATGCCGGCCTTCGCCGTCGAATAATGCGGCAGGTTGCGCGGCGTGCCCGCATGCAGCGAGGTGAGCAGCAGAAACGAGCCAGGCCGCTTCGCCGCGATCAGCTTGCGCGCCAGTTCGCGCGACAGATGAAAGCCGGCATCGAGATTGACCGCGTGCATCTGCCGCCACGTCTCTTCATCGACCGCCATCGCGTGATCGGCCTCGCGGCGCGGCGGCGATGCGCTGTGGACGAAATGCGTCACCTGCCCGACCGCGGCTTGCGCATGTGCCAGCAGGGCGTCGCACGCCGCACGTTGTGCGAGATCACCGACCCAGGGCACGGCAAGTTCGGGATGTGCGGCGGCCTTGATGGCGGCCATGACCCTGTCCTCATGCGAGTCGGCGAACACCGTGCGCACGCCCTCGCCGACCAGGGCCTGCGCGATGGCGCGGCCAATGCCATTGCCGGCGCCGGTCACCAGGGCTGCCTCGCGCGCGGGATCGAAGGGCGATGTGAAAAGGCTCATGATGCCGATCTCCGAGGACGTGCAGACCTGCACTCAGTATGGCGGCGCCTTGCGCGCCCGCTGTGCCTTGGCGGCTTCGATCCACCAGGTGAAGTCGTCGGCAAAGCGCGGAAAGGCGCGTTCGAGCGACTTGCCGCCCTCGCCGATCGGCTTGCCTTCGGCGGACAGGGTCTGCGCGATCGGCCCTGCGCTGATCGTGCTCGACACCACCACCATGCCCATCTCCGACAGCGTGCCGTGCCAGGCGGTTGCGGCGCGCGCACCGGCGAACCGCCCGGCCGAATAGCTTGCGATCGCCGCCGGACGCCAGAACCATTCCTCGAGGAAATGATCGGTCAGGTTCTTCAGCCCGGGCTGGATGCCCCAATTGTATTCGCCGGTGACGAACAGGAAGCCGTCGGCGTCGCGGATCTTTGCAGCGAGCGTTTCGAGCACGGCCGGCGCCTGGCCCTTGGGATGTTCCTTGTACATCCGGTCGAGCATCGGCAGGCCGACCTCCTTGGCGTCGATCAACTCGACATCGTCGCCGCGCGCACGCAGGCTGTCGACGACGAAATGCGCCAGGCGGATGCCCATGCGATCCGAACGATAGGAGCCATAGAGAACGAGAATGCGGTGGGTCATGATGGCGCGATCCTACCACAGCGCTGCGACCGCCGTCCTGCGGCTGGCGCGCAGACGTTAACGGCATTCCGGCGCGTTTTCCCGGCATTAAGCAATTCGTCGCAGGTCCCTCGCTGCGGCCAAAAATTGCCAGATTTGTTTTCTGGATATGCGTTCGCTTCGAGAAGGAGAACCCGACATGCGGATCGCAAAGCTGGTCTTCGCAGGCTCGCTCGCGGCCATCGCCGCCGTTGCCACGCCGGCGCTGGCGAAGAGTGCCGAGCGGCAGAAAGCCGACGAGAAAGCCGCCACCACAACCAATTCGACCGGCTGCCAGGCCTACCAACAGGCCGCCGACGGCACCTGGAACCAGCTTCCCTGCGGCGAAGCGGGCACGGGCGGCGCGACCCAGCACCGCGCCGCGACCAAGGGCGCTGAGGACGACGAGCACTGACCGTCACGCCGCGCCGCCACGCGTAGCCGAGCGACCCGGCACCTCCGGCTTTCGGACCATACGAATGTGCGGGACCGCCACGGCTCCCGCATCATAAACCCTAGCTTAATGCGCACCCGGTACGGTTGAGGCCTTCCCTCTTTCGTCAAGAAATGGCGCGCATCCCATGAAAATCGGTACTCTCCTGACGGCCGCGATCGTCTCCTTGTCCGCGGTCGGCGGTGGCCTGGCGGCCTATGTCGCGGCGACCAAGTACCAGACCATGGACAAGGTTTCGACCGCGCAGAGCCGGCTCGAGATCGTCCGCGCCGTCGGCGATATCCCGCGCTACATGAACCCCGAGCGGGGCTATGCCACCAACCTGCTGCTCGCAGGCGGCACGATCGATCCAAAGCAGATCGCCGAACTCGACCGCCAGCGCCAGTTGACCGACGGCGCGCTGGCCAAGGTTAACCAGGTGCGCGCCACCCTGCCGGGATCGCTCGACGATGGTGAGGCCGTCGCGCGCGAGATCGACGCGCTGAAGGTGAAGTTTGCCGGGCTGCGCGACGCCATCGCGGCTGCAATCGCCGGTCCGGCCGATGCCCGCCGCGCCGCCGCCGGCAAGATCGTCGCCGACAATTCCGTGTTCAACGCCGGTGTCACCACGCTGCTCGACGAGCAGGTGCGCCGCCTCGCCGGCCTCGACGGCAATGCCTATCGCCAGGCCAGCTACGCCAACGTTGCCTGGATGCTGCGCGACACCGGCGGCCTCAATGCCAGCCTGCACAAGGCGCTGGTCGGCGCCAAGCGCGTCGCGACCGATCAGGAGAAGCTGGAACTTTACCGCTCGACCGGCCGCACCGAGCAGATCCTCTCGACCTTGCAGGAATTGCGCAACAATCCGGCGACGCCCGCGAACGTCATGACGGCGCTCGGCAAGATGCAGGCCGACTATGTCGAGCGCTTCGGCAAAGCGCTGAAGCTTGCCAAGGAAGGCGCAGTAACCGGCAAGTATGAGCTGGATCTCGACACCTACTATCCGGAATCGCAGATCGGCCTCGCCGCCATCATCACCGTGCGCGACGCGTTCTACGAGAATGCCGAGCAAGTGCTTGCCAGCGCCTATTCGTCGGCGCGCTTCAGCTTCGTGATCGCACTGATCGGGCTGCTCGCGGTCATTGCCGTCAGCGCCGGCCTCATCGTCGTGGTCCGCCGCCGCATCCTCAACCCGATCGCCGCCCTCACCGGCCGGATGTCGCGCCTCGCCGCGGGCGACGTCGCCGAGGCGATCCCGGGCGCCGCGCGCAACGACGAGATCGGCGCGATGGCCGCAGCCGTGCAGGTGTTCAAGGACAACAGGATCGAAGCCGATCGACTCGCGAGCGAGAAGGAAGCCGAGAATGACGTCAAGATGCGCCGCGCCCGCGTGCTCGACGATCTGACCCGTGCTTTCGAAGCCAAGGTCACCGAACTGGTCGGCGGCCTGTCCGCAGCGTCCTCGGTGATGGAGGACACGGCGCAATCGATGTCGGCCACCGCGGCCGCCACCAACCGTCAGGCCGCGGTCGTCGCCGCGGCGTCGGATCAGACCTCGACCAATGTGCAGACGGTGGCGAGCGCGACCGAGGAACTGACCTCCTCGATCTCGGAGATCGCCCGCCAGGTCGCGACCTCGACCGAGATCGCCGCCCGTGCGGTCGACCATGCAAGGCGCACCGGCGACACTGCGCGCTCGCTGGCCGAGGGCGCCCAGAAGATCGGCGACGTCGTGACGCTTATCCAGAGCATCGCGGCGCAGACCAACCTGCTCGCGCTCAACGCCACCATCGAGGCGGCCCGCGCCGGCGAGGCCGGTCGAGGCTTTGCCGTCGTCGCCTCGGAAGTGAAGTCGCTGGCCGGCCAGACCGCGAAGGCGACCACGGAGATTTCCGAGCAGATCACCGCGATCCAGACCGCAAGCGACGAGACCGTGACGGCGATCCGCAGCGTCGTCGACGTCATCACCGAGATCGACCAGATCGGCACTGCGATTGCCGCCGCGATCGAGGAGCAGGGATCGGCGACCAAGGAGATCTCGCGCAGCGTTCAGGAAGCCGCGCGCGGCACCCAGGAGGTCAATTCCAACATCTCCGGCGTGCAGCGCGCCGCCGACGACACCGGCGCCGCGGCAACCCAGGTACTGGGCGCCGCCGAGCAGCTCTCGACGCAGTCCAAGGACCTCGCCGGCCAGGTCAACCGCTTCCTCTCCGACGTACGGGCGGCGTAGTCCTGAATCCGTAGGATGGGTAGAGCGCAGCGAAACCCATCGCTTCGCTGCGAGTGTTGATGGGTTTCGCTTCGCTCTACCCATCCTACGTTCGTTATGACGTCATCGAAGGGTAACGTGGCTCACTCCACGTGCTAGCCGCCACGCAGGCCGAGCACACGGCGGGCGATCGCCTGGCGATGGACCTCGCTCGGGCCTTCGTACACCCGCATCAGGCGGGCCTTCTGCCAGAGCGCGTTGAGCGGCAATTCCAGCGTCACGCCGAGTGCGCCGAGCGTCTGCATGGCGTGGTCGCAGGCGTCATAGGCCATCTCGGTCGCGAACACCTTGATCATCGAGGCCTCGTGGCGGATGTCCTCGCCGCGATCGGTCTTGTCGGCGGCCTCGCGCACCATCAGCCGGCACGCATGCATGCGCGTGGAGATGTCGGCGATCCACCACTGGATCGCCTGGCGCTCGGCGAGCTTCACGCCGAACGTCTCGCGCTGCCTGGCGTGCTCGCACATCATGTCGAGCGCGCGCTTGGTGATGCCGACGCAGGTCGATCCCATCTCGAGCCGCCGCGTGCGCAGGCGCAACTGCATCGGCGCGTAGCCCTTGCCGACTTCGCCCAGCACCGAGTCCTTCGGGATGCGGCAATCCTCGAACACGATCTCATAGGTCGAGCCGCCGCCGACCATCGGGATCTCGCGCTCGATGATGAAGCCCGCCGTGCCCTTCTCGACGATGAAGGAGGTGATGCCGCCCTGGCGCTGGTCGTTGCCGACGCGCGCCATCACGATGATGAAGTCGGCGGCGCGCGCATTGCTGATCCAGATCTTGCGGCCGTTCAGCACCCACTGCTCGCCTTCGAGCACCGCGCGCGTCTTCATCCCTGCGGGATCGCCGCCGGCGCCGGGCTCGGAGATCGCGATCGCCGACGTCATCCGGCCCTCGATATAGGGCTGCAGATATTTCTTCTTCTGCGCGTCGGTGCCGACCGCCTGCAGCATGCGCAGGTTCGGCGAATCCGGCGGCAGCACGAACGGCACGCAGCTGCGGCCGAGCTCTTCGTGCACTGCAGCCATCGTGCGCGTCGGCAAATCGTGGCCGCCGAGATCCTCGGGCGCATCGAGGCCCCAGAGGCCGAGCTCCTTGGAGACGTCGCGCAGCCGCTTGCGCTGCTCTGCGGTGAGCTCGGGATGATCGCTGCCGGGCAATTTCGATTTCAGATATTGCGGCTCGAGCGGAATGAGTTCGCGATCGACGAAGCGCGCGACGGTCTCGCGGATCATGGCTGTCTGTTCATCATCGCTCATCTGGGATTCCTCGCCTGTGCTGTTTCGCTTCACAAAACCAGTAGCGCATTTTTTGTCGGCGCAAATAGCGGAAACGCGCGCACGCGCTCACGCTCACGCGATGGTTTCATCGTGCGGAATTCAATATCCCGCGGCGCGGTCAGCGCGTGCGCAATTGCGCCGGACGTGGCGGCATGTCGAGCAATGGATCGCGCCGCGTGAGGCCATTCTCCTTGAGGAAGCGATCGACGATCGGCGCCCAGATCGCCGTTCCGTTCTCGCTGAACAGCATGTGACCGTCGCTGCCGAATGCGGCCGTTCGAGCCAGCGAGAGCTTGCCGCCTGATTTCGCGAACGCGTCCGACAACCGCGTCACGAGTTTCGGGCCGAAGAAGTGATCGTTGTCGGCGGAGACCCAGAGGAGCGGAACGCGTGAGGATTTTCCGAACTGCGCGAAGGCGTCGACGAGCTCGCCTTCTCCGCAGACCGTATCGGGGCCGCTCGATCCGCGGCCCGGTGCGAACACGATCGCGGCCGCAAGACCCGACGGCGCACTCGACGTCAATGCGACGGTGGCGAAGCCGCCCGCCGAGCGGCCGACGCTGATCCACTTTCCGCTGCTGACGTAAGCCTGGCCGGCCATGAATTTGGCGGCGGCTGCGATGTCGCTGGCGCCGGCGCGGCCGGCTTTCGCGTAGTCCGGACCGGAGCACGGCCCATAGGTCTCGGCCCATCCACCCTGCGAACTTCCGTAGCCCCGGCGCAGGAACGCCACCGCCACCCAGCCGCGGCGCGCGAACTCCGCGGCCTGCGCCCACATCCCGTAGGGGCTCATCGACGGACGGTCGCTCGCCGAGCGCGGCGAGCCGTGATTGAGCAGGACCAGCGGATGCGGCTGCCCGTCATCCGGCCGCAGCACGATCGCGTCGAGCAGCGCAGCGGCCGGCCCTGCCCCTTCCGCATTCGGCACCGGGATATTGAGCGCATCGAGGCGAATGCCTTCGGCTCGCGCGGCGCCGGAGGCCGAGATGAAGACCACCAGGGCCAGAACGACCGCGCCGATGCCGCTGCGGCTCGGCACTGGCCGGATCATGCGCTACTCGGCAAAGCCGACATAGCGGACAAAATCGCCGTTCGACTCGCGGTCCGACCGCACTGCGTTGGCGGCAAAACTGTCGTCGGGATAACCCATCGCGACGCAGGTCATGATCACCTGGTCTTCCGGGATGTTGGCGACCTCGCGCACGATGTCGGAGCGCATGATGCCCTGGCCGTTGATCACACTGCCGAGGCCGCGATCCCAGGCCGCCAGCACGATGCCGTAGCAGAGCGCGCCGAGATCGAAATGGCAGACCGCGCCGGGATCGAGGATCCGGTCATAGGCCAGGACCAGCGAGACCGGGGCGTCGAACTGGCGGAAGCCGCGCAACACCCAATCCTGCCGCATCGGCTTGTCGTCGCGGGCAATCCCCATGGCGCCGAACAGCTTCTTGGCAATGTCGACCTGGCGGCCGCGGTGCACGCCCTGGTATTCGCCATGGCTGACGATGTCGCGCTTGGCCTTGGCGCCGGCGATCATCTCCTCCATGTTGCGGCGCCGCACTTCCTCCAGCGGCGCCCCGGTCAGGACATGGACGTGCCAGGGCTGGGTGTTCATCGAGGACGGCGCGCGCTTGGCCACCTCGATGATCTCCTCGACGGTCGCCCGGGACACCGGCTGCTTCTTGAACCCGCGCACGCTTTTGCGTGTCTGTACCAGCGTCTCGAATTCCATTTCCGCGTTTCCCCCATTTTGTTCCGCGCTGCACACGGAATTTTCTCGCAGCTATCGGGGTATTTTATAGACAAATTCGGCTGTGGGAACTTGATCGAGCCAAGAATCCAATATCCAATCCGTCCACTGGTTTGGTTTAGGGAGAACCCAGATGAAGCGGATTTTCTTGGCGGCCGTGATCGCGACCTTTGCCGCCGGTTCGGCATTTGCACAGGACGCCTCCTGCGAGACGAAAGCCGTCGGCAAGGACGGCAAGCCGCTGGCCGGCGCGGCCAAGACCTCGTTCATGAAGAAATGCACCACCGACAGCTGCGAGACCAAGGCGGTGGGCTCCGACGGCAAGAAGCTCGCCGGCGCGGCCAAGAACTCGTTCATGAAGAAGTGCCAGAGCGGCGCCTGAGCCCCTCGCCGGCGCCTATTTAGCCCCCTCAATCGGGACAGACTTCATCGGGACTCAATCGGGTCGCGCAGGGCGCGACCCGAACGGCTGTTGACGGATGGACGGCCCCTTGATCGGCCCACGCCCTGTGGCGCTAGAACGAAACGCCGACCCGGACGCCCCTGCTCCAGACCCGCCGGCAACGCTTCCGGGTGTTGCCGTGAAACATCTCGAAACGCTCGGGCAACTGGATCGGCTTGGAAAATTCCAGGCAGGCCCCGCCGGCGGAATAGTCCACCAGCCGGCATTCGATCAGGGGCGCCTTCGGTTCGAGCTGGAGCTTGACCACGCTGGATACACATCCTGTCGGTCGAACACGCGCAAATCGTCGGGGATGCATCAGCCCGCCTCTGGTGGAATCGTACCAACAGATTCCTCGGCGGCCGTTAAGATTTCGTTCAGGCGGATCGTTACGATTCGTGTCCGCCACCAGCCGGATCGGCGGGCGCGACGCCGGCACGGCGCGAAGCTGCCAGCGTCTCCGATGGCGCTTCCCCGAACTGCGACCGGTAGCTCCGCGAAAAATCGCTGAGGTGCCAGAACCCGTAGGCCAGCGCACAGGCCTTGACGCTGGGTGCACCTGCGAGCAGCTGCTGGCGCACCAGCCAGAGCCGGCGCAGCCGCAGATAGCGATGCAGGCTGATGCCCCGGTAGCGCTGGATCGCGTCGTGCAGCGTGCGCACCGACACACCGATCTGCCTGGCGAGTTCGCCGCTGTAGATCGGGTGAGCCACGTCGCCGGCCAGAATGGCGCGCGCGTCGTTGAAGACCTTGAACTGGCGCGTCGTGTTGGCCCGCGTCGCCCACTTGGCCGGCACGATCTCGGCGAACGCGTTGTCGATTGCGGCGAGCAGCGTCTCCTTGATCGACACGCCCGTCGCGAACTCCGCAATCGTGACCTGGTCTGACGTGACGAGCAGGACCTGCCTCACCACTTCGCGCAGGCGATCCTGCGCGCGTTGAGAGATCTCGTGAATGCTGAAATGGAGCCCGGCACTCGGCCAGCCGCGGTCGACAATCTCGGGCGTGAACATCACCGAGACATATTGGCGGGGCGTCTCCTCCACGGAGGTGTAGAACGCGCCGCCGCCACCGACTACGATCACCGCACGATCGCGCTCGACGCCGTTGAACCGGATCGGAACGCCGTCATCCATCGTGAAGCCGACCGCGGTGGTCTGCCGCGCAAGCTGCGCGTCGACGATACGCGGGAACGACTGCGTGTAGTTGAGCTCGCATCCCGGCAAACTCAGGATGACCTGCTCGGCCGAAATCTTCCGCGCGAGTGGCGTGAAATCAACATCCAGATCCCGGATCGAACTCCGGAATGCATCGACATCGTCAAAACGAAAGACTCTCGGCACCAGCAATGGCGCCGTCAAATGACTGCTCCTGTGAAATGATCTCTAAAATTGGCGCGCGGCGCCGCGCACAGCGCGCCGGCCGCATTGATAAATTGCATGCACAAAATTCGAATCGTCCAATGAACTCAGTCAGAAAAAATGCGGTCCGCTCGTCGAACCCGACAATCTGGCAAAATAGCGCTGCTGCCGAATTTCGATAGTGTTTGCCGGGATATCCACCGTTGGGATCAGCCCGCACATCGAATTCTATACCCCTATTAAAGATTCGGGGAGCAGATTGACATCGGGAACGATGATGTTCCCCGTCGCGGAACATTTTAGGGACCGCAATGACAGCCATTGCCTCGCCCGATCTTATTGCCAAGCTCGACCATGTCTTGAGAGCCGGTTCCCCAGACCTCCGCACGCGCATGCTGCAGGAGGTGGCCGGGCTGTTTCTCGACGACGCCCACCGTCTCAGTGAGCACCAGGTCGGGCTGTTCGACGACATCCTGATCCGTCTGACCGAGAGCGTCGAGCTGCGCACCCTGACCACGCTCAGCCGCTCGCTCGCCGACTTGCACCTGGTGCCGCGGGAGCTCGCCCGTCGCCTCGCCAACCATGACGATGCCGATGTCGCCGCGCCGATCCTGCGAAACTGCGCGTGCATTCCGGACGCCGATCTGATCGACATTGCCTGGATGCGGGCCGAGGGACATCTCTGCGCCATCGCAGGACGCAAGGCGGTCAACCGGGAGCTCACGGACATCCTGCTGATGCGCGGCGATAGCAATGTGCTTCGCGCGCTCGCAAGCAATCCCGGCGCGGACATGACCAGCGCAGGCCTTGCCATGATGGTCGATGCCGCCGAGCGCGACGGGGACATCGCAGCCGCGTTGGTCTCGCGCAAGGACCTGCCTCACCACGTTCTTGCCGATCTCGTCATGCGATCCACGCCGCGCCAGCAGGCCCGGCTGCTCAGGATCGCACGCCCCGAGTTCCAGCACGCGATCCGCGCCGCCATCGATGCCGGCGCCGCCCGCGCCTCCGCACGCCCACCAGCCACGATCGACTATGCGGAGGCGCGGGCCACGGTGATGGCCCTCAACAATTCCGGACAGCTGAACGATTCCAGCGTCAACCGTTTCGCGATCCGGCAGGAAGTCCACAACGTCGTCGCGGCGCTGGCGCAGCTCGCGACCGTTCCGATCGCGACGATCGCGCCGTTGATGGAAGCCGCCGACATCAGCGGGCTCGTGATCGCCTGCCGTGCATCGCGACTGAACTGGAATACGACGGCCACCATCGTCAGCTACCGGAAGGCCGGATCGAAGGTCCCACCGGATCAGCTCGAGCAGGCCCGGAAGATGTTCGAAGCACTGCCGCTCTCAAATGCGCAGCGCATGATCCGGTTTGGCTCGCTGAGCGACCTGGCTGCGAAACCCCTTCAGGCAGTGTGAGTTGCGCAATGGCGTATGGTGACCGCAGGGCGGAGCGCGTCAAGCTTGAGACGCGCCATCCCGTCAATCTCATGGGGGTCGACGGAACGTGGCGGCGGAGCTGCATCCTGCTCGACGTCTCGCAAAGCGGTGCCCGGCTCGAGGTCGACGGAACGCTTGATGTGCTGAAGGCCCAGGAGTTCTTCCTGGTCTTGTCCTCGCGCGGACTGGCGTTCCGCCGCTGCGAGCTGGTTCGTGTCGACGGCACCGAGATCGGCGTGAGATTCATCGAAGAACGAAAGCGAAAGGGACGCGCCGTCATTCCGAGATCAGGATTGGCGGCAACCGGCACGAGGAGAAGTTGACGACATGGCCATGCAGAGAGCAACAAGCATCGCGGTATCGGCGGTCTCCGCCGCACCATTGCGCGGCACCATCGCAATCGACTGTGCCGGCAGCGTCGCGACGTTCGAGATCGACGAGGAGCTCGCCCATCGCCTGTGCAGCGATCTCGAACGGTTTCTGACCCAGGTTCCGCGCCGGACCAGCGCGGCGCGGTCCGGCTGACATTGCCCCGAACGCCCGCGCCGCCTACTCGCGCTTGAAGCGATAGTCGAAGCGGTCGCCGTCCGCCTTGATCAGGCCGACCGTGGGGGCCGGAAAATGGATCGGCAAGATCAGCGTGTCGGTCCCGGCAACGGAGGCAAAGAACTTTCGCCGCGAGACCGCCGATTGCTTCGGATCCCAATCGGGCTTGGCCGACCACTCCGGCTCGCGGCACTGGATCGCGTGGTGCATCAGGTCGCCGGCGACCACCGCGCGCTGCCCCTTCGAGAAGATGTTGACGCAGCAATGGCAGGGCGAATGGCCCGGCGTCGGCGTCAGCGTGACGGTGTCGTCGAGCGCATAGTCGTCGTCGACCAGGAGCGCCTGCCCGGCCTCGACGATCGGCAGGCAATTGTCGCGAAACACCGTGCCGGGCGGATTGGCGCCCTTGGCGTTCTCGGCCTCCCAGGCCGCATACTCGCCCTTGTGGAAGACGTATTTCGCGTTCGGGAAGGTCGGCACCCAGCGCCCGTCGCGCAGCGTGGTGTTCCAGCCGGTGTGATCGATATGCAGATGGGTGCAGAACACGTAGTCGATCTGCTCATAGGAGATGCCGAGCGCGAACAGCTCGTTGCGCCAGCGCTCCTTGCCCGGGAAGTCGAACGGCGGCGGGTGCCCCTTGTCCTCGCCGGTGCAGGTGTCGACCAGGATGGTGTAGCGCGGCGTCCGCACCACAAAGGTCTGATAAGTGATCATCATCATGCCGCGCGCGGCATCGAAGACTTCCGGCTCCATCGTCTTCAGATGATGCTTGAACACATCGTCGTCATAGGTCGGGAAGAAATCCTGCGGCCGCCGCCACGGCCCCTCGCGCTCGATCACCGCGTCGATCGTGATGTCGCCGATCCTGATCTGCTTCATGCCGCTTCGCTCCCGCTTTTTTTAGAAGCGTAGCGGGCGATGCTGGGCCGGACAAGCCGGACACAGCGCGGCAGGCCATGCGCCGTTGCATTGCTTGCGCGCGTGGCTTGCCGCAAACCGTGGTCTTTAAACAGCGTCCTTGGCGACCTTGAGAGGTGACGCCTTGACCGACTTGCTGGCCGGCTTCGCTGCAAATTCCATCGGCTCTTTCGTGAAAGGATTTACACCGCTGCGAGCTTCCGTGGCAGGCTTGTGCACAACCGACATTTTCACAAAGCCAGGAATGACGAACTCACCGGATTCGTTCAGCTCCTTGTAGCCAACAGTCGCCATATGCTCGATGACGGTCCTCACGTCGTTCTTCGATATCTGCGTGCCCTCGGCAATCGCGTCGATCAATTGATTCTTCGTCATCTTGGCCATGCTGAAATCCTCTGAATTTGGGGGGCGCGCGAGCTACGATGTAACTCTGTCCAGAATGTGGTAAAGCCACGCAGCGCGCTTCTTGTTCATGCCAACGGTCATGAAGTCACCGGGCTTAGAACCTATCGAGGCCCGAAACGCAAGCATGCGAATCGCGATACCTTCGATAGTGCAACAATCTGCAGTGTATATTTCTCGACCCGACTAGCGCCTTGATTCCGCGCGCGGACTTGCTCAGCAAGGCGATTGCCGTTGTCGACGAGTTCAAAGAACCAGGCCGCGGCAGCAAACTGCGAACCACCATCGCCTTGCCCGCTCGCCGTGATAGACGACGAGGAAGTATCGCCAGAACGGTGCCAGGACGTCGCCCGCCGCTCGATCGCTGCCGGCAGCAAGATCGACGTCGTGGTCCACCCCGGTGCGACCCACGACTTCACAGCGCGGCGCTCAGGGATGCGATGGTGAGGTCGATTGCCGCAGTCGACGGCTTGAAGGATTAGGCCGCCGCAAATCGACCAGAAACGCCTCCTACCCCGAGCAACCATCCAGCACGGAAACGAGTCGCTTGGGCAGGAAATTGAAATACGCGGCAGCGGCTGTCGTTGCCATCACCGCCGGCATCTACCTCAACAACTCCAGTCTTCTCGCAGCCCACGCCGGCGGCAAGCCGGTGCTCCTCGCCCATCGCGGCATGGCGCAACGCTTCGACGAACGCGACCTCAGGAACGACACCTGCACCGCGGCGCGCATGCTGCCGCCAACCCATGACTATCTCGAGAACACGATCCGCTCGATGCAGGCGAGCTTCGATCGCGGCGCCGATATCGTCGAGCTCGACGTCCATCCAACGACCGACGGCGAATTCGCGGTGTTTCACGACTGGACGGTCGATTGCCGGACCGACGGCCAGGGCGTCACCCGCGAACAGCCGATGGCACGGCTGAAGATGCTCGATATCGGCTATGGCTACACCGCCGATGGCGGCAAGACCTTTCCATTCCGCGGCAAGGGCATCGGGTTGATGCCATCGCTGGACGAGGTGCTCACGACCTTTCCGGATCGCCGGCTCCTGATCAACGTCAAGAGCCGCGATCCCTCCGAGGGCGAGAAGCTCGCGGCGGCCTTGAATGGGCTTCCCACCGAGCGACGCAAGCTGATCATGGTCTATGGCGGCGACGATCCGATCGAGGCGATCCGGCGTCTTGCGCCGGGGACGCGGACGATCTCGCGCGCAGCGATCAAGCGCTGCCTCGTGCGCTATCTCGGCTATGGCTGGACCGGCATCGTGCCGGACGCCTGCCGCGACGCCATCGTGCTGGTGCCGATCAACTACGCGCCGTGGCTGTGGGGATGGCCGGACCGTTTCCTCAACCGCATGGCGGCGGCAAACAGCGTGGTGTTCGTGCTCGGCCCCTATCAGGGCGGCGAATTCTCGACCGGGGTCGACGATGCCGAGCTATTCCGGCGCCTGCCCGAGAACTATTCCGGCGGCATCTGGACCAACGAGATCGAGACTATCGCCCGTCTGGCCGGCCGCTAGATCCGGCGTCTCCTGTCATCTCGCCGTCATAGAAATCGTGCGACTGAAGCCGCCGCTCGCCGCATCGAGGACAAACCTTATGACCGAATCGAACCCGCCCCGCCCCAAGCTTGCCGAGACCGTCATCGAGCCGACGGTCAAGCTGCGGGAGGTCAAGGTCGGCCGTTGCTGCGAAGTCCTCGGCGACACCGCGGTCGAATACACCGAGCTCGGCGATTACTCCTACCTCGGCAGCGGCTGCATGGTCGCCGATGCCCAGATCGGCCGGTTCTGCGCGATCGCGGCGCAAGTCCGGATCGGCGCGCCCAATCATCCGGTCGAGCGTCCCTCGCAGCATCGCTTCACCTACTGCCCCGAATACTACTCGGCGTCCGCCGAGCGCGATCATGGCTTCTTCAGCGATCGGCGCGCCGACCGCGTCGTGATCGGCAACGACGTCTGGATCGGCCATGGCGTGATCGTGCTGCCCGGCGTCACCGTCGGAGACGGCGCAGTGCTCGCGGCCGGTGCGGTGGTCTCGCGCGATGTCGCGCCCTACACCATCGTTGGCGGCGTGCCGGCCCGGCCGATCAAGGAGCGGTTCAACCGCAAGATCGCGGCCGAGCTGTCGCAGATCGCCTGGTGGAACTGGCCACCCGAAACCATCTGGGAGCGGCTACCGGAATTCCAGTCCGGCGACGTCGAGGCGTTCTGCGCACGGTGGCGGGTTTAGCAAACCCCGTAGCCCGGATGAAGCGAAGCGAAATCCGGGGTAATCTATCCGTATGGTGCAATATCGACGTAACTTCATACCCGGCGGCACGTTCTTCTTTGCGGTTACGCTGGAAGACCGCGCATCGTCGCTACTGGTCGAGCATGTCGGGCTGTTGCGCGATGCCTTTCGCGCAACGCGCGCCAAGAAGCCGTTCACGGTGGACGCCATCGTGATCCTGCCAGAGCACCTGCACACGGTGATGACATTGCCACGCGGCGATGCCGACTTCTCTGATCGGTGGCGCCAGATCAAGAGCCACTTCACGCGCTCCGTTGTTGCCGCCGGCGTGCCGCTCTCCGCAAACCACCGCGGCGAGTACCCGCTTTGGCAGAGACGGTTTTGGGAACACACCATCCGCAACGAACACGATCTTGAGCGGCGCATCGGACTACATCCACCACAATCCTGCCAAGCACCGGCTGGCCTCCTCGCCTGCCGACTGGCAACACACGTCCCTTCACCGATACATCCGGGATGGGATATTGCCGGCTGATTGGGGCGGCAGCGGAGCGACAGACAACGACGACTTTGGCGAGCGGAAGGACTGACCCGGATTTCGCTTCGCTACATCCGGGCTACGAAGCAGTACTAACTCCGCAATCCCGGCGCTTCCTGTCCGGTGCGCGCGACGTATTCGGTGTAGCCGCCGCCATATTGATGGATGCCATCCGGCGTCAGCTCCAGCACACGGTTGGAGAGCGCGGCGAGGAAGTGCCGGTCGTGGGACACGAACAGCATCGTGCCCTCGAACTCGGAGAGTGCATTGATCAGCATCTCCTTGGTGGCGAGATCGAGATGGTTGGTCGGCTCGTCCAGCACCAGGAAGTTCGGCGGATCGAACAGCATCTTGGCCATGACGAGCCGCGCCTTCTCGCCGCCCGACAGCACCCGGCACTTCTTCTCGACATCGTCACCCGAGAAGCCGAAGCAGCCGGCGAGCGCACGCAACGAGCCCTGCCCGGCTTGCGGAAATGCGTCCTCCAGCGACTGGAACACGGTGCGCTCGCCGTCGAGCAGGTCCATCGCGTGCTGGGCGAAATAGCCCATCTTGACGCTGCCGCCGACCGCGACCGCGCCGTCGTCGGGCTCGGTTGAACCGGCGACCAGCTTCAGCAGCGTCGACTTGCCGGCGCCGTTGATGCCCATCACGCACCAGCGCTCCCGGCGGCGGATCATGAAGTCAAAGCCGTCATAGATGCGCTTGCTGCCATAGGCTTTGTGGACATTCTTCAGGCTGACGACGTCCTCGCCCGAACGCGGCGCCGGCTGGAATTCGAACGCCACCGTCTGCCGCCGCCGCGGCGGCTCGACCCGCTCGATCTTGTCGAGCTTCTTGACCCGGCTCTGCACCTGGGCTGCGTGCGAGGCGCGCGCCTTGAAACGCTCGATGAACTTGATCTCCTTGGCGAGCATCGCCTGCTGCCGCTCGAACTGCGCCTGCTGCTGCTTGTCGGAGAGCGCGCGCTGCTGTTCGTAGAACTCGTAATTGCCGGAATAGGTGGTGAGCTGGCCGCCGTCGATCTCGACCACCTTGTTGATGATGCGGTTGATGAACTCGCGGTCATGCGAGGTCATCAGCAGCGCGCCTTCATAGCCCTTCAGGAACTGCTCCAGCCAGATCAGGCTTTCGAGATCGAGATGGTTGCTCGGCTCGTCGAGCAGCATGACGTCGGGACGCATCAGCAGAATACGCGCAAGCGCGACGCGCATTTTCCAGCCGCCGGAGAGTTTGCCGACGTCGCCGTCCATCATCTCCTGGCTGAAGCCGAGACCGGACAGCGCCTCGCGCGCGCGGCCGTCGAGCGCGTAGCCGTCGAGCTCCTCGAACTGATGCTGCACCTCGCCATAGCGCGCGATGATGTCGTCCATCTCATCGGCCTTGTCGGGGTCGGCCATCGCGGCCTCGAGTTCCCGAAGCTCGGCTGCCACCACGCTGACGGGCCCCGCCCCGTCCATCACCTCGGCGACTGCGCTGCGGCCGGACATTTCGCCGACATCCTGGCTGAAATAGCCGATCGAGATGCCGCGATCGAGCGAGACCTGGCCTTCATCGGGGATTTCCCGGCCCGAGATCATCCGGAACAGCGTGGTCTTGCCGGCACCGTTCGGGCCGACAAGGCCGATCTTCTCGCCCTTCTGGAGCGCCGCGGAGGCTTCGATGAAGAGGATCTGGTGGCCGACTTGCTTGGAGACGTTATCGAGGCGGATCATGCTCTCATACTGGGAACTGAGGGTTTGCGGCCTCTTATTCGATCTGGGACGTGGGTGGAAGCCCATTCCTCGGGGTTTCGCGCCGTGCTCCATGCATGCCACGAGTGTTGCCAATGGAATATGACATGAGGCTCTTCAGCGGCCGGTTTTGGGGCGTCACATGCAAGTCTGGTTTCTCTATCTGCTCGCGCTCGGCGCCGGCATCGCCGTGGCTGTTCAACAGGTCCTGAACGGCAACCTCCGGTCCGCCCTGAACTCGCCGGCCTGGGCCGGACTCGTCAGCTATCTCAGCGGCCTCGTGACGATGGCGGTCGTGCTGGTCGCGACGCGGGAGCCGGTGCCGTCCTGGAAACTGGTATCGGCTGTGCCATGGTGGGCCTGGAGCGGCGGCATCCTCGGCGGCGTCTTCATCCTGCTGATGATCCTGCTGCTGCCGTCGCTCGGCGCCGCGACCTTGCTGGCGCTGGTGGTCGCGGGTCAGATGACCGCAGGCATCGCGATGGACCATTTTGGCGTGTTCGGGCTGGCGCAGCATCCGGTATCGATTTCACGACTGGCCGGCATCGCGCTGATCATCGGCGGCGTGCTTCCGATCAAGGATTGAGGCCATCGGCAAGCCGGTCGATGCGATTGATTCCCTGAATGAGAAAGCTCCGCTGAATCCGTCGTCGAATGACGTTATGACGCAAGCACCCGGGCAGTCTCCGGGTGTGGACACCCGCCGATTCGTCGCTTAGCTGTAAGCACCCGCCCTCGTCGTGTTGCGTCATGCGGGACCGACCATCCCTGTTCATTTGCGTCAAAAGAATTGCGCATCCCGCCAGCGTCGAGAGGCCGCATCCCGGGCTTCGGCGTGAGTCGGAGGTTGCGAGGAGCACAACATGACCCATCGTTTCCGTTTGGTCGTCGCCGCGCTGGCGTTGCTGCTCGGCAGCGGTGGCGCGGCGCTGGCCCAGTCGCAGCCCGACTACATGGCGCCGATCTCGGGCAAGACCGCCTCCACGCCGGCCGATATCGCGACCAAGGACGTGCTTGCGCTCAACACCGGCATGTTCGAGCTCTATGGCGATGCGGCGCGGATCTTCCAGAAGAACATCCTCGACAAGCATCCGGTGATCCTCGGCCTGTTCTCCGGCGCCGGCGGCCGCCTGATCCTGTACCGGCCGGGCAAGCCGCCGACCGAGGCGCCGCAGGTGCCGGTGGTCTATCAGCTGCTCAAGTCGGTCGGCCACAGCACGATGGCGCTGGCCGAGGTGGTCGGCCCCTATGTCGACAATCCCGACGACAAGGCGTGGCGCGGGTCGATGCAGGCCTATCGCAGCCGGATGCAGTCGGCGCTCGACGGGCTCGATGCCGCGGCAATGCAGGCGGACTGGCGCGACAACAACCGCGCCATCCTCAAGAACAACATCGCCTTCATGGATGAATGCCTCACCGCCGGCGCGATCCCCTTCGCGACGCTCGAGGCATTCGGCAAGAAGCAGGCGCCGCTGCTCGCCAGGAACGTCGCCTGGGCCGCGCAGACCCAGGTCGCGCACTGGATGACCGTCATGGCCGACTGGAAGACCCAGCTCGGCGCTGACTGGGACAAGACCTATGGCGCGAGCAACACGATCTATGTGGCGCGGCAGAACAACGTGATCTTCAGCGTGCTGGCGCAGTTCTTCGGGCCTGACGCCATCAACAGCCGCCTGATGCTGATCGAGACGATCTCCTTCACGACCACGCCGTCGGACATGCTGGAGTCGCTGACCCGGATCATTGCCGACCGCTCGGTCGGCGCGCTGTTCTTCGGCAGCTACCATTTGATGGACTACGAGCTGATGGGGGGCGATGCGCGCGAGGCGATCATCGCCGAGACCAAGAAGCGCGGCATGACGACCTTCCTGCCGCCGCTGGTGCCGTTCGGTTCCAAGCAGTGGCCGACCCTGATCACCCCGGGTCCGGGACCGGCCACCATCGCCGACCTCAAGTGAGGCCAGATCTACAAGTGAGAAGGCTACGACCTATTGCGGCATTGCGATCGCGCTCGCTTTGCCGCAACACTGCAGCGTGTATTACGGCAATTCATAAACCGCGGCGCGATACGCCGCCGAAGCGTTGATGAGAGATCAGACCATGCGGCCCTCGCGACGCGACTTCGTGAAGTGGTTGTCGGCGGGCGGCATCTCGGTCAGCCTGTCGCATCTGGCGCTTGCAAAGGAACCGGCCTTCGCAACGCGCGAGACGCTTCCCGGGAGCGGCCATTTCAATCCGGCGGCCAACGGCGCCGGCCGGGTCGACGGGGTGGCCAAGGTCACCGGCGCAAAGCTCTACGCCTCCGACTTTCGCGCCGCCGACATGCCGGGCTGGCCTGCGACCACCTCGCACGCCATCCTGGTCCGCGCCAACGACGCCACGCATGTCTATGCCGGCATGGACCTCGCCCGCCTCGATGGTCCGGCGAAGCCCTCGGTCGTCGTGACTGCGGTCGATCTCGACCGGATCGGCATGCGGGTGCCGGAGTTCTACACCGGCGATCTGTTCTGCCCGGTCGGCACGACGCCGATCTATCTCGGACAGCCGGTCGCGCTGCTGATCTTCGAGCAGTTCGACGCCTTCGACCGGGCGCGCCTCGCGCTGCGCGACGTCGGCTTCGTCAAGTTCGGCGACGAGACCGGTCCGGTCGTCCTGCCGAACTTCGGCGCGTATCGCTTCACCCGCGTGGCCGGCGCCACGCCCGATGCGCCCGACGTCTATTCGCCGATCCAGGCCGGCTGGGTCTCACCGAGCCGGATCCAGAACGCGGCACTGCCGGTCTGGCTGCCGCTCGCCAAGGAGACCAAGGCCGACTACGCCAAGGCCGCGATCCATGGCGAAAAGATCCGCGCCCAGCTCGCCAAGGACGATCCGTCGCAGCTCGTGCTCGACCGCGAGTTCGAGACCCAGTCGGTCGATCCGATGTTCCTCGAACCCGAGAGCGGGCTCGCCTGGTACAGCGACAACAGCGGCAATCTCGAACTGGTGCTCGGCGTGCAATCGCCCTATGAGGCGACCGAGTCGATCGCCTTCATGCTCGGCAAGGCCCGCCGGCCCTTCCGCCCCTCGCACATCAACGCGCAGTTCGCCCATATCGGCGGCGGCTTCGGCGGCCGCGACCACACCCCGTTCGTGCTTTACGTGGCGCTGGCGGCAATGTTCTTTCCGGGACGGCCGGTGCGGCTGGCGCACGACCGCTACCAGCAATTCCAGGGCGGCATCAAACGCCACCCGATCAAGATGCGCTCGCGGATCGGCATCGATCGCAAGAGCGGCAAGATCACGGCATTCGCCGCCGACCATGTGCTCGACGGCGGCGGGCTCGCCAATTTCTCCGCCAACGTCGCGACCGTGGCCGCCACCGCGGCGATCGGCATCTACGACGTCCCGAAGGTCGACGTCACCACGGTGGCGCTGCATTCGCGCGGCGTGACCGCGGGGTCGATGCGCGGCTACGGCACGCTACAGACCATGACCGCGCTGGAAGTGCTGATCGACGAGGCGGCGAGCGAGCTCAAGGTCGATCCGATCGCGTTCCGCCGCAACAATGCGCTGAAGCAGAACGGCCGGACCATGACCGGCAATCCCTACATCGTGTCGGTGCGCACGTCAGACATCCTCGACAAGCTCGAAAAGCATCCGATCTGGCAGCAGCGCGCCGCGTTCAAGCAGAAGGCATCGGAGGGACAGCTGGTCGGCACCGGCGTCGCATGCGTCACCAAGGATTACGGCGCGGGCGCGGATTGCTCACTCGGCCGGGTCGAGATCGATCCCGAGGGACGGATCGCGATCTTCTGCGATCACGTCGAGATGGGCAACGGCATCGGCACCGCGCTTGCCAACCGCGTTGCCGGCCATCTCGGCGTCGTCGCCGATGAGGTCGCCGTCTCCAGGGTCGACAGCTATGACGCGCTCGGGCTCATCACTTCGGGTGATCCCTACACGATGGATCAGAAGACCCAGGATCTCGCCGAGAAGAATCCGCGCTGGGTTCCCGCGATCAGCTCGGCGACGAGCGCGTCGATCGGCGCCCATGTCGGCACGCATTCGTCGGCCGAAGCCGCCCGCGTCATCTTCCGCTTCGGCCTGTGGCCGGCGGCACTCGAGCTCTGGCAGATCGGCAAGGCCGATCCGCGCGCCGGGCAATGGGATAGAGCGCGCTGGAACGAGGGCCAGCTCGTGCTCGATGATCTCGCGCCGCTGCCGCTGCCCAAGCTTGCCGCGACTGCGCATGCGCGCGGCTTCGTCACCGGCGCGGTGGCGCACAGCTTCTCGCGCTGGGCCTGGTCGCGCGCGCGCTTCCCGCTGTTCGGCGAGCAGTACCGCGCCGAGATCGACGCACTCGCGATCCGCCGCGGCCGCAGCAGGTTCGAGCGGATCGACCGCGTCAGCGTCAAGTTTCCGCCGACCGACAACAACCGGATCGGCACCGCCTACACCTCGATGTGCGGCACGCTGGTCCGTGTCGAGATCGAGCGCACGACCGGCATCCTGCGCATCGCGAAGGCCTACAGCGTGTTCGAATGCGGCCAGGCGCTGGTGCCTGAAGTGGTGCTGGGCCAGTCGCATGGCGGTTTTGCCATGGGCGTCGGCTACGCGCTGCTCGAAACCCTGCCGCCGTTCGAAGGCGGCCCCGGCAACGGGCAGTGGAATCTCGGCCAGTACCTGATCGCGCGCGGCTCCGACCTGCCGCTGCACGATCTCGAGATCGAGATGCTGCCGCCGCTGACGCCGGACGAACCGCCGAAGGGCATGGCCGAAGTGGTGATGATCCCGATCGTGCCGGCGCTGCTCAACGCCATCAACGATGCCACCGGCTATCGCTTCCGTTCATTGCCGGTGACAACGAGCCTGCTCAAGGGAGCGCTTGCGTGACGACGCTCAACCTCACCATCAACGGCCGGAAGCACGGCCCGATCGAGGTCCGCGACGACCTCTCGATGAACGACTTCCTTCGCGAAATGCTCGGCATGACCGGCACCAAATTCGGCTGCGGCGCCGCGCAATGCCTGAGCTGCGCCGTCATCATCGATAACCCCGACGGCACGAGCTACACCACCCCGACCTGCGTGGTGCCGGCGGCGAATTTCGACGGCAAGGCGATCCGCACAGTCGAGGGCCATGCCAAGGACGGCGAGCTCTCCGCGTTGCAGCGCGCCTTTATCGAGCATTTCGCGTTCCAGTGCGGCTATTGCACGGCCGGCTTCCTCAACGAGGGCCAGGTGCTGCTCGAACTTCTGGCAAGAGAGCCGGTGGCGCGGGACCAGCTCGAGACCGTCATTGCAGACGCGCTCGATGGCCATCTGTGCCGCTGCACCGGCTACATCAAGTATCATCAGGCGGTGCGCGACGTGATCCTCGCCGATGCCAAGCGCTATCTGACCGCCAACAAATGAGCGCACGCGCGATGACATCGGAAACGCGGTTTCGGATCATGGCAGTGCTGACGGCTCTCGCGACCAGCCTGTGTGCCGGCTATGCGGCATCGGAAAGCGCAAGCCACGCCCTCGCCTCGCCAGAAAGCTTTGCCGGAATCGAGAATGCCGAGCAGCGCTCCGCGGCGATCTTCACCGAGCTCGGCAAGGTGCTCACCCATCCGCGCTGCACCAATTGCCATCCCGCCGGCGACAGCCCGCGGCAGGGCGACATCGGCCGCATGCACCAGCCCCCGGTCACGCGCGGCGCCGACGGCCATGGCACCAACGCGATGCGCTGTTCGATCTGCCACCAGCACGCCAATTTCGATCCCGGCCGGGTGCCGGGTCACCCGGAATGGCATCTCGCGCCGCGCGAGATGGCCTGGGCCGGGAAAACCATCGGCGAGATCTGCGAGCAAATCCGCGACCCCGCGCGCAATGGCGGCCGCAAGGTCGAGGATCTGATCGAGCATATCGGCAAGGACACGCTGGTCGGCTGGGCCTGGCATCCCGGTTTCGGCCGCTCGCCGGCGCCGGGCACGCAGGCAGAGGCCGGCGCTCTGGTCGAGGCCTGGGTGAAGACCGGCGCAGCCTGCCCTGCGCCCTAGCACACACGCTTAGTGGCGCTTGAAGTACTGCACGTCGCGCTCGTGCTTCTCTGCTGCCGCGCGTGACTTGAAGGTGCCGAGATTGCGGCGCTTGCCGGTCTTCGGATTGACCTTGCGAGAATACAGCCGGTACTCGCCGGAACGCAGCTTGCGGATCATGACATCGCCTCACCAATGCCTGTCGCACGGCAACGACATGCGACCGCGAGCGTTCCTAGAGCTTCGGTTCTGAGTGAATCAGAACCGAAGCTCTAGATTCTTGTTTGACGCGTTTTCTTCACGCGAACCGGTGTCCACTTCGCTCGAAAACGCTTTAGAAGCAGAGATTTGTCACGGCATTGCCGCGCTTGTCCTTGATCACGTACGGACAGCGGGCGCGCTCCAGCGCCTTCTTGGCGTCCTCGTCGCCGAGCGCCGCTGCGCGCTCGTAATAGGCTTTTGCCGCATCGCTATCCTTCGGACCGCCGCGGCCGGCCTGCGCGAAGGCGCCCATCCGCTCCAGCGCGCCCGGATGGTTCTGCGCGGCAGCCTTCTCGAACAACGCCCGCGCGCCGGCATCGTCCTGCGCGCCGCCCTTGCCCTCAGCCAGCATCATGCCGAGCTGGTACTGCGCCTCCGCATTGGTCTCGGCAGACTTGGCGAGCAATTCGCGCGCGCGTGCCGGGTCGGACGCAACGCTGCCGCCGAGCGCGGCGAGATTGCTGACGCCGCGCGCGTTGCCGGCCTGCGCCGCGCGCTCGAACAATTTGCGCGCCTGCGCCTCGTCTTTGGCGACGCCGGTGCCATTGCCGTAGAGCACACCGAGCTCGACCATCGCCGACGTCGAGCCCTTGTCGGCCGCCTTGCGCCAGGCCGACATTGCTTCCGCGGTCTGCCGGTTGGCCGCATAGGCACGGCCGAGCTCGTACATCGCGCGGCGCGACGATTTTGCCGCCACCGCGCAATACTTGATCGCAGTCGCGATATCCGCCGACGCAATTTCGGGCACGCCCTTCACGTCAGCCGGCTTGTCGGGATCGGTGGGATCGGCGGCAAGCCGGTCGCACAGCACGAGGTCGGCCGATTGCGCGTAGGCTAGCACAGGTGCGGCCAGCGCCACGGCAAGGACAATTGCATGGAGTGTTCTGAACATGACCGGCAGGTTGCGTCTCGGTGTGGACAAATTCAAGGCTCGAGCCCGGTCTCGCGCAGCACCGGCGCGACCTCGGCCGACGCCAGGTACCGCAGCAGATGATCGGCGGCCGCTGCGCGTCGTGAGTCGACCATGCGGCCCGCGGAAAACACCGCCGGCGTCTGCAAGCCTAAGGGGATTGGCCCGACGATTTCGATGCCATCGATCTGCATCAACTCGCTGATCTGCTGGATCGCAAGATCGGCTTCGCCGCTGACGAGCCGTTCCGCGGTGAAGCCTGCCGGAATGACCACCGCACGGGCGTTGATCGCCTCGGCAATGCCGAGACGCGCGATCAGCTGCGCGAACAGGATACCGCTGGCGCCGAGCCGCGAATAGGCCACCGCCCGCGCGCCGAGCAGCGCCGCACGCAATGCGGCTTCGCTCGCGATGTCGGGATGCGCAGCGCCCGCCCTCACGGCGACGCCGACATAGGAGCGTGCGAGATCGACAACACTTTCCCGCGCAACGCAGCCCTCGCCGGTCATCTGGTCGAGGCCTTCGCGGGTCAGGATCACGAGGTCGGCGGCCTCGCCGCCGCGCAGGCGTTCGAGCAGCGCCAGCGTCGGCGCGAAGTCGGCATCGATCCGCACACCACTTGTGGCCTGGTAAGCCGCGGCAAGGCGCGCGACCGCGCCCTTCAGCGCCAGCGTCGAGAGCACGCGAACCGAATTGTCCATCCCGCTTACGCCCGCCGCATCAGCTTGAGCGCGGCTTTGAGGCGAAGGCTGCGCTTGCCGGCGAGCGCCGTCGCTTCGAGCACGGCGCCTTCCGCGTCGCAGGTGCCGGCAAAGCCGATGCCGACCTCATGGCCGCCGAAGACCGGGTTCTCGCCCATCGCCGAGGTGTGCTCCTGATTGAGGATCTGCCCCTTCCAGCGGCCTTTCTCGGAGGTGTAGGTGCCGAGATAATAGAAGAACGCATCGCCGCCAAGGATGCGGCCGTTGTTCAGCAGCATCACGCCGGTGAGGCTGCCGTCGACACCGTCGAGCAGCTGGATGTGGATCGAATAGAGCCCGTTGATGATGCCGCCCTCGCCGACCCCGCCTGCGATCGGGACCTCGTCCTCGGTGATCGGCGCCATCACCGACTGGAACGGCACGCCGGGTAATTCCTTCAGCTCGCCCTTGAAGCGGTAGAGCTCGCCATCGGGCCCGCCCCTGGCGATGAGCGTCGCGTCATCGGTGCCGGCCATCGCGCGGTAGTTCGGATCGGGGTTATGGCGGACGGTCTGGATCTCGACCGCGACCTCGTCGCCGGCTTTCTGGTAGGTGCCGATATGGGCGAAGGCCGAGTTGCCGCCGAGCATCTTGCCGTCGCCGACATACATCACGCTGCGGCCAGCAGCGCCGCCCAACTCGAACCGGACCTTGTAAAACCCTTCAAACAAGCGCCGTGTCCCCGGCAGCCAAGATACAACCGTTGTCTAGCGCGGTTCATAACGCAGTGAAACCGCTTTCGGCGGCAAGCCCGCCGCAAAGACTGTCGTTAAAAAGCAAAGGTCCGCCAAGGCAGTCGCCCTGGCGGACCCGATTGCGGTACCGGATGGCTCCATCCGGGTCCGACAGCTGCTTAGGCCGCAGCCATTAAGCCGCAGCCATTTAAGCCGCAGCCTTGGCGCCGGTCGGAACCTCGGAGATCGTCTTCAGGATCTGCGAAGCGATCTGGTAGGGGTCGCCTTGCGAGTTCGGACGGCGGTCTTCCAGATAGCCCTTGTAGCCATTGTTGACGAAGGAGTGCGGCACGCGGATCGAGGCACCACGGTCAGCCACGCCATAGCTGAACTTGTTCCACGGCGCGGTCTCATGCTTGCCGGTCAGACGCTTGTCGTTGTCCGGCCCGTAGACGGCGATGTGATCCATCAGGTTCTTGTCGAAGGCCTTCATCAGGCTCTCGAAGTACTCCTTGCCGCCGACTTCGCGCATGTACTTGGTCGAGAAGTTGGCGTGCATGCCCGAGCCGTTCCAGTCGGTGTCGCCGAGCGGCTTGCAATGGAATTCGATATCGATGCCGTAGCTCTCGGTGAGGCGCAGCATCAGATAGCGGGCCATCCACATCTGGTCAGCGGCGGTCTTGGAGCCCTTGCCGAAGATCTGGAATTCCCACTGGCCCTTCGCCACTTCGGCGTTGATGCCTTCGTGGTTGATGCCGGCGGCGAGGCAGAGATTGAGATGCTCTTCGACGATCTTGCGGGCAACGCTGCCGACGTTCTTGTAGCCGACGCCGGTGTAGTACGGGCCCTGGGGCGCCGGATAACCCTCTTCCGGGAAGCCGAGCGGACGGCCGTCCTTGTAGAAGAAGTACTCCTGCTCAAAGCCGAACCAGGCGCCTTCGTCATCCAGAACGGTGGCGCGCTTGTTCGAGACATGCGGCGTCTTGCCGTCGGGCATCATGACTTCGCACATCACCAGCACGCCGTTCTCGCGCGCGGCGTCGGGATAGCAGGCGACCGGCTTCAGCACGCAGTCAGAGCTGTGGCCTTCAGCCTGCTGGGTGGACGAACCGTCAAAGCCCCACAGCGGGAGCTGTTCGAGGGTCGGGAACGACGCGAATTCCTTGATCTGCGTCTTACCGCGCAGGCTCGGCGTCGGCGTATATCCGTCGAGCCAGATATACTCGAGCTTGTACTTGGTCATTGAACCTCTCTGTTGATGATGCAAAACCGTGAGGAACCGAAAGCCAGTCGGCCGCCGCACGCGTACCCGGCCACCATCGGCCGGCTCTTACTAAGCAATTAAAATGCCAGTCGCTGCACTGCGGCACCCGCCGGGCCCGCGGATGTCCACAGCGGACATCGCATTTTTAGCTGCGACAAAGCAGCGCAGCTGGCATGCGTCGCGGCCAGCCAAAATCTTCTCCCAGCGCCGTCCGCCGCTCGTTTCTGCAGCAAATTCAGCTACGGCGTCCGCCACCGATTAATGCGGCGGCAGAGCCATGTGACAGTTCGTGTCCAACCATCGGGCGCCGAGCAACCATCGGCTCGGCCCAAGCGTTGGTCAGCTGCATCCTGCCTCGCAGGATGCAAACCGGGATTTGCACACGAATTAGACAGAGAATGACTGTTTCTTGGTCAACTTGCACCCTGTCGGACCCAGGCCGATATCAAAATGACGGTAACGACACACGAATGAGTCGGGCGCACCATGGAGGCTCGCTCCGGCCATAGGAGACTTTGACATGATTACGACGGGCCAAAATCAGGGATCGGCAACGATCTATCAATTCCCGGCTGGGGGCCGCGCGGCTCTCGGCGGACGCCGCTACGGCGAGATGCGGACGGTACGCGAGCTGGCCGCTGAGGTCGCGACCTCGGCCTGCAGCGAGAGCTGGTACCATCAGGCGGCCATCGACGATGCCAAACCGAGCCGCGAGCACTGATGCCGACGCAACGCAAAGGCGTGGCGCAAAAACGTCAGACAGCAGCAGGGCAATAGGAAAGGGTCGGAACGAAGCGTTTCGGCCCTTTTTTCATGCCTGCTCGCAAGCCGTCACCGGCCGCTTCGCATGCCGGAGCCTGGTCAATCCGGCCCGCGTGATCTCAAGCGTGACCCCGCCGCCTCTGTAGCGCGTGCCCGTCAGCGACAGACGCTTCGTCAGTGTCACCGCCTTGCCGTCGAGTTGCAGATGCGCGCGGGTGTCCCCGTCGAAGAACGCGGCAATGAACTGCGTGCCGTCGGCACAATGATAATTCCGGAAGGCGGACTGCGCCGGCGCTGCCGAGGAACCAAAAATCTCGAAAAGAATTGCGCCGACGAGAATGGCGCCTCCGCGATAAGTCATATTCTCCCCCCGAGAGGCCGGTTATAGACCTGTCTGCGCCCATACTCCTGCGCCAGGATTTCTGTGCCAGGGATTCGTGCGCCAAGATTCCTGCGCCAAGAGCTCATCAGCTGCAACAGGCCCGCCCGATGTCAGAAGTCCCTGCCCGTCACCTCAACCTCGCCGGCGCCAGCAATTTTCGCGACCTTGGCGGCTACCAGACGCGTGACGGCCGGACGGTGCGCTGGCGGCAGATCTTCCGCTCCAACCATCTGGCGCATCTCACCGAGCACGACGTCACCGTGGTGCGCGGCCTCGGCGTCAAGAGCGCATTCGATTTCCGCGGCGTCGCCGAGCGCGCCGAGGCGCTGTGCAGCATGACTGATGTCACCGTGCATTCGCTTCCGGTCGAGCCGACGGTGGTTGCTTCGCTGCGCGCGATCGCCAGCCAACGTCAGCTCCTGGAAGCCGACGCGATCGATGTGATGCGGGGTTCCTACCGCGGCTATGTGCAGGACAACACGCCGCGCTATCGCACGCTGTTCGCCCATCTGCTCGAGGACCGCGCCCCGCTGGTGATCCACTGCACCGCCGGCAAGGATCGCACCGGCTTTGCCTGCGCGCTGATCCTGCACGCGCTCGGCGTGTCCGATCAGGTGATCGCGGACGACTATCTCCTGACCAACCAGTTCTACAAGCGCGACCCGGCCCACAGCACCGAGCTGCCCGATGACGTCAAGCAGGTGCTCGGCACCGTACGCGCGGCGTTTCTGGAGGCGGCGTTCGAGGCGATCGATGCCGACTATGGCGGCCTCGACGGCTATTTCCGCGAAGGCCTCGGGCTCGGCCAGGCCGAGCGCAAGGCGCTTGAAGGCCGCTATTTGCAGGCCTGATCAATTTACGCGAGAGCGTTATCGAGTGGACACCGGTTCGCGTGAAGAAAACGCAGCCAAACTGAAAAAAGCTCAGGCCGCCGCGGCCTCGAGCTCAAGCTCCGCATCGAGGTCGGCAATCACATCCTCGAACGCCGAGATCGCCTGCTGGATCGCCGCGATCTGCATCAATTCCCAGCTGCCCACCGGTCCGTTGCGGTTTTGCAGCGCCACCACGAGATCGCGCCGCTGCTCCTTAAGCTGAACGAGCGGTAAACCGTGATCCGGAAGATTTCCCATTCGAATAACCCCTACCTTGGCTGGAGTTCCGCTTCTAAGGAAAGGATTCTGAAAACGACTTACGGAAGTGCCGCAAATTTTATCCAACCGGCCCACCTCCGTAGTCTTACGTAGTCAGCGCTACGTGATCGCCTCCGGCTTCAAAGCCTCGTCGACCGCGCCGAACAGCGACTGGGTCACGCAATTGGTCGCCCATTCGCTGGTGTGAAGTTGGCCGCCATCGTCGAGCTCGCCAAGCGGAATCCCGGCATCGGCCCAACGCTTCATCAGCGCGAACCGACTGAACAGGTTGACGCCCTTGCTTGACGTGACTTCCGCGATCATCGGCATGATCACATTGGCGAGATTGAGCGCAGCGTCCGTTCCCACGATCGCCTGCGTGTACTGGGAATCCATCACGACCACGTCGAGCGGCTGCGCGGCGAGCACGTCGAGCCCGGCCTCCAGCGTGGCGCGCACCTCGGCCGGATTGTAGCTCTTGTAGACGGCGTTGGTGCCGACCTGCCAGATCACCAGCACCGGCGCCTCGGTCGTGACGTCGGACTCGATGCGCGAATATTCCTCCGGCGCCTCCTGGCCGCCGATCCCGCGGTTGATCACATCGATCATCCGGCCGAAGAAGCGTTGCCGCAGCAGCATTTCGAGCCGCGGCGGGTATGGCAGGATGTTGTCTGCGCCCGCCGTCGACGACGATCCGAGCGCCACCACCTTGATCTTGCGCTGATGTCTGAGCGCTTCCGCGAAGTGCGGCAGCCGATGTCCGAACTTGACGAGTTCGAGATGGGTTTCGCACGGCCTTGGTGTCGGCATCGCAAACATCCTTGAGGCGAATAAATTGATTAATGCGCGCAGTAGGAGACGAAATTGGCGGCATTGCAAATGAAATCCGCCTGATCATAGTGGGTAGCAACCTGTTGCTGATACGGAGACCGCCATGAACGGAAAAGCCATCGTCATCACCGGCGCGCTCGGCGCGCTTGGCAAGGTGGTCGCCGAAGAAGCCCTGGCGCGCGGCGCGCGCGTTGCCGGCATCGATCATGCGGCCTCGCAGCTTGCCGCGACGGCCGATCGTATCGAACTCGGCGGCGTCGACCTCACCGACACCGCGCAGGCGACGGCTGCGATCGACAAGGCGGCGGCGCATTTCGGCCGGCTCGACGGGCTGATCAATATCGCAGGCGGCTTTACCTTCGAGGCGGTGAGCGACGGCGATCCCGCGACCTGGCAGCGCATGTACGCGATGAACGTGATGACCGCCTTCAATACGTCGCATGCGGCGATCCCGCATCTCACCAAATCCGGCGCCGGACGCATCATCAATATCGGTGCGCTCGGCGCACTGCAGGCGGCGTCCGGGATGGGCCCCTACGCTGCGTCAAAGGCCGGCGTGCACCGCCTCACCGAGTCGCTCGCCGCCGAACTCAAGGGCAAGGTCACGGTCAATGCCGTGCTGCCCTCGATCATCGACACCGCCGCCAATCGCGCCGCGATGCCGAAGGCCGACATTTCGAAATGGGTGACGCCAAAGGAACTCGCCGACGTGATCCTGTTCCTCGCCAGCGACGCCGCAAGCGCCGTCACCGGCGCGTTGCTGCCGGTGAATGGGCGGGTTTAGTCAGCAACCAACAGCCGCAGCTTCGACCTGAAGCGGATGCTCTGCTTGCCGGCCAGCGCCATGCCGTTGCCCTCGGCGGTCTCGTCGGTGTAGGTGCCGGTAAAACCGATGGTGACCACCTTGCGTTCCCACACCGGGCGCTCGCCATAGGTCGGCGAATGCTCCTCGTTGGTGACCTCGCCCTTCCACTTGCCGTCGGCCGCGGTGTAGCTGCCATGGGCGAAGAAGAACGAGTCACCGCCGCGCATCTGGCCGTCGCGCAGCACCATGACGCCCTGGTTGCCGCCAGAGACTCCATCGAGAAATTCGACGGTGATGTGATAGAGGCCGTTCCGGATCATGTAATGGTCGCGCCCTGTCCCGGCCCAATAATAGCCGCCTGGCTGCGCTTTGGGCAAATTCCATCCGCCTCAGTGGGTGCAATTCCGCGCTATGCTGGCGCCTGAGTCGCGGCCGGATGCCGCAGGAGCCTGCCTGTTGGAAACCGCGCTTTATCTGCCCGTCAAACACTTCCTCGAAAAGCTCGGCTTCACGGTGAAGGGCGAGATCGGCGGCTGCGACCTCGTGGCGCTGAGCGGCGGCGATCCACCTGTCGTCGTGGTCGGTGAGTTGAAGCTCGCCTTCAATCTCGAACTGATCCTGCAGGCGGTCGATCGCGCCGGCGCCGCCGACGAGGTGTGGATCGCGGCCAAGGTTTCGGCCCGCGGCAAGGGCCGCGAGAGCGACGCGCGGTATCGCAATCTGTGCCGGCGGCTCGGCTTCGGCATGCTCGGCGTCACCGACCGCGGCGACGTCGAGGTGCTGGTGCCGCCGCCGACTGTGGCACCGCGCCGCAATCCGAAGAAGCGCTCGCGCCTGATCTCCGAGCACCGGAAGCGCAAGGGCGATCCAGCCACGGGCGGATCGACGCGCGCGCCGATCATGACCGCCTACCGGCAGCAGGCGCTGGCCTGCGCCTGTGCGCTGTCCGATGGGCCCCGGCGGGTGCGCGACCTCCGCGCCGAGATTCCCGACGCCGGCAAGATCCTGCAGCATAATGTCTACGGCTGGTTCGATCGCGCGGAGCGCGGCATCTATGTGTTGACCGATGCCGGCCGTGCCGCGCTGAAGCGCTGGCCGCAGCAACCGATCAATGCGTCAGGGGCGGAAGCCGCCCCGTAACGGACTGGGGGAGATCATGATTGTCGTCACCGGCAGCGTCACCGCCCGCCTCGACTCGTTCGACGAGGTGCGGCGGTTGAGCCTCGAACATGTCCATCGCTCGCGCACCGAGCCCGGCTGCATCTCGCATTCGGTCCAGGTCGACTGCGAGAATCCGCTCAGGCTGGTATTTTTCGAGCAATGGGCCGACCGCGCCGCGCTGGCGGCGCATTTTTCGGTCCCCGCCTCACGCGATTTCGTCCGGTCCCTGCAATCCCTTGCGGCCGCGGCGACCACCATCGAACTTTATGACGCTCACAAGATTGAGAGACTCTAGCTGCATGGCTGGATTGCCATCTCATATTCATATTGCAATGCAACATTGGGGACCTTACGTATCTCCCGCGATTCAAAGATGAGGCGGCGATGAGCGGAGACTGGAACACCAAGTATGGCACCCGGCGCGTGCGGCATGATCCGCCGACGCTGGAGGAGGCAATCTTCGCCGCCATCGGCATCACCGATGACGTGGAGGCCCAGGCCGAGATCGCGTCGTCGCTGATGGGGCTGCCCTATGAAGAGGTGCTGGCCGAGGTGAAGAAGACCGCGCGCGTCAGCGCCCGCACCGGCACGGCAACCCGCGTGATCGCCGGCGAACAGGGCGCGCAGCGCTCCGTCGTGGTCGAGCGCCGCGTGGTCCGCCGTCTCGCGCCCGCCAAGCG
This sequence comes from Bradyrhizobium sp. B124, assembly GCF_038967635.1. Classification (NCBI taxonomy): domain Bacteria; kingdom Pseudomonadati; phylum Pseudomonadota; class Alphaproteobacteria; order Hyphomicrobiales; family Nitrobacteraceae; genus Bradyrhizobium; species Bradyrhizobium sp. B124. The sequence continues at coordinate 580,456 of NZ_CP152413.1, read as the reverse complement.
CACCGGCACCTGAAATACAACATCCGGTTACTCAAAGAAAAAGGGCAATCCGCTGAACGGATTGCCCTTTTTACGTTTGATCTGAGATTCTTATTGGACGCGTTCCCTCCACGCGAACCCGTGTCCACTTCGCTTGGAAACGCTATCGGCTCAGGCGGCCCGGCCCCAGCCGGACATCTGCATCACCATTCGCCAATAGGCGCGGTTCATGTCGACGATCGCGCGCGCGGCCTCGACCGGCGTAACCGGTGCAGCGGCCGGCGCCGGTTCAGGCTGGTTCCGCTCGGTCAGATCGATGCTGCCGGTGGATTCACCGTGACGGAAGGTCAGCTGCGCACCGAACTTGGTGGCGAGCGCACGCATCGCGTCGTTCTGCGCGCCCGTGGTGATGCGCAGGCTGCTGTAGCCATTGGCATGCGCCTCGGCGATCAGCTTGCGGAACAGGGTGCTGCCGACGCCCTTGCGCCGCACCGACCGCTCCACACTGAAGGCGATTTCCGGCTGCACATCCGGTGACTGCTCCGGCGGATGCAGTTCGGCCGCGCCGCGGACCACGCCATCCTCGAAATAGGCGATGATGACCGTGCCGTCGTTGGCGCAACGCTCGGCATAGCGGCGGATGAAACTGTCGTCGATGAAGCCATGAAAACGATCATGGCGGCTGGTACGGTCCAGTCGCAACAGGTGATCGCGCAGCAGAGGAAGCTCCTCCTGCTGGCTCAACGTCCGCACGGTGCCCTTGGCGGACGTCGGACGGATGGAATCATAGTTCATTTCATAACTCCTCTTGGTAGCCCTCGAGGAGGCGTTGAGTCCCTAGCAGTCCCTATATTGTGCAACGCACCATATAATTCAAGTGTCTAGATTCATTTAAGTAAACAATGATGTGATCGGTAAATCACATCATTGCCTCATCACAATACCAGCTGCGTTTGCGTAACCACCGCGACCAGCTTGCCGTCTTCAGTCTCCAGCCTGGTCTGCCAGACCTGGGTCCGCCGGCCGCGGTGAACCGGGGTCGCCGTCGCGATCACGGTGGTCCCCTCCTTCGCCCCGCCGACGAAGTTGGTCTTGCTCTCCAGCGTCGTGGTGCCCTTGGCGTCCTCAGGCAGGTTGATCACGGTGGCGGCGGCGCCGACCGAGTCGGCGAAGGCCATCACCGCGCCGCCGTGGATGGTGTTGCGGAGGGTACAGAGGTCCGGCCGCACCAGCATTTTCGCAACCACGCGATCCGGGCCGGCCTCGGTGAAGGTGACGCCCTTCAGTTCCGCAAACGGCATCTTCATCGACTGTATCTTTTCGAGCGGCGTCATGGGCACTCCCTGGCTTGTTCTTGCGGCGTTGATGCGCGAGCAGCCCCCGCGCCTTCGGCCTTCTTCGATGTTCGTGCCGGCATGATGGAATGCCTGATCAGGCCCGGCAATGACCTCCGAGGTAATGGTGCGGATGACGTCATGGCCGCCGTGACAATCCTTGGCGAGTCTGCATACCGTCCGCGATGCGCGACTTCCCTCCCCGCCGGATCGTCTGCCTGACCGAAGAGACGGTCGAGACGCTGTATCTGCTGGGCGAGCAGGACCGCATCGTCGGCGTCTCCGGCTACGCGGTGCGACCGCCGCAGGTCCGCCGCGAGAAGCCGCGCGTGTCGGCGTTCATCTCCGCCGACATTCCCAAGATTTTGGCGCTCGACCCCGATCTGGTGCTCGCCTTCTCCGATCTGCAGGCCGACATCGTCGCCGATCTCGTGCGCGCCGGTGTCGCCGTCCACGTCTTCAACCAGCGCGATGTCGCCGGCATCCTCGCGATGATCCGCACCTTGGGCGCGATGGTCGGCGCCGCCGATCGCGCCGGGCAGCTCGCGCAAGGCCTCGAACAACGGCTGGCCGCAATCGCAGCAGCGCCGCGCCCGGCGCCGCGGCCGAAGGTCTATTTCGAGGAATGGGACGATCCGCTGATCAGCGGCATCGGCTGGGTGTCCGAACTGATCGAGATAGCCGGCGGCGAGGACGCGCTGCCGCATCTGCGGGTGCACCAGGCGGCCAAGGATCGCATCGTCACGCCCGACGCCGTGCGCGCGGCGATGCCCGACGTCATCCTGGCCTCCTGGTGCGGCAAGAGGGTCGTGCCCGACCGCATCCGCAAGCGCTGTGGCTGGAGCGACATCCCAGCGGTGCGCGACAACCGCATCGTCGAGATCAAGTCGCCGATTATCCTGCAGCCCGGCCCCGCCGCACTGACCGACGGGCTCGATGCGATCGTCAAGGCGTTATGGGCGGGGCGCGCATAGGACAACTGCGCCGTCATTGCGAGCGAAGCGAAGCAATCCATGTCACCGCTTGCCGCGAAATGGATTGCTTCGTCGCTTCGCTCCTCGCAATGACGGAGAGGCTACCTACGCCTTCTCCACTCCGCACCATTCCGCGATGAACAGCGCGATGGCCTTGGTTGACTTCCGCAGCGAGTCCAATTCGACGTATTCGTTGAAGCCGTGCATCGCCGCGCCACTGGCGCCGAAGCAGAGGCTCGGGATGTCGTAGTTCAGGCCGTAGAAGCGCGTGTCGGTCAGCGCGGTGAAGGCGCGGTCTTCCACCGCCCCGCCATAGACCGCCTGATGCGCCATGGCGAAGGCCGCTTCCGGCGCTTCGGAGTTCACCAGTTCGTAGCCTTCCGACAGGAATCCCGACCATTCCACCTGCGGCGGATTGTTGGAGAGGAAGCGGTGATCGCGCGCCGCGGCCGACACGCAGGCCAGAATCTCCTTCTGGCACTCGGCGATCGACCAGCCCGGCAGCACCGCGATGCGGCAGTCGACATCGCACCAGGCTGGCACGCTGGAGGCCCAGTCACCGCCCTTGATGATGCCCGGATTGAAGTTGATCGGATGATTGACGTTCTTGAAATGACGATCGGCCTTGGCGCGCTCGTTCCAGGCGATCTCGAGCTTCTCCAGCGCATGCACCAGGTGATACGCCGCCATGATCGCGTTCGAGCCGGCGCCGGCCTCGAACACATGCACCGGGAAGCCGCGTACCTTCAGGCGGAACCAGATCACGCCGACCTGCGAGCGGATCATCTTGCCGTTGGTCGGCTCCGGGATGAAGCAGGCATCGGCGCGGTAGCCGCGCTGCAAAGTCGAGAGCGCGCCGACACCGGTGCTCTCCTCCTCGATCACAGACTGGAAGTGAATCCGCGCCGTCGGCTTCAGGCCGGCCTGCTTGATCGCATCCAGCGCGTAGAGCGCAGCGATGGTGCCGGACTTCATGTCGCAGGCGCCGCGGCCATACATCCTGCCGTCCTTGATGACGGGCGAGAACGGCGGCGTCTCCCACATCTCGAGCGGACCGGTCGGCACCACGTCGCAGTGGCCCTGCAGGATCAGCGATTTGCCGGCATTGGTGGCCGGGCGGTAGGTGCCGACCACCGTGCGCGCCTTGGAGAAATCATGCTCGATCGGGCCGAAGCCGCGCAAATCCTTCAGCTCGTCGAGATTGATGTGCCAGTCGTCGACCTCATAACCGCGCTGGCGCAGGAGATCGCCGATCATGTCCTGGCACGGCCCCTCGGCGCCGCGGGTCGAGGGGATCGCGACAAGGGCCTGCGTCGTCGCAAGCTGCGCATCGAATCCCTCGTCTACGGCAGCAAGGATTCGTTGTTGCGTCTCGGCAGTCATTCGGCAGCTCCATGGGGGACATCAGAAAGGGCGGGAGCCGCACCGTAACCCGATTTCACCCCTCCTTGTATTGCGCAAAATAAGCATCCCGCAATGCATCTTCGAGCAGACGGCCTTCCGAATAGCCATCGAGCGTCGCAGGCCGCGTCACGCCGTCGAGCAGCCGCGGACACGGCTCGGGCGCGCCGAGCACGGTGCGCACCGGAATGCGCTCGGCGTAGATCGGCAACTCGTAATCCTCGTCGTCGTCGGCGACGCCCTTGGCGCGCACCTTTGCCGAGGCCTCCTCGATCTCCATCGCGATGAACGAGGTCGCCTTGATCTCCTGCTTGTTGCTGGCGCGCAGGCTTGCGGTGCGCTCGGGAAAGAAGCGGTCGACCATCGCAACGATCGCGCGCTCCTTCTCTTCCGGATCGGTGACGAGATGGGCGGTGCCGAACGCCATCACCGCGCGATAGTCGGCCGAATGGTTGAAGCCGCAGCGCGCCAGCACCAGGCTGTCGAGATGGGCGACCGTCAGGCACACCCGCTGCCCTTCCGACTGGTTCTCCAGCATCCGGCTCGCGCTGGAGCCGTGCCAATAGAGCTTGGTGCCCTCGCGCCAGAAGAAGGTCGGCGTGCAATAGGGCTGTCCGTCGATCACGTAGGAGACGTGGCACAGCATCGAGGCGTCCAGGATCTTGTGCACGGTAGCGTGGTCGTAGAAGCCGCGGTCATGGCGGCGCTTGACCCGGTTGCGGGACGACATGGGGTAGGACGGAGTGGACGCGCCTTCGGTCACTGCAGTGCCTTTCGAAATCTGGAATCTGTCCAGAGTTGTAGCGGCCCATTTGGTCTGCGATAGTGCCAATTCTATGCGAAAAATTCCGACCAATTCCCGCAAGCCCGCGGCGCGCAAGCCCGAGCTGCCGCTCGACCTCACCGGCCCGCACGTGACGGCAGCAGCGGCCTCGCAGCAGCGGCTCTATCAGGCGCTGTGCCACACGATCGTCGGCGGCCTCGTCAAGCCAGGCGAGCCGCTGCCGCCGTCGCGCGCCCTCGCCAAGCAGACCGGCTTCCGCCGCAACGCGGTCACCACGGCCTATGAGCGGCTGATCGCCGACGGCTTCGCGGTCGCAATCACCGGCTCCGGCACCTTCGTCGCGGCGCGCATTCCGGCCCAGGCCACAGCGCCGCGACGCGCGAAGATCGAGATCGAGCCGCCGCAGCACAATGCGCTGTCGCTCGGCTGCACCCATATCGATGACCGCGCGCTGCAGCGCTTCCGCGCCTTTGCCGGCCGCCGGCTGCGCGCCTTCGGCTCCGAGCATCTGCATTACGGCGATCCCCGCGGCAGCAGCGAGTTGCGCGCCGCGATCTCGGACCATCTGCTGTCGGCGCGCGGGCTGCGCTGCGATCCCGACCAGATCATGCTGGCCTCGGGCACGCTGCATGCGCTGCGCATCGTGCTCGGGGCAATCCTCAAGCCCGGCGATCAGGTGTGGTGCGAGGACCCCGGCTATCCGGCGGCTCGGCGCGCGATCGAGCATTGCGGCTATCGCCCGGTCTCGGTGCCGGTCGATGGCTCGGGCATGCGCGTCGACAAGGGACGCTTATCCGCTCCCGCGGCGCGCGCCGCCTATGTCACGCCATCGCACCAGTTTCCACTCGGCGTGCAGATGGCGATGCCGCGCCGGCTCGAGCTGCTCGACTGGGCCCGCGATGCCGGCGCCTTCGTGTTCGAAGACGATTACGACAGCGAGTTCCGCTATGACGGCGCGCCGCTGCTGTCGCTCGCCGGCATCGATCATCTGCGCCGCGTGATCTACATGGGGACGTTTGCAAAGACGCTGTTTCCGGGATTGCGGATCGGTTACTGCGCCCTGCCCGAAGCCTTGATCGGTCCGGTGACGGCGGCGCGCGCCGCGCTCGATCGCTTTCCCGGCACCCTGATGGAAGGCGCGGTCGCCGACATGCTGAACTCCGGCGCCTTCGCTGCGAACCTGCGCAAATCGCGAAAACTCTATCGCGAGGCGCGCGACGTGCTGGCGTCGACACTCACCCGCGCATCCGAGGGCGAGCTCACGGTTCCCGTGCCGTCGCAGGGCCTGCATCTGGTGGCGCGGCTCGATCCCGCGACCGATCCGTTGGTTGCCGCGCAGGCCAAGACGGCTGCCGGCGTCGGTGGCTGGCTGCTCGCCGAGACCTATCATCGTGCACGCCCACTACCCGGCTTCGTGCTGGGATTCTCCGGTCATCCGGTTCCGCAACTGGTCGCGTCGGCGGAACAATTGGCGAAGACAACGCTGACTGCGCTACGCGCAACGCGCAAGATATCGGTGAAGCCATCCGCCGGGCCGCAGCGCTCTAGGAGAATCGCAACCACCTGACTAAGGTCGCCCGCGTTCAGTCAGAGCCTTTTCCGTTCCGATGGAATCGGAACGGGGCTCTGGATTCTCGTTTTGACGCGTTTTCTTCACGCGAAGCGGTATCCACTTCGCTCGAAAGCGCTTTGTGTCCGCTTACGGAGATACCGGATGCCCAATCGCAACGTCCTGTATCTCGTGATCGGCGCGCTGGTCGTGATCGCAGGAATGCTCGGCTACAATCTGTATCAGGCAAAGAAGCAGCCCGAAGGCCTGCAGATCAATGTCGGCCCCGACGGGGTCAAGATTCAGAACAAGTGAAGGAGGCTGCGATGCCGCGCATTGGATTGGTCGCGCTGGTCAGCGCCGCGGCATTTCTCGCGATCATTCATTCCGCTTCCGCACAGACCGTCATGCGCGAGGCTGACATCGTCGACCTCCGGGTCGGTCAGCGCGTCCTGGTCGATGACGGCTCCTGCCCGGCCGGGCAGATCAAGCAGGTGATCGGCGCCAGGCTGAGCCAGAACGGTGTGGTGCGGACCCAAAGCTGCGTGCCGCGCCTCGCCAAAAAGTAAAGCGCCCCGCTGTCGCGAGGCGCCTCGTCCATCATTGCATTCGGCAACACGCCGCTCAGTTCGAGATCGGCTCGAACATGCATTGCAGCGTCGGCTTGGCGATCTTGGTGAAGGTCGGGCCAATCTCGTTTTGCTTGGACGGCGGCACCCAATCGGTCTCGATGGTCGGCACGCCGGTCTCGCTGATGCCACGTAGCAGCGCCTGGCGCAGATCGGGATCGTCCACCGTGGCGGCAGCATGGTCGTGGAGGCAACCGCACACGGCCTCCGGATGCGCCCAGCGCCCGAGCATATGCGGCGCGCACTGGCGTACGAACTCGTCGCGCGGTTCGGGCACCCGGTACAGCGACCGGATCTGTATCGAGTCGAGCGGAAGTTGGGATTGGGCCTGCGCGGAACCTACGAGGGCGAGCGATACCAGGATCGCGGCGGAACAGATACGGAGCAACATGGGGAGCCTTTACCGGCAGTTCTGTTTGTCGCGTCGCGCTCAGTTGGCCTGCGCCACCACCATCGGGGCCGAGGTGACCACCGGCGAGCCGTTGTAGGAGAAGGTGCCGATGCCGGGCAAACCATTGTCCGGGGTACCAGCCATCGACGAACCGGCCATCACGAAAGCGAAGGCGAGGATCAGGCTCATGGTCCGCATCTGACAGTCTCCGTCATTCCTGTTCGGCGTCCGGCGCCGTTGTGTTGACGGTTTGATAACGATCTGCGGTTTCGAGAGTTCTGCGGAACAAGCTGAAAATGGTTTCGTCGGCCGGAGAATTGTTTCGTCGGCGGGCAGCCCACGAAACATTGGCCGGAAAACGCCAATGTTATCAGTGACGGCATGCCACCCATGAGCGTGTTCAAAATTTCGCGCGTCGGGAGCCGCCCGGGCAATTGCACCCTGCCTGCGGATTATGCTTGCAAATTGAGCGGGCTACCGCGCTTTCTTAACTTTCCTCTGCTGAGACAGGACGTTGCACAGCAAGGGCGGCGTGAACCGGCCGGCGGTTCGGCCGACTCATCTGGGCGCCGTGCAACCATCTCGGCGGTGGCACGTTGAGGTGATTCCCGATCCAACGAAGGATGTCAGTCGTGGGCAATGGCAACATCGGTGTTGGCAATCAATCCGCGGCCAGCAAATCCGGCCAGCAGCAACAGATGACGGCCGCGATGCCACAGCAGGGCGCCTATGTGATGGGCGACAATGAGTGCGCGCAACAGAAGCTGGTCCGCCTCGTCGGCTGCCACGACCCGAAGGCGCGCCCCGGCCTCAGCATCAGCGCGAAGCAGTTCGGGCAAACCAAGCGCTAGCTCGTCCACCGCGTCAGCCGCCCGGGCCAAGCCCCTGCTCCCGCTACTGAATGAATTCGCCGCACTTCTGCACGGCGGTGCTGTCGGCCGCGCCCCATGGCATGATCGGCACTGACGACGTCGAGTTCTTTGGCGAGCCCTCGATCAGCTTGTCGGAATAGACCATATAGACCAGCACGTTGCGCTTGGCGTCGCAGCCCCGCACGATCTGCATCTTCTTGAAGAACAGCGACCGCCGCTTGCTGAACATGTCGTCGCCCTGGCCGAGCTTGCCCTTGAAGCGGATCGGCCCGATCTGCCGGCAAGCCAGCGAGATATCGGAGACTTCTTCGGCAAGGCCGAGCCAGCCCTTGAAGCCGCCCTTCTCCGGCACCGTGAAGTGACAGGCGACGCCCTCGACCTCGGGGTCGTCGACGCCATAGGTCGCAAGCTTGTCGTTAGGGCTCACCCATTTGAACACCGTCGAGCGGCGAAAGATCAGGTCCGGCTCGTCAGCCGCGGCCGCGGGAACTGTCTGCCCCAAAGCAAGCAACATCAGCAGTGCCGCGCAGCCCCATCGAGACAACAATCGCACGTCACACAAGCTCACATTTCTCGATGTCATTGAGGTCTCCGCGGGGTGGGTCCCGCCTATGTAGTGCGCAAACGCCGCACGGGAAGGCGCTGACAGTTCGGTGATCAAACCGGGCGCTTTAACCTCCTGTGAGGCTTTTTTGCTACTCTTTCGTCGAAAAATCGCCCCTCACGGAAGGGTTAGATCGCTTGCGCTGGTGAACGCGTTCGGCGTCTGCGACAACCAACAGATAGTTTGGACTGGGATTCGGAATATGCGCGCAAGCGGACGTCGGATTTCGATTTTTGATTCTGCGAACGGGCGGTTCTGGCAGTTTGCAATTCTGACAGCGGCCGGCACCGTGGCCGCCTCTTCGCAGGCCGATGCAGCGCTGTTCTACTGGAACCGTGACTCCGGCTATTACGGCGATGTCGAGCCGATGCCGCCGCAGCAGCCCCGGCCGAAGCCGAAGCGCAGTACGGCCAAGAAGAATCCGGCGATCGAGAAGGAGGCTGGCCGCAAGCCGCAGGGTCCCCTGATCATCTCGGTCTCGATCGACCAGCAGCGCGTCAGCATCTACGACGCCAACGGCCTCTACGCCGAGAGCCCGGTATCGACGGGCATGAAGGGGCATTCGACCCCGATGGGTGTCTTCAGCGTCATCCAGAAGCAGAAATACCACCAGTCCAACATCTACAGCGGCGCGCCGATGCCGTACATGCAGCGCATCACCTGGTCGGGCATCGCCATGCACGCCGGCGTGCTGCCCGGCTACCCGGCCTCGCATGGCTGCATCCGCATGCCGATGTCGTTTGCGGTCAAGATGTACAACTGGACGCGGATGGGCGCCCGCGTGTTCGTCACGCCGGGCACGATCTCGCCGGAGAGTTTTTCGCATCCGCTGCTGGTGACGCAGAAGGTCATCCCGCAGCAGCCGGTTGCCGATGAAGTCCTGAAGATGGATGCGCCGCTCGGCGTGAAGAGCGACAAGGGTGCGGACAAGCAATCCAGTCTCGACTTGCGCACCAGCGTCGGCCATGCCGCCGCCGCGTCGCTGCGCGACAACACCCACACCGCCGACGCCAGCAGCGCGATGCCGGCGGCGAGCGCGTCGGCGACGATGTCCGATGCCTCCTCCTCGACCGCGCGCGACGCCATTGCGGAGAAGATCGCGGCTGACAAGTCCGAGACGAGCGCGACCGAGACTGCCGCGGCCGACAAGCCGGCCGAGACCAACTCCGCTGCTGGCGACAGCAGCGTCGCCAACGACGACAGGACGGTCGGCGAAGTCACCGGCAGCACCGACACCCCGAAGTCCGAGGTGTCCGCAAGCGACCCGGTGAAGGCCGAAGCCAAGGCCGACGAGCCCAAGCCGGACGCCGCCAAGCCTGGCGTTGTCGAGGCGCCCAAGGCCGACGCATCGAAGGCTGATGCGGCCAAGGACGCCGCCAATGCGGCGAATGCGGTCAAGACGGCGGACGAGGCCGCCGAGGCCGCAACCGCCGCTGATGCCCCGGATGCAAAGCAGGACGCAGCCAAGGATCCAGCACGGCTGCCGGGCGTAGCCAAGATCGACGCGCCGAAGCGCGCCGGACAGATCGCGGTATTCATCAGCCGCAAGGATTCCAAGCTCTATGTGCGGCAGAACTTTGCGCCGCTGTTCGAGGCGCCGGTGACGATCGCGGCGAGTGACCGGCCGCTCGGCACGCATGTGTTCACCGCGGAGGCCGACAAGACCGATGTGAACCTGCTGCGCTGGTCGGTGGTGACGCTGCCGACCCGCAACGCCCTCCGCATCGATGTCGAGGAACGTGCCGCGCATCGTCGCAAGCTCGCGGCCGCAGCGCCGGCCGAGGTCAAGCCGCAGCCGGCGACCGACACCCCGACCGAGGCGCTCGACCGCATCTCAATCCCGGCCGACGCGATGGCGCGGATTAACGAAGCGCTCGGCACCGGCGGATCGATCATCGTCTCCGACCTCGGCGTGAACCAGGGCGAGACCGGCGAAGGCACCGACTTCATCCTGCCGCTGCGCTAACCGCGACCTATAACGCCTTCTTGAAGGCCAGCGCCTGCCCGCTGGATTATGATGTTAGTGACATCTGTTCCGGGGACGAGACCATGATGGACCGCAGGACACTGATCGTGGCGGCCTTCGCCGCGGCCGCGGGATCCCGTGCGCTGCATGCGGAGCAGCCGGCGATGAGCCGGATCACCGCCTACGCCTTCTCATTTCCGGCACTCTCCGGCGGCGACATCCGCCTTGCCGACTATGCCGGCCATCCCCTGATGATCGTGAACACGGCCTCGCTCTGTGGCTTCACGCCGCAATATGCCGGCCTGCAGCAATTGTGGACCGAATTCCGCGATCGCGGCTTCGTCATCATCGGCGTACCCTCCAATGATTTCGGCGGCCAGGAACCCGGCGGCCCGACCGAGATCGCCGAGACCGCGCAGCATCAATACGGCGTCACCTTCCCGATCGCGGCGAAAGCCGTGGTCAAGGGCGCCAACGCGCACCCGTTTTACCGCTGGGCGGCGGAGGCACGGCCGAAGGACGTGCCGCGCTGGAATTTCCACAAATACCTGATCGGCCGCGACGGCTATATCGCCGACGTCTTCCCTGAGTCGGTCACACCGGACGACACGCGCATCAAGACCGGGATCGCACGGGCACTGGCGGCGGCCTGAGATGCCACGATAATCCCCGGAATTAACTGGGATTTTGGGCATGAGGGCGCCACGTTCATTGCCTTGGCGTCGGCACTGTGACTAGGGTACGATCGGTTGGGGGTGAAGCGGCCTTGGTTGCGGCAGTGCCGACACCGGGAGCGCGATCAGCAGGGAACACGCCATGCGCATTGCGGCAGGTCTGATTTTCGCAGGGACCGTATCGTTGCTCGCGTCGAGCGCAGCTTGGTCGCAGACGCCGCCCGCCAAGGGCGCCGCCGCGGCGCCGGCGGCCGCGGCGCCTGCCGCCGCTGCACCGGCGCCCGCCGCAACGGCTGCTCAAGTGCCGCCGAAGCAACCGCCGCAGCCGGCACGTGCCGCCTGCAACAATCCGAATGCGCTCGGCGTCGCCCGCACCGTCGAGATCGACACCACTGGCGGTCCGGGCTTCGGCTTCGAGCATTTCAAGCAGCTCGACTTCCTGCGCGACCATGAGGTGGTGCTGACCTTCGACGACGGTCCGTGGCCGGCAAACACACCCGCGGTGCTGAAGGCGCTCGCGGATGAGTGCACCACGGGCATCTTCTTCCCGATCGGCAAGCACGCCACCTATCACCCCGAAATCCTGCGCCAGGTCTATGCCGCCGGCCACACCGTCGGCTCGCACACCTGGTCGCACGAGAATCTGAACAACAAGAAGCTGACCGAGGATCAGAAGAAGGACGAGATCGAGCGCGGCCTGGCTGCGGTCAAGTGGGCGCTCGAGACGTCGCCCTCGCCGTTCTTCCGCTTCCCGGCGCTGCAGCATCCGCCGGAGATGGTCACCTATCTCGGCAACCGCAACATCGCGATCTTCTCCTGCGACCTCGACTCCTTCGACTTCAAGTCGAAGAACTCGCAACAGGTGATCGACACGGTGATGAAGAAGCTCGCCAAGCTCGGCAAGGGCATCATCCTGATGCACGACTTCCAGAAGCACACTGCAGAGGCCCTGCCCACGCTGCTGACGCAGCTCAAGGCCGGCGGCTACAAGGTGGTCGCGATGCGCGCCAAATTCCCGGCGACCGTGCTGCCGCAATACGAGCAGGAGCTCGCCAAGGACGTCAAGCTGCCGACGGTAAGCTCGCGGCCGGTGAACAGCGTCGTCACCACCGTCGATCAGTAGCCGCGCCGGCGACCATCCTGGTGTCTGCGTTGCGTATTGAGGGCTTTGTCATCGTCTCGGCCGACGGCCGGCTGGCGAACTCGCACAACGTGATGCCCGACGATCTCAAGGTCGAGGGCGACAAGCGGTTCTTCACCGCAGCCCTCGACCGTGCCGATCTCGTGGTGCATGGCCGCCACTCCCAGGAAGAACAGCCGAACGCACCGAAACGGCGCCGCCTGATCCTGACCGGCAAGGTCGCGGCCATCGCAGCCGACCCGGACAATCCGAAGGCGCTGTTGTGGAATCCTGCCGGCTGCCCGTTCGAGGCCGCGAGCCGCGAGGCCGGCGTGACCTCGGGCATGGTCGCGATCATCGGCGGCCCCGGCGTGTTCGGCATGTTCATGGACCGCTACGACACGTTCTGGCTCTCGGTCGCACCCAAGGTGCGCATCCCCGACGGCGAGCCGTGCTTTCCCGGCGTCCCTGCCCGCACCCCGCAGCAGGTGCTGTCAGCGCACGGCCTTCACGCCGGCGCGCCGCAACTGATCGACGCCGCGCAGGATGTCAGCGTCACGCCATGGCGGCGAGTGGGTTGAAAGCGGCGATGCCCGTAGGATGGGTAGAGCGAAGCGAAACCCATCACTTCTAACCTGCGGCACGGTGATGGGTTTCGCTTCGCTCTACCCATCCTACGCAGCTACCCATCCTACGCCGTATCTTCCTACACGTCCCCATACGCCGGGTCGTCGCGGCGCGGGCCGCGGCCGTAGCCTGCGATGATGAACAGCGCGCCGATCAGCGACAGGTTTTTCAGCGCGTCGATCAGGGTCTTGGCGTTGTCGGGCGCCGGCTGATTCCAGAAATCATGGAAATAGAAAGTCGTGAAGCACACGAAGATGATCAGCAGGATCGCGAAGAACCTTGCCAGCACGTTCACCGCGATCATCAGCCCCGCGATGATCTCGAAGCCGCCGATCGTGATCGCCAGCAGTTGCATGAATGGCATGCCGACGAAGGTTTCGATCTGCTGCGTATAGGGCGCGACGATTACCGGGATCGTCACCTTGGCCGTGAGCAGATCCGCCGTCGCCTGGATGCCGAACAGCTTGCTCGCCCCCGAATAGAGGAACAGCACGGCGAACAGAATGCGCCCGAAGGTAATGAACGCTGGCATGGGTCGGCCTCACTGGATGGCAGAAATCGGACGAAGCAGGCGGAGCGAGTATGGCCGCCCCGCCTGCTTCGATCAAATCGAATCCGTCTCGAGCATGATCCGGACCCGAAGGGCCGCGCTAGCGCAAAGTGCCTAGCGGTTTTCCCCCGCGACAAACGCCATGCGTTTGCGCGGAGATCATGCTGAAAACAACTCTTGCTCAGCCGAACAGCGTCGGCTGCGCGCGGCCGGCGCGCTCCTGGGCCTCGACCGCGGCAACCGCGGTCATGTTGAGGATGCCGCGCGCCGTCACGCCGGGGGTGAGGATGTGCGCCGGACGCGCCGGACCGATCAGGATCGGCCCCACCGGCAACGCGTTGGCCAGCGACTTGATCATCTGGTAGGCGATGTTGGCGGCATCGAGGTTCGGCATGATCAGGATGTTGGCCTCGCCTTCGAGCCGCGATTGCGGCAGGACGAGCTTGCGCGCAACCGCCGACAGCGCGGTGTCGCCCTGCATTTCGCCGTCGGCCTCGATCTCCGGATGCTTGTCCTTCAAGAGCTGGGTGGCCCGCCGCATCTTGCGGGAGGAGTCCGTATCATAGCTGCCGAAGTCGGAATGTGACACGAAGGCGACCTTCGGCTTGAAGGCGAAGCGCTGGACGTGGATCGCCGCGAGCGATGCGACTTCCGCCAGTTCCTCCGCGCTCGGATTCGGCCGCACCTGGGTGTCGGCGAGGAAATGGGCGCCGGTGGAGGTGATCATCAGCGCCAGCGCGGCATAGTCGCTGACCCCCGGCAGGAAGCCGATGATCTCGCGGACATGGCGCAGATGGCTCATGTAGCGGCCCTCGACGCCGCACAGCATCGCGTCGGCCTCGCCGCGCGACACCGCCAGCGCCGCAATCACCGTATTGTTGGTGCGGACCACTGTTCGCGCGGCCTCCGGCGTCACGCCGCGACGGCCGGCAACGTCGATGTAGGACTGCACATAGGAGCGGTAGCGCGGATCGTCCTCGGGATTGACCAGATCGAAATCGCGGCCGGCCTTGATCGACAGGCCGAAGCGCTTGATCCTGGTTTCGACCACCGACGGACGGCCGACCAGGATCGGCCGCGCCAGCTTTTCCTCGAGCACCACCTGGGTCGCGCGCAGCACGCGCTCATCCTCGCCTTCGGCGTAGATCACGCGCACCGGCTGGGTCTTCGCCTTGGCAAACACCGGCTTCATGGTGAGGCCGGAGCGGAACGCGAAACGTTCGAGATTGGCGGCGTACTCGTCGAAATTGGTGATCGGCCGGGTCGCGACACCGGACTCGATCGCGGCCTTGGCCACGGCCGGTGCGATACGCAGGATCAGGCGCGGATCGAACGGGCTCGGGATCAGCGAGCCCGGGCCGAACCCCTGCGTCTCGCCGGTGTCGAAACCATGGGCCACCGCATCCGACGGCGGATCGCGCGCGAGCTGCGCGATCGCGTCGACTGCGGCATGCTTCATCGCCTCGTTGATCGCGGTGGCGCCGACGTCGAGCGCGCCGCGGAAGATGAAGGGGAAGCACAGCACGTTGTTGACCTGGTTCGGATAGTCCGACCGGCCGGTGCAGATCATCGCGTCGGGACGCGCCGCGCGCGCCTCTTCCGGCATGATCTCCGGCACCGGATTGGCAAGCGCCATCACCAGCGGCCCATCCCCCATCTGCTTGACCATCTCAGGCTTCAGCACGCCCGGCGCCGACAGCCCGATGAAGATGTCCGCGCCCGGAATGACATCGGCCAGCACGCGCGCGTCGGTCTTCTGGACATAGACCGCCTTCCAACGGTCCATCGTGGTGTTGCGGCCCTCATAGACGACGCCGTCGATGTCGCAGACCCAGATATTCTTGCGCTGCGCGCCCATCGACACGAGCAGGTTGAGCGTGGCGATCGCCGCCGCGCCTGCGCCCGAGCAGACGATCTTGACGTCAGGCAGCTTCTTGCCATTCAGCAGCAGCGCGTTGACGATCGCGGCCGCGACGATGATGGCGGTGCCATGCTGGTCGTCGTGGAACACCGGAATCTTCATGCGCTCCTTGAGCTGCGCCTCGATCTCGAAGCACTCCGGCCCGCGGATGTCTTCCAGATTGATGCCGCCGAAGGTCGGCTCCAGCGCCGCGACGGTCTCCACCACGCGCTCGATCGTATTGGCGTTGATCTCGATGTCGAACACGTCGATGCCGGCGAATTTCTTGAACAGCACCGCCTTGCCTTCCATGACGGGCTTGGAGGCCAGCGGGCCGATATTGCCGAGCCCGAGCACCGCCGTGCCGTTCGAGACCACGGCCACCAGATTGGCGCGGGCGGTCAGCGTCGCCGCCTCGGCCGGGTTCTTGGCGATCTCGGTGCAGGCGGCGGCCACGCCCGGCGAATAGGCCAGCGCCAGGTCGCGCTGGTTGGCGAGCGGCTTGATCGCCTGGATCTCGAGCTTGCCCGGCCGCGGCAGCCGGTGATAGGCGAGCGCGGCGTTATGGAGTTCTTCAGACGATGACGACATGCGTGCTTCCCGCGTTTCCGGCCCAAATTTCTTGTTTCTGTGCTAATCCAGGCAAAAGTCAGTTGTCCGGCAAATCGAGCCGGATGTGAAGCATGTCCCGCCGCTTGGATGCAACATCGGATACTATCCCCGTCAACAGGCCCGGGCGGGCCCGTTCATCGATGCTGCACCTTCCGACCGCCGATTGGCAATTTTTTTCCTTGATGATCCGGAGTTGACCGAATGAAGAAAATTCTGCTCGGCCTGGTCGCCGTCGCAGTCGTCGCGGCCGGCGGCTACTTCGGTTTCGACTTCTATGCCCAGCGCCGGGTCACACGCGACGTCGAGGCCGCCTTCGAGCAGGTCCGTGCCGCCGGCACCAAGGCGAGCCACGGCAAGATCACCTTCGACACCAAGAGCCGCACCCTGACGATTTCGGACATCGCCACCGAGTCGGGGTCGCAATCTCCGGTCAACGTCAGGATTGCCAGCCTCACCATGACGGGCCTCGGTCAAACCGACGCGGGCCGGATCTCCGCTGACAATATCGCATTCAATGATGTCGAGATCGGCGCGACGGGGCCGACGCCGACCATCGCCACCCTGACCTACAAGGCGCCGCGCATCGCCGTGAAGGACTATTCCGGTCCGGCCGGCCTGCCCCAGCTTCCGGCCTCGTCCTCGATCTTCGAGCTGTACCGGTTCGCATTCACCCAGCTCGCGAGCATCAACGCATCGTCCGTGACCGTGCCCACCTTGACTGGAACGATGACCTTCAGCGCCGCCGCACATGTCGGCGACGGCGCCGGTGGCGAATTCGCCTATTCGGGCCTTGCCATCGAAAACATGAAGAACGGAAAGATCGGCACCAACAAGATCGACAAGGTCGCGTTCACGATCAACTCGCAGGCGGCGGGCAAGGCGATCAAGACGACCGGCGATCTTGCGAATATGGTCGCGACCGATATCGACGTCGGCGCGATGGCGGCGATATTCGATCCCGCCAAGGCCAATGACGACCGCGAGTACCGGGTTCAGGGGCACGTTTCCGCCGGCCCCTACGTGATCACCACTACGACCACGCCTCCCCTCAACATGCGGATCGATGGGATGACCATCGACGACGTCAGGGTCAACCCGGCAAAGATGCAACTGCCGGCGCTGCTGGCAATGGTCCCGCCACCGGGCAGTCCACCGCCGTCTCCGGCCCAGGCGCGCGAACTGCTGGAGAAAGTCGCCGGCCTCTATTCGGGTGCCAGCATCGGAAATGCCGAGCTGCATGGGCTCTCGGTCGAGACTCCGAAAGGCCCGCTCAGGCTTGCCTCGATGCGGTTCAACTTCGAACACGGCAAGATCGGCGAGCTTGCGGTCGACGGACTTGACGGCAATGCCCCGAACGGTCCCTTCAAGGTCGGACGCTTCGCGCTGAAGTCGCTCGATGTCGCCAGTTTCATCCGGCTCTCGGCGCAGTTCGCCGCGCAGAAGCCGTCGCCTGAACAGGCGCTCACGCTGTTCCCGCTGATCGAGGGGGTCGAGATCAAGGGTGTCACCTCGCCCTACAAGGCCACCGGCAAGCCGGTCAACATCGACGTCCTCAGCCTCGACTGGGGCCAGTTCGTCGGAACGATCCCGAGCAAGCTGCGGCTGGTCGCGAAGATGGCGGCACCGCTGGATGCGACCGATCCGCGCCAACAGGCACTCGTCGCCGCCGGGATCGACCGGATGGCCGTCGATGCCGATCTCGGCGCGGTCTGGACCGAGGCGTCACGCTCGTTCGCGCTCGAGCCGGTCAAGCTCGACATGGCGGGCCTGTTGAATGCGTCGGCGAAGGTCTCGCTCGCCAACGTGCCGCGCGAGGCATTCTCGACCAGCGCCGCGGAAGCCATGGGCGCGGCCGCGCAGATCGAGGCCGGCACGATCGAACTTGCCGTCCACGACCTCGGCGTCATCGATCTCGCCATCGCCCAATACGCGCGCACCCAGAACGTCAGCCGCGACGAGGCGCGCAACGCCGTTCTCACCAGCATCAAGGCGCAGGGCGAAGCGATCGGTGGCGCCAATCCGGATGCCACGGCCCTCATCACCGCGATCAGCCAGTTCATCGAGACGCCGGGACAGACGCTCGTCATCAAGCTGACCCCACGCGCGAAAGCGCCGGCGCTTCAGCTGATGCAGCTGCTCAAGACCGATCCACAGTCGGCGCTGGCGCAATTCCGGATCGAGGCCTCGACGGGGCTGTGACGCGGTCGCTCCATCCCGTAGCCCGGATGCAGCGAAGCGCAATCCGGGAAAGATGTCGCCGCAGGAGAGACCGCCCCGGATTTCGCTTCGCTCCATCCGGGCTACGTACTCGACAAGAGCGGAGCTAGGTAATCTCTCCGCCGTCAGCTCTTCGCCGGCAGGTTGGTCCGGATGTGCAGCTCCTTGAGCTGCTTCGGCGAGGCTTCCGACGGCGCGCCCATCAACAGGTCCATGGCCTGCTGGTTCATCGGGAACAGTGAGATCTCGCGCAGATTGTTGGTGCCGCAGAGCAGCATCACGATGCGGTCGAGGCCGGCCGCCATGCCGCCATGCGGCGGGGCGCCGTACTGGAACGCGCGGTACATGCCGCCGAAGCGGTCGATGACCTCCTGCTCGCCATAGCCTGCGATCTCGAACGCCTTCACCATCGCTTCCGGCTTGTGGTTGCGGATGCCGCCGGAGGCGATCTCGTAGCCGTTGCAGGCGATGTCGTACTGGAACGCCTTGATCGTCAGCGGATCCTGCGACTTCAGCGCGTCGAGACCGCCCTGCGGCATCGAGAACGGGTTGTGCGAGAAGTCGACCTTCTTGTTCTCCTCGTCATACTCGTACATCGGGAAGTCGACGATCCAGGCGAGCTCGAACCGGTCCTTGTCGATCAGATTCAATTCCTCGCCGAGCTTGGTGCGCGCGAGACCTGCGAACTTCCAGAACTTCTCGGGATCGCCGGCGACGAAGAACGCGGCATCGCCCTCCTTCAGGCCGAGCTGGTCGCGGATCGCAGCGGTCCGTTCGGGGCCGATGTTGTTCGCAAGCGGACCGGCGCCCTCGCCGCCCTCGCGCCACATGATGTAGCCGAGGCCCGGCTGTCCCTCGCCCTGCGCCCACGAGTTCATGCGGTCGCAGAAGGCGCGCGAGCCGCCACCGGTGCCGGGGATCGCCCAGACCTGGTTCTTCGGGTCTTCCAGCATCCGCGCGAACACCTTGAAGCCGGAGCCGCGGAAATGCTCGGAGACTTCCTGCATCACGATCTTGTTGCGCAAATCAGGCTTGTCGGAGCCGTATTTGCGCACCGCTTCCGCGAACGGAATTCGCGGCCAGTTCTTCGTGACCGGCTTGCCCTTGGCAAAGTCCTCGAACACGCCTGTTATCACCGGCTCCATCGCCGCGAACACGTCGTCCTGGGTAACAAAACTCATCTCGACGTCGAGCTGATAGAACTCGCCCGGCAGACGGTCGGCGCGCGGGTCCTCGTCGCGGAAGCACGGCGCGATCTGGAAGTAGCGGTCGAAGCCCGACATCATCAGCAGCTGCTTGTACTGCTGCGGCGCCTGCGGCAGCGCGTAGAACTTGCCGGGATGGATACGCGACGGCACCAGGAAGTCGCGCGCGCCTTCCGGCGACGACGCCGTCAGGATCGGGGTCTGGAATTCGAAGAAGCCCTGCTCCTTCATCCGCTTGCGCATGGAATCGACCACCGCGCCGCGGGTCATGATGTTCTGGTGCAGCTTCTCGCGACGCAGGTCGAGGAAGCGGTACTTCAGCCTGATGTCCTCGGGATATTCCTGCTCGCCGAACACCGGCAGCGGCAGCTCGGCCGCCGGACCAAGCACCTCGATCTCCTTGATGTAGATTTCGATCAGGCCGGTCGGCAGTTCGGGATTGTCGGTGCCGGCGGGACGGCGGCGCACCTTGCCGTCGATCCGGACCACCCACTCCGAGCGGAACTTCTCGACCTCGGCGAACGCCGGCGAGTCCGGGTCGGCCACGCACTGGGTGATGCCGTAATGGTCGCGCAGATCGACGAACAGCACGCCGCCATGGTCCCGGACACGGTGGACCCAGCCTGACAGCCGGGCCGTCTGGTCGATATCGCTCTCTCGGAGCGCGCCGCATGTGTGTGACCGGTAGCGATGCATATTCGTTCCAAAACTGATGGTCGGAGAGGAATCGCAATAGGAATTATCCTATTCGAAGGCGCTGGGTTTACCCGAGCCCGCCCGGGGCGGCAACCAACGGAAGCACAAGTTTTAGCTCGAAAACGCACATTTTCGGGTCCTCCGGCGCCGACCATTTGCCTATTCTCACCTTCGGCCTATCTTTCTGGACATGACCATCCATTTCCCCTTCCAGAACACCTATTCGGCGCTGCCGGCGAACTTTTTCGCCCGCGTCGCGCCGACCCCGGTGGCCGCCCCTCGGCTGATCAAGCTGAACCGGCCGCTCGCGGTCCAGCTCGGGCTGGATCCGGACCTGCTCTCGACGGCGGAGGGTGCCGAAATCCTCGCCGGCAAGCGGCTGCCCGACGGGGCGGACCCGATCGCGATGGCCTATGCCGGCCACCAGTTCGGGCACTTTGTGCCCCAGCTCGGCGACGGCCGCGCCATCCTGCTCGGTGAGGTCATCGACAAGGATGGCGTCCGCCGCGACATCCAGCTCAAGGGCAGTGGCCCCACTCCGTTCTCCCGCCGCGGCGACGGCCGCGCCGCGCTCGGTCCGGTGCTGCGCGAATACATCGTCAGCGAGGCGATGTTCGCGCTGGGCATCCCGACCACGCGTTCGCTCGCCGCTGTCGTTACCGGCGAACCCGTGATGCGCGAGACCGCGCTGCCGGGGGCGGTGCTGACCCGCGTCGCCGCGAGCCACATCCGCGTCGGCACCTTCCAGTTCTTTGCCGCCCGCGGCGACACCGACGGCGTGGGTGCGCTGGCTGACCATGTCATCGCGAGGCACTATCCCGAGCTGAAGGAGGCCGCCCAGCCCTATCACGCGCTGCTCGCCGGCGTCGTGGCGCGGCAAGCAAGCCTCGTCGCGCGCTGGCTGCTGGTCGGCTTCATCCATGGCGTGATGAACACCGACAACAGCTCGATCTCGGGCGAGACCATCGACTACGGCCCCTGCGCCTTCCTCGACGCCTACAACCCGGCGCAGGTGTTCTCCTCGATCGACGAGATGGGCCGCTACGCCTATGCCAACCAGCCGCGCATCGCGCTGTGGAATCTGACCCGGCTCGCCGAATGCCTGCTGCCGCTGTTCGACAGCGAGCAGGAGAAGGCCATCGAGCAGGCGCAAGTGATCCTCGGCGAATTTCCGGAGAAGTTCACCACGACCTATCAGGCCGGGCTGCGCGCCAAGGTCGGCCTGTTCACTGCGCGCGACGGCGACGAGGCCTTGATCCAGGATCTGCTCGACGCGATGGCCAGGAACGCGGCCGACTTCACGCTGACCTTCCGCCATCTCGGCGAGGCAGCGAGCGGCGACGCCGCCGACGCCCGCGCGCAGTTCACCGATCCTGCAGCCTTCGACGAATGGGCCGGCCGCTGGCGCGCCCGCCTCGCGCTGGAACAGCAAACGCCGGCCGAGCGCAAGGCCGCGATGGGTGCCGTCAATCCGGCCTTCATCCCGCGCAACCACCGCATCGAGGCGGTGATTGCGGCCGCCGTCAATAGCGACGACTACACGCCCTTCGAGGAGCTGCTGACGGTGCTTGCCAAGCCGTTCGAGGACCAGCCGCAATTCGCGGCTTACGCCGATCCTCCGCTGCCCGAGCAGATGGTGACGCAGACGTTCTGCGGCACGTGAGGCCTCCACATCGTCATTGCGAGCGCAGCGAAGCAATCCATCGCGCCACATGCGCTGAACAATGGATTGCTTCGTCGCTTCGCTCCTCGCAATGACGGTGGGGATCGTCAGCAACCTCTCACACCGTCACCACGATCTTCCCGAACTGCACGTTCGACTCCAGATACCGGTGCGCCGCGACGATCTCCTCGAAGGCAAACGTCCGCGCGATGATCGGCGTCAGCGCGCCGTCTGCAAGCCCGTCGAGGATGAACGCCTTCGCCGCCTCGAGCCGCGACGGATCCTGAACGATCTCGTGCACGCGGTAGCCGCGCAGGATCAGGCTCTTGCTCAGCACGGTGAACAGCGGAAACGGCGTCGGCGCCTCGCTGAGCCCGCCATACTCGATCAGGATGCCGCCATGCGCCATCGCTGATGTCAGCGGCATGAAGACGGGGCCGCCGACCGAATCGAGCACCACGCGAACGCCGTTTGGCCCTGCGATCTGCTCCAGCCTCGATTGCAGGTCTTCCTCCGCGGACGCGATCACATGCGCCGCGCCGGCGTCGCGCAGGGCCTGCGCCTTGGCTGAGGTGCGCGTCACCGCGATCGGAATCGCACCGATACGATTGGCGATCTGGATCGCAGCGAGCCCGACGCTGCTCGATGCTGCCGTGATGACGACGAACTCCGCGCGGGCAAGCTTGGCAATATCGATCAAGGCGCCATAGGCCGTGAGGTATTGCATCCACACAGCGGCGGCCTCCTGAAAACCCAGCACCGGCGGATGCTTGACGACGAGCGCGGCCGGGAACGTTGCGAGCTCGCCATAGGCCGGCCAGCGCGCCATCGAGATCGGCGGCACGATGCTGACGGCATCCCCAAGCGCGAAGCCGCCGACCCCCTCGCCGATCGCTTCGACAAGCCCGGCGGCCTCGAGGCCGAGGCCGGACGGCAGCGCCGGCGTCTCGATATAGGTCCCCCTGCGCATCAGGGCCTCGGCGCGGTTCAGTCCGAGCGCCTTGATCCGGATCCGGATCTCGCCGCGCGCCGGCGGCGCGATCGCCACATCCTCGATCCGCAGCACCTCGGGACCACCATGTTGATGAAAACGAACCACGCGAGCCATCGGCAACACTCCAAAGCAGTTGAATTGCAAAACAGTTCAATTGAATGAGCTATGCCAAGGTCAGTTCTGAGGATAAATCATCCCGCAGACTGAACAGTCAAAACTGAGGGTTTCGAATGATGGACCGCCTGACCAGCATGGCCGTGTTTCTCAGGGCGGTCGATCTCGGCTCCTTCGCGGCCGCCGCCGAGGCGCTCGAGATGTCCGGCCCGATGGTCGGCAAGCATGTCCGGTTCCTCGAAGAGCGGCTCGGCGTCCGCCTGATCCACCGCACCACGCGGCGTCAGAGCCTGACCGAGTTCGGGCAGGCCTATTACGAGCGCTGCCGCGCGGTGCTCGCCGAAGCGGAAGCGGCCGACGCGCTCGCTTCCGATCAACTGTCCGAGCCGCGCGGACGGCTCAAGGTGACGATGCCGGCGCTGTTGGGCCGGCACTGCGTGACGCCGCTGCTGCTCAGACTGGCGCAGAAATATCCTGCCCTGGAGCTCGATCTCTCGTTCGGCGATCCGGTCGCCGATCTGATGGAGGGCGGCTACGATTTTGCGATCAGGACCGGCGATCTCGACGAGCAATCCGGCGTGATCGCGCGGCGCATCGCGCGCCAGCGCATGGTGGTGTGCGGCTCGCGCGCGTATCTGAAGGCGCACGGCAAGCCGCGCACGCTCGATGAGCTCGGCCAGCACCAGGCGATCGTCTATCGCCGCCTCGGCCGCGCGCGCCCGTGGCTGTTCCCGCGCGACGGCCAGCCGCCGCGCGAGGTGTGGCCGGCCGGGCGGCTCAGGCTCGACGATCTCGAAGCCATCGCCGACGCCGCGGCACGCGGCATGGGGCTGGCGTGGCTGCCCTCCTGGCTGGTGCGCGAACGCCTCGAGCGCGGCGCACTGGTCCGCGTTCTCGGCAACGAGGGTGAGCTTCCCTACGATTGCTATGCGCTGTGGCTGCCGACGCCGCGACTGCCGCTGAAGGTTCGGCTTGCGGTGGACGCGCTCGCAGCCACGCTGCCGAAGCTCGTGGCGTAGCGCTGCGCGCACAGCTCCCGTAGGATGGGTAGAGCGCAGCGAAACCCATCGATCTCACACGCGGACGGAATGATGGGTTTCGCTTCGCTCCACCCATCCTACGGAATCCGCTGCACAGCACACATGACGCCCGTCGTGAGCGTTAACTCACCCTCCACCATGCCGGGAGGCTCGCGGCGGTAACCATAAGGCTTAACAGCGCGTCAACGCTCCCCCAACAAGTCTAACTGTTTCTAATGGGGGAGAATGGCCCGTGGACGCATTTGCATTCGAATTCATGGGACTGGCGATGATCGCGCTGTGTCTCGTCGTGCTGGCAATGCCTGCGGCACGGCGGCCGTCGAAGAACATGCGCTACGAGTGACACGCCCGACGCGGCGCGCGCCGTGCGCATCGGTGTGTGGTAGACAGACGCCCCGCTAGGGCCGTCGTCGTCAACGCAGGAGATCGTTCATGTTGGACCACGTCTCCATCACCGTATCCAACATACTCGACGCCGAGCCCTTCTACGACGCCGTGATGGCCGCGCTTGCCGTCACCAAGATGAGCAGCGGCGAGACGTGGATCAGCTACGGCGAGCGCTGCGACGCCGATCATCCTGACCTGACCTATTTGCTGATCCGCCCCGGACCGGTGCCCGAAGCAGCATACGGGCGGCATTGGTGCTTCAAGGCGCAATTCCGCGACCAGGTTGACGCTTTCTGGCGTGCCGGGCTTTCGGCAGGAGGATCGGACGACGGCGCGCCGGGTCTGCGTCCCGAATATCATCCCCACTACTACGGCGCTTTTCTGCGCGACCCCGACGGCAACCGTATCGAAGCCGTCTGCCATCGGCGCTTCGCGTAAACGCCGCATCACGCGCGACGCGGACTTCGCGCTGCGCGCCGGTCGTCCCGCCATCCCGACACGTCAGCCTTGCCCGATCACGGCCACGCAGCCGGGTTGCGCGGTGCTATGGTCGCAACGCCCAGCCCTCATTCCACTGATTCCCCGTTATGACCGAGACCGCCTCGTCGCTGATCCATCCCGGCTGGTTTGCCGCGATCGCCATCCTGCTCTGGGCCACCAGCCTGCTGCCGGAATTTCTCACCGCGCTGCTGTTCTCCGCCGCGGTGGCGGTATTCCGCGCGGCGCCGCCGGACGTGCTGTTCTCCGGCTTTCAATCGGAAGCGTTCTGGCTGGTGCTCGGCGGCTTCGTGATCGGCACGGCGATCCGCAAGGTGGGACTGGCCGACCGGATCGCGCGGCTGCTCGCAGACCATCTCAATGGCTCCTGGTTTCGGATGGTGGCCGGCGTGATCGCGCTGACCTATGCGCTGGCGCATCGCGCTCTTGATGCCGATCATCCTGGCGCTGGCCGATCGCGCCGGTTTGGCGGAGGGATCGCCGGGCCGCGCCGCGCTCGCGCTCGCCGCGCACACGGGCCTCACGCTGCCGACCGTGCTGATGTCGCAGGTGTTCGCCTATGCGACGCCGCTGTTGCCGTATCAAGCCGCGCCGATCGTCGTTGCCGCCGGCATGGCGCGCGTGCCGACCAGCGCGGCGGTCAAGATGTGCCTCGTCGTCGGCGCGATCTCCTTCGTCGTGCTGGCGCCGCTCTATCTCGTCTGGTTCCGGCTGCTCGGCTGGATCGGCTGACGGTCGCCACCGGAAGTATTGCGCCTGGGCGTCATCGAATGGCGATATGCTTCGCCCGATGAGTCCTGACGCGGGACGCAAGCCAAAGGAATTGACGACGCTTGAACGATACTGACGTCCAGCACGCCAACGCGTCGACCGCGCGGCCAGCACACTCGCCGCTGGAAGTGCTGTTCATTTTCCTCAGGCTCGGCGTGACCTGCTTCGGCGGTCCCATCGCGCACATCGGCTATTTCCGCGACGAGTTCGTCACCCGCCGGCGCTGGCTTGACGAACAGGCCTATGCGGATCTGGTCGCGCTCTGCCAATTCCTGCCAGGGCCTGCGAGCAGCCAGGTCGGCTTTTCGCTTGGCCTGATGCGTGCTGGCTATCTCGGCGCACTGGCGGCCTGGACCGGCTTCACGCTGCCCTCGGCGATTGCGCTGGTGCTGTTTGCCTTCGGCGCTGGCGGATTGAGCGGCCCGGCCGGTGCAGGGCTCGTGCATGGCCTCAAGCTGGTGGCGGTTGCGATCGTAGCGCAGGCTGTCTGGGGCATGGCGCGCTCGCTTTGTCCGGACCGCGCGCGCGCTTCCATTGCAACGGTCGCGGCACTCGTCATCCTCGCGAGCTCCTCGTCGATCGCGCAGATCGGCGCCATCGTGCTCGGTGCCATCGCCGGGCTGTGGTTCTGCCAGGCGGCGCAAGCAGCCGACGGCGTCACGCACATCGCGATGCCGGTGTCGCGCCGCGTTGGCCTCTGCGCACTGATCCTGTTCCTTGCCCTGCTGGTCGGGTTGCCGCTGCTCGCCCGCGCATGGCCCGGCCTCGGCCTGTTCGAAGCCTTCTACCGCTCCGGCGCGCTGGTGTTCGGCGGCGGCCATGTCGTGCTGCCGCTGCTGCGCGAAACGGTGGTGACGCCGGGCTGGATCGGCGACGACGCGTTCCTGACCGGCTACGGCGCCGCGCAGGCCGTACCGGGCCCGCTGTTCACCTTCGCCGCCTATCTCGGCGCCGTGATCGGCGGCGTGCCGGGCGCGATCACAGGCCTCCTCGGTATCTTCTTGCCGGGACTTCTCATCCTGCTCGCAGCACTGCCGTTCTGGGATGGCTTCCGCAAACGGCCGGCGGCGCAGGCGATGATGCGCGGCGTCAATGCCGCCGTGGTCGGCATCCTCGGCGCCGCGCTTTACGATCCGGTGTGGACCAGCAGCGTGCACCGTCCGCTCGATTTCGGCATCGCGCTATCAGGCTTCGTCCTGCTCACGGCATGGCGCGCCCCGCCGCTCGTGGTGGTCGTCCTCAGCGCGGCGGCCGGCATCGCCACCGGCCTCCTGCAATCGTGAACAGCCGCCCAGGCGCTCGGCCGGCCGGATTAACAACGCCTTCATGCCTCGCCGCCATGATCGGGGCGTATGCCGAGCGTAGCCAAACAACCGGATCCGACCCGGGTTCCCGTGCTGGACCTGCTGCGGCTCGCCGCTGTCGGGGCCGTGATCCTGTACCATTACGGCTTCTGGGGCACCGCATCGCACGGCGTTCAAAAGGTGGCGATGCCGTATCTTGCGCCGGTCGCCCAATACGGCTTCCTCGGCGTCCCCGTGTTCTTCGCCATCAGCGGCTTCGTCATCGCCTATTCAGCCGAAGGCCGCACGCCGGTCGGTTTCGCGATCGCGCGCTTCAGCCGGATCTATCCGGCCTTCGTCATCTGCATGACGCTGACCTTCCTCACCACGCTGCTGCTGGGCCACACCTACTTCCACGTGACGTGGGGGCAATGGCTCGCAAACCTGTTCATCGCGGCGCCGATGCTCGGTCAGCCCTATATGGACGACGCCTACTGGTCGCTGGTGATCGAGGTTGTGTTCTACGTCTGGGTCGCGCTGTTTCTGGCCTGGGGCATTTTCCCGCGGAAGATCGACACGATCATCCTGGCGTGGATCGCCATCACCTTCGCCAACGAGCTGACGCTGGACGTTCCGCTGTTCGAGAAACTGTTCATGGCCGACGACAGCGGCTTCTTCGCCGTCGGGCTCCTGATCTATGAACACTACCGCGGACGCCGCGACACCAGGCTCTACAGCCTGCTGACGCTGGCGATGGGCACCGCGACGTTCCAGGCCGTGCACAAGCTGGAGCGGCTCGGCGTCCACACCCATGGCAGCTTCGATCCGCGCGTCGTCACCGTGATCTGCATCGTCTCACTCAGCATCGTGTTCGCCGCCACGCGGATCAAGTCGGTGCCGCTGCCGGACAGCCTGGTCAGGGCCGTGGGCGGCATCACCTATCCGCTCTATTTGCTGCATCTGCAGCTCGGCTACGTGATCCTGCTCCTGATGACGCCAGTGCCAGACGCGCTATCGACCGCGCTCGTGGTGGCAAGCATGGTGGCGCTGGCATGGTTCGTCTGGCGCTTCCTCGAAAGCCCCGCGCATTATCTCGTCAGGGACAGGCTCACGATGCTGGCCTCACGCCACGGATGGCCGTCGCGGAGTAGCGCGGGCGAAGGGCGGATCGATCCGGGCCACATCGCCGCACCGGTCGAAGCCGGGCGGATTGCCAATCACTGATGTGCCCGGCGGCGCAAGCCCCCACAGGCGCGGGAACGCCTCGTCCAGGAACATCAATCTAGTTCGGTCGCCCAATCTTCCGTCGAAGCTCTGCATTTGTCACATCGACGAACAAATTCGGGATGTCGTCGGCGCGGTGCAACAGCCACGCCGCGGCGATCATGATCGAGATTCCGGCCGCGCTCACCACGAGCTGTGCGATGACCGCGCCGCTGTATTGGGTCAAGACCCAATGGGCGGAGAACGAAAGCAAGACCCCGAGGCAAAAGATCGGAAGCGAATGCTCGCCGCACAAGGTCAGCGGACGCAATGATCGGGATTTCAGCGGCGGCCAGTCCCGCGGAATCAGGCCATGGACAACGACCGCAAGCGCGAGGAAGTGGGTCAAGCGCAACATATCCAGATCCGTTTTGTCGATCGGATAGATGAACTTCATCATCCATCCCGGTATGAACATCTCCAGCGCATGAAAATGCCACGTCATCACGATCAGGAACGCAAAGATCAGCCAGGCAATCGCTACCGCTGCGACGATCCGCGACTGGATGATTCTGGCGATCTGAGACAATGCGCCCACCCCACACCACTGGCCGAAGACAAAGAGCAACTGCCAACAAAATGGATTGAAGTACCACGTTGTGCCCGGTGGATAGGAGGCGATGTTCCAATCGAACCATCGCGCCAGCACGTAGAGAACGATCGAAGCCAATAAGGTGAGATTGGGACGACGCACCAAGGCCCAGATGACCAGTGGGGACGCGAGCAGCAAGACAATGAACAGCGGCAGCACGTCGAGATCCACAGGCTTGTATCGCAGGGTGAGTGCCTGCCCGATCAGGATATCCGGATGCTGCAGAAAATTGAAAACATTGAATTCGTTTTCATACATCGGATTGTCGAGCCGTCGGGAGGTTCTCGCGACCTGGGCCGTGAAGATCAGGAACAGCATGATATGCGCCACATAGATATGCGCGGCCCGCGTCCACAGCCGCTTCGCTGCGGACAGCAAGAAACCTGAAGCGATGATCGGGCCGTAGATGAAACCGGCAAGGTAACCCGAGATGAAAACGAAGAACTCCGCAGCGTCGCTGAAGCCGTAGTTGCGCAGCGTAATCCAGCCGATGGCTCCATCATTGGGGATGTGATCCAGAAATATCATCCACAACCCGAGCCCTCTGAACAGGTCGAGCCGAACATCGCGTTCGATCGTTTCCTCGATCTGGTGCGCGTGGTGGAGCTCCATCGGGACGATCCTCACTCGGCTGCTTCTGAGATCGCGATAGCTGCACCGGTCGGAGTCTTGAGTCGTGTCGGGCTGGAATGCGTTAGCCGACGGCAAATCCGGATCGACAGGCGAAGACCATAGACATCCTTATACTCCCGCGTGACATCACCGTCCAAGTGCCGCACCCGCATGCTTGACGCTTGTCGGGTGAGCCGCATCGTGTGGTCCTGACGCCCTAGCGGCAGGTGTCTTTTCACAAGGCGCTGACGCGTCTTGTGAAGGGCGGTGACAAGCAAGCCCAGTCTCGCCGGGGAGAGCGCGAAATGAGCCGTAACCCATCGCGCAGGGAAAGCCGGAATGCTCCGGTTACACCTGTGGTCCTACCCCCCCTATCTCTTTTGCTCGGGGCCCATGGGTGCGATCGGCACCCGGCTTTCCCTGCGCCCTCTGCTCAAGAGAGGGCGAAACGAAGAGCAAAGCTCGGGCAACGCATGTCGCGAGAATGCGAAGCTGCGTCCCCACTACAACTGTCATCGCCCGGCTTGACCGGGCGATCCAGTACGCCGCGGCCTCTCGGTTCAAGCGTCCCTGCCTCTGGAATACTGGATCGCCCGGTCAAGCCGGGCGATGACACCGATGGGGTCGCCAATGACGGCGCGTTGCATCGCGCAAACATCATCATCGTCGTCCTGGCCTAGTGCGCAATTGCGCACTAGGCCAGGACGACGGATGGATTCGTGGTGCAATTGGGCCGAAAACGCCCGCGAATCGCGACCGATCAATTCAAAAATGCCCTGTCCCTCACCCCGCGCAGGGCCAAAATCCCTGCAAGACCCTTGACATAGCTGCCCTTTCGGCAGAACGCGTGGTGTCAAGCCGTCATGGACTGTTCATGGATCTGATTAGCACGACCCCCGACCTCGCCGCCGCCTGCGACCGGCTCGCCAAACACAAGGTCATCACCGTCGACACCGAGTTTCTGCGGGAGACGACCTACTATCCCCTGCTCTGCGTCGTGCAGATGGCCAGCGCGGATGAAGCCGTCGTGGTCGACGCGCTGGCGCCCGGCATCGACCTCAAGCCGTTCTTCGATCTGATGTCGAACGAGGCCGTGCTGAAGGTGTTTCATGCCGCGCGGCAGGACATCGAAATCGTCTGGCACCTCTCCGGCACGATCCCGCATCCGATCTTCGACACCCAGGTCGCGGCCATGGTGCTCGGCTATGGCGACAGCATCGCCTATGACCAGCTCGTCGATCGCGTCACCGGCCACCGACCCGACAAGACCCACCGCTTCACCGACTGGTCGCGCCGCCCGCTGAGCGAGGAGCAACTGCATTACGCGGTCTCCGACGTCACCCATCTGCGCGAAGTGTTCGCGGCGCTCGACGCCGACTTGAGGAAGCGCGACCGCAGCGACTGGGTCAGCGAGGAGATGGAGATCCTGACCTCGCCGAAGACCTACGACTTCCATCCCGAACGCGCCTGGGAGCGGCTCAAGACCCGCGTGCGCAAGCCGCGCGAGCTCGCTGTGCTGATCGAGGTTGCCGCCTGGCGCGAGCAGGAGGCGCAGAGCCGCGACGTGCCGCGCTCACGCGTGCTCAAGGACGACGCGGTCGGCGACATCGCCACCCATGCACCGACGTCGCTGGAGAAGCTCGGCAATCTGCGTTCGCTGCCGAAGGGTTTCGAGCGTTCGAAATGGGGTGCCGACATCATCGCCGCGGTGCAGCGCGGGCTGGCCCGCGACCAGGCGACGCTCCCCAAGCTGGAAAAACCGAGAAACAATTCCAACGGTGCGGCGACCGTCGAGCTGTTGAAGGTGCTGCTGCGCATGACCTCGGAGCGTCACGGCGTCGCCAGCAAGGTGATCGCTACCGTCGACGACCTCGAGCAGATCGCGGCCAGCGATGAGGCCGAGGTCGGCGCCCTGCACGGCTGGCGGCGCGAATTGTTCGGCGAGGCGGCGCTCAAGCTCAAGCACGGCCAGCTAGCGCTCGCGATCGACAAGGGCCGCGTGGTGCGGGTGGATCGGGGCTAATAAACGAAGTTCCGGTATGTCCGGCCGTCGGCCACTGGCTGAACGCGCCGCGCCGGAGTTCGGCCGGCACAGGCTGAGGTTGCGTCACGCGAAACGAGCGCGCTTGCTAAGGCGCAGATTTCGTGTTGCAATCCCTTCACAATCGGATTGCGGCCGTTCGACTGTGCGTTTCACGACGTTGATAGCCAAGGCTTCGAGAGGCGAAACTTCGGACTTGAAGACCTTGGATATAGAGACCCGGGAATTGAACAGACAGCGGAAAGCCCGCTTGTGGCGTGGCACGTGGAGAACGTGGCCGCGTCTTTTTTATGTCTAGACTGGGAGAGAGACGATGCCGAAGGGTACCGTCAAATGGTTCAACCCGACCAAAGGTTACGGGTTCATCAAGCCGGCCGTCGGCGACAAGGACGTGTTCGTCCACATCTCGGCGGTCGAACGCGCAGGTCTCAGCACATTGAACGAGAACCAGACCGTCGAGTACGAGCTGGTGGAGAACCGCGGCAAGGCGTCGGCAGAGAACCTCAAGGTTCACTGAACGCCGCGGCTAGCGGAATTCATCCGGACGCCTCCCCCGGCCGCATCACCCGGGGGATTGTTCTCGGTGATCTCTCGTGCAATCGCGCGCTAAGGCGCCGGCGCGATCAGCGTGCTGTCGGTTGCCGCGCTGCCTTGCGTCCTGCAGACGTCGCCTTCGAGCTTGAGCCGGCCGCTCGCCAGAAGCCGAAGCGCCTCCGGATAGATGCGATGCTCGATGGTGATCACGCGTGCAGCGAGCGTCTCCGGCGTGTCGTCTTCAGCCACGGTGACCGCACCCTGCATCACGATCGGCCCGGCGTCGGTCTCCGGGATCACGAAATGCACCGTCGCGCCAGACAGCTTGACCCCTGCACGCAGGGCCTGGCCGTGCGGATCGAGGCCCGGAAAGCAGGGCAGCAGCGACGGATGGATGTTGAGCATCCGGCCGTACCAGTGCCGGACGAATTCGGCGGTGAACAGCCGCATGAAGCCGCCGAGGCAGATCAGCTCGACCTGCTTGTCGTCGAGCGCCCGTTGCAGCACCGCCTCGAAGCCGGCGCGGTCCTTGCCGAACGGCTTGCTCTCGATGACGACGGTCGGAATGCCGCTCGCGGCCGCCTTCTCGAGCCCGGGAGCGTTGGCGCGGTTGGAGATCACGGCGACGATCTCGGCCGGAAAATCCGCAGCCTTCGCAGCCTCGATCAGCGCGGCCATGTTGGAGCCGCGGCCGGAAATCAGGATGGCAACCCGGCGCTTCATCGCGAGAGATCGAGATGGCCGTGATAGACCACGCGATGCTCGTCCTTAGCCTCGATGACTTCACCGAGCAGCGTCACGGTCTCTCCGCCGGCGGCGAACGCTTCGGTCACCGCATCGACCGCATCAGCCTTGACGATCGCGATCATGCCGATGCCGCAGTTGAAGGTGCGCAGCAGCTCAAGCTCGGCGATGCCGCCCTGCTCGGCCAGCCATTTGAACACCGGCAGCACCGGCAGCCGCGCCAGATCGATGCCGACGCCGAGATGCTTTGGCAGTACGCGCGGAATGTTGTCGGTGAATCCGCCGCCGGTGATGTGGGCGAGCCCCTTCACCGCGCCGGTCTCGCGGATCGCGCGCAGGCAGGACTTCACATAGAGCCTGGTCGGCGTCAGCAGCGCCGCGCCGAGCGTCATGACCGGTGCGAACGGCGCCGGCGCATCATAGCCAACGCCGGATTGCTCGACGATCTTGCGCACCAGCGAATAGCCGTTGGAGTGCACGCCGGAGGACGCCAGGCCGATCACGGCGTCGCCCGCCGCGATATCCCCCGTCGGCAGCAGGGTGCCGCGCTCGGCCGCGCCGACCGCAAAGCCGCCGAGGTCGTAGTCGCCGTCCTTGTAGAGGCCGGGCATCTCGGCGGTCTCGCCGCCGATCAGCGCGCAGCCGGATTCGCGGCAGCCCTCGGCAATCCCCGCGACGATCTGCGCGGTGGCCTCCGGGTGGAGCTTGCCGCAGGCGAAATAGTCGAGGAAGAACAGCGGTTCCGCGCCCTGCACGACAAGGTCGTTGACCGACATCGCGACCAGGTCGATGCCGATGCCGTTGTGGATGCCAGTCTCGATCGCGATCTTCAGCTTGGTGCCGACGCCATCGGTCGCGGCCACCAGGACCGGATCCTTGAAGCCGGCGGCCTTGAGGTCGAACAGCCCGCCGAATCCGCCGATCTCGGCGTCCGCGCCGGGCCGTGCGGTGGCCCGCACCATCGGCTTGATCAGATCGACCAGACGATTGCCGGCGTCGATATCGACACCCGAATCCGCGTAAGTGAGCCCGTTTTTGCGCTCGGTCATGCCCAATTCCAGATGATAAGGGGCTGGTTACGAGGAATTCCGCCCCCGCGCAATGGCTCGCGGCGATGCGGCCGCGATACTATGTAGATAACACCCGGCCGCCGCGCAAAAGAGCCGGATATCGAGTAAAATCAGGCTTCTAGCCGGGAAGCGATTCAAGTTGAGCATACCGAATATCATCACCCTCGGCCGCATCATCCTGGTGCCGGTGATCGTCTGGGCCATCGTCTCGAGCCAGATGGAGATCGCGTTTGCGATCTTCGTGATCGCCGGCGTCTCGGATGCGGTCGACGGTTTCCTCGCCAAGCGCTTCAACATGGCGAGCGAGCTCGGCGCCCTGCTCGATCCGCTCGCCGACAAGGCGCTGCTGGTGTCGATCTATGTCGCGCTCGGAATCTGGGGCGCGGTGCCGCGCTGGATCGTGATTCTCGTGGTGTCGCGCGACATCATGATCGTCTCCGCCGTGATTGTGTCATGGTTGTTCGACAAGCCGGTCGAGATGAAGCCGTTGATGGTGTCGAAGCTGAACACCGTGGCACAGGTCGCGTTCGCGGCTCTGGTGCTGGCCTCGCTCGGCTTCGGCTTTCAGCCGCACCCCTACGACCTGATCCTGATGGGCTTGGTCACGATCTTTACTTTGGGTTCGGTGTCCCTCTATCTCGTGGAGTGGGTGCGGCACATGAGCACGATCGAGGCTCGGTAGCGCACGATCCCGAAAAGTGGAAACCGGTTTTCCAGCGACAAACGCGAAGCGTTGGCGCATGCTAAAATGAAGTGGTTTGGAGACTTGCGTGGCCGGTAGCGTTCAACCTCGTCAATTGGCCTTGGCCCTGCCGCACGAGGAGAAACTGACCCGCGACGATTTCCTCGAAGGGCCCGCCAATGAGGCGGCGCTGGCGCTGATCGACGGCTGGCCCGACTGGCCGAACCGAATCATGCTGCTGGTGGGGCCCGAAGGCTCCGGCAAGAGCCACCTCGCCGCGATCTGGGCCGAGATCGCCGGCGCGCGCTCGACCGCGGCGCATGCGCTGACTGCCGACACGGTGCCGACGGCGCTTGCGACCGGCGCACTGGTGGTCGAGGACCTGAGGCCGTCGGATTTCGACGAGCGCGCGATGTTCCATCTGATGAATCTCGCCCGCCAGGACGATGCCTTCGTGCTGGTCACGGCGCGGGTGCCGCCATCGGCGTTCGAGATCGAGCTGCGCGATCTGCGCTCTCGGCTTCGCGCAGTACCAACGGTGACGCTGCTGGCGCCCGACGACCAGCTGTTCCGCGGCTTGATCGTGAAGTTCTGCGCCGACCGCCAGATGAGCGTGGACGAGCCGCTCGTCAGCTACCTGACCAACCGGATCGAGCGGTCCTATACAGCCGTCCGCCAGGCGGTCGGCCTGCTCGACACCGAGGCACTCCGGCTCGGCCGGCCGGTGACCCGGGCGCTGGCGGCAGAGCTGTTGCGCGATGCCTGAGCAGTCCCGCGGCTTGACGGCGCAGGCCAACGGAACATCAATGTCATCGAAACGTCATCGCAATATCACATGTTCTGTGCGGCCCTCGGCTAGACCGCTCCGGCCCCCTGCCCCGAATTGGACCAGCACTTGATGGACTCGGCACAAGCACCTGAAATCAAAGAAAAAGAGGCGGAGCTTCCGCCCGTCCCCGCGGTCGCGACCAGCCCCGAGAGATTCATCAACCGAGAGCTGTCCTGGCTGCACTTCAACCGCCGGGTGCTCGAGGAAGCGGTCAATCTCGGCCATCCCCTGCTGGAGCGGGTCCGCTTCCTGTCGATTTCGGCGAATAACCTCGACGAGTTCTTCATGGTCCGCGTCGCCGGCATCAAGGCCCAAGTCCGCGAGGGCATTGCCGAGCGCAGCCCGGACGGCCTGCTGCCGGCCGAGCAGCTCGTGATGATCAACAAGACCGTGTCGCAGCTCGCCTCCGATCAGCAGGCGATCTGGAGCGACCTGCGCGAGCTCCTGTCCAAGGTCGGCATCCAGCTGGTCGACGGGCGCGACGTCACCAAATCCGAACGCACCTGGATCGAGGATCACTTCCTCCACAACATCTTCCCGCTGCTGACCCCGCTCGCGATCGACCCGGCACATCCGTTCCCGTTCATCCCGAACCTTGGCTTCACGGTCGCGCTGCAATTGTCGCGGATCGCCGACGGCAAGGCGATGAACGCGCTGATCCGCATGCCCGGCAAGATCGACCGTTTCATCCGCATTCCCTCGACCAAGGAAGGCGCGCCGGCCCGCCTGATCACGCTCGAGCAGGCCACCGGCCTGTTCATCGGCCGCCTGTTCCCCGGCTACACCGTCAAGGGTCAGGGCGCATTCCGCATCATCAGGGACTCCGAACTCGAAATCGAGGAAGAGGCCGAAGACCTCGTCCGCCTGTTCGAGACCGCACTCAAGCGCCGCCGGCGCGGATCGGTGATCCGGCTCGAGATCGAGGCCACGATGCCCGAAGAACTGCGCGTCTTCGTGCAGCACGCATTGTCGGCCGCGGACGATGAAGTGATCCTGGTCGACGGCGTGCTCGCGATGAACGAACTGTCGCAGCTCACGCGCCTCAATCGCCCCGACCTCGAATTCCCGCCCTACGTGCCGCGCCACCCCGAACGCGTGCGCGACCATGGCGGCGATATCTTCGCCGCGATCCGCCAGAAGGATCTCGTGGTCCATCACCCCTACGAATCCTTCGACGTCGTCGTGCAGTTCCTGCAGCAGGCGGCGCGCGATCCCGACGTGGTCGCGATCAAGCAGACGCTCTATCGCACCTCGAACAACTCGCCGATCGTGCGCGCGCTGGCGGATGCCGCCGAAGCCGGCAAGTCGGTGACCGCGCTGATCGAATTGAAGGCGCGCTTCGACGAGGAGGCCAATATCCGCTGGGCGCGCGACCTCGAACGCGCCGGCGTGCAGGTCGTCTACGGCTTCATCGAGCTGAAGACCCACGCCAAGCTGTCGATGGTGGTGCGCCGCGAGGGCGGCAATCTCACGACCTATGTGCACACCGGCACCGGCAACTACCATCCGGTCACCGCCCGCATCTACACCGACGTCTCCTACTTCACGTCGGACCCGATCATCGGCCGCGACGTCGCGCGGGTGTTCAACTACATCACCGGCTATGCCGAGCCGAGCGACATCGAGAAGATGGCGGTGTCGCCGCTGACATTGCGCAAGCGGATCATCGAGCACATCCACGGCGAGATCGCTCACGTCAAGCATGGCCGGCCCGGCGCGATCTGGATGAAGATGAACGCGCTCGTCGACCCTGATATCATCGACGCGCTGTATGAGGCCTCGCAGGCCGGCGTCTCGATCGAGCTCGTGGTGCGCGGCATCTGCTGCCTGCGGCCCGGACTGCCCGGATTGTCGGAGAACATCCGCGTCAAATCGGTGATCGGCCGGTTCCTGGAACACGGCCGAATCTATTGCTTCGGCATGGGCCAGGGCCTGCCGAGCGCAAAAGCTGCTGTGTATATCTCGTCCGCCGACATGATGCCGCGGAACCTCGACCGCCGCGTCGAGGTGCTCTGTCCGCTGCAAAATCCCACGGTGCATCAGCAGGTTCTCGAACAGATCATGGTGGCGAACCTGAAGGACACCGAGCAGAGCTGGCAATTGTTGCCGGATGGGTCCTCAACGCGTATGAAGGCCGCGAAAGGCGAAGAGCCGTTCAATCTACATGACTATTTCATGACAAATCCGAGTCTGTCCGGCCGTGGTAAGTCTCTCAAGGAATCTTCACCGCGCCGTCTCACGCGTCGCAACGAGCGTCAGCAGCCATCGTCTTAAGGGGGCCTTACGGTGAAGCGGCCGCGGAAGCGCGCTTCCAGCGTCGCTGTGATCGATATCGGCTCGAACTCGGTTCGTCTCGTGGTTTACGAGGCGATGGCGCGCAGCCTCATCACCATCTTCAACGAGAAGGCGCTGTGCGGGCTCGGACGCGAGGTGCAGAGCACCGGCCTGCTCGCAACCGATGCCGTCAACAAGGCGCTCACCGCGCTGCGCCGCTTTCGCGCGCTGTGCCGGATCCAGCAGGTCGGCCGCGTCTACGCGATCGCGACCGCGGCCTGCCGCGACGCCAAGAACGGTCCAGACTTCATCGCCAAGGCCGAGCGCATCTGCGGCGCCACGATCGAGATTCTGACCGGACCGCGTGAAGCGAAGCTGTCTGCGCTCGGCGTCGTATCGGGCGTGCACAATCCAAACGGCATCGTCGGCGATCTCGGCGGCGGCTCGCTCGAACTGATCGACGTCAGGGGCAACCGCGTGCGCAGCGGCGTGACGCTGCCGCTCGGCAGCCTTGCGCTGCAGGACCTCTCGAACAAATCGCTCAAGCGCGCCGAACGCATCGTCAAGAACGAGCTGCTCGGGGTCGCTCAGCTCAAGACCGGCCGCGGCCGTACCTTCTACGCGGTCGGCGGCACCTGGCGCGCGCTGGCGCGCATCCACATCATCCAGAGCGGCTACCCGCTCAAGGTGATGCACGGCTATTCGATTCCGGCGGCGGACGCCCTCGACTTCGCGCAGCGGCTGCGGCGGCTGGCGGCCACCAACATGCTGGCCAATATCGAATCCGTCGCCGATGCGCGGCGGCCGCTATTGGCCTATGCCGCGCTCGTGCTCGAATACATCATCCGCGTCGCCCAGCCGAAGACCATCGTGTTCTCGACCTTCGGCGTGCGCGAGGGCCTGCTCTACGAGATGCTGCCGCAGGCCGAGCGCGCCAAGGACGGCTTGGTCTGCGCCGCACAGAACCTCAACCAATTGCTGTCGCGCTCGGCGCGACACGCCCAGGAGCTGACCGCCTGGACCGACCGGCTGGTGCGCGTCGTCAGGCTGCGCGAGACCGAGGAAGACCGCAGGCTGCGTCACGTCGCCTGCCTGCTCTCCGATATCGGCTGGCGCGTGCATCCCGATCATCGCGGCGAGGAAACCCTCAGCCTGATCATGAACGGCAATTTCGGCTCGATCACGCATCAGGGCCGCGCCTTCGTCGCACTGTCGGTGTTCTATCGCTACGCCGGCCTCAGCGAGGAGAACGAACCGCCGCCGCAGATCCGCGCGCTGGTGACGCCGGCGATGGACGAGCGGGCGCGTGTGCTCGGCGCTGCGTTCCGTGTCGCACATCTGATCACGGCGGCGCGCACCGGCGTGCTGCCGGCGACGCATTTCCGTACCCAGGGCCGCAAGCTGATGCTGGTGTTCGAGCATCGGATGGTGGATCTGGTCGCCGATCGCGTCGGCAGCCGCTTCAAGCAATTGGCGCGGCTGCTCGGGCGCGCCGGCTCGATCGTGCGGCGTTAGACGTCGTCGGTTCTGATTTCAGTCAGAACCGACGACGTCCAGCTCTCTCGCTTTGAAGCGTTTTCTTCACGCGAACCGGCGTCCACTTCGCTCGAAAATGCTATGGGACCTCACGCCGCCTTGGCGGCGTGCTTGGCCTTGCGCAGTGCGTGACGACGCCAGATCGATCCGATGACCAGCACCACGACGATGCCGAGCACTGCGAGCGTGATCTCGCCGCCGTTGCCGCCATGGGCGAATTGCGGCGACATGCCGACCGAGGTCAGCCAGGAATCGAGCCTGGCACCGAGCGGTCCGGCGAACAGCGCATCCAGCCTGGGATGCACGGCCGGATCGGTCGCGATGACGTCGCCCGCGATCCAGCCGAGCAGCGCGGCGCCGGCCCAGACCAGGACCGGCAGCTTGGTGAGCAGCGCCATGATCAGCGCCGCACCGGCAACGATCAGGGGAACGCTGATCGCAAGGCCGAGCACCAGCAGCGGCACGCTGCCATTGGCGGCAGCGGCGACCGCGATCACATTGTCGAGGCTCATCACGATGTCGGCGACGACGACGATCTGAACCGCGGCCCACAGATGCGAGGCCGTATTCACGCTGTCCTCGTCCTCCTGCTCCGGCACCAGGAGCTTGGCGGCGATCACGATCAGCGCCAGTCCGCCGACCAGCTTCAGATAGGGAAGCGCCATCAGGCTGGCGACGATGCCGGTGAAGATGACGCGCAGCAGCACCGCCGCGGCGGCGCCGAGAATCATGCCCCACAGCCGCTGGCGCGGCGCGAGCCCGCGGCAGGCCAGCGCGATCACGAGCGCGTTGTCGCCCGACAGCAGGACGTTGATCCAGATGATCTTGCCGACGGCGACCCAGAAGGTCGGGGTCGCCATCTCGTTCTTGAACTCGGTGAAGAACGCGCCGATGTACGCCGGATCAAAGATCTGCCACAGCCAGTCCACAGCGAGTCCTATTCGGCCTTGCGGCCGCCCCTGGCGGCGGTGGTCTGCCGCTCCCAGTTCATGTCGACACGGCCTCCCCAGGAGACCGCGTCACTTTCTGTTGTTCGGCGCTAGCCGACGATCTCGTTGCCGGCGAAGAACTGCGCGATCTCGATCACCGCCGTCTCCGGCGCATCCGAACCGTGCACCGAATTCTCGCCGATCGACTTCGCATAGAGCTTGCGGATGGTGCCTTCGGCGGCCTTCGACGGATCGGTCGCGCCCATCACGTCGCGATACTTCAGGATGGCGCCCTCGCCTTCCAGCACCTGGACCACCACGGGGCCGGAGGTCATGAAGTCGACCAGCTCGCCGAAGAACGGGCGCGCCTTGTGGACGGCATAGAAGGTTTCGGCCTGGCCGCGGGTCATCTGGATGCGCTTCTGCGCCACGACCCGCAGGCCCGCCTTCTCGATCACCGCGTTGACCGCGCCGGTCAGGTTGCGCTCGGTGGCATCGGGCTTGATGATCGAAAAGGTGCGTTCAATCGCCATGATTTCGTCCTTGTAAACGGTGGCTGGGAGTTGCCGGGGCTTATATCGGCGCGATGGGGTAACGGCAAGCGACCCTGTGACGCGTTAGCCTTTAGTTTTGATGGATTTTCACGACAAAAGCCGTCATCCGGGCGGTCTCCGGTTAGAGACAGGCGCGGCCAACTTACCGCGATTTCACTTAGGTGAACCCATTCTGACAGCGCCGTGTCGCTGCCGTTCAGCTGCAGCCGCCTAGGCTCAGCACCGATCGGACGCCTTGCTGGCCCCCCATCCGCAAGCCTCACAGGACGTCTCGGGAAACGATGTCACCGCGGGCGCGTCATGCGCGCCCATACCTCGAGGAGACGATCATGTTACGCAAATTATCGCTCGCTGCCGTTGCCGCAATTTCGCTCGGTGCCGCCGCGCTCGCCCCGACCTCCGCCTCTGCCTGGGGTGGTTGGCATGGCGGCTGGCACGGCGGATGGCACCACGGTTGGTGGGGCGGCCCGCGCGTCATCGTCGGAGGGCCGGCCTACTACGGCGGCTATGGATACGGCTACGGTGGCGGTTGCTACGTGCGCCGCGTCGTGCCGACCCCGTGGGGTCCCCGCTGGCGCCTGGTCAACCGCTGCTACTGATCCCTCTGTTCTGTCGACTGCTCCCCTGACTTGCTTTCGCCCCGGCCTTGCGCCGGGGCTTTTTTATGCCCGCCAGGGAACCCGGCCGCATGATGCGCCTCGCTACCTCAAGGCGAGAGTAAGGCGGAACGGAAACCAAAGTCGGGGGTCGCGACTTGTCCTGGCAAGGATTGACGAAACACGCGCGGTGGAACTCGCCAAGAGAAATGTCAGAGCCATGACGATGACCCAGACCGACAACGATCCCGATCGGATTGATCGCAAGACCTGCCGTTACATCTGCGATGCCGTGGGTGAACGGCTCCAGCAAAGCATGCGGCCAGAACCCGCCCTTTCGTCCCGTCTGCAGCAGCTCCTCGACGAAATGCAACGCCAGGAAACCGGGCGCCATTAGATACTACGGGCTCTCCAGCGGCCCAATTCAGGAGAGATTTTACAGACAGACGGGTTGCGTTTGGCAGCGGGTCCGGTGACAACGCTGCATGCTCTCCATCACTGACATTTCAGTCCGGATCGCCGGGCGGCTGTTGATTGATCACAGTTCTGTGCAAATCGTGCCCGGCGCACGCGTCGGATTTGTCGGCCGCAACGGTGTCGGCAAGTCGACGCTGTTTCATGCCATCCGGGGCGAGCTCCCGACCGAGAGCGGCAGCATCGCGCTTCCGCCGCGCTGGCGGATCGGCAGCCTCGCGCAGGAAGCGCCCGACGGGCCCGAAAGCCTGATCAATGTCGTGCTGAAGGCTGACCTCGAGCGCGACGCGCTGCTGCGCGAGGCCGAGACTGCGCACGACCCGCATCGGATTGCCGAGATCCAGACCCGGCTGGTCGACATCGACGCCCACTCCGCCCCGGCCCGCGCTGCGGCGATCCTCTCCGGCCTCGGCTTCTCGACATCAGACCAGGCACGGCCGTGCGCGGAATTCTCCGGCGGCTGGCGCATGCGCGTCGCGCTGGCGGCGACGCTGTTCTCCGCGCCCGATCTCCTGCTGCTGGACGAGCCGACCAACTATCTCGATCTCGAGGGCACGCTGTGGCTCGAGAACCACCTCGCCAACTATCCGCGCACGGTGATCGTGATCAGCCACGACCGCGATCTCCTCGACACCTCGGTCGATCAGATCCTGCACCTCGATCGCGGCAAGCTCACGCTCTACAAGGGCACCTATTCCTCGTTCGAGGAACAGCGCGCCGCGCGCGAATTGCTCGACGCCAAGCACGCCAAGCGGCAGGCCGATGAGCGCAAGCGCCTGCAGGACTTCGTCGACCGCTTCAAGGCCAAGGCCTCCAAGGCGCGGCAGGCGCAGTCGCGCGTCAAGATGCTGGAGCGGATGAAGCCGATCACCGCGCTGGTGACCCAGGACGTTCGCGAGATCTCCTTTCCGGCACCGGAGAAGCTGCTGTCGCCGCCGATCATCGCGGTCGATGACGTCTCGGTCGGCTACGAGCCGGGCAAGCCCGTGCTCAATCGCGTGACGCTGCGCATCGATACCGACGACCGCATCGCGCTGCTCGGGGCCAACGGCAACGGCAAGTCGACGCTGGTCAAGCTGCTGGCAGGCAAGCTCGCGCCGTTCGCGGGCAGGATCACGCGGGCGGACAAGCTGTCGGTCGGCTATTTCGCCCAGCATCAGGTCGACGAGCTCAACCTCGACGGCTCGCCCTACGATCACATCCGCAAGCTGATGCCCGAGGCGCCGGAGAGCAAGGTGCGCGGCCGCGTCGGCGCGATCGGCTTCTCCGGCAAGGCCGGCGACACGCTGGTGAAGAGCCTGTCGGGCGGCGAGAAGGCGCGGCTGCTGCTTGGGCTTGCGACGTTCTACGCGCCCAACATGATCATCCTGGACGAGCCGACCAACCATCTCGACATCGACAGCCGCGCGGCGCTGGCAGAGGCAATCAACGAATTCCCCGGCGCCATCATGATGGTCTCGCACGATCGTTATCTGATCGAGGCCTGCGCCGACCGATTGTGGGTCGTCGCCAACCAGACCGTGACGGCATATGACGGCGATCTCGACGAATATCGACGCATGATCCTGTCGGCCAATGACGGACGGACGGCCGCGCGCGAGCGCGTCAAGGAGCCGGCAAAGCCGGAACGCAACCGCAATGAGAAGCGCGCTTCACCGAGGCAGCGGGTCGCGCAGGCGGAGAGCGAGATCGAGCGCATCAACGGCATCATCGCGAAGATCGATACCGCGCTGGCGCTGCCCGACATTTTCGCGCGCGATCCCAAGCAGGCCGCACAGCTGACCAAGGCGCGCGCCGGCGCCGAGAGCGCGCTGCAACGCGCCGAGGAAGAATGGCTGGAAGCGAGCGCCGAACTCGACGAAGCCGCGAACTAGATTTGATCCGCCGGGCGCAGCCACAGATACGCTGTCGTCCCTGCGAAAGCAGAGACCCATACTCGGCGGCGGATGTGGTCAAGGGAACTCGTCGTTCGACGATCTCGCAACAATAACCATCTGTGGTTATAGGTCCCTGCTTTCGCAGGGACGACGTGCGGAGGGAGCCTGGGCTCTCATTCTTTGCGGTGTCATGCCCGCGCGTGCAGGCATCGAGCTGTCGCTGCGGCGAAAATGCCCTAACCGTGCGAGGACTTTTTCTTCTTCGGCTTCGCGGGCTTCGGCTCCGGCGCAGCATCCGGGCCGCGCTCGACCGACGTCAGGCGTCCTGAGGAGAACGTATAGATGCCGGCGCGCGCGCCGCGCGACCAGGTCACGACCGCGACGCGCTCGCCGCCCGGCCCGCTGGACAGGTTGACGCTGTCGGGGGCGCCGATGCCGCGCACGACGTCGCATTCGGTGTGGCCGAGTGCGACACTGCCGCCGGTCGGCTGCGGCGGTGGCGCACCGCCAGCCTGCGCGTTCGCGTCAGTGGCACCCGCGGGCGGCGCCATGCCGGGACAGCTTCCGTCGGCACTGACGAGATCGTCGTTGGTCACCGGTTTGTCCGGCGTCAGCGGCGGCGATTCAATCGAGATGTTGCGGATGAACACCCGTCCAGGGCGCGAGAACCAATCCGCGTCACGCGAAAAGATGTCGGACGCGCCCGAGCAGCCGGCAAGGCCCGGCGCAAGTACCAGTAACGCCAGCAGCGACTTCCGACTGAATGTTCCATCACGCACGATCGACAAGGCTCCTAACCCCTCTAGCTAAGGGCTTGTCCGAACATCACTTTGCGGCATGACCGTGACCCGCCCGAGGAAACGTCGAATTATCATTAATTCATCGATATCGCTATTGGCGCCGCTGCCAGCGTCCCCGCTCGTCGGTCTGCCAATAGGTGACCTCGAAGCCGCGCGCCTTGCAGGCGGTCCAGCTCTCCCGCGCCGAAGCCACCGCGTCGGGGTCGTCGCCGTTGAACACGAGGACCAGGCGCTCGTAGGTGTCGCAGTCGGCCGGAAGCGCCGCGTTGTCGACCAGGAACCGGACATTGGCCCGATTCGGATTGCCCTCCTCGATCGACAGGATGATCGGCTGGTCCTGTGCGTCGGCAACGCGCGAGCTCGCATGCGGCAGGAATGAATCGTCGCTGTAGGTCCACAGGAGCGCGTCGAGCGTCTCGGCGCGCTCCTGCGACGTCGATTGCACGACCACCCGCCAGCCGCGCTCGAGCGACTTCTCGAGCAGCGGCGGCAGCACGCTTTCC
This sequence comes from Bradyrhizobium sp. B124, assembly GCF_038967635.1. Taxonomy (NCBI): domain Bacteria; kingdom Pseudomonadati; phylum Pseudomonadota; class Alphaproteobacteria; order Hyphomicrobiales; family Nitrobacteraceae; genus Bradyrhizobium; species Bradyrhizobium sp. B124. The sequence goes on along the minus strand of NZ_CP152413.1, from coordinate 535,712 downwards.
AGCGTCATGTTCTGCAGATGGTAGAACAGAACCTCGGTCATGCGCCGGCCGACACTCTATTATTTCTTGGCTTCATAATATTCGGAGACGAGCCGCTCGAGCAGCCGGACGCCGTAACCGGAGCCCCAGCTCTGATTGATCTCGGTCTTCGGCGCGCCCATCGCGGTGCCGGCGATGTCGAGATGCGCCCAGGGCGTGCCGTCGACGAAACGCTGCAGGAATTGCGCGGCCGTGATCGAGCCGCCATTGCGCCCGCCGGTGTTCTTCATGTCGGCGAATTGCGAGTCGATCTGCTTGTCGTATTCGGGACCGAGCGGCATGCGCCACACCTTCTCGCCGGTCTGAAGGCCGACCTTGGCGAGGCGTTCGGCGAGTTCGTCATTGTTGGAGAACAGGCCGGCGTGATCGGTGCCGAGCGCGACCATGATCGCGCCGGTCAACGTTGCGAGATCGACCATGAATTTCGGCTTGCACTTCTTGGCGACGTACCAGAGCACGTCGGCGAGCACGAGGCGCCCCTCGGCGTCGGTGTTGATGATTTCGATGGTCTGGCCGGACATCGAGGTGACAATGTCGCCCGGACGCTGCGCGTTGCCGTCGGGCATGTTTTCGACAAGGCCGATGGCGCCGACCGCGTTGACGCGGGCCTTGCGCGCTGCGAGCGCGTGCATCAGCCCGACCACGCAGGCTGCACCGCCCATGTCACCCTTCATATCCTCCATGCCGCCGGCCGACTTGATGGAGATACCGCCGGTGTCGAAGCAGACGCCCTTGCCGACAAATGCGACCGGCGCCTCGCTCTTCTTGCCGCCGTTCCAGCGCATGATCACGGTGCGGCTGGGCCGCACCGAGCCCTGCCCGACGCCGAGCAGCGCGCCCATGCCGAGCTTGGTCATCGCCTTGACGTCGAGGACCTCGACGGTGACGCCGAGCTTGCGCAGCTGGCTGGCGCGGCGCGCGAACTCTTCCGGGTACAGCACGTTCGGCGGCTCGTTGACGAGCTCACGCGCCAGGTTCACGCCGTCGACGATGGACGATTCGGGCGTAAACGCCTTCCTGGCAGAAGCAACATCGTCGACCGCGATCGAGACGTCGGCGCGCACGGCGCCGTCCTCGCCGTCCTTCTTCTTGGTCTTGTAGCGGTCGAACTTGTAGGCGCGCAGGCGGATGCCGGTGGCGATCGTCGCCGCCTGACCGGCGGTCATCGCGGCATCGGGCAGTTCCGCGAGGACGGTCATCGCACCGCTGCCGGCGTTGAGCTTGCCGGCCACCACGCCGCCGAATTTGAGCAGATCCTTCTCCTTGAGGTCGGCGACCTTGCCGGTGCCGATCACGATCAGCCGGTCGACCTTGATTCCCTCCGGCGCCAGGATGTCCAGCGCCGCCCCGCTCTTGCCCTTGAACTGGTTGGCGGCCGCGGCCCGCTTGACGGTCTCGGCGGCAGCTCCCAGCGCCTTCCGGGTGGCGGCTCCCAGCTTCAATTGCTCGTCGCAAAAGGCGACCAGAATGCCGCGGGCGGACGCGGAGAACGGGACGAAGCCGACCTTGACGGCGTCGGACATAGGAAAATCCTCCAGAACTCAGGGTGTTGCTCGGGCCTGAGGCGGCCCTTCCGGCACGCGGGGGTGAGCATTGCGATGGCGGTCCGGAGCGACCCGGACCGGGCTTGTGGCACACTATGACCTGCCGGCTGCGCCGCTGCCAAGCGCCGGAGTGGCCGGAAGGCCACAAAAGCGATTAATTAACCATAAATTAAGCGTGCCTTGGCCCGGCCATTTTGTTGACGGATCAAAGGGATGGTAGTGAGATTGTGAACAGAGAGTGAGCCGGACGAGTCCGCGGCTCGACCATAGGGGAACCCGGGTTGACGGGATTGGTCGAAAGCCGTGCGTTTGGTTGCGCCAAGGGGGCCGTGCGGTAGCGATGGGGTCGATCGACAAGTACATCTTCAAAACGACGCTGGCGTCGTTTGCGCTTGTCCTGGTCAGCCTTACCGGCGTGATCTGGATTACTCAGGCGTTGCGCGGCATCGACCTGATGACCAGCCAGGGTCAGACCATCGTCACCTTCCTCGGCATCACCGGCCTCGTGATTCCTGCCCTGGTCCTGATCATCGCCCCGATCGCGCTGATGATCGCGATCTCGCACACGCTGAACAAGCTGGCGACCGATTCCGAGATCATCGTCATGAATGCGGCGGGCTTCTCGCCGTTCCGGCTGTTCCGGCCGTTCTTCTTCGCCACCTGCGTGGTGGCGGCGCTGGTCGCCTTCATCGGCGCCTATCTCGCCCCCGACGGCATGCGCCGAATCAAGCAGTGGGATGCCGAGATCACCGCCGACGTTCTGACCAACATCCTGCAGCCCGGTCGCTTCGCCCAGCTCGATCAGAACCTGACGATTCGGATCCGCGAGCGCTTGCCCGGCGGCGTGCTCGGCGGCGTTTTCGTCGACGATCGGCGCGATCCGCAGCAGCGCGTCACCATCGTGGCCGACCACGGCACCGTGCTGAAGAACGAGAGCGGCTCATACCTCGTGCTGGAGGACGGCAATCTCGAGCGATTCGAGGTCGGCAAGCGCGATCCGACGCTGGTGGTGTTTCAGCGCTACGCGTTCGACATGTCGAAATTCTCGCAGGGCCGCGACGTCACGCTCGGAATTCGCGAGCGCTACCTCTGGGAACTGATGTGGCCGGACGAGAACGACCAGACCTATCAGCAGCTGTCGGGCCAGTTCTTCGCCGAGCTGCATGATCGCTTCATGGCGCCGATCTATCCGTTCGCGTTCGCGGCCCTCACCTTTGCCTTCCTCGGCGCGCCGCGCACCACGCGCCAAAGCCGCAATTTCTCGATCGGCGGCTCGGTCTTCGCGGTGTTCGGCCTGCGCATGGTCGGATTCGCCTGCTCCGTCATGGCGGTGAAGACGCCGCTGGCGGCCCTGGTGCAATACCTGATGCTGTTCGCCGGCATCGGCGTCGGGATCTGGATGATCGTCGGCGGCGTGGTCGTCGAACCGCCGGCAGCACTGATGGAAGTCATCAACAGGAACAACGAGCGCATTGCGCGCCTCTTCCGGAGGCCCGCCACCGCATGAGCATGGTCACAAATACGCTCGGGCGTTATTTCGCCGGCCGCTTCGTCGTCGCGGCGGTGGGCGTGTTTGCGGGCATCTTCGTGCTGCTCGTGCTGGTCGACTACATCGAGATGGTACGCAAGACGTCGAGCCTCGTCGGGGCCTCCGCAATCACGGTCGCCGAAACCTCGCTGTTCCGCGTGCCGCAGCTGCTCGAGAAGCTGATGCCGTTCTGCGTGCTGATCGGCGCGATGACCTGCTATCTCGCGCTGTCGCGGCGGCTGGAGCTCGTCGTGGCACGCGCCGCCGGCGTTTCGGCCTGGCAATTCATCTCGCCGGCGCTGGTCAGTGCGATCGTGCTCGGCATCTTCGCGACCACCGCCTACAATCCGGTGTCGGCCAATCTGCGCGAGCTCTCCAAACGGATGGAGGCCGAGCTGTTCGGCTCGGCGCCTGGCGGCGGCATCCAGGACGCGTCCGGTTTCTGGCTCAACCAGATCAACGACGAAGGTCAGGCTATCATCAATGCAGCCCGCAGCGAGCAGCAGGGCATCCGGCTGACCGGCCTCACCGTGTTCCGATTCGATACGGCGCTGCAGTTCAAGGAACGAATCGAGGCCCGCGAAGCGACGCTCGAAGAAGGCCGCTGGGCGTTCACGGGAGTACGCCGATACACCCTCGACAAGGCTCCGGTAGATCAGGACACCTTCTACCTGACCACCACCTTGACCCCTGCGCAGGTGCGCAACAGTTTCTCCACCCCTGAAACTGTGTCCTTTTGGCAACTGCCGAACTACATCCGTTCGTCGGAGAGCTCAGGGTTCGCGACGGCTGGCTATCGCTTGCAGTATCACAAGCTTATCGCGCAGCCGTTTTTGCTGGCTGCGATGGTGATGTTGGCGGCTTCTGTGAGCCTCCGCTTCTTCCGGATGGGCGGCGTGCAGAAGATGGTTTTGAGTGGCGTGGGCGCAGGCTTTCTGCTCTACGTCCTGTCGAAAGTAACTGAAGATTTGAGCAAGGCTGAGTTGATGCATCCCATCGCTGCGGCGTGGTTGCCTGTCGTTGTGGGTAGCCTCACCGGTTTCTTAGCCTTGCTGTACCAGGAGGACGGGTAGTGGCTACCGTCGCCGCCCGCCAGTTGAGGTCGCCTGTATCCGGGCGGCGCAGTGCCCTGCGCCGTCAACGGAGCCGCATGGCCGCGTTTGGCGTTTCGATTTCTGCTCTTCTTGCCGCGTTCGTCGTGGTCAGCGCGCTCGACGTCGTCGCGTCGACGCCGGCTGCAGCGCAGGCATTCACCTACAATCCACGTCCGCCGAAGCCGGTCCGCCCGCCGGCCAAGAATGACGGGCAGATGCTCGTTCAGGCGACCGAGGTCGATTACGACTACAACAACAGCCGCATCTCGGCCGTCGGCAACGTCCAGATGTTCTACAACGGCACCAGCGTCGAGGCCGACAAGGTCATCTACGACCAGAAGACCAAGCGTCTTCATGCCGAAGGCAACATCCGCATGACCGATGCGGAAGGCAAGATCACCTACGCCAACATCCTGGATCTCAGCGACGACTACCGCGACGGGTTCGTCGATTCGCTGCGCGTCGACACCGAAGACCAGACCCGCATGGCGGCGACCCGCGCCGATCGGTCCAGCGGCAATTACACGGTGTTCGACAACGGCGTTTATACCGCCTGCGCGCCCTGTAAGGATGATCCGAAGAAGCCGCCGCTCTGGCAGGTCAAGGGCGCGCGCATCATCCATAATCAGACCGAGAAGATGCTGTATTTCGAGAACGCCCAGCTCGAATTCTTCGGCGTTCCGATGGCGTATCTGCCCTACTTCTCGACGCCCGATCCGACCGTGAAGCGCAAGAGCGGCTTCCTGATGCCGGGCTTCACCAGCTACACGGCGTTCGGCTACGGCGTCGAAATCCCGTATTATTGGGCGATCGCGCCCGACATGGACGCGACTTTCAGTCCGCGCATCACCTCGAAGCAGGGTGTGCTGCTGCAGACCGAATTCCGCCAGCGCTTCGCGGACGGCTCCTATCAGATCCGGCTTTACGGCATCGACCAGATCGATCAGGACGCCTTCAAGGGCCAGCCTGGTGACCGCCAGTTCCGCTGGGGCGTCGACACCAAGGGCCAGTTCGCGCTGAACGACAAATGGGTCTGGGGCTGGGACGGCGTCGTGCTGTCCGACTACTTCTTCATGTCCGACTACCGGCTCGCCCAGTACAAGGATCCATTCGGTTCGTTCCTGTCGCTGCCGACCGAAGCGATCTCGCAGCTCTATCTGACCGGTGTCGGCAATCGCAGCTTCTTTGACGCGCGCGCGATCTACTACCTCAGCTACTCGGGCAACCAGAACCAGGTCCCGGTGGTCGCGCCCGTGATCGACTACAACAACGTGATCAACAACAACGTCCTGGGCGGCGAGTTCAGCTACAAGATGAACTTCGTCAACCTGACCCGCGAAACCGCGGTGTTCGATCCGATCACGACGACCGCCAACACCAACAGCCTGTGCACGACCGCCTCCGCCGATCCGATGGCGCGGTTGCCGTCGCAGTGCCTGCTGCGCGGCATGCCAGGCACCTACACAAGGCTGACGGCCGAGGCGCAGTGGCGCAAGTCCTACACCGACCCGCTCGGCCAGATCTGGACGCCGTTCGCCAGTGTCCGCGCCGATGCGATCAACGCCGACATCTCGAATCAGCCGGGCGTTTCCAACTTCCTGCCGGTCGGCGATACCCAGACGGTCCGCTTCATGCCGACCGTCGGCCTCGAATACCGCTACCCCTTCATCAACGTGCAGCCGTGGGGCACGACCACCGTCGAGCCGATTGCGCAGGTCATCATCCGGCCCAACGAACCCAATGCCGGCAAGCTTCCGAACGAGGACGCGCAGAGCCTGGTGTTCGACACCAGCAACCTGTTCGCGGTCGACAAGTTCTCCGGCTACGACCGCGTCGAAGGCGGCAGCCGCGCCAATGTCGGCGTGCAGGCCACCACGCAGTTCGACCGCGGCGGCAGCATCAAGGGGATGTTCGGACAGTCCTACCAGATGTTCGGGATGAACTCGTTCGCGGTCGCCGACGTCACCAACACCGGCATCGATTCCGGCCTGCAGAACCCGCGCTCGGACTATGTCGCGAGCCTCGCCTATTCGCCCAACCGTACCTACACCTTCAGCGTCCGCTCGCGGATGGATGAAGCGACCTGGAACATCAACCGCTTCGAGGCCACGGCGAGCGCGAATTTCGACCGCTGGTCGGTTGCCGTGACCTACGGCGATTATGCAGCGCAGCCGGAACTCGGCTACCTGACGCGCCGCGAGGGCATCCTCACCAGCGGATCGGTCAAGGTTGCGTCGAACTGGGTGGTTCAGGGCGCGGCGCGCTGGGACCTTGAAGCGAACAAGATCAACCAGTATGCCGTCGGCGCGGGCTATGTGGACGACTGCTTCGTGCTGGCTGCCAACTACATCACGTCCTATACCTATCAGGCCGGCTCGCAGCCGCCCGTCCTCAGCCACGCATTCATGTTCCAGATCGGGCTGCGGACCATCGCCCAGACCTCCACGACCAGCAGTTCGGCTGGCATGCAGTAGCGAGCGAGGGGCCTGCCAAGGCGGTTGTATTAGGGGCTTGAATTGGGGGCTTGTATTGCCCGTGGGCCTGTGGCCCCGGCTTGAACTGGTTTAAACGGCTGACATGACCACAATGACGACCGCTAGCCTCCCAACGCGCTGCCATTCGCTGGTGTTGAGTTCCCTGCTGGCTCTTTTCCTCCTGTTTGGGGGCGCTGCGCGACTGCATGCCCAGACCATCGCCGTGATGGTCAATGGCGAACCCATCACCAATTTCGACATCGAGCAGCGCGCCAAGCTGAACGGCCTGACCGGCGGCAAGAATCCCGATCGAAAGGCCATCCTCGACGACCTGATCGACGAGAAGCTGAAGATCAAGGAAGCCAAGAAATTCGGCGTCGATCCCACCGCCAACGATATCGAGCAATCCTATGGCGGCATGGCGCAACGGATGCGGCTGAACAACGACCAGCTGACCAAGGTCCTCGAGAGCAAGGGCATCCGCCCCGATACGCTCAAGCAACGCATCAGGGCCGACATGGTCTGGACCAGCTTGGTCCGCGGCCGCTTCAAGGAAAGCCTGCAGGTCGGCGAAAAGGACGTCGCCACTGCGGTCAAGGAGACCGGCGACGCGCCCGACGCCGAAGCGTTCGAATACCGGATGCAGCCGGTCGTTCTGATCGTGCCGCGCGGCTCTCCGCAATCCGAGTTCGAGAACCGCCGCAAGGAGGCCGACACCCTGCGCGAGCGCGTGACCTCCTGCGAGGAAGCCAACACCTTTTTCAAGTCGATGCGCAACGCCGCGATCCGCGAGATCGTCGTCAAGACGTCGGCGGACCTGCCGCAGTCGCTGCGCGACATCCTGGACAAGACCCCGGTCGGCCACCTCACCCCTCCCGAACTCACCAAGCAGGGCGTCGAAATGGTCGCTCTCTGCGGTCGGAAGGCAACCACCGTGGACACGCCGAAGAAGCGTGAGATGCGGGACAAGATGTACGTGCAGAAGTACGAGGCGAAGTCGAAAGCCTACCTGCAGGAAGTCCGGAAAGCTGCGATGATCGAATATCCAGGCGGACGATGATCGACTATCGTTGACGCATGGCTCAACCTCTCGCACTGACATGCGGCGAGCCCGCAGGCATCGGCCCCGACATCACGCTCGCCGCGTGGCTGCGCCGGCGCGACCTCGACCTTCCGCCGTTCTATCTGCTCGGTGACCGCGGGGCCCTGGCCGAGCGCGCCAGGACGCTCGGGCTCGCCGTCGAGTTTGCCGAGGTCAGCGCCGAGGAGGCATCTGCGGCATTTGCACGGGCCCTGCCCGTCGTCGCGACCGGCAAGCCGGCGACGGCGCAACCAGGCAAGCCGGACGGAACGAGCGCGGATGCCGCGCTGGCGTCGATCCGTCAGGCCGTCGCCGATGTCGCCTCGGGCAAGGCTGCCGCCGTCGTCACCAATCCGATCGCCAAGAACGTGCTGTACCGCGCCGGTTTCCGCCATCCCGGCCACACCGAATTCCTCGCCGAGCTTGCCGCCTGCGGCGGGCCCGCGCCGCAACCGGTGATGATGTTGTGGTCGCCGTCGCTCGCCGTCGTCCCGGTGACGATCCATGTGTCGGTCCGCGAAGCGCTGGCGCAATTGTCGACCGACCTGATCGTCTCGACCGCGCGAATCGTGGTCGCCGACATGAAGGCGCGGTTTGGCCTCGCCTCGCCGCGGCTTGCGATCGCCGGCCTCAATCCGCATGCCGGCGAAGACGGCACGCTCGGCATGGAAGACATCGAGATCGTCGCGCCCGCGGTCGAGATCCTGCGCCGCGACGGCATTGCCGCCCGCGGTCCGCAGCCGGCCGACACCATGTTCCACGCAGCCGCGCGCAAAACCTATGACTGCGCGCTCTGCATGTATCACGACCAGGCGCTGATCCCGATCAAGACCGTCGCGTTCGAGGACGCCGTCAACGTCACGCTGGGCCTGCCCTTCATCCGGACATCACCCGATCACGGCACCGCCTTCGATATCGCAGGCACCGGCAAGGCCAATCCGTCGAGCCTGATCGCCGCACTCCGGCTCGCCGCGCGCATGGCCGCGGCATCAAGCTAAGTGAGCGCGATCGACGATCTGCCACCGCTGCGCGACATCATTCGCGAGCATTCGCTGTCGGCGCGCAAATCGCTCGGCCAGAACTTTCTGCTCGATCTCAATCTCACCGCGCGCATTGCCCGTGCCGCGGGCCCGCTGGAAGAGGCCACCGTGATCGAGGTCGGACCCGGCCCCGGCGGACTGACGCGCGCGCTGCTTGCGATGGGCGCCAAGCGCGTCATCGCCATCGAGCGCGACGAGCGCGCGATCGATGCGCTCGACTACATCGTCAAGCGCTATCCCGGCCGCATCGAGATCGTGCATGGCGACGCGCAGCACTTCGATCCGCGTCCCCTGCTCGATGGCGGCAAGGCCAAGATCGTCGCCAACCTGCCCTACAACATCGCAACCCAGCTCCTGGTCGACTGGCTGTCGATCGAGCCGTGGCCGCCCTGGTACGACACCATGGTGTTGATGTTCCAGCGCGAGGTCGCCGAGCGCATCGTCGCCCATGAGGACGAGGAAGCCTATGGCAGGCTCGCAGTGCTCGCCAACTGGCGCGCCGAGACCAAGATCCTGTTCGACATTTCGCCCGCAGCCTTCGTGCCGCAGCCGAAGGTGACATCCTCGGTGGTACGATTGATACCGCGCCCCGCGCCGGAGCCGTGCGACCGCCGCATGCTCGAGCAGGTGGCGGCCGCCGCCTTCGGCCAGCGCCGCAAGATGCTGCGCCAGAGCCTGAAGTCGCTGTCGGTCGATCCGGCGCGGCTTGCTGCCGCAGCCGATATTGACACGACGCGGCGCGCCGAAACCATTCCGGTCACGGGCTTTGTTGCCATGGCCAGGGAATTGGCCGATATACGGTCCACAAAATAGAACATCAGGAGAAAACGTAATGGCGCGTATGGTTCGCCAATCCCTCGTCAAATTCGATGCACCGCTGTGCGAAACCATCGTCGACACGCCCAAGCCGCAGGGACGCGAAGTGCTGGTGCGCATCGAGCGCTGTGGCCTCTGCCATTCCGATCTCCACATTCAGGACGGTTACGCCGATCTCGGCGGCGGCAAGAAGCTCGACACCACCCGCGGCATGACGCTGCCCTTCACGCTCGGCCACGAGATCGCGGGCGTCGTCGACGAGGTCGGTCCCGATGCGCCGAAGGATCTGGTCGGAACGAAGAAGGCGGTGTTTCCCTGGATCGGGTGCGGCCAGTGCCGTGACTGTCTCGCCGGCGACGAGAATCTCTGCGCCAAGCAGCGCTTCCTCGGTGTCTCGATCGACGGCGGCTTCGCCACCCACGTGCTGGTGCCCGACGCGAAATACCTGCTCGATTACGATCCGCTGCCGGTCAATCAGGCCGCCACGCTGATGTGCTCCGGCGTCACGGCTTACGGCGCGCTGAAGCGCCTGGTCGATCGTCCGCGGCAGCGCAACCTGCTGCTGATCGGCCTCGGCGGTGTCGGCATGATGGGCCTGTCGTTCGCGCAGGCGATGTTCAAGCAGCCGATCGCGGTTGCCGATCTCAGCCCGGCTGCGCGCGAGACCGCCCTGAAGAATGGCGCGGCGGCGGCCTACGATCCCGCGGAGCCCGATGTCGTCAAGCGCATGCTCAAGGAGAGCGACGGCGGCTTCGACGGCGTGGTCGACTTTGCCGGCAACGAGAAGTCGATGGCGTTCGCGGTGTCGACGGTCGCACGCGGCGGCAAGATCGTGGTGTCCGGCCTGATGGGCGGCCAGTTCACGCTGCCAATGGTGCAATGGGTCTACAAGCGCATGACCATCGAAGGCTTCATGGTGGGCACGCTGGCCGAGGGCCAGGAGCTGATGGCGCTCGCCCGGGCCGGCAAGATCAAGCCGACGCCGATGAAGGAAGAGCCGATGGCCGACGTCCAGAAATGGATTGAAGAGCTGCGCGCCGGCAAGGTCGTCGGACGCATCGTGCTGAAGAACTGACGAAGACGTCCCGCCGGCCGCGCAACCGCCGGCGGGGCATCCCCCTAATGAGCCCATTTGGTCGCGCCTTGCGGGCCTGAGTGCTGCTTTTGTCCTGCCGCGCGCGCTGGTAATCTTCCGGCGAGGCTGAGAGGGTACGGGGCATGCACGGAGCAGTGCAAGGCAGGAGCCTGGCGGCTGCGGCGCTGCTGGCGCTGCTATGGCAAGCACTCGTCGGCGCGGCGCAGGCCGCCACCGAAAAGCGCGTCGCGCTGGTGATCGGAAATTCCGCCTACCAGAACGTGACGCGGCTCGACAATCCCCGCAACGATGCCGCCCTGATGGCCGAGACGCTGGCAGGCCTCGGCTTCACCCTGGTCGGCGGCCGCGCCCAGCTCGATCTCGACAAGCCGGCGATGGACATCGCCGTCCAGAGCTTCGGCCGGCAGGTGCAGGGCGCTGACGTCGCGCTGTTCTACTATGCGGGCCATGGCGTCCAGGTCTCCGGCGCGAATTACCTGGTCCCGGTCAGCGCCAACGCCACCCGCGAGGCCGACGTCGATTTCCAGATGCTCGACGTCAATCTGGTGCTGAGGCAGATGCAAGGCTCCGGCACACGGCTCAACATGGTGATCCTCGATGCCTGCCGGAACAACCCGTTCGGTGGACGCGGGTTGCGCGCCGCAGACGGCGGCCTGGCGCAAATGCGCGCCCCGGAGGGCACTCTGATCTCCTACGCCACGCAGCCCGGCAACGTCGCGCAGGACGGCACCGGCGGCCACAGCCCCTACACCAAGGCACTGGCCGCCACGATCAGGCTCGCCGGCCTCGACATCTTCCAGACCTTCAACCAGGTCGGACTTGCGGTGAAGCGCGAGACCGGCGGCTCGCAACAGCCCTGGGTCTCGTCGTCGCCGATCGACGGAACGTTCTATTTCGTGCCCCCGGTGGCCGAGCAAAAGGTTGCGGTCGCGCCGCAGCCCGAGCCGCAACTGCCCGGCACGTTGCGGCCCGATCCCGATCGCATCCCGATCAAGGACGTCGCGCTGCTGCGCGAATTGAGCGATCGGCTCTATGAGCACAATTTCGATCCCGAGCCGCTCGACAGCAGGAACGGCATGCGTGCGGCGATCAGCAAATTCCAGGAGAAGGTCGCGATGACGCCGACCGGCGAAGCGACCGAGGGCCTCCTGACGCGGCTGCGCAAGATGGAGGACCTGCAACCCTGGGGGTCCATCGTCTACGGCCCGGACATCGATAAATGGGGCATCTCCTGGAAGCATGCGTCACGGCGTGCCGCGGTCGACGACGCGCGCACCAAATGTGGCGGCGCCAAATGCACCCTCGAGCTTTCCTTCTACGGCTCGCGCTGCGGCGCGTTCGCGATATCAGCCAAGTCCTGGTCGCTGATCCAGCGCGACACGCTCGATCGCGCCAAGACCGCCGCGCTTGACGAATGCGGCAAGGCCGGGAAATCCTGTCGCATTATCGATGCCGTCTGCGCCGACGGCTCCGGGCACTGAATTGGTCACATTGGATAGAGCCGAAAATGAAAAGCGTATTTCGCTCAACGCCAGGCCCCGTCGTGTTTTCCGCCCTGCTCCTTTTCGTATCCGGCTCGACGGCTGCATTTGCGCAGTCCGGCAGCAGCGGCGGCAGCATCGGCAATGACGAGAAATCACTGTCCGGCTCGCGCGCCGCGCCGCGCTCCGTCGAATCCGATCGGCCGGCCCGGCGCGGCAAGCCGGAATCGGAGGAGCCTCGCCACACCGCGCGCAGGAGCGGCGGTGGTGGCGGCGGTGGCAGCACCGACGGGGCCTGGGTGGTTACCTCGGTGGGCTGCGGTGGCACCGCCTCCGGCGCGGTCGTGGTCACGAGCGGCAGGATCATCGGCGAGGGCCTCACCGGATCCGTCAGCCCGAGTGGCGCGGCGCGGTCCGTGTTGCGCTCGAACGGCGTGACCTCGATCGGTTCGGGCCGTCTGTCCGGCCGCAGTGGCTCGGGAACGTTCCGCCGCTCCGACGGCTGCAGCGGGACCTGGACCGCCACAAAACAATAGCGACGCTCGGACCCTGAATTTGCAAACCAAGAATTTGGACACGCCCGACCATGCAAACGATGTTTCAACCGAACGCCCGAACGATCCTGTTCTCTGCCCTGCTCTGCCTCGCGGGTTCAACGGCCGCGCTCGCGCAGTCCGGTAGCAGCGGCGGTAGCATCGGCAATGACGAGAAGTCGCTGTCCGGCAGCCGCACAGCGCCGCGCGCCGTCGCGCCGTCAACGCCGGCGCGACGCAAGAGCTCGGAGGCGCCGCGCCGCGCCACGCGGAAGACCGGCAGCGAGGGCGGTGGCGGCAGCGGCAATTTCGATGGTGCGTGGGTGGTTGTCGCAGAGGGCTCGCCCTGCGGCTCCAGCACCGAACGACTGGTGATCTCCGCCGGCAGCATTTCGGGAGAGCTGAGCTCCGGGCAAGTCAGCCCCAACGGATCCACGACGGGCAGCGGGTCCGCCGGCGGCTTGAGCTGGACCAGTTCGGGCCGTTTCTCGGGCCGCAGCGGTTCCGGCTCATTCGTGCGATCTGACGGATGCAAGGGCCACTGGACTGCGTCAAAGCGGTAGTCCACTCCCTGACCAAGCCAGCACGCGTTCTGACCACCGGCCCGCCGCAATTGCGGTCCGCCACGAGCCTCAATTAAGCCCTACCCGTTCCGGATTTGCGGCGTATTGCGACCCAACTCTTTACCGAGATTGGCTGCACCAGCGTTTGCGTAAAAAAGAATACCGGGGACGCGTATGTCAAATCGTTCAGCGAAATTCGCTGCGGCGCTTGCCGTCAGCATGTTGGCCGCTGCCAACTTCACAGCCATGGCCCAGACCGCCGCCGGCACGGCGAGTACCACTACGGCGAATGCGAAGACCGCGGATAGCTGTCAGTCCGCGCCGAAGGGAACTGCGCCTGCGGGGAGCCACTGGTTCTATCACCTCGACCGCAGCACCAAGAAGCAGTGCTGGTATCTCGGTGACGCCAAGACCAAGACCGTCGCCAGGACCGCGGCGACGCAGCAGCAGCCAGCGGCCGCCGCGCCGGACACCGCGACCGCCGATGCAACGCCGCCACGGAGCCAGCCGGCGCCGCAGCCGGCCATGCGCAAGTCCGTCGCCGATGCGCACGCCGAATGGCCCTCGCCGCAGCAGGCGGCGGCCGCGCCGGTACCGAGCGCAGATGCCGGTCAGGCCGGGACCGCGGCAACGACCGCCCCGACGGCGTCCGCCGCGCCCAGCGGCGCGAACGGCCAGTCATCGGAGGTGAATGCCAGATGGCTCGATGCATCGAGCATGGCCGGGACCAACGGAACCCGGCACGCAGCAGACCAGCCGACCGTGGTCGCGCAGGCCGATCCGATGCCACAACAGGCAGCCGCGCCAGTATCAGCCGCCCCCGTGACGGCCGAGGCGTCCGCCGAGAAGTCGTCCTCCTCGACGCAGATGCTGCTGATCGTGATGGTCGGCGCGCTGGCGCTGGCCGGCCTGGTCAGCGCGCTGGTGTTCGGGCTGACCCGCACCCGCACGCCGCCCTATGAGATCAGCGATGAATGGCGTGCGCCCTGGGATTCACTCCACACCGAGCCGGCGCCGCCGATGGCCGTGGTCGGCCGCGACCGTCCGCTGCGTCTGTCGGAGGCTGCGCCGCGCCGGTCGGAGACACCGGTTCCGCGCCGCGCCGAGACGCCGGCTGCTCGCCGCGAGACGCCGCGCGAGGCGGATCAAACCGAGCAGGACAACAAGCAGATCGCCGCGATGCTGCAGCGGCTGGCGCGCAGCGCGGCGAACTAAAGCATGATCCGGAAAAGTGCGAAGCGGTTTTCCGAAAAGATCATGCTCAAACAAGGAGCTAAAGCGCGATGACGATTCAACCTGATCTCATCGCGCTTTAGAGAGCGCTCAAGAAAGCAGATGAGACATGATGCGATCCCCGGATCGCATCGGCAAGCTACTTCTCGAGCTGACGCTGCAGGCCGCGCACGAACTCGGTAAGGCCGGTGCGGCGCTCTCGCTTGAGCCGCTCGGCTTTCAGGATCGACTGCACCTCGGCAAAGGCGTCGTCGACGTTCTGGTTGACGACGATATAGTCGTATTCCGCCCAGTGGCTCAGCTCATGGGTGGCGCGGTTCATCCGCCCGCGGATGACCTCTTCGGAATCCTGCGCACGGGTGTGCAGCCGCTTCTCGAGATCGGCCGCCGACGGCGGCAGGATGAAGACGCTGACGACGTCGGCGCGCGCCTTCTCGCGCAACTGCTGGGTACCCTGCCAATCGATGTCGAACAGCACGTCCTCGCCGGCCGCCAGCGCCGCCTCGACCGGCGCGCGCGGCGTGCCGTAGCGGTTGTCGAACACGGTGGCCCATTCCAGCAGTTCGCCTTGCTTGGCCATCGCCTCGAACTTCGTCTTGTCGACAAAGAAGTAGTCGCACCCCTCGACCTCGCCCGGCCGCTTCGGCCGCGTGGTCGCCGACACCGACATTTTCAACCCCGGCATGCGGTCGATCAGCATGCGCGACAGCGTCGTCTTGCCGGCGCCCGAGGGCGACGACAGGACGAACATCAGTCCGCGCCGCTCAACGCCATCAAAACCCTGCGCCGTCATCGTTCACTCCAGATTCTGGACCTGTTCGCGGAATTGCTCGACCACGTTCTTCATTTCGAGCCCGGTATTGGTCAGCTCGACGTCGTTCGACTTCGAGCAGCAGGTGTTGACCTCACGATTGAACTCCTGGGCGAGGAAGTCGAGCCGGCGCCCGACCGGGCCGCCCTTGCCGATCATCTCGCGCGCCTGGGCGATGTGCGAGGCGATGCGGTCGAGCTCCTCGCGGATATCGGCCTTGGTGGCGATCAGGATCGCCTCCTGGCTCAGCCGGTCGGCATCGAAGCGATCGGAGGTCTCCAGCAGTGCCGCGATCTGCTCGGCAAGCCGCGCCTTGATCGCCTCGGGCTTGCGGCCGGGAGCCGTCTCGGCGCGCTTGGCGAGTCGCTCGATCTCGTCCATGCGCTGCATCAGGATCTGGCCCAGCGCATCGCCCTCGCGGCGGCGCATCTCGACGAGGCTGCCCAGCGCTTGCTCGAACGCCTTCGCCGCCGCCTCGCGCGCCGCCTTGTCCTCGTCCTCATTGCTGTCAGGCTCGACCACCTCGATGACGCCCTTGATGCCGAGCAATCCGTCGATGCTCGGCGCCACCGCGTCGATCCGCTGCGCGAGCTCACCTGCGACCTTCACGACCGCGGCCAGCACGTCCTCATTGATCCGGATGGTCTGCGCCGCATCGGTGCGCTTGACGCTGAGATTGGCGTAGACCGTGCCGCGCGACAGCAACTCGCCGGCCCGCTTCTTGGCGAGGGCTTCCAGCTCGTCCCAGCCCGGCGGCAGCCGCAAGCGCAGATCAAAGCCCTTGGCGTTGACCGACTTCAGCTCCCACTCGAACGTATAGGGACCGCTCGCGCCATGGCTTCGGGCAAAGCCAGTCATGCTCGATAGCGCCATCGCGTGAACTCTCCAACAGAAGGATATGGGACTGACCCGGAGACGACGAGACTCGCGGGCAGCCGGTGCAACCTTAAAACGGATTCCGTGAAAGTGGAATTACGTCCACCTTCGGGAAATGCAGAGCTACGGCATGGTCCGGAAAACTGTGAAGCGGATTTCCGAAAGACTATGCTCGAACAAGAAGCTAAAGCGCGATGATCGCATCGCGCTTTAGCGCTGCACAACAGGCGGCGAAGTGGTCTGCTGGGCTGCGCCCTGGCGACCGCTGCGCGGCGGTTTCTTCTGATTGGTGGGCTTCGGCGGCGTGGCCGCCGTGGGATTGGTATCGGCCGCGCCCGGCGCCGCGGCGGCCGGCGCCGGATCATCCGCGGGCTCGACGGTGTCGTTCTGGATCTGCTTTTCCGATGCGCGCAGCTTGGCGACGTTCTTGGCGTGCTGGTCGTAGGTTTCGGTAAAGGCGTGGCCGCCGGTTCCGTCGGCAACGAAGAACAGGTCGCGGGTGCGCGCCGGATTGGCGGTCGCCTCCAGCGAGGCGCGGCCGGGATTGGCGATCGGTCCCGGCGGCAAGCCGTCGATCACATAGGTGTTGTAGGGCGACGGCTGCGTGATCTCGCTGCGTTTGATCGGACGCCCCAGCGTTCCCTTGCCGCCCACCAGCCCGTAGATGATGGTCGGGTCGGACTGCAGCTTCATCCTCTGCCGCAGGCGGTTGACGAACACGGCGGCGACACGGCTGCGCTCGTCGGCGCGGCCGGTTTCCTTCTCGACGATCGAGGCCAGCGTCACCAGCTGGTCCGGCGACTTCAGCGGCGAATCGGTGTTGCGGCGTTCCCAGATCTCGGCCAGCACGCGCTTCTGCGCCTGCTGCAGGCGCTGGATCACCTGGTCGCGCGTGGTGCCGCGCGGGAATTTGTAGGTCTCCGGCAACAGCGTGCCCTCGCGCGGAATCTCGCGCACCGAGCCGGTGAAGATGTCGTTGTCGGTGAGCCGCGTCACGATCTGCTCCGAGGTCAGACCTTCCGGGATCGTGATGGCGTGCTGCACCACCTTGCCGTCGACGATGGTGGCGATGACGTCGCGCAGGCTGGCGTTCTTCTGGAACGAGTATTCGCCGGGCTTGAGATCGGAGCTCGCCTTCAGCGCAAACACGCTGCCGATGAAGACCCACGGATTGACGTTAATGACGCCCTCGCGCGACAGCACGTCGGCGATGTCACGCTTGCCGGCGCGCGCGGGGATGTTGACGATCTTGTCTTCCTGCAGCGGCCCCGGCGATTCCAGCGTCTGCTTGCCGTAGTAATAGGTGGCGCCGGCGCCGATCATCAGGATGATCAGGATGGTGAAGATGGCATTGCCGACGATCACGAAGGGATTGCGGGCACGATCCGAGCGCTTGGGCGGCGGCGGAACCTGTTCGGGCTCCAGCGCGGCACGTGGACTCCTCGGTGAAATGGGCGGCCTCTCACTCATCGATGCAAACCAATATCCTGCCGGTTGAATCGTGGCCGGACAAACCCCTGCCCGGCCAATAGCATACGCCCGCTATTAGGAGTCACCGCGGAATACGGCAAAACGGTGGACTAGTTCTAAAGTCCCGTTCCGATCGCATCGGAACGGGACTTTAGATTCTTATTTTGACGCGTTTTCTTCACGCGAACCGGTACCCACTTCGCTCGAAAACGCTCTAACGACCTACTAATTGGTCACGCGCTGCACGATCACGGAGGCGTTTGTGCCACCGAAACCGAAGGAATTGGACAGCGCCACATTCACGTCACGCTTGCGCGACGTGTGCGGCACAAGATCGATCGCCGTTTGCACCGACGGATTGTCGAGATTGATGGTCGGTGGCACCACATTATCGCGAATCGCCAGCACCGCGAAGATCGCCTCGATCGCACCGGCCGCGCCGAGCAGATGTCCGGTCGCCGACTTGGTCGACGACATCGAAACCTTCGAAGCCGCATTGCCGAGAAGACGCTCGACCGCGCCGAGCTCGATTTCGTCGCCGACCTGCGTCGAGGTGCCGTGCGCATTGATGTAGTCGAGATCGGATGCGACGAGGCCGGCGCGCTTCAGCGCCATGCTCATGCTGCGGAAGCCGCCATTGCCGTCCGGCGGCGGCGAGGTGATGTGGAAGGCATCGCCCGACAGGCCGTAGCCGGTGACCTCGGCATAGATATTCGCACCACGCTGTTTGGCGTGCTCGTATTCCTCGAGCACGAGGACGCCGGCACCCTCGCCCATCACGAAGCCGTCGCGATCCTTGTCGTAGGGCCGCGATGCCTTTTCCGGTGTGTCGTTGAAGCCGGTGGACAGCGCACGCGCCGCGCAGAAGCCGGCGATGCCGATGCGGGAGATCGGCGATTCGGCGCCACCTGCGAGCATCACGTCGGCGTCGCCGAGCGCGATCAGCCGCGCTGCATCGCCGACCGCGTGCGCGCCGGTCGAGCACGCCGTGACGACCGAATGATTGGGGCCCTTCAGGCCGTGCTCGATCGAGACGTAGCCGGACGCCAGATTGATCAGGCGGCCCGGAATGAAGAAGGGAGAGACCCTGCGCGGTCCACGTTCCTTGAGCAGCACCGCGGTCTCGGCAATGCCGGTGAGGCCGCCGATGCCGGAGCCGATCATCGTGCCGGTGGCGAACTGGTCCTCATCGGACTTCGGATGCCAGTTGGCGTCGTCGAGCGCCTGCCTGGCCGCGCACATCGCGTAGAGGATGAAGTCGTCGACCTTGCGCTGGTCCTTCGGCTCCATCCACTGATCGGGATTGAAGGTGCCGTTGGAGCCGTCGCCGCGCGGAATGTAGCAGGCGACCTGGCTCGGCAGGTCGGACACTTCGAAGGTGTCGATCTTCTTGCCGCCGCTCTCTCCGGCGAGGATGCGCGTCCAAGTTGCGTCAACGCCGCAGCCGAGCGGTGTAAGCATGCCCAGCCCCGTGACGACAACTCGTCTCATTTCCACGTCTCCGGCCGGCAATGCGCGGCTAATAATAAGAAGCCGGGGGACCGCTCGAACACGGTCCGTCCGGCCCCGTCAACTTCGCGATCGGCGTCAGCTCTTCGCGTTCTTCTCAAGAAACTTGGTCGCGTCGCCCACGGTCAGAATCGTCTCCGCAGCGTCGTCGGGAATCTCGCAACCGAATTCTTCTTCGAAAGCCATCACGAGCTCGACCGTGTCGAGGCTGTCGGCGCCGAGGTCATCGATGAAGCTCGCGCTATCGACCACCTTCTCGGGTTCGACACCAAGGTGCTCGACCACAATCTTCTTAACCCGCTCGCCAATCTCACTCATCGTTCAACCTCGTTGTTCCATTGGACCCGACCCCAAGACGATACGAGCCATCGTGGTCGTCTCGATTACTCAGTCGCGCATAGTCTTGATTCGGCCCGGTCGTAGCCGACTAAAGCCCCGGCGAACGGCAGGCGTCGCCACGCCAATATACAGGGTTTCAAAATCCTGCAATGGCGTTCTTTGCCCATCCATGGGGGGTTCAGCTATCATACTTCCCAAGCCTTGACTACACGCCTGAACCGGCTCCCGAAAACGGCTTTTCGCCGCATTGCGAGAGCCAGCAACCAGCTCAAATCATAGCCATGCCGCCGTTGACGTGAATCGTCTGTCCGGTGACGTAGGCGGCCTCGTTCGAGGCCAGATAGACCGCCGCCGCAGCGATATCCTCGGGCGTTCCGAGCCGCGCCGCAGGAACCTTCGCCAGGATGGTTTCGCGCTGCTTGTCGTTGAGCGCATCCGTCATTGGCGTCTTGATGAAGCCAGGCGCGATGCAGTTCGCGGTCACGCCGCGCTTGGCGTATTCGGCGCCCAGCGTCTTGATCAGGCCGATGATGCCGGCCTTCGACGCGGTGTAGTTGCCCTGCCCCGGATTCCCGGTGACGCCGACGATCGAGGTGATCGCGATGATGCGGCCGAAGCGCTTGCGCATCATCAATTTGGTCGCCGCGCGCGCCAGGCGGAATGTCGCGGTCAGGTTGACCGCAATCACGTCGTCCCAATCCTCGTCGCGCAACTGCACGAACAGGTTGTCGCGGGTGATGCCGGCATTGGCAATCAGGATGTCGACCTGCCCCATCGCAGCTTCCGCCGCCGGCACCAGCGCCTCGACGTCATCCTTGCTCGAGAGATTGCACGGCAGCACATGAACGCGCTCGCCGAGCTTGGCCGCGAAGCCGTCCAGCACCTCGCGCCGTGTCCCCGAAATCGCGACCGTCGCGCCCTGCGCGTGCAGCGCCTGCGCGATCGCGCCGCCGATGCCGCCGGTTGCGCCCGTCACGAGCGCCGTCTTGCCAGTCAGATCAAACATCGAATTCTCCTTCCGGCTGCATTAGGCCGAAGCTGCCAGCGCGTCCTTGGCTGCAGCGATATCGTTCGGGCCGCCGACGGACACGCCGACCGCGCCATCGGCGATGCGCTTGACGAGGCCGCTCAGCACCTTGCCGGCGCCGATCTCGAAGAACCGCGTCACGCCCTGGCCTGCCATATAGGCAACCGACTCGCGCCAGCGAACCGTCCCCGTGACCTGCTCGACCAGGCGGCGGCGGATCTCGTCGGGATCAGTGATCGCCGAAGCCAGCACGTTGGAGACCAGCGGCGCCGCGGGCGCCTTGATGGTGACGCCGGACAGCGCCTGCGCCATCGCATCGGCCGCCGGCTGCATCAGCTTGCAGTGGAACGGCGCCGACACCGGCAGCAGCATGGCGCGTTTTGCCCCTTTGGTTTTCGCAATCTCCACCGCGCGGTCGACGGCCGCCTTGTCGCCGGAGACCACCACCTGGCCGCCGCCGTTGTCGTTGGCTGCCTGGCAGACCTGGCCCTGCGCCGCCTCATTGGCGACCGCGACCGCCGCCTCGTAATCGAGGCCGAGCAGCGCGGCCATCGCGCCGGCGCCGACCGGCACCGCCTTCTGCATGGCGAGCCCGCGGGTGCGCAGCAGTCGCGCGGTGTCGCTGACGGTCAGGCTGCCGGCGGCGGCAAGCGCCGAATACTCGCCGAGCGAGTGCCCGGCAACGAAGGCCGCGTTGCGGCCGACCGAGAAGCCGGCCTCGCTCTCGAGCACGCGCAACGTGGCGATCGAGACCGCCATCAGCGCCGGCTGGGCATTTTCCGTCAGCTGCAATGTCTCGCCCGGACCATCCCAGATGATCGCGGTCAGCTTCTCGCCCAGCGCGGAATCCACCTCGTCGAACACGGCCTTGGCGACCGGAAAGGCGTCGGCCAGGGCCTTGCCCATGCCAACTGCCTGCGAGCCCTGCCCGGGAAACGTGAATGCTGCCGTCATCGGCGCTCCCTACCTTGTTGAGCGTGATCCCCGCGCAAGCGCTGCGCACTTGCCGCAGGGGAAAACGGTATCCCGTCGCGCGAAACGCGCCACAGCGGGTCCGGACCAATTCCCTGCAACCAAGTCTTGCAACCGGCCTCGGACCGGGCCGTAAGACACTGATGGGGGGCGCGATGTCAAGCCGCGCGCGCGGAACCCTGGGGATGCCGGGGCCGGCTCCGCCTAGAATCCACCGGCATTCTGGTCGGCGTTAACCTCGGCGCCGGCACGCGCCCGGCGGGCGCTGTTGACCAGTTGGCCCGGGCGGTCTTCCCGGTTGGGCTTGGCGGTCGCCAGCCGCAGCACCGCGGCATAGCCCGGCTGGACTTCCATCCGGTCGGCATAGCGGCTTCCGCTCAGGATGCGGTGGACGCGCGGCAGGTTGTAGCAGGGCACGTAGAACAGCAGATGATGCTCGAGGTGATGGTTCACGTAGTACGGCGCGATGAACAGCCGCTCGAGGACATTGGCCCGCGTGGTGCGGGTGTTGCGCAAGGGATCGGCGCTATCGGGCACGACGGCATGTTCGGCGATGTTGCGGATCCGCGTGATCACCATCATCCAGGTCAGCAGCGGCACCAGCCACAACAGCGGATAGGCCCACCACACGCCCGCGGCGGCGAGTCCCGCGAACAGCAGCGCGTTGGTGACGCATTGCGGCCCGAGCTTCTGCCAGAAATTGGCGGCGCGCTGCGATAGCGGCCACTCTTTCGGCCCGACCGCATTGAGCAATTGCGCCTTGCGCTGCTGGTAGCCGGTCTGCCCGGTGATATCGCGGAAGAATTTCCGACGGTAGCTCATCTTCGTGATCGGAAACGGCGCGGACAGCACCAGATCCGGATCATCCTCCTGCTGCGTCCGGGCATGGTGCTGCAGATGATAGCGGCGATAGCCGCGGGTTTCCGCGAAGATCGGATAGGCGCAGAACCATTGGCTCAGCGTCAGATTGGTCTTCTCGTTCGCGGAGAGACAGCCATGCGCACCGTCATGCATCAGGATGGCGAGCCCGAGCTGGCGCGAGCCGATGATCGCAACCGCCAGCAGATAGGTCAGTGGATTGGGCCACCACGCAACCAGCGCGATCGCGCCCAGGATCAGCGCCCAGGCATGCACGATCAGCGCTGCGCCCTTCCACGTCGTGCGCTCCCGCACAGCCACCAGTTCGTCCTCGGTGAGGAAATCGCGGGCACGCATGCGTAGTGCGGTCATGAGCTGGTCTCCCCGTCCGTCGAGGGTGAATGATCGCGATCGCCGACCAGGCGCAGCCGCGATCCATCATTGGCCGACGTCGATGTCGCCTGCTCGCCGAGCGCGCGCAGCAATTCGCGGCACATCTCCTCGGCGCCTCGGCCCATCGCAAAACCTTCGACGATCACGCCGATCGCAATCGCCCAGAAGCGCCGCGAACTCTCCTCGGGCGCCCGCAGCGAGCGCCAGCCGTGTCGTTCGACTTGGTCCGCATAGGCGCGCGCGCCTTCGCTGTGCAGACGCTCGATGGTGCGCTCGACCAAAGGCGCGAGGTCCTGCCGGCGCCGTGTCAGCGTCAGGGCTTCGGCGAAGAAGGCGACCGTGTCGGTCGCGGTCACGGTCTCGGCCAAAGCGTGGCTGTAATCGCGTGGCGTATGAGCGTTCAGGGCGGCCTGCTCGGTCGCACGCGCCAGGTAAAGCATGTCGCGGCTGGCGGCTTCGACGAACAGCGCCTCCTTGGTGCGGAAGTAATAGGTGATCTGACTCGGAAAGGCGTCCGCCGCTGCGGCAATGTCGGAGATCGACGTGCCCGAGAGCCCGCGCTCCTTGAACAGGCGGCTGGCGGCATCGAGCAACAGCGAGCGCATCTTGCGCCCCGCCGACCGCGTCGCGCGGACCGCGTGCTTCGGATCGGGCGCAGGCATGCCGCTGGCGGTCTCCGAACCCATCGATCATCCTCCCTGAAATATTTGTATGACATACAAACAAAGAAATCAACCCGAAACAGCGCGAAGTTGCGCCGAACCCGTCGCAAATCCGGGGGCCAAGACCCCTCTGCGGACCCTTGCCTTCGCGGCCAAAATCCGTATAAGCGCCCCATTCGTGGGCTCCGGCCGGGAGCTGAACGGACGGTCTCAGCAATTTCACCCGTTGATTTTGATGTGACAGGGCCAGTCGGCCCGTCGTCCCGTGCTCCCGCCTTCTGAGCAGCTCGAGTCCTTTCCGAAGGTCTCGAAGGGCTTGTCGCCGGAACCCGCGCCAACACAGGAAAGGACAACCATGCCTCTTTATGAGCATGTTTTTCTCGCGCGTCAGGATGCGAGCACCCAGCAGGTGGATGAACTGACGGCCCAGATGACGGGTATCGTCGAACAGGGCGGCGGCAAGGTCACCAAGACCGAGAGCTGGGGCGTGCGCTCCCTCACCTACCGCATGAACAAGAACCGCAAGGCGCATTTCGTGCTGATGAACATCGACGCACCGTCGGCTGTCGTCACCGAGATCGAGCGCCAGGAGCGGATCAGCGAAGACGTCATCCGCTATCTCACCGTGCGCGTCGAAGAGCACGAGGAAGGCCCGTCTGCGATGATGCGCAAGGCCGACCGTGACCGCGAGCGCGATGACCGTGGCGGTGGCTTCCGCGGCGACCGCGAAGGCGGCTTCCGTGGTGATCGCGATGGCGGCGGCTTCCGCGGCGATCGCGGCCCGCGCCGTCCGCGCGAAGAAGAAGCTGCGACCGAGGAGTAATGAATCATGGCTGATGCTGGTGCCCGCCGTCCGTTTTTCCGTCGTCGCAAGTCCTGCCCGTTCACGGGCGCGAATGCGCCGAAGATCGACTACAAGGATTCCAAGCTGCTGATGCGTTACGTCTCCGAGCGCGGCAAGATCGTGCCGAGCCGCATCACGGCCGTGTCCGCCAAGAAGCAGCGTGAGCTCGCCCGCGCCATCAAGCGCGCGCGCTTCCTCGGCCTGCTGCCCTACGTTATTCGCTAACCGTTTCCGGCCGGCGGCACGCGCCGCCGGCCGCTCATTCTCATAAGGCTTCCGGGTCGTCCGGTCGCCGATGGTTGGGGTTCTCGACAGAGTGCCTCTAACCGCTCGAAAGGAGCGGGACAGCTGATGATCGCGATCCTCATTGTTGCACTTGCCGCCGGCGCCGCGTCGGCGCTGATGTTCGCCTCGATCAGTTCGGGCGCGCTGGTCTCGTTGCTGCTGTACTTTCTCGCGCCGCTTCCGCTGATGGTGTCGGCACTCGCCTGGGGACCGCTTGCCGCGGCCATCGGCGGCGTCGCTGCCGCCTCCGTTCTCGGCACGCTCTTCGGAATTCCCTACGGCATCGCGTTTGCCATGATCGTCGCCCTGCCCGGCTGGTGGCTCGGCCACCTCGCGCTGCTCGGACGGCCGATCGCAGGTGCAGCCGGTGACAGCGCCACGCAGCAGCCGCCTGCGCTCGAATGGTATCCCGTCGGCCGTCTCCTGCTCTGGATCGCAGCCTTCGCCATCCTCACCACGACCGCCGCGCTGCTCACGCTCGGCTCGGATGCCGATACGGTCACCGGTGCCTTGCGGCGCGGCCTGCTCAAGGTGCTGAGCGCCGGCGAAGGGCTGCCCAGTGGTGAGATCGAACGATTGGTCGACGCGCTGGTGATCCTCGCGCCCCTCGCCGCAACGATCCTCGCGATGGTCACGCTGACACTGAACCTGTGGCTCGCCGGCAAGATCACGCAAACCTCGGGGCGGTTGAACCGACCGTGGCCCGATTTCCGCACCACCGCGCTCCCCGCCATGACGCTGGTCGCGTTGCTGGTGGCGGTCGCCGCCAGCTTCGTCGGCGGCATGCTTGCACTGCTGGCGCAGATCGTCACCACGGCGCTCGTGATCGCCTATGCGCTGGTCGGCTTCGCCGTGCTGCACACCCTGACGCTGTCGCTCGGCAATCGCGGCTTCTGGCTCGGCGGCATCTACGCCGTCGTCGTCATGTTCGGCTGGCCGATCGTCGCAATCTTCGCGCTCGGCATCGCCGACGCCGTGTTCGGCCTGCGCCAGCGCTATCTGCAAACCAGACCGCCGCCTTTGCCTGCGGCCTGACATTCAATCCACCACTCAACCCGATACTTAGCCTCTAAAGGAGAACAAAAATGGAAGTCATTCTGCTGGAACGCGTTGCCAAGCTTGGTCAGATGGGCGAAGTCGTGCGCGTCAAGGACGGGTTCGCCCGCAACTTCTTGCTGAAGCGCGGCAAGGCGCTGCGCGCCACCGATGCGAACCGCGCCAAGTATGACGGCATGAAGGCCGAGCTCGAGGCCAACAACATCAAGGCCAAGGGCGAAGCCACCGTGGTCGCCGAGAAGATCGACGGCCGCGACATCATCATCATCCGCCAGGCCTCCGAGTCCGGCCAGCTGTTCGGCTCGGTCACGGTGCGCGACATCGTCGTTGCGCTGGCCGCCGATGGCATCACGGTTGCGCGTCCGCAGGTCTGGCTCGACTCGCCGATCAAGGTGATCGGCGCGCAGAAGGTGACCATCGCCGTCCACCCCGAGGTCGAGACCAGCGTCACCGTGACGGTCGCCCGTTCCGCCGAAGAGGCCGACCGGATCAAGCGCGGCGAGGACATCTCGACCCGTCAGGAAGACCAGGACGCTGCCGCCGAAGCGCTCGCCGCCGCCGGCGAATTCTTCGATCCGGAAGCGCAGCACGACGACGAGGCCGCGCCGGCTCCGGTTGCAGAAGAGAAGTAAGCGTCTCTTCATCCCTCCGCCAACTGAAGCCCGGCCCCATCAGGCCGGGCTTTGGATTCGTGCCGCCGCCTGATCGTCGAGCATCGCGATCGACGCGAGCGCCGTCGCGGTATGCTTCTCCTTGCCGTCGATGACGCAGAACACGTCGGCGGCGACGACGGCGACCTGGCGTCCCGGCTTGATCACGCGCGCGCGGCAGATCAGGCGATCGCCCGATGCCGGCGACAGCAGGTTCAGCTTGTACTCGGCCGTCAGCGCCGGCTGGCCACGCGACGTCGCCGCCGCAATCGTGGTGGCGTTGTCGACCAGGAACGCCGTCACCCCGCCGTGAAACAGGCCGTGCTGCTGCAGCAGCTCCGGCCGGCGGTCGACCGCGAGCGTGCATGCGCCGCGCGACAGCTCGGCCACCTCAGCACCGACGAGTCCCATGAAGCCCTGACGGCCGACATTGTCGCGAATTCGCGTCGCGATCGGCGCAAAGTCCGGATCGGTCTCGTTCATGACGTCCCTCCTGCTCGCTCCGGCGCACCCGGCGCCACCACCGCGCGGATCGCGCAGGCGATCAGCGTCTCGACCTGTTCGCGCGGGTCGCTCTGATGGCGGCCCGACAGATAGGCGCGGCAAAAGATCTGCGCCGGCCCGATGATCTGGCTGAAGAAAAGTGTCGCGCTCATCGGCAGCAACTCGCCGCGCGCGAGCAGCGGCACGCGCCAGCGCTCGATGCCATCGGTGAGCCGCGAGTTCTCGGAGCGCTGCGCGCCGCGCACCTCCTCGCTCCACTCGCTGCGCGAAATCTCGAACAGGAAGCGCGCCTCGCGCCTGTTGGTCACGACCCAATCGAGATGAGCGCGGATCAGCCGCGCAACGCCCTCGCCGGCGCCGTGCGTGTCGTTGACCGCGGTGATGATCGCGGCGTGGTAGGCCTGCAGGATCTCCAGGAACAAGGTTCCGGCGAGCTGCTTCTTCGAGGTGAAGAAATGGAAGAAGCTGCCGTTGGACGCGCGGGCGCGGGAGCGGATCTCGGCCACCGTCGCACCCTCGAACCCGTCGCGGTCGAACACCGCCAGTCCCGCCGCCAGCAGATCTTCGCGTGCCGTACTCACCCCTGCTCCCTTCCTGACTAGACCATTACTCTAGAGTTTTACTCTAGTGGCGGTCAAATGATAACGCCGGACCTCACGGCCCGGCGTTGGCGATTACTTCGAGGTCGGCGCTTCCGGCGGACCGGAGCCCGGCGTCGTCGGGGGCGGCGGAGGCGGCGCGGCCGCGGTTACCGGCGGCGCGGCGGGCACCGGTGCTGGCGATGCGGCAGCGGCCGGCTCGGGCGCCGGGGAAGCGGCGGGAGCCGCGGGCGTGACCTGCGGAACCGGGTCCGATCGCACGGCAGCCGGCTCGCTGCCTGCATTGCCCTTGGGCGCATCGACCTTGGCCGTGTCGGGCTGACCGGCAGGCTTCGCCGGCTTCTCGGCCTCACCCTTGTCTTCGCGCTTGACGGCGGTCTGGGATTTGGGCTCGTCGCCCGCCGCCTCGCTCTTGGGCGCCTCGTCGGACTTCGGCTCCTCGACCGGCTTGCCGCGGCGGCCGTGCTTCTGGCGCGCCGGTTTGCCTTCGCCCGCGGCCTGCGGGGTCTGGCCGTCGTCCGGCTTGGCACCGTCAGGCGTCTCGCTCGGACGCGCCATGCGCCGGCCGCGGTGGGCGGGACGTGCTTCGGGATTCAAACCGTCGGCGTCGGGCTTCGCGGCTTCCCTGACGCCTTCCTTGGCCCCTTCCTGCGGCGCGGCACCCTGATGCTGCCGGCGGGACGGGCGCTCGGCCGGCTGCTCCGGAGACTGGTTTGCCTCCTGGCGGCCGTCCCGGCCCTTGGCCCCCTTGGGCTGATCCTTGGCCTGGTAGCGCGGATCGTTGGCACCGTTCGAAATCAGATAGGACGCCAGCACGCCGGCCATGTCGCTCGACGTCGTGTAGTGCTGGCGCAGGAAACCCGGCAGCGAGCCGGCCGGCACGGTCTTCAAGAGACCCCGCGGGCTCTTGTGGCAGGCCGTACAGGTGTTGGCGAAGATCTGGGAGGGGCTTTTGCCGGCCTCGAGGTTTTGCGCTTGCGCTGATACGGCTGACAGGCAGCCAATCAGAAGCGTCACCGTCGCCAGACTGAGGGCTCGGCTCAACATTCCTTAACTCTCCAGATTCCGGAAAAATCGCCGCCTGCGCCTCATGGTTCGGCCGCGGCGGTCACCTTTTAGCCGATTATCGCGCGAATGGAAGCGCGCGCGTGCCGCATCCACGCAATTGTCACATTTTGGAATATCGGCTTTGACCACAACGCAATAGCGCGATCCAATTCCCTGCCTATGTTTGGGTCGGGGACACATTGGAGTGATCACTCCGGTGGTGTCAGTGTGCAGCTTGCCGTTCCGTTGGTGCTTCGATGGACCGATTGTTGCGATTTTTCTTGGGGCGCTTCATCCGCCGCGGTTCGATCACGTTCACGACCGCGAGCGGCGCCAAATTCACCTGTGGTGACGGCACGGGCATTCCCGTCGCCGCACGATTCATGACCAGGGCCGCAGAAGTGCGCGTTCTGGTCGATCCCGAGCTTTACCTCGGCGAAGCCTTCATGGACGGCACCTTCGTGGTGGAGCAAGGCAGCATCGCCGACGTGCTGGCTGTCCTGATGGGCCAGGCGGCCATGTTGCCGAACTTTGCCAGGATGCAGGCCTGGGTTCGGTTCCTCGGGCGGCGCGCCCAGCAGCTCAATGTGCGCGGCCGGTCCCGGAGCAATGTCGCCCGCCATTACGACCTCGACGGCCGCCTCTATTCCCTCTTCCTCGACGCTGACAAGCAATACAGCTGCGCCTATTTCGAGGCGCCGGACTCGACGCTGGACGACGCCCAGCTCGCCAAGAAACGCCACCTCGCCGCAAAACTCCTGATCAAGCCCGGCGACCGCGTCCTCGACATCGGTTCCGGCTGGGGCGGCCTAGGGCTCTATCTCGCCGAGATGAGCGGCGCCGACGTCACCGGCGTCACGCTGTCGACCGAGCAGCTGCAGATCGCCAACGCCCGGGCGGCGGAGAAGAATCTGGCGCATTCGGCGCGCTTCCTGCTGCAGGACTACCGCGACATCCCCGGCCCGTTCGACCGCATCGTGTCGGTCGGCATGTTCGAGCATGTCGGGGTCACCTTTTACGAAACCTTCTTCAAGCGCTGCGCCGAGCTGCTGAGCGATGACGGCGTCATGCTGCTGCACTCGATCGGCCGCTCGACCGGTCCGGATGTCACCAGCCCCTGGATCCGGAAATACATCTTCCCCGGCGGCTACATTCCTGCGCTCTCCGAGGTCATGCCGGCGATCGAGAAGGCCGGATTGCTGATCTGCGACATGGAGATCCTGCGCCTGCACTATGCGGAGACCCTGAAGGCGTGGCGCGACCGCTTCATGGCGCGGCGCGAGGAGGCCGTCCGGCTCTACGACGAGACCTTTGCCCGGATGTGGGAATTCTATCTGGCGGCCTCGGAGATGTCGTTCCGGGTGCAGAACATGATGAACTTCCAGCTGCAACTGACCAAGCGCCAGGGCGTCGTGCCGATGACCCGCGACTACATCGGGCGCGAGGAAGGCCGCCTCCGACTCAAGGAAGCCGGCGCTGCAAAACCCCGGCTGCAACTCGCCGGCGAATAGGCCTGAAAGAACCGGTATTGCTAGTTGCGCAGGCTGTAGACCGAGCCGCAATGCGCGAAGGTCGGCGCCGGACGCGCCAGGTGAGCCGCGGCGGCTGAAATCAGGCTGACGTCGCAGGGAACGTTCCGGACCTCCGGACGCGCCGCCTGCTCCATGGCCTCGACAAGCGACGCCACCCAGCGGCGGTCGATGCCGCCTGCCTGGCCAAGCCTTGGTCGCACTGTCTGAAACTCTCGAGCCATCGTCACCGTATCTTCCCTGAGCGGAGACAACCCGGAATCCGCCGGGTCGTTCCCGCGAACCTGCCGCAAAGAAAGTGCGACAGGTGTGATCTGCTTCACAGAAATCTGTTCCGGGCTGTCGTAGTGGTCCGGAATGACCCGAGAACCGCACCAGACGATGTTGGACCCGCAACGCGACCTCGTGACCGACTACGCCTTGATCGCAACTGGCGTTGCTGCCGCCTTGATCGCGCTGGCTTTCCTCATCCTGGTCTGAGGAACCGAGGCCAGCACCAACCTCGCCGCTGGTTGGGCGCGGCAGCCCGGAAAAAGGTTCAGGCCGCCCCGAATTTTTGCCGACCACATCTCCGATCGGTCGCGCCCCCCTCCTTTCGAGCAAAACCCCGTCAAGCGGAATGCATCCGGCCGTCCCGGATTCACACATTGCGTTGTGTGAATCGTGCATAAGAAACATCCGTCCTTTCGCTTCGTGCCGGGCTGGCGCTTGATCGCGACCCCACAGCCGAAAATCTCAGTAACGACGAAATCAGAAGAATAAGCTTGTCCATGGCCTTGATTGATTCGAACGTTCACAAGCTCGCGCCCGACGCCGCGTCCCCGACCTATCGGAGCGCGCCGCACAACATCGAAGCGGAACAGGGGCTGCTGGGCGCGATACTGGTCAACAACGACGCCTTCTACCGGGTCTCCGATTTCCTGGAGGCGAAGCACTTCTTCGAAGCCATCCACCAGCAGATCTATGAAACGGCCGGCAGCCTGATCCGGATGGGCAAGGTCGCAAATCCCGTGACCTTGAAGACGTTCCTGCCTGCCGAGCTGGACCTCGGCGGCATGACGGTCAACCAATACCTCGCCCGACTCGCCGCCGAAGCGACCACCATCATCAACGCACAGGACTACGGGCGTACCGTCTATGATCTCAGCCTGCGCCGCAACCTGATCCAGATCGGCGAGGAGATCGTCAACGTCGCCTACGACGCTCCGGTCGATTTTGCCCCGCGCGCGCAAATCGAGGACGCCGAACGGCAGCTCTACAGCCTCGCCGAAACCGGCCGCTACGATGGCGGCTTCCAACGCTTTGCGGATGCGCTCACGGTCGCCGTCGACATGGCGGCCAAGGCGTTCCAGCGCGACGGCAAACTGTCCGGCATTTCAACGGGGCTGCGCGACCTCGACACCAAGATGGGCGGATTGCAGCCAAGCGACCTGATCGTGCTCGCCGGCCGTCCCGGCATGGGCAAGACCTCGCTCGCCACCAACATCGCCTACAATATTGCCAGGGCCTACGTCCCCGAGGTGCAGGCGGACGGCACCACCAAGGCGGTGAACGGTGGCGCGGTCGGCTTCTTCTCCTGCGAAATGAGCGGCGAACAGCTCGCCACACGTATTCTCGCCGAACGCACCGGCATTCCCTCCAGCCATATCCGGCGCGGCGGTATCTCCGAGCTCGATTTCGAGAAAATCCGCGACTGCTCGATCGAGTTGCAGTCGCTGCCGTTCTACGTCGACGAAACCGGCGGTCTCTCGATCTCGCAGCTCACCGCGCGCGCCCGCCGCCTCAAGCGGCAGAAGGGTCTCGACCTGATCGTGATCGACTACATCCAGCTGTTGCAGGGCTCGGGCAAGCGCGGCAACGACAACCGCGTGCAGGAAATCACCGAGATCACCACCAATTTGAAAGCGCTGGCGAAGGAGCTCAACGTCCCCGTGATCGCGCTGTCGCAGCTCTCGCGTCAGGTCGAAAACCGCGACGACAAGCGGCCCCAGCTTTCGGACCTGCGCGAATCCGGCTCGATCGAGCAGGACGCCGACGTCGTGATGTTCGTGTACCGCGAGGAATACTATCTCGCGAACAAGGAACCACGGCCCGGCACCCCGGAGCACGCCACCTGGCAAGCCGAAATGGAGCGCGCGCTCGGCAAGGCCGAAGTCATCATCGGCAAGCAGCGCCACGGTCCGACCGGCACCGTCGAACTGCACTTCGAAGCCAGCGTCACCCGGTTCGGCGACCTCGCATCGGACGGACTGGTCCCGGATCGCCCCCCCTCCTACTAATGGTCGGGCACAGTTGAAGGCCGCATGCCCCGCGCGTACAAATAAGCCATGAACATCGTGACCGACGCGAAATCGCAGCTGACGCCCGAAGCCAGTTTGCTGGCGGCCCATCCGACCGCCACTGGCATCCTGACCGTCGACCTCGACGCCATCATCGCCAACTGGCGCAAGCTCGAGAAGACCGCGGTCCCGGCGGAATGCGCCGCCGTCGTCAAGGCCAACGCCTATGGTTGCGGCGCCGAGCAGGTGTCGCGGGCGCTGGCCAAGGCCGGCTGCAAGACCTTCTTCGTCGCCACCGTCGAGGAGGCCGCCGTGGTACGCGCGGCAGTTCCGCAGGCGACCGTGTATGCGCTCGGCGGCTTCTTCCAGCAGACCGGCGACGCCTACGCGAAGATCGACTGCAAGCCCGTGATCGGCGATCTCAACGAGCTCGCCGAATGGGACGTGTTCTGCCGCCGCTCCGGCTGGTCCGGCGGCGCCGCCATCCATATCGACACCGGCATGAACCGGCTCGGGCTGACGGTCAGCGAAGCCCAGGGCATCATCCCGCGGATCAATGCCGGCGATCACGGCATCACGCTTGTGATGAGCCACCTCGTCTCCGCCGAACTGCTCAACAACCCCGCCAACGCCAAACAGCTGGCGAGCTTCCGCGAGATCGCGAGCCTGTTCACCGGCGTGCCGGCCTCGCTCGCGAACTCCTCCGGCGTGTTCCTCGGCGCGCAGTTCCAGTTCGAGATGGTGCGGCCGGGCTGCGCGCTCTACGGCGTCAACCCGACGCCGGAGGCCGACAACCCGATGCAGCAGGTGGTCGACCTCAAGGCGCGCATCGTGCAGATCCGCAACATCGATCGCGGTGAGACCGTCGGCTATGGCGGCACCTGGACCGCGCGCCGGCCGACCCGGCTTGCGATCGTCTCCGCCGGCTATGCGGACGGCTATTTCCGCGCCGCCAGCGCCAATGACGGCACCCGTGGCGCCGAGGTCGTGGTCGCCGGCAAGCGCTGCCCGATCGCCGGCCGCGTCTCGATGGATTTGATCGCGGTCGACGTCACCGACCTCGACAAGAATGCCGTGCGGCGCGGCCACATGGTGACGCTGATCGGCGAAGGCATCACGGTCGACGAGGTCGCGCATCATTTCGGCACCATCGGCTATGAGGTGCTGACCAGCCTCGGCCGTCGCTTCGTACGCATCTATAAGGGCGGCGAGGCCGTCGCCGCGACAAGCGACGCGGTCGCCGAGAAGAGCGAGATAGCCGCCGCACCTGTAGTGCCGCCCACGCTGCCGACAACGCCGGCTGCGCCACCGCCATTGCCCGCCGAGCCTACGGCGCCCTCCGCCTGACGCGATCGAGGTTCGCGATTGCGCATGAAGATCGCGACCTTCAACATCAACAACGTCAACCGCCGCCTGCCGAACCTGCTGCGCTGGCTGAAATCGGCCAGGCCCGACGTCGTCAGCTTGCAGGAGTTGAAAGCGAGCGACGCCGAATTTCCCGCGGCCGCGCTCGAGAAGGCCGGCTACGGCGCGGTGTGGCAGGGACAGAAGACCTGGAACGGCGTCGCGATCCTCGCGCGCAGGGCCAAGCCGGTCTTGATCCGCACCGCCCTGCCCGGCGACGCCGGCGACCATGAGGCGCGCTACATCGAGGCCGCGGTGCGCGGCATCGTCGTCACCAGCCTTTACCTTCCGAACGGCAATCCGCAGCCCGGCCCGAAATTCGATTACAAGCTGGCCTGGTTCAAGCGGCTGCGCGCCCACGCCGCCAAGCTGCTCAAGCAGGAGGTCCCGGTGGTGCTGGCCGGCGACTACAACGTCGCGCCGACGCCTCTCGACATCTATCCGACCCGCTCCTGGGACAAGGATGCGCTGATCCAGCCGAAGAGCCGCGCCGCGTTCAAGGCGCTGGTCGATCAGGGCTGGTGCGATGCGCTCCGCACGCTGCATCCGGATCAACAGATGTTCACCTTCTGGGACTACAAGCGCCAGCGCTGGCCGCGCGATGCAGGCCTCCGGCTCGATCATCTCCTGCTCAGCCCCGACGTGGCGGCGCGGCTGGCGAAAGCCGGCGTCGACCGCGATGTTCGTGGCGAGGAAGGCGCCAGCGATCATGCGCCGGCGTGGGTGGTGCTGAAGTGATCGATGGCGGACTTGCGCCTCGTAACAATCAGCATTGTTGGTCGCGACGCGGATCGGATGATGCCGCACACACCACCGTCGTCCTGGCGAAAGCCAGGACCCATAACCACCGCATTCGATTGTGAACGGGATCGTGGCCCCGGCGTCGTGCAACAATTGAGATTTGGGGTAATGGGTCCTGGCTTTCGCCAGGACGACGTCGAATTTGTTGCACGGCGTGCGAGTCAAACATCCGCATTCTCGCGGCACGGGAGCCTGCGGTACACGCGAATGCGGCCGGATGTGGCGGACCGGGTACAGCCGGAGGTGGTGCAAATCGACTAGCCTGACATCGATTTGATTCATGCATTGGATCTGCCCATGAAGACATATTTCGTCGCCGCCTCCGTGCTCATGCTCGGCATTGCAAGCGCGTCCGCTGCCGACCTCGCCGCCCGCCCGTACACCAAGGCGCCCCCGATCGTCGCCGCCACCACCGACTGGAGCGGCTTCTACCTCGGCGCCAATGGCGGCGGCGGCTGGAGCCGAAAGTGCTGGGACATCGTGCCCTTCGCCATCACCAATCCGGCGCTCGGCGTCGTGAATTTCACCGGCCCTGAAGGTTGCCACACCGCGAGCGGCGCGACCGCCGGCGGCCAGATTGGTTATCGCTGGCAGCAGGCGGCCTGGGTGTTCGGCGTCGAAGCGCAGGGCAATTGGGCCGACCTTTCCGGCTCGAACCCGTCCACAGCCCCGCTGTTTGCAGGCTTCGCCAACCGCTCGAAGATCGATGCCATCGGCCTGTTCACCGGGCAGGTCGGCTATTCCTGGGGCGCCTTCCTGCTGTACGCAAAGGGTGGCGCGGCCGTCGTGCGCGATCGCTACGAGAGCTTCATCACGCCGGCCTTCGGACCCGGCGTGCCGGTCGGCTTCATCGCCGACCGCGGCAGCGAGACGCGCTGGGGCGGTGCGATCGGCGCCGGTGCCGAATATGCGATCGCGCACAACTGGTCGCTGGCGCTCGAATACGATCATCTGTTCATGGGAACCAACAATGTTCACATGACCTACGATCCGGTGTTCATCGCCCAGCTCAACCATGACGAACGCATCCGCCAGGACGTCGACATGGTGACGGTGCGCGTCAACTACCGCTTCGGCAGCCCGGTCGTCGCGAAGTATTGACGCTGCGCGCGACGACACGCCCTGGTTCAAGGCGCCCTTGCGCCGTCTCGAACCATGAGGTCACACTGAGCCTTCGCTTTCGAGACACGCGTCCGGCGTGGCTCGGGATCACGTTCCGGAGTGCGCGTGGGCTTCCTGTTCGTCCTCATCGTCGGCCTGGTCGCTGGCACCATCTCAGGCATCGTCGGCACCGGCTCGTCGATCATGCTGATGCCGGTGCTGGTCTATCAGTACGGGCCGAAACAGGCGGTGCCGATCATGGCGGTCGCGGCCGTGATGGCCAATCTGTCGCGGATCCTGGCCTGGTGGCGCGAGGTCGACTGGCGCGCCTGCGCCGCCTACTCGATCACGGGCATTCCGGCCGCAGCACTTGGCGCGCGCACCCTGCTCGCTCTGCCTTCGCGCGCGGTCGATATTGCGATCGGCGTGTTCCTGATCGCGATGGTGCCGGTGCGGCACTGGCTGGCGCAGCACAAACTGAAGGCCAATCTCTGGCATCTCGCAATCGGCGGCGCCGTGATCGGCTATCTCACCGGCATCGTGGTCTCGACCGGTCCGCTCAGCGTGCCGCTGTTTTTGTTTTACGGCCTCAGCAAGGGCGCGTTCCTCGCCACCGAAGCGGCAAGCTCGCTCGGGCTCTATGTCAGCAAGTCGGTGACCTTCGAGCGGTTCGGCGCGCTGACACCCGACATCGCGCTGAAGGGCCTGATCGCCGGCGCCTCGCTGATGGCCGGCGCCTTCATCGCCAAACGCTTCGTGCTGCAGTTGAAGCCGGAGTCATTCCGCCTGATCATGGACGGCATCATGCTGGCGGCAGGCGTGTCGCTGCTGTGGTCGGCGGTGACGTCGTAGAATCCGCCCCACTGCGCATCAAACACCCCGCATTCCTCATTCCGTGCTAATGGGTGACGCGGATTCGAAACCACCGCTGAACCAATCCCATCCATGGCCAAATCAACCCTCTCCTTCGTCTGCCAGAACTGCGGCGCGGCGTATAATCGCTGGCAGGGCAAGTGCGACTCCTGCGGCGAGTGGAACACGCTGGCCGAGGAGGACACCACGGGCTCGGTGCCGGTCTCGATCCGATCGAAGCGCAAGGGGCGGACGTTCGCGCTGGAATCGCTGTCCGGCAAAACCCAGGACGCGCCGCGGCTGTCGTCGGGCATGGCCGAGCTCGACCGTGTCACCGGCGGAGGCTTTGTCCGCGGCTCGGTGCTCCTGGTGGGCGGCGATCCCGGCATCGGAAAATCCACGCTGCTGACCCAGGCAACCTCCATGATGGCGCGGGCCGGCCATCGCGCGGTCTATATCTCAGGCGAAGAAGCGGTCGCCCAGGTGCGGCTCCGCGCCGAGCGTCTCGGGCTCGCGGACGCGCCGGTGCAGCTCGCCTCCGAAACCTCGGTCGAGGACATCGTCTCGACGCTGTCGGAAGGCGCGGTGCCGCGGCTGATCGTGATCGACTCGATCCAGACCATGTGGACCGACACGGTCGAATCCGCGCCCGGCACGGTAACCCAGGTCCGCGCCTCGGCGCAGGCGCTCATTCGCTTCGCCAAGAAGACGGGGGCAACGATCATCCTGGTCGGGCATGTGACCAAGGACGGCCAGATCGCCGGCCCCCGCGTGGTCGAGCACATGGTCGATGCGGTGCTGTCGTTCGAGGGCGAAGGCTCGCAGCAGTTCCGCATCCTGCGCTCGGCGAAGAACCGCTTTGGCGCGACCGACGAGATCGGCGTGTTCGAGATGACCGGGCTCGGCCTGCGCGAGGTCACCAACCCCTCGGAATTGTTCCTCTCCGAACGTGAGCTCGGCAGTCCCGGTACTGCGGTGTTCGCCGGCATCGAGGGCACCCGCCCGGTGCTGGTCGAGTTGCAGGCGCTGGTGGCGCCGACCTCGCTCGGCACGCCGCGCCGCGCCGTGGTCGGCTGGGATCCGAGCCGGCTGTCGATGGTGCTGGCGGTGCTGGAAGCGCATTGCGGCGTCAAATTGTCCGGACATGACGTCTATCTCAATGTCGCGGGCGGCCTGCGCATCCAGGAGCCGGCCGCGGACCTCGCAGCTGCCGCCGCGCTGGTCTCCTCGCTGGTGAATGCGCCCTTGCCGACGGACGCGGTCTATTTCGGCGAAATCTCGCTATCCGGCGCGATCCGCCCGGTGGCGCAGACCCCGGCTCGGCTGAAAGAGGCCCTCAAGCTCGGCTTCGGCCGCGCCATCCTGCCCGAATCGGCCCGCGGCGACGGCGGCGGCGATAGCGGGCTCGCGCTGAACAGCGTCGGCAATCTGACCACGCTGGTCGCCGAAATTGCCGCGCGCGGTACGCCGCGAGGTGGCCGGGCTGCGCCAAGGGACGACCAAAGCGGCTCCAGGGGCGCTGATGCGGCTGAGAAAAATGCCACACCGGCCCGATTCCGTCGCGAGACCAGCTAAAGCAGGCGTGACGTATCAGCCCCCCGCCGCTATACATCCGCCGCGCGGGACTGGTGGTGTTGCGGCCTTGCCGAATGCCCTCGATGCGCCTCAGTTAGGACGGCACCGACTTTGCCGATTCGCGAGCCCTTAACAGCGGACCCAAACGTACCAGCGGACCTGACCAGCCGATGCCCATAACGATACTTGATCTCGTCCTGCTCGGCGTGATGCTGATCTCGGGCCTGCTTGCCATGGTGCGCGGCTTCATGCGCGAGATCCTGTCGATCGCGGCCTGGGGCGCCGCTGCGCTGGTGACGCTGTATGCTTTCTCGAAGCTGCTGCCGACCGCCAAAACTTACTTCAATAACGACACGGTCGCGGCCGTGGTGGTGGTGGCCGGCGTCTTCATCGGTACGCTGATCGTGGTCTCGATCATCACCGTGCGGATCTCGGACATGATCCTGGATTCCCGGATCGGCGCGCTCGACCGCACCCTCGGCTTCCTGTTCGGGCTCGCCCGCGGCCTGCTGATCGTGGTTGTGGCGTTCATGTTCTTCACTTGGCTGGTTCCGGACAAGCAGCGGCCCGATTGGGTGACCGGCGCGAAGTCCCGGGTGGTGCTGCAGGGAACCGGGGATTGGCTGATGGCGCTCTTGCCTGATGACCCCGAGAACACCATCTTAAAGAAGTTCAAGAAGAATAAGCCGGACGACGATTCTGCGGCTGATACCAACGATCAGGCAACGCCGGCGTCGGGCGATGGCTATAGCAAACCTGCGCGTGACAGCTTGAAAAAGCTGATCGAGAAACCCGCGGGCCGATAACTTATTTGGGCCCCTTACGAGAGGCGATGAACGAGATGCAAACCCCTTCCGATCACGCCGCCCAAATGGATCTCGATTTGGGCCCGATCGAAATGCAGGACCATCTTCGACAAGACCATCTCCGGGACAACGATTTCAGATACCACCCCGATCTCGATGGCGACACGCTCCGCGAGGAATGCGGCGTGTTCGGCGTCTTCGGCCATCCCGAATCCGCGGCGATCACCGCGCTCGGGCTGCACGCCCTGCAACACCGCGGCCAGGAGGCCGCCGGCATCGTCTCCTTCGACGGCGCCCGCTTCCACAGTGAACGCCGCCTCGGCCTGGTCGGCGACGCCTTCTCCCGCCGCGAGGTGATCGACCGCCTGCCCGGCAACGCCGCGGTCGGCCATGTCCGCTACCCCACCACCGGCG
Source organism: Bradyrhizobium sp. B124 (assembly GCF_038967635.1). Taxonomy (NCBI): domain Bacteria; kingdom Pseudomonadati; phylum Pseudomonadota; class Alphaproteobacteria; order Hyphomicrobiales; family Nitrobacteraceae; genus Bradyrhizobium; species Bradyrhizobium sp. B124. The sequence goes on along the minus strand of NZ_CP152413.1, from coordinate 496,527 downwards.
GCACAGGCCTGCGCAACGTGCAGCCGCTGTTCGCCGAGCTCAATGCCGGCGGCTTTGCGGTCGGCCACAACGGCAACCTGACCAACGGCCTGACCCTGCGCAGCGAGCTGGTCAAGGGCGGTGCGTTGATGCAGTCGACCACCGATACCGAGGTGATCCTGCATCTCGTGGCACAGTCGAAGCGCGCGCGCTTCATCGATCGCTTCATCGAGGCGTTGCGCGCGATCGAGGGCGCCTACGCGCTGGTCGCGCTGACCAACAAGAAGCTGGTCGGCGCCCGCGACCCGCTCGGCATCCGTCCGCTGGTGCTCGGCGATCTCGACGGCCATCCGATCCTGACCTCGGAGACCTGCGCGCTCGACATGATCGGCGCGAAGTATGTCCGCGACATCGAGCCCGGCGAGATCATCGTGTTCGACGAGCTGGGGGCGCACAGCCACAAGCCGTTCCCGCCGAAGCCGGCCCGACCCTGCATCTTCGAGTACATCTATTTCGCGCGGCCGGATTCGATCGTCGGCGGCCGCTCGGTGTACGACGTGCGCAAGGCGTTCGGCGCCCAGCTCGCGCGCGAGAGCCATCCCGAGGTCGACGTCGTGGTGCCGGTGCCGGATTCCGGCGTGCCCGCCGCAGTCGGCTACAGCCAGTATTCCGGCGTGCCGTTCGAGCTCGGCATCATCCGCAACCACTATGTCGGGCGCACCTTCATCCAGCCGACCCAGACCGTGCGCGAGCTCGGCGTGCGCATGAAGCATTCGGCCAACCGCGCCGCGATCGAAGGCAAGCGCATCATCCTGATCGACGACTCGCTGGTGCGCGGCACCACCTCGAAGAAGATCGTGCGCATGATGCGCGACGCCGGCGCCCGCGAAGTGCATTTCCGCCTCGCCTCGCCGCCGATCCTCTATCCCGACTATTACGGCATCGACCTGCCCGACCGCGGCGGCCTGCTCGCCGCGACCCATTCGCTCGAGGAGATGCGCGACATCATCGGCGCCGACTCGCTCGCCTTCCTGTCGATCGACGGCATGTACCGCGCGATGGGGTATGAGGGGCGCGACCCGGCCAATCCGAGATTCGCCGACCATTGCTTCACCGGCGCCTATCCGACCCACCTCACCGACCAGAACGAAACCGAGGCCCCGCCGCGCCAGCTCTCGTTGCTGGCCGAGGCGAGCTGACGCCCCATCCACGGTGTCGTCCCTGCCTAGGGCGCGATTGCGCTCCGGAGCAGGGACCCATACCCATCGGCCCTCGTTTTTTCGGGCGGTATCGGTTACGAACACCTTTGCACAGCACAGCCGCCGCGGCGTATGGGTCCCTGCTTTCGCAGGGACGACGACGATAGAGTTACGTTCATGACCAAACCCCTCGCCTCCCGTATTGCCCTCGTGACCGGCGCCTCGCGCGGGATCGGCTATGCGACATCCGTCGCGCTGGCCAAGGCCGGCGCGCATGTCGTGGCGGTGGCGCGCACGCAAGGCGGGCTGGAAGAGCTCGACGACGAGATCCGCAAGGACGGCGGCAGCGCCACGCTGGTGCCGCTCTCGCTGACCGATTACGACGGCATCGCGCGGCTCGGGCTCGCGCTGCATGAACGCCATGGCAAGCTCGATATCCTGGTCGGCAACGCCGGCACCGCCGGCCCGTCCTCGCCACTCGGCCATATCGAGCTGAAGCCGTGGAACGACGTGTTCGCGATCAACGTCACCGCCAATTTCCAGCTGATCCGCTGCATGGACCCGCTGCTGCGGCAGTCCGACGCCGGCCGTGCGGTGTTCGTGACATCAGGCGTGGCGCACAAGGCCAACGCGTATCTCGGCCCCTATGCCGCCTCGAAGGCCGCGCTCGATGCGCTGGTGCGCTCCTGGGCCAACGAGACCGCCAACACGGCGCTGCGCGTCAACCTGTTCAGCCCCGGCCCGATCCGCACCCGGATGCGCGCGCAGGTGTTTCCCGGCGAAGACCCGATGACGCTGGATACGCCCGACATGGCCGCCGAATTCATGGTGCCGATGTGTTCGCCCGCATGGACCCAAACTGGCAAGCTCTACGACTACAAGGCGCGCACGCTGCGGAGCTTTCAGCCGCCTGCGTAACCATATCCGGCCGCCGTCATTGCGAGGAGCGGCAGCGACGAAGCAATCCATGCGCCCGTATCCGCGGAAGAATGGATTGCTTCGCTGCGCTCGCAATGACGGTGGTACCCGTTGACACCCTCCCCGCCCCGCGATTGACTGCCCTCCTCAAGCGGGACGCCCCGCCAAGAAAAATCTCGGGAGGCATCATGACGCCGACGTTCAATCGCGCGCGCTCCATTCTGTCCGGATTGTTTCTCTCCGCCGGCATCGCATCAGCAGCCTTTTTCGCTCAGCCAAAGCCCGCCCATGCCGGTGACGTTCCGACCTTCGCGGTCGACGCGTCGTGGCCCAAGCAGCTGCCGAACAACTGGATCATCGGCCAGGTCGGCGGCATCACCGTCGACTGGCAGGGGCATATCTGGGTGGTGCACCGGCCGCGCTCGCTGACCGATGGCGAGAAGGCGGCGAGCCTCACCCCGCCGCGCGCGAAATGCTGCGTGGCGGCGCCGCCGGTGCTCGAATTCGATGTCGACGGCAATCTGCTGCGGGCCTGGGGCGGCCCCGGCGACGGCTATCAATGGGTCGGCCGCGAGCACGGCATCGAGGTCGACGAACGCGGCTTCGTCTGGATCGGCGGCAATGCCGATGACGACAGCGCGATCCTGAAGTTCTCGCTCGACGGCAAGTATCTCGGCCAGATCGGCAAGATCGCAGCCCGCACCAACAGCAACGACACCACCCAGCTCGGCCGCCCCGCCGAGATGGCGATCGACAAGGATGCCAACGAGCTCTACATCGCCGACGGCTATGGCAACCGCCGCGTCATCGTGTTCGACGCCACCACGCTGGCCTACAAGCGGCACTGGGGCGGCTACGGCAAGCTGCCCACCGACGACAAGCAGCCGCCTTATGATCCAAGCGCCGCGGTGCAGGAGCAGTTCGGCAATCCCGTGCATTGCATCAAGATCGCCAATGACGGGCTGGTCTATGTCTGCGACCGCAGCCAGGACCGCATCCAGGTATTCCAGAAGAACGGCACCTTCGTCAGGGAATGGTTCTACGAGAAGAACACTCGCGGCGACGGCGCGGTGTTCGACCTCGCGCTGTGGCCCGATCCGAAGCAGACCTATCTGCTCAACGCCGACGGCGCCAACAACGAGATCCGCGTGCTGAAGCGCGACGACGGCAGCGTGGTCGGCACCTTCGGCCATAGCGGCCGCAATGCCGGACAGTTCGCCCTGCTCCACGTCATGGCGGTCGACCAGAAGGGCAACGTCTACACCGGCGAGGTCGAGGGCAAGCGGATCCAGAAATTCAAGCTGACCTCGGATGCGCTCAAGTAGGCATGACGGCAGGATGACGCTTCGACGCAGCTCATCCGGCTTTATGCGGATTGCCGCTCGCCAAAGGAAAGGGTAAGCGGGAACGCGAACGACCGGCACAAGGCTCCACAAGAGGGCCGTTGCGGAAAAAATTGACAGTGGAGGGAATGTCTCATGACGACGACGCTCGCACGGCGCCACGCCGTGCTTCTCGCTTGCGCTGCACTCGGCCTTGCTACCCCTGCCTTTGCTCAGGACAAGAACGTCAAGATCGGCGTGCTGAACGATATGTCGGGCCTCTATGCCGACATCGGCGGCCCCAATTCGGTGGCCGCGGCCAACATGGCGGTGGAAGATTCCGGCCTGCGCGCCAAGGGCTGGAAGATCGAGGTGGTCAGCGGCGACCACCAGAACAAGCCTGACGTCGGCGTCAACATCGCGCGCAACTGGATCGACAACGACAAGGTCGACATCATCACCGATACGCCGAACTCCGGCGTCGCGCTGGCGGTGAGCAACCTTGCCAAGGAGAAGAACTCGATCGTGCTCAACTCGGGCGCGGCGACCGCCGATCTCACCGGCAAGGCCTGCAACGCCAACACGATCTCCTACACGTTCGACACCTACATGCTCGCCAACGGCACCGGCAAGGCGCTGACCAAGGCCGGCGGCGACACCTGGTTCTTCCTCACCGCCGACTACGCCTTCGGCCATGCGCTGGAGCGCGACACCTCGGCGGTCGTCACCGCGAATGGCGGCAAGGTGCTCGGCGGCGTCAAGCACCCGCTCAACACTGCGGACTTCTCCTCGTTCCTGCTGCAGGCGCAGGCCTCCAAGGCCAAGATCATCGGCCTTGCCAATGCCGGCGGCGACACCACCAACGCGATCAAGCAGGCGTCCGAATTCGGCATCACCGCGGGCGGGCAGAAGCTCGCGGCGCTGTTGCTGTTCGTCAACGACGTGCACGCGCTCGGCTTGAAGATCGCGCAGGGCCTCACCTTCACCGAGTCGTTCTACTGGGACATGAACGACCAGACCCGTGCCTGGTCGAAGCGATTCCAGAAGGTCTCGCCCAAGGGCTCGATGCCCTCGATGACGGTGGCCGGCGTCTATGCCGGCGTGCTGCATTACCTGAAAGCACTGGACGCGATGGGCGGCAATCCGCATGACGGCGCCAAGGTCGTCGCCAAGATGAAGGAGATCCCGACCGACGATCCGCTGTTCGGCAAGGGCCCGCTGCGGATCGACGGCCGCCGCATCATCCCGGCCTATCTGTTCGAGGTGAAGAAGCCGGAAGAGTCCAAATATCCCTGGGACTATTACAAGCTGATCGCCACCATCTCGCCGGAGGACGCCGCCAAGCCGCTCGAGGCCAGCGATTGTCCGCTGGTGAAGAAGTGACTGCGTAGGGTGGGTTAGCGAAGCGTAACCCACCATCTTTTCCACGGCACGAAGTCGGCGGGTTACGCCTTCCGCCTTCGCTGGTTGAGCTACGGCGGACGTAGTCGGCTAACCCGCCCTACTCTTCGTCACTTCGCCGCCGACTTCGCCTTCGCCGGTGCCGGCAGCGATGCCCACTCCCTGTCGGCACGCGGGCCGCCGGCGTCGCCGGTCAGGCCGACGAGCTGTCCGGGCTGAGCGTCGAAGGTCTGCGTCCAGGTCTGGGTCTGGCACAGCAGCTTGAGCAGGCATCCCCTAAGCTTCAGCCGGTCGGACGCGTCGCGCCACAGCGAGACCGAATAGGATTTGCCGTCCTCGGCATTGTAGATGTCGCCGTCGAACCGGCCCTCCGGCGACAGCTTCAATCCCAGGATCAGCTGATGGCCGAGCAGCGCGCGCGTGCGCTTGTCGGGATCGGGATTGAAGCTGTCGCGGAACGGCTGGCCGCGCGGATCGAGCGGATCCTTCATCCACACGATGAAGCCGCAGATGCGGTCGCGCGCCGTGCCGCAACGCTCGAGGCGGATGCGCGCACGTCCGTCCTCGGTCAGCCAGGTGCCGCTCGGATCGCTCGATGCGATCACTTCGGCATGGCCGGTTGAGCTCATCAGAATGGCGGCGACCAGGCCGCGCAAGAACAGGCGAACCATGTAATTCATTCGACAGCACCTTTCATTGTCGGGATGATTGCGGGAGGCGCGACGCGCGCCTCACTTCAGTTGCGCCATGAAGGCATCGGCACCCTTGTCGATGCCGGCCGTGGCCGCGGCGAGATCGCCGACGCTGGCCTTGATGTCGTAGGCGTTGGGATATTGCTTGCTGACGTAAGCGCCGAGCAGGCGCGCGGTCGAGCTGTCGAACATCTCGACGGCATAGATCACCGAGCCGGTCATCGTGCCCTCGCCGTCACGCGCGGCCTGCACGCCGTTATAGATCGCGCCGGCCATGTCGAAGCGCGACAACGTGCCGAGCACCGGCGTATTGGCGACCGCGCCGGTCAGCGTCAGCCGCACGCGAAACGTGTTCGGCCCGCGCGTATTCACCAGCGTGAAGCGGCCGCGCAGTTTGTCGGCGAAGCGGGTCTGCATGTAGGCGGCGAGCGTCTCCTTGTCCTTCTCGGACATGTCGCCGAACTGATGATCCGCGCCGCGATAGATCACGACCGGATCGAGCATCACCTTGTTGTAGCTCCGCCAGTCGACCGGCGGCGCATAGCGAAACGGCACACGCCTCGACGAGTCGGACGTATCAGGCGTCATGTAGGCCGACGAGGCCACGTCCGAATAAGCCACCGGCGTGACGGCGGCACATCCTCCGGCGAGGACGCAAAGCGCCATCGCTCCCAGACCGCGCGCGGCGATCGAGCTCTCCATTCCAATCTCCTCATCGGACCCTAAAGCGGAAGAGCAGCTCGGCCGCAGCCGCGTCCGGGGCTGAAGTGCGGCTGCGGCCGTCACTGCCGACCTGGCTCGCCGTCGCGGCGCCGCCAGATCTTGCCTCAGTGCGATAACTATAAAACCGACCAGTTGGTTTGTAAAGTTGCGATCGCAGGAACCGCGTCAGAAAAATCCGGCGATCGAAACGTCGTGGAAAACCGGTGAGCTGCGTCGCGAAATGACGGCCTCGCGCTGTCACAAACCCGCGATATCTCTCGTGCTAACGCACCAATTGCCGGGGGATTTCAGGGGCCCGGTGCCGACCCAACGCCGCCAAGCGATCCATATTCCGCTTGGGCGGCGTTGTGCTTTCGGATCGCGCCGGAGATTCAGCCACGCTTGCGCGCCGATGCCGGCTTTGCGGCGCGTGCGCCGGCAGGCTGCGGCGATGCCGTGCGTGTCGCCGTCGCCTTGGATGGCTTTGCGGCCGCCGGCGCGCCCTGCTCGATCGCAGTCCACTTGCTGTCGTCGAGCAATCGCTCGAACAGGCGGTCCCGCTCGGCATCGGTCAGCGACGACAGGCCGAACAACGAGCTCAGCAGCAGCCCCCTCGCCGCCGCCCAGCGCAGCAGCGCGAGATCCGGATCGCGCGCCTCGGCTTTCATCAGCGCGACCTTCTCGATGTCGACATCGCGCGGCATCGCCATCAATTCGGGATTCTCGTTCATCGCAGCCAGCAGTGCGAACGCCCCGGCCCGCGGCGTCGAGATCGCTTCCCGCAGCGTTGCGATCTGCGCCGCCAGTTCCGGCTGATCCGTGGTCTCGCGTGCTTTTTCGAGGTAGCGGCTCGAGAACTCCTCGAAATGCGCCATCTGCTGCTCGAGCAAGGCGCGCAGCACCGCTTCCTTGGTGCGGAACTGATGCATTACGCCGCCCTTGCTGAGACCGCTCTCGCGCGCAATCGCGTCCAGCGTCAGGCGCCCCGGACCATCGCGCGTCACGATGGTGATCGCGGCGTCGAGTGCGGCGTTGCGGGAACGTTCCGAGCGGGAAGGATTATCCATGGAATTACTCAGCAAGGAGTCGCGTGAGATCACAGTATCTCAGCGGCATCAGTCAATCTCAAGCGCTGGATCGGAGCTCGCCTGGCAGCGCAAACGACATTCCGGAAAGCCAATGCCGGCTCCGGGTCACACATCACTTTGAGGAATCAATCATCGCGCTACCCGGTCGCTCGCGCACACCAGCTCCCGGTGTCGCGCACCGTTTGCAGCACGCGGCGGCGCAGGCCGTGAAGGAAGCCGTGAGCCATTCGGCCGATGACCTTCTCTCCCAGGCCACGCTGGCGGGCAACAGATTCCGCGTCGGCATAGCTGGCGGCGACGATCGTGCCGTACCTGTTGCCATCGAGCTTCAGGTCGGTGAGATAAACCAGGCCGCGCGACGTCAGCAGCGCCGCCTGCGCGTCGCTGAAGCGGGTCAACTCATCGCAGATATCAACGGCCTCGTCGTCCACCATGCTCCTCCTGCCGAGGCGGCCTCCGGGCGAGGCGCGCGTCTTCATCAGTATCCGCCTTATACAAACCAACCAGATGGTTTGTAAATAGGCAAGATGACGCAATCCGCAAGATCCGGCCCGGACGTATCGGCGTGTCGGATCGGTGCCCTCGCATTCGTCCTCGAAGCATCGATCAGCCAGCACTCGGAGCACGCGAGCAATGACACAGCAGAGCCACACGGCAGAAACCGAAGTCAGAACAATCATCGAAGCCTGGGCGGACGCCGTCCGCAGACACGACTATGCGGGCGTTCTGGACCATCACGATCAGGACATCGTGATGTTCGACGTGCCGCCGCCGTTCCAGTCACGCGGACTTGATGAATACAGGAAGACCTGGGATCTGTTCTTCGGCTGTCAGCGCCCGTCCTACGCCTTCAATATCGAGGACATCGCGATCACGGCCGGCGATGACGTGGCCTTCGCCGTCGCAGTAATGCGGTGCGGCGCGCCCGACGCCACGTTCCAGTTTCGCCTGACGATCGGACTGCGCAAGATCGACGGCAGCTGGCGGATCACGCACGAGCACCATTCGGTGCCGGCGACCGACTAGGATGTAGGGTGGGTTAGGCGAAGCCGTAACCCACCGACTTTCTTACCGCGGAGGCAATGGTGGGTTACGCTTCGCTAACCCACCCTACGAAGCTACGTTTTCTTCGCCGCCGTTGCCCGCCAGGCGATGGCGAGCGCGAGCAGCAGCAGCGCGCCGGCCAGATAGAACGGCGCACCGGGCAGCTTCACCGGCACGTTGTCGCCGATGAAATAGGCGAAGGTCAGCGCGAACAGGAACGGGCCGATCAATTCCGACATGCTCTGCACGCTCGATGTCGCGCCCTGCAACTGGCCTTGTTGATCGGCGGCGACGAGTTGCGTCGTCAGGGCCTGCGTCGCGGCGCCCGAGATGCCCCAGAACGCCATCACGGGAATGCCGATCCAGAACAGCTGCCCGGTCGGCGCCGCGCCGAAGATCACGAAGCCCAAGGCGCCGCAGACGAGACCGAGGAACAGCGCGTTGCGCTCACCGAGGCGCTGCACGATCGGGCCGATCGCCGCGCCCTGCACGATCATGCCGCAGAGCCCGACCAGCGCGAGCGTCGCGCCGACGGTGCCGGTATCCCAGCCATAGCGGTAGGTGGCGTAGAGCACGAACACCGAGGGCAGCACGACATGCGCGAGCTGGCCGAAGAACGTCGCCAGCGACAGGCCGGCCAGCGTCCGGTTCGCGCGCAGGAAATGCAGCGCGCCGATCGGATTGGCGCTCTTCCATTTGAACGGCGCGCGCCGCTCGACCGGCAGCGATTCCGGCAGGATGAACAGGCCATAGAGGCCATTGACGAAGCTCAGGCCCGCCGCCGCCCAGAACGGCAGCCGCGGATCGATCTGGCCGAGCAGACCACCCAGCGCCGGTCCCAGAATAAAACCCGCGCCGAACGCGACGCCGATCTTGCCGAACATCGCGGCGCGCTGCTCCGGCGCGGTGACGTCGGCGATATAGGCGAATACCGTCGAGATGCTCGACGACGTGATGCCCGAGATCGCCCGCCCGACGAACAGCCAGATCAGGTTCGGCGCCAGCGCCATCAGCACATAGTCCGCGGCAAGGCCGAAATTCGACAGCAGCACCACCGGCCGGCGGCCGAAGCGATCGGACAGCGCGCCCAGGATCGGCGAGCAGACGAACTGCATCAAGGCCCAGATCGAGCCGAACACGCCGAAGATGCGTGCCGCGTTCGCGGTGTCGTTGTTGACGAAGCCTTCGATCAGCTTGGGCAGGATCGGGATGATGATCCCGAGCGCGAGCATGTCGAGCAGCAGCGTGATGAAGATGAAGATCACGGCGCCGCTGCGTGCCTGCGGCACCGACATTGCGTCAGCTCCCGCCTCTCCGCTCACGACGGCCGTTTGCGCTTGTAGGCGAACGGATTGGCCTTCTCGCGCAGCGTGATCCGGATCGGCGTGCCCGGCAGATCGAAGGCCTCGCGCAGCGAGTTGGTGAGATAACGCAGATAGGATCTCGGGATCGCATCGGCGCGCGAGCAGAACAATACGAAGCTCGGCGGGCGCGCCTTGACCTGCGTGATGTAGTTCAGCTTCAGCCGGCGGCCCGAGACGGCCGGTGGCGGGTTGGCCTGGATCGCCTGCTCGAACCAGCGATTAAGCCCCGCGGTCGGCAAGCGCCGGTTCCAGACCGCATAGGCCTCCTGGATCGCAATCATCAGGCGGTCGATGCCCTCGCCCATCAGGCCGGAGACGGCGACGATCGGCGCGCCCTTGACCTGCGGCAGCCAATGGTCGGCATCGGTGCGCAGTTGCGAGATCTGGTTGGGCTTGCGCTCGACGAGGTCCCATTTATTGACCGCGAGCACGATCGCACGGCCTTCGCGCTCGATCAGGTCGGCGATCCGCAGATCCTGCTCCTCGAACTTGTTCTGCGAGTCCATCATCATCACGACGACTTCGGCGAAGCGCACCGCACGCAACGCATCCGCGACCGAGAGCTTCTCCAGCTTCTCCTCGATCCGCGAGCGGCGGCGCAGGCCCGCAGTGTCGAACACGCGGAACTGGCGGCCCTGCCAGGTGATCTCGACCGCGATGGAATCGCGCGTGGTGCCGGCTTCGGGGCTGGTCAGCAGCCGCTCCTCGCCGAGCAGATGGTTGATCAGCGTCGACTTGCCGGCGTTGGGCCGGCCGACGATGGCAACGCGGATCGGGCGCTGCGCGGCCTCCTCCTCCGAGATGTCCTCGTCGTCCTCGACCTCGTCGTCTTCCTCTGGTGTCGCGGGCACCAGCGCGCTCAGCGCCTCATGGAGGTCGCCCATGCCCTCGCCGTGCTCGGCCGAGATCTGCACGGGATCGCCGAGGCCGAGCGCGTAGGATTCCATCGCGCCGATCTCGCCATGCTTGCCCTCGGCCTTGTTGGCGACCAGCACCACCGGCTTGTTGGCCTTGCGGGCGAAGTCGGCGAAGGCGCGATCGGTCGGCGTCAGGCCGACGCGGGCGTCGATCACGAACATCAGGGCGTCGGCGAGCGCGATCGCGGTTTCGGTCTGCTCCTGCATCCGCGCCGTCAACGAGCCCTTGGCGCCCTCATCGAGGCCTGCGGTGTCGATGATGGTGAAGTCGAGATCGTAGAGCCGGGCCTGGCCCTCGCGGCGATCGCGGGTCACGCCGGGCTCGTCGTCCACCAGCGCGAGCTTCTGGCCGACCAGCCGGTTGAACAGCGTCGACTTTCCGACATTGGGCCGGCCGATAATGGCGATGGTAAAAGACATGGATCATCCCGGCGCCGCGGCGCGGCGCGCGTCTAATGAATTGAAGCAGGAGCCTAAAGCGCGACGAGATCGGATTGAATCGTCCTCGCGCTTTAGCTTCTTATTTTAGCATGACCTTTCCGGAAAACCGCTTCGCACTTTTCCGGATCATGCTAGCGGCTAAATCCACCGCTCGGTAGCGGCGCGGGGAACGCGCCGCCGGATTGTTGCGTGGTCTGGGTCTGCTGGGCCGGCGCCGCAGGCTGCGCCTGCTGGTCGTCGGCAGGCGGCGCGGTGGTGCGGCGGCGGACGATCTTCTTCGGCTTCGGCTCCGGCGGCAGCGCGGCGGGCGCGCCCTCGTCCGGCGCAGCGGCGTCGGGGGCAGCCGCCTGATCGGCAGCCGGAGGGGCGCGCTTGCTGTGCTTCTTGGCGCCCTTCGGCGGCTCCGCTGGCGGAGCCGGCTGGGCGGCGGCTGCCGCGGCGTTCTGCTGGTCGAGCTGCTCCTGCTGCGAGCCCTTGTACAATTCCTTCGGCACGCCCTGCTCGAGGCCGGGCACGCCTTCCGGGAATACCGGCTTGCGGTCACCGGCCAGCTTCTTCTTGGTGTCGAGGAAGTCGAGCAAATCGCTCGGATCGAAATTGGACATGCCGCCACCGCCGCAGCCCGCCAGCACGCTGCAAAGCGCTGTCAGAACTGCGGCTGCGATCAGGCGTTGCGAGCGGCGCATGGTCGATCTCTCACTCAAACTCGGGTTTCGCGCGCCAAGTCAGCTCTTCGCGACCGGCGGCAACAGCGCCTGCAGCGCTTCGGCGCGCGACCGCAGGCTCGGCGGCGTCTCGCCGTCATTGGCAATCTGGTCGAGCCACTGCCGCGCGGCGGTGGCATCGTTGGCGCGCCAGGCCGACAGCGCCAGCAACTCGCGCGCGGAGTGGCGGAACGTCGAGTCCTTCGACGTCGCCATCGCCTCGAGCCGTTGCACCATGTTCGGATAGGTCGTGGTGTCCATCACCATCTGCGCGGCACGGATCCGCGCCAGATCCTGATCAGGACCGCCGACGCTGCGGTCGGCTGCGATCGCGTCATAGAGTTTCGCAGCGGCCGGCTGATCGCGGGTCGCGACCTCGGCGGCCATGCGCAGCCGCGCCAGATTGCGGTAGCCGGACGGCGCCTTGGTGATCAGGTCGGCAAACGCGGCTTCGGCCTCGGCGTGCTTGTTCTGGTCCGACAGCTCGACGGCGCGGTCGAACGCCGCACCGGCCTCGGCGGCCTTCTTGCCCTCGAGATATTGGTAGCCGCGCCAGCCACCGACGCCCGCGACCACCAGGATCGCCAGCGCGATGATGAAAAGCGAGTACTTGTCCCACAGCTTCTTGAGCTGATCGCGACGGACTTCCTCGTCGACTTCGTCAAATAATTCAGACACTTAAGGCTATCCCATCCCCTCGGGACCGCGAATCTCGGTGGAGCCTGGCCCCTACCTGATCCCCACATCGCGGCGGCGTTACCCTAACGGTGTGGCAGAGGCAAGGCAAAGCGAGGCGGATCAAAGCGTTAACCGGGGAAGTTTGCCATGGGCCGCAACGGGACTGCGTGGGCTCCCTCTCCCGCTTGCGGGGGATGCGCTCGATCCCTCCACAAACTCGTCATGCCCGGCCTTGTGCCGGGCATCCACGTCTTTGCTTCCACGCCAGGAAAAGACGTGGATGGCCGGGACAAGCCCGGCCATGACGAAGACGGAAATGGAAGAAACTAAGTGCCGGCTGCCGAGAGGCTCTCCCTGAGCTGGCGCTTGATCACCTTGCCGTTGGCGTTGCGCGGCAGCGGCTCTGACGTCAGCGCCATCGTCTCCGGCACCTTGTAGTCGGAGAGGCGCTCGGCGCACCAGGCGCGCAGGCTCTCCGCATTGACCTCCGTGCGGGTCACGATCACGGCATGGACGCGCTCGCCGAGCACCGGGCACGGTTTTGCGATGATCGCGCTCTCGACCACGGCCGGATGGCTCGCCAGGACGGACTCGACCTCGGCGGAATAGATTTTCAGGCCGCCGCGGTTGATCATGTCCTTCTGGCGGTCGAACACGCGGACGAAGTTGTCGGCATCGACCGAGCCGAGATCGCCGGAATGCCAGAACCCGGCGGTAAAACTCTCGGCGGTTGCGTTCGGATTGTTCCAGTAGCCCTTGATGACGGAGGCGCTGCGGATCCAGAGCTCGCCGATCTCGCCGCGCGGCACCTCGCGGCCATCGGCGCCCATCACGACGATCTCGGCGCCGGGACACGGCAGGCCGACGCTGTCGATATGCGCCGCGGTCAATTCACCCGGCATCAAGGTCGAGGGCGACGTGGTCTCGGTCGCGCCATAGCAATTCGCGAGCTTGAGCCCGGGAATCTTGGCGTCGAGCTTTTCGATGGTCGCGACCGGCATCGGCGCGCCGCCGAACCCGCCGATGCGCCAGCTCGACAGGTCGTAGCTGCCGAAATCCGGCTGCATCAGGCACAGATTGTACATCGCCGGCACCATCACCGTGTAGGTGACGCGCTCGCGCGCCGCGACCTTTAGATATTCCGATGCCTTGAACTCCGGCATGATGATCAGCGCGCCGGCGCAGCGGGCCATGGTGGTGACGTTGGCGACCGCGCCGGTGACATGCGCGAGCGGCACCGCGGCGATCGAGCGATCGGCCCTGGTCAGCTTCAGGCAGGACACGAACACGTCAGAGGAATGGATGATGTTGCAATGAGCAAGCATCGCGCCCTTCGGCCGCCCCGTGGTGCCTGAGGTGTAGAGGATCATCGCGGTGTCCTCTTCCCTCACCTCCGCCGGCGCCTGCGCCGGAGCGTTGTCGCGCAGACCGGCGAATTGCGATGCGCCGTCGTCGCTGACCAAGATGCGATGTGTGAGGCCGGGAATATCGGCAGCGTCCGGGATGCGATCGGCAAGCGCGGCCTCGTGGACCAGACACTTCGCGCCGCAATCGTTCAGCACATAGGCGATCTCGGGCTTCTGCTGGCGCGTCGAGAGCAGCACCGTGACGAGGCCAGCATGGGCGGCGGCGAACATCGTCAGCACGAACTCGATGCGGTTGCCGAGCAGGATCCCGACGCGGTCGCCCGGCGCGAGACCAAGCTTTGCAAAGCCGGCTGCGACCTTCGCCGATTGGTCGGCGACCTCACGCCAGCTCAGGCGCCTCTCGCCACAGACCAGCGCCTCGCCGTCGCCATTCTGCGCGACGGCGTCCGCGATCATCGCCCACAGGCTGGCCGGCCGCTCGGCGAAGGCAGGCACGACGCGGTCGCCGAAGCGCGGCTCGAGCCGCATCAGCGGAAGTGCGTGTTGCGACCAGTCCATGCGCGCCTCGTCAGCTCTTCTTCATGCCGTAGACGTGCTCCGGGCCCGGAAAGGCGCGGCTCTTCACATCGCGCGCATAGCCCGCGATCGCTTCCTCGATCATCGGCCCGAGGTTGCCGTAGCGGCGCACGAATTTCGGCGCACGCGGCGACAGGCCGAGCATGTCCTCCAGCACCAGCACCTGGCCGTCGCAGGCAGCGCTGGCGCCGATGCCGATGGTGGGAACGGCGATCGATTGCGTGATCTTGCGCGCCAAGGGCTCGGCGACTGCCTCGACCACGATCGAGAAGGCGCCCGCCTCCGCGATCGCCTTCGCGTCGTTCTCGATCGGCGCCCAGGTCTCCTCCTCGCGGCCCTGTGCGCGGAACGAGCCGAGCGTGTTGATCGATTGCGGCGTCAGGCCGATATGGCCCATCACGGGAATGCCGCGCTCGGACAGGAATGCCACCGTCTCTGCCATCCGCGCGCCGCCCTCGAGCTTGACGGCGCCGCACAGCGTCTCCTTCATGATCCGCACCGCGGACTGGAACGCCTGCTCCTTCGAGCCCTCATAGGAGCCGAACGGCATGTCGACCACGACCAGCGCGGCTTGCGAGCCGCGCATCACGGCGCGGCCTTGCAGGATCATCATGTCGAGCGTGACCGGCACCGTGGTCTCGAAGCCATGCATCACGTTGCCGAGGGAATCGCCGACCAGGATCGCGTCGCAGTGCCGGTCGACCAGCGCCGCGGTGTGCGCATGGTACGACGTCAGCATCACGATCGGCTCGCCATTCTTGCGGGCGCGGAGATCGGGCGCGGTCTTGCGCTTGATGGCGGATTGAACAGACATAGTCAGGCTCCCATGACAGGCACGCCGATCACGACCGGGTGGAACGCAAACGCCAGCGCCAGATAGACGATGACACCGACCGCGATCGCGATCAGGTCGTTGGTCGGGCCGCCCACCGGGATCGGCGGCCCGCCCGCATCCGCGCGGCGCTTCAGCGAGATGCGGTCATAGACCGCCCAACCGAGAAACGACCCGAACAGGATGATCGAGCCGAGGTCGCCATTGGCGAGCAGATGCGCGAACGCCCACAGCTTCACGCCCGCCAGCATCGGATGCTTCAGCGTGGTGTAGATGCGGCCGCGGATATAGGCGGCCACCACCAAAATAACGGCCGGCAGCATCAGCGCCACCGCGATGTGCTTCAACGCGGTCGGCGGCGTCCAGACGTCGATCCAGCCGGTCGCACGGTAATGGCCGAAGCCCCAGATGATCAGCGCGAGCCCGGCGAACGACACCAGCGAATAGACGCCCTTGTAGGCCCCCTCGCCCATCGCATTGACGATGCCGGCGCGCAGGTCGCGCAGGCTGGTCAGCACATGGATGCCGAGGAACAGCACGAGACCCAGGATCATGACGAGCAGTCCCACGATGTTCCTCCCTGATTGATTGCTGTCTTCGCGTAACATCTTCGCCGGGCGGGACGCAATGCGTCACGCCGGGGCGTGGATCATTGATTGCCGGCCGGCTTGGCCAGCTCGCGATTGTCGACATAGCGGATCATGATCGGACGGCCGGCCAGCGCGCCGCCGAGCCCGCCGGTGAATTTCAGCGGCAGGCAGGCTCCGAGCGAGGCGTTGATTGCGTTGAGATAGGTCGTGCGGGTATCCGGCGGGATGCCCCGCGTCGCGAATGTCAGGCGCGGCGTGCCGATCATCTCGCCGGTCCGCTTGAAGCTGAAGCGCACCGACATCTGCATGCCCTCGCGCGCATCGTCCGCCGGCGGCGGCGCCCAGCAGGAACGTAGCGCGGCGAACAGATCGCCGATGGTATCGAGATCATGATCCGGCTTGCGGTACTTCTCGGCCTGCCCCTCGGGCGGCACCGTCAGGATCGTGAGCTGGAGATTTTCGCCGTACGGATAATCGATTTCGGGCAGGCACGGCCCATGGTTGAACACGCTGCAATAGGACGGGATGCAAGGCCCGTTGTCGAGCACACTGCAGGGTGTGTGCGCGAACGGCACCGGGTTCGTCTGGTGCCGCTGCCGCGCGGAGGCAGCGCCCGTGAGGCCGATGGCAAGCACGGCAAAAGCGAGGCAGATGAGGACGCGTCGGAGCATGCGATCGGACCCAGGATGCGCTCCGGGGAAAATGGTACCGCGGCGGACCGGAGCAAGCGGGGGCCGGTTCACGTCCTCGCGCTTTCCGCCTCACACCCCGCCGTCATCGCCCGGCTCGACCGGGCGATCCAGTATTCCAGAGGCAGCAGTGATCGATCGATAGGCCGCGGCGTACTGGGTCCCCCGGTCAAGCCAGGGGACGACACTGAGTATGTGGCGCTATCGTATTCGGCCTTACGCCTTCTTCTTCACGTCTTGACGTTGGAGAAGGTGATGCCCTCGGCGCGCTCGCGAGTCAGCTTCAACTGTCATCGCCCGGCTCGACCGGGCGATCCAGTATTCCAGAGACAGCAGTGATCAATCGAGAGGCCGCGGCGTACTGGGTCCCCCGGTCGAGCCGGGGGACGACACTGAGTATGCGGCCTTGCGCCTTCTTCTTCACGTCCTTGACGTTGGAGAAGGTGATGCCTTCGGCCCGCTCGCGGATCAGCTTCACCTGTCATCGCCCGGCTCGACCGGGCGATCCAGTATATTCCAGAGACACCAGTCATCAATCGAGACGCCGCGGCGTACTGGGTCCCCCGGTCAAGCCGGGGGACGACAGTGAGGATGCGGCGCTACGCCTTCTTCTTCACGTCCTTGACGTTGGAGAAGGTGATACCCTCCGCGCGCTCGCGGGTGTAGCCGAGATAGAACTCGTTCTTGGCCATGAACACCGGATCGCCGTCGACGTCGTCGGCGATGCCCGAATTGTTGGCGGCGACGAAGGCCTCTAACTTCTTGCGGTCGTCGGACGAGATCCAGCGCGCCAGCGAGAACTCGGAGATCTCGAACTCGACCGGCAGCGAATATTCGGCATCGAGCCGCGCCTTCAGCACGTCGAGCTGCAGCGGGCCGACCACGCCGACCAGCGCCGGCGCGCCGTCGCGCGGGCGGAACACCTGCACGACGCCCTCCTCCGACATCTGCTGCAAGGCCTCCTTCAGCTTCTTCGCCTTCATCGCATCCGTCAGCCGAACGCGGCGGACGATTTCTGGTGCGAAGCTCGGCACGCCGACGAAGGTCAGATCCTCGCCCTCGGTCAGGGTGTCGCCGATCCGCAGGGTGCCGTGGTTCGGAATGCCGACGACGTCGCCGGCGAACGCCTCGTCCGCCACCGAGCGGTCCTGGGCGAAGAAGAATTGCGGGCTCGACAGGCTCATGTTCTTGCCGGTGCGTACCAGCTTGGCCTTCATGCCGCGGCTAAGTTTTCCGGAGCACAGCCGCGCGAAGGCGATGCGGTCGCGGTGGTTCGGATCCATGTTGGCCTGGATCTTGAACACGAACGCGCTCATGCGCGGCTCCGCGGCCTCGACCTTGCGCAGATCGGAATCCTGTGCGCGCGGTGCCGGCGCGAACTTGCCGAGGCCCTCGAGCAAGTCGCCGACGCCGAAATTGCGCAGCGCGCTGCCGAAATAGACCGGCGTCAGATGGCCTTCGCGGAAGGCCGCGAGCTCGAACGGCTTGCAGGCCTCGGACGCCAGCGCGAGCTCATCCCTGACCTCGGCGACGTCGAGATTGGGATTGCGCTTGCCGAGATCGGCGATGTCGATCTGCTCGGTGGCGCCGGTCTTGGCGCCGCCACCCTCGAGCAGCCGTACGCCGCCATTGACGACATCATAGGTGCCGAGGAAGTCGCGGCCGCGGCCGACCGGCCAGGTCATCGGCGTGGTGTCGAGCGCCAGCGTCTTCTCGATCTCGTCCAAGAGCTCGAACGTGTCGCGGCTCTCGCGGTCCATCTTGTTGATGAAGGTGATGATCGGGATGTCGCGCAACCGGCACACCTCGAACAGCTTTCGGGTGCGCGCCTCGATGCCCTTGGCGGCGTCGATCACCATGACCGCGGAATCGACCGCGGTCAGCGTGCGGTAGGTGTCTTCCGAAAAGTCCTCGTGGCCCGGCGTGTCCAGCAGGTTGAACACGAGGTCGTTGAACTCGAAGGTCATCACCGAGGTGACGACCGAGATACCGCGCTCGCGCTCGATCTTCATCCAGTCCGAGCGCGTGTTGCGCCGCTCGCCCTTGGCCTTGACCTGGCCCGCGAGGTTGATGGCGCCGCCGAACAGCAGCAGCTTTTCCGTCAGCGTGGTCTTGCCGGCGTCCGGGTGCGAGATGATCGCAAAGGTGCGCCGTCGCGCCACTTCCTGTGAAAGCGGCGAGCGCGACGGCGATTCGGTTGGAACAGCGGTATCAGACATGGCGGGGCAGCGTTTGGCAGGGAAAACGGGCGCAATCAAGGGCGTTTTGTCGCAATGCGGACTGGCCGCGCCACCCACATATAGGCACCGGAAGGACGACCTTCACCTCACCATACCATCCGCGGGGACGACCCTGCCTTATCCGGAGGGTTCGTTATGGCTTGGGCCATTCTGTTCACCGCAGGCCTGCTCGAGATCGGCTGGGCAATTGGGCTGAAATACACCGAGGGTTTTTCGCGGCTGGTGCCGTCGGTGCTGACGCTCGCGGCGATGGCCGGCAGCGTGATCCTGCTCGGCATCGCGCTCAAGACGCTGCCGATTGGAACCGCCTATGCGGTCTGGACCGGGATCGGCGCGGTCGGCACCGCGGCGCTCGGCATCATCCTGCTCGGCGAACCCGCGACCGCGATGCGGCTTGCCAGCATCGGGCTGATCGTGTCCGGCATCGTCGGGCTGAAGCTGGTCGGCTGATCACTTCAATATCTGCACCGCCCAATAGGTCGCGGCTGCAACCGCAGCCGAGGCCGGGATCGTGATCACCCAGGCATAGACGATCGAGCTCGCCACGTTCCAGCGCACGGCGGACAGCCGCCGTGCCGCGCCGACCCCGACGATGGCGCCGGTGATGGTGTGGGTGGTCGATACCGGAACCCCGAGATAGGTCGCGATGAACAGCGTGGCCGCGCCGCCGGTCTCGGCGCAAAAGCCCTGCATCGGCGTCAGCTTGGTGATCCGCAGCCCCATGGTGCGCACGATCCGCCAGCCGCCCATCAGGGTGCCCAGCGCCATCGCGCTCTGGCAGGCCAGCACGACCCAGAACGGAATCTCGAAGGTGTCGCCGAGATGGCCTTGCGAGTAGAGCAGCACGCCGATGATGCCCATGGTCTTCTGTGCGTCGTTACCGCCATGGCCGAGCGAATAGAGCGACGCCGAGGCGAATTGCAGGATGCGGAAGGCGCGATCGACCGCGAACGGCGTCGAGCGCACCGAGAGCCAGGACACGATCGCAACCAGCACCAGCGCCAGCAGGAAGCCGACCAGCGGCGACAGGACGATGGCAAGCAAGGTCTTGGTGAGCCCGCTCCACACCGCCGCCGAGATGCCCGCCTTCGCCATGCCGGCGCCGACCAGGCCGCCGATCAGCGCATGCGAGCTCGACGAGGGAATGCCCAGCGCCCAGGTGATCACGTTCCAGACGATCGCGCCGACCAGCGCCGCGAAGATCACGGTCGCGTCCACCACGGACGGGTCGATGATCCCGGTGCCGATGGTGTTGGCGACGTGCAGACCGAACACCGCGAAGGCGACGAAGTTGAAGAACGCCGCCCAGAACACCGCATATTGCGGCCGCAGTACGCGGGTCGAGACGATGGTCGCGATCGAGTTCGCGGCATCGTGCAGGCCGTTCAGGAAGTCGAACAGCAGCGCGACCGCGATCAGGATGGTCAGAACCGGAAGACCCAGCGTGGCGTCCACGTGATGTCCCCGACTTACACTTGCTCGATGACGATGGAGTTGATCTCGTTGGCGACGTCGTCGAAGCGGTCGGCCACCTTCTCGAGATGATCGTAGATCTCCGCGCCGACGATGAAGTCCATCGTGTTGGCGTCGCGGTGCTTCAGGAACAATTCCTTGAGCCCGATATCATGGAGATCGTCGACCCGCCCCTCGAGCTTGGTCAGCTCCTCGGTGATCTGGGTCAGCATCGAGACGTTCTGGCCGATCGCCTGCAACAGAGGCAGCGCGCGGACGACCAGATTGGCGCATTCGACGATCAAGGTGCCGATCTCGCGCATCGGCGGCTCGAACTCGCGTACCTCGAACAGCATCACGGCCTTGGCGGTCGCCTGCATCTGGTCGACCGCGTCGTCCATTGCGGTGATCAGGTTCTTGATGTCGCCGCGGTCGAACGGGGTGATGAAGGTGCGGCGAACCGCGGTCAGCACCTCGCGGGTGACGCTATCGGCGTCGTTCTCGAACTGATTGACGCGCTGGCAGAAGACGGGAGTCTCCTCGCCGCCCTTCAGCATGTCCTGCAGCGCCAGCGCGCACCGCACGGAGGTCTGGGCGTGGCGGGCGAACAGGTCGAAAAATCGCTCTTCCTTGGGCAGAAAGGCGCGAAACCAGCGCAGCATGTCTCAATTCCATCATTCCGGGACAGCCCTTTTAGCGACTGTCACAGAACTGTCATAGAGCATCTGGCGGGGAAAATACCCGGATCGACCGCCCGAACGGGCGGTCGTCCACCGCTAAGTCGGCAGCAAATCGCGTGCCCTGCCCTACAGCGACCGCCGCAACAGGTGGGCCAGTTCGCCGACCAGACCGCGCCGGAACAGCAGCACGCAGGCCACGAAGATCACGCCCTGGATCACCGTCACCCACTGGCCGAACCCGGCGAGATATTGCTGCATCGCGATGATCACGAATGCGCCGACCACCGGTCCGAAGATGGTGCCGAGACCGCCGACCAGCGTCATCAGCACGATTTCGCCGGACATCGACCAGTGCACGTCGGTGAGCGAGGCGTTCTGCGCCACGAACACCTTCAGCGAGCCGGCAAAGCCCGCCAGCGTGCCCGACAGGATGTAGGCCAGCATCTTGTACTGGTCGGTCTTGTAGCCAAGCGAGATCGCGCGCGGCTCGTTCTCGCGGATCGACTTCAGCACCTCACCGAACGGCGAGTTGATGGTGCGGTAGATCAAAAGGAAGCCGGCAAGGAATCCGGCCAGCACGACGTAGTAGAGCACCGTCGGCTTCGACAGGTCGAAGATCCCGAACAGGTGCCCCTGCGGGATGCCCTGGATGCCGTCTTCACCATGGGTGAACGGCGCCTGCAGATAGATGAAATAGAGCAGCTGCGACAGCGCCAGCGTGATCATCGAGAAGTAGATGCCCTGGCGGCGGATCGAGATGAAGCCGGTGACGAGGCCGAGCAAGGCCGCCGCGGCGGTGCCGGCCACGATGCCGAGCTCCGGCGGCAGCCCCCACACCTTCAGCGCATGCGCCGAGACGTAGCCGGCGGTGCCGAGGAACATGGCGTGGCCGAACGACAGCAGGCCGCCATAGCCGATCAAAAGGTTGAAGGCGCAGGCGAGCAGCGCAAAGCACAACGCCTGCATCACGAAGAAGGGATAGATCCCCGTGAACGGCACCACTGCCAGCAGCACCGCCATCACGGCGAATACGATCATCTCGTCGCGCATCGCGCGCGGCGTCACCGGAAGTGTATCGTCGGTCAATGCTGACATATCAGGCCGCCCGTCCCGTCAGTCCCGTTGGCTTCACCAGCAACACCACCACCATCAGGACAAACACCACGGTGTTGGAGGCCTCGGGATAAAAATACTTGGTCAGTCCCTCGATCACGCCGAGCGCGAAGCCGGTGATGATCGAGCCCATGATCGAGCCCATGCCGCCGATCACGACCACCGCGAACACCACGATGATGAGATCGGCGCCCATCAGCGGGCGGACCTGGTTGATCGGCGCCGACAGCACGCCGGCGAGCGCGGCGAGACCGACGCCGAGCCCGTAGGTCAGCGTGATCATGCGCGGCACGTTGATGCCGAAGGCCCGCACCAGCGTCGGGTTCTCGGTGGCGGCGCGCAGATAGGCGCCGAGCTGCGTCTTCTCGATCAGGAACCAGGTGGCAAGGCACACCACCAGCGAGAAGATCACGACCCAGCCGCGATAGATCGGCAGGAACATGAAGCCGAGATTGACGCCGCCCTTGAGCTGATCCGGGATCGAGTAAGGCAGGCCCGAGGAGCCGAAATAGTTCTGGAACACGCCCTGCACGATCAGCGCGATGCCGAACGTCAGCAGCAGTCCATAGAGATGGTCGAGCCCGGCCAGCCATTGCAGCATGGTCCGCTCGAGGATCATGCCGAAGATGCCGACGATGACAGGTGCGATGAGCAGCGCCCACCAGTAGTTGATGCCGCCCAGATTGAGCAGGAAATACGCCACGAAGGCGCCCATCATGTAGAGTGCGCCGTGCGCGAAATTGATGATGTTGAGCATGCCGAAGATGACGGCGAGCCCCAGACTGAGCAGCGCGTAGAACGAGCCGTTGATCAGTCCCACCAGAAGCTGTGCGTAGAGAGCCTGCATCGAATGAGCTTTCACTGGATAGATGAAGCCCGCCGGCCGCGCCCACGGCCGGCGGGCATGATCGTCACTTCTTCAGGAGCGCACAGGTGCTCTTGTCGAGCGGCGTGAAGGCCTGGTTGCCCGGCACGGTGCCGACCAGCTTGTAGAAGTCCCACGGACCCTTGGACTCCGAGGGCTTCTTCACTTCGAACAGATAGGCGTCGTGGGTGACGCGGCCGTTGGCCTCGACCTCGCCCTTGCCGAACAGCGGATCGTCGGTCGGGATCGTCTTCATCTTCGCGACCACCTTGGCGCCGTCATGCGGATTGCCGCCGAGCGCTTCGAGTGCCTTGAAGTAATGCGTGAGGCCCGCATACACGCCGGCCTGCACCATGGTCGGAGGAGCGCCGCTCTTCATCTTCTCCGAGAAGCGCTTCGAGAACGCGCGGGTCTTGTCGTTGAGGTCCCAGTAGAACGTTTCGGTGAAGTTGAGGCCCTGCGCGGTCTCCAGCCCGATCGCCTTGACGTCGGTGAGGAACAGCAGCAGCGCCGCGAGCTTCTGGCCGCCCTTGACGATGCCGAACTCGGCAGCCTGCTTGATCGAGTTGGTGGTGTCGCCGCCGGCATTGGCGAGACCGATGATCTTGGCCTTGGAAGCCTGCGCCTGCAGCAGGAACGAGGAGAAGTCAGCGGTGTTGAGCGGGTGCTTGACGCCGCCGACCACCTTGCCGCCATTGGCGGTGATGACGGCGGTGGTGTCGCGCTCCAGCGCCGCGCCGAACGCGTAGTCGGCGGTCAGGAAGAACCAGGTGTCCCCGCCCGCCTTCACCAGCGCCTGGCCGGTGGCGTGCGCCAGCATGTAGGTGTCGTAGGTCCAGTGCACCGTGTTCGGCGTGCACTGCGCGTTGGTGAGATCGGAAGTCGCCGCGCCCGAATTGATGTAGACGCCGTTCTTCTCCTTCACGACGTTATTGACCGCGAGCGCGACGCCGGAATTCGGCACGTCGACGATGGTGTCGACCTTGTCGACGTCGAACCACTGGCGGGCAATGGTGGTGCCGATATCGGGCTTGTTCTGGTGATCGCCGGAGATCAGGTCGATGGTCCAGCCCTTGGCCTTGAGGCCGGAGTCCTCGATCGCCATTTGCGCCGCCAGCGTCGAGCCGGGGCCGGCAAGGTCGGCATAGAGGCCGGACTGATCCGACAACACGCCGACCTTCACTGTCTTGTCGTCGGCGGCGGCGACGCCTGCGACGGAGAGCACCATCGCGGTGCCAAGCAGAAGCGCTGAAATCGTATTCCTCATGGCGTATTCCCTCAGTTCTTAAATTTTCTGGCTCCGGCGACTTCAAACGCCGAGATAGGTATGCAGCTTGTCCATGTTGGCCGACAGCTCCGAATTGGCGAAGCCGTCGATCACCTTGCCGTGCTCGACGATGTAGTAGCGGTCGGCAACGGTCGAGGCGAAGCGGAAATTCTGTTCGACCAACAGGATGGTGAATCCCTGCGACTTCAGGCGCGCAATGGTGTGCCCGATCTGCTGAATGATGACCGGCGCCAACCCTTCGGTCGGCTCGTCCAGCATCAGGAAGCGCGCGCCGGTGCGCAGGATGCGCGCAATCGCCAGCATCTGCTGCTCGCCGCCCGAGAGCTTGGTGCCCTGGCTGTTGAGCCGCTCCTTCAGGTTGGGAAACAGGGTGAAGATCTGGTCGAGCGGCAGGCCGCCCGGGCGCACCACCGGCGGCAGCAGCAAATTCTCGCGCACGTCGAGACTGGCGAAGATGCCGCGCTCTTCGGGACAGAATGCGATCCCTAGCCGCGCGATGCGGTCGGAGGTGGTGCGGATGATCTCCTTGTTGTCGAAACGGATCGAGCCCGTGCGCTTGCCGATCACGCCCATCACCGACTTCAGCGTGGTGGTCTTGCCGGCGCCGTTGCGGCCGAGCAGCGTCACCACCTCGCCCGCCCTCACGTTGAAATTGATCCCGTGAAGAATGTGGGATTCGCCGTACCAGGCCTGCAGATCGCTGACCGTCAGCACCTCGGCGCCGGCCGCAGCCACGGGCCTCTCCGCCAGTTTCGCCTCAGCCATGACCCGCTCCCAGATAGGCTTCCTTCACGCGCTCGTCCTTGGAGAGGTCGGCGTAGTTGCCCTCCGCCAGCACCTGCCCGCGCGTCAGCACGGTGATGATGTCAGAGAGATTGGCCACCACCGAGAGGTTATGTTCGACCATCAGGATGGTGTATTTGGCGGAGATCCGCTTGATCAGCGCCGCGATCTTGTCGATGTCCTCGTGGCCCATGCCGGCCATCGGCTCGTCGAGCAGCATCATCTCGGGGTCGAGCGCAAGCGTCGTTGCAATTTCGAGTGCGCGCTTGCGGCCGTACGGCATCTCGACCGCCGGCGTGTTGGCGAACTCGCTCAAGCCGACGTCGTTCAGCAGTTCATGGGCGCGCGGATTGAAGCGGTCGAGCACGGTTTTCGAGCGCCAGAAATCGAATGACGACCCGTGCTGGCGCTGCAGCGCCACCCGGACGTTTTCCAGCGCCGTCATGTGCGGAAATACCGCCGAGATCTGGAACGAGCGCACCAGCCCGAGGCGCGCCACGTCGGCCGGCGGCATTGCGGTGATGTCCTGGCCCTTGTAGCGAATCTGCCCGCCCGTCGGCTTCAGGAATTTGGTCAGCAGATTGAAACAGGTCGTCTTGCCGGCGCCGTTCGGCCCGATCAACGCATGGATACTGCCGCGACGCACCTTCAGCGCAACGTCGCGAACGGCAAAGAAACCCGCGAATTCCTTGGTCAATCCGCTGGTTTCGAGAATGAACTCATCGGCCAAATAGATTCCCCCATACGCCATCGCCGCGAAGCCCGTCGCCCGCGTGGCCAGCTTTTTTCGTGTTCGACAGGTTGTCCGTACGTCTTGGAAACCGTCCGGGGGCCTGTCGCCTCCGGGCCGGAATATGCCGTCATCTGCGGCGGTTACGCAAGGTGGAAAGCTGTGCAGTGCAGTATTGGCTCGACCAGTTCCGGTTGATCCTTAGTCGAATGGCCTTCGAGCGCGCTTTGCGCCTCGGAAAGCTGCCGTTAAGGGTGTTTTGCTCCGGTCTTTCCTTTTCATAGAATATTTCCGCCTCTCGCCGAAGCTCCCGCCATTGTATTAAGGGCGGTTAGAGCCTTGCATTTCGAGAGCGCCAATTCCTCGGTCATCAAGTCGATCCGGCAACGTGATTTCCTGAACACGTGGCTGCGACTTTATGCCCGTGGCCAGACCGTCGACACGGCAGCACATCCGCCGCAGCCACTTGAATTCGGTTAGCCCATGCCATTCAGGAGTGCCGATCCATCGGTGGTCAAATCGATCACGCAGCGGGTGCTGCTGAACGCCTGGCTGCGCGCGCTGCGCATGCCGGACGCCCTTCCCTTGCTGTGCGATTTCCACACCGACGGCACCGCCGACGAGCGGGCCGACATGATGGGCTTTGACGTGGTCGGCAGCGGTGACGCCGCACGCTTCCTGATCACGCAGGAAGGCGCGCGGCTGACGACGGCCTATGGCAACGAGCACGTCGAGCCGCGGCTGCGCACCAACCGCTATCTCG
Source organism: Bradyrhizobium sp. B124 (assembly GCF_038967635.1). Lineage (NCBI taxonomy): Bacteria > Pseudomonadati > Pseudomonadota > Alphaproteobacteria > Hyphomicrobiales > Nitrobacteraceae > Bradyrhizobium > Bradyrhizobium sp. B124. Next base: position 470,110 of record NZ_CP152413.1, on the reverse strand, counting down.
ATGACGCGATCGGCCCGGAGCGCTATGCCGGCGTGATCCTGTCCTATCGTGCCTGCCTGGCGCGCAAGCGTCCGACCTACACGGTTGCGGAGCTCACCGACGCCGACGGCAAGGACGTCTCCTATGAACGGCTGCTGCTGCCGTTCGGACGCGGCGATACCGTCGAGCACATCATCGGCTCGTACAAGGCAATCAGCATCGAGGGCGGCTTTCGGCTGCACAATCTGATGGGCGTGAAGGCGAAGGCCGTGCCGATCGTCACGGTGCGGGCGGTGATCGACCGCAGGTTCGTGCCGGCGGAGCGTCCGGCCAGCCAGGATTCGGTCGAGTTGATCTAGAGCGTGTCATAAATCCGGCACGCACGTGCGCGGGATGCGATGTCCGAGTTGCCCTCAAAAGCAGACATCGACGATGCCTAAGTGAATGTCGGCAAAGGGCCCAATTTCGGAAGTCCGCCAGATGTTCTTGATGCTCGTCCGAGCAAAAAAAGGAAAGACCGCCACGAGGCGGTCTATCCGAATCCAACCGATGCTCGATCAAGCAGCTCGCTTGAATGCTTCCCGCGCAGCTTCATTAGCGCGATCAAAGGCAGCTCGCGTTTCGGTCAAAGCCGCCATGAGCACGGACCATGACTGGCTCCCTGCCTGGTTCAACTTCTCGAGTTTTTTCTCTGCCTCGGTCGCATCGGCGATCATACGCTTAATGGCGGCGTCGACATCGCCCCGACGCTCAGAAGCGAACTTCTTGGCATCGCCGCCAAGCTTGTCGGCTGCTTCACGCCACGCTTTCAATTGGGCATCGGCTTGAAGCTTGAACGTCGCTTGCTGGTGCTCGATCTGCTTGCCGAAGCTATCGACATATTTCTTGACCTCGACCTCGAACACGCGCCAGTCACCATCTAGCTTTGCTTTTGCCTGAGTCCAGGCCGACTCGTTAGCTTCCGACTGCTTCTTCATGGTGTCCCGGAAGTCATCACGCTGCTTGCGCAGGTCAGCAAGAACCTTCTTGGCCTTGTCGCGGACATCGGCCTGCACCTCTGCAGCCCTGCCCTCAAGCGACGTCATCGTTGCGTCCATTTCGTCGAGACGTTCCTTGGCCCAAATTGTAAAGAAGTGAATATTGCTTTGCGTAACCATTCGCGCATCTCCCTGAATGTCGACAGGTACCCCACATTTACATTTAACGCGCCGCGTCGAGCCTATTTTTGATCTGAGTCAATCTCAAACCTACGAGCAGTTCGCGATCTGACCGGAATTCAGCCAACAGGTTGCGAGTTATGAAATGGTCAAACTCGGAAGCCGGAACGCACAACCGCGAGGTCCGCTTCACCGCCGACACCGGACTTTCGATAGCCAACGCGGCACTTCCGAAAAGGGTCCAGAAGCAGTCATTGAGTGGACTTAGTGTAAGGGTTGCGCGGCATGACGCGCTTCAAAAGGGTGAATGACCTAACTGAATAGATCGTCCGATCACCAACGCGGCAAAGGCCGTGAACAACAACAATCCGTAGATCACGAACCTTTTAATCTGACCGGGGGCGGCAAAGACCTTGCGGTGATCAGCCATCAACGCCATCCCCGTCCACGGTCTTCTGATAAAGGTTGAAAGCGGCAACCCGGCCGCGGGTACGAATTTCACCTGAGCTATCGTCGCACCGCACATCGCGCAAGCAGTTATCGCATACAAGAAGATAACGACTGCGTCGATAAGGTAAGGCATATGGCCGTCAGCCCTGCGCGAGTATCGACGCTTAGCGGTAGGTTGTATCAAGCCGTTTCATCAACCACTATAGATCGGCGTGCTAAAGGATGAATGAGGCGATTGCGGTTTCTGCATTGGGTCATTTCGATGGATTGGTCGGGGATAGTCAGCAGGTTGATGTCCGCTCCTGTCCGTAAGCCTCGAACCGGGAGCCGAGCAGAATTGTCCCGTCTGGCCGGGCTCCCGTGATTCAAATTCCCCAACCAGGGTTCGCGCGGAACGCGTCAGCCTTTCTTGCGCGCCTTTGCCGGCACTTCCTTGGCGTAAATGTCCGGCTTGAAGCCGACGACGCGCTTCGGCCCGAGATCGAGCACCGGACGCTTGATCATCGACGGCTGCTCGGCCATCAGTGCCAGCGCCTTGCGCTCGTTCAGCCCTTCCTTGTCGGCATCGGGCAGCTTCTTGAAGGTCGTGCCGGCGCGATTGAGCAGCGTCTCCCAGCCGACCTCGTCGCTCCACTGCTTGAGCTTGTCCTTGGCGATCCCGGCGGTCTTGTAGTCGTGGAAGTCGTAGCCGACGCCGTGATCGTCGAGCCAGGCGCGCGCCTTCTTCATGGTGTCGCAGTTCTTGATGCCATAGATGGTGATGGTCAAAGCCGTTCCCCGCATGCGATTGCTGCGGGAAACTAGCCTCACCGCAACGGCAGCGCCAGATCAGAACGCGCCGCGAGGACGTGAAGACAGCGTAGTGCCCATACTCGGTGTCGTCCCCCGGCTCGACCGGGGGACCCAGTACGCCGCGGCATCTCCGTGATCGGTGCATGGCGCTCGCCAGAAACACCGCCGTCGTCCTGGCGAAAGCCAGGACCCATAACCACCGCAGTTGATTGTGAATGGGATCGCGGCCCCAGCGTCGCACAATGACTGAGATTTGGGGTAATGGGTCCTGGCTTTCGCCAGGACGACGATGAGGGTGGTCGATCGCACTCAATGCGCGTAGTGCGTGAAGACGAAATCGTGATCGCTGGCGTGGGCCTCGTGGCAGGCGAAACAGGTCTCGTGCTGGGCGGCATCGACCGGCTTGCCGTCGATGAAGCGGCCAAAGCCCCAGCCGCCGGTCGAGGCATATTTGGCGGAGTCCTTGACCATGACCTGGACGGTTGTCGCCGGTCCCGTGATGAACGCACCGTTGAGGCCCGCAACCGGCTTGCGCTTCCAGGCGAGCTTCACCAGCACGGTGCCGTCAGGAAATCGCGCGGCGCCGTCCTGATAGGCCTTCACGGCTGTCGCATTGCCGAGCACGCTGCGCAGTTCGTCGAGCCCGGTCTCCTCACCGACCGCGATCAGCTTCCAGTCGCGATAGCCTGCGGGAATTTTCACGCCGAAGATCGGCGATGCCAGCGCCGCATCATCGGCGTGCCCGACGGCAAACGGCAATGACGCACTGATGCAGGCTGCCGCGATCGCGGCAGCTGCCCATTTCACAACCTGTCTCATGATCAATTGTCCGCGCTCTCGATTCTTGTTTGACGCGTTTTCTTCACGCGAACCGGTATCCACTTCGCTCGAAAACGCTCTAGACCTTGCTGATATCGATGATGGCCTGGGTGAACGCCTGCGGCGCTTCCTGCGGCAGATTGTGGCCGATACCGCCGGCCAGAGTCCGATGCTCGTAATGCCCGGAGAACTTCTTGGCATAGGCCGCAGGCTCCGGGTGCGGCGCGCCGTTGGCATCGCCCTCCATCGTGATGGTCGGGATCGCGATCACGGGCGCCTGGGCCAGCGTCTTCTCGAAGGCATCGTACTTCGCCTCGCCTTCGGCGAGACCAAGCCGCCAGCGGTAATTGTGGATCACGATATCGACGTGATCGGGATTCTCGAACGCGGCCGCGCTGCGGTCATAGGTGGCGTCGTCGAACTTCCATTGCGGCGAGGCGAGCTGCCAGATCAGCTTTGCAAAATCGTGCCGGTTCTTGGCATAGCCCTCGCGGCCGCGCTCGGTGGCGAAATAGAACTGGTACCACCATTGCAACTCGGCCTTCGGCGACAGCGGCACCTTGCCGGCCGCCTGGCTGCCGATCAGATAGCCGCTGACCGACACCATGGCATTGCAGCGCTCGGGCCAGAGCACCGCCATGATGTTGGCGGTGCGCGCGCCCCAATCATAGCCGCCGAGCACGGCCTTCTCGATCTTCAACGCGTCCATCAGCGCAACGATGTCGGCGGCAACTGCGACGGGCTGGCCGCTGCGCACCGTGTCGCTCGCGAGGAAGCGCGTCGTGCCGTAGCCGCGCAGATGCGGCACGATCACGCGATAGCCGGCCTCGGCCAGCGCCGGCGCGACGTCGGCATAGCTGTGGATATCGTACGGCCAGCCGTGCAGCAGGATCACTGCCGGACCCGACGCCGGGCCCATCTCGACATAACCGGTATCGAGCACGCCGGCATTGATCTGCTTGACCGGACCGATCGTGGTGTGGCTACCGGCCTTGACCGCTGTTAGCGCCGCCTTGGACTGGGCCTGAGCCGATCCGATGAAGCCGAGCCTGGAAACGGCGAGGATCCCGCCGGCGATGCCAAGGAAGCGGCGGCGTTGCTGATTGATGGATTGCGACATGGCGATCTCCTGCGTCTGGTGTCGGCACCGACTATCGCAGAGACCGACCCCGCCCGCTTTCAGAGGACGTGGATTTGTCCTTCAGAGCGTCGTGATTTTGGCCCCACGCCGCCTGTGCTAGGTTCCGCCCCGAATTCAGCCGCCGGCCGCCGGACTCTTCGATTTGACCTACCATTTCAACGACTTGACCCTCGACTCCGAGCGCCGGGAGCTGCGCCGCGGCGATGCCCTGGTGGCCGTCGAGCCGCAGGTCTTCGACCTGCTCGAGTTCCTGATCCGCGCCCGCGACCGCGTGGTCAGCCGCGACGAGGTGCTGGCGGCGGTCTGGCACGGACGGATCGTCTCGGAAGCGACGCTAAGCAGCCGGGTCAATGCGGCGCGGACCGCGATCGGCGACAATGGCGAGGAGCAGCGGCTGATCCGCACCCTGCCCCGCAAGGGCCTGCGCTTTGTCGGCGATGTCAGGGAGCGCAGCGCGCCCGATCATCTGCTTGCGGATAAGGCCGCCCCGCCGCGGCCGAGCGAGGGTCCCTCGATCGCGGTGTTGCCTTTCACCAATATGAGCGGCGACCCCGAGCAGGATTATTTTGCCGACGGAATCGCCGAGGACATCACCACGGCGTTGGCGCGCTGCAGCCGCCTCACCGTGATCGCGCGCAACTCCGCCTTCACCTACAAGGGCAAGGCGGTCGACATCCGCCAGGTCGGGCGCGATCTCGGCGTCGGCTATGTGCTCGAAGGCAGCGTCCGCCGCGGCGGCGACCGCCTGCGCATCACAGGGCAGCTGATCGACGCCGTCTCCGGCGCGCATCTGTGGGCCGACCGCTTCGACGGCGCGGCGACCGACGTGTTCGACCTGCAGGACCGCATTACCGAGAACGTGGTCGGCGCGATCGAGCCGACCTTGGTCGTCGCCGAAGCCGAGCGGGTGCGGGCGGCGCCGCCGGACCGGCTCGACGCCTACGACCTGCTGCTGCGCGCCTACAGCCTGCGCTACCAGTTCACGCCCGAGAGCATGGTTGCCGCGCTCGATTGCCTCGACCAGGCGCTGGCGCTCGACCCGGCTTACGCGCCGGCGCTGGCGGCGTCGGCCTATTGCCACGCGATGCGTCATGTCCAGGGCTGGCTGAAGCCGAACGACGCCTACCGGGAACGCGCGGTCGCGCAGGCCTGGCGCGCGGTCGAGCTCGCCCCCGGTGACCCGCAGGTGCTGTGGATGGCGGCGTTCGCGATCTGGAACATGGCCGACGAGATCGAACCCGCGCGCGAATTGTTCGAGCGGTCGCTTGCGATCAACCCGAATTCGGCGATGGCGCTCGTCCTGTGCGGCTGGATCGAGGCGATGCGCGGCGATCAGAAGACCGGCCGCGCCATGATCGAGCGCGCGCAGCGGCTCAACCCGCGCGACCCGCGCGGCTGGTTCGCCTCCGCGGCGCTCGCGATCTGCGCGGTGCTCGATAACAATTTTGCCGAAGCGGTGACGTGGGCCGACAAGGCTCTGGCGCAGAACCGCCGCTTCGCGGTCGCGCTGCGCGTCTTGATCGTGGCGCTGGTGAAGACCGGCGAGACCGAGCGCGCGACCCAGATCGCGCGTGAACTGCTCAAGGTCGATCCGGAGTTCACGATCTCCGGATTCCTGGCGCGGATTCCCTTCCCGGTGGAAGCGATGTCCGCGACTTATCGTGAAACCCTCAAGGCGGCCGGCGTCCCGGATTGATGCTGCTCAGGGGGCGCGACGATCACTCACCAGTGGTGCGCCGGGCGGCTTGTTTGGCAGCATCGGCCTGATGGCAGTCCATTCCTCGTCGGAGAGTTCGTAGCGCATGATTCGGCCCGCTTCGGTCAAAGATTTGAATCATGGCTCGGCAGTCAGCCTCAATGAGCCCGTGCCGACGGGAGCGGTCGCGATGTGCCCGGAAGCGGACGCATTATACTCACCTTGAGTTTTGTCGAGTTTGACCCAAAGCGGAAATGCACTTGTGAGATTTTGCGCTATCAGCCTAGCTGACTTTCCGCCTCTTTCATCGCAGCAAGCCATTCCTCTAGTTTGAACGACCAAGGCGTTCGCGACGGACTAGGATAGAGGTCGATGTAGCGGTTGCCGTCAGACCCTCGACGCATTTCCGCGACCATTTGGTCGTTCCACCAGATTTCCGTAACCAACGCATCTCGATCCGGACTGCTGGCTGCTTGCAACGCGAAGCTCATGGGTCTCAGCTCCCAAGGAGTACGGGAATTTTTCTGTTCGACTTGATAGACGAGTGAGGCCACGATGTCTCCTTCTGGCCCTTCGGCGATCTCGGGAGATGTCCGCTTTTCCGCCGCTGTTGCGGTTAAGCGGACATCAGGCGCCGGCCGCTCAATGAGTACACGGCTTACGCAGGACTACTCCAGTCGCTTGGCCGCTCCGATGAAGCGAGCACTACAATCCCGGTGATCTCGCCGCCCAGGCCTTGGTGGCCTGGCAGCTTTCCATCGCTCGGACGTAGGCGGGGCGTGACGTCGTCCGGGCGAGATAGTCCCGCTCGGTAGGACCGGGGACGTAGTTGCCGGTTCGCATGCCGAGCAGGAGGGCGTAGCTCACCGAGATATCGGCGGCAGTGAATCGGTCGCCGGCGAGATAGGGGCAATCCGCGAGGCGGCGGATAACCAACCGCAGCCGGCTCTCGAAGGTCTCGAGCGCCCAGCAGGTAACCCTGGCATCTCGCTCGGCTTCGGGCGCCAGTTGGCGACCAACAATGACGGCGTTCATCGGCCCGGCGAGCCCGGCCTCGCCCAGGTGGAGAAATTGCAGATAGGAAGCGAAGGCGGGATCGTCCGGGGCGACGGCAAGCGAACCTGAGCCGTGGCTGGCGAGCAGGTACTCAAGAATGGCGATCGATTCGACCATGATCGTCTCGCCGTCCTGCAGTGCGGGAACGAAGCCGGCGGGGTTGATCGCGAGGAAATCGCGATCATTCTCGACTGCGAACAGATCGACCGGGCGCAGCCGATAAGCCAATCCCAATTCCTCGAGCAGTCAAACAACGCGGAAGCCACGACCTTCGCCATAGACGGTGAGCATAGTTAAGCATCCTGGATTGGGCTGGATGTACTAACTCGCAGAGGTAAGCCAGCCGCGCAACGGACTATCGACGGCGCATCATGCACGCAAGGCTTGGCGCATATTCGTCATCTACCGTGCGGGCCCTTCCCACTTTATGAGTTCACGGCCTGGGCTGCGGGCGCGAATACGGCGCGTTCCCTCTCCCGCCTGCGACGTGGAAGCCTCAGGTGCAAAAGCCCGCAAATGCCATATGCGACAGCCTTGGCGCGAGGGGACATTTTGGATATTTCTGTATATTAGAAACATACCCCTGAATTGCCCGACGTGTCAAGTTGCCTGGTCGAACGCCGGCCGCCGCCGGCTACTTTGCATGGGGTTGTTTTCGATATTTTGGCAGCGCCCCCTGCGACGGCCCCATAACTTCACATTGCTCTAGCCGGAGCCACCCGGCTCCAGCGCCTCGCCGAGCTCCAGCGGATGCGCCATCGTCTGGTGCAGCGCGTCCTTGTCGAGCTCGCCCTCGGAGAGGCTGATCACGACGCAGGCAACGCCGTTGCCGATCAGGTTGGTGAGCGCGCGGCACTCGCTCATGAACTTGTCGATGCCGACCAGGATCGCGATCGACTGGATCGGAATGTCGGGCACGATCGACAGCGTCGCGGCGAGCGTGATGAAGCCGGCGCCGGTGACGCCGGAAGCGCCCTTCGAGGTGATCATGGCGATGCCGAGGATGCCGAGCTCCTGCCAGATCGTCAGATGGGTGTTGGTGGCCTGCGCCAGGAACAGCGTCGCCAGCGTCATGTAGATGTTGGTGCCGTCGAGATTGAAGCTGTAGCCGGTCGGCACCACGAGGCCGACCACCGAACGCGAGGCGCCGAGATGCTCCATCTTCTGGATCATCTGCGGCAGCACCGTCTCCGACGACGAGGTGCCGAGCACGATCAGGAGCTCGTCCTTGATATAGGCGATGAAGCGAATGATCGAAAAACCCGCCAGCCGCGCGATCGCGCCCAGCACGATCAGCACGAACAGCACGCTGGTGAGATAGAACGTGCCGATCAGCGCCGCCAGATTCACCAGCGAGCCGAGACCGTAGGCGCCGACCGTGAAGGCCATCGCGCCGAACGCGCCGAGCGGCGCGACGCGGACGATCATCCGGATGATGCCGAAGAACATCTTGGACGCCTTGTCGATGGCCTCGGCGATCGGCTCACCGGGCTTGCCCATCAAGGCAATGGCAAACCCCGAGAGGATCGAGATCAGCAGCACCTGCAGCAGGTCGCCGCGCGCAAGCGCGCCGAAGAAGCTGTCGGGAATGATCGCCATCAAATGGGCGACGATGCCCTGCTCCTTCGCCTGCGTCACGTAGGTGGAGACTGATTTCGGATCGATCGTGGAAGGGTCAATGTTGAAGCCGCGTCCGGGCTGCAGCAGCTCGCCGATCAGCAAGCCGACCGCGAGTGCGACCGTCGACACCGCCTCGAAATAGATCAGCGCCTTCAGCCCGACCCGGCCGACGCGCTTGAGGTCGCCCATCGAGGAGATGCCGTGCACCACGGTGCAGAAGATCACCGGCGCAATCATCATCTTGATCAGCGCGATGAAGCCGTCGCCCAGCGGCTTCAACTGCTTGCCGAGGCCGGGATAGAAATGACCGATCAAGACGCCGGCGGCGATCGCGATCAACACCTGGACATAGAGGATCTTGTACCAGGGCTGATGCTTGTGATGGACGGCGGGCTTGATCGCGTCTGTGGTCATGAGGTGCCCCGGGCTGGAATGAACTCAACTGGTGATGCCATCTTGGCGGAGCCGCGCGCAAGCGACAATGGCCATTCGCGCCCGCCGCGCGCGCACACGAATCTGTCATAGACTACGGCCGGCTCGCATCCGGAGGCTGAGATGGAATTCACCGCACTGTTTCTCGCCATCACCATCGCCATGCTGGTGGCCTGGCGTGGCCCGCGTCCGGTCGCGATCGGATTGTTCGCGGTGATCCTGGTCGCTTGCGTCGCGACCTTGCTGCACCACGCCACCGACCGCCTCACTCTGTCGTTCTGAGGCCAGCCATGACCGACACGCAGGCAGTGACCCTCAATGCCCTCGCGCTCTATGGCCTCGCGCTGGTGCTGGCCGCAGCCTTTGCGGCGCAGCTCGTGCTGCACGAACTGCCCTGCCCGCTGTGTTTGTTGCAGCGCATCCTTTTCGCTCTGCTGGCGATCGGCCCGATCCTGAACATCCGCTTCGGACTGCGGCCGAGCCATTATGCCCTGTCGCTGCTGACGGCTGTCCTCGGCGCGTCGGTCTCGACCCGGCAGGTCCTGCTGCACATTCTCCCCGGCGACGCCGGCTATGGGTCGGCGCTGCTCGGCTATCACTATTATACGTGGGCGCTGATCGGATTCATCGCGGCGATCGTGCTGCTCGCCGCCATGCTGCTGTTCGACCGCCAGTTCGACCACCGCACGGCGCCGGCCGTCTCGCCCGGCAAATTCGCGCAAGGTGCGGTGTGGCTGGTGGTCGGGCTGACGGCGCTGAACGTGCTTTCAACGTTGCTCGAATGCGGCCTCAGTGCCTGCGCCGACAATCCGATCGTCTATGAGTTGCTTAAGCGGGCTGCTTAAGGCCGCTTCGGAATGTTCAACCCACGTTCCACGGCCGGCCGCTTGAGGCCGCGCTCCAGCCAGGCCGCGACATGGGTGAACCGGTCAAACTCGACGAGCTCGCGCGCGCCGTAGAAGCCGATCAGATTGCGCACCCAGCCGAGCATCGAGATGTCGGCGATGCTGTATTCATCGTCCATGAACCATTGCCGCCCGGCGAGATGCGTTTCCATCACGCCGAGCAGGCGCGCGGACTCGGCGACATAGCGCTGCAGCGGCCGCTTGTCCTCATAATCCTTGCCGGCGAATTTGTGGAAGAAGCCGACCTGGCCGAACATGGGTCCGATGCCGCCCATCTGGAATTGCACCCACTGGATCGCCTGATAGCGGCGCGCGGCATCCGCCGGCAACAGCTTGCCGGTCTTCTCGGCGAGATATTGCAGGATCGCGCCGGACTCGAACAGCGGCAGCGGCTTGCCGCCGGGACCGTTGGGATCGAGGATCGCCGGGATCTTGCCGTTCGGATTCAGCGACAGGAACTCCGCCGTCTTCTGATCATCCTTGTTGAAGTCGACGAGATGGACCTCGTAGGGCAACCCGATCTCCTCGAGCATGATCGAGACCTTCACGCCGTTCGGCGTCGGCAGCGAATAGAGCTGCAGGCGGTCCGGATGCCGGGCGGGCCAGCGTTTTGTAATGGGAAAGGCGGACAGATCGGTCATGTCGACATTCTTTGCAGGTTGTTGCTTTGCACGGTTGTTGTTGGGTGGCTAATGTACGGAGCTCATTGAAAGCCGCAAGGTCTGCAACCGGCCATGAACGATCAACAGACAGACGCAACGCTCGGCCCCTCCGACGACGAACTCGCAGTACATCCGACCGTGTTTGCGGCGGACGCGTTGGCCGGTCAGGTGGTCGTCGTATCCGGCGGCGCCGGTGGCATCGGCCGCGCCATCGCATGGCTGTTCGCCCGGCTCGGCGCGCATGTCGTGATCGTGGGACGCAATGCCGACAAGCTCGATGCGCTGGTCGATCATCTCGTTCGTAACGGCCTGAAAGCGTCGGCGTATGTTGCTGATATCAGGGATCCCGACGCGGTCAACGCGATGTTCGACGCGCTGTGGACCGCGCATGGCCGTATCGATCACCTCGTCAACAGCGCCGGCGGCCAATTCCCGCAAGCCGCGATCGATTTCTCGATCAAGGGCTGGAACGCGGTCATCAACACCAACCTCAACGGCACCTGGTACATGATGCAGGCCGCCGCGCAGCGCTGGCGCGACTGCAAACATCCCGGCAGCATCGTCAATATCGTCGTGGTCACGACGCACGGCCTCTACGGCATCGCGCACACGATCGCCGCGCGCTCCGGCGTGATCGGCCTGTCGCGCGCGCTCGCGGTCGAATGGGCGCCGCTGAACATCCGCGTCAATTGCATCGCGCCCGGCGCGATCGAGACCGAGGGCTGGAACGTCTACAGCGAGGCGGCGCGCGCCGCCTATCCGCGTTCCAACCCGATGATGCATCCGGGCACGCCCTGGGACATCGCGGAGGCCGCGGTCTATCTCGCCGCGCCCTCCGGCAAGTTCATCACCGGCGAGACGCTGACCGTCGACGGCGGCGGCCAGCATTGGGGCGAGACCTGGACCACCGGCAAGCCCGACTACTTTCGAGGCGGCGATTGACGCCTCCAAATCCGTCGTCCTGGCGAAAGCCAGGACCCGTAGCCACCAGCGTCTGTTGGGTGAAGGATCGTCGTCCCAGCGCATACAACAATCGGCGTTTGTGGTTATGGGTCCTGGCTTTCGCCAGGACGACGACGTGAGGGTCCAACCGGCTCAGCGCGGTTGATCAGCCGCTCTTCCCGTCGTCGAAGCTGACGATGACAGCGGCATTCGCGATCAGGATCGGGTCGTTGCCGATATCCGACGGAATCTCGAGCCCGCCCGCGATCGCCTTCACGGTCTTGGTGCCATAGGGCAATTCCCTGGCGACGGCGTCGGTATCGACCGCTTCGGGATTCGGCACCGCGATCGTGACGTCGACGAACATGTCGTTGGCGGTCTTGCCGAGCATGCGGAAGAAGCCGAGGCTGGAATGGCGGATCGCATCCGAAACCGCACGCTTGGCGGCCTTGGTGGCATCGCGGCCGTGGACGTCGACGCCCATGCCCATTTCGGTGATGCAGCGCACGCGTGTCATGAAACTTTCCTGTTGTCGTGGGCGTGAGAGACTTTCACTCCTTCGCCCTCCGCGCGCGCGGCGTCAAGCCGGGTCCCTCGCCTCGCTGACGCTGTTGTGATCACCGCGCGCCAGCATCCATGCCGCAAGACCGGCGAGGATCGCAGCCGCAACCACCATGACGCAGGCCGCGCTCCAGCCCCACGCCGAAACGACCGTGCCGACCGCGATCGGTCCGGTCACCTGGCCGAAATTGCTGCCCGTCATCAAGAGACCCATCATGACCGGCACCATCGCCGCCGAACGCGCCGCCGCGGGCGCGGTCGCCAGCAACGTCGCCGGGATCAGGCCGCCGGTCGCGGAGAACAGCAGGCACAGAATGAATGCGCCCCAGCCGCCGAGCACCGGCAGGAAGATGCCGAGCGCGGACACGCCCATCACGACGGCCGCAACTGCAATCAACCCAGTCCGGCTCACCCCGCGCGCGAGCAGATTGCCGGCGGCGAGATTGCCGACGACGTTGGCGGCCGCCGCCAGCGCGCTGAGCCCGCCGGCACTCTGGCTGGAGACGCCGAGCCGCTCGGTCAAAAGGATCGGCAGGAAGCTGAACACCGCAAAGAACATCAGGCTGTAGAGCCCGAACAGCACCATCAGAAGCGCCGGGGTGCGGCGCCGCGCCAGCGCGAATGCTTCTTGCATCAAGCCCGCACGCGCCGGCCCGGTCCGCGATGACACTTCAGGGACGATGACGCCGGCAAGGACGAACAGCAGGGCGGCAAACGCGGCACTGGCCCACCAGATCGCGCGCCAGCCGCCGAACATCGGACCCGCGACCAGCGCCAGCGCGATCCCGAACGGGATCACGCAACTCCACACCGCCATGGTGATGTCGCGCGCACCGACATCGACCACGCGATTGAGCAGTGCAGGAGCAGAAACCATCACCAGCAGGAAGCCGAGCCCTTCCAGCAGGCGCGATCCCAGCAGCACCGCAAGCTGCGGCGCGAGCGCGCCCGAAGCGGCACCGAGCGTGATGGCGGCAAGCCCGCACAGCAGCACCCGGCGTGCGCCGACCGCGGCGATCACGACGCCGGCGGGCACGCTGCCGACAAGCCCCAGCACCGCAAAGATGCCGGCGACGGTTCCGACAGCAGCGAGGTCGATGCCGAAGCTTTGTTGCAGCATCGTCGCGGCAATCGGCACCTTCCCGACCTGGAGAGCGGCGCCGATCCCGCAACCGGTCACGACGGCGACCGTCGCCCATCGCTTCGCCTCGCTCTGCTGCACCACGGCCGTCTCGATCGTCATGCGTCCACCCGTCCAGTTCAAGCCACCACAGATAGCGTTTCCCGATCATCGACAGGAGTGATATGTTTTGCATCCATTTGATCGATTTCGTAGATCATGCTCGATAACCTCACGCTCGACCAGATCCGGGTCTTCGTCACCATCGCCGAGAGCGGCAGCTTTCGCGCCGCGGCGACCAAGCTGGCGCGAGTGCAGTCCGCGGTCAGCCATGCCGTCGCCAACCTCGAGGCCGAGCTTGGTCTCATGCTGTTCGACCGCTCCGGCCATCGCCCGGCGCTGACGGCGGAAGGCAAGGCACTGCTCGGTAACGCCCGCGACCTGCTGCTCCGCGTCGACGCGATGCGGGCGCGCGCGCACGGCCTCGGTGACGGGGTGGAGCCGGAACTCTCGCTGGTGGTCGACACGCTGTTTCCGATTGCCGCGGTCGGCGCAGCGCTGACGGAAATGCGCTCAGCCTATCCGTCTGTGAGCGTGCGGCTCGCGGTCGAACCGATGGGTGGGCCGATCGCCGCCCTGACCGAACGGCGCAGCGCGCTCGCCGTCACGGTTGGGGAGGATTTTCGCGATCCCCGCCTCGCGCTCGACGCGATCTGCGCCGTGCAGATCGTCGCCGTCGCCTCCGCAAGCCACCCGCTCGCGCGCCGCGGCCGCAAGAGCGTGGCCGACCTTGCCGATCATCTGCAGATCGTGCTGTCGGATCCGACGCCGCTGTCGGAAGGCCGCAGCTTCGGCGTGCTCTCGCCGCAGATTTGCAGGGTAAGCAATCAGGACACCAAGCATGCCATGATCCTGGCGGGGCTCGGCTGGGGCCGCCTGCCGCTCTGGCAGGTCGCGCGCGACCTCAGGGATCGCCGCCTGGTGCGGGTCGAAACCGGCGCACTCGGCCGCAACGCGGCGCTCGCGATGGAGGCCTATCTCGCGCACCGGCTCGACGAACCGCTCGGCCCCGCCGCACGTGCATTCGCGGATGCGCTGACGCGGATCGCCGCGCGCATGCCTACGCAGAAGATCAGGGCGAGGGCGGCGAAGAAACACTGAACCGCGGCTGCTGCGCGCTCCCACTGCAGTCCGTTCGCAAGCGCCCCAATCCTCGATCTCACATCACGACGTCGAGAGGCCTCGCGCCTGCTGCCCGCCATTTCGCTGCGGTTCATCTCCGCAGACCGATAGTGCGCGCGACCGATCCCAATCTCGCAAGGAGCCGCGCACCATGCCGATCAGCCGCCGGCGAGCACTGACGCTTGCCTCGTTTTTTGTGGCGAGCCCGCTGCTCGGCAGCGAAAGCCATGCCGAACAGACGACTGTTGCCGGCGCGGCCACGTTTGACATGGCCACCTTCACAGCCACCTCCGGCGGCGATGCCGACGCGGCCTTTGCCAAGGCGCTGGCCGCCATCGCCAAGGCAGCGGCTGATGCGAGCAAGGCGGGGCCGGTTCACATCGTCCTCAATCTGGAGAAGAACGCCAGCTACCGGATCAAGCGGCCGCTCGCGTTCCGGCAATTGCACGGTTTCGAGCTCAACGGCAACGGCGCGCAGCTGATCAACACGGCACGCAGCGGGACCTTCGCGATCTCCGGCTGCAACCGCCTCACCATCCGCGATCTCGCCATCGACTACGATCCGCTGCCCTTCACCCAGGGAACGATCACCGCGTTCGACAAACAAGCGGTCGACATCACGATGAAGGTCGACCCCGGCTATCCCGATGATGCCGCGCTGCTGGCCACCTTCACGGATGGCTTCTTCAAGGTGATGGACCGCCGCAACCGGGCGCTGAAGACCGGCGCCAGGGATTTCCTCTCACCGGCCCATGCCACGCGCCTCGGCGACAGTCAGATCAAGGTGCGTCTGCGGTGGGGCGCGAACGATCGTTTCCCGAGCCAGCTGCCGATCACGGTGGGTGACGTCGTCACCATCGCAAATAGCGGCGCGCATGCCATCGCGGTGGACTCCAGCGTCGCCACCAGCCTGATCGACCTGAAGCTGCTGGCGTCGCCGGGCATGGGCATCATCGAGAACGGCGGCGAAGGCTCGATGATGCTGCAGAAAGTCTCGGTCATTCCGGGACCGCGGCCGAAGGGCGCGACGACCGACCGCCTGATTTCGACCAATTCCGACGGTTCGCACTTCACCGTGGTCGCGCGCGGTCCGACCATGGAGGACTGCAGTTTCGCCAATACCTCCGACGATGCCGTCAACGTGCACGGCTTCTACTACTACGTCGTGGCGAAGACCGCGCCGCGGCGGTTTCTGCTCAGCCCGAAATGGGACGTCGGCCTCGCGGCCGGCGACGATATCGAGAGCTGTGACCATGCGACGTTTCGCTCCCTCGGACGCGGCAAGATCGAGCAATTGGCCAAGCGCCACGCGCCCGAACTGAAGGTGAAAATCGCCCAGCTCTGGAAGAACCGGAGCCCGACCACGTTGCCGGACCTGATCTACGACGTGGTCCTGCAGCAGGACCTGCCGCTCAAGACCGGTGATGCCATCACCTCGCTGACGCACATCGGATCGGGCGCGACGGTGCTGCGCTGCGATTTCCACGCCTGCGGCCGCGTGCTGATGAAGGCGCCGAACGCTATCGTCGAGAACTGCCAGTTCACATTCTCGACCGGCGTGGCGCTGCAGGCGGGCAGCGACATCGGCTTCTGGTCGGAGTCGGGATTTGCCGAGAACCTCGTGTTCCGCAACAACCGCTTCAGCCATTGCGTTAACGGCGCCAATGAGCTGACCAGCGGCAGCGGCACGCTCGGCACCATCTATGTCGGCATGGTGCCGCCGGAAGGCGCCAAGGGATTTCAGGACAATTTCCAGAACCGGCGCGTTATCATCGAAGGCAATCACATCGACGATTCCTACATCTACGCGATCTTCGTCAGCAATGCCGACGGCGTCAAAATCGCCGGCAACGTGATCGGCCAGACCTTCCTGCGCGGTAGCGTGTTCGGGGCTGGCGAGTTCTTCCACATCAAGCCCGACAGCGCGATCTTCGTCGGCCGCGCCAGGAACGTCGAGATCAGCAACAACGTCGCCGCACACGGCCGGATCGCGACCAATGCCGTCGCGATCGATCCGAGCTGCGACAAGCGCACGGTGCATCTTGCCGGCAACAGGCTGGCGTGAGCGAGTGCGACGCCGTTCAGAGCATCGTTCCCGGACTTTGCCCTACCCCTGTTTCTGCAGCACCGTGATGTGCAGGCGGCGGCGGATCTCCATGCCCTGGCGGCGGTAGAGCGCGATCGCCGAGACGTTGTTGGTGAAGACGTGCAGGAACGGAACCTCGCCGCGCGCCACGATCTGGCGGCCGACCGCCGATAGCAGCGCCTGCGCATAGCCGCGGCCGCGATGGTCCGGATGCACGCAGACCGCGGTCATCTCGGTGTAATTCCCCGGCTTCATCCGTTCCCCGGTCATCGCGACCAGCTCGCCGCCAACGCGGATACCGAGAAAGGTGCCGAGCTCATGCGTCCGCGCGCTGAACGGTCCGGGCTTTGTCAGTTCCGTCAACGCCATCATCGCGGGAACGTCGGCGGCGCCGAGCGTGACGATCTCGACGCCGGGCAGACAAAACTCCCCCGGTGGGCCGATCATCTGCTCGCCGGTCTCGGCCAGCAGCAGCTTGAACTCCGGCGGCACCGGGACAGGATCGGGCGTGAACAGCACCGCGATATCAGGTCCCGACAGCAGCGCGCCGAGCGCGGCAAAGCCTTCCGGCGACATGTCGACCATGTCGGCGAAGGGGGCGATCGCGACCGGAAAGCGCCTTGCCTCGGCGCCGCCTTCCGCAAGGTCGCGTTGCCTCGTGGTCAGTGCGCTCCAGATTGGGCGATCAAGCGGATGGATCGGCGGGACTTCGGACATGCGGCGCTTCGCTCCTGATTTTCCTCGAACAGAGCAAGAAGCGCCGACAAAATCCAGCGTGGCGTGATGTCGTTGCGGCTCACAATCACGCCAGCAGGATTTCGTCGTGCCGAACCGATCCTTAGGCGACCTTCAGGCAGAGCTCGGTACCGCCCTTGAGCGGCAGCGTGATCGACACGAAGCCATTTTTGGGATCGCGCACGAACTCCAGAAAATCCGCCTCGGCATTGTCGTTCATGACATAGCCGCCGACGCGAAGCTGCGGAGCAACGATCTCGATCACCTGGCGGGCGAGCGTCGGTCCCTTCTCGCCCGGCCAGCCGTCGATCAGGATGAAGTCGACGGGACCACCGAGATCGCGCAGCGTCTGGCGCGCATCGCCCTCGCGGATCTCGGCATAGTCGGCAAGGCCGGCCTCGGCAAGATTGCGCTTCGCGGTTGCGACCTTGGCCGGCACGATCTCCGAGCCGATCACAGTGCCGCCGCCATTGTCGCGCATCGCGGCAGCGAAATACAGCGTCGACATTCCGATCGACGTCGCGAACTCCGCGACGCGTTTGGCGCGCAGGCCGCGGCACAACAGATAGATCAATTCACCTTGCTCGGGATGAATTGAGAAGCCCTGCTCTGCATAGTCGAGCGGATCGCGGCTCATCGTCGGATTGCCGCGCGGACCGCCGGCGGCCGGCCTGCGGCGCGTGGCCTGCAGGCGCGCGATGACGGCAGCGACGCGGGCATCGGCAATCGCGCTGTGCGGTTCAGCGTTGTACATGAAGGGTCTCCCTTGCGACTGCGTCATTGCTGCAGGATTTCAGCGGCGGCGCGGTCGAGGATCTTCGCGATGCGGCGCGCCTCGGCGGCATCGCAGCCGCGCTTCTGGCGCAGCGCGCTCTTCAGGGCGTGACGGGCGCGGTGCACGTCGTCGGAGGATTCGCCATCGAGATCGCTCACGCCGGCGAAGGCTTCGCGCACCTCCTCCATGCGGCCGCCGATCCGCGACAGCGCCTGGAGAATGGTGTCAGCGGTGGCGCGGTTCTCGGCGAGATGCGCCTTGCCCTGCTCGGTGATGCTGTAGAGCTTGCGCGCCGCATCCTGGGTGACGCTGGCATGGCCGATCTCCTCGAGGAAGGTCAGCGCCGGGTAGATCACGCCCGGGCTCGGGCTGTAGAAGCCGTCCGACCGCTCCTCGATTTTCTTGATCAACTCGTAGCCGTGCGCCGGCTGCTCGCCGAGCAGCGCCAGGATGACGAGTTGCAGATCCTGCGACGAGAGCCGCCGCGATCCCGGAAAGTCGCCGCCGCCACCCCGCCCGAAGAAGCCATGGCCGCCGCGGCCAAAGCGATGGCCACCTCGGCCGTGCCGCCCCATGGCGAAGAACCCAAACCGGAATCCGTCATCGTCCCGGCCGCCAAACATCGATCGTCTCATTGGTCATTCCTTACTGAAAACATATCTTACGATATATCTAAAGATGATATGGGGCCAACCCACGTTTTCGTGAGCTCCCGCCAACGAAGCAGCGACCGGAACCAGCCCGGGATCGAAGATTCACGCTGGGCTTGCCCGTCTTCGCGCGGCTGGCTTATGGCTTTGAAGCCCTCCAACCCCTCCGATCCATGCGTCCAAAAACCTTCGAAGCTCATTGCCTGCGCCTGCCCGCCGCCACCAAGGTGGTGCAATGGGAAGGCACGTCGGTGTTCAAGGTCGGCGGCAAGATGTTCGCGCTGGCCGGCGGCTTCGTCGCGAGCAGCGGCGGCTTCATGTTCAAGACCTCGAACATGGCCTATCAGCTCTTGATCGAGCAGGGCCTGGCGCGACCGGCGCCGTATCTGGCGCGAGCCAAATGGGTGCAATTGATCGGCAACGACGCCCTGCCCGACGCCGAGCTCAAGGCCTATCTCGATCACGCGCATGCGCTGATCGCAGCCAAGCTGACGCGGAAGTCGCGCAAGGCGCTCGGGCTCGACTGATCGGCGCAGCGTGACGCGGTTCAGCCACCCAGCGGCTTGTCGGAATCGCCCGACAGCAATTTCGGAAACAACTCCTTGAAGGCGAACTTGTCGTCGCCCTTGGCGCGCTCGAAGCGCAGCACGACGTCGAAGCGGCTGCTCTCCCATTTGGTGGGCGGCTTGCCCTTGCTGACCGGGATCAGCGGCAGGATGTCGGCGATGATCGCCTTGTGCTCCCAGCACAGCAGCACGACGCCCTTCAGCGCCAGCACCGCCTGCATCAGCGCCGGCTCGTCACCCTTGCCGAAGCCTATGTTCGGCGTCAGCTCGCGGCGCGCAGCGAGCGCCGAGATCGTCTCGGCCGGACGGCTCGACGGTGGCTGATTGGGCTCAGTTCCCGGCGTCGCGGCGTAGATCGCATCGGGCTTGGCATAGTCACCGCCGGTGAGATCGGTGCCGAACAACGCAGTCCACGCGCCCGCACGCTGCCAGCCGCGCAGCACCAGCGACTCGGTATCGGACACGCCGTCCGCGGTGAAACCGGGCCCCGGCCAGGACTCGCCCGGCTTCTCGGCGTGACGGATGATGAAGAGCGTGAGCGCGTCCATGGCAGCCTCGCGGAACAGTTGCATGATTGGAAATAATTTCGGACAGGTTGATCCTATCCCCGATCAGGCGTCCGCTTCATGAACGGCGTCACAATTTGCGAAAACTCGACCGATACTGCGCCGGCGACACGCCAAGCCGCTCGGTGAACACGATACGCATCCGGTCGGCCGAGCCGAAGCCGCAGTCGAACGCAACCGCCTTCAGCGGCCGATCGCTACCCTCGAGCAGCCGGCGCGCGGCGTCGACCCGCGCGCGTTCGACGAATTCATGCGGCGTGATGCCGGTCTCCTGCGCAAAGGCGCGGCCGAAATTGCGCACGCTCATACCGACAGCCTCGGCCAGCGATTGCAGCGTGTGGCGCTCGCCGACACGCTGCATGACATGCGCCTGCGCGCGCGCGATCGGCGAATCCTCGTCGACCGGCGCTGTGAGATAGGGGCTGAACTGCGACTGCCCGCCCTGGCGTTGCGCCACCACGACCAGCCGCTTTGCCACCGCGACCGCGACCTGCGGCCCATGACGCTCGGCGACCAGCGCCAATCCGAGATCGATACCCGCGGTCACGCCGGCGGAGGTCATCAGTCTGCCGTCGCGAATGTAGATCCGGTCGAAGATCACCTCGGCATCCGGAAAGCACGCCGCCAGCCGCTGCGCGTTCTGCCAATGCGTCGTCACCTTGTGCCCGTCGAGCAAGCCGGCATGGCCGAGCGCGAAGGCACCGGTGCAGATCGAACCGTAGAGCTCGGCGCGCGCGGGCGCCCCGCGCAGCCACTGCGTCAGCGCCGGATCCGGCTCGGCATCGGGCAATGCCGGCCCTCCGGCGACGAGCAGGATGTCGAACTTCTCGTTTGCCTCGTCGAAACTGAGGTCGGCCGATATCTTCATGCCGTTCGATGCGCGCAGCGGTTCGCGGCTAGCGCCGACCAGCACCGTCTCATAGCCGTCGCCACTAGCGACAAAGCCGTTGGTTTCCGCGAACACGTCGACGGGACCGGCGACATCCAGCGCCTGCACCCCTTCGTGAATCGCGATTGCCACCTTCTGAACCGCCATACCCTCTCCCTGCCCGCTGGCGCGAAACGATGTCTCGTTGGCCCGATCCGGCGGCGCACGATCGTTGCGGGATCAGGCCAAGACGGGTGACAAACGACCACGGATCACGCCACCAGATGATCCGAACACACCAGAGAGACGAGCGCCGGCGCGCCCCGCGTGTTTCGCACGCCACGGCATCGTCTTGCCATATCGAGGAGCGTCTTGAAATGACCGAGATCATCGCCGGCATCCATGTACCCGACAGCGCCATGGCCCGTGCAGCCACGCAGCTGGTGCGCGATACCGAGGACGACCTG
The DNA here is from genome assembly GCF_038967635.1 of Bradyrhizobium sp. B124. NCBI lineage: Bacteria > Pseudomonadati > Pseudomonadota > Alphaproteobacteria > Hyphomicrobiales > Nitrobacteraceae > Bradyrhizobium > Bradyrhizobium sp. B124. Next base: position 448,883 of record NZ_CP152413.1, on the reverse strand, counting down.
CTCTACAATCACAGCCGCCGCGTGTTCTTCTGGGGCGCGCTGACCGGCAATCGCCGCAAGCTGAAGTTCGATCCCGAGCTGCTCTATGTCGGCGCCATGTTCCACGACATGGGCCTCACCGCCAGGCATGCGAGCCCCGATCTGCGCTTCGAGGTCGACGGCGCCAACGCCGCGCGCGACTTCCTGAAGAGCTACGGCGTCGCCGAGCGCGACATCGATGACGTCTGGGCCTCGATCGCGCTGCACACCACGCCCGGCATCCCCGAGCATATGCGTCCGACCGTCGCGCTGGTCATCGCCGGCGTCGAGATGGACGTGCTCGGCATCGCCTATGACGATTTCTCGCACGAGCACCGCGACCATGTCTGCGCGCATCATCCGCGCGAGGCGAACTTCAAGGAGAACATCATCGATCATTTCGCGGCCGGCACCATCAAGAAGCCGCTGACCACCTTCGGCAACGTCAAGGCCGACGTGCTGGCGCTGAAGGACATGAACTACACACGGGTGAACTTCTGCTCGATCATCCTCGGTTCGAAATGGCCGACATGACCGCGCGCCGAATTTCAATCCGAACCGCGAAGGAGAACACCATGACCATCGCCGTCAACACCGGCTTCGCCGAGGCCGAGCGGACCAGCATCGCGGCGGCGCTCTCGACGGTGCTCGCCGACACCTATGCGCTGTATCTGAAGACTCATGGCTACCACTGGAACGTCACGGGTCCGACGTTCCAGGCCCTGCACACGCTGTTCGAAGGGCAGTATCGGGAGGAATGGCAGGCGCTGGATGACATCGCCGAGCGGATCCGCGCCCTCGGCGAACTGGTGCCGCAGACCTATTCCGCATTCGCCAAGCTCACCGCGATCAAGGACGGCTATGCCAGCCTCGACTCGGAGGCGACGGTGGCCGAACTGCTCCACGACAACGAGACGGCCGTGAGGACCATCCGCGATGCTTTCACAGTCGCCGAGTCCGCCGGCGATCAGGCGACGATGGACATGCTCAACGTGCGCACCACCGCACACGAGAAGCATGCCTGGATGCTGCGTGCGACGCTTGACGTCAAATGAGCGAACCGACTGAACCGCACCAGCGTGCCGGTTCAGCCGTGCGGACCGCGGTCGGGGCCTGGAGCTCGTCCCGCTGCCGCGAGCGCGAGCCTGGCAAGGTAGTGCGTCCAACCCTTGCTATGGCTCGCGCACTGCTCGGCGTTCGGCAGGCCGCTATGGGTCATCCGCAACAGCGTGCCGCTGTCCTTGTTGATCAGGTCGATCTCGATCAGGCTCGATCCCGGAGGGACCTCCGCGCCGCCTTCCCAGCCGAAGCTGTAGGCAAGACGATGCACCGGCACGACCTCCCGGAACGCGCCGCGCGCGGCGCGGTCGCGGTCGTTGCCGAGGCCCTTGAGCAGATAGAGCCCGCCGGGATGCAGCTCGGTCTCGGCCTCGAGCCCCATCCAGCTCACGATCTTCTGCGGATCGGTCAGGAAGGCGAACACGGTTGCCGGCGGCGCTGCGATCTGGATCTCGCGTTGAACGATGAAGGCTTCAGTCATCGATCCTTCCTCCATTGACGGTGGGTCTTCAGGGATAATTCGTGACAAGGGTGGCGCATCAACCCCATGATGCGGCGATGCAATTGTCCTCGACTCTGAGCTGGCTGGTCGACGCCGCCGCCGAGACCGCGGGCGCCAACCGGTTGCTGGCGGATCTGGGTAGTCATCTTATCACGGATGGCCTGCCGCTTGCCGGCGGTGCGCTGACGCTCGAAGTTCCGCACCCGCTGATCGCCCGGCGCACCTGGCTGTGGCGCGCCGGCAATGGCGAGGTCATCGAGGCGCTCGGCTTCGCGCCGGAACAACCCTTTGCAATGCCTGATATGATCGGATCCGGCGACGCCGGCCGGCGTTGGCTCAATAGCCTCGCGCCCGGCCCGATCCACGAGGACACGATTGGAACGCGACCGGATGGCCCGACCCTCGGCTGGATCGGCACCCGCGCCTTCACGCCGACCGAGGCGGATCAATTGCGCGAGGCGGCGCGTTTCACGGCCGCACCGCTCGCCGCGCTCGCGGCGCGCGCGACATTGACGGCGGCGCTGGAGGCCTATCTCGGCCGGCGCAGCGCGGCACGCGTCCTGGCATCGCCGTTGCGGCGCAACACCGGTGAAACGATCCGCGCGGCGCTGCTGTTTGCCGATCTGCGCGGCTTCACCGCGCTCTCCGAAAGCCACCCGCCTGCCGAGGTGATCGCCGCCCTCGATGCCTGGTTCGACCGCATCGCCGGCGCGATCCACGCCTTCGGCGGCGAGGTGTTGAAGTTTATCGGCGATGGGCTGCTCGCGATCTTTCCGGTCACAACGACCGCGCGCAGCGCATGCGAGGCGGCCTTGCGCGCGGTGTCGGCGGCCCGCGTCGGCATGGCACATCTCGACACCGAGCGGCGCAAGCACGGCCTGCCGCCACTGCCATTCGGCGTAGCGCTGCATCTCGGTGAGGTGCATTGGGGCAATATCGGCGCCGCCGACCGCCTCGACTTCACCGCGATCGGCGCCGCGGTCAATCTGGTCAGCCGGCTGGAAGGCCTGTGCAAGCCGCTGGAGCAGACCGTGCTGGTCTCGGGCGCACTCGCCGCCGAGACCGAAATGGCGCTGGTCGCGCTCGGCACCCATGAGCTGCGCGGCATCGCACGGCCCTGCGCGGTCTTCACCCTGCCCGAGGAATGATCTGGTCATCGGAACAGGCGCAACCACGGCGCCAGATGAAATGCGCTCATCAGCGCGTACATCGGGACCATGCCCTGCAACGAGAGCGGTCCCTGCATGGCGCCGCAGATCATGTCGGCCGGCGCCAGCGCGGCCACCAGCGCCATCCCAGCGAACGTCGGCGCCGCCGCCAGCGACAACCAGCGCGCGACCATGGCACCGCGGCCACTGATGCGGCCCTTCAACCAATCCTCATGTGTCTCGATTCCGGTCATCATTCGATCTCTCTGGAGATGATCCATGTCGTCATGTGCTAGGTTAGGAGCGGGCCTCGGAGGGGCGAGAGTGACAAGTGTGTCGGGATTCGAATGGACTCGCTGATTACGGCTGCGGCGCGCGCGCTCGCGGCGGGTGATCCCCTCGGCGCACTGAAACGGGTAGCCCTGCGCGACGATGCGCCGGCGCTGGCGCTGCGCGGCATCGCGATGGCCCGGCTCGGCGATTTCACCCGCGCCAAGGAGCTGTTGCGGCGCGCGGGCCGCGCCTTCGGTCCGCGTGAAGCCATCGCGCGGGCCCGCTGCGTGGTGGCCGAAGCGGAAATCGCGCTGGTGTCGCGCGACCTTTCCTTTCCCAGCAAGAGCCTTGCTGCGGCGCGCGCGACGCTCGCGGCGCGTGGCGACGCGCTCAACGCCGCCCATGCCGGCTATCTCGAGATCCGCCGGCTGCTGCTGATCGGGAGCCTCGATGCCGCCGAGCGCATGCTTGACGACCTGGACCCGGCGCCCTTCCCGCCGGCGCTGCGGGTCGGCCATGAATTGGTCGTCGCCGGAATCGCGATGCGGCGGCTGCGGACCAAGCCGGCGCGCGAAGCGCTGGCACGGGCAAGGGATGCCGCACGCCGAGCCGGCATCGCCGAGCTTGCGGCCGAGGTCGAAAGCACCGCGAACCTGCTCGCCACGCCGGCGGCGCGCCTGATCGCGCGCGGCCACGAGCGGCCGCTGCTGCTCGCGGAGGTCGAGGCCCTGATGGGATCGAAGGCGCTCGTCGTCGATGCCTGCCGCTACGTCGTGCGCGATAGCGGCACCACGGTCTCGCTGACACGACGGCCGGTGCTGTTCGCGCTCGCCCGTGCGCTCGGCGAAGCCTGGCCGCAGGACGTGTCGCGCGGCACGCTGATCGCGCGCGCGTTTCGCGGCAAGCACGCCGATGAATCGCACCGTGCACGGCTGCGGGTCGAGATCGGACGGCTGCGCCGGGCGTTGCAGCCGTTCGCCGATCTCAGCGCGACGCCCGACGGCTTTGTGCTGGAGCCACATGGCCGCCGCGAGGTCACCGTGCTGGCGCTGCCGATCGAGGAGGAACATGCGGCAGTGCTGGCCTTCCTCGCCGACGGCGAGGCCTGGTCGAGCTCGGCGCTCTCGGTCGCGCTGGGGGCAAGCCAGCGCACCGTGCAGCGCGCGCTCGACGTCCTGGCCGCCACGGGCAAGGTGCAGTCGGTCGGCCGCGCCCGCGCAAGGCGCTGGATGACGCCGCCGGTGCCGGGATTCACGACGACGTTGTTACTCCCTGCCCCGCTGCCGAACGGCTAGCATCAGGGAGCAATCAGCGCGCTTTCGAGCGAAGTGGATACCCTTCGCGTCGAGAAAACGCGTCGAAACAAGGACCAGGAGCGCCGCATGAAGAAGTCCGAAGCCGAGATCATCCGGGAATATGCTTTCGAGGGCGTCGAGAGCGTGGGCGGCGTCAGCTTCGACGGCGAGCAGGTCTGGTTCGCGGCCGGTGGCCGGCTGGTCGCCTTCGATCCCGATAGCGGCAACACCACCCGCACCCTCGACATCGCGGCCCATGCCGGCACCGCCTTCGACGGCAAGCATCTCTATCAGATTGCCGAGGACCGCATCCTGAAGATCGAGCCGAACAGCGGACGCGTGGTGTCGACGATCCCCTCGCCCGGCGGCGGCCGCGACTCCGGGCTTGCCTGGGCGGAAGGCTCGCTGTGGGTCGGCCAGTATCGCGACCGCACCATCGTTCAGGTCGATCCAGAAACCGGCAAGGTTTTGCGCACCATCGAAAGCAACCGGTTCGTCACCGGCGTCTCCTGGGTCGATGGCGAACTCTGGCACGGCACCTGGGAAGAGGACCAGAGCGACGTCCGCCGTATCGATCCGCAGAGCGGCGAGGTGATGGAACGGCTCGAGATGCCGCAGGGCGTGTTCGTCTCCGGACTCGAGTCCGACGGCAAGGACCGGTTCTTCTGCGGCAGCGGCTCGACCAACAACAAGGTGCGCGCGATCCGGCGGCCGAAGCGCAGCCGCGCGTGAAGCAGATGACTTCACGCGCGCACCGGACTTACGCCGGCGCGGGCACCGCCGAGGGCCGCGCCGCCGGAATCGGCCGGAAGGTCATCATGATCAGGAACGCGCCGAGGCCGACGGCCCAGGAGCCGACATAGAGCCACGTATAGCTCGCAAAGGTGTCGTAGATCAGGCCGCCGGCCAAAGGTCCGGTCGCCATGCCGAGGCTGCCGGCCATCGCGGTGCCGCCGATCACGGTGCCCATCATCCGCAGCGGGAAATTCTCGCGGATCAGCACGGAATACAGCGGCATGGTGCCGGCATAGATGAAGCCGAAGATCGCCGCGACCGCGTAGAATGCGGCCAGCTCGCGCACGAAGACATAACCGAGCGCGCCGAACGCCTGCGCCAGCAGCCCCAGCACAAGCACGCGCTTGGCGCCGAAACGGTCGCCGAGCAGGCCGAAGGCGATGCGGCCGCCCATGCCGGCGAGCCCTTCCACGCTGTAGATCGTCACCGCCGCGACCATCGGAATGCCGCAGGTGACCGCGTAGCTCACCGTGTGGATGATCGGTCCGGAATGGGTGGCGCAGCAGAAGAAATTGGTCGCGATCAGGATGATGAATTGCGGCGAGCGCAGCGCCTGCGCCAGCGACATCGACGGCTCACCGTTCGTGCTCGCCGCTTCGGCGTGACCGCCTTGCAGCGCCGGCGGGCGTCGCACCAGGAAAGAGACCGGGATCATGATCGCGCCGACCACGCCTGAGACGATCAGCATCGACGTCCGCCAGTCATGGTGGGAGATCAGCCAGGCCGCGAGCGGCGACATCGTCATCGGCGCCATGCCCATGCCGGCCGACACCAGCGAAACGGCAAGACTGCGATGGGTGTCGAACCAGCCGGTGACGCAGGCCATCATCGGGGCGAAGATCGCGGCCGTTGCCGCGCCGACCAGCGCGCCGAAGAGAAACTGAAATGCCAGCAGCGACGGTGCCTGGCTTGCGAGCGCAAGGCTTGCCGCCAGCACGACCGATCCGGTCAGCACCACCGGGAGCGGCCCGAAGCGGTCGGACAGCGTGCCCCAGATCATGCTGGTGAAGGCCATCGCGAGGAAGCCGATCGTCATCGCGCTGGAGATGCCAGTCACCGACCAACCGGTCTCCCGCGCCATCGGCTGCAGGAACACCGGGAGCGAAAACATGCCGCCGATCGCGACACAGCCAAGCAGGCCGCCGGCCGCGACGATCACCCAGCGATAGGCTGAATTGGTCATTCCGGAACTCCCATGCAGTGCGTTCTTGCTCAAAGACGAACGAACCGGGCTGGAACCGACAGCGGACGACCGCCCTGGCTCACTTTTTTTGCGAGCGTGGCGGCCTTCAAGGCTCATACCCGGCCGAGCGTCAGCGTCCAGCCAAACTGCATCCGGGCTGCGGCGCGATCACGCCCAGCGGCCGAACCTCCACCAGCTCGGTACCTTGCGTCTTGGCGATGAACATGTTCATCGCCGCATGGTGATCCTGGGCGAGCGTCACCGGCCCGGTCGGCGACGCAATGGTGAGGCCAGCCATCGCGTCGATGATGGCCTCCTTGTCGAGCTTGCCAGCCTTCTCCGCCGCCGCCTTGAGTGCGATCAGGGCGTTGTAGTGCGTCATCACATAGTTCGACACTGCGACGCCCGGGTTCGCGGCGGCGCGCGCCTTTGCGACGAACGCCTTCACGGCCGGATCCTCGCTCGCCGCGACCGCCGGCACCACCGTTACCATGTTCTGGCCCTTGCCGCGGAAGATGCCGAGATCGACCTCGGACAGTCCGAGGAAAGCGACGGTGATCTCCTTCAGCAATCCGGCCTCGTCGGCCTGCCGGATGAAGTCCATCCCGTCACCCTTGAGCGCGAACAGCAGCACCTTGGCCTTGCTCGCCGCGACCTCCTTGATCAGCGGAGAAAAGTCCGTCTCGGTCCCCAGCGTGTACTTCGTCCCGACCACCCTGCCGCCGAGCTTCTCGATCAAGGGCTGCGCGATGCCGAACATCTGATGCGGCCAGACCCGGTCGGCGCCGAGCAGGAAATACGTGTTGCCGAAGGTCTGCGTCATGTAGGGCAGCAGCTGGCCAAGCTCCTGGTTCGGCACCGTGCCGAACGAAAACAGATAGCGGCTGCATTTGCCGCCCTCGTAATTGGTGGCGTAGAGCAGCGGCGTCTTCGAGCTCTCGGCGAGCGGCACCAGCGCATTCAGATTGCGCGAGGTGATCGGACCGACGACCGCCAGCACGTCCTGCCGCTCGACCAGCGAACGCATGGCCTCAGCGGCCGCCTCCGGCCGCGTCTTGTCGTCGGCATAGATCACCTCGACCGGTCTGCCGAGAATGCCGCCCGCCGCGTTGATATCCCCAGCGGCGAGATCGAGCCCGAGCCTGGCCTGCTGGCCGTAGAGCTCGACACCACCGGAAAACGGCAGCACCGCGCCGAAGCGAATAGGTGCGCCGGATTCGGCAGCGCGCGGCGAACCGACGCCCGCGAAGCCGAGGAGAAGCACCCACGCCATGCAGATGATCGATCGTCGCGGCATACGCATCTTGCTCCTGTCATGCCGGATGGGCGAACCGGCTCAACATCTCGTGCACGTCATAGGTCATGATCGCAAGCAGCGCCGCAAGTCCGAGATAGGCGGCGCCGTATTCGAGCTTGGTCTGAAGCGGAACGCCGTAATAGGCGATGTTCTCCGGAGCGTGAGGATCGTATCGCCAGGCCTGCAGCAACTGGGGCGCGGCAAGGATCGCGACGATCAGCAGCATCGGGCTCGGCCGGTAAAGCATCAATGCCAGCAGGATCGGCACGCCGACGAACCAGATCCGGGGACTGAGCACCACCGTCACCCTGCCGCCGTCGAGCGGCGACACCGGCAGCAGATTGAACAGATTGAGGAATAGACCCGAATAGGCGATCGCCAACAGAAGACCGCTGTCTTCGGATCGTGCCCATAGATAGACCGCTAGCGCTGCGACCGTTCCGGCCACGGGACCTGCGATTGCGACATAGGCCTCGGTCTCGACATCCTCCGGATGGTCCTTCAGTGCGATAAAGGCGCCCATGAACGGAATGAAAGCCGGCGCTCCAACATCGAGGCCGCGTTGCCGCGCGGCAACGTAGTGCCCCATCTCATGCGCAAACAACAATGCAATGAAGCCCGCGGCGTAGCGCCAGCCCCATATCGTCGCGTAGACCACGAGCGACAGCAGCATGCTGCCGCCGCTGGCAGCCAGCTTGCCCCATTTGAGACCCGAGAGAAGAAGAAGCAGCAGCGCCTTCACGTCACATCACCGCCCACATCGGTGCGCGGCTTGCGACGGAAGAACTTCATGATGCCGGCACCGAATGCCGCTATGGCGATCAGGATCACCTTGGCGAATTTCAGGACAAAGGCCGTCGCGATCGCCAGCAGCCCGAGCTTCTTGGCGGCGACGCCGCCAATCAGGGCAGCGAGGCCATAGGCGGCAACGCGATCGGTGCCGGCGCTGAAATCCTCGTAACGCTTGCCCTCATTGTAGGACAGGTCGCCGAGCAATTCCCGCGCGACCGGCTTTTCGCTTTCGATGCGATCGGACTGCGACAGCAGGTTCAGGCTAAAGTAGCCGTCTCGTCCGAGCGCATAGGTGTTGAAGTTGACGCCCTTGGGCAGGTTATCGGGCTGCCCCTTGTCCTTGCCCAGCATCGACCACACCAGGCGGTGCGTCGCGGCATCATAGGCCGGTGGCTGGATCCATCCGACCACTTCCAACTCGGGGAAGCCGCGCGCGACACGATCCTTGTTACTCTCCTCCACGCCTTCCTTGATGCTGCTCAAGAGCTCGTCGGCGTTCCAGTTCTTCGCATCGTCATCCTTGATGTAGCCTTCCTTGACGTAGCGAATGACCACGATCCACTGATCGTTCTTGCGCTTGCCGACGACGAGGCCGACAAAGGTCGCATCGTTGACGAGATTGCCAAGCGCCCGCAACACGCGTGTCCCCTCGGTCTTCGGGACGAAGAAATATCCCTCCGGCAGCTTCAGCTTGGCCTGATCGATCAGCGTCACGTCTGCGGGACCAGCGGTGCCGGCCTGGCTCGCAGCCTGCCAGGCGGCCACCAGTTCGGCTTTTCGTGCGGCTTCACTTGGCGGCGAGCTCTGCCCGAATGCAGGTAGCGCCCCGAACAGAACCGCCAACATGATGGCAGCGATGGAAATCACCTTTTGCACAAGCGCGCCCCTCTTGATCATGAATTGGACCGGGTGTCCGGTAACAACCCTAAATAGCAGTGTTAAACGACAAACTACATAAGGGATCGTCGCTTTTCCAAAGCGTCGACACCGCCCTGCTCCAGTACCGCCGGCCGCGCCACCCGGAATGCGGAATCGCTCCACATCGTGAAAGCACGGCGCGATCACACCAACCGCTCGCGCACACCACTTGACATTCAGAGGTTGCGGGCGTATTTCGGCGGCCCTCGCGAGGAGCGCGCCGACTTCGTTCTAGCGATGCTCGGCGGCTGAGTGACATCGATAGACTGATCAGAGCGTCACTCCGCGGCCTCGTCGGTAGGTGGCAGGCTTGCCAGATCAGAACGACGTCCCGCCGCCGAACCTGAACTCCTGCACAATGTCGTACTTGCCTTTCGTGATCGGCACGGCGTAGTCGAAGCGCAGCGGCCCGAGCGGCGACGCCCAGATCAGGCCGACACCGACAGAGGTTCTCACGACGTTCTGATCGTCGTATTGCAGGCCGCAGGTTGGGCACGCCGGCGTGTTGACCTCGCCGGTCGCGGTCCACGATGTCGGTCCTTGATACCCCCAGAGCGAGCCGGCATCGGCGTAGACCGCCCCCTTCAGCCCAACCTCCGAGGGCAGGAACCAGAACGGCATCTGCAGCTCCATCGACGCACCCCAATATTTGGTGCCGCCGAGCGCATCGCCGACCGCCCCGAAACTCGCATAGGTGATGTCACGCGGCCCGATGCCGTTGGTGGCAAAGCCGCGCACGAGGTTCGGCCCCATCTGGAAATGATCCAGCATGCGCAGATCGTTGTCGCCGACCTTGGTGAGCACGCCGCCCTGCAGATGGATCAGGCCGATGAGGTCGGACACCAGCGGCGTGTAGTATTTCGCATCGACCGCACTCTTCAGATACGTCACGTCGCCGCCGACGCCGGCAAAATCCTGCTTGAAGTCGATCAGCAGGCCGTCGGTCGGGTTCTTGGTGTTGTCGAGCGTGTTGTAGGTCAGCGTATAGCCGATTTGCGAGGTCCAGGTCGCGCCCGCAGCCAGCTCCTTGCGCACGGGCAAGGTGGATTCGCTGTCGCCGTAGCAACCATATCCATTGAGTCCTGATGAGACCGAGTTGGTCGGATCGACGCCGCCGAGCACATTCTTGATGTAAGCAGGCGTCGGATTGAACGCGAGCGATGTGTTGGAGGCATTGTTGTTGCAGTTGTTATAGGCGCTATCGAGCGAGACTTCCTGCTGATAGAGCGAATAGCGCAGCTGGAGCGTCAGGTCCTCGCGCAAGGCGAGACCCAGCCGCGGCGAGAACCCGATCGTCTTCACGCCATAGGTCGTGTAGTCGGTCGGCAGCTGCTCCTTGTAATACGCATCGAGCCCGAGCGCGACGCGATAGTCGAGCAGATACGGCTCGACAAAGGAGAGCGACAGGCCGCGCGAGTACTGGCCGTAGCTGACCGTCGCCTTCGCGAGCAGGCCGCGGCCGAGCAAATTGCGTTCGGAGACGCTGACCTCGGCGAGCGCGCCGTCGGTCGTCGAGTAACCGCCCGAGACCGAGAAGTCGCCGGTCGACTTCTCCTCCAGATCGACGATCAGGATCACCCGATCGCTCGATGAGCCGGGCTCGGTGGTGATCTTGACCGTCTTGAAGTAGTCCAGATTCTTCAGCCGCCGCTCGGCGCGATCGACCAGCGCACGGTTATACGCATCGCCCTCGGAGAGATCGAACTCGCGCCGGATCACGTAATCGCGCGTGCGGCCGTTGCCGCGAACGTCGATCCGCTCGATATAGGTGCGCGGCCCCTCCTCCAAGCGGAACATGATTCCCACCGTGTGGGCCTCGAAGTTCCGGTCGCCGTCCGGACGGACCACCGCGAACGCGTAGCCGCGGCGCGACGCTTCGATCTGCATATCCTCGACCGACTTCTCGATCGCCTCGACATTGTAGAGCGAGCCTTCGCTGACCCGCGAAAGCGAGCGCAGGATGCTTGGATCGAAGCCCGTAATCGTCGAGCGGAAGCTCACCGTCGCAACGCGGTACTGCTGTCCCTCATCGATCTTGAAGGTGACCTGAAAACCCTTGCTCTCGCGGTCATACTCGGCGAGCGCGGCCACCACCTGCACGTCCGCATAGCCATGCTTCAGGTAGAAACGGCGGATCAGGTCGCGATCGGCCTCGACGCGGTCGGGGTCATAGATGTTGGCGCTGCCGAGAAAGCTCAGGAAGTTCGTCTCATGGGTCTTGATCACATCCTTCAGGCGCGCGGCCGTGAAGCTGTTGTTCCCCATGAACGCGATGGTCTTGATACCGGTCTTGGCGCCCTCGTCGACGGTGAAGACGAGATCGACGCGGTTGTTCGAACGTTCGATGATCTCGGGCGTGACGCGCACGTCGTAGCGGCCCGAGTGGCGGTAGATCTCGGCGATCCGCAGCGCATCCGACTGCACCATTGGTCGTGACAGCGTGCCTCGCGGCTTGGATTGCACCTCGGCCGAGAGCTGCTCGTCCTTGACCTTCTTGTTGCCCTCGAACGCGACACGGTCGATTACCGGGTTCTCGACGACCGAGACGACGATCCGCGCACCCGCGTGATTGATCTGGACGTCCTGGAACAACCCGGTCCCGACCAGCTCCTTGAGCCCGTCATCGATCGCAGCCTGATCGAGATGACCGCCCGGCCCCGGCCTGAAATAGGAGCGGATGGTCTCCGCCTCTACTCTCCGGTTGCCTTCGATCGTGATCGCATCAACCGATTGGGCCGCCGCCGGTGCCAACAACAGCCAGGTCACTCGCCCGTTCACCGACGTCGCCGGGATCGCAAATCCCGTCAGCACAATCGCCGCGACAAAGCTTCGCCACGTCTTCATTCCACACCTCGCGAACCAGTCGCCCGTTGTGGCGGGATGGTGATGGCTGCGGTGTGGCTGCTGGATTGCGGGATTATTTCCAGTGATTGGGGACTGTGAGCGCTCTGCGACGCGGCCGCCGTCCCGGTTTTGTTTCCAGCCGCGAGCGCCGCTTACAGTTCAGAAACACTATGCTGACGAAAAGGCGCAATGCCGCCCACAAGCGATGCGCATGCTGGTCGATTGGTGGCTAAGCCGGCGCGCTCCAATGCGCGCAAATGCCCTGATGACGAGGTCCAGTCGCAAACCATGCTCGCTCATACGCCAAAAATCCTGGTCGTCGAGGACGACCTGCCGACCAGAGACTTGATTGCTCGCTACCTGCGCGACCAATCGTGCCTGGTGGCCACCGCCTCGAACGGCAAGGAAATGGATCGTTACCTTGCCGGACACTCGCTCGATCTCGTCGTGCTCGACCTGATGCTGCCGGGAGAGGATGGACTAACGCTGTGTCGGCGCCTTCGCAGCGACTCGACGATTCCCATCATCATGCTCACGGCGAAGGGCGAGGACCTCGACCGGATCCTCGGGCTCGAGATGGGGGCGGACGACTATCTCGCCAAACCCTTCAATCCGCGCGAACTGCTGGCGCGGATCAACGCGGTGCTGCGCCGCCAGGCCCAGGCTGGCCTCGCGGGACGCTCCGGCCAGAGCGCCGCGCGCCTGCGCTTCCAGGATTGGACCATCGATCTTCGCCTGCGCGAACTGCGCGATCCTGACGGCGCCCAGGTCCCGCTGACCAGCGCGGAGTTCGACCTGCTGCAGGCCTTCTGCGAGCGGCCCGGCCGGATCCTGACGCGGGACGGCCTCTTGACCATGACGCGCAGCCGGCCGGCCAGCCCGTTCGGGCGCAGCATCGACGTGCTGGTCAGCCGGCTTCGCCGCAAGCTCGATGCCGGCGAAGGACCATCGGTGATCAGGACGGTGCGCACCGGCGGCTACATCTTCACGCCGCATGTGGAGGATGCATGAGCTGGACCCGCAGGATTGCCGCGCTCTTCAGCTTCCACCGGATCAGCGGCCAGATCGCCGCGCTGGTCCTGTTTTCGCTGGTGTTGATCCACGCGCTGATCGGGCTTTATTTCACCAGCCAGAAGCCGAGATCGTTCGCGGACAGGCCGATCCATCAGTTCCAGCTGGTTGCCAGGCTTCTCGCCGAGACCCCTGCGGCCGATCGCGCGATGCTGTTGCAGGCTGCCGACCAGGCTTTCCCCCGGCTGCATTTCGCACTGCGCGACGCAGGTCCAGGCGTGTCTGACGATGCTTCGTCCGGAGTATCAGGCGTCGACGATGTCGACCTGGAGTTTTCCACGAAGACCGCGCCGGCGGTGGTTCGACTGCCGGGTGGCGCCCTGTTCGAAGCGACAATCGGCCCGGCGAAAATGCCGCCCTTCTTCGGCGTATTCTGGGTCAGCACATTCCTGTTCCTGTTCGTCAGCGTCACGCTGCTCGGCGTGTGGGCCGGCCGCGCGCTCAGTGCTCCGCTCTCGGCATTTGCCCGTGCCGCCGAGAATTTCAGCATCAGCCAGGCGGCCGCTCCGCTTGCCGAGACCGGCCCGGAGGAGATCCGCGCCGCCGCAGTCGCACTCAATCGGATGCGCGAACGCATCACCACGCTGATGAATGACCGCACGCGCATGCTCGCCGCCATCAGTCACGATTTGCGAACGCCGATCACCCGGCTGCGGCTCAGATCCGAATACATCGAGAACGACACCCAGCGTGCGGAGACCCTGCACGACCTCGACCAGATGCAGGCCATGCTGGAATCGGTGCTGTCATTCCTGAGCGGCGGCAGCGCGGCGAAGCCGACCCTTGTGAACGTAGCCGCCCTGCTGCAGACGATCAGCGAGCAGTTCTCCGATTGCGGCCATGTCGTGCGCTACCACGGCCCGCTCAGGGCTTCGCTGTTGATCCGCCCCAGCGATATCAGCCGGACCGTGACGAACCTGGTGGAAAATGCCCTGCGGTTCGGCAGCGAGGTCGATATCCGGCTGACCGCATCCGCCGATCACACCACCATCGACGTATCGGACGACGGTCCGGGGATTCCGGAGCATCGCCGAGCCGAGATGTTGAAGCCCTTCGTCCGCGGCGACGAGGCCCGCACCATGGACGAGAAAAGCGGCTTCGGGCTCGGCCTGCCGATCGCTCAGGCCATGGTGTGCGGCCACGGCGGCGAGTTGTCCTTGCATGACAACGCACCGCACGGCTTGCTTGTCCGGATCAGATTGCCTGGGGCGGTGCATCTTGGATCGGATCGGAGCGGGGCAAGCCCGACTCGCCCCGCGCTTCCGGAGCTCGTGTCCGGCTAGATCGAACCTCAGGATCGCTTGCCCCTGCCGCCAGGCTGCTTCTGCTCGGTCGGCGACCCCTTGAGCTCCTCCGGCGTGACGCGGCAGTCGCCGTTCTTGTCGTTCTGCAGGATGAACTCGTTCGGCTTCTCGACGAACTCGCGGCGGGTAATCTTGCCATCCTGGTTCTCGTCGAAATAGCCGAAATCCGCGTCGGCGAGCGCGCTGCCGGCGCGACGAACGCCCTCGAACTCCGACGGAGTAACGTTTCCGTCGCGATTGCGGTCGGCGCGATCGAACAGCCGCCCGAGATAGGCCTTCCACTCGTCGCAGGTGTAGACGCCATCATGATTGGCGTCCCAGATCTCGGCCGCGACCGCCGGCGAACGATCGCCGCCTGCGCGCGGCGATGGCACTGCTCGATCCGGTGAAGCCGGTTGGGCCAGAGCGATCGGCACCGCCGTACAAAGCAAACTCGCCATCGCGATCACCCCGCAGACGGATGGCAACATTCTACGCAAGTCGAACTCTCCTCCGCGTCAACCAGAAGCGGAGCGGAGTTGCCGGTTGCGCCGTGGCGGAAATGCGGAACGACGCGGCTCGGATACAGCCCGTTACAATTTGATCCGGCGGCACGTCGTGGCGTACCAGCGCGCCGCTGCCTCAGCATCAGCCCTTCTTCGAATCGCCGCGCGTGTGGTGCAGCAGATTGTCGCGCAGCCTGACCACGCTCTTCTGCACGATGGGAAATTCGTCGCCGAGCCCGGTGGCGTCGACCAGCGACGCGTTGATCTCCTTGTCGAGCAGGCGCCGGCCCACCGCCGTCAGGCTCACGCGCACCTGCCGCTCGTCGGCGGGATCGCGGACGCGGCTGATGTAGCCGCTCTGCTCCAGCTTCTTGAGGATCGGCGTCAGCGTGTTGGATTCCAGGAACAGCTTCTCGCCGAGCGCGCTCACGGTCTGCTCGTCGGCCTCCGACAGCGCAATCATGGCAATGTACTGGGTGTAGGTCAGGCCGACCGCGTCCAGGATCGGCTTATAGGCGCGGCCAAAGGCCAGATTGGCCGAATAGACCGCAAAGCACAGAAAATTCGAGAGTTTTCGGCCTTTGGTCTCGGCCTTGGCGGTGCGGGTCACGGGCGTCTCCGGAGTTTGTGAAGTCTCGGCCAATATAAATCGTATCCGATTAAATCGGAAGTGCTTGACATGGTCAAACGCGAGGTCTATTTCACCGCGCATCCGCTTAGATCGGATGCGATCTATATTCAACCAAAGGAGCTCGCCATGACCGCCAATGCAAAGGTTCTCGTCACCGGAAAGACCCACGTCACCGCCGGCCCGAACGGCGCCGCCCTCTCGCGCGACGGCTTCCTCGACGTCAAGCTGCCGCAGCCGCACCCCGCCGCCGAGAACCTGTTCGCCGCCGCCTGGTCGGCCTGCTACATCGGCGCGATCCAGCTTGCCGCCGGACAGCGCAAGGTCAAGCTCGCGAGCGAGCCCGAGGTCGACGCCGAGATCGATCTCAACCAGGCCGGTAGCGCCTTCTTCCTGAGTGCGCGCCTCAACGTCCACGTTCCCGGCGTCGAGCGCGAGGTTGCGCAAGAGCTGATCGAAGCCGCGCACGGCATCTGCCCCTATTCCAAGGCAGTCCACGGCAACATCGACGTCACCACCACCCTCGTCTGAGACCATCGCATGACAACCTCCGACGCGGACCGGCCGCCTGCCGGTCCGCGGTCGGACAAGTCCAGAAGACAGCCCCGGAGTTCAAGATGACCAGCAAGCTGATGACCGCGACGCGCCTGCTCGCAAGAGCGGCCCTGATCGCCGGAAGTTTCCTGACGATACCGACGGCTCAGGCGCAGCAGCCGGCCGGCTTCGCGCGAACCGATTTGCAGCGCCACGACCTCAGCGCGCCCGGACGCGAAGCCGTCCAGGTGCGCGTCGACATCGCGCCCGGCAAGGCATTCGGCCGCCATACGCATCCCGGCGAAGAGATCATCTATGTGCTCGCCGGCACGCTCGAATACGATGTCGACGGCAGACCGCCGGCAACGCTAAAGGCGGGCGACGTGCTGTTCATCCCCGCAGGCACGATCCATGCGGCAAGGAACGTCGGCAATGTCACCGCCAGCGAGCTTGCGACCTATATCGTCGAGAAAGACAAGCCGCTGCTGACCCTCGTGAAGTGACCGATGCCGCCTGCCCGCCCCTGTCCCGGGGCAGGCGCGGCGACCTCAGGTTCACTTGGTGCATTGAACTTCGGCCTGCCGCACCGGTCGCGCGTTGAAGATCAGGAAGCTCAACGCGGCCATGATCCACACGCCGATGCCGCCATAGAGCATCACCCAGCCAAAGCCGTTCGCGAGCGCCTGATGCACGACAGGGCCGGTCAGCTCCGGCGCGGATGCGGCATCACCTGCCGCGATCCGTTCGGCGATGCTGCGGAGCTGCCCGCCGTCCAGCGCAGGCATTACGGCCTTCAGATGCGCCAGCACGCCGCTCGCCAGGATGAAACCCATCAGGGCGATGTTGATTGAAAGTGAAACCATCCGCGCGCTCATGTCGATGCCGGAGGCCATGCCGGCGCGGTCGCTCGAGACCGAGCCCGTCGTCGTGTTGGTGACCGGCGTGTTGGTGATGCCGAGGCCAATGCCGGCAAGCAGGCAGCCCGGCAGCATCGTCAGCCAGTCGGGCTGCGCGGCGGCGCTGCCGAACTTCATCAGCATGAATCCGATGCCGATGGTGAACAGGCCGGCCGGAATGATCAGGCCCGGCTGGTAGCGCAGCGACAGGCGCTCGGCGAAGGGCGGCATCACCAGCGTCGGCAGCGTGTAGGCGAGCAGCGCGAGGCCGGCGGACACGCTGTCATAGCCAAGGCCGGCGTGAAACCAGATCGGCAGATAGATCATGAAGGGCCAGTAGCTGAGGTTCATCGCGGCCGAGCCGACGATCGAGCCGGAGAAAGCCGGGATCCGAAATACCGAGAAGTCGAACATCGGCCGCCGGCTGATTCTCTCGGCAACGAGAAATGCGATGAAGCTCAGCGCGGAGACGCCGAGGATCGCGAGCCCCTTGGCGCTGACGAAGCCGAGATCCGGTCCCTGCGTGATGTAGAAGGCGAGGCAGAACACCGCGAGCGACATCGTCACGATGCCGGCGACATCGAGGCTGCTCGCCTTCGGATCCTTCGATTCATGCACGCCGCCGATCGTGAGCACGAACGCAACGGCTGCGAACAGCACGTGGACGAGGAAGACCCATTCCCAGCTCAGCAGCGCGACCACGGCACCGCCGATGATCGGCCCGAAGCCGAGGCCGACGCCGAAGATCACGCCCCACCAGCCCCATGCGACCGCGCGCACCCGGCCGCCCTGAAATTCGTGCGACAGCACGGCGATCTGGCAGATCAACAGCGCGCCGCCGCTCAGCCCCTGCAGCAACCGGGCGATAATCAGCATTTCGACGCTCGAGGCGACGCCGCAGATCAGCGAGGTGATGCCGAACGCGGCGATCGCGACCAGGAAGATGCGCTTGCGCCCATAGCGGTCCGCCACCGTCCCGATCGCCATCAGCACCGTGGTCACCGCGATCGTGTAGGCGTTCATGATCCATTGCAGCGCCTTGAAGTCGGCATGCAGCACCCGCTCCAGCGTCGGCAGGATCGCCGGAATGCTGGATATCTCCAATCCAAACATTAGGCAGGCAAGGCATACGGCGGACAACACGACGGCGCCGCGGCGACTCAGTTCAGTGGACATGATCAGGCCTTTTGTTGTGGCAAGCCAACGGCATACCGCACGCTGTTGCCAGGGTGCTGGCAGCAGCGTCGGTCGATCGACTCACGATGTATTGAGGCAGCAGCGGCAGGAATCGGGTGGCCACGGCGCTTCACAGCAGAAAGCTAGTCACGGCTTGAGCATTGGTGAATTGGATGACTAGATATTTCAGAGACAACAATTCCGGATGACTGACATGACCACGCTCGACATCGACGCCGTGAAGACCTTCGTGACCATTGCCGACCTCAGGAGTTTTACGCGTGCAGCCGAAACGCTCGGCACCACGCAAGGCGCGATCAGCGTTAAGCTGAAGCGTCTCGAGAGCCAGGTCGGCCACAGGCTGATCGAGCGCACACCGCGGCTGGTGCGCCTGTCGGCACAGGGCGCGGCGTTCGTCGTGCCCGCACGCGACCTGCTCGCCGCACATGATCGGGCCGTCGCGGGGCTGTCGCCCGCGCGGCCACGCCGCTTCTCGCTCGGCATTGCCACCCATGTCGGAGGCGCCGAGGTTCCAACCCTGCTGGCGCGACTCCACGCGCACGATCCGGCGCTCACCATCGAGGTCCGGCTCGACGATTCCCGCGATCTCCTCACCGCCTTCGATCGCGGCGACATCGATGCCGCCATCATCCGCCGCGAGGACGACGGCCGCGACGGCGAGATGCTGACGACGGACCACTATGGCTGGTTCGCGACGCCGGACTTTGTCCGTCGCGCGGGCGAACCGCTGCGCCTGGCCGCCTCCTCGCCATCCTGCGGCGTGCTCAACATTGCGACCCGCGCGCTCGCGGCCGCGGGCATCACGTGGACGGAAAGCTTCCTCGGCTGCGGATCCTTTGCGGTCGCCGACGCGGTGGCCGCCGGGCTTGCCACCTCGGTGTTCTCCTGCCGGCTTGCACCTGCCGGAACGATCGAGGTCAGCCGGCGGTTTGGCCTGCCTGCCCTTCCGCCCTCCGAGATCGTGCTGCTGTCCGCACTCTCGGATGCGCGATCCCGCGCGGCACTGAAGACGATCGCCCGTGCGTTTCGCGAACATCATCAGCTGCCTGAGAGTGGCGTGGCAAACATCCCGGCCGAAGTTCTCGAGATGTGAGCGGCCCGCGCGCCGGCCGGCTATCGCCGCACGCGGCCGGCCCGCTTTCCCTCGAACAGCGCCCGGTCCGATGCGAGCGCCTTGGCCAGAAAATCGAGCGTGGCGCGGATGCGCGCGGTTCGCTTGAGATCGTCATGCGTCAACAGCCACAGCGCCGATCGCGGCTCGGTGAGCGTCTTCGGCATCAGCCGGCGCAGCGCGGGCGCGAGATCGCCGACATAGCAGGGAAGCAACGCAAGCCCCAGTCCCGCAGCCGCGGCATCGCGCAGCGCCGGAAGCGCGTCGACGCGGCAAGCAAAGCGCGCCGAGCGAAGGTTCGCGCGCATCCAGCCGGCGATCACGGTTCCCGCCAGCGCATCGTCGAGCCCGACCCAGTCGTGTGCGGACAGATCCTTGTCGTCACGCCGGGCGAGATAGGCCCGCGATCCGTAGACCGCATGGGCAAGCTCGGCGACGCGCCGCCCGACCAGCAGCTCGGACGGTGCCGGCGTCGGCCGGATCGCGATCTCGGCCTCGCGGCGGGTCAGGTTCGCCATCGCATTGGAGATGATGATTTCCGGCTGGATCTCCGGATGCGCAGCGCGCATCGCGGGCAGATGCCCCATCAGCACCGCGCCGAGCGTATCGGTCGTCGTGATCCGCACCGGGCCTGACGGCCTGAGGTCCTGTCCCGCGAGCCTGCGCTCCAGCGCAAGCACTTCGTCCTCGAGCCGGGCCGCCGACGCCGCCGCGGTCTCGCCGGCCGGTGTCGGCGCATAACCATCGCGGAAGCGCTCGAACAGGCGCGTGCCGATCGCTGCTTCGATCGCGCCGAGCCGGCGAAACACCGTCGAATGCGTGACACCCAGTCTGCGCGCTGCCCCGGAGAGACTGCCCTCGCGCGCAACCGCGAGGACGAGGCGAAGATCATTCCAGTCAAGCGCGCTGTGCATTTTTGCAAACTCGGTTCGCAAGGCTGGCGAATATCTTATCACAAACAGACAGGCCATCTTCCCGAAAAGTTCGGCCGACAGGCGCACCTCGTGTGCCGCGCCGGCGACGCAGAGGAGCTGGCAGGTGACAAGCGAGACCACCGAGACGTTGCAATTGCACGACACAAGGCCGGCAACGGTCGACCCGCGGCGATGGCTGGCGCTGCCCGTGCTGCTCACCGGCGCCTTCCTGCCGATCCTCGACTTCAACGTCGTCAACCTCGCGCTGCCGGCCATTCGCGACAATCTCGGCGCTACAGCGAGCCAGGTGCAGTTCGTGATCTCGGCCTATGCCGCGACCTACGCGGTCTTCCTGATCACGGGCGGCCGGCTCGGCGACCTGCTCGGCCGCCGGCGCATGTTCCTGACCGGCGTCGCCGGCTTCACGATCGCGTCGGTGCTGTGCGGCATCGCATGGTCGCCGGACGTACTGGTCGCCGGTCGGATCCTGCAGGGCCTCACCGCGACCGTGATGGCGCCGCAGGTGCTCGCCTCGATCCGCGTGCTGTTTCCGGCGGCCGAACAGGGCCGCGCGCTCGGCTTCTACGGCGCGACGTTCGGCCTCGCCAACATCTGCGGCCAGGTGCTCGGCGGCGTCCTGGTCTCGGCCCATCCGTTCGGACTGGCCTGGCAGGCGATCTTCCTCATCAACGTGCCGATCGGCCTCGCCGCCTTCATCGGCGGATTGCTGTACCTGACCGATTCGCGTGCCGAGCATGCCCAAAGGCTCGACATCGGCGGTGTCATCCTGCTGTCGCTCACGTTGGGCCTCCTGGTCTATCCGCTGATCGAGGGACGGGAATCCGGCTGGCCGGCCTGGATCGTCGCAATGCTGCTGGCCTCTCCGCTGATGCTCGCCGCCTTCGTCCGCTTCGAGGCGCGCCTGAAAGCCCGCGGCGGCGACCCGCTGGTCGCGCTGCATCTGCTGCGCAACAGCGATTTCGTCATCGGGCTGGTGATGGCGCTCGCCTTCTACATGCTGTCGTCGTTCTACCTCACCTTTGCGGTCTACCTACAGAGTGGGCTGCATTTTTCACCGCTGGCGGCCGGCCTCGCCACCCTGCCCTTTGCCACCGGCTTCTTCGTGAGTTCGCTGGTGTCGTCGCTGGTGATGCAATGGCTCGGCGCGCGCACGCTGACGCTGGGCTTCGCGCTCCAGGTCATCGGCTTCGGTGTCGTGATGCTCTCGGTCAGTGGCGCACTGCCCCAAAGCCTTGAATTCGGCCTAATCTGCGGCGGGCTCGGCTTCGGCACCGTGATGCCGTCGGTCATCAAGGCCGTGATCGGTAGCATCGATCCACGCCATGCCGGGCTGGCATCGGGGATGATGATCTCGACCTTCCAGATCGGCGCCGCACTCGGCGTCGCAATCATCGGCGGCGTCTTCTACAGCCTGCTCGGGCCGCACCCGCAGGCCGACGACTACGCCCACGCCTTCACGGTCGCGCTCGGCTGCAATGTCGCGCTGCTGGCGCTCGGCGGCTGGCTATCGCTGTGGCTGCCGCGCGAGCCGGCAGCTTGAGTTGAGACGAGGACAATTCCATGAACGCCCCGCTATACGACGCCTCCGTTCCGGTGTTCCGGCAGATGCTCGACGCGCTTGCCGATCTCCTGCGCAAGGGCGAGGCTCATGCCCGCGAACGCGGTCTCGATCCCGACGCCATGCTCGCGGCGCGGCTGGCGCCGGACATGCTGACGCTGGTCGGCCAGGTGCAACGGGCCAGCGATCACGCCAAGGGCGCTGCCGGGCGGCTCGCCGGCCTCGAGCCGCCGCCCTTTGCCGACGACGAACAGAGCCTCGTCGAGGCCTACGCCCGGATCTCGCGAACGCGCGACTACATCGACACGGTCCCGGTTCGGGCCTTCGACCAAGCGGCGGAACGCACCATCACCTTGCCGTTCGGCGTTCCGCCAATGCCGGCAGCGCGCTATCTGTACGGCTTCGCGCTGCCGAGCCTGTTCTTCCACGTCACGACGGCCTACGCGATCCTGCGCCATCGCGGCGTGACGCTCGGCAAGCGTGACTTCCTCGGCAAATACCTCTCGTAATGAGCTCTATTTCTTCGCGACTTCGCGAAGCGTGGTGTAGACCCACTCCGCCCCCTGCTTGATGGCCTCGACGCCGATCCTTTCGTCGTTGCCATGCATCCGGCTCAGGATGTCGTCGTCGAGCGGATAGGGATAGATGCCGTAGACCGGCACGTTGCGCTCGCGCCAGGCGATGGCGTCGGTCCCCGCTTCGAACATCGTCGGCACCAGGACGGCGTCTTTCCAGACCCGCTTTGCGTTGCGATCCAGCGCCGCATAGAGCTCGGTATTGATGGGCGACGCCGGGATCTTGGAGCGCGTCAGGTAAGCGTCCCGCGCGTCCTGCTGCGACAACGACGTGACGATGCTGACTTCGATGCCGGGATCGCCGATCGCACGTTTGATCTCCTCGATCATCTGATCCGTGGTGCTGCCCGGCAGCAGCCGCGTGTTCACGACCGCCTTGGCGTCGCCGGGGATCACATTGGGCTTGATGCCGGCATCGATCATGGTGATCACCATGGTATCGCGCAGCAGCGCGTGCAGCAGCAGGCTGTCCTTGGGATTGTCGGCGACCAGTTTCTTTCCGGTCGCGTCGAGATCGCCCTGGTCCTTGGCGGCCAATAGCTGCTTGATATCGGCTGCCGTCTGTTCCGAACTGATCGGAAGCAACGCCTTGAAATAGGCTTCGGTCGCCGGCACCAGCTTGACGGCCGGATCATGCACCGCGAGCTTGGCCAGCGCCGCGATCAGGCGATCGTTGGCCATCGCGCCCGCCGGGAACGGTCGTGAGGAATGACCGGAGGGACCGGTCGTCTTCAGCGCGAACGTCGCCGAGAGCTTTTCCGCCGTCGTGACATTGATCTGGCGCACCGCGCCATCGCGCTCCTGCAGCACATAGCCGCCTTCGTTCAGTGCGAACTCGGCGTCGATCTTGTCCCAATGGTTCTTCGCCAGCCATACCGTGCTGTACTGCCCCTGCTCCTCGTCGGCTTCGGCGAGGAAGATCACATCGCGCGACAGCGGCGTCTTCTCCTCGGCGAGCCGCATCACCGCGCCGGCGAAGACGGCGAGCCCACCCTTGAAGTCCATCGCGCCGCGGCCGTAGACGAAGCCGTCCTTCTCGACGCCCGCGAACGGCTCCACTGTCCATTTCTCGCGCTCGACCGGAACGACGTCGGCATGCGCGGCCAGCAGCACCGGTTTCCGCGAACCGTCGCCGCGCAGCCGCGCAATGAAGTGCGCAGCCTTGCCGTTCGGGGCGACGAAGATGTCCACCTCGGCGCCGAGCGGCGCGAATTGCGACTTCAGATATTCGGCGAGCGCCCGCGTATCGCCCGGGCCATTCGAAGTGTCGAAAGAGATCAGCTTCTTGAGCAGCGCAACCGTCCGATCGCCCGGCTGCTCGGCGCGCGCGTGTCCCACTCCGGCACAGGACAGCAGCGCGGCAAGGGCTAATGTAGCAACGCGGGTCTTGATCGACGGCACCATGTTCTTCTGCCTCCCTTATCTGGTTTTGAAACAGGATAACTTGCGCCGTTCACCGCAGCGAGTCCTTGAGCTCAAGAAGTTCTGGGGAACATCACCTTCAACATCGCAGCCGCAAGCAACGTCGTCACGGCAAGGCCGGTGGAGAGATAGAGCGCGCTGGCATCGCCGTACCGGTCGATCACGACTGCATAGACCAGCGGCGCCGCCGCGGGCAGGATGAAGCTCGGAACGATGAGCCGGCCGACCAGCGTGCCATAGCTGCGATGATCGAACAGGATCAGCGGCAGCGTTCCCCTGGTGATGGTCAGAATGCCGTTGCATGCGCCGTAGAGCAGCGCGAAGGCAATCCCCATCTCCTTCGCCGTTCCGCTGAACAGTCCGGCGATGAACGACAGCGGCATGATCAGGCAGGCCATCAAATTGAGCGCGAGTGGATCGAGCCGTGCACCGAACAGGACTTCGCAGAGACGCGCGGCGGATTGCCCGATGCCCCGGAGCGTTGCGATCCATACTGCCACCGTGACGGTGAGCCCGAGCCCGGCGAGCACCGCGATCATGTGCGCGGACATGCCGGCATTCAGGAAATTCGCTCCGGTCATGATGACGGCATAGAGGGCGCCTGCCGCCGCAAGCTGCCGGCGGCTGGCGGCGCGTGGTTGCTTGGATGCCGGCGCCGTGGAGCTCGGCACGCCGGCAAACCGCTTGTTCGGGATCAGCAAGTGTAGCGGGACAGTCAGCAGTGCGAGCCCGGCATAAACCAGCACCGCGACGCGCCAGCCGAACTGTTCCGAAAGCATATGGCCGAGCGGCCAGAACACGGTTGCCGCCAGGCCACCGAGCAAGGTGATCCCGGACATCGCGCGGCGCGCCTCCGGTCCGCCGATCCGGGCCAGCGCCGCGAACGCTGCATCGTACAGCGTCAGCCGCATGCCGAGGCCGAGCACGATCCAGGATGCGAAATAGGTCGAGATCTGATGCGAGACCGCGAGACCGGCGCAGCTGAGCGCGTTGATCACGGCGCCTGCGACCATGACCTCCCGGCCGCCACGGCGGTCCACCCACCTCCCCGCAAGCGGTGACGCCACGCCCATCGCCAGCAGCGCCGCGGCGAATCCGCCGTAGACGATGTCGCGCCCCCAGCCGAGATCCGCGGCGATCTGCTCGCCGAAGCCGCCGATCAGATAGTAGGTCGCGCCCCACGAGATCAGTTGAGCCAGCCCGAGCGCGGCCACGACGCGGCGGGCGATCACCGTGGCAATTCCCTCTCCGCGGGAAGCGTGGAGGCGCCCGGTCCAAGCGGCCGCTGCATCAGCACGGTGTCGACCCATTGCCCCAGTTTGAAGCCGACCGATCTTAGCGTCCCGACCATCTCGAAGCCCAAGCGACGATGCAGCGCGATCGATCCGGCGTTGCCGCTGTTGCCGATCACGGCCAGCATCTGCCGCCACGGCCCCGCTTCGGTACGCACGATCAATCCCTGAAGCAGCGCCACGCCGATACCGCGGCCGTGCAGCCCGTTGGACACGTAGACCGAGTCCTCGATGGTGTGGCGATAGGCCGGCCGCGGCCGGTACGCTGTCGCATAGCAATAGCCGGCCACGCGTCCATCAACATCTGCCACGAGATACGGCAGCCCCGCCGCTACCACCGCATTCCGGCGGCTACGCATCTCGTCCACCGTCGGCGGCACCTCCTCGAAGGTCGCCAGTCCGTTGAGCACGTGATGGGCGTAGATGCCCTGCACGTCGGCCATGTCGTCATCCGCTGCGTCGCGCACGACGACGCCGTTGTTGCCTATCGCCATTCCGTCTCTCACCCGAGCCGTCAATATTGCCCGAGCATGCATCCGCGCGTTATATAAATGAAGCTTTGGTTGGTTATGCACAGCATAAGAGATACTTTGATGAAGAATCTCAACCTCGACTATCTCGAAAGCTTCGCCGTCGTGATCGATTGCGGCAGCTTCTCTGCAGCGGCCGAGCGGCTGCAACTCACGCAGCCGGCGGTGAGCTTGCAGGTGCGCCAGCTCGAGAGGAGCCTGAATGCGACGTTGATCGAGCGGGTCGGGCGACGGGCGAGGCCGACGGCCGCCGGCGTCGCGTTGCTCTCACACGCGCAGCAGATCAGCGCGGCGGTGACGTCGGCGGTCGACGCCGTCGCGCAGCAGACGGCGGGAACGGCAGGCCGCGTGCGGCTCGGCACCGGTGCGACCGCCTGCATCTTCCTGCTGCCGCCGATCCTGAAGGAGCTGCGCGCCGCACTGCCCTCGCTCGAGATCACGGTCACCACCGGCAACACCGCGGAGATCGCGCGGGCGGTCGAGGACAACACGATCGACATCGCCCTGGTCACGCTGCCGGTGTCGGGGCGCAGCTTCGAGATCACTCCGGTCATGAATGACGAGTTCGTGCTGATCGCGCCGCGCGACATGATGCTGCCGCCGCGGATCACGCCGGAGGTGCTGGCGACCAGGCCGGTTCTGCTGTTCGAACCCGGCGGCAACACCAGGCGCACCGCCGACGAGTGGCTGGCGCGGGGCGGCGTGTCGCTGAAGCCGTTGATGTCGCTGGGCAGCGTCGAGGCGATCAAGGAGATGGTGCGCGCCGGCCTCGGCTGCGCGATCCTGCCCGGCATGGCCGTGCCGGCCAACACCAAGCAGCGCGACCTGATCGTCCGGTCGCTGTCGCCAAAGCTCCACCGCCGGCTCGCGGTCGTGATCCGGCGCGACAAGCGCCTCGACCGCGGGCTGCGGCAGACGCTGTCGGCGCTGAAGGCACTCTCGGCCGCGAAGGACAACCGCAGGTAGGGAGGACGCTGCGTGCGTCCTCCCTGCTCCGCCCCGTTAAGTCGCCTTGCGTTCCTGTTCGGCGATCTTGCGGAACGCAGCTTCGCCGGCGTCGGTCACGGCGGCCCACTTCGCGTTCGGCGCGGCCTCGGCCTCGTAATTGTCGTGCCAGTTCCACCATTTGTACGTCGGCCCCTGCGGATAGCCCTTGGGCGAGTCCTCCCAGAGCTCCTGACGGCCGAACGGCGTGATGTCGAGATAGCTCCACACCGTGCCCATCGATTCATCGCCGCGGCTGTTGACGAGATAGGTGCGGAAGATCCGCTCACCGTCGCGGACAAACACGTTGTGGCCGTGCCATTCGGCGACGCCGAAGTCGGCATCAAAACTGTCGGTGATCGTGTACCACGGCATCTCCCACTCCATCCGCGCCTTCAGCCGCGCGATGTCGGCCTGCGGCGCGCGCGACGCGTAGGCCAGCGTGGTGTCGCGCTGGTTCAGATGCGAGAGATGGCCGACCTGATCGGCGCCGAGCGAGCAGCCGCGGCAACCGTGATCCGGCCAGCCGAACACGCCGGGCTCGAAGAACGCGCGGTAGACGATCAGTTGCCGGCGGCCTTCGAACAGATCGAGCAGGCTCGCCTTGCCGTTCGGTCCTTCGAAGACATACGCCTTCTCGACCGCCATCCACGGCATCCGCCGCCGCTCGGCGGCAAGCGCGTCACGTGCCCGCACCTGCGCCTTCTCCTTCACCAGCATCTCCAGACGCGCCGCCTCCCACGCCTCCCGCGACACCACGGGCGGGGTCTGCATTGCCGCCAGTCCGCCGCGATCGTTTTCAGCTGATTTGCTCATGATGATCTCCATCTTTCGAATTGGACGAACTCCGCGACCACGGCGCAGTTCCCGCGCCGAGGCCGTTCGTCATTGGCCATGCCGCAATCTGGCGCGGCGGCAACGGATGATGGGAGTGACAAGTGTGTCGGGATTTCCGCGCATGCGCTCCGATCGCTTCAATCTCTTGCACAATACTTGCACTTTGCAATTACATGTGCGAGCCTCGCCGCCATGAAGCAATCCGCTGCCCCCGCATCCGACGATGGCCTGAAGCTCAGCGCCTGGCTGCCCTATCGCCTGTTCCTCGTCGCGGCGCAGGTCGCCCGCCCGCTCGAGAGCTTCTACAGCGAGACGTTCGGATTGAGCCAGGCCGGCTGGCGTATCCTCGCCGTCATCGCCGAGCGCGATGCGGCCAATGCCTCCGAAATCGGCCGCGCCTGCGCGCTCGATCCGTTCGCGGTCAGCCGCGGCATCGGCCAGCTCACAGAGCTCGGCTTCGCGATGCGGCGGCCGGCCAAGACCGATCGCCGCTTCGCCGCGGTCAGCATCACCCGCAGCGGCCGGATCGCCTTCAACAGGATCGCCGCACTGGGCAGTGCGATCGAAGCGCGGCTGCTCACGCGCCTCTCGGACAGCGAGCGGACAACACTCGATTCCGCGCTCACCCGGCTCGAGGGAGAGAGCGCGCGGATCGACGCGGGCGGCTGGCGCGGGCTGCTCGACGATGCCACAACGCCATGACAGCCGCACTGTTCGCGCTGACCGCACTGCTGTGGGGCGGCGGCGCACTGGCCACCGCGATGCAGGCCGGCGTCACGCCCGCGCCGTGGTCGGTCGCGCTGCGCATGGTGCTCGCCGGCCTCATCCTGCTTGGCTATGGCCGGCTGCGCGGCGTGCCGCTCGGGATCCCGCGCAAGGACCGGCTGGCCGTCGTGTTGCAGGGCCTGTTGTTCTTCGCCATTGCCTTCATCGCCTTCTATGAAGCGACCGCCCGGATGCCGAGCGGACTTGCGGCACTGGTGCTGTCGACATCCTCGCTGTTCGCGGCCGTGATCGCGCGGGCCGCGCTCGGCGTCACGATCTCCCCGAGCTTCGTGTGGGGCGCGCTGTGCGGCATCCTTGGCCTTGCGATCATCTTCCTGCCCGGCGCCACCGCGCATGGCGCTGCGCCGCTTGCGGGGCTGGCCTGGGCGCTCACAGCGGCGGTCGCGACCGGCGCCGGGACGACGGTCGGCGCGCGCAACCAGCGCGCCGGGCTGCCCGTGGTCTCCGTGCTCGCCTGGGGCGCATTCGTCGGCGCGGCGGCGAGCGCGCTCTGGGCCGTCGCGACCCGCACGCCGTTTGCCGCCGACGTCTCGCTCTCCTATTTGACGAGCTTCCTCTATCTCGCCATCGCCGCGTCCTGCATCACCTTCATGCTCTATTTCGAGCTGGTGCGCCGGCTCGGTCCCGGCCGCGCCGCCTACACGCTCGCGCTGGTGCCGCTTGTCGCCCTCGTGTTGTCGGCGTTGTTCGAGCACCTCGCGCTGGGCTGGCCGGTGCTCGCCGGCGCCGCCGCGATCCTTGCCGGCAATTTGCTGGTGCTGGCGCGGGGCTAGGTTCCAGCAATATCCGGCTCGCAGCAGGTTCGCACCGGCTCCATCAACGGGATCGGCCGCCGATTGACGCAGCGACGATATCTGACTAAAGTCAGATATATGCTCGATCCGGTTTCCCGCGTCCGCCGCTTCAACCGTGCCGTGACCTCCGCCGTCGGCGCGCTCGACACCTCGTTCCTCGGCCGCGGCCGGCCGCTCGGCGCGGCGCGGGTGCTGAACGCGATCGGGCACGGCCGCACTGACGTCGGCGACATCAGGGATTATCTCGGGCTCGATTCCGGCCTGATGAGCCGCCTGTTGCGCAGTCTCGAGGACGAAGGGCTGATCGAGACCACGGCGCATGGCGACGATGCGCGCCGCCGCATCGCCCACCTGACGGCGGCGGGCAAGCGCCAGTTCAACGCCTATGAGGCGATCTCCAACCGGCAGGCCAAGGACTTCCTTAGCCATCACACCCAGCGCGAGGCGCTGCTTTCGGCGATGGATCTGATTGCCTCGGCGCTCGGGCGCGACGGCACGGCACTGCAGGAGATGGACCCGCACAGCGATGCGGCGCGCTACTGCCTCGGCGAATATTACGCCGAGCTGGCGCGGCGCTTCAAACAGGGATTTGACGTCAAGCTGTCGCGCGACCCTAACGCGAAGGACATGGTCCGCCCGCGCGGCAGCTTCGTCGTGGCGATGTCGGACGGCCTGCCGATCGGCTGCGTCGGACTGAAGGGCAGCAGCAGCGAGTTCGCGGAGATCAAGCGGCTCTGGGTCGCGCCCGCTGCGCGCGGGCTTGGCCTCGGCCGTCGCCTGATGGACGCAGCCGAGAAGGCCGCGCGCGAGCTCGGCATCGCGGTGCTGCGGCTCGACACCAACAGCGCGCTGGCCGAAGCCGGCCAGCTCTACCGCCGGAGCGGCTGGACCGAGATCCCGCGCTTCAACGACGACCCCTACCCTGACCTGTTTTTCGAGAAGCATCTCTGAGCGGCGCGCCGCGCGCGGGCTCTGCATCGGCGTGTTGTCCGGCGCGATGCGCTGGCCTAAGACACCGGCATGACCATCCGTCCCATCGTCCGCTATCCCGATCCGCGGCTTGCGCTCCCAGCCGAGCCGGTGACCATGTTCGACGACGCGCTGCGCGAGCTGGCAGCCGACCTGCTCGAGACCATGCATGCGGCACCAGGCATCGGCATCACGGCGCCGCATATCGGCGTGCCGCTGCGGGTCGTGGTGCTCGAGCTCGACGCCAGCGAAGGACCGCGGGCCTATGTCAATCCGGAGATCATCTGGACCTCGTCGGAAATGATCCTGCACAAGGAGGGCAGCGTCTCGATGCCCGGCGTCAACGACGAGGTCGAGCGGCACGCGCGAGTCCGGATCCGCTATCAGGACGTTTACGGCAACGTGGAGACCGAGGAGTCCGACGGGCCGCGCGCGGTGTGCCATCAGCACGAGATCGATCAGCTCGACGGCGTGTTCTGGATCCGGCGGTTGTCCCGCCTGAAGCGGGAGCGGCTGATCAAGCGGTATGAGAAGATCGCGCGCGGGTAATTTGTAGGGCGGGTTAGCGAAGCGTAACCCGCCGCAACGATCGCGGCGGCCAGTTGGTGGATTACGCCTCCGGCTAATCCACCCTACGCCACCGAACAAATTGGTCTGCGTCTCTACCCTCCCGCGATCAAATCCTTCGCCAGCGCCATATAGGCCGGCAGCGTCACCGGGTCGTTGGCAGCGTTGCCGGCGGCGTGATGCGAGGCGTAGCGCGCGATCACCATTTCGGCTTTCGGATCGATATAGATGCCCTGGCCGTGCACGCCGCGCGCCATGTAGGCGCCGTGCGCGTTGTGCGTCACCCACCACTGATTGCGGTAGGACGCGCCGGGCAGTGTGGTGTAGCCGGCCGGCTTGAATTTTTCGGGATCGCCGCCCCGCGCGATGTCCTCGACGACAGTGGACGGCACGATCTGCCGGCCGTTGAAACGGCCGTGATTGCGGATCGTCTCGCCGAACCGGGCGAGATCGCGCAGCGTCGTCGACAGCCCGCCGCCGCCGCTTTCGGTGCCGATGCGGTCGACGTGATAATGCGCATCCTCCTCCGCGCCCATCGGCGCCCAGACCTTCTCGGAGAGCAGGTCAGACAAGGTCATGCCGCTGGCGCGCCGGCAGATGAAGGCCAGCACGTCGGTGTTGACGGTCTTGTAGGCGAAGGCCTTGCCGTGCTCGCCCTGCTTCCGCTGCGCGCAGAGGAAATCGAAGATGTTGGTCGCGCCCTCATAGCCTGCCGGGATCGGCGCCATGCCGTTGGCGCGCCGCAGCCCCCACACGTCGGAATTCTTGTCGGTATAGACCTCGGTGTATTTGAGCCCCGTGGTCATATCCATCACCTCGTGCACGCGCGCATCGCCGAACGCGCTTGCCTTCAGCTCCGGTACGTAGTCGGTGACCGGCGCCTGCGGATCGATCTTGCCTTCGGCGACCAGCGTGCCGGCGAGCACGCCGGTGAACGACTTCGTCACCGACATCGCGATATGCGGCTTGTGCGGCCTCAACGCGCCGAAATAGCGCTCGTAGATCAGCTTGCCCCGGTGCAGCACGGCGATGCCGTCGGCATAGCTCTCCTCGAGCATGCGCGCGAACGTCTGCGAGCGGCCGTCCATGGTCACCGACGCGGACGCTCCGATGTCGTGATCTGCACGCGGCAGCACCGACGCCGGCCCTGCCCCGCGCCAGACATTCACGGTCGGCACCAGCTGGCGGATGTTGCTCCAGGCCCAGCGCAATTCGGGGAAGCTGCGGAACGAGCCGTCCCGGAAGGTGATCGTCTTGTCCTGCGGCGGCGGAAAGCCCTGCATCCAGCCGAGCGTCTCGGGATCGGACTCGGCGGCGGTGGGCGTTTGTTGCGTGGCGGCGGCTGCGACGGACATCAAGGCTGGCTCCAGAGCTGCGATGCGAAATCCGTATCACGCAGCAGTAAGGGGCACATCCCACGTTTGCGCCGGGGTGACCGTCGCGGCGAGCGCATGCTGCGACGTGAATGACCGTGCGCCGCACATAACAGCTCGATCCGACACATGACTGTCGCGTCCGGGCCAAATATTTCCAGCCAGCGGTTTACGCCGCAGTGCGTAGGGCGGGCTAGCGAAGCGTAACCCGCCATCAAGGAGCAAGGGCAACAGCATGGTGGATTACGCCGTCGGTTAATCCACCCTACGCCTCTACGCATTCATCGCCGCCCGCCCGATCGCGGCGATGTCGATCTTCTTCATCGTCATCATCGCCTCCATCGCGCGCCGTCCTGTGGCGCGATCGGATCCGTTGACGAGCTCGAGCAGCCGCCGCGGCGTGATCTGCCAGGTAAATCCCCAGCGATCCCGGCACCAGCCGCACGGCAGTTCCCTGCCGCCGTTCGAAGTGACCGCATTCCAGTAACGATCGGTCTCCTCCTGGCTGTCGGTGAGCACCATGAAGCTGACCGCCTCGTTCGGCGCGTAGTTGGAGCCGCCGTTCAGCCCGACGAAGCGGCGGCCGAGCACGGTGAACTCTACCGTCAATTCATCACCCTGTCCGATGCCCGGTATCGGCGAAACATGCCCCACATCGACATGGCTGTCGGGAAAAGTCGCGGCGTAGAATTCCGCCGCTGCGCGCGCCTGGCCCTGATCGAACCAAAGGCATGTGACGAGGTCGGTCATTTACAGTCTCCTGGTTTATGCGGAGGACGCTTGGCCGAGGCGCCAGCCGACAGCACGACGACAGGCTTATGAAAATAATTTGCATGATTGGTGTTTGTCACAGTTCCGCCGCTAGACGCACAGTGTCCTCCTGGCGAAAGCCAGGAGGAACTCGGGAGACCCATAAACCGAGGCAGGCTCGCGAAACGCAGTCGAAAGATTCCGGGATCGGCTGTCGTGAAACGCACCGCCCGCTCGTCCTCGGGACACCAGGCAACGACATGGAGTGAAACGATGACCCCCACCATCACCGCCTTCGAACGGTCACCCGACGGCGGCAAGGGGCTGGCGCGCGATACGCGGGTTCGCTGGGCGCTGGAAGAAGTGGGCCGGCCTTACGCGGTTCGCCTTGTTTCGTTCCAGGCAATGAAGGAACCGGCGCATCTGGCGCTGCATCCCTTCGGCCAGATACCGACCTATGAGGAAGGCGATCTCGCGCTGTTCGAGACCGGATCGATCGTGCTCCATATCGCCCAGCGTCATGCGAGCCTGCTGCCTGATGATGCCAATGCCCGCGCCCGCGCGATCACCTGGATGTTTGCCGCGGTCAACACGGTGGAACCGCCAATCCTCGAGCTCGCAACCGCCAGAATTCTGGAGAGCGACAAGCCATGGACCAGGGAGCGCATGCCTCTGGTCGTGGATCGCGTCCGCGACCGGCTGAAGCAGCTCGGCGATGCCGACTGGCTCGATGGCGCGTTCAGCGCGGGCGACTTGATGATGGTGTCGGTGCTGCTCAGGCTGAGACTATCGGGCATCCTGAACGAGTTTGCGAACCTCGCCGCCTACGTGGCGCGCGGCGAAGCGCGACCGGCGTACAAGAGGGCCTTCGACGCTCAGCTGGCGGTCAACACGCGCTAGCAACCGACCCGCTGAGGTTGGCGAACCGGCGTCCATCCCGGATCAAGTCCGGGACAGGCTTCGCTCGAAAACGCGCTAGTCGAATGGCTCGGGTTCTGCCAGCGGCTCGGTCAGCTCGAATCCTGGATGAAGCTGCGAGATAATCTTTAGCGCGGTGCTGCCGGGTGCCATCCCCGCGGGATGCACGCCCGACGCATCGAAATACTGGTTGCTCAGCATCGCGACACCGCATTGCAGTTCCGGCACAACGATCACGATTGCCTCGAACCCGCCTTTGCTCGTCGCGCCGTTCTTGGTGAAGACGGTATGGCCTTGCTGGTCGGTGGTGATTTGCCAACCGAGCCCCATGGTGACGCTGTTCTTCTGCCCGCAGACGGGGAATGTCCCCTGGTTCTGCTGCGTGAGCGCGATCTGCGAGCCGAGCGGTCCCTTCGGGGCCGCAATCTGCGCCGCAAGAAACCTGAGCATATCGTCGCCGGTAGATTTCAGATCAAAGGCAGTGCCGCCGGTCGGCGTATTGCGGTCGAAAACGATCGAATATGGCGGCACAGAGCTCTTGCTCCAATGCCCGATACATCCCTGCGCGATCTTCCAGGAAGAATTGAGCACGGCTCCGGTCTGCTTCATGCCGAGCGGACCGGTGACGTATTCGGCCAGGATCTCGTTGTAGTTGTGGCCCGGGTCTTTTCCGTACATCTGCGTAACCGCAAAACCCAGTGTCACGAAACCGATATTGGAATACTGCCAGCATCTCGGCGGCGGCGTATCGTATTGATTCCACCAGGCGACGAGTTCGCTGGAGGGCGGCTGATCCGCAAACAGTTGCTGGCTGTAGCCGGTCAAGCCGTCCCCCGGCTGCTCCGGCATGCCGGAGGTATGGGTGGCGAATTGCACGAGCTGGATGGCGTCCAGCACCGGCGTTCCGATCGGGTTCGGGCTGAGGTTGTGGCCAGCGTTCAGATACGGGCCGATCGCGTCATCAAGACTAGGCCCACCCGCTTTGACCGCCACCGCCAGCAATGTGCTGGTAAACACCTTGGTCACCGATCCGATCTCGAACACCGTGTCTGTCGTGACAGCAAATGGCGTGGGCGAAGAGCCGGGCACGCCTGACAGTCCCTTGGGATAGACGTAGCCCTTGGTGCCGAACGACTTTTCGTCGTAGACGGCGATGCAGCAGCCAGGCGCGTTGCTGATACCGAGATAACTTGCGGCCGCCTGCTGAACGATCTGTGCCGGACTTGTCGTCGCTTCGATCATTTGGTCGCTCATTTCGCTCTCTCCCAGTGAAGATGCACAATGTTGACCTTTGGTTGCATACTCTCATACAATTTCTCCCAGCGCGAGTGAAATCACCGTTACTGTTTGTTTCAAAGTTCGGTCATTGGAAGTTCGTGCGGAAAGCAGCGTCATCATTGTCATCTCGCCCGCTCATTCCCATGGAGCGATAGCGGATCGAAGAACACCGGGCCAGAGGGGACCAACGAACGCGGAACCCCGCCATCGCGAGCACAGCTTCAAGACGCGCCGGATGACGCTTCGAACCCCTCACGCAGCGTTGAGCCAGCGTGAGCAAGGATTGCATTTAAGTGCGCATGCTCTGCGCACATCTATCTGACGAGGCCAGGCTCCTTGGCCCCTTAAGCAAAACGGAGAAACTCAATGACGAACGTCAAACTGTTGTCGGCTGCTTTCATCGCGGTTGCAATGATCGCGTCACCGGCGATGGCACGTGAAATCCACGCTGTTTCCAGGCATGTTGCCGAAGCCAATGCCGCCGCGCCGGCCGAGCCCGTCTATGTCGATGGCCGCGCCTGCATTCCGGCGCCGCGTGTCGGTTCATTCGCGACTGCGCCCTGGACCGGCGGCAATGTCCCCTGCGAACCGGGTCCGTATTGATCGCGCAGCGAACAGACGAGCTGCCCCCTAGCCGCTTGACCGGCGTGGTGTGCCATCGCGACATCTCGCGAAACAGCGAGTAGCCCGCATAAGCGCAGCGATATGCGGGACACCGCGCGACACGCGGATAAAAAATGCCCCGGATATCGCGGAGCCTGTCATCGGGCGCGCGTTCGCGCGACCCGTTGGCTCATCCGGGCTACACTTGCAACTCCCGTCGCCGACCTGCCGGGCGTCAGTCGCGCGATATCGACAGCCCCGCGAGAAGCGGCGCGTACGCGGCGAGCCTGCGGGAAACGAACTCGGTGAAGAGCCGCACGCGCTTCGTCTTGCGTGTCTCGCCCTGTGTGAGAAGCCAGAGCGTTCCGTACATGTGCAGGTCGGTGCCCGGCACCCTCACCAGTTGGGGGTCGGCATCGCCGACGAAGCACGGCAGCGTCGTCATCCCGATCCCCTGCCGCACCGCGACGATCTGCGCCTCGGCATCCGTAACCCTGAACGGAACCTCGGCGGTGCGAACCTCACCCTCGTGGGCCCAGTCCGGGATCCCATGAATGCTGATGACGATCCACCGGATGGGATCAGGCGCGCCCGCACGCCACGCGGCCAGTCGATCGCGGGATATGTAGATGCCACCGAACAGCTCCGGTCCCTTCAGGCCGTGCAGGTTGAGCGGCAGGGTTTTGCGGTCGTAAACGACGCGGATCGCGACGTCGGCCTCTCGGTTGGTCAGATTTGCCAGCTCGCCGAACGACAAGATTTCCATCTCGATGTCCGGATGCAGACCCGCGAAATCGGCGAAGTCCGGCATGAGCAGGTGTGTCGCGAGCGGCGGTGCCAGCGTCACCCGCAGAAGCCCGCGCACGCTCTGGTCGCGCCCGAAGACGCGCGTCTCCAGCAGGTGCGACGACGCTTCCATCTGCTCCGCGAACGCGAGGACCTCCTCGCCCGCAGCCGTCAGGCGGTAGCCCGAAGGCAGCTTCTCGAACATGTGCACCCCGAGGCGTTCCTCGAGCTGGGCGATGCGTCGCAGCACGGTCGAGTGGTTCACACCGAGGCGCTCGGCGGCAGCCCGCACCGAGCCTCCGCGCGCGACGGCAAGAAAGTAGCGAACGTCATCCCAGTCGATCATGGTGCATTCCAGCACCGCTGGGGTGCGCCTTCCAAACCCCGTCTCCAATACATCGAACGGCATCTCGTATGTGGGTAGCACGGGCGGTTATCATAGCCCATGCCGACAAGCGCAGCCCAATTCCGGACGGCGGACACCGATCGTCGCGGCTGGCGTCGTCGTCCAGCCGGATCGATTTCGCACCACCGATGTGCGCGCCTCCGCACTCAACGCCTGATGCCGGCAGACCCATCTCGAGGTTCTCGGGGGCATCCCCGAACGACCAAAGACGGAATTTGAAGGAGAAGTCATGCGAAAGCTTGAGGGTAAGGTTGCAGTCATCACGGGTGGATCGAGCGGCATGGCGCTGGCGAGCGCCAGGCGGTTCGTTGAAGAAGGCGCCTATGTTTTCATCACGGGCCGAAGGCAGGAGGCGCTCGACGAAGCCGTCAGGCTGATTGGCCGGAACGTGACCGGCGTGCGCGGCGACGCAGCCAATCTCGACGACCTCGACCGTCTGTTCGACACGGTCAAGCGGCAAAAGGGCACGATCGACGTCCTGTACGCGAGCGCCGGCATCGGCGAAGCCGTCCCGCTGGGCGAGATTACCGAGCAGCATTTCGATGCGACCTTCGGCCTGAATACGCGCGGCACGCTGTTTACGGT
Source organism: Bradyrhizobium sp. B124 (assembly GCF_038967635.1). Classification (NCBI taxonomy): domain Bacteria; kingdom Pseudomonadati; phylum Pseudomonadota; class Alphaproteobacteria; order Hyphomicrobiales; family Nitrobacteraceae; genus Bradyrhizobium; species Bradyrhizobium sp. B124. The sequence continues at coordinate 411,585 of NZ_CP152413.1, read as the reverse complement.
GCAGAAGGCGTTGCCGCTGCTCAACGATGGCGGATCGATCTTCATGACCGGGTCGGTTGCTTCGGTGAAAGGTTTTCCCGGTTACGGCGTGTATGCGGCGAGCAAGGCGGCGTTGCGCTCATTCGCGCGCACCTGGCTCAACGAACTGAAGGGCAGGAACATCCGGGTGAACGTGCTGAGCCCCGGGCCGATCGCCACGCCTATGCAGGACCAGGTTCTCACGGAGGAAGCGAAGCGGATGTTCGAGTCTCTGATCCCGCGGGGGAAAATGGGTCTGCCCGAAGAAATCGCGGCGGCTGCGCTGTTCCTCGCCTCAGACGATTCGAGCTTCGTGAACGGCGTGGAGTTGTCGGTCGACGGCGGCTTCTCGGCGATCTGACAGGCCGGGAAATCAATATCAACACGGATCGGAGAAGCATGATGAGCTATGCCATTGTAGGATTCGGCAAGATAGGCCAGGCCCTCGCCCGCGCCTTCGCCCGCAAGAACATCGAGGTGGCCGTCGCGAGCAGACGCTCGCCCGAGAAGCTGGCGCCGCAGGCTCAGGCGATTGGGCCCACGGTCGTTGCCAGATCGCTGCGGGATGCCCTTGAGGCCGACACGATCATCCTGGCGGTCCCGTTCGAGGAGCACCGCGAGGTCGCGAAGGCCCTGCCGAGTTGGCAAGGCAAGACGGTCATCGACGCGATGAACGCGCTAGTTCCCCTTGAGGAGCTGGACGGTCTGCTGTCCTCCGCCTTCGTCGCGAAGGCGTTCACCGGCGCCAGGCTCGTGAAAGGCTTCAATCACCTGATTGCGGCCAAGCTGGCTGCCGATCCGATCGTCGAGGGCGGCCACCGGGTGATCTTTCTGTCTGGTGACGACGAGGACGCGACCGCTCCCGTGGCGGCCCTGGCCAAACAACTCGGGTTCGCACCCGTCAAGCTGGGAAAGCTCAACGAGGGTGGCGCGCTGGTGCACGCACGCGGCAGGACGTGGGGCCAGCTCATCTTCCAGGATTTGTTCAAGAAGGAGCAGTGATCGATCTGGGACAATGTGATCGACGCCGAGAACCGGTCGCGCGCGAGCAGCGCGCGACCGAATATTGGAAGGGCACAAAGTCGCGAAGGGGTTGGGTGGGCCTGACGGCGTATGGGCGCCGTTCGAAGAATGGGGAGGCGCCCGGCCGAGCGGCAGGTCTGCGGGTCGCTATCGACTGCTATCGATGGCCGAGGATTCGCGCCAGTGTCCTCTGCTATCCGATACTACTCTACGGTACCCCCTTCAGTCCCACTCAATCGTCCCCGGTGGCTTGCTCGTCACGTCGTAGACCACGCGGTTCACGCCCTTCACCCTCGTTGATGATGCGCGTCATTATTTGCGGGATCCTGCGCTCTGCGAGCCTCGGCAACATGCGTCCACATTTCCGCGACGGAAACCGCCCGGGCCGTTGTGTCTGGTTCTGCCCTCTCTCGAAACAGAGGGCGCATGGAGACCGGGTGCCGATCGCACCCATGGGCCCCGTGCAGTGAGATAAGCGCGGGGTAGGACCACAAGCAAAACCGGGAACATCCCGGCCTTCCCTGCGCGATGGTTGTGCGGCTTACTTCGTGCTCTCCCCGGCGAGACTGGGTTTGCTTGTCACCGCCCTCGCAAGGCGCTTCTCGCTCTGCGAGAGGACACCGGCCACTAGGGTGATTTGTCGCAGATGGAAGAGCGGGATTTGATTTGCGCCGGGGTAAATCAGCGTGCGTGGAACGGCATGAGCAGTAAGTCATAATGCGCTGATGGACGAGCCCCGGCTATCGCTACGCTCGTCCGGGCTGCGTTGGCTCAGCACAGCCATATCCAGCGCGAGCACTCGCCGAACGTAAGCCACCGCACGGCGAGCAGGCCAACCCCCAGCAGGATCAACGGCGCAAAGACCTCAAGAGTGTAGCGCGTGATCCGCTCCGGCAAGAACGAGTCGAACAACGGACCCTTGCCGGCGCCGTATCGAACCGCGATGGCGGTCAAGGGACATTTTAGACCATTTCCTACGAATATGGCGCTCTCCACGCCCAAAAGCGCCAGGGCAAACCAGACCAGCCGGCCGTGCGAACCCGCGATGACGGCGTAAAGGATGTAACAGGTCGCCCCCGTCATCACGACATAGATAGCGGTGTGAATGGTGCGCACAGCGGTCAAGGGGCGCGCCTGAAAGTATGGAAGCAAGCCGAGGGCGAACTGGGCAGCCAGACCGACGTTGCCTGAGATGGTCGCGTACGCAGACAAATGCTCAGACAAGGAGCGATGAAAAACAGTCAGGGACAGACCGAGTTCCGCCACCATCATCAAGGCGAAGGCCGCCATGCCCAGGACTATCCGAGGTCCTGCAGCGTCGCTGATCCCAAAGCGTTCCACGCACCAGGCAGATACGAACCAGCTTACGGCCAACATCAGCGGCGCCTCCAACAGCACGGCCGCAGTTTCGCCGACGCGCGGGACGACCAGGAATACACGTATGGCACCCAGGGCAAAGCCGCATAGGAACACGATCGCCCAATAGGCTGCTGCCGCCTCGATCAGGCGCCAATTGGAGCTTCGAGGTTGGAGCGGCGAAACTGGTTGCCGAGGAACGGCGTGAAGGGCATCATCCTGAATGGCAGCTTGCGGTCGATCATGTGGCGTCGGCGATACGGAGATCGTATCGCAGCCGGACGCCAAGTGCGAACGAACGTCAATTTCCTCCTTTCTTGCCCCTCGAAATCTCCTCGACACCTGCTTCGTCCTTTCTCGGGCCGCTCATTTGGCCGAAACGTCAGCTTGCGCTCCTCTTATCGTGCAAGACGGATGGAAGGACCTTGACCGGCATCAAAGGGGAATCTCCCGCACGGCTGTACCTTGACCACGAATTTCCGCGCGAGGCCGCATGAACAGGAGAACAATGCTTACCGGCGTCGGCGCCGCGCTCGTCACCGCCGGTGCCGGCATGGCCGGTTGGCGAGCCGCTGCCGGCTCGATGGCAGACTATGCGGCCTACGCTGCCCGCCTACGCAGCGACCTGGCGCCGCCGGATTTGCAGGCCGTGGTGCGATACGCCACCCTGGCGGCCAACGGTCACAATACGCAGCCGTGGACGTTTCACCTTGAGACACAGGCAATAGAGATTCGGCCGGACGTGCGGCGGCGAACGCCTGTCGTGGACCCCGACGACCATCACCTCTATGTCAGCCTCGGATGCGCCGCGGCCAACCTCGCCCTCGCTGCAGCGGCGACCGGCCGTCCAGGTGAGTTGTCGTTCGCCGCAGACGCTGGAAGAGTCCGTTACGACTACCTCCCGGGTGAGCCCAAGTTGGATCCGCTCGTCGGCGCCATACCGAAACGTCAGTGCACGCGCGCCGAATATGATGGTCGCACAATTCCGGCAGCCCTCCTCGCCGAGATCGAGCGCGCGGCGGCGACGCCGGGTGTGGGCCTCGCGCTCGTCACCGACCGGGCGCGGATAAACCGGGTGCGGGATCTTGTCCTTGCCGGCAACAAGGATCAGATGAACAACCCCGCCTTCATGCGTGAGCTGAAGCAATGGATCAGATTCAATCCGCGCAGCGCGATGGCAACCGGAGACGGGCTGTTCTCTGCCGCAAGCGGCAACCCCGTTCTGCCGACGGGCTTGGGCCGGTTTGCGTTCGACACGATGTTCAATGTCGCGGAGGAGGATCGCAAGTACGCGCGCCAGATCGACTCCTCCGCCGGGATTGCGATCTTTTTCGGCGAACGGTCTGCCCCTGACCACTGGATCCGGGTCGGCCAGGCATGCCAGCGCTTCGCTCTCGCCGCGACCCATGTGGGGCTCAAAATCGCCTTCATCAACCAGCCGGTCGAAGTCGCTCACCTGCGCGCCGAGCTCGCAGCCATCGTCGGCGAGACCCGGAGGCCAGATATCGTGATCCGCTTCGGTTACGGACCCGCGCTGCCATTCTCGCCAAGGCGATCAGCACTTTCAGCAGTTGGGCAGGTCAGCGAAGTGTAGCCCGCCCTTCCCGTGCAGTGGCCGGCGAGCGGATACGGCGGATTACGCTCCGGCCGATCAACGCTGTCGGCCAAACTCAAGAAGGCCGTCGTTCACAGACAACGATTTCAAGCGGATGCCTCGGTGGTTTCGGACATCGTTATCCGGTTCTTGACGCTGGGACGCTCCTGCATCCTTGCGTACCAGGCAAGCAGAGCCTCGCACTCCGCGGGCACCGGCACCTTCACGAGCGCCGCGAAGATCAAGCCGCCCATGACGGTGATATCGGTCATCGTGAACACCTCGCCGGTGACGAACGACTGTCTTTTCAGAATGCCATCGAAGTAACGCATCCCCCTGAGGGCCTTGTCGCGCTGACGGCGCCCCCACTCGGCGTTCTGATAAACCTCGACATGAGGCCCAAGCCCCGGTGTGGCGTGGTGGAAATAGTCACTGATGGCGTCGAGCAACTCCAGCTCGGCGCGCTTGCTCATCGTGTGGATCACGCCCTTTTCGCGCGGCGTCCCGCCAATCAGCGTCGGCGCGCAGCTCATAGCAAGGAGCCGCTCTGACATTTCGCTGTTCGATTCGTTAATTGACGGCTATCGCGCCGCCGGTCTCCTGCCGGCATAGATCATCCATGGCTCGATGAGCGGATGCGGTGGATCACGCCTCCGGCTGATCCACGCTCTGCTGCTCAAGGGTCTCGAAACTGACGCGGCCGCGACCTGCTTGGCTACGGATCACCGTCACCTCCACGTGACGACGACTCGCGGAGCGAAGCAACTCGCCGACTGGTGGCCATCAATAAGTTTGCTGAGCGACGGCTCAACACGCTAAATACAACGCGTTCGGTACATCCCTGCCCAAAGCTAGAGCCTCGCGCCAGTTCGCCAATCCTACTCCCACTCGATCGTCCCCGGCGGCTTGCTTGTCACGTCGTACACCACCCGGTTGACGCCCTTCACCTCGTTGATGATGCGCGTGGCGGTCTCGGCAAGGAATTTCATGTCGAACTGGTAGAAGTCGGCGGTCATGCCGTCGGTCGAGGTGACGGCGCGGAGGCCAACGACGTATTCGTAGGTGCGGCCGTCGCCCATCACGCCGACGGTCTTGACGGGCAGCAGCACCGCGAAGGCCTGCCAGATCGCATCATAGAGGCCGTGCTTGCGAATCTGGTCGATATAGACCGCGTCCGCGTTGCGCAGGATGTCGAGCTTTTCCCTGGTGATGTCGCCAGGGCAGCGGATCGCGAGGCCGGGGCCCGGGAACGGGTGGCGGCCGACGAAGACTTCGGGCAGGCCGAGCTCGCGTCCGAGCACGCGCACCTCGTCCTTGAACAACTCGCGCAACGGCTCGACCAGCTTCATGTTCATGCGCGCCGGAAGGCCGCCGACATTGTGGTGCGACTTGATGGTGACCGACGGGCCGCCGGTGAAGGAGACGCTCTCGATCACGTCGGGGTAGAGCGTGCCCTGCGCCAGGAATGCGGCGCCGCCTATCTTTTTCGCTTCCGCCTCGAACACGTCGATGAACAGCCGCCCGATGGTCTTGCGCTTCACTTCGGGATCGGTGACGCCTTCGAGCTCGCCCAGAAACTCTTTCGACGCGTCCACATGGACCAGCGGGATGTTGTAGTGGTTGCGGAACAGGTCGACGACGGTCTTGGCCTCGTCGAGCCGCAGCAGGCCGTGATCGACGAACACGCAGGTGAGCTGGTCGCCGATCGCCTCGTGGATCAACACCGCCGCCACGGCGGAATCGACACCGCCGGACAGGCCGCAGATCACCTTGCCCCGGCCGACCTGGGCGCGGATCTTCTCGATCGCCTCCTCGCGGAAGGCGCGCATGGTCCAGTCGCCGGTGAGGCCTGCGACCTTGCGGACGAAGTTGCGCAACAGTTTTGCGCCGTCCGGCGTGTGCACCACCTCGGGATGGAACATCAGGCCGTAGTACTTCCGCTTCTCGTCCTGGATGATCGCGAACGGCGCGTTCGGCGAGGTGCCGGCCACCGAGAAACCGGGCGGCATCTTGGTGATGCGGTCGCCATGGCTCATCCACACCTGGTGCTTTTCGCCGTGGCCCCAGACGCCGTCGAACAGCTGGCTGTCGGTCTTCACCTCGACGTCGGCGCGGCCGAATTCGCGGTGGTGCCCGCCTTCGACCTCGCCGCCGAGCTGGGCGGCCAGCGTCATCTGGCCGTAGCAGATGCCGAGCACGGGAACGCCGGACTCGAAGATCAGCTGCGGGGCGCGCGGCGAGCCGGTCTCGTGCACGGACTCAGGGCCGCCGGAGAGGATCACCGCCTTCGGCTTCATCTCCTTGAAGGCGGCCTCGGCCTTCTGGAACGGCACGATCTCGGAATAGACGCCCATCTCGCGGACGCGGCGGGCGATCAGTTGCGTCACCTGGCTGCCGAAATCGACAATCAGAATCTTGTCATGCGCCGAAGCCACCGTGGGCGCCGACGAGTCATGGGCTGTGTGCTGGGCTGTCATGGCAAGCAGATACGCGACGGCGCCCGCCCCCGCAACCGCGCAGCGCGGGGCGCCCACATTCTTCTTTGGGCATGGACAAATCGATATAGGTAAGTATTATTGACCTAATTTGGCCATAACCAGTGGGAGGATACCAATGCCGGATTTTCACGAACCGTCCCGCCTCGCAGCGCTTGGCCGCGACTGGGTCGACGCCTGGAACGCGCGCGACCTCGAGCGCGTGCTGGCGATGTATTCGGAGGACACCGAGATGACCTCGGACCGGATCCCGGCACTCGGCTTCGGCGCCTCCGGCACCGTGCGCGGCAAGGCGCAGCTGCGGGCCTATTGGAGCGCCGCGCTCGCCAAGCTGCCCGAGCTGCCCGAGCTGCATTTCGAGCTGATCGACCTCTATGTCTCGCCCGACAGCGTCGTGGTGTTCTACCAGAACGAACGCGGCAAGAAGATCTGCGAATATCTGCGGCTCGATGTCGAAGGCAAGATCCGGCAAGGCTCGGCGAACCATCTGGTGGGTGGAGGCGCCGTCGAATCGTAGGGTGGGTTAGCCGATTGCGTCGGCGGTTGCTCAACGAGCGAAGTCGCAAGGCGTAACCCACCGAGTCACACGACGAGAAAGCTGGTGGGTTACGCCTTCGGCTAACCCACCCTACGATACCGAGCTTGAGGACGCCGCCGATGAAAATCCCGACCCTGCCCTTCACCGTTACCGACTGGAGCAACGTCGAACCTTCAGTGCATCCCGGCGAGACCGGGCAAGCGCTGTGGCGCACGCTCAATATCGGCGAGCTGCGGGTGCGGATGGTCGAGTATTCTCCCGGCTATCTCGCCGATCACTGGTGCGATCGCGGCCATGTGCTGTTTGTGGTCAAGGGCGAGCTCGACACCGAGCTGCGCGACGGCCGCAAATTCACGCTGAAGCCGGGCATGAGCTACCAGGTCTCCGATTTCGGCGACGCCGCGCACCGCTCGTCGACAGCGACGGGTGCGACCCTGTTTATTGTGGATTGAGTGGGCAATCTACTCGTCCCGTCACCCTGAGGTGCGAGCGGAGCGAGCCTCGAAGGGCGACGGCCCGGCTCCATCCCCATCCTTCGAGGCTCGCAAGAGCTCGCACCTCAGGATGACGCCAGTGCATGGGGGCACAGGCTCACCGCCTCCGCGCCGCGACCTTCTTCACCTTCGTATCCGCCCAGCTCAGCGGCTTGCCGCTCTTCGACGGCAGCACGAGTTGGCCGACGGCCTGCCCGGCCTGGTCCAGCAGCACCGAATGCGGCTCGCCCCGCGCGTAGAGATGCGCCTCGCCCCATTGCCGCAAGGAGACCACGATCGGGAACAGGTCGTGTCCCCGCTTCGTCAGCACATATTCCTGGTAGGCGCTGCCGTCTGAGGCGGCGACCTGCTCGAGCACGCCGGTTTCGACCAGCTTGCGCAGCCGCGCCGTCAGCATGCCCTTGGCGATGCCGAGGTTCCTCTGGAAGTCGCCGAACCGGCGCAGGCCGTCGAACGCGTCGCGCACGATCAACAGCGACCACCAGTCGCCGATCGCATCCAGCGCGCGGGCCACCGGGCATTCCGCCTTTGCGAATCCGGTCCGCTGCATCGCGCTCCACCTCTCTTCGATCACGATTCCGAACCGGTCCTAAAATAGGACTAGACAGGCCGCGACGCAACTGGTCTCATTATAAGACCGGATTGCAAAATTGCAGCGGAGGCAAGATGACGAACCAGACCATGACGGAGGCCGGACCGGCCAAGGGCGATCACAAGACCGACGACAAGCCCCGCGACATGAAGGCAGGCGCGCTATCGCCCGCGATTGTGCTGCTGTTTGCGGTCGCCTGCGGGCTCAGCGTCGCCAACATCTATTCCGCCCAGCCGCTGCTCGACACCATGGCGCAGGATCTCGGCATTACCCCCGCCGCGATCGGCATCGTGGTGACGCTGACCCAGGTCGGCCTCGCCTTCGGCCTGATGCTGATCGTGCCGCTCGGCGACCTCTGGGACCGCCGCAAGCTGATCGTCGGCCAGATCATGCTGTCCGCGGTCGCGCTCGTCGTGGTCGGCACCGCGCCGAATGCGATCGTGCTGTTTGGCGGTATGGCGCTGGTCGGGTTGCTCGCTGTCGTGATCCAGGTGATCGTCGCCTTCGCCGCGACATCGGCCTCGCCGGCCGAGCGCGGACAGACCATCGGCACCATTCAAAGCGGCGTCGTGTCGGGCATCCTGCTGGCTCGTTTTGCGTCGGGCACGCTGGCCGATATCGGCGGATGGCGCATGGTCTACCTGACCTCGGCGGTGCTGATGCTCGCGATGGCCGCGCTGCTCGCCTATGTGCTGCCGCGGCAGCCGCCGCGGGCGCTGACCGGATCATCCTATGCAAAGCTGCTGCGCTCGACGGCCGCGCTGTTCTCCGAGGAGCCGGTGCTGCGCGAACGCGCCGTGTTCGCGTTGCTGATCTTCGCGAGCTTCAGCGCGTTCTGGAGCGCGGTCGTGCTGCCGCTCTCAGCGCCGCCGCTGTCGCTGTCGCACACCGCGATCGGAATGCTCGGCATTGCCGGCCTCGCCGGCGCGCTGGCGGCGCGCAATTCCGGCCGCCTCGCCGATCGCGGCTGGGGCCAGCGCACCACCGGATTGTCGCTGCTGCTGATGCTCGCCGGCTGGGCGCCGATCGCCTGCCTGCATGCGTCGCTGTGGCTGGTGCTCGCCGGCGTCGTCATGATCGACTTCGCGGTGCAGGCCGTCCATGTCACCAACCAGAGCCTGATCGTAGCTGCCCGCCCCGAAGCGTCGAGCCGCCTGATCGGCGTCTACATGGTGTTCTACTCGGTCGGCAGCGGGCTCGGCGCGATCTGCTCGACGATGGCCTATGCGGCCGCTGGCTGGCTCGGCGTCTGCGCGCTGGGCGCCGCGATCAGCGCCTGCGCGTTGCTGTACTGGGTCATCGTGGTGAGCAGGACGCCGGCGCCGGCGGGCGTGTGCTCCGAAGCGTAGGGTACTCAACTCGTCATTGCGAGCCACCCGGTCGGCGCAAAGCGCCGCCGGATGACAGGCTCCGCGAAGCAATCCATCGTGCCGCATGTGCGGAGCCGTGGATTGCTTCGTCGCTTCAGCGCAAAAATTGTTTTGCAATTTTGTCGCGAGCTCCTCGCAATGACGGCGGAGAAAGCCTCACGCCTTCTTCAGCACCGAGACAAAAAACCCATCCGTGCCGGTGCGGCGCGGCGTCATCAGCAGGCCCTCCGCCGATTGCAGCGCGGCTTCCGCGAATGGCTCAGCCTTGTCCCATAGCACCGATGCGGTCTGCTCCGGCGGCTGCACCGAAAACTCCGGATGCCGCGCGATGAACGCCTTGACCTGCTCGCCGTTCTCCTCGGCCAGCACCGAGCAGGTGATATAGGCGATCCGGCCGCCGGACTTGACCAGCGGCGCGGCGCGCGCCAGCACCTCGGCCTGATCCTTCAGCCGCACCTCGAGCGCGCCGGGGCGCATCCGCCATTTGGCGTCGGGATTGCGGCGCCAGGTGCCGGTGCCCGTGCACGGCGCGTCGATCAGCACGAGGTCGGCGGAGGCCTTGATGTCGGACAGCACCTCGTCCTCGCCGCGCGGCGTGCGTACGTCGCAATTGTGCACGCCGGCGCGCGACAGCCGCTCATGGATCGGCACGAGCTGGCGCTTGTCGCTGTCGGTCGCGATCAGCCGGCCCTTGCCGTCCATCATGGCGGCAAGTGCCAGCGTCTTGCCGCCGGCGCCGGCGCAGAGGTCGATCACCTGCTCGCCGGGCTTGGCCGCCGAGAACAAAGCGGCGAGCTGCGAGCCCTCGTCCTGGACCTCGATGGCGCCCTTGATGAAATCCTCCTCGGCATGGATGCCGGGGTTGCGCGCGTCGGCGCCGAGCTCGATGCGCAGGCCGAGCGGCGACCACGGCGTTTCCCTGGCGCCGAGATGCGACAGGCGCGGCAGCACCTTCTCGCGCTTGCCGCGCAGCGTGTTAACGCGCAGATCAAGCGGCGCGCGGCTCGCCATCGCGGTCGCTTCCGCTGCGCGGTCGTCGCCGAACACCTTTGCCAGATGCGAGTCGAGCCAGTCCGGATAGTCGCCCGCGACATGCGCCGGCGCATCCTTGAGCGAGCGCGAGGCCAACGCAGCCTCCTCGGTCGCGGTCAGCGGATCCGGCGCGAAGCGGCCGCCGTCGCACAGCGCCGAGATCGTCGGGATGTCCATGCCGCGCTCGAGCTTGAGCATGCCGAGCACCCGCGACCGGGCGCTGGCATCGTCCATCAACCAGGCGGCGGAGGATTGACGGCGCAGCACGTCCCAGATCAGGCCGGAGATCGCGGCGCGATCGCCGGAGCCGGCATAGCGGTGTGCGGTGCCCCATTCCTTCAGCGCTTTCGCCGCGGGAATGCGCTGTGCGTCGATGGTAGCGATCAGCTCGATCGCGGCGGAAAGCCGGGCAGCGGGGGTCATCGATCTCTTTCGGTTGGGCGCATCAAATCAGCAGCAGGAGCTTGAGCGCGAAATACAGCCACATCGCCGCCAGCACCAGCACGCCGGCGAACCAGGCGAGCGAGCGCGGCCGCACGTCGTTGGAGGTGACGAATATCCCGGCATGGGCAAACCGCGTCACCACGAAAACCCAGGACATCAGCACGATGAACAGATCGGCACGGCGCAGCGGCAGCGCAATGGCGATCAGGACATAGAACAGCACCGGCAGCTCGAACTGGTTGGCAAAGCAGTTGCCGAGCTGGGTGGCGCGCTCCGGCCAGTTCGGCTGGCGCAACGCGATATCGGCCATCTTGGTCTCGCCGCTCGCCAGCGTCCTCGTCCGTGCCGTCGCCATCGCGAACAGCAGCACGAAGGTGAGGCCAATCTGGATGAAGACCGGCAGCAGAACCATTTGAACCGACATCAAGAATCTCCCTTAAGCCGGGCGCCCGGCCGCCCTCTTAGCCGCCACGGCCGCGCAATACAATGAAGCGCGCCAATAACGCGCTTGGGTAACCCGTTGAACCATCTTCCGAGCCCGGGTGACCAACTCCCGAGAATAATGGCGGTTTCAGTTCCTCACGGCTGACGCGATGGGCATCATCACCCCGATCCTGGACGGCGCGGCCCTGGCGGCCGCAGGCCTCGGCGATCTCGTCACCTCCCAATTGAAGGCGATCGACCCCGGCATCGGCTGGTTCGACGACGCGGCGGATGGCGGGCTCGGCATGGTGCTGTCGGGGCTCGCCGGCGTCGCCGCCGCGCTCCTGGTCGGCATCCTGCTCTCGGTTTATTTCCGCAGCGGCTATCGCTCGACGCGCGACATCCTCAGGCACAGCCTCGCCACGGCGCTGGTGCTCAGCCTGCTCGGCTATGCGGCCTACGACATCGGGCACGATGCGCTTGCCTATCTCGGGCTCAACGCATCGCCGGCCGTGACGGGAACAAGCCCGCCGAACACCGGGCTGCTCGGAGGTCGGGGCGGTCCGCCTGCCCTGCCCATCCGCGCGGGCAAGCAGCTTGCGATCTAGCGGCTTGCGACGCTGGATCAAACAAGACATCAAACAACGCATCAAACAGAGCAGCGAAGAACACGCTGAAATCGTCATCGTTCCGACTTCGCGCCGACACTATAATTCGGCCGAAAGGATCGATGCATGCCCCAATTTCGTCTGACCCAAATCTCCGACACCCACCTCGCGCGTCGCTTCAAGCCGCTCGTCGACAACTTTCATCGCGTCAGCGAACACATCGACACGACACGTCCCGATCTCGTGCTCAACTCCGGCGACGTCGCGTTCGATGGTCCGACCAGCCGCGACGATCTGGTGTTCGCCAAGGAACTGCACAGCGCGCTGCCGGTCGATTGCCTCTATCTGCCGGGCAATCACGACATCGGCGACAATCCGACCGCGGTCGGCCCGGTGCCGGCGCAACTGCCGACCGAAGAGACGCGCCGCGCCTTCACCTCGGTGCTCGGCGAGGATCGCTGGCATTTCGACGCCGCCGGCTGGTGCTTCATCGGCCTCAATTCGCTGATCATGAACACCGGCCTCGACAGCGAGGCCGCGCAGTTCGACTGGCTCGCCTCAGCGCTCGACAAGGCCGTCGGCAGACCGGTCGCGCTGTTCCTGCACAAGCCGCTCTATCTCGACGTGCCCTACGATGCCGAACGCGTCGAGACCGCGATCCGCTTCGTGCCGCAGCCGGCGCGCCGCCGCCTGATCGAGATGTTCGGCAAGGTCGATTGGCGCCTGGTCGGCAGCGGCCATGTGCACCAGCGCCGCGACTACACGTTCGAGCATGTCAGACAGATCTGGGCGCCCTCGGCCGGCTTCATCATCTCAGACGCGAGACAGGAAGTGATCGGCATCAAGGAAACCGGCCTGGTCGAGTACCGCTTCCAGCCGGACAGCTTTGAAGTCCGCCACATCAGGGCCAAGGGTCAGGTCGATGTCGACCTGGACATGCTGCTCGGCAAGCAACCGGCGTGAGCCGTCTCAGCTCCGCGCCGCGTCGTTCAGGTCCCGCTTGATGACGGTAAGCAGCGCCTGCAGCGAGTCCTTGTTCGGCTGCGGCGCGGGCTGCATGCGTGGCATGAAGCGGACCGGCTCGGCGGCCGGCTCGTCCTCGACAAATTTTCCATGCAAGACGTCGTCGCGGCGGCCCATGACGAACATCGTCGCCCAATAGCCGAGGGCGAGGAGAATGACCCCGGAAACAATAGCTTCAAAAACCATGGCTACACCTGAAATATAGCCATATTGAATCAACTGCGCCGGGTCCCCGTCAAGCAATTGGGGGCCTAAAAGCCCCCAAAAGCCCGCCATTGTGGCGTTTTTGATACTTGTTGCGCGGAATGGGAGCTGGAATGCCTCGTTTTGACGCGTTTTCTTCGCGCGAACCGGTGCCCATCCCGGATCAAGTCCGGGACAGGCTTCGCTCGAAAGCACTATCGCTCAGGCCTTGTCCGGCCCGATCCGGACCAGCTGCTTGCCGAAATTGGCGCCCTTGAGCAGGCCCATGAAGGCCTCCGGCGCGCTGTCCAGGCCCTCGGTCACGAACTCCTTGTACTTGACCTTGCCCTCGCGCACCCACTGCGACATGTCGCGCAGGAAGTCGCCATGCATGGCGGCGAAGTCGCTGACGATGAAGCCGCGGAAGGTCAGCCGCTTGGTCAGGATGTTGCGCATCATCGCGCCGGCCCATTTCGGGGCGTGCGCTTCGGTGTCGTTGTAGTGTGCGATCAGGCCGCAGACCGGGATGCGCGCGAACGCATTGAGCAGCGGAAACACCGCGTCGAACACCGCGCCGCCGACATTCTCGAAATAGACATCGATGCCCTTCGGGCAGGCTTCCTTGAGCTTCGCCGCAAGGTTGGGATCGCGATGATCGAGGCACTCGTCGAAGCCGAGCTCGTTCTTGACGTAGGCGCATTTGTCCTTGCCGCCGGCGATGCCGACCGCCCGTGCGCCCTTGATCTTCGCGATCTGGCCGACCGCCGAGCCGACGGCGCCGGACGCGGCAGCAACCACCACCGTCTCACCCGCCTGCGGCTTGCCGATCTCGAGCAGTCCCGTATAGGCGGTCATGCCGGGCATGCCGAGCACACCGACCGCGGTCGAGATCGGCGCGATCTTCGGATCGATCTTGGCGAGCCCCTTGCCGTCGGACAGCACATGCGTCTGCCAGCCCGCGCGCGACAGCACGATATCGCCCTTGGCAAAGGCGGGATTGTTGGACGCGATCACCTCGCTCACCGTGCCGCCTTCCATCACGCCGCCGACCGGCACCGGTGCGGCATAGGATGGACCGTCGGCCATGCGGCCGCGCATATAGGGATCGAGCGACAGCCAGATGGTGCGGAGCAGCACCTCGCCCGCGCCCGGCGTCGGCGGCGTGTAGTCCTCAAGCCTGAAATTGGCCGGCGTGGGCTCGCCATGCGGGCGCGAGGCCAGAACGATGCGCTTTCCTTGGGCGTTTCCTTGGGACATGCTGATTTCCTCTTGAGGTGATTGGTTCGTGGCGCACACGTAGTCACGCAATCCAGCTCCCCGCAAGGGAGATGGATTTGCTGTTTCGCGCGCGCCTGTTTGAAATGTTGTTTGAAATGACGAGTGTCATGCCGGAAGCATACCGCCCGGCGGACCCGTCATTGCGGGGCAGTCCGCCTGGCTTCCGCGCGATCGTTAGTCGGCCGGGATGAAACGGAGGGTGCCTGCGCGACGCGTTGGCTTGCCGGTGTCATTGGTATGATTGACGCCATCCATCACAGGCACCTCAGGGAAATCGAATGGGCTTACGCCGTCGAGGCACGCCACGTTGACGGCATACAGGCTCTGGTTCGATCGTCGCTGATGATGCGTGTAGATTCCGCAGCGAGAACAGAAGAAGTGCTGTGCCGATCCGGTGTGGAAGCGGTAGCTTGTCAGCGCCTCCTCGCCCTGCAGGAACTTGATCCCACCCATCTCCGCCATGACGACGACGGCACCGCGCATCCGGCAGTAAGAGCAGGTGCAGCGGCGGATCGAATTGAAACCGTCGCTGAGCGTCGCCTCGAAGCGCACCGCGCCGCAATGGCACTGGCCGGCCCGAACGTTCGTGTCGCTCACCATGTCACCTGGGTCCCCTGTCAAGAGATTCCGGGATCGGTCCTGTGGACCGACCCGGAATGACGAACGAGGTGCTTACACCCCGCCCGGATAGTTCGGAGCTTCGCGCGTGATGGTCACGTCGTGGACGTGGCTCTCGCGCAGGCCGGCGCCGGTGATGCGGACGAACTCGGCCTTGTCGTGGAAGTCCTTGATGTCCTTCGCACCAACATAACCCATCGCCGCGCGCAGGCCGCCGGCGAGCTGGTGCATCACGTTGCCGACCGGGCCTTTGTAGGGCACCTGGCCCTCGATGCCTTCGGGCACGAGCTTCAGCGTGTCCTTGATGTCCTGCTGGAAGTAGCGGTCGGCCGAGCCGCGCGCCATCGCGCCGACCGAGCCCATGCCGCGATAGGCCTTGTAGGAGCGGCCCTGCCACAGGAACACTTCGCCGGGTGTCTCGTCGGTGCCGGCGAGCAGCGAGCCGACCATCGCGATGTCGGCGCCGGCGGCCAGCGCCTTGGCGAGGTCGCCGGAATATTTGATGCCGCCGTCGGCGATCACGGGCACGTCGGCCTTCTTCGCCGCCGCGACCGCATCCATGATCGCGGTGAGCTGCGGCACGCCGACGCCGGCGACGATGCGCGTGGTGCAGATCGAGCCCGGGCCGATGCCGACCTTGATGCAGTCGGCGCCTGCATCGATCAGCGCCTGCGCCCCGCCCTCGGTCGCGACGTTGCCTGCCACGACCTGCACGGCGTTGGAGAGCCGCTTGATGCGGTTGACGGCATTGAGCACATGCCGCGAGTGACCATGCGCGGTGTCGACCACGACGACGTCGACGCCGGCATCGATCAGCCGCTCGGTGCGCTCATAGCCAGTCTCGCCGACCGTGGTGGCGGCGGCGACACGCAGCCGGCCTTGCGCGTCCTTGCAGGCCAGCGGATGGGCGACCGCCTTTTCCATGTCCTTGACGGTGATCAGGCCGACGCAGCGATACTGGTCGTCGACCACGACCAGCTTTTCGATGCGATGCTGGTGCAGCATCCGCTTCGCCTCGTCCTGGCTGACACCCTCGCGCACCGTGACGAGGTTCTCGTGCGTCATCAGCTCCGAAACCTTTTGCCGCGGATCGGTTGCGAAGCGCACGTCGCGGTTGGTCAGAATGCCGACCAGCTTGCCCGGCACGTTCTTGCCCGCACCGGTCACGACCGGGATGCCGGAGATGCCGTGATCCTTCATCAGCGTCAGCGCGTCCGACAGCGTGGCCTCGGGACCGATGGTGAGCGGATTGACCACCATGCCGGATTCGAATTTCTTGACCTGCCGCACCTGGGCAGCCTGGCCTTCGGGGTCGAAATTGCGGTGGATGACGCCGAGGCCGCCGGCCTGCGCCATCGCAATCGCCATCCGCGCCTCGGTGACGGTGTCCATCGCGGACGCCATGATCGGGATGTTGAGCTGGATCGCGCGGGTGACGCGCGAGCGAATGTCGACTTCCGAGGGGAGAACGTCGGACAGACCGGGCTTCAGAAGCACATCGTCGAACGTGTAGGCTTCGCGGATAGCCTGAAATCCCGTGGCCATTGCCAACTCCTTATCTGCGGCCTCAGCCGCGAGGGTCTTACGGATGAACGCTACCTGCGGCGACGCTCGCTGCGTCACCGTCGAATCGGCGCCCATCGGTGGGGTTGACGCTGGTCGATAGCATGGCGGCATGACGAATCAAAGTGTTTGCCAGCCATGCACAGGCTTTTTACGGGCCGGTTCAGGGCACTGTAGCCCGCTTAGCGATATCCCTGCGGCGGCCCGTGCCGGCGGATCGCCTCGACCACCTCGCGGTGGCGCCGGTCCTCGCGCTTCATGTGGACCGCGATCACCGCATGAGCCGACGGTACCAGCAGCAAGACGTGGAAAAACAGCCCGAAAATCGCGCAAAACACGATCAGGACCAGATTGAAGATCGCCGAAAACGGCTGTCCGTTCAGGAGCAGCCCGATCGGCGGCAGCAGAGCGGCAAGGACGTAGATCACGGCGCACACCTCGGGCGCTGGCGGATGCATAGCAGCGTCACGCAGGATTTAGGGCGTTTGCCCGGTTCCGCAATAGCGTGGTCCGGGGCAGGATGATATGGCCCCCTCGCTCGCCTTTTTCAGCAAAGCTGTCCCATTTTGATGAACAAGCAACGCCTGATCCCGCTCATCGTCGCCACCGCGCTTTTCATGGAAAACATGGATTCCACGGTGATCGCGACCTCGCTGCCGGCGATCGCCGCCGATATCGGCACCAGCCCCCTGACGCTGAAGCTTGCGATCACGTCCTATCTGCTGTCGCTCGCGGTGTTCATCCCGGCCAGCGGCTGGACCGCGGACCGCTTCGGCGCCCGCATCGTGTTTGCCGGCGCCGTCGCCGTGTTCATGCTGGGCTCGATCGGCTGCGCGCTGTCCTCCTCGGTGACCGATTTCGTGTTCGCCCGCATCCTGCAGGGCCTCGGCGGCGCGATGATGACCCCGGTCGGGCGGCTGGTGCTGCTGCGCTCTGTCGACAAGAGCGCGCTGGTCAACGCGATGGCCTGGGTGACGGTGCCGGCGCTGATCGGTCCGGTGATCGGGCCGCCACTCGGCGGCTTCATCACCACCTATTTCTCCTGGCACTGGATCTTCCTGATCAACATCCCGATCGGGCTGCTCGGCATTTTCCTGGCGCTCAGATATATCGACCCGATCAAGAGCGAGGATCCCGAACGCTTCGATCTGGTGGGACTGGTGCTGGCCGGCATCGGCCTCGCCGGCATCGCCTTCGGGCTGTCGGTCGCGGGCCTCAATCTGTTGCCGTGGCCGATCGTCGCCGCCCTGGTCGGGGTCGGCACGGTGTCGATGACGCTTTACATCCTGCACGCGCGGCGCACCGGATCGCCGGTGCTCGATTTCGGCTTGCTGCGGCTGCCGACCATGCGGGCGTCGATCGTCGGCGGCTTCATGTTCCGGCTCGGCATCGGCGCGCTGCCGTTCCTGCTGCCGCTGCTGATGCAGGTCGGCTTCGGCCTGTCGCCGTTCCAATCCGGTCTCGTCACCTTTGCCTCCGCAGTCGGGGCCATGGGCATGAAGACCCTGGCGGCGCGCATCATCAAGGCCTTCGGATTCCGCAACATGATGACCGTCAACGCGGTGGTCAGCTCGGCCTTCCTCGCCGCCTGCGCCTTGTTCACGATCTCGACGCCGCTGATGCTGATCTTCACCATCCTGGTGGTCGGCGGTTTCTTCCGCTCGCTGCAATTCACCGCGATCAACACCGTGGCCTATGCCGAGGTCGAGGCGCCGCAGATGAGCCGCGCCACCACCCTCGTCAGCGTCAACCAGCAGCTCGCGGTGTCCGCGGGCGTCGCGGTCGGCGCGTTCTCGGTCGAAACCACGCTGGCGCTGCATCACCAGACCGAGCTGTCCGCCGATGTGTTTGGACCGGCGTTCATCGTAGTGTCGCTGATCTCGGCAGCCTCCGCCTGGTTCTTCTGGCAAATGCCCGTTGACGCCGGCAACGAAATCGCCGGCCGCAAGGCGATCGACATCTCGAGCCGCAAGGGCGCCGAAAAGCGCGCCGCGGCTGACGCCGTCAAGGCAGCGACCGAGGACACCCAGAACGCGCGCGATCAACGGCTCGGCTAGTTGATCGAACGAGCCGTTTCCGAAGCACGGACACTGCAAGCCGCCGTCCGGTCACGGCCAGGCCCTCAGGGGTGGCCGGTCATTCCGCCTGGCTGTCCTCGATCCGGACGTTCAACAAGTTCGTATGTGGGAACGTGGGTCGCCTCCAGCCACGATTCCAGCGCAGCTCCGCAGACCGTGCAGATCGCGTCACCCGTATGCGGCACCAAGAACTTCTCTTCAGTGCGTCTGTACTCAGCGCCGCAATTGCATTGAACAATGGTCGCCATATGAGAGATATGCGCCTGCGATATCAGATTTTCCAGCCCTGGCAAGAAACGGCCCCAGTGCGCGAAACCCGACGCTGCACCAAGGCCGCCAACCCGGTGGGGGTTTTCTCCCGGTGAGCTTGGGGGGGCATTGGCCGGGAGCAATGGAGTCGACTCCGGCCAGGCGCCAAGGTTCCAACCGGTCGCACTGAAATGTCGTGCCGCGCGCGAGATCAGCGGCTGGGGTGAGTCCGGTCTCCCTCCGTCAATGACAATCTCTACGATGACGGCTGCTGCTGTCCACGAAACCCCGTCGCCAGCACATAGCGCTCGGACGAATCCTGCCGGCTGGCGGACGGCTTGACGTGACGCACGCTGGCGAAATCGCGCTTCAACTGCACCACCAGCTCGGCGTCGGCGCCGCTCTGGAACACTTTTGCCAGGAACGTGCCGCCGGGATTGAGCACCTCTCCGGCAAAATGCGCGGCGGTCTCGACCAGGCCGATGATGCGTAGCTGATCGGTCTTGCGATGGCCCGTGGTGTTGGCAGCCATGTCGGACATCACGAAATCGGCGCGGCCGCCCATCATCGCGATCAGCTCGTCCGGCGCGTCATGGTCGAGGAAGTCGAGCTGCGCGAACGTCACTCCGGGGATCTCGCCCATCTCGAGCAGATCGATCGCGACTACCTTGCCCTTGCCGTCGGCGGCACCGGTGCGCTTGGCCGCGATCTGGCTCCAGCCGCCGGGCGCAGCGCCGAGGTCGACGACCGTCATACCCGGCTTGAGCAGGCGGTATTTGTCGTCGATCTCGAGCAGCTTGAACGCCGCGCGCGAGCGGTAGCCCATCGCCTTGGCCTTGGCGACATAGGGATCGTTGAGCTGGCGCTCGAGCCAGAGTTTTGACGACAGCTTTCGCTTGCCGCCGCTCTTGACCGTGACGTGCAGCCGCCCGGTGGTGTCTTTCGCCATATTGCTTCTCTACTCCCTCGCCCCGCTCTTGCGGGGAGAGGGTTGGGGTGAGGGGCCGCTTCCGCAATGAGGGTGAGAGATGCGCCCGTGGAGAGTCCCCCTCACCCGGATTGCATTGACATGCAATCCGGCCTCTCCCCGCAAGCGGGGCGAGGCTAAGGCAGCTCTAGCACGCCCGCAGCGCGCCGTCCTCGCGCATCATCTCGACCAGCATGCCCTCGCGCAGGCCGCGATCGGCGACGCGGAGCCGCGGCATCGGGAACGCGTTGCGGATCGCGTCGAGGATCGCGCAGCCGGCCAGCACGAGGTCGGCCCGCTCGACGCTGATGCAGTTGTTGTTGACGCGCGCCTCATAGCTCATGCCGAGCAGCTTCTGGATCGTCGCGGTGACGTCGCCATCGTTCATCCAGATGCCGTCGATGCGGCGGCGATCGTAGCGCGACAGATTGAGGAACACGCCGGCGAGCGTGGTCACGGTGCCCGAGGTGCCGAGCATGTGCATGTCGCGCAGATCCTTGCCGTGCTCGGCCGCGAACGGCGCGACGTGGCGGGCGACCTCATCGATCATCCGCGCATACATGTCCCTGGTGACGTTCTTGCCGCCGAAATGTTCGGCGAGCGTCACGACGCCGAGCGGGATCGACATCCACGCCTTGATGCGCGGCGGCGCATCGGGCACGCCGGGATCGCGCTCGATCCGCACCAGCTCGGTCGAGCCGCCGCCGATGTCGAACAGGATGGCGCCGCGCCCCTTCGGGTCGAGCAGCGGCGAGCAGCCGATCACGGCGAGCGTTGCCTCGGTCTCGCGATCGATCACCTCGAGCTCGATGCCGGTCTCGGCTGCGACGCGCGCGCGAAAGCTTTCGGCATTGCCGGCGGCGCGGCAAGCCTCGGTGGCGATCAGCCGCAGCCGGCGGGCCTTGCGATAGCGGATCTTGTCGCTGCAAATGGCGAGCGCTGCAATCGCCCGCTCGATCGCGGCCTCGCTGATCGAGCCGGTCGCGGCGATGCCCTCGCCAAGCCGGATGATCCGCGAGAACGAGTCGACCACGCGGAACCCGTCGCCGGTGGGACAGGCGATCAACAGCCGGCAATTGTTGGTGCCGAGGTCGAGCGCGGCGTAGACGCCGCTTTCCGCGGCCGCCGCAATCAGCCCTGACGGGGCTTCGCCGGCCGGAGGGCCGTCACAAAGCCGCACATAGTCATTCATCAAAACACTGTCTTTCCGCAGGACCCCAAGGGCAATCCATGGGCCCGCCGAATAATTGTCCGTTCACGGAAACTTTAGCAGCGTCAAAGCCCTACGCAAACTCCGTTCACATTGGGTCCATGCCCAATCGGGCGTTGTCGTTAAGGGGGGCGTGCGTTATCTCGTCTGCGCCCCCAAACTCCAGCAAATCCGGGCATTTCAGGTCATTTTCGATGCAAGATCATACGCCGCCCGCCTCCCTCGAAAACGCTATCGCACTGCAAAAATACGGTGTCGGACAGCCTGTTCGACGAAAGGAGGACGACACCCTGGTGCGCGGCAAGGGCAAATACACCGACGATTTCTCCCTTCCCGGCCAGGCCACCTGCTGGATGGTCCGCTCCTCCCACGCCCACGGCATCATCAAGGGGATCGATACGGAAGCCGCCAAGGCGATGCCGGGCGTGCTCGGCGTCTGGACCGGCGCGGACCTTGCGGCCGCGGGCTACAACCCCTTCACCTGCGGCCTGCCGCTGAAGAACCGCGACGGTTCGCCGCTCAAGCAGACCAACCGCCCGGCGCTCGTGACCGACAAGGTGCGCTTCGTCGGCGATCCCGTCGCCTTCGTGGTCGCGGAAACCGCAGCGCAGGCTCGCGATGCGGCTGAGGCCGTCGAGCTCGACATCGAGCCGCTGCCCGCGGTGACGGACGCGGCCGAAGCGACCAAGCCGGGCGCGCCGCAGCTCTATGACAACATCCCCGATAACGTCGCGCTCGACTATCATTATGGCGACACCGCCAGGATCGAGGCGGCGTTCGCCGCCGCCGCGCACGTCACAAAACTCGACATCGTCAACACCCGTGTCGCCGTGGTCTCGATGGAGCCGCGCGTCGCGCTCGCGCATTACGACAAGAAGACCGAGCGCTTCACGCTGCAGGTGCCGACCCAGGGCGTCTCCGGCAACAAGGCGATCCTGGCGCGCCTGCTCAACGTGCCCGCCGACAAGGTCCGCATCCTCACCGGCAATGTCGGCGGCTCGTTCGGGATGAAGAACCTCAACTACCCCGAATACACCTGCATCGCGCATGCGGCGCGCGAGCTCGGCCGCCCGGTGAAGTGGCTGGATGAGCGCTCGACCAGCTTCCTGTCCGACAGCCAAGGCCGCGCGCAGCTGATCCATGCCGAGCTCGCGCTCGATGCCGACGGCACGTTCCTCGCGGTGCGGCTCTCCGGCTACGGCAATCTCGGCGCCTACATCACCGGCGTCGCGCCGGGCCCGCTGTCGCTCAACACCGGCAAGAACCTCGCCAGCGTCTATCGCACGCCGCTGCTCGGCGTCGACATCAAGACGGTCGTGACCAACACCACGCTGATGGGCGCCTATCGCGGCGCCGGCCGGCCCGAGGCCAATTACTACATGGAGCGGCTGATCGACGCCGCCGCCGACGAGATGGGCATCAACCGCTTCACGCTGCGCAAGCGCAACTTCATCAAGCCGTCGCAGCTGCCGTTCCCGGCCGCCTCCGGCGTCACCTATGACAGCGGCGATTTCGCCGGCGTGTTCCAGAAGGCGCTGGAGATATCCGACTACGAGAACTTCGCCAAGCGCAAGAAGGAGAGCAAAAAGAGCGGCAAGCTGCGCGGCATCGCCGTCGGCTCCTATCTCGAGGTCACCGCGCCGCCGAGCGGCGAGCTCGGCAAGATCACCTTCGAGCCCGACGGCTCGGTGAAGCTCACCACCGGCACGCTCGACTACGGCCAGGGCCACGCCACGCCGTTCGCGCAGGTTTTGTCCGACCAGCTCGGCGTTCCCTTCGAGAAGATCACGCTTGAACAGGGCGACAGCGATCTCGTGCGCTTCGGCAACGGCACCGGCGGCTCGCGCTCGATCACCGCGACCGGACAGGCGATCGTCGAGGCTTCCGCGCTGGTGGTCGAGAAGGGCAAGAAGGCCGCCGCGCACATGCTGGAGGCCTCCGAGGCCGACATCGAATTCGGCCAGGGCCGCTTCACCATCGCCGGCACCGACCGCTCGATCGGCATCATGGAGCTCGCCGAGCGGATGCGCGACAGCAAGATGCCGGAGGGCACGCCTGAGACGCTCGACGTCGATCACGCCACCAAGGAGACGGCGTCGACCTTCCCGAACGGCTGTCACGTCGCCGAGGTCGAGATCGATCCCGACACCGGCGTGACGCGGATCGTGCGCTACTCGGCGGTCAACGATTTCGGCACCGTGGTCAATCCGATGATCGTCGCCGGCCAGTTGCATGGCGGCGTGGCGCAGGGCATCGGCCAGGCGCTGATGGAGGAAGTGAGCTACGACGGCTCGGGCCAGCCGATCACCGGCTCGTTCATGGACTACGCGCTGCCGCGCGCCGGCGACGTGCCGTCGATGCTGGTCGGCGATCATCCCTCGCCGGCGAAGTCCAACCCGCTCGGCACCAAGGGCTGCGGCGAAGCCGGCTGCGCCGGCAGCCTCGTCTGCATCGTCAATGCCGTGGTGGATGCGCTGTCGGAGTACGGCATCAAGCACATCAACATGCCGCTGACGCCCGAACGCGTCTGGCGCGCGATCCAGGATGCCAAGGCGAAGGCGGCGGCTTGAAGCAGGCGCCGTCGCCACAAACAACGCTGTCGCCGCCAACACCGCTGTCGTCGCCCGCGAAGGCGGGCGATCCAGTATCCCAGAGACGATTGTGCTTGAGCCGAAAGGCCCGGCGTACCGGATCCCCCGCATGCGCGGGGGATGACAGTTGTAGGCGATGCGAGAGCTCAGCCCACCTCACATTCGTCATGCCCAGGCTTGACCCGGGCATCCATCGACTTGAAACGACTCTTGCAAAGGCGATGGATTACCGGGTCAAGCCCCGCAATGACGGAGCCCCCTACGCCGCCGCCTGCTCGCGCGGCTGGGTGATGGCGATGTGGTGGCAATGCGCGAGCGGCACGCCGTTGCCGAGCACCAGCGCGTCGAGCTCGACGAAGCGGTGGCCCTTCTTGTCGTAATTGCCGGTCACCTTGGCGCGCGCGGTCAACTCGTCGCCGATCTTGCCCGCCGACAACAGCTGCATGCGGGTGCCCACGTGGATCCAAGGCCCGAGGATCGCATTGTCGACCAGGACCTTGTTCATCACCCGCGGCAGCAGGCCGGGATGGCCGAGACCTTCGCGCAGATAGATCGGGTCGGTCTCCCGGATATCGGCGAGATACTCCTTCGCGGCGTCGCCGGACCAGTCGCGCGGAATCGTGCCGAGCCACTTGCCTTCTTCATAGGACAACGCGCTGACCGGCTTGCGCTCGGCGACGGCCGCAACCTGCTTGTAATCGTCGAGCACAAACTTCGGTGCAGAGGCCGGCAGCGACGCGGTGCCGGTCGCACAGAGCTCGCCGCGGCTGGTGAGCTCGATCGTGAACCCATTGCCGGTCTCCCGTCCGGTCAATTCGGCGATCTCGCCGTCATAGACCGGCTTCACGAAGCGAGCCTCGATCAGGCCACGTTCCAGGAAATCGCGGCCCCACTTCTCGACCGGCAGGTGCATCATGTAGGCCATCACATCGACGCCGGGGACGAGCCCACCGGAAAAGCCGAACTTCCGCGCCACCGTGTCGTCGTGGATCTTGTTCTCCGACAGTTTCGAGGTGTTGTACGCCGAGACGCGGTAGACCTGCGATCCGGTCTGCGAGTTCATGGGGTTTTCCCTTATTTCCGTTGTTTTTCTGGTGACAATGGTAGTCGAACGAAAAGGCATGGCAAGCCTCTCGTTTTGCTCGCAATTTTCCGCACCATGGAGTACACGCAGGCCGCGCCTGCCAACCAATGAATCGATGACTGAAACCCCCGCCCAGACCCGCATCTATGTCGACGCCGACGCCTGCCCGGTGAAGGACGAAATCTATCGCGTCGCGATCCGGCTCGGCGTGCCCGTCAGCGTGGTCGCGGGCAACTTCATCCGCGTGCCGCAGGATCCCCTGATCGAGCGCATCGCCGCCGGTTCCGGCATGGATGCGGCCGATGACTGGATCGCGGAACGCGCGCATGAGGGCGACGTCGTCATAACAGCCGACATTCCGCTGGCGAGTCGCTGCGTCAAGGCCGGCGCCGATGTGATCGCGCCGAACGGCAAGCCGTTCACCGAACAATCGATCGGCATGACGCTCGCGGTGCGCAATCTGATGACCGATCTGCGCTCGTCGGGTGAGATCACCGGCGGGCCGAAATCCTACTCGCCGCGCGACCGCTCGAATTTCCTGTCGATGCTCGACCAGACCATCCGCCGCATCCAGCGCCGCCGCGCCGAGCAGGCGCCGGCGAACGGAGTTTAGCGCGATGGCCCCACCGCTCATCCAGCTCAAGGACATCAGCCTGACGTTTGGCGGCACGCCGCTGCTCTCCGGCGTCGAGCTGTCGGTCTCCGCGGGCGAGCGCGTCTGCCTGATCGGCCGCAACGGCTCCGGCAAGTCGACGCTGCTGCGGATCGCGGCAGGCATTGTCGAGCCTGATGGGGGCAGCCGCTTCGTGCAGCCCGGCGCCACCATCCGCTATCTGCCGCAGGAGCCGGATTTCGGCGACCACAAGACGACACTGGCCTATGTCGAGGCCGGGCTTGGCCCCGGCGACGACCATTACCAGGCGCGCTATCTCCTCGAACAGCTCGGCCTCAGCGGCGAGGAAGATCCCGCGCATGTCTCCGGCGGCGAAGCGCGCCGCGCGGCGCTGGCACGCGTGCTGGCGCCCTCGCCCGACATTCTGCTGCTGGACGAGCCGACCAACCATCTCGATTTGCCGACCATCGAATGGCTCGAAGGCGAATTGGAGAGTCGGCGCTGCGCGCTGGTCCTGATCAGCCACGACCGCCGCTTCCTGACCAATCTGTCGCGCACCACCGCCTGGCTCGACCGCGGCCAGATCCGGCAGATCGAGCGCGGCTTCGGCGCGTTCGAGGCGTGGCGCGACGAGGTGCTCGCTGAGGAAGAGCGCGAGCAGCACAAGCTCGACCGCAAGATCGTCAACGAGGAGCACTGGCTGCGCTACGGCGTCTCCGGCCGCCGCAAGCGCAACGTCAAGCGGCTCGGCAATCTCTTTGCGCTGCGCGACCAGCGCCGCGACTATCGCGGCGCCACCGGCAATGCCACGCTCGCCGCCGCCGAGGCCGAGAAATCCGGCCGCCTCGTGATCGAGGCGAAGACCATCACCAAGGCCTATGGCGAGCGCACGATCGTCGATACCTTCTCGACCCGGATCCAGCGCGGCGACCGCGTCGGCATCGTCGGCCCGAACGGCGCCGGCAAGACCACATTGGTGCATCTCCTGATCGGCAACGATCCGCCCGACTCCGGTTCGGTGCGGCTCGGGGCCAATATCGAGATGGCAACGCTCGACCAGCATCGCGAGAGTCTCGATCCGAAGCTGACGCTGGCCGAGGCTTTGACCGGTGGCCGCGGCGATCACGTCATGGTCGGCGACAAGTCGAAGCACGTCATCGGCTACATGAAGGATTTCCTGTTCGCGCAGGAACAGCGCGGCACGCCGCTGGAAGCCCTTTCCGGCGGCGAGCGCGGCCGGCTGATGCTGGCGCGCGCGCTGGCCAAGCCGTCGAACCTGTTGATCCTGGACGAGCCGACCAACGACCTCGACCTCGAAACCCTCGACGTGCTCGAGGACATGCTCGGCGATTACGACGGCACCGTGATCCTGATCAGCCACGACCGCGACTTCCTCGACCGCGTGGTGACGTCGGTGATCGTGCCCGAAGGCCAGGGCCGCTGGATCGAATATGCCGGCGGCTATTCCGACATGCTGGCGCAGCGCGGCGCCGACGTGAAGCGCGAGACGGTGAAGGCGGACGCCGCAATCGAGGAGAAGAAGGAAGCCAGGGCCGCGGCACCCGAAGCGGCCCCGAGGCGTCGGCTCAGCTTCAACGAGAAGCACGCGCTGGAGACGCTGCCGAAGACCATCGACAGGCTGCACGCCGAGATCGCAAAGCAGCAGAAGCTGCTCGACGATCCCGATCTCTATGCGAAGGATCGCAAAAAGTTCGACGCCGCCTCGGCCGCGATCGCCAAGGCGCAGGACGAGCTCGCCACCGCCGAAGACCGCTGGCTCGAGCTCGAAGTGCTCCGCGAAGAGATCGAACAGGCATGATGCGTAGGATGGGTAGAGCGCAGCGAAACCCATCATGACGCAACGAAGAAATTCGATGGGTTTCGCTGCGCTCTACCCATCCTACGAGGCAGAAGAGAGAAAAGCATGACCACGCCCCTCGCCGCCAAGATCGCCAAGGAATACGGCACGCCCTGCGCCGTGATCGACATGGACCGGGTCGAGCGCAACATCGCGCGCATCCAGAAAGCCTGCGACGAGGCCGGCATCGCCAACCGGCCGCACATCAAGACCCACAAGAACCCGATGCTGGCACAGCTGCAGATCAAGGCCGGCGCCAAGGGCATCACCTGCCAGAAGCTCGGCGAGGCCGAGATCATGGCCGATAGCGGCATCGACGACATCCTGATCAGCTACAATCTGCTCGGCGACGAGAAGATGGCCCGGCTCGGTGCCTTGCAGGGCAAGGCCAACGTCACCGTCGCGGCCGACAATTCGGTCGTGGTCGGCGATCTGCCGAAGGCGGCAGCCGCGTCCGGCCGCCCGCTCTCGGTCGTGGTCGAATGCGACACCGGGCGCAAGCGCGCCGGCGTCGAGACCCCGGCCGAGGCGATCGCGCTGGCGCGCGAGATCGCCGGTTCGAAGGGCCTGAGCTTCGCCGGCTTCATGCTGTACCCGACCGAGACCGGTTGGGCGGATGCGCAGAAATTCTACGACGAGGCGCTGGCCGGCGTGCGCGCCCACGGCCTCGATGCGACCATCGTCTCCACCGGCGGCACGCCGAACCTCGTCAATCTCGGCAAACTGAAGGGCGGCACCGAGCACCGCTTCGGCACCTATATCTACAACGACCGCATGCAGGTCGCGGCCGGCGTCGCCACCTGGGATGACTGCGCGCTGCATATCTATTCCACCGTGGTGAGCCGTGCCGGCCCCGAGCGCGGCATCCTCGATGCCGGCTCCAAGACGCTGACCTCGGACACCGGCGGCCTCGAAGGCCACGGCCTGATCCTCGAACACCCCGAGGCCAAGATCGCACGCTTTGCCGAGGAGCACGGCTTCCTCGACCTCTCCCGCAGCAACACCCGCCCCAACGTCGGCGACGTCGTGCGGATCGTGCCCAATCACGTCTGCGTCGTCGTCAACATGATGGACGAGGTCGTGATGGTGCGCGGCGACGAGATCATCGGCGCGCTGCCGGTGACGGCGCGCGGCAAGCTGCGTTAGCCGTGATCCGTTGGATGGGTAGAGCGCAGCGAAACCCATCATGCTTCCGCGTGGATCGAAATCGATGGGTTTCGCTTCGCTCTACCCATCCTACGAATCTACCCGCGGATCAGCGCCTGCAGCTCGCGGTCCAGCGCATCGCGAAACACCTCGATCGGCCGCGCCAGGCGGCCGGCGGGCGGGCGATGCACGATCCAGGCGCGCACCGCCGGATTGAAATCCGCGATCTTCACGGTCTTGAGCCGGCCGCGGATCGGGCTTCGCTTCAACGCCACCGGCGTGACGAGGCCGATGCCGAGCCCGCGCGCCACCAGCGACAGGCGTAATTCGCTGTCGAGCGCCTCGACCGCGATGGTGAACGGCAGATGCGCCGCGTCGAAATGGCGCTTCAGCGTCTGGCGGAAGCCGCAGCCGTCCTGGTTGATCACCCACCCGGTCCGCGACAGCCATTCGAGGTCGACGAATTCCGGCGTCTTCATCTCGCGCGCGACGACGAACACCACCGGCTGTGCGCCGAGATCGGAGGCCGCGAGATCCTCGGGCGGCGGGGTGCCGTCGGGCAGGCAGATCGCGGCGGCATCGAGCTCGTTGCGGCTGACCCGCTCCATGTGGTTGGGCGACCAGCCCGAGACGACGCGCACCGCGAGCGCAGGGAATTCGCCGCGCACCGCATCAAGCGGACCGGTGAGCCCCGCCTCCGACAAGAACGGCGTCAGGCCGAGCCTGAACTCGCCGCGCACCACGCCGTCATTGGCGACGCCTGACTTGAGGTCGTCGAGCATGCGCAGCACGCGGCGGCCCTGCTCATAGGCCTCGATCCCCGCCGCCGTCGGCTTCAGCGGCTTCGACAGCCGGTCGAGCAGCTGCGCGCCCAGCATCTCCTCGAGATTCTGGATCCGCCGCGTCACGCCGGGCTGGGTCAGGTTCAGCCGCGCTGAGGCAGCGACGATCGATCCGGTCTCCACCACGGCGACGAACGCCACAAGGTCGTGGGTGTTCATAACAAACTCGCATATTCTTCATCAACTTATTTGAATTGTAGCATATTACACCGATCCCCTAAAGGGGTCTCGCCACTCCATCGCGAGGTCCCATGACGATTTCCGAAGCCACCAAGCTCTCCCCGGCGCGCGCCGTCTCCGTGCGTCCCCTGATCTGGATCGGCGCCATCACGACCGGCACCGTCGTCACCAATCTGTTTGCGCCGCAGATCCTGGTTGGCCTGATGAGCCGATCGCTCGCCATGACCGCGCTGCAGGCCGGCCTGATCTCGACGCTGACCCTGCTCGGCTACGCGCTCGGGCTGTTGCTGCTGGTGCCGCTGGTCGATCTCGCCGAGAACAAGCGGCTGATCCTGCGCACACTTGCCTGCGCCATCGTGGCCGCGATCGGCACCGCGCTGGCGCCGACGCCGCTGATCTTGTTGGCCGCCACCTTCATCCTCGGCGCCTCCTGCGCCGCGATCCAGATGGTGGTGCCGCTGGTCGCCTCGATGGTACCGCCGGAGCGCCGCGGACAAGCGATCGGCGATGTCATGAGCGGCCTGATGATCGGCATCCTGCTGTCACGGCCGATGGCGAGCTTGATCGCGGACAGCTGGAACTGGCGCGGCTACTATCTCACCTCGGCCGTCCTGATGACCGTGCTCGGTTGCGCGCTGGCGCGCTATCTGCCGACGCTGCAGCCCGCGGCGAAGGTCAGCTACGGTGGGCTGCTGCGTTCATTTCCGAGATTGCTGCGCGAGGAGCCGGTGCTGCGCGTTCGGTCCTGGACCGCCGCGCTGGTGATGGCATCGTTCACCGCATTCTGGGCCGCGGTGGCGCTGCGGCTGCCGGATGCGCCGTTCAAGCTCGACGCCAAGGGGATCGCGCTGTTCGCGCTGATTGGCGTGGCCGGGGCAGCGGCAACCCCGATCGCCGGACGCTGGGGCGACCGAGGTTTCGCGCGGCCGTTGCTAATCGTCTCGCACCTTCTCATCGTCGGTGCGCTCGCGCTGTGCGCCTGGGCCGGCATGACCGAATCGCGGATCACGGCCCTCGCGCTGCTTGGCGTCGGCGCCGTGCTGCTCGATTTCGGCATCACCACCGACCAGACGCTCGGCCGCCGCGCCGTCAATCTGTTGCAGCCGGAGGCGCGCGGCCGGATCAACGGCCTGTTCGTGGCGTTGTTCTTCATCGGCGGCGCGGTTGGCGCGGCGGCTGCGTCGGCGGCGTGGAGTTATGGTGGATGGACGGCGGTCTGCGCGGTGGCTGCCACGTTCGGTGTGCTCGGGTTCATCACCGACATCGCGACGAAGACAGGATCGGAATGAGTGGCACCGCGTAGGATGGGTAGAGCGCAGCGAAACCCATCATGCTTCCGCGCGGAAGGAAGTCGATGGGTTTCGCTTCGCTCTACCCATCCTACGATTTCTGCGCGAGCCATCGCAACGCGCCCTTCCCCGCAGCGCCCCCCGTCGCAAACGACGCCTGCAACAGATAGCCGCCGGTCGGCGCCTCCCAGTCGAGCATCTCGCCGGCGGCGAAAACGCCGGGCAGCCGACGCAGCATGAAGTGCGCGTCGAGCTCGTCGAACCTGATCCCGCCGGCGCTCGAGATCGCGCGCGCGATCGGCGCCACGCCCGATATCTCGATCGGCACCGCATTGATCAGCCCGGCCAGTCCAGCCGGCGGCCGCGCGGCCAGCGATCGGCCGGAGACGGCGGCCGCCTCCTGCAACAGCCCGATGCCGACCGGCGAGAGCTGCGCGGCCTTGCGCAGGAAGTTGGAGAAGGACTGCTTGCCCTTCGGCGCCGACAGGCGTGCAATCAGTTCGTCATGTGCAGCATCAGGCCGCAGCGCCACGCTGAGCGTCGCCGTTCCCTTGGCGAGCACCGCCTCGCGCAATTCCGCCGACAGCGCGTAGATCGCGCCGCCTTCGATGCCGGTGCGGGTGACGATCGCCTCACCGCGCACGGTGTGCGGGCCGATCGTGAGGGCGACGCCTTTGAGCGGCTGGCCCTCAAACCGGTCACGAAAGACATTCGACCACGCGACCGTGAAGCCGGAATTGGCCGGTTTCATCGGAGCCACGGCAATGCCCTTCGCCGCGAGGAGCTCCGCCCAGGCACCGTCCGAGCCGAGCCGCGGCCAGCTCGCGCCGCCGAGCGCGAGCACGGCTGCGTCAGCGTTGACCGCGCGCGGGCCGTCCGGCGTCTCAAACAGCAGTCCGCCGCGCACGTCCCAACCGATCCAGCGATGCCGGAATGCGAACGCAACGCCCGCGGCATCGAGCCGCCGCAGCCAGGCGCGCAAGAGAGGTGATGCCTTGAATGCCTTGGGAAACACCCGGCCGCTGCTGCCGACGAAGGTCGGCTGCCCCAGCGCTTCGCTCCAGGCGCGCAAGCTGTCCGGCGGAAACGCCTCGACCGCGGCCTTCAGGTGCGTCATCCCCTCGCGATAGCGCGCAAGAAAATCGGGCAACGGCTCACTGTGGGTAAGATTGAGCCCGCCGCGCCCGGCCATCAGGAACTTGCGGCCGGCCGACGGCATCGCGTCATAGACGGTGACGTGCGCCCCGCCCGCCGCAAGCGTTTCCGCCGCCATCAGGCCGGCGGGACCGGCTCCGATGACGGCGACGCTCATGCTTAGAGCTTGATCCCGGCCCGCGCGGCGGCCTGGGCGACGTATTTCTGCGTCTGCTCGAACGCGCCCTGCAACGCCTTCGCGGTCGACATGTCGCTGATCGCGTTGAAGTGCGCGGCGACGCCGTCGGGCGTCCATTCGGATTGCGGCAGGTTGACGCCTTCGGTCTCCAGCACGCGGATCACCGCGAACGAACCGGCACCGGCGCCCATGATGGTGCGGGTCGGCGCATCCTCCGAGAGCAGGAATTCGACCGCCGGCGTGATCGCTTCCGGCTTCATCAGCGCCAGCGCCTGCGGCGGCAGCAGTTCCTCGGTCATGCGGGTCGCAGCCGTCGGCGAGATGGTGTTGACCTTGATGTTGTTCTTGCGGCCCTCTTCGGCGAGCACATTCATCAGGCCGACCATGCCGGCCTTCGCTGCGCCGTAATTGGCCTGGCCGAAATTGCCGAACAGGCCGGACGACGACGTCGTCAGCACGATGCGGCCGTAGTTGCGCTCGCGCATGCCGGCCCACACCGCCTTGCAGCAATAGAAGGTGCCGGTGAGATGCACGTCGAGCACTTTGGCCCAGTCGGCAACCTCGAGCTTGGTGAACGACTTGTCGCGCAGGATGCCGGCATTGGCGCAGAGCAGATCGACGCTGCCCCACTCCTTGGTGGCGCGCTCGACCATCGCGGTGACCTGCTCGAAGTTCGAGACGTCGGCGCCGTCGGCCATCGCGGTGCCGCCGGCCTTGCGGATCTCCTCGACCACGGTCTCGGCCGGCGACAGCGAACCGCCGGTGCCGTCGCGCGCGCCGCCGAAATCGTTGACCACGACCTTGGCGCCGCGGCTGGCGAGCCCCAGCGCATGCGCCCGCCCAAGACCATTGCCCGCGCCGGTGACGATAGCGACGCGTCCGTCAAACCTGATTGCCATGCTTGTCGTTCCTGCTCTTACTTCCCTTCCCCCCCTTTTGGGAGAAGGTGGCGCGAAGCGCCGGATGAGGGGTCTGTCTCCGCGAGCGCACGTGAGTGTCTTTGCGTAGAGACAGACCCCTCACCCGGCTTCGCGTTCCGCGAAGCCACCCTCTCCCACAGGGGGAGAGGGCGAAAACGCTCGCGATTGGCCGCTTTTGAGCAGCGATGGATGGCCGGGTCAAGCCCGGCCAGGACCCAAGCGGCCACCAGGGGGCGCTAGACGTCTGGGGTCATCGACCCGCAGGGTTTCAGGCTTTTGAGCAGGTGCCCGCTCCAGCACTCGTGATGCTCCTGGGCGTAGCTCATCGAGCCAATCAAAATCAAACCGACCACGACAAGTCCGGCGACGATGTTCTGCACCATGGCTGCCACTCCCGGGACCGCACCGCCTCAACGGGGGCATGATGGACACCAGGGATCAAAGCCGTCAATGCGCTATGTGGATGAGCGGTGCAACGCACAACCTGTGAAGGCGGGTCGAGGCGGGCTCGCTCCACCGCTCCCGCTTGCGGAAAAAGTGGAGCTACTCAACCATCCCTCAGCTGAAATAGATCAGACCGAGCCAGTCGGCGACCAGCGCCGGCTTCTCCTCGCCCTCGATCTCGACCGTGACATTGGTGCGCGACAGCAGTTCCTTCGGCTTGCGCAGCGTGGCTTCGGCCAGCACGAAGCGGCCGCGAACGCGTTTTCCCGAGCGCACCGGCGAGATGAAGCGCAGCTTGTCGAAGCCGTAGTTGACGCCCATCGCGGTGCCCTCGAGCACCGGCATCACCTCGTAGGACATGATCGACAGCAGCGACATCGTCAGGAAGCCATGGGCGATCGTGGTGCCGAAGGCGGTCTCCTTCTTGGCGCGCTCGGGATCGACGTGGATGAACTGATGATCCTCGATCACGTCGGCGTAGGTGTCGATGCGGCCCTGATCCAGCAGGTGCCATGAGGACACGCCGATCTCCTTGCCGACCATGCCCTGGTAGGTTTCCAGCGACACCGGCGGCTTCGTCCAGACTTCGTTCATTGGCTAACCTCTGCTAACCGGAGGTCCGCACCTTCTGCAGCTCCGGAAATTCTTCCTCGCGGAACTCGGCTCCGCGCAACGCATCGCTTCTGACATCGTCATGTTCGAGCCGGCGCAACTGCACGCGACGGATCTTTCCAGAAATCGTCTTTGGCAGTTCGGTCACCAGCTCGATCTTGCGGATGCGTTTAAACGGTGCGAGCCGCGTGTGCAAATGTTTGAAGATCGACAGTGCCGTCTCCGGACTGCGCTCGACACCGGAGACCAGCAGCACATAGGCCTTCGGGACCGCCAGCCGGATCGGGTCCGGGCTCGGCACCACGGCGGCTTCCGCCACCGCATCATGCTCGAGCAGTATGCTCTCCAATTCGAACGGCGAGATGCGGTAGTCGGAGGACTTGAACACGTCGTCGGTGCGGCCGACGAAAGTCAGATAGCCCTCGTCATCGGTGAACACGACGTCGCCGCTGCGATAAATCTCGCCGTCGGTGCCGATCAGTCTGCCGTCGTCGCCCTGATAGCCCTGCATCAGGCCCGCCGGCCGCTCAGCGCCGAGCAACAGCGTCACCTCGCCCTCCTTCGCGGCGTGGCCGTCATTGTCGGTGACCTGCACGCGATAGCCCGGCAGCGGCCGGCCCATCGAGCCGACCTTCACTTTCTGCCCCGGCGAATTGCCGGCCAGCGCCGTGGTCTCGGTCTGGCCATAGCCGTCGCGAATGGTCAGGCCCCAGGCCGATTTGACCTGGTCGATGATTTCAGGGTTGAGCGGTTCGCCGGCGCCGCACACTTCACGCAGGCTCACCTTGAAGTCCGACAGTTGCTCCTGAATGAACATCCGCCACACCGTCGGCGGCGCGCACAGCGTGGTGACGCCGCAGCGGCCGATGATCGAGAGCAATCCCTTGGCCTCGAAGCGTGGCTGGTTGGCGATGAAGATCGTCGCACCGGCATTCCACGGCGCGAAGAAGCAGCTCCAGGCATGCTTGGCCCAGCCGGGCGAGGAGATGTTGAGATGGATGTCGCCGGGCTGCAGGCCGATCCAGTACATGGTCGAGAGATGGCCGACCGGATAACTGCGCTGGCTGTGCCGCACCAGCTTCGGCTTTGCCGTGGTGCCCGAGGTGAAATACAGCAGCATCGGGTCGTCGGCCTTGGTCGGGCCGTCGGGCGTGAACGCCTCGGGTGCCTTCGCCGCATCCTCGAACGGCAGCCAGCCGTTCTGCGGCTGCGTCGCGCCGACCACGATGCGCGCCAGTCTGTCGCCGCCGAGGCCCGCGAACTTCGCGACCTGATCCTGCGTGGCGACCACCGCCTTCGCCTTGCCGCGATCGAGCCGGTCGCGCAATTCGTCCGCCGTCAACAGCGTGGTCGCGGGGATCACGACCACGCCGAGCTTCATCGCCGCCAGCATGGTCTCCCACAGCGGCACCACATTGCCGAGCAGCAGCAGCAGATGATCGCCGCGCTTCAGCCCCTGCGCGCGCAGGAAGTTCGCGACCCGGTTGGAGCGGCGCGACAGCTCGGCAAAGCTGAGCTTGGTTTCGTTGCCGCTGGCGGCATCGACGATCCACAGCGCCGGCCGGTCGCGGCTGTCGGCATTGTGCGCCAGCTCGGCGTCGAACCAGTCCAGCGCCCAGTTGAAGGGCGTCGGATCCGGCCAGCGAAATCCCTTCACCGCCGCGTCGTAATCGGTCCGGTGCTTGAGCAGAAAGGCGCGTGCGTCCTGAAATGTGGTCATCTTCTTCCGAGCCCGTTGATTGGCAACCAGCGTCACCGTCAAGCGTAGCCCGGATGGAGCGAAGCGCAATCCGGGGGCGGTCGCGCCAGTAGATAAAGCAGTCCCGGATTTCGCTGCGCTCCATCCGGGCTACGAGTGATCCGCTACTTTCCAGCGAGGCTCCGAACGTGCTGGATAATTCCGGAAAAGTCGACCCCGCCGTGCCCCGACGCGTCGAAGGTCTTATAGAGCTCCTGCGCATGCTTGCCGAGCGGCGTCACCGCGCCGGCGGCGTTGGCGGCGTCCTGTGCCAGCGTCAGGTCCTTGACCATCAGGTTGGAGGCGAAACCCGGCTTGTAGTCGTTGTTGGCCGGCGAAGTCGGCACCGGGCCGGGAACCGGGCAATAGGTCGTCAGCGACCAGCACTGCCCCGACGAGGTCGAGGCGACGTCAAACAGCGCCTGATGCGACAGGCCGAGCTTTTCGGCCAGCACGAAGGCCTCGCCGACCGCGATCATCGAAATGCCCAATATCATGTTGTTGCAGATCTTGGCCGCCTGCCCTGCGCCGCCGCCGCCGCAATGCACGATCTTCTTGCCCATGTTGGCCAGCATCGGCTGCGCCGCCGCGAACGCCTTCGCCTCACCGCCGCACATGAAGGTCAGCGTCGCGCCCTTGGCGCCGCCGGTGCCGCCGGAAACCGGCGCATCGACTGAGGCGATGCCGTGCTTGGCGGCAAGCGCATGCGCCTGCTTGGCGCTTTCGACGTCGATGGTCGAGCAGTCGATGATCAGCGCGCCCTTGCCCATCGCCGGAAGCACCTCGTTCCAGACGCCGAGCACGTGCTTGCCGGCCGGCAGCATGGTGATGACGACATCGGCGCCCTTCACCGCGCCGACGCCGCTCTCGGCGATCGCAGCGCCGTCGTGCCTGGCCTGATCGCGCGATGCCGCGACCAGATCGAACGCGGTCACCTTGTGGCCGGCCTTGACCAGATTGGCCGCCATCGGCCCGCCCATATTGCCAAGCCCGATGAATGCGACGTTTGCCATGGGAAGTCCTCCGCTTGCGACGTTTCTATTTGCTGTCGGGAAATTTCAATTCGTCGGCGCCGATCTCGGCGAAGTAAGGCGCCAGCATCTCCGGCGTCACGTCCTCGATCCGGGCGGGCTGCCATTTCGGATCGCGGTCCTTGTCGATCACGGCGGCGCGCACGCCCTCGCGGAAATCGTCGCTGGCGAACACCTCGAGCGCCGCGCGATATTCGCGCACCAGGCACTCCTCCAGCGTCTCGGTCGCCCGCGCCAGCCGCAGAAGCTTCAGCGTCACCACCATGCCGCGCGGCGATTTCTCGCCGAGTGTCTTCAGTGTGGCCTGTGCCAGCTCTGAGCCATCGGCTTTCAGCGCATCAAGGATGTCTTCCATCCGTCCGCGCGCAAACCAGCCGTCGATCCTGGCCTGCATCGCGGCCACGGGGCCGGATTTTTCGCCGGTGGCAAAGCCGCGGATCAGGCTGTCGATCGCGGCCGAGTTGGTGCCCGGCGCAACCCTGGTCAGCGCCTCCCGCAGCGCCGGGAGCTTGGCGCTCGGCACCACCGCATCGGCAAACTTCGCATAGATCGCATCAGGGCCGTTCATGGTGGTGCCGGTGAGACCAAAATAGGTGCCGACCTCGCCGGGCGAACGCGACAGCAGATAGGTGCCGCCGACATCGGGGAAGAAGCCGAGCCCGACTTCGGGCATCGCCAGCTTGGTTCGCTCGGTCACCACGCGGTGCCGGCTGTGCGCCGACAGGCCGACGCCGCCGCCCATCACGATGCCGTCCATGAAGGCGACATAGGGTTTTGGGAAATGCTTGATCCGCGCGTTGAGGATGTACTCGTCGCGCCACAGGATCTTGCCGAGGTCGCCCTTGACCTTCGAGCTTTCCCAGAGCGCGCGGATATCGCCGCCGGCACACAGGCCGCGCTCGCCGGCCCCTTCCAGCACGATGACCGCGACATCAGGATCGGCCTCGAACGCGTCGAGCGCCCTGTCGATGTCGTGAAACATCTCCAATGTCACGGCATTGATCGCCTTCGGCCGGTTGAGCCGGATGATGCCGGCCGCCCCTTCCTTGCGCGCAATCAGGTCGCCTTCGGCAGCGGCCACATCATTCATCGCGCGCCCTCAATCAACTTGCGCGACACGATCAGCCGCATGATTTCATTGGTGCCTTCGAGGATCTGATGCACGCGCAGATCGCGCACGATCTTCTCGACTCCGTATTCGCTGAGGTAGCCGTAGCCGCCATGCAATTGCAGCGCCTGGTTGGCGACCTCGAAGCCGACATCGGTGCCGAACCGTTTCGCCATCGCGCACAGCATGGACGCGTCAGCATCCTTGCGGTCGAGCGCCGCGGCTGCGCGCCACAGAAAAGTGCGTGCGGCTTCCAGCTCGGTCGCCATGTCGGCGATCTTGAACTGCAGCGCCTGGAACTCGTCGAGCCGCTTTCCAAACGCCTTGCGGTCCTTCATGTAGGCCAGCGCCTTGTCGAGCGCCGTCTGCGCACCGCCGAGCGAGCACGCTGCGATGTTGAGACGGCCGCCATCGAGGCCGGCCATCGCGATCTTGAAGCCGATGCCCTCCTCGCCGAGCCGGTTTTCGACCGGCACGCGCGCGTTCTCGAATACGACCGCGCGGGTCGGCTGCGCATTCCAGCCCATCTTGCGCTCATTGGCGCCGAACGACACGCCCGGCGTCTTGCCGTCGACGACGATCGTCGAGACGCCGCCGGGGCCGTCGCCGCCGGTGCGCACCATCACCACCAGCAGGTCGGTGCTGCCGGCGCCGGAGATGAACTGCTTCTGGCCGTTGAGGATGTAATGATCGCCGTCGCGCACCGCGCGGGTGCGCAGCGCAGCGGCGTCGGAGCCGGCGCCCGGCTCGGTGAGGCAGTAGCTGGCGAGCAGCTCCATGGTGCAGAGCTTCGGCAGCCATCTGTGGCGCTGGGTGTCGTTGCCATAGGCATCGATCATCCAGGACGCCATGTTGTGGATCGAGATGAAGGCCGACGTGGTCGGGCAGCCCGTCGCCAAGGCCTCGAAGATCAGCGCGGCGTCGAACCGCGTCATCGCCGAGCCGCCGACATCGTCCTTGATGTAGATGCCGCCGATGCCGAGGCCAGCGGCCTCGCGCATCACGTCGACCGGAAAGTGCTTCTTCTCGTCCCATTCGAGCGCGTGCGGCGCGATCTTCTCCGCCGCAAACGCTCGCGCCATGTCGCGAACTGCGATCTGGTCCTCGTTGAGAGCGAACTGCATCTCGCCGCCTGCCATTGCTACCTCCTCGTCATTGCGAGCGAAGCGAAGCAATCCACGTCTCCGCACCGGGAAAGAATGGATTGCTTCGTCGCTGCGCTCCTCGCAATGACGGTTGAGGAAATCACTTCATCGTCGGGATCGAGAACTCCGCGCCGTCCTTGACGCCGGACGGCCAGCGCGAGGTCACCGTCTTGGTCTTGGTGTAGAAGCGTACCGAGTCCGGACCGTGCTGGTTGAGATCGCCGAAGCCGGACTTCTTCCAGCCGCCGAAGGTGTAATAGGCGATCGGCACCGGGATCGGCACGTTGACGCCGACCATGCCGACATTGACCTTGGCCGCGAAATCGCGCGCCGCGTCGCCGTCGCGGGTGAAGATCGCAACGCCGTTGCCGTAGTCGTGGTCGGACGGCAGCGCCAGCGCCTCGTGATAGTCCTTGGCGCGCACCACCGAGAGCACCGGGCCGAAGATTTCTTCCTTGTAGATCCGCATGTCCTTGGTGACGTTGTCGAACAGCGAACCGCCGAGATAGAAGCCGTTCTCGTAGCCCTGCATCTTGAAGCCGCGGCCGTCGACCGCGAGCGTCGCGCCTTCCTTGACGCCGATGTCGATGTAGCTCTTGACCTTCTCGACCGCCTCGCGGGTCACCAGCGGACCGTAGTCGGCCGACGGATCGACCGAGGTGCCGATCTTGAGCGATTCGACACGCGGGATCAGCTTTTCCATCAGCCGGTCGGCAGTGGTCTTGCCGACGGGCACCGCGACCGACACCGCCATGCAGCGCTCGCCGGCCGAGCCGTAGCCGGCGCCGATCAGCGCGTCGACCGCCTGGTCCATGTCGGCGTCCGGCATGATGATGGCGTGGTTCTTGGCGCCGCCGAAGCACTGGCAGCGCTTGCCGGTCTGCGCGGCGCGCTCGTAGATGTACTGCGCGATCGGGGTCGAGCCGACGAAGCCGATCGCCTTGACGTCGGGATCGTCGAGGATGGCGTCGACCGCTTCCTTGTCACCGTTGACGACGTTGAGGATGCCGGCCGGCAGGCCCGCTTCGATCATCAGTTCGGCAAGCATCATCGGCACACCCGGATCGCGCTCCGACGGCTTGAGGATGAAGGCATTGCCGCAGGCGATCGCGGGCGCGAACTTCCACATCGGGATCATCGCCGGGAAGTTGAACGGGGTGATGCCGGCGACAACGCCGAGCGGCTGCCGCATCGAATAGATGTCGATGCCGGGGCCGGCGCCTTCGGTGTATTCGCCCTTCATCAGATGCGGGATGCCGCAGGCGAACTCGGCGACCTCGAGGCCGCGCTGGATGTCGCCCTTGGCGTCGGGAACGGTCTTGCCGTGCTCGCGCGCCAAAAGCTCGGCGAGCTTGTCATAGTCGCGCTGCACCAGCTCGACGAATTTCATCATCACGCGGGCGCGGCGCTGCGGGTTGGTGGCGGCCCATTCACCCTGCGCCGCGCGGGCGTTCTCAACCGCGGCGCGAACTTCGGCCTTGGAGGCCAGCGCCACCTTGGCCTGGACGTCACCGGTCATCGGCTCGAAGACGTCCGCTGTACGCCCCGAGGTGCCCTTGACCTCCTTGCCACCGATGAAATGTCCGATCGAGCGCATGAATATCCTCCCTTGGAGACGTGAATCGCCGCTCCTCGCGGCGAGATCGCTTTACAAACCCTAATGACCCTGCATTTTATAGGATTCAAGTCCGATAAATTGCACCTTAGATGTGCGGAAATGCAGGATCAAGGCGGCGACACGATCGACTGGGACGACTTCCGTTTCGTGCTGTCCATCGTGCGCGGCGGGTCGGTGTCGGCTGCCGCCAAGCAGCTCGGCGTCGATCATGCCACAGTGATCCGGCGTGTCGACCGGCTGGAGCGCCACCTCTCCGCAAAACTGTTTGA
Organism: Bradyrhizobium sp. B124; assembly: GCF_038967635.1. NCBI lineage: Bacteria > Pseudomonadati > Pseudomonadota > Alphaproteobacteria > Hyphomicrobiales > Nitrobacteraceae > Bradyrhizobium > Bradyrhizobium sp. B124. Next base: position 370,608 of record NZ_CP152413.1, on the reverse strand, counting down.
TCGCCGCAAGACCGGCTACCTGCTGACCGAGGCCGGCCAGCGCGTCGCGGACAGCGCCGAGGCGATGGAATCGACCATCGTCGCCAACCAGGAGGCGGTCGGCGGCTCGCGCGCGCATCTCACCGGCACGGTGCGGATCGGCGCGCCCGACGGCTTCGGCAGCCATTTCCTGGCCTCGCGGCTGGTCAAGTTCACCGAGCGGTATCCCGATCTCGATCTGCAGCTCGTCGCCACCGCGCGGCTGTTCTCGCTCTCCAAGCGCGAGGCCGATATCGCGATCAGCCTGACCATGCCGAAGGAGGGCCGCATCGTCGGCCGCAAACTGCTCGACTACACGCTCGGGCTTTATGCCGCACCCGGCTATCTGGCGCAGGCGCCAAAGATCGCCGCGCGTGCCGACCTGCCGAAGCACCGCTTCGTCGGCTACATCGAGGAACTGCTGTTCACGCCGGAACTGGACTATCTGCCGCTGGTCTCGCCGAAGATCTCGGCCAAATTCCGCAGCGCCAACCTGATCGCACAGCTCAACGCCACCATCGCCGGCTTCGGCATCGCCGTGCTGCCGCACTTCATGGCGTCCGCCCACCCTGAGTTGCAGCCGGTGCTGCGCGACGAGGTGCGGATCTCGCGCACCTTCTGGCTCCTGATGCACGCCGACAGCAAGGACCTCGCCCGCATCCGCGCCGTGGCGGACTACATCTACGAGACCGTGGAGGCCGAGCGCGCGCTGTTCAGCGGGGCGTAGGGCTCACCGACATCGTCAGACGGATCGAATGCCTCGCGGGTCCGTATCCCGGTTCGATGCTACATAGTCGACCTCACCACGCGAGATCCCGATGTCCATTAGCTCCCGATCACTCAGGCTGCAGAGATCGGAACGAAGCCGCTCCCATTTGCGCCATTCCTGAACTGCATCCCAAAAGCCCTTGAAAGCACTGAATATCCGCGGCGTCGATGCGACCGCCTGGGCTGAACTCGTTGGACCGTAGATCGTGCTCATTGCAGCACCTCCAGGATACGTTCATCCACCCAGACAAGGTGCCGCGGCATGAACGCGCGCGCTTAACACGCTGCTTACATTTTCCTCACCAGCGGCTTATTCTTGGCACTCCAAGCGGTGCCAAGGCGCCTCACGACGATCGTCGGAGGCACACCCAAGGGATTCGCAGCTTGCGCTATCTCTTTGAGGAGTACGCACTCGACACGGGCCGCCGCGAGTTGCATCGCGGAACGGACATGGTCGCCGTCGCGCCACAGGTATTCGACCTGCTCGACTTCCTGATCCGCAACCGGGAGCGCGTCGTCAGCAAGGACAACGTCATCGACGCCATCTGGAACGGACGCAGCGTGTCGGACGCAGCCCTGACCACGCGCCTCAACGCCGCGCGCAGCGCAATCGGCGATTCCGGCGATGAGCAGCGCCTCATCAAGACCCTGCCGCGCAGAGGCTTCCGGTTCGTCGGTGCGGTCCGCGAGGAGCACGCGCCGGCAGGCGCGGCGACGGCCGGCGCCCCGGCCGAACCACCGCAGGCGCTCCCCAAGCTTCCCGACAAGCCATCCATTGCCGTGCTGCCGTTCCAGAACCTCAGTGCCGACCCGGAGCAGGAGTACTTCGCCGACGGCATCGTGGAGGACATCACGATGGCATTGTCGCGGTTTCGCTGGCTGCTCGTGATCGCGCGCAATTCGAGTTTCACCTACAAGGGCCGGTCCGTGGACGTCAAACAGGTTGGCCGCGAACTCGCGGTGCGCTATGTCCTCGAAGGGAGCGTGCGCAAGGCCGGAAATCGCATTCGCATCGCCGGCCAGCTCATCGATGCCGAGACCGGCGCACATCTCTGGGCTGACCGCTTTGATGGTGCGCTCGAAGATGTCTTCGATCTGCAGGACCAGGTGACCTCGACCGTCGTCGGCGCAATCGCGCCCATGCTGCAACGCGAGGAAATCAAGCGGGCCAGGCGCAAGCCAACCGAGAATCTGGATGCATACGACTATTACCTGCGTGGCCTGGCGCGCGTTCGTCGATGGACCAGAGAAACCAACAACGAAGCGCTCCTGCTCTTTCGCAAGGCGATCGAGCTCGACCCCGGTCTGGCGTGCGCTTATGGCATGGCCGGGTGGTGCTACATCCAACGCAAGGCACGCCGCTGGATGATCGATACTGTCCAGGAATCGGCCGAAGCTACGCGGCTCGGCCGGAAAGCAGTGCATCTGGGAGCAGATGACCCGGCAGCGATGTGCATGGGTGCCTACGTGCTCGCCTTTATCGCCCATGAGTTCGACGATGCTATCGCATTCGTCGATCGCGGACTGGCGATCAATCCGAACCTGGCGCAAGCCTGGAATCTTGGTGCCTGGGTGAGAGCTTTTGGAGGCGAGCCCGACCTCGCGCTTGACTACGCTGCGCGCGCCATGCGCCTGAGCCCGCTCGATCCGGCGATGCACACAATGCACGCAGCCGTGTCCTATGCTCACTTTCTCTCGGGCCGTTACGACATGGCGCTGTCATCGGCCGAGAAAGCGCTGCGCGACAATCCGGATTTCCTGCTGGCAATCTGCATGTTCGCGGCCAGCAATGCGTTCACTGGACGCCTCGAGCGAGCACGGGAAGGCATCGCACGCGTACGCGAACGCAATCCCGATTTGCGCATCTCCAATCTGGGGGATCTGGCCCCATTCCGCCGGGCAGAGCATCTTGCGCTTTTTGCCAAGGGCCTTCGCGAAGCGGGGCTTCCGGACTGATCGCCAGTTCGCGGCCCGCCCCGTAGCAGCGCCGTGGCGGACTGTGTCTACGAGACGGTGGAAGCCGAGCGCGCGCTGTTTGCCGGGGCGACCTGACTAGCGCTGGCCCTCGAGCTCAGTTTGAGAAATGCCTTGGCGGTGTAGCGCTTCATCCTTATACCGCATTTTGGACGGATCCTGAGTAGGGAGTAACACTGTGCCCGACCCGGAAAATCTTCCGATCGATCAGATTTACGTGCCCGTTAAGAAACGGAAAACGCTCAGGCCTGAGCTCGTTCAAGAAATCGCGGCGAGTATTTTGGAGGTTGGGCAACAAGTCCCCATTCTCGTTCGGCCTGATGAGGGCCGCCTCGTTTTGCTCGAGGGGTTACATCGGCTCGAGGCCTGCAAGGCGCTTGGCGAGACAACCGTCATCGGAGTCCGGGGTTCAGCAGAGACTGCTCACCACAAGACGCTGTTGTCCGACGGAGCTGAGACAGAGGCCGAGCGGGACAAAATGGCGCGATTGAAGAAGCTGCGCCTCGAGAGAGAAGCTGCCGAGAGATCGTCGGCTTCCGCAGACGCGATCGTGGAAACCGAATCAGCCAAGCTTCGGTCGGATCGCTCCGGAACCAGTATCAGACGAGGGTCGTCGGGCGATCCACGATCAAAAACGAGGACGCTGTCGGAATGGCTCACACAGCAAAAGCGCGATGGTGGTCGTTATTGATTACCGCCTCGGCCATCAAGGTCAGTGGGAGTATGCGAAGGGCCATCACTCCGGAAGCCTCGCAGGGCTGAGGCCTTCCCAAGGGTGCCTCATGCCTTCGTTGCCGACGAAAACCAAACCGGGAGATCCGGCGCCTCGTCGCAGGAACTCGCCTAATTCGCTCTCGCACGCGGCTTCTTCGTCACCGCCGCCCGGCCGAGCACCGCCTCGCGGCCCGCGCTCAGGATCTCGTCGGACATTTCGCCGTTGCCTGCGATCCGCGACATCACGATGGTGCCCAGCATGGTCGCGAGCGTGGCCATCGCGTGCTTGCGCGCGGTCTTGCGCGGCATGTCCTGGATCTGGTCGGTGATCATGTCGATCATCTGGTCGAGCTTGAGCGCAAAGGCCTTGCGGGTCTTCAGGCTTTCGCGGGCGATCTCGGCGCCGAGCGCCGGCACCGCGCAGCCCTGCCCGGGGTCGTCGCGATGCACCGCCGACAGGTAGCCGTCGACGATGGTCGCAAGCCGCTTCTCCGGCGGCACCTCCGCCGTGACCTTGCGCCAGCGCTCATTGGCGCGGTCCATGGCGTAGTTGAAGGCCTCGATCACCAGTGCCTCGCGCGAGTCGAAATGCGCGTAGAAGCCACCATGGGTCAGGCCGGCGTCCTTCATCAGGTCGGCGACGCCGATGCCATGGGCGCCCTTCTCGCGCAGCCGCGTCGCGGCCTTCTTCACGATCCGCGCGTGGGTCTCCTGCTTGTGTTCTTTCGAATAGCGCATGCCGCTCTCATGGAATGTTTCTAATCATACAATAACAGATTTGCGTCCGGAATGCTGCAGTTATTTCGCTTTTGGTTCCCCGCCCAGCATGGAAAACGTCGCGGTCGCGTGCACCGCAAGATTGCCCTTGCCGTCGCGGACAAAACCTTCGGTGTAGCTGGTCTGGCGGCCGAGCTTGATCACCTTGCCCTCGGCCGAGATGGTTCCCGAGCGCGCCGAGAGCGGGCGCAGATAGGTCAGCTTGAGGTCCAATGTCACCGACGTCTGCCCGGCCGGCAGCAGGGTCGAGATCGCGCAGCCCATCGCGGTATCGAGCAGCGCCGCGGCGGTCGCGCCGTGCAAGAGGCCGATGGTGTTTTCCAGGCTCTCATGCGGCTCGAGTTCCATCACGATCCGCCCTTCGTCGACAACCGCCATGCGGAAGCCGATCAGTTTTGCCATCGGCGGCGGCGGCAAACGGCCGTCGCGAATCGCGCGCATCGCCTCGATCCCGGACATCGGCATCGCCGCCCTGGCGATCGGCCCGGGCGCCTGCCATTCCACCACGCGCGTGCGCGTCAGTTCGGGCGAATGCAGGTCTGGTGTCTCGGCGGCGGTCATGACGGCTCCATTTATATGATACGTATAATTCTATATATCCGCGTCCCCCGGCGCAACTGCCGGCCAGTGTCTTGACAGAGACAGGCTTTGTCCGGGACATGGCGCGATCAATTCCTGCGCCGGGACTTTTTCCATGGACATGCTCAATCCCCACTGCGGCATCGACCGCGACAGCAGAGGCGTCGTCCGCCTCACGATCTGCAACGCCGGCAAGCTGAACATCGTCAGCTCGGCCGTGACCAACGGCGTGCGCGAAGGCTTTGAGCACCTCGCCGCCGATCCGACCATCCGCGCCGTGATCCTGGCCGGCGAAAGCGAGCGCAGCATGATCGGCGGCGCCGACATCAAGGAGATGGCGAAGCTCGACCAGACGTCAGCCGAAGCGTTCATCAGCCGCCTGCGCGATCTCTGCGAGGCCGTGCGCAAATTCCCCGCGCCTGTCATCGCCCGCCTGCCCGGCTGGTGCCTCGGCGGCGGCCTTGAGGTCGCGGCCGCCTGCGACGTCCGCGTCGCCGCGCATGACGCGATGTTCGGCATGCCCGAGGTGCGCGTCGGCATCCCCTCGGTGATTCATGCCGCTTTGCTGCCGCGCCTGATCGGTTGGGGCCGCGCCCGCTGGCTGATGATGACAGCGGAGAACATCGACGCCCAAACCGCGCTCGCCTGGGGCCTGGTCGACACCGTGGCAAAACCCGGCGGCCTCGATGAGGCCGTCGAGCACACCGTGAAGGCGCTGCTGGAATGCGGCCCCGAAGCGCTGCGGATCCAGAAGGACCTGCTGCGGCAATGGGAAGAGCTGCCGCTGACCGAGTCGGTGAATCTGAGCGTCGGCGTGTTCGGAAAATCCTTCCAGACCGGCGAGCCGCAGCGCCTGTTGCAGGGGTTTCTGGATCGCAAGCGGTAGGCGCCTGTAGCCCGGATGAAGCGCAGCGAAATCCGGGGCACGTCATCCGCGGGACGAATTGCCCCGGATTGCGCTTCGCTCCATCCGGGCTACGACGGCAACCTGACAGACTGTTGACCACAGGCTTCAGCCGATTAGTCTAACCTCCGTCGGGAGACAGACGCACCGGATCGAGAACGTCGATCGGAACGCCGTCGCCAGTCTGCGACCAAACAACAATCATTTTCGGGACAGACGCACGAGGTCAGAACTCAAGAGCTGCAGGAGGACATATGGTCCAAAAGCGCGACGTTCCCGGTATCCGACCCTATGATGCTCCGGCTGGCGGCTGGGGCGCCCTCAAGGCCACGGCGATCGCGGTTCGCGACCAGATGGACCTGGTCGAGGCGCCGATCACGCTGCTGCGCACCAACAAGCCGGACGGCTTCGACTGTCCGGGCTGCGCCTGGCCGGACAAGGAGCACACCTCCACTTTCCAGTTCTGCGAGAACGGCGCCAAGGCCGTGACCTGGGAGGCGACCAGCAAGCGCGTCACGCCTCAATTCTTCGCCGACCATACCGTCACCGAGCTGCTGACCTGGAGCGATTTCCATCTGGAGAACGAGGGCCGGCTGACCGAGCCGCTCGCCTATGACGCCGCAAGCGACACCTACCAGCCGATCAGCTGGGATAACGCCTTTGCGCGGATCGGCGCGAGCCTGCGCAGCCTGCCCGATCCTAACATGGCCGAGTTCTACACCTCGGGCCGCGCCTCGAACGAGGCTGCGTTCCTGTTCCAGATCTTCGCGCGCGAGTATGGCACGAACAACTTCCCCGACTGCTCGAACATGTGCCACGAGGCGACCAGTGTCGGGCTGCCGCAATCGATCGGCATCGGCAAGGGCACGGTGTCGCTGGACGATTTCGACCATTGCGAGCTGATCATCGCGATGGGCCACAACCCCGGCACCAACCATCCGCGCATGATGGGCACCCTGTGGGAGGTCTCGCGCCGCGGCGTGCCGATCATCGTGTTCAATCCACTGCGCGAGCGCGCGCTGGAGCGCTTTGCCGATCCGCAGGACCCGATCGAGATGGCGACCCTTGGCTCGACGCGGATCGCCTCGACCTATTATCAGCCCAAGGTCGGCGCCGACGCCGCGGTGCTGAAAGGCGTCATGAAGGCACTGATCGAGAAGGATGACGCAACACACGACGTGCTCGATCATGCCTTCATCGCCGAGCACACCAACGGCTTTGCCGCGTTCGCCGCCGACCTGCGTGCCACGTCGTGGCAGGCGATCGAGACCGTCTCCGGTTTCAGCCGCGCCCAACTCGGCGAGGTCGCCGCCGCCTATGCCAAATCCAATGCCACCATCATCACCTACGGCATGGGCATCACCCAGCACAGCCGCGGCACCGACAATGTCCAACAGATCGCAAACCTGCTGCTGCTGAAGGGCAATTACGGCAAGCCCGGCGCCGGCATCTGCCCGCTGCGCGGCCACTCCAACGTGCAGGGCAACCGCACCGTCGGCATCACCGAGAAGCCCAACATCCCGATGTTCGAGGGCATCGAGCGCACCTTCGGCTTCAAGCCGCCGCGCCATCACGGCCATGACGCGGTCGCGGCGATGGAGGCGATCGACGACGGCCGGTCCAAGGTCCTGATCTGCCTCGGCGGCAATTTCGCCATCGCGCTGCCCGATCCCGAGCGTTGCGCGGCCGGCATGCGCAAGCTCGAGCTTGCGGTGCATCTCGGCACCAAGCTCAACCGCTCGCATCTCCTGGTCGGCAAGCAATCGATCATCCTGCCGGTGCTCGGCCGCACCGAGCGCGACATCCAGGCCTCGGGGCCGCAGGTCGTCACGGTCGAGGATTCGATGTCGATGGTGCACGCCTCGCGCGGCAAGCTGACCCCGGCCTCCGAAAACCTGCTTTCGGAATCGGCCATCGTTGCCGGCATGGCGATGGCGACCTTGCCGGCGAGCAAGGTGCCGTGGCTTGAGCTGATCGCCGATTACGACCGCATCCGCGACGCCATCGAGGGCGTGTTCCCCGACTTCAAGGATTACAACGCGCGGATCCGGATTCCCGGCGGCTTCCGCCTGCCGCTGCCGCCGACCGAGCGCAAATGGACGACGCCATCAGGCAAGGCCGAATTCCTGATCTTCGACGGCCTCGAAGAGGACCCGGTGCTGACCGATGAAACCATCCTCAAGCTCGCCACCATCCGCAGCCACGATCAGTACAACACCACGATCTATGGATTGAACGACCGCTATCGCGGCGTGTTCGGGCGGCGCGACGTGCTGTTCGCCAACGAGGCGGACCTCACCGCGCGCGGCCTGGCCCATGGCGATCTCGTCGAGATCGAGACCGCGCTGCCCTCTGGCGCGCCGCGCCGCCTCACCCTGACCGCGATCGTCTACGACATCGCCCGCGGCTCGGTCGCCGCCTACTATCCGGAAGCCAACGGCCTCGTGCCGCTGGATTACCAGGACAAGGAAAGCGGCACGCCGTCGTACAAGTCGGTGCCGGTGCATATCAGGCGAGCGGCTCAGGCGGCGTAGCGACCGTATCGCAGGACGTAGCCCGCATGAGCGCAGCGACATGCGGGACCAGCGGCCCCGGATATCGCTTCGCTCATGCGGGCTACGCCGGCCGCAATTAATTTGAGCGCTGTCGCAGTCTGGGAGTGGCTTGCACGCGGTGCAAGGAACGTCACGCAAAATGCGATCAGGGTCAGAACAAAGCTTACCCAGATGACGTACTTGATGATGTCTTTGCGGGAGATCATCGCTTCTGTGCTACGTGGTCGCTTATAGCCCGCGGAGCGCGGTGAAATTCGGGCTACGCTTGCTTACTACATTAGCTATACTTCCGCCCAGACAACCAATCTGGAATGCTCGAAATGGGATCGCTCTTTGCCGCCTTCAAGTCGATCAAGAGGGTCGTAACCGGAGAAGTCGTTGAGCAGATGGAAACGCGAGCCAATGGCGGCTTCACGACGATGTCCCTGCGTCTCAAACAAGAGAGTGGATCTGGCGAGTACTACGTCGTGCTTGCAGAACTGAGCGGCGGAAATTCCCAGTATGTCGCGTTCACCAGGGAGGAGTTTGGGCGATTCTCAGAGGCGGTCGATCGCATGCGCGATCGCCTGACGGCGGCGGCCTCGTAGCTTGGATGCAAGAACGTAGCCCGCATGAGCACAGCGACATGCGGGACCACTCGACCCGGATACGGAATGTGGCATGATAACCTGATGCCAACAGAGGGACTGTGCTGTGCAAGAGGAAACATGGTGGGAAGGGCCACTATGCGTCACGCACCCGATCAACGGACGGCGCATCTTCGGAATTTGCCACGATGATCAGTGGCGCTGGTCCGTGCTTATCAATGGACCGGCTTGGCACGACACTTATCTTCATGTCTTCACTCCCGCCGGAGCAACTGTCCAAGGCGCAAGGGAGCTCGCGAGCAAGCTTGGCCCGATACGCGAGCAGGATGAATCTGAGATCGCTTCCGAGCTGTGCAGCCAACTTGAGGCTGCCCGCAAGTCTTCCTAATGACGTCGCTTGTAGCCCGCATGAGCGCAGCGACATGCGGGACCATTCGCCCCGGATATCGCTTCGCTCATCCGGGCTACCTAGCGAAATCGGGGCTACGCCTACTCACTCACCTTGCATTCGCCGGCGCATGCACCGGCCACAGATCGGCCCGCCAGTGCAGCGCGATCGCCAGCATCGCGATGAAGCCCGCCGCCGCCAGCAGCGTGCCGGTCGCGGTGTAGCCGATCAGGTCGATCAGGCTGCCGGCCGCGAGCAGGCCGAGCGGCAGGCCGTAGATCACCATCATGCGCACGCCCATCACGCGGCCGCGCAGATGCGCGCTGGCATTGCGCATCAGCATAACGGCGGCCGAGATCATCGACATGCTCTGCGCGATCCCGGCCAGCACCAGACAGGCCATCGCCACCGGCATGGTCCTGAGCTCGACGAACACCAGAAGCATCGCATACCAGGCGAGCGTCGCGCCGATCAAAAGCCGTGCGATGCGCACGCCGCCGGCCATGCTGAGCGTGATCGAGCCGATCAGCGAGCCGAATGCAAAACTCGCGGAGAGATAGCCGAGCCCGGTCTGGTCGGTATGGAAGATGTCGCGCGCGACATAGGGCAGCAGGCCGTTGGTGAGCGGAAACGCGGTGAGGTTGGCAAGGAACGCGACGCAGAGCGCCGCGCGCATGCCGGGACCGCTCCAGGCATAGACGATGCCCTCCTTGAGGTCGCGCAGCAGCGCCGAACCGGGCAAGTCGTTTGCCGATTGATCGGCCGCGCCGTGCACTTGGGCCGGACGGCCCATGCAGAGCATCAGGATCGCGGCAACGAAATAGAAGCTCGCGATCCCGACATAGACATAGCCGATGCCGAGCGCGGCGAACAATCCCGCTCCGCTCAGTGCGCCGGCGATTCGCGCCGAGTCCTGCGTCGTGCGCGCCAGGCTGATGGCGCCGACCAGCTGCGCCGGCGGCATGATGTCGGCGAGCAGCGCGCCGCGCACGCCGAGGTCCGACGGACGGATCACGCCCATCAGCGCGACGATGATCATGACATTCAGCGGCGCCAGGTGGCCCGTCAGCGCCAGAATCATGATGGTCCCGGCGAGCGCGGTATAGGCAAAGCGCATCACGGCGAGCAGATCGCGATGCCCCATGCGGTCGCCGATCATGCCGACGACGGGCGCGACCAGCGTTCCGACATATTGCAACGAGGCCATCACGGTCAGCAGCAGCACCGAGCCGGTCTCGACCATGATGTACCAGCCGAGCACCAGCGTCTCGACCTCGAACGCCCAGGAGGTGAGCAGGTCGGACGGCCATTGAAAGCGATAGCTGCGGATGCGAAATGGCGCGAGCGCGGAAGTCCGCGTGGTCCCGCTCAAGACGCGATGACGCGTGTCACGGCGTGTCCTGCCCTTTTCTTGGTTCTTCTGGGTCTTTGCTTCTGGGTCTTGCTTCGGCCGTTGATTCTCTTGAGAAAACGTCCTCTTCCGAGAGCGTAGCGCCGAGCCCGCCGCTGTCGATCGAAGCCGCCGCATGCGGCCATGCGCGACGGCATCAGCGGCAGCGTGTTGCACTGCCCGCCCGATTTCGTCCGGCGCGCACCCCGGATCGCCGTCCCCCTCCGCCCGGCGATTGTGCTAGCATGCCTGCTCCGAAACCGCGGAGGACGCCATGAACGCCTTCGAAGTTTTCGCAATCTACGTGACGCCGTTTGTGATCATCGGGATGGCAATCAAGCTGCTGATGAAGCGTTACGCCGTCGACCTGCCCGACGTGCAGAAGCAGGCAGGCTCGACACCGAAGCGGCGGTTCTTGCTCGGCGCGTGGCGGTCGGACTAGGCCTGCAGCGCCAGCGAACAGATGGGCCGGCACCCCATCAGGCTGGCGCAATCGGAATTGACGTGACCGGGCCGGAAGCCATCTGTACGTCTTTGTAAACCGAGCGGATTGCATTGAGGACCGCTCCATCAGAGGACGTAACCTCAAAGAACGTGCTGTCGATCGCACGGATCATAATCCATGTGTCGCTCTTCCCTGGAAGGGTGCCAACAAACTGCCCCCAGATCACTTGAGTTGTTTCGTGTGCGGCTTTTGAAAGCAGCGCACCACTGACAGGCGAACCACCGGCTGCGAACTTCTCGAGCAAATCCTCTCCCGGCGCGCCCCGCCCCGCGATCATGAATTCATCAAAGGAATGGTCTAGCGCCGGATCATGCAGCACGACCGGCGAAACCGTCCAGCTGGCTTCGAGCGAGCGCGGAGCAAGCAGATTAATCAGATCGCGAAGATCGAGCGCCAGAGCGCCGTTGCAGCCGTCGTGGATACGAAGCGTGGTCATGGGCGTTCCTGGGTCAATGCAACTCCTTCTAGACCGGCTTGCGTGTTCAAGTGCTTAGGAGCTTGCATCAACTCCTCGGATTGTTGGTAACCAGCTTCGCACCGATCTCTCAACTCGTCATTCCGGGGCTCGCGAAGCGAGAGCCCGGAATCCATTGCGCCGCATGCTGGTGGTGGAATGGATTCCGGGTTCTCGCTTCGCGAGCCCCGGAATGACAGGTGGATGGAAGCGCGGCCCCTGCCACTGAGTTGCCCGACGGCGCAAGCCCCCGCGGCAAAAATATTTCGCTTTATCCGAATTGCAACTCAGTGTATGGTTCGCTCATCTCACCCGATCGAGGGGCGCTTCGCGGTCGTCACGAACGCGGCGTGGGATGCGGTGGACGCTGATTGCGCAACTGACGAGTGCGCATGAGACGGACGGTGAAGTCGTGTGGTCCTGACGCCCTAGCGGCAGGTGTCCTCTCGTAGAGCGCGAAAGCGTTTTGCGATGGCGGTGACAAACAAGCCCAGTCTCGCCGGGGAGAGCACGAAGTAAGCCGTAAGCCATCGCGCAGGGAAAGCCGGATTGCTCCGGTTACACCTGTGGTCCTACCCCCGAGCTTCCTACCCATTGCTCGGGGCCCATGGGTGCGATCGGCACCCGGCTTTCCCTGCGCCCTCTGTCCTCAGAGCGGCGGAACGACAAGCAAAGCTCGGACAAATCATGTCGCGAGAACGCGAAGCTGCGTCCTCATCTTCAACTGTCATCGCCCGGCTCGACTCTTGAATTGCGCCTCATCCTCATCGTCGTCCTGGCGAAAGCCAGGACCCATTACCCGAAATAGGATTTGCTGCACGACGCTGGGGCCACAATCCCGTTCGTCATCAAGTGCGGTGGCTATGGGTCCGGCTTTCGCCGGGACGACGGTGGTGATTGCGGAACCATCCCGGCCCCTCCAACTCATGCGAACACGACATTTTGTCATAGGACGTGGAGTTGCATTTTTTGCAGCGCATCATATGATGAGAATAATTCAATCAAATCCCCGGCATTGAAGGGAATCCTGCCATGGCAACCAGCACCGATCCCGTCGTCATCCTCTCCGCCGCCCGCACCCCGCTCGGCCGCTTCATGGGCGAGCTCACGCCGCTCGCGGCGCACAAGCTCGGCTCGCATGTGATCGGTGCGGCGCTGGAGCGCGCCAAGCTTGCGCCTGAGCGCATCGACGAGGTGTTCATGGGCAACGTGCTGCCCGCCGGCCAGGGCCAGGCCCCCGCCCGCCAGGCCGCGCGCGGCGCCGGGCTGCCGGACGCCACCGGCGCCACCACCGTCAACAAGGTCTGCGGCTCCGGCATGAAGGCGACCATGCTGGCCCACGACATCATCAAGGCCGGCTCGGCCGAGATCGTGCTGTCCGGCGGCATGGAGAGCATGAGCAACGCGCCCTATCTGCTGCAAAAGGCCCGCGGCGGCTATCGTGCCGGCCATGACCGGATCATCGACCACATGATGATGGACGGGCTCGAGGACGCCTATGAGACCGGCCGCTCGATGGGCGATTTCGGCGAGGCCACCGCGGAAGCCTATCAGTTCACCCGCGCCGACCAGGACGCTTTCGCGATGGAGACGCTGAGCCGCGCCCGCAAGGCGGTCGAGGGCGGCGCCTTCAAGGCGGAGATCGCGCCGATCACGCTTAGCGAGAAGGCCGGTCCGCGCATCATCGCCAATGACGAGCACCCGCTGAAGGTCGATCCGGCAAAGATCCCCGGGCTGAAGCCGGCGTTCCGCGCCAACGGCACCATCACGCCGGCCGCCTCCTCGGCCAACGCCGACGGCGCCGCGGCGCTGATCCTGGCGCGGCGCTCGCTCGCCGACCGCGATGGCCTGCCCGTGCTGGCCGAGATCAAGGGTCATGCCACCCACAGCCAGGAGCCGCAATGGTTCACCACGGCGCCGATCCCGGCGATCAGAAAACTGCTCGACAAGGTCGGCTGGAGCGTCGGCGATGTCGACCTGTTCGAGATCAACGAGGCGTTTGCGGTGGTCGCGATGGCGGTGCAGCGCGACCTCGGAATTCCGCGTGACAGGCTGAACATCAATGGCGGCGCCTGCGCGCTCGGCCATCCGATCGGCGCCACCGGCGCGCGGCTGATCGTGACGCTGCTGCACGCGCTGGAGGCGCAGAACCTCAAGCGCGGCGTCGCCGCCTTGTGCATCGGCGGCGGCGAAGCCACCGCAATCGCCGTCGAGCGGGTCACGCACTAAGTTTAAAAACGGCCCCACGCCCGAGTCCGAAAACGAGGGAACTTTGGCATTTTAGCCATAGCTCCCTCGTGGCATATTGTGCGTCACGAATAGAACCCTCATCGCATTTCATCCGGGGCCCAATGATCTCGAACCGGCTTGCTTCCACCCTCGCCCGCCGCAACATCCATTACGGCTGGGTGATGGTCGCCGTCACCTTCCTGGCTGCGCTGATCTCGGCCGGCACCGTCGGCGCGCCCGGCGTCTTCATCGTGCCCTTGCAGAAGGAATTCGGCTGGTCCACCGCGGAAATCTCCTCGGCGCTGTCGATCCGCTTCATCCTGTTCGGGCTGATGGCGCCGTTCGCCGCGGCGCTGATGAACCGCTACGGCCTGCGCAACGTGACGCTGGCGGCGCAATTGATCGTGGTGTCGGGACTGTTGGCCTCGCTCGCCATGACGCAGGTCTGGCAGCTCATCCTGTTGTGGGGCGTGGTGATCGGGATCGGCACCGGCATGACCGCGCTGGTGCTCGGCGCGACGATCGCGACGCGCTGGTTCGTTGCGCGACGCGGCCTCGTGATCGGCATGCTCACTGCGAGCGTCGCGACCGGACAGCTCGCCTTCCTGCCGCTGCTCGCGACCATCACCGATCGCTACGGCTGGCGCGTCGCGCTTGGCCTCGTCTGCGTCATGCTCGGCGTCGCCGCCTTTGCCGTGCTGATGGTGATGCGCGACCGGCCGAGCGATGTCGGCCTGCGTCCGTTCGGCGACGAGGGCACCGCGCCGCTCCCCGCGCCGCCGCCGGCCAACGCGCCAATCATGGCGGCCGCGCTCGGCATGCTGCGCGACTCCTCGAAATCGTCGGTGTTCTGGATCCTGTTCGCGACCTTCTTCGTCTGCGGCGCCTCGACCAACGGCCTCGTCCAGGTCCACCTGATCCCGATGTGCCTCGACTACGGCATTCCGCAGGTGCAGGCCGCGAGCCTGCTCGCCGCGATGGGCATCTTCGATTTCTTCGGCACCATCATCTCGGGCTGGCTGTCGGACCGCTTCGACAATCGCCGGCTGCTGTTCTGGTATTACGGCCTGCGCGGGCTGTCGCTGCTGTATCTGCCGTACTCCGACTTCACCTTCTACGGCCTGTCGCTGTTTGCGATGTTCTACGGGCTCGACTGGATCGCGACCGTGCCGCCGACGGTGCGCCTGACCGCACAGCGCTTCGGCGCCGAGCGCGCCAATCTGGTGTTCGGCTGGATCTTCGCCGGGCATCAGCTCGGCGCCGGCGCCGCCGCGTTCGGCGCCGGGCTGTCGCGCACGCTCTATGCGAGCTATCTGCCGGCATTCTTCATCGCCGGCGCGCTCTGCGTGATCGCCGCGCTGAGTGTGCTGGCGATCTCGCGGCCGCAGCCCAAGGTCGCGCCGGAGGCGAAGCCGGTCGCGGCCTGATCGAGCCTCGCTGCTACTCCGCAGCGAGACCGGTCGGTGCCGCCGCCTCTGCGACGTCCTTGTTGTAGTCGTGCAGGACGCGGCCGAACGGCAGCGTCAAATCGGCGATGTAATGATGCGCGCCGACGACGCGCTTGACCGGGAAGTCCGCGACCGGTGCGTTGACGTGCGGCACGAGATGCAGTCGGCCCGGCCCGATCCACGATCCCTTGACGACGATGTCGGTCAGGTTGATCGCAACCAGCTGGCAGATCTCGAGATGACCGTCGACACCGGGGATCATCTTCAGATTGACTTGCGTCTTCGACAGCGTGGCGCGGGTGATGTCGCCATTGCCCGCCATGCTCTCGTGCTTGTAGCCCATCGTGCCCATCGCGACGAGCTGGCCGGCATATTCCAGCGTGCCGGTCAGCGTGTCCTTGACGATCTCGAGCTTGGGATGGGCGTACTTCTTCGGAAAGCCCCAGATCTCGCGGCCGGCCGCGATCGGCGGATCATCGTCGAGATACATCTGGCAGACGAAGTTGACCTCCTCGCCGTGCAGCCGCGCGGGGATCACGAGGCCAGACTCGGTGTAGCTGCCGAAGCCGGAGCTGTCGGGCATCTTGATCCATTCGTAATGCACGATCGCCTGCTCGATCGGCTCCAGCGGCTCAGGCAGGCCGGCGCGGATCAATTCCGGATCGGTCTCATAGGTGATGACGAGGAATTCGCGATCGATGAAGCGGTAAGGACCGGCGGGATAGCTCGGACCGGCAGCCGGCATGGACGGAAGCTTGAGCAGATCTTCCCTGCGCATCGCGATAACCCCCTGATCGGAAATATTGCGCGGAGGCTAGCGGCCGAGATTGACAGCGATATGAGGGATTTCCGTCACGGGCATGACCTGCGTCTTGCCGTGGAGGCCAATGCTAACCATGCAGGCAGCCATGCCGGACGCGCCGTGCGCTGGCGCTGCATTTGTCATCACGGCGTCATCGGCACCCTGAATTCTCGCCGCAATTTTTTGGAGTGTCTGATATGGACGCGCGGTCCCCTCATGTCGACGATATCGAACACGCGACGCCCGGCTGGCGTCCCGAAGGGTGCGATCGCGTGGCGCTGGTGCTGCAGGGCGGCGGCGCGCTCGGCGCCTATCAGGCCGGCGTCTATCAGGCGCTGCACGAATCCAACATCGAGCCCGACTGGGTCTGCGGCGTCTCGATCGGCGCAATCAACTCGGCGATCATCGCCGGCAATCCGCCCGAGAGGCGGCTGGAGCGGTTGCACACGTTCTGGGATCGCATCACCTCCCGCAAAATCTGGCACTACACGCCGGACGGCGACATCTTCCGCAAGGCGCGCAATTTCACCAGTTCATGGCTGACGACGACGCTTGGACAGCCCGGCTTTTTCACCCCGCATCAGAGCAATCCGTGGCTCAGCCCCGCCGGCGCGCGCACCGCCACGAGCTACTACGACACCACGCCCTTACGTGAATCGCTGCTCGAGCTGGTCGATTTCGACCGCATCAATTCCAAGAAGATGCGCTTTGCGGTCGGCGCGGTGAACGTGCTCTCCGGCAACTTCATCTATTTCGACAATGCCCATGACGAGATCATCCCCGAGCACATCATGGCGAGCGGCGCACTGCCGCCGGCGCTGCCGATGGTGAAGGTCGGGACCGATCATTTCTGGGACGGCGGCATCGTCTCCAACACGCCGCTGCAGCACCTGCTCGACCAAGAGGACAACATGAACTCGCTGGTGTTCCAGGTCGACCTGTTCTCGGCGCGCGGTGCGCTGCCGCGCGACATCCAGGACGTGATGGCCCGGCACAAGGACATCATGTATTCGTCGCGCACCCGCTACAACACCGACGTCTACCGCAAGACCTACAACCTGCGCACGGCCCTGCACAACGCGCTGTCAAAGATTCCCGATGACCATCTGTCGGAAGACGAACGCCAGCTCAAGAAAGCAAACAGCCGGCTGCCCGGGATCACGCTGTTGCAGCTGATCTATCAGCAGAAGGCCTATGAGGGCGACGCCAAGGACCACGAATTCTCCGGCACCTCGATGCGCGAGCATTGGGGGAGCGGACACGAGGACACCAAGCGTTCGCTGAAGCGCCGCGACTGGATCAAGATGCCGGAGAACGGCATGGGCATCGTGATCCACGACGTGCATCGCGAAGCGGAATAGATAAGGTCGCTCCTTCGACCGTCATTGCGAGCGAAGCGAAGCAATCCATATCACCGCTTGCGGAGATATGGATTGCTTCGTCGCTGCGCTCCTCGCAATGACGATTGGGAGAGCTCCTACGGCCGCGTCGACATGTTGCTCGGCGGCCCGGCCTTGCGGATCGGCTCGGCGAGACGCGCGAACTCGCAGAGCAGCGAGCGGGTCTTGCGCGGATCGATCACCTCCTCGACCCAGAACTTCTCGGCCGAGCGGAACGGCGAGCGCAGCTTGTTGAGGCGATCCTCGATCTCGCGCAACTTGGCCGCGGGATCGGCGGCCGCGTCGATCTCGGCGCGATAGGCGGCCTCGATGCCGCCCTCGAGCGGCAGCGAGCCCCAATAGGCCGACGGCCAGGCATAGCGCATCGAGAAGCGGTTGGCCGGCTGATGCACCACACCGGCAACCCCGAAGGCGTTGCGGATGATGATGGTGCACCACGGCACCGTGCTCTGGTTGACCGCGGCCATCGCGCGCACGCCGTGGCGGATGGTCGCCGACTTCTCCGCCTCGAGCCCGATCATGAAGCCCGGACAGTCCATCAGATAGACCACCGGCAGATGGAAGGTCTCGGCGAAGTCGACCCAGCGCACCACCTTCTGGCAGGCGTCCGCGGTCCACGAGCCGCCGTAGTGGAAGGGATCGCTGGCGAGCAGCAGCACTGCCCTGCCCTCGATCCGCGCCAGTCCGGTGATCACAGGCCGTCCGAAATTGGCGGCGACTTCGAAGAACGAGCCCTTGTCGACGACCGCATCGATGATCGGCCGCATCTTGTAGACCTGCTTGCGGTTGCGCGGCACGGCCTTCAGCAGCGATTCCTCGGCACGTTCCGGATCGTCGGTGCAGGGAATGGTCGGCGGCAGATCGTAGACCGACGCCGGCAGATAGGATAGGAAGCGCCGCGCGTAGTCGAACGCCTCCGCTTCCGTCTCGACCGCCTGATCGATCGCGCCGGCGCGGGTCTGGATGTCGGCGCCGCCGAGCTCCTGCTTGGTCAGATCCTGACCCAGGCGCTTCACCACCGGCGGGCCAGCGACGAACATCGCGGAGCTCTTGGTCATCACAGAGTAATGCGTGGCCGCCAGCCGCGCCGCGCCAAGGCCTGCGACCGAGCCGAGCCCGAGCCCGACCACCGGCACGCGCGCCAGATTGGCGGTCGTGTACCAGTACCAGCGCGTGCCGCCGACACCGCCGGGCAGATTGGCTGCGCCCCTGGTCTCGATCGTCTTCACCGAGCCGCCGCCGCCCGAGCCTTCGATCACGCGGACGATCGGCAGGCGGAAGTCGTGCGCCATCTCCTCCGCCATCAACGGCTTGGCGGAAATCGATGCATCGGCCGAGCCGCCGCGCACGGTGAAATCGTCGCCGACCACGACCACGGTGCGGCCATCGACCCGGGCGCGGCCGAACACGCAATTCGCCGGCGTCAGATGCTTGAGTTCGTTGCTCTCGTCGTATTCGGCGATGCCGGAGATGGCACCGACCTCATGAAAGCTGTTCTGGTCGACGAGCTTGTCGATACGCTCACGAACCGTGAGCCGGCCCTGGTCGCGTTGCCGCTTGACCTTGTCAACGCCTCCCATCTCCCGCGCGAACGCTTCGCGCCGGGCGAGGTCGTCGAGTTCCGGCTTCCAGTTCATTCATTGCCTCCGTCTTGATGATTTTGTTGTTGTTATGGGCGGCCACCGGAAGCGACTTGCGTTCGATCCGATTGCTGAAGATGTCGCCGTCGGCGCCTTCGAGCAGGCTGCCGACCGCGGCGGCGAGGTCGACCATCAGCGGCGCGACCTCGCGATGCAGCCGCTGCTCGTCATACATCGCCGAGAGCAGGCCGATCGTGGTGACCACATAGGTCTGGTATTGCGGTGACCACAGCGGCACGGCGACGCCGTTGATGTGCGGGCTCCACAGGCCGCAGGCG
The DNA here is from genome assembly GCF_038967635.1 of Bradyrhizobium sp. B124. Taxonomy (NCBI): domain Bacteria; kingdom Pseudomonadati; phylum Pseudomonadota; class Alphaproteobacteria; order Hyphomicrobiales; family Nitrobacteraceae; genus Bradyrhizobium; species Bradyrhizobium sp. B124. Next base: position 351,198 of record NZ_CP152413.1, on the reverse strand, counting down.
ACGACGTAGCCGTGCTCCTGCAGATGACGGCGGTTGGCCGCGATGCGCGGCGTCAGCATCTTGGCGCTGTCCGGCAGTTCGCCTTCCATCTCTGATATCAGCGCATCACCGATCGCGGGATCGAGCGCCGCAGTGTAGGCGTGGCCTGCCGCGGTGGTCGCCATCGAGATGCGGCTGCCGGTGGCTTCATGCAGGCCGAGCGCGTTCGCCGCACGGGCGAACTCCAGATAGACCAGCTGAAAGCGGTCGGGGATGACGAAGCCCACGGTGCCCGGCAACTGATCGGCGACATCCTGCAAACGCAGCCGGATCAGGTTGCGCAGCTGTAGCCCCTTCATCATCGAGGTGCTCATCGCGACCGCGCTCGGGCCGATGCGATATTTCTGATCGCGCGGCAGATAGACGAGCTGTCCCATCCGCGTCAGCGTATGCGTCAAGCGCGACACCGTCGAACGCGGCAGGCCGCAGCGGTTCGAGATTTCGAGATTGCCGAGTCGCGCTTCGTGCCCTTCGAAGCACCGCAACACATCAAACGCGCGCGACACCACCTGGATGACATCGCCATCGCCAGTCTCGCTGGCGAGCATTCCCTGCCGGCTAAGCCGTTCCGAGCGCCGTCCCATTTGTTTTGGCTCCATTCCGTCTTGCGGAATAAAATTCCACTTGCAGAAGAAGCTACCTCAGGCAATCTGCCGCCACAACAAAAAGCCGTTCGCCGGATGAAATTTCCGCAAGACGGTATCGGAGAGTGGAATGCCAGAGATCAAGGTTGTGACCGAAGTTGCCGGGCGCGTTTGCGCGCTTCCTGTTGAGGCCGGCAGCAATATCGGCAATGGCGACGAGATCGCGTTCGTCGAAGCGATGAAGATGGAAATACCGGTCACGTCGACGACAGCAGGCAAAATCAAGTCGATTCTGGTCAGGATTGATGACGTCATCGCCGAGGGCCAGGCCGTCGCGATCGTCGAGACCTGACCGCGCACCGTCCGGCCGCGCGCGCGGACCAAATTCCCGCGTACTTCGTCCTCCGACGGCCACCCCTTTGGAGCAGCGCTGCGTCGGACGCTGTCTTGCTTGCGAAACATTTCCGGGCGAAACGTTTCGTATAACGAAACAAATACCGAGCAATCGCTCGCTTTGGGATCATCGGTTCGGAGAGCGCAGCCGTCGAACGGCGTCCGATCCGGACCGGTCGCCTCACACCTGACGTCGGTGCGCGCTCAGTTGCGCGCGCCCTGATTGCGTTGCACAACAGGAGGCGATGAAACGATCGCCTCCTCCCGTCACCGCCACCACCACGGCCTGGTCCAGCTCGAAGCCGCCGCTGCTGCGGTTTCTGCACGCTTGTTACGCAGACTTCCTGCCGGAGGCCGGCGGCGCGGTGGCCGACTACATTCCCGAACTGGGCAAGGCGGACCCTGCCCATTTTGGCATCAGCCTCGCGACGCTCGACGGCCATGTCTATGAGGTCGGCGACACCAGGGTGCCCTTCACCATCCAGTCGATGTCAAAACCGTTCGTGTTCGCGCTGGCGCTCGACACGCTGGGCGCCGAACGGGTGGAGAGCGTGATCGGCGTCGAGCCGTCCGGCGACCCCTTCAATTCGATCCGGCTCAATGCTGATAACCACCCGTTCAATGCGATGGTGAATGCCGGCGCGATCGCCTGCTCCGGCCTGCTCCATGCCGACAAGGGCGACGGCGCATTCGACTACATCCGGCAGGCGCTCGGCCGCTTCGCCGGCCGCGAGCTCGATGTCGACGAGGCGGTCTATGCCTCCGAGAGCGCCACCGGCGACCGCAACCGGGCGATCGGCTATCTGCTGCGCACCAACAGCGTGATCACCGAGAACGTGCCTGCGGTGCTCGATGTCTATTTCCGGCAATGCGCCATCCTCGTCACCGCGCGCGATACCGCCGTGATGGCGGCGACGCTGGCCAACCGCGGCATCAATCCGCTGACCGGCGAGCAGGTGGTGACGCCCTACGCGATCGCGCGCACGCTGTCGGTGATGACCTCGTCGGGGATGTACGACTACGCTGGCGAATGGATCTACCGCGTCGGCATCCCCGCCAAAAGCGGCGTCGGCGGCGGCATCCTGGCGGCGCTGCCGGCGCGGCTCGGGCTCGGCAGCTACTCGCCAAAGCTCGACAAGCACGGCAACAGCGTGCGCGGCATCAAGGTCTGCGAGGCGCTGTCGGGGCATTACGACCTGCACATGCTGAACCGCAGCGACGACGCCCGCCACAGCATCATCGCCGACTACAATATCGGCAAGAACCCGTCGCGCCGGGTGCGCCGGCCGCAGGAGCAGGAGATCCTGGCAAAGCACTTCCAGGAGGTGCGCGTGATCGAGCTGGTCGGCACGCTGTCGCTCTCCAATGTCGACTATGTCTCGCGCCGCCTCGCCGGCAGCCCGCGGCCGGAGTTCGTGATCTTCGACCTGCGCCGTGTCACCGCGACGACCCGCGCCGGTGCCCGGCTGGTGGCGGAGGCGTTCCACGAGCTGGCCGAGCTCGGCGTCACCGTGATCCTCTCCGGCATCAAGCGGACCTCGCGCGAATGGACCACGATCAGCGAGTGGACCAACCGGCTCGGCAACATCAGGGATTTCTATCTGCTCGACACCGCGATCGAATGGGCCGAGGACCAGATCGTCTACCGCTATGGCGGCTCGATCGACTTCCTTGAGACCACAGAGCTTGCCGAGCAGCCGCTGCTCGCGGGATTGAGTGAGGCTGAGATCGCCGATCTCACCACGCTTTGCACGGTCAGGACCTACCAGCCCAACGAGAAGATCATCGCCGCGGGCAGTGAGGCGACCTCGCTGTTCTTCCTGCGCAGCGGCGTCGTCCACGTCACCCTGCCCGACGGCATCCGGCTCGCGACCCTGACCGCCGGCATGGCGTTCGGCGAGATGGCGCTGCTGGAGCCCAAGCGCTCGGCGGACGTGCTCGCCGACATGTCGGCCACCGCCTACGAGGTGGAGATCAGGGATTTCGAGCGCTTCCGCGAGCAGCACCCGCGCGCCAGCGAACGGATCATGCGCAACCTCGCGCAAATCCTCGCCGACCGGCTGATCGTGGCGAATGCGAAGGTGGATCTGCTGACGTCGGGGTAGTTGCTGTTTCCCCCTCGCCCCGTTCTTACGGGGAGAGGGCTGGGGTGAGGGTCTGCATCCGCGCAATGACCGAGAGACGAACTCGCGGAGAGCCCCCTCACCCGGACCGCATTCCGCTTCGCTCCATGCAGTCCGGCCTCTCCCCGCATCCGCCTTCGCCAAGGCTTCGGCGGGACAGGCGCGGGGCGAGGCAAGAGAGTGCGGATCGCGCCTAGCTCACCACTTCCGTCACTGGCTGCATATCGATCTCGAACGTCTCGAGAAATTTCGACGTCATGACGTAGAAGCCGACCGAGAGCTGCAACTCGATCAGCGCGGCCGGCGTCAACAGTGCCGCGATCGCTTTGAAGGTCGCGTCCGTCGGCTTCTTCAGCTTGACGACCTCATCGGTGAAGGAGAGCGCCGCGCGCTGCACCTCGTTGAAGCAGCTCGCGGACTGCCAGTTCTCCAGCGCTGCGTTCTGCTCGTCGGTGACGCCGATATTCTTCCCGATGCGCTTGTGCGCGACGATCTCGTAGGGCGCCTCGCAGAGAATGCCGGTGCGCGTGATCGCGAGCTCGCGCACGATCGGATCGAGCTCGCCCTTGTGGCGGATCGCGCCGCCGAGCCGGCAATATTGTTCAAAGTAGCTCGGCGAATGCGCCATCATGCGAAAGATGTTGGCGTTGCGGTTCTTGTCGAGGATCTCGCGGGTGCGCGGGCTTGCCTTCGCGGGATCGGAGTAGTCGATACGGGCCATTTCCTAACCTTGATCTCTGTCGTTTCTGTCGGGTTCCGAAACAGTATCCGCCGCCCGTCGCAGGAGCAACACGCGCGAGTCAAATTGCCGCCGCATTCCCAGACAACCCTGACACAGTCGATGTTCGCTGAGTGGGGACTCATCAAAAGCGAATGCTCGACGCGGGGTGTTCCGAGTACAAAATCTGGCCGTCGTGCGCGCAATTTGCGCAACGATGAGTCACGCCCAAGTCTAGGGGAAACGCATGAAGGAAGCCACCAAGAGGGCGGCCTCGGAAGCGCTTGCGCAAATGCTGGCGGTGACGGCGATGCTCGTCATCGCCAGCTTTGTCTTTTATTGGCGATAGTATCCGTAAACTATGAGGGGCAAGAGCGAACCAATTCAGCCTGGTTTCGCGTTCTGACTGAATCGTTCAGCCCCTCATTTCGCCTTTGCGAAATACGGAACCAGCCGTCCCGCGAATTGCGTGAAGCGCGCCAAAACCTTGTCGCCGATGGCGAGGTCGTTGTCGCCATGCGCCATCATGCGAAAGCCCTCGTCGGCATCCACGAGCACGATATTGTAGGGCACATGCGCCCGGGCCTCCGGCGTCGCAGCGCGGCAGACCAGTGACGCCGCATACACCGTCCCTGCTCCGCTCGCGCGATGCTCGGCAAGATCAGGCGAGCCGCAGGCCGCGCAGAAGCTGCGGCGGAAATATTGCCGCGCGCCGCAGGCGTTGCAGGTCTGATAGGCGATGGCTTCCGCGCCCCTGGTCCAGTCAGCGATCGGTTCGCTCATCGCACGCGCTCCAGGAACATGCTGACGTGGGAGGACAGCACGCCGCCGTCGCCGTGCAGCAACGCAACCGAGGCGTCGCGGACCTGGCGATTGTCGGCGCGGCCGGTCATCTGCAGATGGGTTTCGACCAGATGCGCCATCGCGCCGCCGACGCCGCAATGGCCATAGCTGAGCAGCCCGCCATGGGTGTTGAGCGGCATCTCGCCATCCTGATTGAAATAGCCGGCGCGCACCCGCGCGGCCGCCTCGCCGCGCTTGGCGAGGCCGAGATCCTCCAGCAGCATCGCGAGCGTGATCGTGAAGCTGTCGTAGACCGCGGCGTAACGCACGTCTGATATCGCGACACCCGACACTTCTTTCGCCTTCGCGATCGAGATCTCCGCGCCGAGCTCACTCAGCGCGGGCGCGGCCGTGACGTGCTGATGGGTGTGCGCCTGGGCGCAGCCGCGGATGCGAACCCGCCGCGCGCCGGTCGGCTCGCGGCTGATCACGCAGGCGGCGCCGCCGTCGGAGACCGGGCAGCAGTCGAGCAGTTTGAGCGGCATCGCCACCGGCTTCGAAGCCATCACGTCGGAAACCGTGATCGGCTCGTGGAATTGAGCGCCGGGATGCATCAGCGCGTGCTTGCGCATCAGCACCGCGAACTCGGCAAGGTCCTCTTGCGTGAGGCCGTATTCATGCATGTAGCGCGTCGCGACCAGGCCGTAATAGGCCGGGATCGTCGGCCCCAGCGTCACCTCGTAGTCGGGATGGCCGACCTGGGCCAGCGCCTGGATCGAGGCGTCGCGGCTCTGCCCGGTCAGGCGATTCTCGCCGCCGACCACCAGCACGTGTTTTGCGACACCGGCGTCGACGAGGTGATGCGCCAGCATAGTCATCGCGAGGCCCGTGGCGCCGCCGACCTGCACGGCGTGGGCATAGGACGGACGAATACCAAAATGCTCGGCGAACACGGTGGCCAGCATGATATGGGGCGAGACCGTGGAATAACCGCAGAGAATGCCGTCGATGTCGGAGCGCTTCAACCCGGCACCGGAGATCGCAAGCTCGGCCGCCTTGCTCATCAGGTCGAGCGAGGACAGGCCCTCATGCTTGCCGAAGGATGTGAGGCCGACGCCGGTGACGAAGCTCATCTTGTCTCCACTCTCTCCGTCGTCATTCCGGGGCGACGCAAAGCGGCGAGCCCGGAATCCATTTCACCGGCTTCGCATGTGGCCCGATGGATTCCGGGCCGGCGCCTGACGGCGCATCCCGGAATGACGCTGTGGAAATTCCCGACCATCAATACGACTTCGGAAGGCCGAGCACCTTCTCGCCGATGAAGCTGAGGATGAGCTGCGGGCTGATCGGCGCGATGCGCGGGATCAGCGATTCCCTGAAATAGCGCTCGACGTGATACTCCTTGGCATAGCCGAAGCCGCCATGCGTCATCACCGCCTGCTCGCAGGCGTGGAAGCCGGCTTCCGCCGCGAGATACTTTGCCGCGTTCGCGGCCGGGCCGCAGGGCAGGTTCTGGTCATACTGCCAGCCGGCGCGCAGCACCATCAGCCAGGCAGCCTCGAGCTCCATCCAGCACTTCGCCAGCGGATGCTGGATCCCCTGGTTCATGCCGATCGGGCGGTTGAACACGATGCGGCCCTTGGCGTATTCCGACGCCCGCTTCAGCGCGATCTGGCCGAGGCCGACCGCTTCGGCTGCGATCAGGATGCGCTCGGGGTTCATGCCGTGCAGGATGTATTCGAAGCCGCGCCCCTCTTCGCCGATGCGGTCTTCGACCGGAATCTCGAAATTCTCGAAGAACAGCTCGTTGGAGTCGACGGGCTTGCGGCCCATCTTCTCGATCTCGTGCACGGTGACGCGCTTGCGGTCGAAGTCGGTGTAAAACAGGCTGAGGCCATGGGTCGGGCTGTGCACCTCCTCCAGCGGCGTGGTGCGAGCGAGCAGCAGGATCTTGTTGGCGACCTGCGCCGTCGAGATCCACACCTTCTGGCCGTTGACGACGTATTTGTCGCCCTGGCGCACCGCGCGGGTCTTGAGCTGCGTGGTGTTGAGGCCGGTGTTGGGCTCGGTCACCGCGAAGCAGGACTTGTCGCGGCCGTCGATGATCGGCGGCAGCATGCGCTGGCACTGCTCCTTGGTACCGAACACCACCACCGGATTGAGCCCGAACACGTTCATGTGCACCGCGGACGCGCCCGACATGCCGGCGCCGGATTCGGAGATCGTGCGCATCATGATCGCGGCATCGGTGATACCGAGCCCGGAGCCGCCATACTCCTCGGGGATACAGATGCCGAGCCAGCCGGCATCGGCCAGCGCGCGATGGAAGTCGGCGGGATAGCCGCCCTCCTTGTCCTTCTTCAGCCAGTAGGCCTCGTCAAAGCGGGTGCAGATCTTGGCGACGGCGTCGCGGATCGATTCCTGGTTGGCGGAGAGTGCGAAATCCATCTGTCGTGCTCCTATGCCTTCACCACTTTGGCCGCGCCGTCGCGCACCATCGCCGCGATCTCGTCAGTGGAGAAACCCGCCTCGCGCAAAATCTCCGCGCTGTGCTCGCCGAGCCTGGGCGCCAGCCGGCTTGGCTCGACCTTGGTCTCCGACCAGCGCGCCGACGGCGTCATGCTGCGGATGCGGCCCTCGGTCGGATGATCGATCACGGGGAAGACGCCGGTCGCGACCATATGCGGGTCCTCCAGCAGGCTCTCTAGATCGTGCATCGGCATCACGGGCACGTCGGCCTTTTCGAGGATCTCGTTCCACTCGGCCGTGGTCTTGGTCTGCAGGATGCGCGCAAGCTCGGCGTAAACGACATCGATATTGGTGGCGCGGCCGGCGAAGGTCGCGAATTTCGGATCGCTGCGCAGATCGTCGCGGCCGGTCGCCTTGAAGAAGTTCTCCCACTGCTTGTCGTTGTAGACGATCACGCAGATATAGCCGTCCAGCGTCTTGTAGGGTCGCCGGTCCGGCGACAGATGCCGCGCGTAGCCGCCCTTGTCGAGCGGCGGATCGTAGGTCAGCCCGCCCATATGGTCACCCATGACGAAGCCGGCCATGGTCTCGAACATCGGAATGTCGACGCGCTGGCCCTGCCCGGTGCGGTCGCGATGCACGAGGCTCGCGCAGATCGCGCCGACCGCGGTGAGCCCGACGATGCGATCGACCAGCGCATTCGGCACGTAGCGCGGCACCCCGTCCGAGGTCTGCGCCATCAGGGCCGGCAGCGCGGTGGCGCCCTGGATCAGATCGTCATAGGCGGGCTTTGCGGCATAGGGCCCTTCCTGGCCGAAGCCGAACACGCCGGCATAGATCAGCCGCGGATTGACCTTGGCGACGACGTCGTAACCGAGTTGCAGCCGCGCCATCGCCTGTGGGCGCACATTGTAGACCAGCACGTCGGCCTGCGCGATCAGCCGCAGCACGGCCTCGCGCCCCGCCGGCTTCTTCAGATCGAGGCAGACCGAGCGCTTGCTGCGGTTGGTGTTGAGGAACACCGGCCCCATGCCCGGATGCCGGGTCGGACCGATCTGCCGCGTCACGTCGCCGTCAGGCGATTCCACCTTGATGACGTCGGCGCCGTAGTCGCCAAGCATCTGGGTGGCATAGGGTCCCATCAGCACGGTCGTCATGTCGACGACCTTGATACCCTGCAGTGGTCCCATCGTCCTGTTCGCTCCCGGATGTCCTGTTTACGCAGCTAAAGCGTGATGAGATCAGGCGAGCGTCATCGCGCTTTGGCGTCTTTTGAGCATGAGCTTTTCCGGAAAGCCGCTTTGCACTTTTCCGGATCATGCCTACTAACGGGAGCTGTTCGCCGAGATCAAGCTGCGCCGGGCGTATGGGCGTATGCGCGGCGGCGGCCGGATCGTTTCCGCGCGGCGGAACGCAGGGCGGGCAAAGACGAAGCCCGCCGCCGGCCCGATGCCGGTTACTGCCCGGTCATCGCCTCGCGCGCCTTCAGGAGCTTTTCCAGTTCCGCATTCTGCTGCTCGAGCCGCTCGGCGATGCGCTCCTCGACTTCGGCGCCAGCGGCACCTGCGGCCTGCTCGATCAGCTGCCTGATATTGTCCCGGAGGATTGCGATGCGATCGTTCACTTCCGACAGCGACAGAGACGTCTCGATTCCCATGGTCCGTTCTCCCGGTGACAAGGCACACGCAAGCTTAGCGCGACGGGAGGCGGCGGCCTATCCCTTAACCGATCCTTTGGCCATCATCTCCCGCAGCGCGGTCTTCAGCACCTTGCCATAATTGTTCTTCGGCAGGGCATCGAGATAGACATAGCGCTTCGGCCGCTTGAAGCGGGCGATCGAGGCAAGGCAATGCGCGTCGAGCCTGCCGTCGTCGGCGGCGGCGCCGTCCTTGAGCACGATGCAGGCGACGACGATCTCGCCCCATTCCGGATCTGGCACACCAATCGCCGAGACCTCGCGGACATCAGGATGCGTCAGCAGCGCTTCCTCGACCTCGCGCGGATAGATATTGGTGCCGCCGGAGATGATCACGTCCTTGGAACGGTCGGACAGCGTCAGGAAGCCGTCGGCATCGAGCCGGCCGACATCGCCGGTGCGCAGCCAGCCGCCCTTCAGCGTCTCGGCATTGGCTTTCGGATTGTTCCAGTAGCCGAGCATCACGGTCGCACCCTTGACCTCGATCTCGCCGGTCTCGCCTGCGGGCAGCAGCTTGCCGTCCTTGTCGGTGATGCGCACGGTGACGACGCTCTGCGCGGTGCCGACCGAAGCCAGCCGTTCGAGATAGCGCGGATGATTGCTCGCGCGGTGCCAGTCGCGCGACAGCGCCGTGATCGTCATCGGGGACTCGCCCTGGCCATAGATCTGCACGAAGCGCTGCCCCATGGTCGCGATCGCATCGGTGATGTCGGCGGTGTACATCGGCCCGCCGCCATAGATGATGGTGCGCAGTCCCTCGCCGTTCTCGCCGCGCTTCTTGGCGGCATCGACCAAACGGCGCACCATGGTGGGCGCCGCGAACACCACGACATTGTCGAGCTGGCGGCCGAGGTTGAGCACCTCGTCCGGATCGAATCCGCCGGACTCAGGAACGACGTGCCGGCCGCCCATCCGAACATGCGGGAAATTATAGAGGCCGGCGCCATGCGAGATCGGCGCCGCATAAAGCGAGGCATCGTTCGGCGTCGCCGCGTCGACGTCGGCGAGATAGCACAGCGACATCGCAACCAGATTGCCGTGGCTGAGCATCACCCCCTTGGGACGACCCGTGGTGCCCGAGGTGTAGAACAGCCAGGCAAGATCGTTGCTTTCGCGCGGCAATGGCGCAGCTGGCCCCTCGCCGCTTCGCATCGCCTTGTAAGCGTCGCTATCGACCGACAGCATGGTCATGCCGGCGGGGCAGTCGTCCTTCGCCTCAAGCAGCGCACCGATCGTGTCGTCGGACACGAAAGCCAGTTTGGCGCCGCCATTGCCGCAGATCCATGCCGCCTCGCGGCCGTGCAGCTTGGCGTTGATCGGGATCGCCGCGGCGCCGATCCACCAGATGCCATAGAGGCATTCGAGATATTGCGTGCAATTGCCGGCAAACAGCGCGATGCGGTCGCCAGCGGCAATGCCGTGATCGCGCGCCAGCGTCGCCCCGATCGACGCGGCGCGGCGGGCAAAGGTTGCATAGTCAGCGTCGAGGTCGAACCCGGTCAGCAGCGCCGGCGCATCGGGACGCGCCCGTGCCGTCGCCGCCAGCCATTCGGCAATGTTCAAGCTACTTCGCCGGCTCGAGGATCGAGACGTAATTGGCGACCGCAGCGCCGCCCATGTTGAAGATGCCGCCGATCTGCGGGTTCTTGAGCTGCATGCCCTCGGGCGCCTGCCCGGCGAGCTGCATTGCGCTCATCACGTGCATGGAAACGCCGGTGGCGCCGATTGGATGGCCCTTGGCCTTGAGGCCGCCGGACGGATTGACCGGCAGCTTGCCATCCTTCTGGGTCCAGCCTTCCATGATCGCGCGCGCCCCCTGCCCCTTCGGCGTCAGGCCCATCGCTTCATATTCGATCAGCTCGGCGACCGTGAAGCAGTCGTGGGTCTCGACGAAGGAGAGATCGGAGAGCTGCAGTCCAGCCTTCTGCAGCGCGCGCTGCCAGGCAACAGTGCAGCCTTCGAACTGCAGGATGTCGCGCTTGGACATCGGCAGGAAATCCTGCGCATGGGCAGTGGCCCGGATGTTCACCGCCTTGCCCATGGTCTTGGCGGTCTCGGCATCGGTCAGCACCAGCGCGGCGGCGCCGTCCGACACCAGCGAGCAATCGGTGCGCTTCAAGGGACCGGCGACGAACGGGTTCTTGTCGCTCTCGGCGCGGCAGAACTCGAAGCCGAAATCCTTGCGCATCTGAGCGTAGGGGTTGGCGACGCCGTTCTTGTGGTTCTTGGCGGCGATCATCGCCAGCGCATCCGACTGGTCGCCGTATTTCTGGAAATAAGCCTGCGCGATCTTGCCGAACACGCCGGCGAAGCCGCCGACCGTGTCGCCGTCCTCAGGCAGATACGACGCCTTCAGGAGGTTCTTGCCGATCTCCGGGCCCGGCGTCTTCGTCATCTGCTCGACGCCGACGACCAGCACGATCTTCGCAGCGCCCGCCTCGATGGCACGAATGCCCTGGTGCACGGCGGCCGATCCGGTGGCGCAGGCGTTCTCGACGCGGGTGGTCGGCTTGAAGCGCAGCGCCGGATTGGCCTGCAGCACCAGTGACGCCGTAAAATCCTGCGGCGAGAAGCCGGCGTTGAAATGGCCGAGCATGATCTCGTCGACGTCGGATGCGGCAATGCCGGCATCGGCGAGCGCCTCGTTGGCGACCTTGACGACGAGGCCCTCGACGGTCTCCGCGTCAAACTTTCCGAATGGCGTGTGCGCCCAACCCACAATGCTGGCTGCTGTCATGGCCGTATCTCCCTGTTCCTGTTCGGGAGTTATGTAGCGTATCTCGAGAGCGTTTTCGAGCGAAGTGGATACCGGTTCGTGTAAAGAAAACGCGTCAAAACCAGAATCTAGAACCCCGTTCCTATCGGAACGGAGTTCTAGCCGGCTTTCAGCGTTTTCATCGCCTTCGCGCACATGGCGGTTATGCCCGCCCAGTTGCTGGCGCGGATATCGGCCGCCGGGCACAGCCAGGAACCACCGACCGCCAGCACATTGGGCTCGGCGAGCCAGATCGCCGCATTCGCCTCACCGATACCGCCGGTCGGGCAGACCCTGACGTTGGGGAATGGACCGGCCAACGCGCGCAGTGCCTTGATACCGCCAGCCTGCTCCGCGGGGAAGAATTTGACGACGTCGAAGCCGTGCGCCAGTGCCTGCATCAACTCCGACGCGGTTGCGATCCCCGGCGCGAAAGGCAGCCCGCTGGCAGCGACCGCCTTCAACAATTCGGGCGTCGCGCCCGGGCTGATGCCGAATTTGGCGCCGAGCGCCTCGGCGCGCGCCAGATCGTCGGCATTGAGGATCGTGCCGATCCCGACCACCGCATCGGGCACCTCGGCGATGATGGCCTTGGCAGCATCGACCGCAACCGCCGTACGCAGCGTCACCTCGAGCGTCCGCACGCCGCCCGCGACCAGCGCCTTGGCGAGCGGGACCGCGTCGGCCAGCCGCTCGATGGTCAGCACCGGGATCACGGTGGCCTGGCGGATCAGCTCGGCGATCCGGTCCTGCTTCGATGTCGTTGTCATTGCGAGGCCTTGCGGGATGGTGGGGGACGAGGCGCCTTCTTCGGCGGCATGGCATAGCGCGGAATGATCGCACCGGGATAGCACACCACGACCCCGGCCAGACGATGGCCGGCGCGTGCCGCCTCCCCGGGCTCGGCGCCGCCGAGCCGCGCGGCGAGATAGGCCGCGGCAAAACTGTCGCCGGCCGCCGTGGTATCGACCACCGGCTTCGGCAGCGGCTCCGCTCTCACCTCGCGCGTTCCCCCGGCCGAACGCACGATGCAGGCGGGCTCGGCGAGCTTCAGCACGACCTCGGGGCTCGAGATGCCGGCGAGCAACGCCGTGTTGCTCTCGCCGGGATAAAGCGGCGCCAGATCTTCCGTCGAGGCAAGCACAATATCGGCGGTCTCGAATGCGCTGCTGAAGACCTTCCGTGCAAGAGCCAGGTCCGGCCAGCCGCGGGCGCGGAAATTGGTGTCGAACGCAAAGCGCGTGCCCAGCAGCCGCGCGCGCTTGAGCGCCGCCATCAGCCGCTCGCGTCCGTCCTCGCGCAGGATCGAGAGCGTGATCGCCGAGAGATAGACGATGTCGTAGGTCGCAAGCGAGTTGAGGATGTCGTCCGTCTCGGGCAAATCCATCAGCTCGCGCGCCGCGGCGCTCTCGCGCCAGTGGAAGAAGCACCGCTCGCCTTTGTCGTCGGTCTGGATCAGATAGAGCCCCGGCAGCTTGCCTGCCAATCGCGCGACATGCTTGGTGCCGATGCCTTCGCTCGCCCAGCCCGCGATCATCTCATCGCTCAGCGCATCATCGCCGAGCGCCGTGATGTAATCGATGTGGACGCCGAGCCGGGACAGATAGACGGCGGTGTTGAGCGTGTCGCCGCCATAGGAGCGCGAATACAGGCCTCCGGGCTGACCGCCCGGAGCCTGGCGCAGCTCGATCATGCATTCGCCGATGCTGGCGACCCTGGTCATACCAAGACCCGCGTGCCTGAGCGGAGCTAGGCGGCGAACTTGCCGCCCAGCTCGTCCTCGATGTGGATGCGGATGATGTCGTCGAACGTCTTTTCGGCCGTCGTGAAGCCGAGTTTCAGCGCGCGGTCGGTGACGAAATCGCGCGGCCAGCCCGAGACGATGCCGATGATGGTCGGATCTGGCACCCGCTTGATCCGCGCGGTGACGTTCTTGCCGGCAACGCGCTCCAGCGACGCGATCTGCTCGCCGACGCTGACGGACATCCCGGGCATGCTGAGATTGCGCCGCGGCCCGATCGCGTTGAGATCCATCGTGCCGGCATGGACCAGGAAGCCGACCGCCGATTTCGGCGAGGCGTGCCAGTGCCGCACGTCCTCGGACACCGGCAGCACCGCCTCCTCGCCCGCCAGCGGCTCGCGGATGATGTTGGAGAAGAAACCGGACGCCGCCTTGTTCGGCTTGCCCGGCCGCACGCAGATCGTCGGCAGGCGGATCGATATCCCGTCGAGCAGGCCCTTGCGGGTGTAATCGTTGATCAGCAGCTCGCAGATCGACTTCTGCGTGCCGTAGCTCGTCAGCGGCGTATGGAAGAACTCGTCGCCGATCTTCTCGGGGAACGGCGCGCCGAACACCGCGATCGAGGAGGTGAACACCAGCCGCGGCTTGTAGCCGCCACCCACGGCGCGGATCGCGTCGATCAGGTAGCGGGTGCCGTCGAGATTGATCCGGTAGCCCTTGTCGAACTCGGCCTCCGCCTCGCCCGAGACGATTGCGGCGAGATGGAAGATCACGTCCGGGCGCTCGGCGATCAGGGGCGCCGCGGCGCCGGCATCGGCAAAATCGGATGCGACGACATTGACCGGGACCGAGGCGTTGGCGGGCTTGGCCGGCGCGACCACGTCCTGCAAGGTCATCCTGCTGATGTCCTGCTTGCCGAGACGGCCCTCGCGCAGCAAACGCTCGGTCAGCTTGCGGCCGACCATGCCGGCGGCGCCCAGAATCAGAATGTGCACGACCCTGCTCCTTTTCTTCTCTTGTTCGAATTCAGCTGCGGGCCTTGCGCGCTTATTCCTTCACGGCACCCGTCATCGCCGAGACATAATGCTCAACGAAGAAGGCGTAAAGAATAACCAGCGGCAGCGAGCCGCATAGCGCCCCTGCCATCAGGGAACCCCAGCGATAGATGTCACCGTCAACGAATTCGTTGACGATGGCGACCGGCACGGTCTTGTTCGGGGTCGATTGCAGGAACGTCAGCGCGTAGATGAACTCGTTCCAGCACAGCGTGAAGCAGAAGATGAAGGCCGAGATCAGGCCGGGAATGGCAAGCGGCAGCACGATCTTGATCAGGATCTGCCAGCGACTGGCGCCGTCGATCAGCGCGCACTCCTCGAGCTCGAACGGGATGGTCTTGAAATAGCCCATCAGAAGCCAGGTCGAGAACGGGATCAGGATCGTCGGATAGGTCAGGATCAGCGCCATCGGCGAGTCGAACAGGCCGTACTGGAACACGACGGTGGCGAGCGGAATGAACAGGATCGACGGCGGCACCAGATAGGCCAGGAAGATCAGGCCGCCGACGACGTTGGCGCCCTTGTAGCGCAGCCGCACGATCGCGTAGGCCGCGAGCACGCTCGCGATGATCGACAGCACGGTGGCACCGATCGCCACATACATCGTGTTCCAGAGCCAGTGCGGGTAGTAGCTCTCGAACAGCAGCTTGTGGATGTGCTTGAAGGTCGGATTCCAGGTCCAGAATGGATTGTACTTGTCGAGGTCGAGCAGCTGGTCGTCCGGCTTGATCGCGGTCAGCCCCATCCAATAGAACGGGAACAGCAGGATGATGACGATGATCGACAGCGGAATGTAGAGCGTCACGATCCGCCGCGGCACCGACTGCAAATAGCTCATGCCCTCGCTGTTGTCGACGCGCGCCGGCGTCGACAGGATGGACTTGAGATCGACCTTGGGCGCAGGAAGGTCAGTCATTGCTTTCTCCCTGCTGCCACTTCCTGCGCTGCAAGCCGAACCAGGACACCATGATCGCGGCGAGCAGGAACGGGATCATGGCGCTCGAGATCGCAGCCCCCTCGCCCAATTGTCCGGCGATGATCGCGCGCTGGTAGGACAGCGTCGCCATCAGATGGGTGGCGTTGACCGGGCCGCCGCGGGTCATCGCCCAGATCAGCTGGAAATCGGTGAAGGTGAACAGCACCGAGAACGTCATCACGACCGCGATGATCGGCGTCAGCAAGGGATAGGTGATGAAGCGGAACATCTGCCAGCGCGAGGCGCCGTCGAGCGTCGCCGCCTCGTAGAGCGAAGGCTGCACGGTCTGCAGGCCTGCCAGCAGCGTGATCGCGACGAACGGCACGCCACGCCAGATATTGGCGAAGATCACGCAGATGCGGGCCCAGGTGGTGTCGCCGAGGAAATTGATGTTCTGGGTGATCAGGCCAAGATGCTTCAGCGACCAGGAGATGATCGAGAACTGCGAATCGAAGATCCACCAGAACGCCAACGCCGACAGCACGGTCGGCACGATGAAGGGGATCAGCACCGCGGCGCGCAGCAGCGCCTTGAACGGCATGCGCTCGTTGAGCAGCAGCGCGAGATAGAGCCCGACCGCGAATTTCACCGCGCTCGCGACGGAGGTGTAGAGCAGCGTGTTGAACACCGACAGCCAGAAGATGGAATCGTCCCACAGCCACTCATAGTTCTCGGTGCCGATGAAATGACCGACGCGGCCGATGCGGGTGTCGGTGAAGGACAGCCAGATCCCGAGGCCCAGCGGATAGGCCAGGAAGAAGATCAGGAACGCCATCGCCGGCACCATGAACCAGAAGCCGAGCCAGTTCTTGTTGTGGCGCAGCTGATCCCAGGCGGTCGCTTCGCGGATTTCAGTCTTCGCACGTCGCGGCGCAAGGGCGATGTCAGCCATAGGCGATGTCCCGATTGCTCAAAGGATTGAGCATGACTACGCAATATTCCAGTGATGGCATTCCAATGACGGCGCGAGCGGCGGTTCTCCGCCGCCCGCGGCCATCACATCAGCGATAGATCCGCTTCAGCTGCCGTTCGGCTTCCGCCATCGCGGTCTTGCCGTCCTTGGCGCCGGTGCAGTAGTTCGCGAACATGTCGACCACGATGAAGTCGGCGATCGCGGTCGCCGCCTTCTCGCCGGGCGTGCCGATGCCGGAGGCCGGCAGCGCGCGCTTCGAGGCCTGGCCGAACACCGCATTCTTCGGGTCGGCGGTCCAGACCGGCGCGGTGTCGTAGGCGTTGAGCGTGTGTGTAAGATACCCCCGCGCGCCCGACAGCCACTTCTCGAAATTCTCCTTCTCCAGCATGAAGGCGATGAACGCCTTCGCCGCATTCGGATATTTGCAGAAGTTGAAGGCGAGGATCGGCACCGCGAGCTGCAGCTCGGTCGGCTTGCCGATCGGGCCGACCGGCCACAGCGCATGGTCGATGTCTTCGGCGAGCTCCTTCTTGCTCGGGTCGTCCTTGGCGGCGACGTAGATCGAGATGCCGTTCGAGGTCAGGTACAGTTCGCCGGACAGGAACGCCTTGTTGTTGGAGGAGTCGTTCCAGGATGCGACACCGGGAATGAAGGTATCCGACAGCGCCTTGGCGTACTCCAGCGCCTTCATCGTCTCCGGCGAGTTGATGATGACCTTGTCGTCCTTGTCGACGGTCCAGCCGTTGAAGCCCCAGAGGATGTTGTGGACCCAGGCATTGGCGTCGCCGGTGGCATGGCCGAGCGCGAAGCCGGCCGGCGTGTTATTCGCCTTCAGTGCCTTGCAGAGTTCGAGATAGGCCGGGAAGTCGGACGGCACCTGCCTGAAGCCGGCCTTCTCGACCGCCGACTTGCGATAGGTCAGATAGCCGCCGATGGTCGCGACGGGAATGCCGAGCCAGTCATCGCCCTGCTTGCAGGTCTTGGCTGCGGCCTCGGTCCAGCCGCCGTACTTCTTGCCGAGATAATCGGCAACGTCGTTCATCTTGAGAACCTTGGTCGGGAACAGCTGCGGCAGCGTGTGCAGGCCCCAGGCGAGGTCGAGACCCGAGCCGGTGTTGGCGGCGACCGAGGCCTTCGGCTGCACGTCCTCGAAGGACTCGCTGAACACGTTCATCTCGGTGCCGGTTGCCGCCTTGAAGGCCGCCACCATGGCATTGAAGGCATCGTCTTCCGCGGGCACGAAGCGCTTCCAGCGCATCACGGTGAGCTTGGCGCCGGGCTCCACCTTCCAGGGCGCGCTCTGCGCCCAGGCCTTGGCGAAGTCAAACAACGCCGGCCCGGTCAGCATCCCGGTTGCGGCCAGCGCGGTGCCGCCCTGAAGTAGCGAGCGGCGAGTAAAATCGTGCATCGTCCTTCCTCCCAAATGACTGTGTTTTTCTTGTTTTTGATCTGGCCTGTTGGTCGGCCATTCGGATCGATCAATCGGTCAGCTATTCAGTCGTTTCCCCGTCGAATCGTCGAACAGATGGACCAGCGCCGGATCCGGCTTGAGCCGAACCTTATCGCCCGGGTTAAACTGATGGCGTTCGCGGAACACGGCGACGACCTGCTCGCCACCGAGCTTGGCAAACACCTGGGTCTCCGAGCCGGTCGGCTCGACCACCACGATCTCGGCTTCGGCGCCGTCATCGGCGATAGTGAAATGCTCGGGCCGCACGCCGTAGACCGCGGGCTTGCCGTCGGAATTGGCCGGCGCCGATTTCAGCGGCAGCTTGACGCCGTTCGGTCCCTCGAAATAGGCGGCACCGTTCACCTTGACCTTGCCCTTGAGGAAATTCATCGCGGGCGAGCCGATGAAACCGGCCACGAACTGGTTCTCCGGCTTGTCGTAGAGCTCGAGCGGCGAGCCCATCTGCTCGACGATGCCGTCATGCATCACCACGATCTTGTCGGCCATGGTCATGGCCTCGATCTGGTCGTGGGTGACGTAGACGGTCGTGGTCTTCAGCCGCTGATGCAATTCCTTGATCTCGGTGCGCATGGCAACGCGCAGCTTGGCGTCGAGGTTCGACAGCGGCTCGTCGAACAGGAACACCTGCGGATCGCGCACGATGGCGCGGCCCATCGCGACACGCTGGCGCTGGCCGCCGGAGAGCTGGCGCGGATAGCGCTCGAGCAGCGGCGTCAGCGCGAGGATTTCCGCCGCGCGTTTGACCCCGCTCGAGATCTCCTCGGGCTTGGCGCCGCGCAGCTTCAGCGAGAAGCCCATATTGTCGGCGACCGTCATGTGCGGGTAGAGCGCGTAGTTCTGGAACACCATCGCAATGTCGCGCTCTTTGGGCTGGACATTGTTGACGACGCGGTCGCCGATCGAGATTGTTCCAGAGGTGATGTTCTCAAGTCCGGCCAGCATGCGCAGCAGGGTCGACTTGCCGCAGCCGGAAGGGCCAACCAGGACGACGAACTCGCCGTCCTCGATCGGGATCGACACGCCGTGCAGGACTTCAAAATTGCCGAACGACTTCCGCACGTCGCGAATCTGGACCGACGACATCCACTTCCCTCCCTCAAGTTCCCGACGGCGTACGACGAGTGCCGCCACCGCTCTGTTTTGTTCCGGCCACGCTGGGTGCGCGGCTCTGTTGGACTTGCGTTATTGTCCGCAGTTTATCCGGTTTTGGCAATCGTTCGATTAGCAATCGCTTGGTAGCGCTGTCAATATCGGTTTGTCTGCGACGAACGTCGTGATATGAGCGGCAAATGGCCCGAAAGCACATCACGCCAGGCAAGATCCGGCTCGCCGAAGTCGCGAAGCTTGCCGGCGTCAGTCCGATTACGGCCTCGCGTTTCTTCAGGAATCCGGATGCACTCTCGGCCGGCAAGCGCGCCCGGGTCGAAAGTGCGGCAAAAGAACTCGGTTACGTGCCCAATCTCGCGGCACGCGCGCTTGCGTCGCAGCGCACCGAGGTGATCGGTGTCCTGATCCCGTCGCTGACCAACAACGTGTTCGCCGACGTGCTGCGCGGCATCTATGACGCGCTCGACGGCAGCCGCTACAGCATTCAGCTCGCCAACACCCGCTACAGCATCCTGCAGGAAGAGCGCCTGCTGCGTCTTTTTCTGGCACAGAAGCCGGCCGGGCTGATCATTACCGGCATCAACCAGACCGCCGATTCCCGCCGCATCATGGAAACGGTCGATTGCCCGATCGTGCAAATCATGGAAGTCGGGCCCTCCCCGATCGACATGATGATCGGATTCTCGCATTTTGACGCGGCAAAAGCCGCAATCGCCCACCTGCTCGCGCAGGGCAACCGGCGGATCGGCTTCCTCGGCGCGCGAATGGATCCGCGGGTGCAGCGGCGGCTTGACGGCTATCGCGCCGCGATGACCGAGGCCGGGCTGTTCGATCCGCAGCTCATTGTCACGACGGCGATTCCAACCTCGGTGACATTGGGTGGGACGCTGTTTGCCGACCTGCTCGCCAAGACGCCCGACATCGACGCGGTGTTCTGCGTCAATGACGACCTGGCGCTCGGCGCGCTGTTCGAATGCAAGCGCCGTCACATGGCGGTGCCGGAGCAGATGGCGATCGTCGGCTTCAACGACCTCGAATTCATGGCATCGAGCGAGCCGACGCTGAGCAGCGTGCGCACCAATCGCTACGAAATGGGCAGAAACGCTGCCATGATGGTGATCGAGACGCTCGAAGGACGCCGGCCCGGCGAGCCCATCGTCGATCTCGGCTTCAGTGTCATGGAACGGCAGAGCTCGGCACGGCGCAGCTGACATCCACCCGACACCAGCCCGTCACAAGGGACGCAAAAGATGACAAAATGATAGCGCAACCAAGCGCCTTGAACTAAGGTCCAATCCATCCAGTGAAACACCTGTGCGTGATCGTCGAGGTTTGTAATGCGCGACGATTTGCGCAAGGTAGAACAGCGTTGAACCAGAGCCCTTGAATGGGCCCATCAAGAGTTTGCATTGCGGGAGAAACCAATGACAAAACCCCACACCAACGGGCATAGCGCCGCAGGCGAGACCAAGACGGGCAAGGGCCGCCGGCTCCGCTCCCAGGAATGGTTCGACAACCCGCACAATCCGGGCATGACCGCGCTCTATCTTGAGCGCTACCTGAACTACGGGCTGACCCGCGAGGAATTGCAGTCGGGCAAGCCGATCATCGGCATCGCCCAGACCGGCAACGACCTGTCGCCCTGCAACCGCCATCACCTCGAACTCGCGCACCGCGTCCGCGAGGGCATCCGCGCCGCCGGCGGCATCGCCATGGAGTTTCCGACCCATCCGATCCAGGAGACCGGCAAGCGCCCGACCGCGGCGCTCGACCGCAATCTCGCCTATCTCGGCCTGGTCGAGATCCTGTTCGGCTATCCGCTCGACGGCGTGGTGCTGACCACCGGCTGCGACAAAACCACCCCGGCCTGCATGATGGCGGCGGCGACCGTCAACCTGCCGGCGATCGTGCTGTCGGGCGGCCCGATGCTGAACGGCTGGCACGAAGGCCAGCGCACCGGCTCCGGCACCGTGGTCTGGAAGGCGCGCGAGCGGCTCGCCGCGGGCGAGATCGACTATGAGCAGTTCATCGAGATCGTGGCCTCTTCGGCGCCGTCGGTCGGCCATTGCAACACCATGGGCACCGCCTCGACGATGAACTCGCTCGCCGAGGCGCTCGGCTTCTCGCTGCCGGGCTGCGCGGCAATCCCGGCGCCCTATCGCGAGCGCGGCCAGATCGCCTACGAGACCGGCAAGCGCATCGTCGACATGGTCTGGGACGACCTGAAGCCGTCGGACTTCCTGACCCGCGAGGCGTTCGAGAACTGCA
The DNA here is from genome assembly GCF_038967635.1 of Bradyrhizobium sp. B124. Lineage (NCBI taxonomy): Bacteria > Pseudomonadati > Pseudomonadota > Alphaproteobacteria > Hyphomicrobiales > Nitrobacteraceae > Bradyrhizobium > Bradyrhizobium sp. B124. Next base: position 330,107 of record NZ_CP152413.1, on the reverse strand, counting down.
TCGTGGTCAATTCCGCGATCGGCGGCTCGACCAATGCGCCGATCCACATCAATGCGCTGGCGCGCCATGTCGGTGTCGAGCTGTCGATCGACGACTGGCAGAAATACGGCCATGACGTGCCGCTACTGGTGAACATGCAGCCGGCCGGCTTCTATCTCGGCGAGGAATATCACCGCGCCGGCGGCGTGCCGTCGGTGGTACGCGAGCTGATCAAGCACAAGCGCATCCATGAAGGCGCCCTCACCGTCAACGGCCGCACCATGGGCGAGAATTGCAAGGAAGCGCCGGCGCCCGACGGTGACGTGATCTGGGGCTACGACAAGCCGCTGGTGAAGGACGCCGGCTTCCTGGTCTTGCGCGGCAATCTCTTTGATTCCGCGATCATGAAGACCAGCGTGATCTCGAAGGAATTCCGCGACCGCTATCTGTCCAACCCGAGGGACCTCAACGCCTTCGAGGGCCGAGCCATCGTGTTCGAGGGCCCGGAGGACTATCACGCGCGGATCGAGGATCCCGCGCTCGACATCGACGAGCACTGCGTCCTGTTCGTTCGCGGCACCGGCCCGATCGGCTATCCCGGCGGCGCCGAGGTCGTGAACATGCAGCCGCCGGCGGCGCTGATCAAACGCGGCATCCTGTCCCTGCCCTGCATCGGCGATGGCCGGCAGTCCGGCACCTCGGGCTCGCCGTCGATCCTGAACGCCTCACCGGAAGCGGCGGCCGACGGAGGGCTCGCGATCCTCAAGACCGGCGACAAGGTGCGCATCGACCTCAACAAGGGCAGCGCCAACATCATGATCTCGGAGGATGAACTGCGCACCCGCCGCGCAGAGCTGAAGGCCAAGGGCGGCTTCCCGCACCCGGCCAACCAGACGCCGTGGCAGGAGCTCTACCGCCAGACCGTCGGCCAGCACGCGACCGGCGCCTGCCTCGAGCTCGCGACGCGCTACCACGACATCGCCGGCAAGGTCGGCGTGGCGCGGGACAATCACTAGCTCCGCATCGTCATTGCGAGCGCAGCGAAGCAATCCATTTCCCCACAGCGGAAGTATGGATTGCTTCGTCGCTTCGCTCCTCGCAATGACGGCGGCAGCAAATTCAGTTAGAACTTCGAGGAGACTTCCATGTCAGACAGACTGAAGGGAAAGCGCGCCGTCGTCACCGCCGCGGCGGCGGGCATCGGGCGCGCATGCGCGATCGCATTCGCGCGTGAAGGCGCGACCGTAATCGCCACCGACATCAATGAGAGCGGCATCGCCAGCCTCGGCAAGGACGGCGTCGCCGAGACCGCGCGGCTCGACGTGCGCAACACCGCCGAGGTCAACAGCTTCGCCAAGCGCGTCGGCAAGATCGACATCCTGCTCAATGCGGCGGGCTTCGTGCATCACGGCACCATTCTGGAGTGCTCGGACGAGGACTTCGACTTCTCGTTCGACCTCAACGTCAAGTCGATGCACCGGACCATCAAGGCGTTTCTGCCGGCGATGCTGGAAGGCGGCGGCGGCAGCATCGTCAACATTTCGTCCTGCGCGGCATTGCGGCCGCCGGTCAACCGTTATGTCTACAGCGCGTCGAAGGCGGCAGTTTCGCTGCTGACGCGCGCGGTTGCGCTCGACTTCATCACCCAGGGCATCCGCTGCAACGCGATCTGCCCCGGCACCGTTGAGACGCCCTCGATGCTGGAGCGCGCAGCCGCTGCAGGACCGGACGGACGCGAGAAGTTCGTCGCGCGCCAGAAGATGGGCCGGCTCGGCACCGCCGAGGAGATCGCGGCGATGGCAGTCTATCTTGCAAGCGACGAAGCCGCATTCACCACCGGTGTCGACATGGTCGTCGACGGCGGCTTCATGCTCTGACGTTCACGCGATCAAAGGCATCTGGCATGAATAAGATCGATCTCAACGGCCGCTGCGCCGTCGTCACCGGCGGCGCGCAAGGGTTCGGCCGCGCCATCACCGAGCGCTTTGTCGCATCAGGCGCCAGGGTCGCGATCTGGGATTTCGACCAGCCGCTGGCAGAGAAAACCGCCAGGGCGATCGGCGAGAACGTGATCGCGATCAAGACCGACGTCACCGATCCCGCCGCGGTCGACGCCGCGCGCGATCAGACGCTGCGGGCGTTCGGCAAGATCGACATCCTCGTCAACAACGCCGGGATCACCGGAGCCAACAAGCCGGTATGGGAAACCGATCTCGACGACTGGCGCAGGGTGATACGGCTCAATCTCGAGGGGCCGTTCATCTGCTGCAAAGCGATCGTGCCGACCATGATCGGCCAGAAGTACGGCCGCATCGTCAACATCGCCTCGATCGCCGGCAAGGAAGGCAACCCGAACGCCGCGCATTATTCCTCGTCGAAGGCCGGCCTGATCGCGCTCACCAAATCGCTCGGCAAGGAGCTCGCGCAGCACGACATCCTGGTCAATGCGGTGACGCCGGCCGCGGCGAAGACCGCGATCTTCGACCAGATGACGCAAGCGCACATCGACTTCATGCTGTCGAAGATTCCAAAAGCCCGCTTCGTGCAGGTCGAGGAGCTTGCTTCGATGGTGGCCTGGCTGGCGTCGGAAGATTGCGCGTTCTCGACCGGCGCAGTGTTCGACATCTCCGGCGGACGGGCGACGTACTAGAGCGTTTTCGAGCGAAGTGGACGCCGGTTCGCGTGAAGAAAATGCGTCAAAATAAGAAGCTAAAGCTTCGGTTCTGATTCAATCAGAACCGAAGCTGCCGCGCCCCGCTTGGCGGGTTGTCGCAGCGCTGCGACGAGATGATCTGCGAGCAGTGACGCCGCGCGCGCAAGATTCGGCGCGCGGTGCAATCGGATCTCTGCGCGCGGCAGCCGCGGCATGCCGTCGCGCGCGGTCAGGCGCCGCAACGTCGGCGGAAAGGTCCCCGATTTCACGACCGTCACGGCAAGACCCTGCGCCGCGATCGCCTCGACCGCGGACAGGCTGTGGCTGACGAAGGCGAGCCGCCACGGCCGGCTCGCTTCATCCAGCGCCTGCATCGCCCAGCTCCGAAACAGACAGCCCTGCGGATAGAGCGCGACCGGCAGCGGGTCGAGCTCCTCGACACGATGCGTGGCGCTGGCGGCCCACACCGCCTGCTCGGTACGCAGCAATTCGCCCTCGCCGCGTCCTTCGGGGTGCATTGCGATCACGAGGTCATAGGCTTCGCCAAGCCGATCCGTCATCGACGATGTCAGCCCGGTCTCCATCTCGACATGGATCAGTGGATAATTGGCGATGAACTCCTTGAGTAGCGGCGGGACGATCAGCGTCCCGTAATCGTCCATCACGCCAAGGCGCACCCGCCCGTCGATGCCGTGCTCGCGCACCCGGCCGACCGCCTCAGCGTTGAGACTCAGAATACGGCGGGCGTAGCCGAGCAGCCCCTCTCCAGCCGCGCTCAGATCGACACTGGACGTGCTGCGATGAAACAGCTCGGCCTGCAGCCGCTCCTCCAGCCGCTTCACCTGCATGCTGACGGCGGATTGGGTCCGGTTCAGCGCCGCGGCGGCGCGGGTGAAGGAGCGATGGTCCGCCACCGCGACAAAGGCTTGCAGAAGGTCCGGGTCCAGGACGGGCGAACTCATCATAATCCGTGATTTAGTCGATCAAGTTTATTCCATTCACTGAATATCGACCCTTCCCTAGATTGCGCAAGCAAAAAAGAGGGGTCGAAGCGGGATGGGCGAGATCTGGGGGGTGTTGGCCGCGGTGGCGTCGAGCGGGCTCGGGGGAACCTCGATCGGGGCGACTCGGTTTCTGGTCGGTGCCATCGATCCACTGGCGATCGGCGCGTTCCGCTTCGGCATCGGCGTCCTGCTGCTGCTGCCGCTGGCGTTGCTGCAGCGTGGAAGCTGGCCGCCGCGGCGCGACTGGCCTGGTGTCACCGGCCTCGGCCTGCTGTTCTTTGCGGCGTTTCCGGTCCTGTTCAATGCATCGCTCATCTTCACGACGGCCGCCCGCGGTGCGCTCGCGCTCTCGACGCTGCCGCTACTGACCATGTTGGTCGGCGCGGCGCTCGGTGCCGAACCGCTCACGGCGCGAAAGACGATAGGCGTGCTGGTCACCATCCTGGGCGTCTCGATGGCGCTGCTCTCCGGCCTCGCCGCGGCCCCGCCAGGCGCCTGGCGCGGCGATCTGCTGATGGTCGCGGCCGCGCTGTGCATGGCGCTCTACAGCATCTGGTCGAAGCCCTATATCCGCCGCTCCGGCCCGATCCCCTTCACCACGCTGGCCATGGCGGCCGGGGCTGCGGTCCTGATAACAGGCTCTCTGCTGCGCGGCAGTTTCGCGCCGGTTGCGGAGTTCGGTGCGCCGCAATGGTTCGGCGCGACCTATCTCGGCGCCTTCGGCGCAGCACTCACCTTCTATCTCTGGGCCTTCGCGCTGGAGCGGACGACGCCGACCCGGGTGGCCATATCAGTCACCGTCAATCCGATCGCCGCCTCGCTGGTCGGCGCAGCCTTACTCGGCGAGCCGCTGAGCTGGAATCTGATGGCCGGCATCGTCACGGTGTTTGCCGGCATCTGGATCGCGACGACCCAGCCGCAACGCGCCCGCGTGGTCGCGCTGGACACACACTGACCCGCGGCCACGCCCCCGCAAAGCCGTCAGCGAATCCGTGCTAGCCTGAGGGTCCGGTCCAAGTGAACCCGAGGCGGCACGCCATTGAACATTTCCCTCTACGACGTCTCCGTCTGGGTGCTGCCGCTGGTGATCGCCATCACGTTCCACGAGGCGGCGCACGGCTTCGTCGCGCACCGGCTCGGCGACGACACCGCCTGGAAGCTCGGCCGCGTCAGTTTTAACCCGCTGAAGCACATCGATCCGTTCGGCACGCTGGTCCTGCCCGCGGTACTGCTGTTCGCGCATTCGCCGTTCCTGTTCGGCTACGCCAAGCCGGTGCCGGTGAACTTCCGCAAGCTCAACCATCCCAAGCTCGACATGGTGTGGGTGGCGCTCGCCGGCCCGGTCACCAACATCATCCTGGCGACCGCGGCGGCGCTGGCATTCCACGCGCTGCCATTGGTTCCCGCAGATGCGGCAAAATGGACCGCGGACAATCTGAAAAACGCCTTCCTGATCAACATCGTGCTCGCAATCTTCAACATGATGCCGATCCCGCCGCTGGACGGCGGCCGGGTCGCGGTCGGGCTGCTGCCGCGGCCGCTGGCGGTCCCGCTCGCCCGGCTGGAGCCCTACGGCATGCTGATCCTGATCGGGCTGTTGATCCTGCTGCCCGTAATCGGCCGGCAGATCGGCCTAAATCTTGATGTTATTTCAACGATACTGCGAACTCTGACCGGCTATGTAATCAACGCCCTTCTCCTCATTACCGGAAACACATAGCCTTGATTTGCGGATGACCCGATCGCAACATCGGAACCCAATCTTCCTACTCACGCGCAGGGACGGGAACGCTTCGAGGCCATGGTGATCAAAGCTGCCGATATGCTGATTGCACGACGCGCCGACACCCGCGCGCGGGCCGACTTTGCGACCTGGAAGATGATGGCGAAGCTGAACGGCGCCTCCGCCCTGCCGCCGGAGGCGCAGAATTTCCTGGCCATCCACAAGAGACTGCTGGACCAGATGAGCGACGCCGACGCCAGCGAGGCGACGATCCAAGAGATGTACCGCACCTACTATGCGGAGATGGGCGGCGCCGGCAAAGCACCCGAGGTTCCGGCACGCTCGCGCGAACCGGCCGCCGACACCGGCAACGTCACCGCGTTCCGCCGCCTGCCCGCCAAGAAGACGGCCGCCGCTGCCCCTAACGCCAAGCGCCCGATGCCGGTGGCGCTGATCTTCGCCTGCCTCGTCGTGGTCTACGTCGCGATCCGCTACTACTGGAAATAGCACGGTCCGCGCTGCAATCCATTCCCGCTCTCATCACCGACATGCGGACGCTGCGGCGTCGCGTCGCGCGTCAATGGCCGCTCAATCGCCGCAGCGTGGAATATCGCGCGCGATCGATCGCGCCTGCGCCCTAGGCGATACGCCCGATGCCGGGCATAATGAGGAACTCAAAAACAAAAATCATACTGGAGGGAAGATGAAGCGTTCCATTGCAGCCGCCGTCAAGACAGCCTTGGTGATGACCGCGAGCCTCGTGTTCGTCGGCAGCGCGTCGGCGCAGACGATGGACAAGGTCGCCAAGGTCGGCGCCCTCGGCGATCAGTCCGGTCTCTATCAGGACATCGGCGGTCCCGGCTCGACGGTGGCGGCGCAGATGGCGATCGAGGATTCCGGGCTGCTGGCGAAGGGCTGGAAGATCGACCTGATCTCGGCCGATCACCAGAACAAGCCCGACGTCGCGGTCAACATCGGCAAGCAGTGGATCGATGTCGAGAAGGTCGACGTGTTCGTCGATCTCGCGGCCTCCAATGTCGGGCTCGCGATCGCCAACCTCGCCAAGGAGAAGAACGTCGTCAACCTCAACTCGGGCTCCGCCTCATCCGACCTCACGGGCGCGCAGTGCTCACCGAACACGGTGCACTGGGTCTACGACACCTACATGCTCGCCAACGGCACCGGCAAGGCGCTGGTGAAATCCGGCGGCGACAGCTGGTTCTTCCTCACCGCGGACTATGCGTTCGGCCAGGCACTCGAGCGAGACACCTCAGCGGTCGTCACTGCGAATGGCGGCAAGGTGCTCGGCAGCGTCAAGCACCCGCTCAACAACGCAGATTTCTCGTCCTTCCTGCTGCAGGCGCAGAGCTCGAAGGCCAAGATCGTCGGTCTTGCCAATGCCGGCGGCGACACCACCAACGCAATCAAGCAGGCCGCCGAATTCGGCATCGTCTCGGGCGGTCAGAGGCTTGCCGGCATGCTGCTGTTCATCACCGACATCAACGCGCTCGGCCTCAACGTCGCGCAGGGCCTGAACTTCACCGAGACATTCTACTGGGACATGAACGACCAGACCCGCGCCTTCACCAAACGGTTCATGGAGCGCTTCAAGAAGAACCCACCGACCATGGTGCAGGCCGGCGTCTATTCCTCGCTGATCCACTATTTCAAGGCGCTGGAGGCGCTCGGCGGCAATCCACATGACGGCCGCGCCGTCGTGGCCAAGATGAAGGAGCTGCCGACCGACGATCCGCTGTTCGGCAAGGGGTCGATCCGGATCGACGGCCGCAAGATCCACCCCGCCTATCTGTTCGAGGTGAAGAAGCCGTCGGAATCGAAGTATCCGTGGGACTATTACAAGCTGGTGGCGACCATCCCCGCGGATGAAGCCTTCCTGCCGCTCGAGAAGAGCGTCTGCCCGCTGGTGAAGAAGAGCTGAGACGCCGTCCTTCCGGGCCTCGCGACACGAGCGCCCGGAATTCATCGATCCGTCGAGCATGCGGCACAATGGATTCCGGGCTCGCGACTTTGTCGCGCCCCGGAACGACAACAACTACTGCTTCGGCTTGCTATAGACGATCGGGACAGTGTAGCTGAACGTGTCTTCGGTCAGCTCCGCAGGCGGAGGTGGCAACTCCGGACTAGCGCGGCGAAGCAGCGCCAACGCCGCTTCGTCATAGACGGGATCTCCTGACGATTCGGCGATGGCGAGTTCGATCACGCGGCCGAGCCGGTTCAGGACGAAGCTGAGCACCACCCGTGCTTCCTTGCCCTTGCCGACCTTCGGGTAACGCTTGTTCTTCTCGATGATGCCAATGATCTTCTTGTCCCATTTGGCCGTCAGCGCGAGCTTGTCCTTGCCGATCCCGGGATTGGGCGCCTTCATCGTCTCCGACTGACGCGTGTCCTCCAGCTTGGTTGGCGCGGCCGCTTCTGAAGCCTGCTGCGCTTCCTGGGCGTTGGTCTCGACCTTGGCGACCTTGGCCTCGTCCTCCTTCTGTTTCTTGGCGGTGTCCTCCGTCACGATGCGATCGGGGTCGTCGGCCTCCATCGGCTTGGCCTGAGGCAGGTCGGTGTCCTTCACCTCTGCCTTCTGCTGCGCCATCTCCTGCACGGCCTGCTGCTCGTCGGCCGGCGCGCCGGGCGGTGCTGCATCATCGGGCACGTCAGGAGAGGCGAGTTCGACAGCGTATTCCGCACCAGCAGCACCGAGCCCCTCGCCACCGTCGTCGCCGCGCAAATTCGCCAGCGCCAGCGCCGCGCCGCCCAGATGCAGCCCGACCGCCGTCACCGCGGCGATCACCCAGAGCCGCTTCGACGTCCGCAGGTCAAGATCGGGGTTGGTGGACATCGCTGTTCGCCGTCAGGGTTTGGCCGGTTCGGCCTGCGCCGCCGCGGGCGCTCCCGGAACGCCCTCGAGCGTGACCAGCTTGACATGCGTGTAGCCGCCGGCGCGCAGCAGCTCCATCACGCCCATCAGCTCGCCATAGGGCACCATGCGATCGGCCCGCAGGAACACGTATTTGTCCCTGCTCATGTCGGGCACCGCATCGAGCGAATTGACCAGGTCGGCCCGCTTCACCGCGTTCTCGCCGATCGCCAGCGTCAGGTCGGGCTTGATGCTGAGATAGGTCGGCTTGTCCGGCTTCTTCTGCGGCGTCGCGCTGGAGGTCGGCAGATCGATCGGCAGATCGACGGTCGAGAGCGGCGCCGCCACCATGAAGATGATCAGCAGCACCAGCATCACGTCGATGAACGGCGTGACGTTGATCTCGTGGGATTCCGCGAAATCGTCGTCGCCATCGTTCTCGGAGATCGAGACTGCCATCGCCTACTCCGCCGCCGCGGCGCGCGGAAGCGCGGTGCGCGGAACGTCGCCATGGGTGCGATCGAGATCGCGCGACAGGAGCCGTCCCGCCGCGCCCGAGGCGCGGTTGACGAGCTCGAGATAGACCTTCGTAACGCGCGAGAAATGGTTGTAAATGATGACGGCGGGGATCGCCGCGACGAGGCCGATCGCGGTTGCGAGCAGCGCTTCCGCGATGCCCGGCGCCACCACGGCAAGGTTCGTCGTCTGCGACTTCGAAATGCCGATGAAGCTGTTCATGATGCCCCAGACGGTGCCGAACAGGCCGACGAAGGGCGACGTCGCGCCGATAGTTGCGAGCAGGCCCATGCCGACGCGGATCTTGCGGGCTTCGGCGCGCACGATCTCGGCAAAGCTGGACGCGGCGCGCTCCTTGATGCCGGCGTCGCTGGAGATGCCCGCCGACAGTCGTCCCTCGCGCATCGCGGCCGCAATGAACGACGACAGCACGCTGCCCTTGGCGCCGAGTGCGAACTGCGCTTCCGCCAGCGACCGCGATTCAGCGATCTTGGCGAGCGCGCCGCGCAGCTTGCTCTGCGCCACGGTCAGCTCGACCATCTTGGCGATGAACACAGTCCAGGTCACCAGCGAGGCGAAAGCGAGACCGAGCATCACCGCCTTCACGATGATGTCGGCGTTCAGGAACATGTTCCACGGCGACAATTCGTGCAGGCCGGTGCTGGTCGACTTCAGCACCTTGCCGTCGCCGTTCGCCGGCACGGCCGGCGACGCATCGAGCGCCGTCGGTGCAGGAGCCGCTGCGGCGGGTGCCGGCGCGGTCTGGGCAGCTGCCACTGGCTGGGCCTGCGCAGCCGGCGGTTGGGCGACGGGTGCGGACTGAGCTCGGGTCACCGGCGCGGGCTGCGCGGCAGGCGCCGTTTGCTGCTGCGCCGAAGACGGCGCAGCCAGCATCAGCATCGCCAGCGAGGCGATCATGGCGGATGCAGCGGGGAACTTGAATGTCATCATCAGTTACACTTCAGCCCAGTGGCGGATCAGGTTGTGATAAATCCCGGTCAATTTGACCGTTTCAGGGTCATCGCGGCCCAGCCGCTCCACCAGAGCCTGGATCGCAGTATCGAGATCAAAGATCAGACTGCGCGCGTGGGCATCCCGTACCATGCTCTGCAGCCAGAAAAAAGACGCTACCCGGGTCCCCCGCGTGACCGGCGTGACCAGATGCAAGCTGGAAGCAGGATAAACGACGAGATCGCCTGCCGGCAGCTTGATTTCATGGGATCCGTAGAGGTCCTCGATGACGAGCTCGCCGCCATCATAGTCTTCCGGCTCCGATAAAAACAGCGTGACCGAGAGGTCGGTGCGGATCCGCAAGCCCGTCAGTTTGTCGCCCCGCACCGCATTATCGACATGCAGGCCGAAATGGTGCCCGTCGCTGGCGGCGTAGCGATTGAACAAGGGTGGAAAGATTTGAAGCGGGATCGCCGCCGAGATGAAGCGCGGGCTTGCCGACAGCGCCGACAGGATCCGGTTGCCGAGCTGCCGCGCGACCTCGCTGTCGGGCGGCAGCTGCTCGTTGCGCTTGACCATTGCGGACGCGGCACCCGCGGTCGAGCGGCCGTCTTCCCAATCACTGGCATCCATGATGCGGCGAAATTCCGCCACATCAGCCTTGCTCAATACGTCGGGAATACAGACCAGCATCTTGTACCGCGAAGCCTCCGTCAGTAACGCGCAGACACAACCAGATACGCAGCGCGCCCCGGCGCTTCCAGCACGAACGGTGCTGCGCTCTGGTACAGCGCGTCGTAGTAACGCTTGTCGAAGATGTTGTTGACGAACAGCTTCATGGTCCAGTGCTTGTCGATCTTCGCCTCGGCAAAGGCGTCGAAGCGCCAATAGCTCGGGATCGACGTGCCCTGGTTGGCCGCGAGCAGCGTGCCGCCATAGACCTTCGAGCGATACACTGCCTGCCCGCCCAGCTCCCACATGTCGGTGAGCTGATATTTCGTCAACATGCTGAAGGACTGATGCGCGACGTTGGCGAGCGGCAGTCCGACGTTGCTCGAGTACAGGATCGTGTTGGCCGGCGGCGCGAGCGACCTCGTCACGACCGACTGCATCAGCACCAGTCCGCCGAACACGCTCCACTTGTCGGTGATCTTGCCGCCGACGCCGAGATCGATGCCGCGGATGCGATAGGCGGCGCCGGCCGTGATACAGGAGATGTTGCCGGTCGTTCCGGTTGGATAGGAGCATCCGAGCGCTGAAGCCGCGGCTGCGTTGTTGACGTTCTGCGCTTCGCGCGCGTTTTCCTTCTCGGTCTGGAACAGCGCCGCCGTCACCAGCAAGTGGCGATCAAACAGCTCCCACTTGGTGCCGACCTCGATGGCCTTGTTCTTTTCCGGCCCGAAGATCTGGGTGTTGCCGCCGGCAAGGTTGGGATTGATGCCGCCATAGGCTGTGCTGGTGCCGTCGAACTCGGCACCGACAGGGTTGGACGAGGTCGCGTATGCCGCATAAACGCTGCCGTTCGGCAGCGGCTTCAGCGTGAGACCGACGTTGAAGTTCGGCATCCCGAACTCGGCGGACTGCTGGCCGAGCGTGCCATTCGTCGCGAACGCGGACGTGTTGATGTTGTAGTCGTCGTAACGGACACCGCCATTGAGGATGACGAAGTCGTTGTAATTGGCGGAATCCATCACGTATCCGCTCACGGTGTCGATACCGATCTTGGTCGGTCGTCCCATGAGCGACGGGATTCCGAACGGCTGATTGGTGTTGACCGGATTGAAGACACTGACGCCGGAGAGCGAGCCGCCCCCCGTGAAGGCCGATGTGCCGGTGGTTATTTCGGAGGCGAGGCCGGTGTAGCTATCGATCGAAGACCGCTCGTTGTCGTATTCGACGCCGGCCGTCGTGGTGTGCTTGAACCCGAGGCCGTCGACCGACTTGTAGGTCGCCTCGGTCTGGTTGGCGAACACGTCGGTGACCTGGTAGCGGCTTTGCGGGTTGGTCGTGAGCGTATAGCTCGTGAACGGCGCGCCGGCGGCCAGCGTCGGCGATTCCGGCAGCGTGCCGATGTAGTTCTGGGTCGAACGCGATTCCCGGATCTTGTTGCTGATCGTCAGGTCCGGCGTGATCTGCACCTCGGCATTGATCGTGCCGATGTCCTGCCCGGTCCTGAAGAAGTCGCGATTGACGAAGCCGTAGAAATTATTGCGGTTGACGCCGAAGTCCGGGAACGGGCCGCCGGCCGTGCTCGCGGTGCTCGGCCGGTAATACGGCACGCCGAAATCCGGGATGCCGGTGAGCTCGGTGTGGATGTAGTTGCCGCTGATCTTCACCGCATCGACCGGCTTCCACGTTCCGGCCACGAACGCACCGTCGCGATTGTCGGTAACATAGCTGCGGCCGGCGACGCCGGCATCCTGGAACAGGCCGCCGGCGCGGATCGCCAGCGTCGGGCTGATCACCTGGTTGACATCGAGCGTCACCCGCTTGGTGCGATCGGTGCCGAACGAGGTGTCCATGTTGTAGAAGCTGTTCTCCGTCGTCGCCTGCTTGGTGACGATGTTGATCGCGCCGCCGGTGGTGCCGCGGCCCGCAAAAGACGAGCCCGGGCCGCGCAGGATCTCGACCTGCTCGGTGAAGAAGTTCTCGCGGACGCTGACGCCGGCGTCGCGTACGCCGTCGATGAAGACATCGTTGCGCGCGTCGAAGCCGCGGATGAAGAAGCGGTCGCCGAACGCATTACCGCCCTCGCCCGTGCCGAGCGTGACACCGGCCGTCGACAGGATCGCCGATTTCAGCGAAGTGGCGTTCTTGTCTTCGAGCACGTCCTTGGTCAGCACCGTGACCGACTTCGGCGTGTTTAGGATCGGCTCGGGATACTTTCCCGATGCCTGCAAACGGTCGCCCTTGTACGGCGCGGCCGGATCCGCGTAGCGATCGCGGTCAGCGGGAAGACCGCCGGCGTTGGGAAACGGCACCGGCGCCTGCTGGGCCTGCTGATTGCTGCGGCGCGCGGCGCGGCGCAGCGCGTTGCGGGCGCGGACCTGGTCCGCTGTGGGCTTTGACGTGACGGGCCGCGGACGCGCGACCGGGGCATCGACATTCACCGGCGGCAGGTTGGATTGCTGCGCTTCGGCCCCCGAGAACGAGGCCACCGCGATCAAGCTCGCGACGGCGGAGACCTTCGTGGCGGAATAACCGGTATCATCAGCCGAACCGATCGCGGCATCGAAGCGCAGCGATCTCGGCGCCTTCACATTGCTCATTTCTTGCACGCCCCCAGAAAACCAAATCCGTTCGCGAAATCACCGTGCGACGAACTGTCTCTTTCGGTTATCGAGCGCGACTTTTTTTATCAATGCGATCAGCGCCACAGTTGGCTTGAATCGCCCCAAATCAAAGCGATTCTAATCTGTGGTTTGAAATCGTTCTAAACTCAGTTTTTAAGTGTTCTAATAGTCGTTCTAAATTGGTGCCAACGCACCTACCCAATCACTCGGCGCTTGGTGGCTTCATCAGCGAGAACAGCTCATCGATGGTCCGTTGCGCGACCTGCCGCACGCGGTCGCTGTTCTCGAGGCCGGCGATATTGACGCCGTCGACGACCGCTTTGATCTCGTCGCGGAAGTCGGTGAGAAAGCGCAGCGGGTCACGCTGCTCGTTGGCGACGCGCGCGATCAACCCGGTGACCAGGATCTGGCACGCCATCATGCGCCCGTTCAACTCATCCATCGCTACCCTCATCCTGTCGCATCGTCGCTGCGCGATATGAACGACATCCCGCGGCGTTTCAACCGCGTCGCGCAAATTGCATCAGGTGAGCGGATGGAGAGCAGGTCGCGGCGAGGCTCGCGCTATTTCGCGGCGATGTGCGCGGCATCCTCGCCGAGCGCCTTGATGCGATCCTTGACCTCGCGCAGCGTGGCCAGTCCGCTCTCGACATGTTTGTCCGATACGTCACGGAGCACGTCGCTGGCGATCGCATCGCGCAGACTGTCGAGATCGTCAACGAGACGGCGCCCGCTCTTCGTCAGGAACAGCCGATTGGCGCGGCGGTCCCGGGGATCGGGACGGCGTTCGAGCAGGCCATGTTCGACGAGCCGGTCAAGCAGCCGCACCAGCGAGATCGGCTGCAACTCGAGCACGTCGGCAAGGTCGACCTGGGACAGTCCTTCCTGCTCGCGCAGGCGGAACAGCACGATCCATTGGGCCCGCGTGGTGCCTCGCGCCTTGGCGCGATGATCGATATAGTTGCGCAGCAGCCTGGAACTCTCGACGAGTTGCGCAATGAACTGGCGTTTGAGATCGAGCGACATAGGGGTCCTCGGTGCGTTTCCCAGACGGAATATTTCTGCTCGTTTCTGGCCTAAACCTTTCCAAATGTTTAGGATTCTCAAGCCTTGGTGTGTTTACACATTAAGTGCACGCATATTATATCCGCAAGCTCTGTGAACCGTTTCGATCACCCTTTCTTGTTACGTCGAACCCAAGAGTCCGCATGTCAAAGTCACGCACCATCGGTTGGGTTTTAGTGATCGCTGCGGTCGGCGGGGCCGGTTATTTCGGCTGGCAGAAGCACACGGACAATCAGCTGGCGGCAGCAGCCGCGCAGAAGCGTGCCGCCCAGCGCCCGGCCGTGCCGGTCAAGATCGCGCCGGTCGAGAAGGCCGACTTCCCGGTCTACCTGACCGGCCTCGGCACGGTGCAGGCATTCAACACCGTCCAGGTCCGCACCCGGGTCGACGGCCAGATCACCAGGATCGCGTTCAAGGAAGGCCAGTTCGTCAAGGCGGGCGACACGCTGGTCGAGATCGATCCGCGGCCCTATCAGGCGACGCTCGACCAGGCCAAGGCCAAGAAGGCCCAGGACGAGGCCAATATCGCCAACGCCAATCTCGACCTGCAGCGCTACACCAAGCTCGGCGAGTTCGCGACGCGCCAGCAGCTCGACACCCAGCGCTCCACCGTGGCCCAGCTCACGGCCCAGATCGCGGCCGACGACGCTGCCATCTTCAATGCCCAGACCCAGGTCGACTACGCCACCGTGAAGTCGCCGATCGACGGCATCGTCGGCCTGCGACTGGTCGATGTCGGCAACATCGTCAACGCCTCGGCGGCGACCGGCATCGTGACGATCACCCAGATCGAGCCGATCACGGTGATCTTCACCGCGCCGGAAGACCAGCTGCCCGATATCAAGGCGGCACTGGCGGTGGCGCCGCCCAAGACCATTGCCCTGACCACCGACGGCAAGCGGGTGCTGTCCACCGGAACCCTGGCGCTGATCAACAATCAGGTCGACACCACCAGCGGGACTGTCCGGCTGAAGGCGGTGTTTGATAACAAGGACCATGCGCTGTGGCCGGGCCAGTCGGTCTCGACCCGGCTCCTGGTCAGAATCTTGAAGGATGCCACCGTCGTCCCGGATGACGCGGTGCAGCATGGCACCGAAGGCCTGTACGCGTATTCAGTCAACCAGGAGAACAAGGCCGAGCTTCGCAAGCTCAAGGTCAGCCAGTCGATCGACGGCAAGTCGGTGATCGAGGAGGGCCTGTCGCCGGGACAGCAGGTGATCACCGCGGGCCAGTACAAGGTCTCGCCGGGAACCCTGGTGACAACGGCGGTGGCGAGCACGGACCAGTCCCAGTCGAAGGTTACGCAGGAATGAGCGCCGGAATATCCGCACCATTCATTCGCTTCCCCATCGGCACCTCGTTGCTGATGGCCGGCATCCTGTTCGTCGGCCTCGTGGCCTATCCGCTGCTGCCGGTCGCGCCGCTGCCGCAGGTCGACTTCCCCACCATCCAGATCACCGCGACGCTCCCGGGCGGCAGCCCGGAGACAATGGCAACTTCGGTCGCCCAGCCGCTGGAGCGCCAGTTCGCGCAGATCCCCGGCATCGCGCAGATGACCTCGACGAGCTATCTGGGCACGGCGTCGGTCACGATCCAGTTCGACCTCAACCGCTCAATCGACGGCGCCGCCAACGACGTGCAGGCCGCCATCAACGCCGCCAGCGGCCAGTTGCCGAAGAATCTCCCCTCGCCGCCGACCTATCGCAAGGTCAATCCGGCGGACGCGCCGATCATGCTGCTGTCGGCAACATCGGACACGCTGCCGCTGACCACGGTCAGCGATTCCGTCGACGCCCAGCTTGCCCAGCAGATCAGCCAGATTTCCGGCGTCGCGCAGGTCATCATCGGCGGCCAGCAGAAGCCGTCGGTTCGCGTCCAGATCGACCCGGCCAAGCTGGTCGCGAAAGGCCTGTCGCTGGAGGACGTCCGCGCCGCGATCAACATCGCAACCGTCGACAGCCCGAAGGGCAATATCGACGGCGCCACCCGCGCCTACACCATCTATGCGAACGACCAGCTGCTCACGGCGGACCCGTGGAACGACGTCATCATCGCCTACCGCAATGGCGGGCCGCTGCGCATCCGTGACGTCGGCCAGGCCGTGACCGGACCTGAGGATGCCAAGCAGGCCGCCTGGGCCAACGGCAAGCGCGGCGTGTTCCTCGTCGTGTTCAAGCAGCCCGGCGCCAACGTCATCGACACCGTCGACAAGATCAAGGCGACGCTGCCGCGGCTGGTGGCGGCGATCCCGCCGGCGATCAAGATCGAGGTCATCTCCGACCGCACCACCACGATCCGCGCCGCAGTGGAGGACGTCCAGTTCACCCTGCTCCTGACCATCTTCCTGGTCGTCATGGTGATCTTTGCCTTCCTGCGCAGCTTCTGGGCGACCGTCATCCCTGCCGTGACGGTGCCGCTGGCGCTGCTCGGCGCCTGCGCGCTGATGTGGGTGTTCGGCTACACGCTCGACAATCTGTCGCTGATGGCGCTGACGATCGCGGTCGGCTTCGTGGTCGACGACGCCATCGTGATGCTCGAAAACATCAGCCGCTACATCGAGGAAGGCGAGCGGCCGATGGCCGCCGCCTTCAAGGGCTCCAAGGAAATCGGCTTCACCATCGTCTCGATCAGCATCTCGCTGGTCGCGGTCCTGATCCCGCTGCTGCTGATGGGCGGCATCATCGGCCGCCTGTTCCGCGAATTCGCGGTCGTGCTGGCGATGACCATCTTCGTCTCGATGTTCGTGTCGCTGACGCTGACCCCGATGATGGCTTCGCGCTTCCTGCGCGCCCACAACGAGGAGAAGCACGGCCGGTTCTACCAGCTCAGCGAGCGCGGCTTCGACGCCATGCTGCGCGGCTATCAGAGCGGGCTCGACCTCGCGCTGCGCTGGAAGTTCACGACCCTGATGATCTTCTTCGCGACGCTGGCGCTGTCGATCTACATGTTCGTCATCATCCCGAAGGGCTTCTTCCCCCAGCAGGACGTCGGCCTGATCACCGCGACCTCGGAAGCCAGCCAGGACATCTCGTTCGCTGAAATGAAGGGGAAGCAGGAGGAGCTCAGCAAGATCGTCATACAGGATCCCGGCGTGGCGACGGTGGCGATGGCGATCGGCGGCAGCGGCCGGGCCGGTAACAACGGCAACATGTTCATCACGCTCAAGCCGCTGAACCAGCGCGATGCCAACGCGCAGCAGATCATCGCCCGCCTGCGGCCGAAGCTGGAGAAGGTGCTCGGCGCCCGGCTGTTCATGCAGGCCGCGCAGGACGTCCGCCTCGGCGGCCGCCCGACCCGCACCCAGTTCGAATTCACGCTGCAGGACGCCAACCTCGCCGAGCTGAACGAATGGGCGCCGAAGATCCTCGGCAAGATGCAGACGTTGCCGCAGTTGCGCGACGTCGCCACCGACCAGCAGACCAACGGCACCACGGTCGAGCTGAAGATCAACCGCGACACCGCCTCGCGCTATGGCATTCAGCCGCAGCTGATCGACGACACGCTCTATGACGCGTTCGGCCAGCGCCAGGTGACGCAGTACTTCACCCAGCTCAACAGCTACCACGTCATTCTCGAGGTGCTGCCGGAGTTGCAGGGCTCGATCGACACGCTCAACAACATCTACATCAAGTCGCCGCTGACCGGCGAACAGGTGCCGCTGTCGACCTTTGCGAAGTGGACCACCGTTCCGGTACGGCCACTGTCGATCAGCCACCAGGGCCAGTTCCCGGCGATCACCATCTCGTTCAACCTGGCGCAGGGTGTCGCGCTCGGCCAGGCGACGGAAGCGGTGCAGAAGGCAATGACCGACCTCGGCGCGCCGCCGACTCTGAGCTCAAGCTTCCAGGGCACCGCGCAGGCGTTCCAGCAATCGCTGTCGACCGTGCCGCTGTTGATCCTGGCGGCGCTCGTGGTCGTCTACCTGATCCTCGGTATTCTCTACGAGAGCTACATCCATCCGATCACCATTCTGTCGACGCTGCCCTCGGCCGGCGTCGGCGCGCTGGCGATCCTGATGGCGGCCGGCTTCGACTTCTCGCTGATCGCGCTGATCGGCATCATCCTCCTGATCGGCATCGTGAAGAAGAACGGCATCATGATGGTCGACTTCGCGATCGCCGCCGAGCGCGATCAGCACATGGAGCCGGTGGCGGCAATCCGCCAGGCCGCCCTGCTCCGCTTCCGCCCGATCATGATGACGACGATGGCCGCGATGCTCGGCGGCGTGCCGCTGATGCTAGGGACCGGCACCGGCTCCGAGATCCGCCAGCCGCTCGGCTACGCGATGGTCGGCGGTCTGATCGTCAGCCAGGCGCTGACGCTGTTCACGACGCCCGTGGTTTATCTCTATCTCGACAGGCTCTCCAACGCGTTTGCGAACTGGGGCCGCTCGCCGCCCGTCGACCACGATGCCGACGATGGCGAGGATCGGTCGGTCAAGCAGGCCGCCGAGTGACTTGACTTTTGCCCGCATACCGGCACACCCGAAAGATGTTCATTTGGGAGCCGGTATCGTGAAGATTGTCGCAAAGTCGCTCTTCGTCCTGTTCACCGTGTTCGGCGTGGTCGGCCTTGGCTACGCCCAGGCCCCCAAGGCCAAGAATTCACCCGCGCCGGCTCCGGCAGCTGCTCCGCAAGGCGACGCCGCCGCCCCCAACAATACCGGCTGGGTCGCGCGCTGCACCAGCGCGAGCCGCGACGCGCCGCTCGAATGCGCGATGGAGCAGACCGCCGTGCTCACCAAGACCGGCCAGGTCATCGTGCTGGTCAATATCCGCGTTCCCGGCGACACCCGCGCGCCGGTTGCGCTGATCCAGCTTCCGCTCGGGTTGAACCTGCCCGTCGGCGCCAAGCTGCAGGTCGACGACGGCAAGGCCGTCGACGTGCCGATCCAGACCTGCGAGGCGCGCGGCTGCTACATCAATGCGCCGATCGCGGCCGATGTCCTCACCCAGCTGAAATCGGGCAAGCAGCTCAAGGTGTCGTTCCAGAATCTCGGCAAGGAGACCATCAGCATCCCGATGCCGCTCGCAGATTTCGCGACGGTGTATGACAAGATCAAGTAGCTTGCGGCGCGATCGTCGTGACGTCGTAGGGCGGGTTAGCGAAGCGTAACCCGCCGTCCTGCTTCGAGAGAAATGGTGGATTACGCTTCGCTAATCCACCCTACGCTGCGCCAACTCGCCGCGCTGCCACGGTCGTCGCCTACTGCCGCGCCATCTGCGCATTCCCGACGCCGTCGCCATCGAGCTTCTGGTCGTCATGCATGACGACCGTCACCTGCAACAGCCTGCCGGTGAATTCGAACGGCGCCGCGTAGTGCGAGACCGGGCTGCCGCGATCGCGGCCGATGTCGAGCCCGGACCATGAGATGAAATTGTGGAAGCCGAGCTGGGTCTGCATCGATCCCACCGGCTCGCCGTCGATCGTCAGCGTGTATTCGGTAACGCCGGTCCGCGCGCCCTTGGCCGGCGGCTCCTTGCGCAGCAGCCGTTCGACATGCACACCGAGCCGCTGCGCGCCCGCAGGCACCTTGCGGCTGGAGGTGACGAGCTCATGGCCGCCGCCGACATTCAAATCGTGCACCAGAAAGCCGTCCTTGATGTAGAGGCTGTAGCCCGAGGTCGCGTCGCCATGCGCGATCAGCACGCCGCTCGCGCCCTCGTCGATCTCGACATGCGCCTCGAGGGTGTAGCTGCGGCTGCGGACATCGGGTGCGACGTCGGTCGGCACGTGCCCCATGCCGGCATGAAAGGTGAACTTCGTCCGCGCGCCGTGAAAGCGCGCCGCGTTCTCGGCAAAGCGCGGCCCGAAACGATCGTCGAGCGGCAGCACGTTGTGCGCCTCGGCCTCGCGCCACCACTGTTTTGTCATCTGCTCCAGACGTTCGGGTTCCTTCGCTGCGAGGTCATCGACCTCGGAGAAGTCCTGATCGAGATGATACAGCTCCCATGTGTCGTTCTCGAACGGCGTGCCGGAGGGATGAAACGACACCGCCTTCCAGCCGTCCTTCCAGAGACCGCGATGGCCGAACATCTCGAAATACTGCGCCGATGTCTTCGACGGCGCCGCGGCGTCGTCGATCGAGCGCGCAAAGCTCTCGCCTTCCAGCGGCATCTGCGGACAGCCAGCGATCTCCGCCGGCGCTGAAACTCCGATCAGATCGAGCAGTGTCGGCGTCAGGTCGCAGGCGTGCACGAATTGATGACGCAGTTCACCTTTGGCCTTGATGCGCTTCGGCCAGCTCATCACGAAGGGATCGCGGATGCCGCCGCCATGGGTGTTCTGCTTGTAGCGCCGCAGCGGCGTGTTCGAGGCCATCGCCCAGCCATGCGGAAAGTTGGAGTGCGTGTCCGGCCCGCCGATGTCGTCGATCCGCTGCAATTTCACCGGCAGCGGCTCGGGCCGGAAATTGTACGGCCCCATCGCGTTGACGAAGCCGAGCGGGCCGCCCTCCTGGCTCGCTCCATTGTCCGACATCACGATGACCAACGTGTTGTCGCGGATACCGGCCGTGTCGAGGAAAGCGATCAGCCGCGCCAGATGCCGGTCGGCGTGATCGAGCATGCCGGCATAGGCCGCCTGCAACCGCGTGAACACGCGCTGCTCATCGGCGGAATGCGCGTCCCACGCTTTCACGCCGTCGTTTCGCGCCGGCATCCTGGTGGCTTCCGGCACCAGCCCCATCGCCTTCTGCCGCGCCATCCGCTGTTCGCGCTCGACGTCCCAGCCATGGGTAAAGGTTGCGTCATAGCTCTTGATGATATCGGCGGGCGCCTGATGCGGCGCGTGGCAGGCGCCGGGCGCAAGCCAGGTCAGCCACGGCAGATCGGGGCGATCGGCCACGTGATCGGCGATGAAGCGGATCGACTGGTCGACCAGATCGGACGTCAAATGATAGCCGCTCTCGTAAGTCCCCGGCGGATCGATCTGGGTGTTGTCGGATACGAGCTCCGGCGCATATTGATCGGTTTCGGCGTCGAGGAAGCCGTAGAAGCGGTCGAAGCCGCGGCCGAGCGGCCAGCCGTCGAACGGACCGGTGGCGCCGCTCTCGGTCAGCGGCGTGACGTGCCACTTGCCGACCATGTAGTTGCGATAGCCGTGCTGCCGCAGCATCTCGGCAAGCGTCCCCGCCTCGCGCGCGATCTTGCCGCGATAGCCGGGGTAGCCGGAATCGAAATTGGCGAGGCAGCCGACGCCGACCGAATGGTGGTTGCGTCCGGTGAGCAGCGCCGCGCGCGTGGTCGAGCACATCGCGGTGGTGTGGAAGCCGCTATAGCGCAGGCCCTCGGCGGCGAGCCGGTCGATGGTCGGCGTCCGGATCGGTGAGCCGTAGCAGCCGAAATCGGAGAAGCCGACATCGTCGAACAGCACGACCAGGATGTTCGGCGCGCCAGCCGGCGGCTGGCGCGTGTCGGGCCACCATGGCTTCGAGGTCGCAACCGTCTTGCCGATGCTGCCGCCGAACGGCGGCTGGCGATGCTCGCTCATGGCGTTCTCCCTGTCCTCGCCGCGGTTGGCCTGCGGCCCGTACCGGCACGGTGCGGCCGGATTGCTTCAAATGATAATCCGAATTATGATTATGAAAACCAGGAGACGCAAGCGCAAATGCCGCGGCTTTCAGCCCAGTTCGACCTTCCCGGCGTCACCCCCTCGCGCCAGAAGCGCAGCCGCGAGACGACGCTGGCGCTGCTTGAAGCCGGCGCCGAGCTGTTGCGGACAAGGAGTTTCGCGGAGCTATCCATCGAAGCCCTTTGCGGCAAGGTCGGCGCCACGGTCGGCGCCTTCTACAGCCGCTTCGAGAGCAAGGAAGCCTACTTCAACGCCCTGATCGCACTCGCCGCGCAGGATGGCGCGCGGCATCTCGCCCGGATGGACAGTCCCGCCGGCAATGCCGCGCTCGACGACCTCTGCCGCCGCGTCGTGTCGGGCGTCATCGGCTGGATCCGCGCCCACGAGGGCGTGCTGCGCGCCGCCCTCCAGCACGACGACACCCGGCCGGACAAGTGGACCACGTTCAAGAGCCTTGCGCGCGCGACCACCGAACACGCCACCCCGCTGCTGCTCCCAGCGATGGGCAAGGGCCGCAA
Organism: Bradyrhizobium sp. B124; assembly: GCF_038967635.1. Lineage (NCBI taxonomy): Bacteria > Pseudomonadati > Pseudomonadota > Alphaproteobacteria > Hyphomicrobiales > Nitrobacteraceae > Bradyrhizobium > Bradyrhizobium sp. B124. Next base: position 307,964 of record NZ_CP152413.1, on the reverse strand, counting down.
GGCGGCGAAGACCCGCGCCATCGCCTTCGGCTTCCAGGTCGTGCTGGGCACGCTTGTCAACGCGATCCTCAACGATCCCGGCCCGCTGTCGCTCCGCGACAGGGAGATCGAGCAGCGGCTGGCCGATTGCCTCGCGCTGCTGCTGAAGGCCGAGATTAGATAGCGCCGGCCGCTATCGCTCGCGCTTGTAGTGGAACGCGTTGTCCGGCTGCGGCATGCCGATGGTCTTGTAGAACCCGATCGAGTCGGGCGCCGACATCAACAGGCACATCGATTCAGGTCCGGCGTGGCGCCGCGTTTCCGCGATCAGGCGCTTGCCGATGCCGTGGCCCTGAAACGCTCGATCGACCGCAAGGTCCGACAAATAGCAGCAATAGGCGAAATCGGTCAGCGCACGCGAGACGCCGACGAGCCGGCGCGCCTTCCGCGCCGTCACGATCAGGTTCGCATTGGCGATCATGCGCGCCATGCGGTCGGCATCCGCCAGCGGCCGCCGCTCGCCGAGGCCCGACTGGCGCAGCACCTCGATGAACTCGTCGACGCCAATCGACGACTCGCGGGCATAAAGAATTTCGTCCATTACCTTAAACCTTTGTCGCAACAGGCCGCACCGCAGGCGCGAGACCATGGTGGATTATGCCGGGCTAATCCACACTGGACGCCGTGATGGCACAAGCCATCTCACGTCCGGCACGCCATCGGGAGCCGGCCGCGACGAGCAATCATCGGGATTTCAGAGGATGGTCGGGGCCACGGAGGCAGATTGGCTGGGGAACCTGGATTCGAACCAAGACAAACAGAGTCAGAGTCTGTTGTGCTACCGTTACACCATTCCCCAAGAATTGTCCGTGGTATCAACAGCTTAGCTGGATGACTGGACATCTCGGTACAGCGGGTTCGCCTGCCAAATCAGCGCCCGCGCGAGTGCGACCTTCTACCCGCTTGGTCCCACGCTTGGCAAGCATTGTTGGCGGGGAATGGGGGTGAAAATCGCGGCCGGGACGAGCGATCAGCGTTCGGCCAGAGGTTTACATTTCAGCGACCAGTTCAAGCAGCACTTCGGGGCAGGCTGCAAGCAGGGATCCAAGGCCAAATCCTACGATGCCGAGCGAGATGGCACCAATCCAGCCGTGCCACCCCCATCCAAGGACCGCGCCCATCAGGGTTGCGGCCCCAACCACGAGAACGGTCCAGATCAGCCGCATTACGGCAAGCAACGCCTTGATCATCGCGATCCACGGCTCGACACGCGCGGACGCGAATGGAAACGTCGCGCTTCGGTGGTTCTCCGGTCGAGGACTCCATTCTTGGGTCGGCGCCGCGCGCGGCATGTTCAACCACGGCGGCGTGATGCGCCCTGACAAAGCGCCGCACCACCCCAACCGCAAATGCCCTGCCGTTTGGCCTCAATACAGCCCGCTCGGACTGGACTGCATGACGGCACGGCCCGCGTCCGGCGGGATTGCCTGCTGGGTGCCGTCGATCACGTCGGTGCCGGCGACCAACGTCGGATCATAGAACGGCGGCGCCTGGCGCGGCTTGAAGGCTTCGAGCACCACGCCCCGGTTCTGACCGGACGAGGCGCGCAGGCCGGTCTTGGCATCGACCAGCACCAGCCGGATGCCGACCGGCTGCTTGAACGGAGTGGCGGGCTTGTCGGCCAGTGCGAGCTTCAGGAAGTCGCGCGCGATCGGCGCCGCGGTGTGGCCGGCCTGGGCGTTGCGGCCGAGCGAGCGCGGCTTGTCGTAGCCGACATAGAGACCGACCACGAGGTCCGGCGAGAAGCCGACGAACCAGAGGTCCTTGGCCTCGTTCGAGGTGCCGGTCTTGCCGGCGAGCGGCTTGCCGACGTCCTTCAGCGCGGTGCCGGTACCGGCCTGAATCACGCCCTCCATCAGCGAGGTGATCTGGTAGGCGGTCATCGCATCGAGCACCCGCTCGCGGCGGTCGACGAGCTGCGGCTCGGGCTGGTTCTTCCAGCCCTCCGGTGCGTCGCAGCCGCGGCATTCGCGCTGGTCGTGCCGGAAGATGGTGTGGCCGTAGCGGTCCTGGATGCGGTCGATCAGGGTCGGCTTCACGCGGACGCCGCCATTGGCGATCATCGAATAGGCCGTAGCCATCCGCATCACCGTGGTCTCGCCGGCGCCGAGCGCGTAGGCGAGATAGTTCGGCAGCTCGTCATAGACACCGAAGCGCTTGGCATACTCGCCGATGACAGGCATGCCGATCTCCTGCGCCAGCCGCACCGTCACGGTGTTGAGCGACAGGCGGAGCGCGTTGCGCAGCGTGACCTGGCCCTGATACTTGCCGGTGGAGAAGTTTTCCGGCCGCCAGATGTTGCCCTGCCCCTGGTCGATTTCGATCGGCCCGTCGATCATCACGGTCGATCCGGTGTAGCCATTGTCGAGCGCCGTCGAATAGACGATCGGCTTGAAGGTCGAGCCGGGCTGCCGATAGGCCTGCGTCGCGCGGTTGAACTGGCTCTGGTCAAATGAGAAGCCGCCGACCATCGCCAGCACACGGCCGGTGTGCGGATCCATCGCCACCATCGCGCCCGACAGTTCGGGAATCTGGCGCAGCCGGTACTGGCCTTCGACCGCCTTGCCGTCCTTGAACAGCGGATCGGCGTAGATCACGTCGCCGGGCTGCAGCACCTGCGAGACCGCGGTCGGCGTCTTGCCCTTGGTCCTGGCCCAGCGCACGCCGTCCATCGTGATGATGCCGGTTTCGCGCTGCTTGCTGACGGCGCCGCCGAGTTCGCGGCCGGGCTGGAAGCCGATCCGCGCCGACTGGTCGTTGCTCTCCAGCACCACCGCCATCCGCCACGGCGAGATGTCCGTGAGCGACTTGATCTCGGCGAGCGGAACGCCCCAGTCGCTGGTGAGGTCGAGCTTCTGGATCGCGCCGCGATAGCCCTGCTGCTCGTCATAGTTCACGAGCCCCGCCACCATGGCCTTGCGCGCCATCACCTGGACCTTGGGGTCGAGCGTGGTGCGCACCGACAGGCCGCCCTCATAGAGCTTCTTCTCGCCGTAGCGCTCGAAGATGTCGCGGCGGACCTCTTCGGAGAAATATTCACCGGCGAAGGTGTGCGCGCCGTTGCTGCGGTTGGTGACGGTCAGCGGATCCTTGCGCGCCTTGTCGGCGTCGGCAGCGGTGATCCAGCCGTTCTCCTGCAGGCGGTCGATCACGTAGTTGCGCCGCTCGATGGCGCGCGCACGGTTGCGCACCGGATGCAGGCTGGCCGGCATTTTCGGCAACGCCGCCAGATAGGCCGCTTCCGAGACCGTCAGTTCGTTGACGGACTTGTCGAAATAGACCAGCGAGGCCGCCGCGATGCCGTAGGCACCGAGGCCGAGATAGATTTCGTTGAGATAGAGCTCGAGGATCTTGTCCTTGGAATAGGCCCGCTCGATTCGCATCGCCAGCAGGGCTTCCTTGATCTTGCGGGTGAACGACACCTCGTTGGTCAACAGGAAGTTCTTGGCGACCTGCTGGGTGATCGTGGAAGCACCCTGCGGACGGCGGTTGGAGCCGAAGTTCTGGATGTAGGAGACGCCGGCGCGCGCCATGCCGGTATAGTCGATGCCGCCGTGCTCGTAGAAATTCTTGTCCTCGGCCGCGAGGAACGCGTTGATCACGAGCTTCGGCACGGCCTGGATCGGCAGATAGAGCCTGCGCTCCTTGGCGAATTCGCCCAGCAGCGATCCGTCGGCCGCGTGCACGCGGGTCATCACCGGCGGCTCGTAGTTCTGGAGCTGCGAATAGTCGGGCAGGTCCTTGGAAAAATGCCAGAACAGCCCTGCGACCGCGGCGAGACCAGCCAGGAACAGGATGGTTCCTGCGGTGAACAGGAACCCGAAGAACCGCAACAGAAATTTCATCGACCAGATTTTCCGTGGCGAATACGTCGCTCGTTCTGAGTGCGCTGCGTGCCACTTAGGCCGCCCGGTATATCGGTCGCACCATGGACCTGCAATTCAACACAGGAGAATTAAAGCGCGCCAGGCGTCAAACTTATGCCATAGAGCCCGGCTCCCGCGCGCAGCCAAATCAGCCCCTCCCCGCGCTTCGGATGCTCCGCAGAACCGCATCGACCTCGGGCCCTCCGTGCCTCGATTCGCCTGCGCGCTCGGCAGACGGCACGCCGGTCACCACTCGCTGCGCTTGCGCGGTGAGCCGCTTGCGAAAGCAAAGCGCAGGCCGGACCGAGCGCTTGCACTACCCGGCTGCCGTTCGAGGCGCGGTGTCGTCAGAAACCGGTGGACAGTGCCGGGCGGCCGACAGGATCAATGGTTTGTTAACCATAACTACCGCAAGTTGTTGTCATACACGCGACTCGCGAGGGCTGGTCTGCATGGCACTGCGCGGATTTAGACGGCCTTTTGCGGCCGACCCGAATGTCCTCGGATTTCCGAGACCTCCCACTTCAGCGATGGGCACCGAAGCCTTGGACCTGGTCTATCAGGCGGCGGATCTGTTCCGCAGCATCGAGGACCGAGCCCGTGCCGGCGAGGCACGCGCCGAGGCCGCCGAACAGGCGCAGCTCGAAATCATCGCCGCCACCGAGCGCAAGTTGAGGGACGCGTCCCGGGCACTCGAGGAGGCCCGACGGCGTATCGAGTCCCAGCAGGAGCAGCTCGATGCCGCCGAGTTCCGGGCCCAGGCCGCCGAAGCCGAGGCGCGTGAAGCCAAACAATCGCTGGCCCTGGTCGAGGATGCGATCCGCCGGCGCCTGCTGCTCACGAGCGGGCACGACGACGGCAGGTCGACGGCCGTCGCCTGACGCACGACCGGCTTCGCGAGCGGTCCCTGCCCAGCCGTCCGCATGCAATCGCGCAACGGCAATCAGTAGCCACCGGCAAGCCCCGAATTGCGGCGCGGATCGTTCGCCCCATAGAAGCGATTGTTGCCGACCGGCTTGCCGTCCAGCGACGGCGCCCCGACGATGATGACTGCGAGGTGATTGGCAGGCTGCGGCGGCCCGAACTTGTGGCCCATGCCTTCCAAAATCTTCCGCGTATCCGGCGATAGCGTGAAGTCCTCGAGGTTGGTCGCCTCCGGAAGCCATTGCTGGTGAAAGCGCGGCATGTCCACGGCTTCCTGTGCGTTCATGCCGTAGTCGATGGCGTTGATCATCGTCAGCAGCACGGCGGTGATGATGCGGCTGCCGCCCGGCGTCCCCACCACCATGACCGGCTTGCCGTCCCTGGTGACGATGGTCGGGCTCATCGAGGACAGCGGACGCTTGCCGGGGGCGATGGAATTGGCCTCCCCCTGCACCAGGCCATAGAGGTTCGGCACGCCGACCTTGGCGGTGAAGTCATCCATCTCGTCGTTCAAGAGCACGCCGGTCTTGGCCGCGGTCACCTTGGCGCCGAACCAGTCGTTGAGCGTGTAGGTCACAGACACCGCGTTGCCGTCCTTATCGGCGATCGAATAATGCGTGGTGTTGCTGCCCTCGTGCGGCGGAACGCCGGGCTTGATGTCCTTGGACACGCCGGCCTTGGCCGGGTCGATCACGGCGCGGATCTTCGCGGCGTAATTCTTGTCGAGCAGACGCTCGAGCGGATTCTTCACGAAGTCGGGGTCGCCGAGATAGCTGTTGCGATCGACATAAGCGTGGCGCATCGCCTCGATCTGGTAGTGCACCGCCTGCGCGGAGTGGTAGCCGAGCTCCTTCAGCGGGTAGCCCTCGAGGATGTTCAGGATCTCGCAGATCACCACGCCACCCGAGCTTGGCGGCGGCGCCGAGACCACGTGGTAGCCGCGATAATCGCATTCGACCGGCGCGAGCTCGCGAACCTTGTAATCATCGAGATCCTCCTGCGTGAGCAGGCCCTTGCCGGCCTGGCTCGAGGCGACGATCGCCGCCCCCACCCAGCCCTTGTAGAAGCCGTCGGTGCCGCGCTTGCTGATCTCGCGCAGCGTCTCGGCGAGCTCGTGCTGCGTCAGCCGCTCGCCGACCTGGAACGGCTTGCCGTTGTTGAGGAAGATCGCGGCCGAAGCCGGATCGTCCTGAAAATCCTTGGTCGAGGTCTGCAGCATGCTGACGTCGCCCTGGTCTAGCACGAAGCCGTCCTCGGCGAGTTGCAGCGCCGGCGCGATGACGTCCGCGCGCTTCATCGTGCCGTATTTCTCGCGCGCATATTCCATGCCGGCCACCGAGCCGGGCACGCCGACGGCAAGATGCCCCTTGGTCGACAGGCCAGCGATGACGTTGCCGTCCTTGTCGAGATACATGTTGGCGGTGGCGCCCTTCGGCGCGGTCTCGCGGAAATCCAGGAAGGTCTTGCGGCCGTCGGCGAGCTGGATGGTCATGAACCCGCCGCCACCGAGATTGCCGGCGGCGGGATAGGCCACCGCCAGCGCGTAACCGACCGCGACCGCGGCGTCGACCGCGTTGCCGCCCCGCTTCAACACCTCGATGCCGACCTGCGTCGCGAGATGCTGCGCGGATACCACCATGCCGTTCTCGGCGGCGACCGGCGCAACCGACGCGGCGTGGCCAGGTGCTGACGCCGTGAGGCCGATCGCGACAATGGCCGCGACCATCCATCGCGCGCCCGTTTGTGGATTTCGCATTGGAGTTCCCCCGATTGCGCCGTTTGGGTGCGGCGTATGTTCCTTCTATCGGAGCGAGCAAGTGTAACAGGCCGCGCGCCCGCGCACTATAGGCTCGTCGCGCGCCGCGTCGGCCTTGACTTCCCGTCAGCCCGACGCGCGCGGCCGCTTGCCCGGCCGCGATCGATCTGAAGCCGCGCGACGGCGCGGTCGGCATGCGCGGTCCCGAATGCGCCCGGCGATGCTACGACGACGAGAGAATCCTGCTCCGCGCCGCCGCCGATACATTGATGATCTCACCGCCCCTGATCATCACCGAGGAGCAGATCGAGGCGATCTTCGCGGCGATCCGCCGCGCGTTGCAGGCGATCGAGTGAACCTTTGGCCGCGGACGTTTGACTTTCAATGCCGCAACAAATTCGGTGTCGTCCCTGCGAAAGCTGGGACCCATAACCACGAATGTTGATTAGTTGCTGCGCTGGAACAACGAATCCCACCCACAACACCGCGCCGCGGCGTATGGGTCCCTGCTTTCGCAGGGACGACAGTCTCTTGGCGGAGACAGGCTCGCACTATCCCGCACAAGGCGAATCCTCGCCGCGCTTACACCCCACCCCTCGCCCGCAGCCGGCTGTGGCGTCGGCCGTAGGCCGCATAGATCACAAGCCCGATCACGAGCCACACCGCGAGCCTGATCCAGGTGTCGGGCGGCAGGCCGAACATCAGGAACAGCGACGTTCCCGCGGCAGCCGGCGCCACCAGCCAGATCGCCGGCGCCCTGAACGGACGCGGCAAGTCCGGATCGCGCAGACGCAGCACCAGGGTTCCGATCGAGACCACCGTGAATGCGAACAGCGTGCCGATCGAGACGAGTTCGCCGACCAGCCCGATCGGCAGCAGCCCGCCGAGAGCAGCAGCGACGCTGCCGGCGAAGATGGTCGAGACATAGGGCGTCTGGAAGCGCGGATGGATCCTTGCGGCGATGCCCGGCAGCAGCCCGTCATGCGCCATGGCACGGAAGATCCGCGGCTGCGCCAGCAGCATGATGAGGATCACCGACGTCAGCCCGAACAGGATGCCGAGCTTGATGAAGGGACCGAGCCAGCCGATCCCGACCCCATCGATGCCGACGGCGATCGGATCGGGCACGCTCAGCTTGTCGTACGGTACGATGCCGGTCAGCACGAAGCCGACCGCGACATAGAGCGCGGCGCAGATCACGAGCGAGCCGAGAATGCCGATCGGCATGTCGCGCTCCGGCGTCTTCGCCTCCTGCGCGGCGGTCGAGATCGCGTCGAAGCCGATATAAGCGAAGAACACCACCGCCGCGCCGCGGACGACGCCGGACCAGCCGAATACGCCGGGACCGGCATTCGGCGGGATCAGCGCACCTGACGGATTGCTTGCCGTCACCCAGTTCGCCAGCGATACCGAAGAGGCTGCGGTCGCGAGAAACAATGCGATGACGACGAGCTTGACCACGACGACGAAGCTGGTGAAGCGCGCGGACTCGCGGATGCCGACCACAAGCAGCGCGGCGACGAAAGCGATGATCGCCATCGCCGGGATGTTGATCACCGCGCCGGTCGACGACCACACACCGGTGTTGGCGTCGTAGGCGAGCGGCGCCGAGGTGAATTGCTGCGGCAGGTTGATGCCGAAATCGCGCATCAGGCTGACGAAATAGCCGGACCATCCGACCGAGACCGCGATCGCGCCGACCGCATATTCGAGGATCAGGTCCCAGCCGATGATCCAGGCGATCAGTTCGCCGAGCGTGGCGTAAGCGTAAGTGTAGGCGCTGCCGCAGATCGGCACGGTCGACGCCATCTCGGCGTAGCACAGGCCGGCGAAGGCGCAGGCGACGGCGCCAAGCATGAAGGAGAGCGTGACGGCGGGTCCGGCATTGGCGGCGGCCGCGTGGCCCGTCAGCACGAAGATGCCGGCGCCGATGATGCCGCCGATGCCGAGCGTGACCAGCTGCAACGCCGAGAGCGAGCGCTTGAAGACCGGCGTCTCCGCGTCGCCGTCGGCACGCGCCGCTTCCCGCAACAGCTCAGCGGTCGACTTTCGGTCCCAGAAACCGGCCAAGGTGTCTGTCACGCCAGCTGCCTCCGCCGCTCGGGCCCGGCGGGACCCGACACGATCAGCGGACTATAACGCGCCGGGCGTCCAGGCGTTCGCGCACCGGGCGACCGCCCGCGAGCTTATCCACCGCCAAGAACGACGGCCAAGCGCGGATGCGGGGCCCTATTGGCAGGGATGGCGGCGGCCGTCGCGGCCAAGGAAGGTACCGGACGCAGGATCGAACGAACGATAGCGCGCGCAAGAGGACGATGGCGCCGCCGGTATGGCGCCATAAGCATTCGCCGGGTTGCCGCCGCGTTGCGCCGCCTGCTGGGCCTCGCCCCACGGCGTCAGGGCACCGCCGTTGATCGCACTCCGCCCGGGATTCTGCGCGTCGAAAAGTGCCGGCTCCGACATCTGGGCCGAGACTGGCGTGAACGTCATTCCCACGAGCAGCACAGCGGCTGCAACGGCCTTGAGTGCGGCCATAGGACCTCTCCGATGGATCAATTGAAATTTGTCCAAGAAACTACGCAAGGGCGGCAGCGCCGTCCCTGTGCCCAGAACTGATGTGGTGACGGCCAAACTCCCGATGCAGGGGCAAACCAGGTCACAATGCCGCGAGGCAGCCGCCGGCGTGGTGCGACGACCGCGGCGCGCGGCGGCCGCGCGGACTGCGCTTCACCGATTATGCACGTCAGGCCGCGGGTCGGAGACGAACCCGTCGCGGTTTGGCATTTTGACGGCGGCGAGCGACTTCGCATCAAGCACCGCATTGGCGGGGACGATGCCGTTGAGGCTGAGGATGTAGGCGGACACCGCGTAGACGTCCTCATTGCTCAGCGACTGCGGCGCGTTCTGCGGCATCGCGCGTCGGATATAGTCGAACAACGTCGGGGCATAGGGCCAGTAGCTGCCGACGGTGCGGATCGGCTTTGGGCTCGCCAGCGTGCCCTGCCCGCCGACCAGGCGGTCACCGACGCCGCCCTGCCCGCTGTCGCCATGGCACGCCGCGCATTGCTCGCCGAACACGATGCGGCCGCGCTCCACGCTGCCGCTGCCCGGCGGCAACGCCGCGCCGTCACGGCCGATATCGATGTTCCAGCCGGCGATCTCCGACGGCGTAGCCACACGGCCGATGCCGTAGCGCTCCTCGGCATGAACAGCTGCGCCGAGTATCGCGACCGCACTCACCAGCGCGGCGGCCTTCAGATTACGCCTGGCCATTGGTCACCTCGCCATTCGCATCGATGCGCCAGGGCCAGATCGCGTTGTTGTGGTAGAACGAGTTGAGACCGCGTACCGCCACCAATTCCGCGAGCGTCGGTTGCACGTAGCCGGTCTCGTCGATGGCGCGGCTCTGGATCACTGCGGGGGTGCCGTCCCAGTGCCAGGGCAAACGGAAGCGCGTGAGCGCGCGCGTCAGCACCGGCTCCTGCAGCTCCGCCTGCTGCCAGCTCTTGCTTTCGTCGAGCGAGATCTCGACGCTCTTGATCTTGCCGTGGCCGCTCCACGCTATCCCGGTGATCTCGTGAAAGCCGTGCGTGGTCAGCTTCTGGCCGCCGGACGGCCGCGTGATGATCGACTTGGCCTCCATGTAGAAGGTGAATTCGCGCGACGTACCGTCCGGCATCGGGTCGGTGTATTTCGAGGTCTCCTCGCGCGAATACGCCGGCTCGGCGACGACCTTGAGCCGCCGCAGCCATTTCACGTTCATGTTGCCCTCGAAGCCCGGCAGCAACAGGCGCAGCGGATAACCCTGCTGCGGACGCAGCCGCTCGCCGTTCTGGCTGTAGACCAGCATGGCGTCGTCGAGGCACTTCTCGATCGGGATCGAGCGCGTCAACGCGGCGGCGTCGGCGCCTTCGGCCACGATCCATTTGGCGCCGGCCTGCAGGCCGGCTTCGTCCAGTACCGTCTTCAGCGGCACGCCGGTCCATTCCGCGCAGCTCAGCAGGCCGACGAGGTCGGAAGCCGTCTTGCCGTAGGGCTTGGTGTAGACCGGATTGCCGGAACACTCGAGGAAGTGGATGCGCGACTGCGACGGAAAGCGGCGGATGTCCTCCATCGTGAACACCAGCGGGCGATCGACCATGCCGTGCAACATCAGCCGGTGCTCGGCCGGATCGATGGTCGGCACGCCGCCATGATGGCGCTCGTAGAACAGGCCGTTCGGCGTGATGATGCCGTCGAGCTCCTGCAACGGCGTGCGGCCCGACGCGGAGATATATTGCGGCAGCGTCTTCGAGATGTTCTTGACGACGCCCTTCTCGTGAACCGACGGCGTGCCATAGGGCTGGCTTCCCATCGGATCGCCGGGCGCTTTCATCCATTCCGGCACGTTGGGCGGAAGATTATTCCCCTGTTCGGCAAGCGCGGTAGAACCGGCAACTCCAGATATCGCGGAGCCACCGGCCAGTGCTGCGCCCGCCTGAAGAAACCGCCTGCGAGACGCCTCTCGCACGCGCTTGTCCGTCGTGTGTTCGCTCATCGACGTTTCCCTCTGACGTTACCAGAGCATGATCCGGAAAAGTGCGAAGCAGTTTTTCCGAGAGGATCATGCCAGGACAACAACCTGAAGCACGATGACGATTCATCGTGCTTCAGTGCAGCCTAACACCAAATGCCCGAGGCGAGGCAACGCTCGCGCGCGCAGGGCTGCATCGACGGCGCGTCGTGGCCATTGCCCGCCGATCCTGACCTGCGTGGCCATTCACATCCGTTCGCCGGGCAATTGACTGGCTTGCTTCACCCAGGCGGTGAACTGGGTTTCGTCGAGCTCGTCGTTCTCATGAATATCGAGATAACGCGTGTGCTGCTGCTTGGACTCGCCCGGCGGCATCGGGTGCAGCGATGCGCCGCGAAAGAATGCCACTTTGACATAGCGCGTGAAGACATGGATGCCGAGGAACCAGCCATCGCCTTCGATGCCGTAGAGCGGCGAGTTCCATTTCACCGCCTTGTGCACGCCGGGGATGGTACGCACGATGAGAGCGTCAAGCTTGCGTCCGACGTCGCGCTTCCACCCCGGCATCGCCGCGATAAAGGCTTGCACCGGAGCGTCACCATACCCCTTTGCGATCTGCGGATTGCCGCCTGCGAGCAGGCGCGGCTTTGCAGCCCCGCGCTTCGCAGCTCCCTTCCTTGCGCTCTTCGCCGACGTCTTGGGCGTCCTGCCAGCCATTGTGCCTGTTCTCACCGTTCACGCGCCGCGCGCGACGCAGCGTCCGCCCTCTCAAAGCGGATTATACCGGCTACGCATCCATGTTGTCGTCCGACCGCGCGTGTTCGAGGCGACGTATCGACGCGCGGGATCAGTTTGCTTGCGGCGGTCGAGCATCTAGTCGATCACCGGCGGCGTACCGTGGGTGTGGAACGACTCGATCGTCTTCAGCCCCCAGGCCTGGCCCTTCTTGCGCTCCTCCTCGGTCCACACGATCGGCTTCCAGTCCGGCGCGAGGATCAGGCGGGCTCCTGCATTGGCGACCTCGACGCGATTGCCGCCGGGCTCATAGACATAGAGAAAGAACGTCTGCTGGATCGCATGCTTGTGCGGTCCGGTTTCGATATGCACGCCGTTCTCGAGAAAAACATCCGCCGCGCGCAGGATCTCCTCGCGGCTGTCGAGCGCATAGGTCACATGATGGAAGCGGCCCATCTTGCCGTAATGATCGCGGGTATAGGCGAAGTCGTAGCTCTTGTTCGACATCGTCATCCACATCGCCGCTTCGGTGCCGTCGTTGAGCACGATCTGCTCGGTGGTGCGGCACCCCAGGTAGGTCTCGAAGAACAAGCGATTGGCCTTGATGTCGACCGCGAGGCAGTTGAGATGGTCGAGCCGGCGGACATTGACTCCGCGCGCCGGAAAACGTTGCGCCTGGTTCTTCAACGCGGGCTTCAGCTCGGCCGGCGCCTCGTACCATTCGGTCTCGTAATAGAGCTCGATGACGTGGCCGTCGGGATCGCGGCAGCGGAATGCCGGTCCCTGCCCCATGTCGCCATCGATCCAGCCGATGTCGAAGCCCGAGCCCTTCAGCGCGGCGACGCGGCGTTCGAGCGCCTGCGGGCTGCGGGCCCGCAGCGCCATGTGCTCCATGCCGGAGGTGTTCGACGCGGTCAGCTTCAGCGAGTAGCGCTCGTAATCGTCCCAGCCGCGCAGATAGACCGACCCGCCCTTCCTGCCGCTGACGGTCATGCCCATGACGTCGACGAAGAACTTCAGGCTCTCGTCCGGTTTCGGCGTCAGCAGCTCCATGTGCCCGAGATGCGCGAGATCGAAGATCGGTTCCGGCTGCATGGGGCGGGCTCCTTCCACGACGACGACGCCCGATCGACGGCTTGCCGCTCTGGCGCGCGAGCTTCGGTGCGTCGATTTGTACTAGTGTACAAAGGATTAGGTCCCGTCAACAAAATGTTGAGACTGGAAATTGCGGCAGCCGTTGAGGCCAGCATGCGTGCCTAGCCCTTCGACACCATCACCGGTGCCGGACCGTGCGGCCGGGATAGGGTCGCCGACACCGTCAGCGCAACGGCGAGCGCGCACACCATGCAGAGCTTCATCCGCGCGGTACGGCGATCGGTCATCGGCAGGAAGAAGAAGAACGCGATCGCCAGAACGAGAAGCGCGTTCACGAGAATGTACATGGCGGAGCCCTCTTGTTGCGTATCGACAAGATGGCCGGCGCTCGCGCGGCATTCCGTGGCTGAAATCACATATTGAAAGCGGCCGGGGCCGGCGGTCAGGCGACCGAGACGGCCCTCTCGCGATGCAACGACAGCAGTTTGCGGATTTCGACATCCGGCACCGGCCGGCTGAACAGAAAGCCCTGCATCTCGGTGCAGCCGAGGCTGCGGAGCAGGTTGCGCTGCTGCTCGGTCTCGACGCCCTCCGCGGTCGTCGTCATATCGCTCGCGGCAGCAATGTTCACGACGGCCTGGACGATCGTGGACGACGCGCCGGTCCCGGCGAGATCCTTGATGAAGGCGCGATCGATCTTGATCTTGTCGAACGGGAAGCGCTGCAGATAGCTCAGCGACGAATAGCCGGTGCCGAAATCGTCGAGCGCGATCCGGACGCCGAGCTCGCGCAGCTGATGCAGGATATCGAGCGCAGCCTCGTCGTCACGGATCAGCACGGCTTCGGTGATCTCGAGCTCGAGCCGCGAGGGCGCGAGCCCCGACGCCGCGAGCGCGGCGGCGACGTTCAGCGCCAGCGTCTGGCTTTTGAACTGGATCGGAGACACGTTGACCGCGACGTTGATGTGATCCGGCCAGTTCACGGCTTCCCGGCACGCGGTGTTGAGCACCCAGTGCCCGAGATCGTTGATCAGGCCGGTATCCTCGGCGACCGGGATGAAATCTGCCGGCGAGATGGTGCCGCGTTCGGGATGCCGCCAGCGCACCAGTGCCTCGCAACAGCTGACCCGGCCGTCCTCGAGATGGAGCAACGGCTGATAGTGCAGCTCGAAGCCGCCGTCGGCGATGGCCTGGCGCAATTCCAGTTCGAGGCTGCGCCGCGCCTTGGCACGCGCGTCCATGCCGGTTTCGAAGAACCGGTAGGTGCGGCGGCCATCGCTCTTCGCGCCATAGAGCGCGAGGTCGGCGTTGCGCAGCAATTGATCGAGGTCGAGGCCGTCGGCGGGCGCGACCGCGATGCCGATGCTGGCGTCGGTCGTGATCAGGTGCCCACTGCAATCGATCGGCTGGCGGATGGTCTGATAGATCGAGGCCAGCAGCTGCATGGTCTCGGTCTGATCGCGGACCGCAGTCTGGATCACGGCGAATTCGTCGCCGCCGAGCCGCGCCGCCACATCGGTCCCCCCGAAGCAGGAGCGCAGGCGTTCGGCGATGGCCCTCAGCAGCTCGTCGCCGATCTGATGGCCGAGCGCGTCGTTGACGCTCTTGAACTCGTCGATGTCGATATACATGACCGCGATCTGTTCATCGGGTCCGATCGTCTTCAGGGCCTGCTCGAGGCGCTGACGGAACAGCAGGCGGTTGGGCAGATCGGTGAGCGCATCATAGTGCGCCATATGCGCGATCTTGTTCTCGGTGCGCGTCCGCTCGGTGATGTCCTCGATGGTCGCCACCCATCCGCCCTCCGGCAGCGGCTTGTTGACGATCTCGATCGCGCGCCCGCCCGGCGCCTCGGTCAGCTGACGCGTCCCGCGGCCGAGCTTCACATTGCGGATGATGGCATCGCAGAATTCGTCGACGTCGCCATCGAACGAGCCGGTCTCCTGCCGGTGCGCGATCAGCCGCTGCATGGTGCAGCCGGGCTTCGCCACATCGGGCGAGAGCCCGAACATCTCGATGTAGGGACGGTTGCAGATAATGATGCGCGCCGACGCATCGTAGAGCACGAGCCCCTGTGGAATGTTGTCCACGGCGGTCATGAGATTGCGGCGTTCGGTGGCGAGCCGCGCGTCGGAGATTTCATGCCGCTTCAGCAACAGGAAGACGATCACGGCCATGATCGCGAAGGCCGCCATCAACAGGCCTTCGCGCTCGCTCCACTGCGCGGTCACGCTTCCGAACAGGCTGCCGACGAGCAGGCCGGCACAGAACGCCAGCCCCTTGGTCGAGCCGGCGTCGGCATTTCCTGACGATGAATTGCGGTGTTCGATGCGCACGCTGATCTCTCCCGGGCGCGGCATCGTTACGCAGCACTGGTGGAAAGGTCGTTACAACTCGCAGTTAGCAATCGGTTACGCGATACCTGGAGACAGGGCATAACACATCGCGCCGAAACCTCCGTAAACCTACGGAGCTGCCGATGCACTCCTCGAAGATGGTGAATCCCGCCTTAACGGAAAAACCGCGAAATAAACCCGGCTGTGCCGGAAAGCGACGATTTCGCCGACGATGGGCGCGACCGAGCGCAATCTCGCTGCACGATAGAAACAAATCGTCACCGGGAAGGTGTAGATTTAGCCGATGCGCAACCTCGGCGATTTAACGGTTTTTCCAAACCCGGGCGCGCATATTGGTCCGGACATTTAGATTTTGCGAACGAGCCAGGCTGGAACTGTGACATCCTTTGGACGTGTGATCTCTGTGCGCGGCTCGCAGGCCCGGGTTGGGCTGCTGACGGGCGGCCAGATACAGCTTTCAGAAATGCGCGCGACCGTCGGTCGGTTCGTCAGTATCCGCTGCGCGAGCTCGGTCATCGTCGCCATGATCACCGAAGTATCGTGCGAGAACCTGGCGGCGTCCGACGAATACATGGCGACCGCCTCGGTCGACCTGCTCGGCGAAATCCTCGGCGGCGACCGCCCGAAATTCCAGCGCGGTGTCACCCACTATCCGACCATCGGCGACAGCACCGATCTGATCACCAACCAGGAGCTGCGCACGGTCTATGCGCCGAGCGGCTCGGACCAGATCAATGTCGGCACGCTGCAGCAGGACCGTTCGGTTATCGCCTATGTCGACGTCGAGGAAATGCTCTCCAAGCACTTCGCGGTGCTCGGCTCGACCGGCGTCGGCAAATCCACCGGCGTGTCGCTGCTGCTCAACGAGATCCTAAAGTCGCGGCCGAACCTGCGCATCTTCCTGCTCGACGTGCACAACGAATACGGCCGCTGCTTCGGCGAGCGCGCGCAGGTGCTCAACCCGCGAAACCTGAAGCTGCCGTTCTGGCTGTTCAACTTCGAAGAGATCGTCGACGTGCTGTTCGGCGGCCGGCCTGGCGTGCCCGAAGAGCTCGACATCCTCGCCGAAGTGATACCGATGGCGAAGGGCATCTACACCCAGTACCAGAACTCCGACCGGGTCGGTCTCGGGCTCAAGCGGGTCGACCCCAAGCAGGTCGGCTACACCGTCGATACGCCGGTGCCCTATCGCCTCGTCGACCTGATCTCGCTGATCGACGAGCGCATGGGCAAGCTCGAGAACCGCTCCTCGCGCATCATCTATCACAAGCTGATCTCGCGCATCGACGCGGTGCGCAACGATCCGCGCTACGCCTTCATGTTCGACAATGCCAATGTCGGCGGCGATACCATGGCCGAGGTGATCAGCCATCTGTTCCGCCTGCCCGCCAACGGCAAGCCGATGACCATCATGCAGCTCGCGGGCTTCCCGGCCGAGGTCGTCGATTCCGTGGTGTCGGTGCTGTGCCGCATGGCGTTCGATTTCGGGCTGTGGAGCGACGGCGTCTCGCCGATGCTGTTCGTCTGCGAGGAAGCGCACCGCTACGCCTCCGCGGACCGCAACATCGGCTTCGGGCCGACCCGCAAGGCGGTGTCGCGCATCGCCAAGGAAGGCCGCAAATACGGCGTCTATCTCGGCCTGATCACCCAGCGTCCGGCCGAGCTCGACGCGACCATCATCTCCCAGTGCAACACGCTGTTCACGATGCGCCTCGCCAACGACCGCGACCAGGCGCTGCTGCGCTCCGCAGTGTCGGATGCCGCAGCCAACCTGCTGTCGTTCGTGCCTTCGCTCGGCACCCGCGAAGTGCTGGCGTTCGGCGAAGGCGTGGCGCTGCCGACCCGGCTGCGCTTCAAGGAGGTGCCGCCGCACCAGCTGCCGCGCGGCGAAGCCACCATCGCAACGGTGCCGTCGGTCACCGCCGGCCATGACATGCATTTCGTCAGCGCCGTGCTGGAGCGCTGGCGCGGCGCCACTTCGCATCGCGACACGCAGAGCGAGGCCAACTTCAACCCTCCCGCACCGCCGCGCACGGTAGCGCCCGCCGAAGCGCCGATGCTGCAGCCGTCACTGGGCCTCGATCCTGACCGCTTCTCGCTCCTGAAGAAGCCACTGCGCTGACGTCATTATGGCAGGGCGCCGATGCGCCTTGCGCCCAAGCCGTCATCCACTATGGTTTCGCGTGACGCCGCGTCCCCGCGGCACGCCGGAACCATCTCATGACGCAGCCGACCGCAAAACGCTTCCCGACGCCCGCTCTCGACAAGCTCCCCGAGGATATCCGCACTCGCATCCTGGCGGTGCAGGAGAAGTCCGGCTTCGTGCCGAACGTATTCCTCACGTTGGCCTACCGCCCCGACGAGTTTCGCGCGTTCTTTGCCTATCACGACGCGCTGATGGAAAAGGACTCCAGCCTCTCCAAGGCCGAACGCGAGATGATCGTGGTCGCGACCA
The DNA here is from genome assembly GCF_038967635.1 of Bradyrhizobium sp. B124. Classification (NCBI taxonomy): domain Bacteria; kingdom Pseudomonadati; phylum Pseudomonadota; class Alphaproteobacteria; order Hyphomicrobiales; family Nitrobacteraceae; genus Bradyrhizobium; species Bradyrhizobium sp. B124. Next base: position 290,225 of record NZ_CP152413.1, on the reverse strand, counting down.
GCGCCGCCAACCAGTGCCAGTATTGCGTGATCGCCCATGGCGCGATCCTGCGCATCCGCGCCAAGAACCCTGAGATCGCCGACCAGATCGCGATCAACTACCGCAAGGCCGACATCACGCCGCGGCAGCGCGCGATGCTCGACTTCGCCATGAAAGTCGGCCGCGCGGCCGAGGAAGTCTCGGAGGCGGACTTTACGGCGCTCGCCGGCCACGGCTTCAGCGACGACGACGTCTGGGACATCGCCGCGGTCGCGGCCTTCTTCGCGCTTTCGAACCGGCTTGCGAACGTCACCGGCATGCGGCCGAACGCCGAGTTCTACATGCTCGGCCGGCAGCCGAAATAGAGGACGCCTTGGTAGACTGGAGCGAGATCATCCTGCGTCTCGGCGCAGCTACTCTTGCCGGCAGCGCGATCGGGCTCGACCGCGATCTGCGCGGCAAGCCGATCGGGCTGAAGACACTGGGTCTCGTCAGCCTCTCGACGGCCACGGTCGTGCTGCTGGCCTTGCAGGCGGTCGATCCCGGGAAATTCACCGATGCGGTCAGCCGCGTGATCCAGGGTGTGCTGACCGGAATCGGCTTTCTTGGCGCCGGCGTGATCGTCCGGCGGGGCGACCGCTATCACGTCCACGGCCTGACCAGCGCCGCATGCGCGTTCTTCGCCGCCTGCGTCGGGATTGTCTGCGGCGCCGGACACTGGCCGATCGTCGTCACCGCGCTCGCGCTGGCATTCCTGCTGCTGACCTTAGGCAAGGGCACCGAGCGGTGGCTGCACCACGCGCTCGGCGGCAAGGAGGACCAACACGGACCGGAGGCCGCGCCCGGTCAGTCGTCAGATGCCGGCCCGCACCAGCCGGGCAAATAGATCGCGTCCTTGCTGCGGCCCAGCGCCAAGCCCTTCTCCAGCGCCTTGGCAAAATTGTTCTCCACCGTCTTGCGCGGGATGTGGCGGCGCAGGAAATCGGCCCACAGGAATTCGCTGAATGGCGTCGTGTCCTTGGCAAAGCCACCGGCCCGGCGCATTTCGCCGGCGAGGCTGCGGAACGGATCGTCCTTGAGATCCTTGATCGACCTCGGAATGTCCCTGAAGTGCCGGCGCTCGCCCTTGGAGTCGTAGGGATAGACCCACCGCTTGTTGTCCATCACGCCCCAGAACACGTCGCGTTCGACCATCGTGAGATCGCCGATCACCGTGACCAGGATGTCCTTGACGCCCTCCTCGTGCAGCGCCCGCGCCATATGATGGTGATCGACCACGTAGTAGCGATCGTCGGGACCGTGGACGACCGGGATCATGTGCTTGCCCAGCAGTTCGGCGCGCTTCTTGTCCGACTTATGCTCGCGCCAGCGCTTCCGCTTCTCCTTCACCTCTTGCATGCCGACCGTCATCTGGGTTGGTCGCAGCGACATGATCGGGACCGGTTTGACGTAGGGCTCGCGCGTATGGGCCATGATTTGTGCTCCCGTTTGACCGGCACTCCGGAATGGGTTCCATTATGACATGATGTCACAGGCAGGCGGAAGAGCCGGTTCGTCGGAATGGCACTGAGAGCAAGCGAACGCGTGAAGGCGCGCACGATCCGTTTCGGCAACCGCGAGGTCGTGACCGAGGGGTTGGAGCTCAGTTTCTGGGCAGACATCAGTCATCGCTGCATGACGGCATCCTGGCCCGCCTTTATTGGCGGTGCAGCATTGGTGTTCATCACCTTCAACGCCGTCTTCGCCCTGATGTATTGGCTTGGCGATCATCCGATCGCCAACGTGCCTGACGGCCAATACATCGACTACCTCTATTTCAGCATCGAGACACTTTCGACCGCGGGCTATGGCGACATGCACCCGCAGACGCATTACGGGCACTTCATCGCCGCCATCGAACTCTTCACCGGCATCTTCTCGATGTCGCTGATGACCGGGCTGATCTTCGCCCGCTTCTCGCGGCCGAGCGCGCGCCTGCTGTTCGTCGACAATCCCGTGATCTCGGACCATGAGGGCCAGCTCACGTTGATGATCCGCCTGGCCAACGAGCGGCACAACATCATCGCCAATGCCACCGCGCGGCTGTGGCTGTTCAAGAACGGCGTCAGCAAGGAAGGCATGCCATACCGCCGGTTCTACGAACTGCCGCTGCTGCGCAGCGAGAGCCCGGCGCTCGCGCTGAGCTGGACCCTGTTTCATGTGATCGACCAGGACAGCCCGCTCTACGGTCTCGACGCCGCGGAGCTGGAAGCCGTCAATGCCGGGCTCGGTCTCTTCGTGTCGGGCTATGACGACGTTGCAGCGCAAACTGTGCATGCGCGAAAATCCTACGAACATTCCGACGTCCGCTTCGGCCATCGCTATGCCGAGATCCTGAAGGCGACCGACGACGGCCGTCTGCGCATCGACTACAGTCGGTTCCACGAAACCATCGAAGGATAAATACCACCTCTGCGCGCATCAAGATTTTAGGTGTGAAGCGCAGCGAACATGCTAAACATAAGCGGCGACGCGACCGGACTGACAACAGTGAAGACGCAGCGGCCAATTTCCTCGGATGATGAGCACGTGGTGCTGAAATTCCGGCCGCGTACCTCGGTGCAGCCGCCCGGCAAGCGCGAGGAGGCGGTCCGATCGACCCGCTCGACTTCCGTCGCTCCTGTTTCCGTCGCCAACGACCTCTCCCGCTATGAGAAGCCGCGCGAGGAGCCGGACGATTTCCGCCAGCGCATGCTGGCCAACATCGCCGCCTTCGCCTTCACCGTGGCGCTCACCGCGATTGGTATCTGGCTCGCCATGAGCATCGCCGATTTGCGCAAGACCCAGGATTGCGTGCTGATGGGACGCCGGGATTGCGCGAAGATTACGGTGATGCCACGCACTTAGGCAGGCCGGAACCGTACCCAAAAACCGTCCTCGCCGGGCCGGCCAAGCTCCATTGAACTAACGGCCCTGCTCCGATATACGGGCACACGACTCCGGCAGCAGCAATCAGGCAATCCGGGGCACCGCGCCCGCCTCCTCCGAGCCGACCCGGAATTACCTTCAATATATCAAAGGCTTAATGATGTCATCCACATTCGAGCAGATCGCCAACATTATCGCGGAGACCTGCGACATCCCGCGCGATACGATCAAGCCGGAGAGCCACGCGATCGACGATCTGGGAATCGACAGCCTCGACTTCCTCGACATCGCCTTTGCCATCGACAAGGCCTTCGGGATCAAGATGCCGCTTGAGAAGTGGACCCAGGAGGTCAACGACGGCAAGGCCACGACGGAGCAGTACTTCGTGTTGCAGAATCTCGCCGACCGCATCGACGAGCTGGTTGCCGCCAAAAACGCGGGCACGGGCTCAGCCTCGTAATCGCCCATCATGCAGCTTGAAACTTTTCAGCTGATCGATCGGATTGTCGACCTCAACCTCGACGCGAAGACGATTGTCGTCGAGGCGGATGTCCCGCCGGACAGCCACTCTGTGTTCACGGGGCACTTCCCGGGCTACCCGATCATGCCCGGCGTGTTGCTCACCGAAGCAATGGCCCAGAGCTCGGGCTGGCTGATCCTCGGTCTGACCAAGTTCGAGCGCATGCCTTTCCTCGCCATGGTCAAGGAAGCCAAGATGCGTGGCTTCGTCAGCCCCGGCTCGGTACTGACGATCGAAGCCAGGATCGAACACGAAGGTTCAGGCTTCACCGTGACCTCGGCGAAGGTCCGCGTCGGCAAGGAGCTCAAGTGCAACGCCGAGCTGACCTTCCGTCATATCCCCTTCCCGAGCCCGGACTTGCGTGTGCACATGGATGCGCTCGCCAACAAGATCGGGTTTCCGCTGCAGGCAATGAGTCATGGCTGAGAAGGAAGTCTGGATCACCGGCGTCGGCCTGCTCTCCTCGCTCGGCGAGGGGCTGGATGCGCATTGGGAGGCGCTCGGCGCCAAGCGCGTCAATGCCGACGAGAAGCGTCTCGCGCCGTACGTGATCCATCCGATCGCCCCCGTCAGCTTCGACGCGCAGATCCCGAAGAAGGGCGATCAGCGTCAGATGGAGACGTGGCAGCGGATCGGCACCTACGCCGCCGGGCTGGCGCTTGATTCCGCCGGCGTCAAAGGCAATCAGGAAATCCTGTCGCGGATGGACATGATCATCGCAGCCGGTGGCGGCGAGCGTGACCTCAACGTCGACCTGGCGATCATGAACGCCGATGCGCAGGGCAAGCTGCCGCCTGCCGCCCTCAACGAAAAGCTGATGAACGAGCTGCGCCCGACGCTGTTCCTGGCGCAGCTCTCCAACCTGCTTGCCGGCAACATCGCGATCGTTCACGGCGTGTGCGGGACGTCGCGCACCTTCATGGGCGAGGAAGCCTCGAGCATCGACGCTGCGCGGATCGCCGTCGCACGCATCGGGGCCGGACAGAGCGACATCGCGCTGGTCGGCGCGGCCCATAATGGCGATCGCGGTGACCTCTTGATGCTCTATTCGTTCGGCGACTTCGCCCTCAAGGATCAATACGCCTCGGTCTGGGCCCGCCGAAACAACCCGGGCTTCGCCATCGGCTCTGCCGGCGTATTTCTGGTGATGGAATCGCGCGAGCACGCCGAGGCGCGCGGCGCCAAGCCGTACGCCAAGCTGACCAAGGTGGTCGCCGATCTTGCCAAGCGCAAGCAGCCCGGCGCAGTGACGAAGTCGCTGCAGGCGATGTGGCCGCAGCTCGGGGTCAGCAACGACAACGCGATGCTGATAACGGGCGCGACCGGCGCCGAACCTGCGACCGCCGAGGAGCGCGAATTCCTCGGTCAGCATCCCGGCCTTGCCGTGCGCGCCACCGGAACGACCTTTGGGCACACCATGGAGGCGCAGTTCCCGCTCGGGCTCGCGCTGGCCGCGTTGTCGATTTCCCGCGGCGCGCTCTATCCGGCCAACGACCCGACCGGGCTGGAGGTTGAAAAGACCGAAGCGCCAACCCAGATTGTCGTGTTGGGGGTCGGCCACTGGCAGGGCGAAGGTATGGCACTGGTCGAGGCCGTCAAGTAATTCGGCGCAAGCACCGACGGGGACACCATGACTGCACCACGCGATAAATTCGGCCGACCGATCGTCGTCGTGACCGGCATGGGAATCGTGACGTCGCTCGGCGGCGGCAAGACCGACAATTGGAAGCGCCTCAGCGCGGGCGAGTCCGGCATCAAGACGGTGACGCGCTTCCCGCTCGACAGCCTGAAGACGACGATGGCCGGCGCCGTCGATTTCGTCACCGTCGACCCGTTCTCCTCGACCAGCCTGTCGCAGCGCCTGGCGGAGATCGCGACCGAAGAAGCGCTGGAGCAGTCCGGCATCGGCAGCAAGGGCGACTTCCCCGGCCCGCTGTTTCTGGCGGTCGCGCCGATCGAGACCGAGTGGCCGCAGCGGCTCGAAGTGGCCCGCGAGGTTCCGACCAGGGACTTTGGCATCATCGACTATCTGGCGACCTGCAGCGGCGGCAAGTTCGCCCACTTCCACCGGCGCTTCACCTTCGGTTCGGTCGCGCTCAACCTTGCCGAGACCTTCGGCACCAAGGGGTCGCCGATTTCGCTCTCGACGGCTTGCGCGTCCGGTGCGACTGCGATCCAGCTCGGCGTCGAGGCGATCCGCCGCGGCGAAACCGATGCAACGCTGTGCGTCGCGACCGACGGCTCGGTCAATCCGGAAGCCCTGGTGCGCTTCTCGCTGCTGTCGGCGCTCTCCACACAGAACGATCCGCCCCAGGGCGCCTCGAAGCCGTTCTCGAAGAACCGCGACGGCTTCGTGATGGCCGAAGGCGCCGGCGCACTGGTGCTGGAGAGCTACGACGCCGCGATGGCGCGTGGCGCGCGCATCCTGGGCGTCGTCGCCGGCTGCGGTGAGCTCACCGACTCCTTCCATCGCACCCGCTCTGCCCCGGACGGCAAGCCGGCGATCGGCTGCGTGCGCAAGACGCTTGCTGACGCGGGCATGGAGCCCGAGCAAATCGATCACATCAACGCGCACGGCACTTCGACGCCGGAAAACGACAAGATGGAATATCTTGCGACCGCGGCGGTGTTCGGCGAACACACCAAAAACATTCCGGTGTCATCGAACAAATCGATGGTCGGCCACACCATCTCGGCCGCCGGTGCGGTCGAGGCGATCTTCTCGCTGCTCACGCTCGAGCATCAGCGGATTCCGCCGACCATCAATTACGAGGTGCCCGATCCCGCGATCCCGTTCGACGTGGTCGGCAACAAGGCGCGCGACGCCAAGGTGACCGCCGTGATGTCGAACTCGTTCGGGTTCGGCGGGCAGAACGCTTCGCTGATCCTGACGCGCGAGCCGGCCTAGCGCCCTCGCCTCATCAGATGAAACGCCTGCTCCTTCGCGCCCGCGCGCATCTGCGTGATGCCGCCAAGCCTGTGACCGATGCGGCGATCGGCGGGCTGACGATCGGCCTGCTGCGCACCACGCGCTATTTCGATCCGGAGAAGACCGCACGGTTCTTCGGCCGCGCCGCGCATTTCATCGGCCGCCGGCTGCGTGAGGATCGCATCGGCCGCGAGAATCTCACGGCCGCCTTCCCGGAAAAGTCACCGCAGGAGATCGAAGAGATCCTGACCGGCGTCTGGCACAACCTCGGACGCATCGGCGCTGAATTCGCGCACATCGACCGCATCTGGGACCACGATCCCCGGAATCCCGACAGGCCGGGCCGCGTCGAATTCTCGGCGCGCAGCAAGCAGCTGTTCGACCAGTTGCGTGACGACGGCAAGCCGGCCTTGTTCTTTGCCGCACATCTCGGCAACTGGGAGCTCTCTCCGATTGCCGCGGCGGCACATGGGCTCGATGCTACGATCCTGTTCCGGCGCCCGAACATCGAGGCCGCCGACCGCGCCATCGAACGCATCCGCGCAGTCAATCTGGGCACGCTAGTCCCGGCCGGCCGCGACGCGCCGCTCAAGCTGGCGCAGGCGCTGAAGAACGGTCAGCACGTCGCGATGCTGGTCGACCAGTATTTGACCAACGGCGTTCCCGTCACCTTCTTCGGCCGCAAGACCACCGCGAATCCGCTGCTGGCGCGCCTGCGCCGGCAGATCGATTGCCCGATCCACGGTACCCGGATCATCCGCCTGCCCGACGGCCGCTTCCGCGGCGAGGTCACCGAGGAAGTGAAGCCGGTGTTCGACGCGTCCGGCCAGATCGATATCCAGGGCACGATGCAGGCGATCACCGACATCGTCGAGGGCTGGGTCCGCGAATATCCGGATCAGTGGCTCTGGCTACACCGGCGCTGGCGGTAGGCGGAGACTGTCATTCGTCATTGCCAGCGAAGCGAAGCAATCCATCTCGCCACTTGCGGAACCGTGGATTGCTTCGTCGCTGACGCTCCTCGCAATGACGGCACGCTACCGCGACGAGAATGTCACTTCCCGGTCTTCACCCGCGTCCACAGCCGATTGATGATCCGCTGCGTCGCCGGATCGCGCGCCGTGATCACGAACAACTTCTTCTGCATCGCCTCGTCGGGATAGATGTTCTTGTCGTTGAAGATCTTCGGATCGATCAGCTTCTGGCTCGCCAGATTGCCGTTGGCGTAGGACAGGAAGTTCGAGTTCTTTGCTGCAATGTCGGGACGGTAGAGGTAGTTGATCAGCTCATAGGCTTCAGCGACGTTCTTCGCGTCCGCCGGAATCGCGAGATTGTCGAAGAACATCTGCGCGCCCTCCTTCGGGATCGTGTAGCCGATCTCGACGCCGGACTTGGCTTCCGCCGCCCGGCTGCGCGCCTGCATGATGTCGCCCGACCATCCGACCACGAAGCAGATCTCACCCGAGGCCAGCGCGCTGAGATATTCGGATGAATGGAATTTGCGCACATAGGGCCGGATCTTGATGACGAGATCGGCGGCCCTCTCGAGGTCAGGCTGCTTGGTCGAGTTCGGATCCAGCCCGAGATAGCTCAGCGCCGCCGGCAGGATGTCGTCGGCGGAATCCAGCATGTGGATGCCGCAATCCTTGAACTTGGCGAGATTCTCCGGCTTGAACACCATGTCCCAGCTGTCGATCCTGGCGTCGGGCCCGAGAATCCTCTCCGCCATCTTGACGTTGTAGCCGATGCCGGTGGTGCCCCACATGTAGTTGGCGCCGTAATTGTTGCCGGGATCGTAGGTCGCGAGCTGACCCGTCACCACCGGCCACGCATTGGCAAGGTTCGGCAGCTTCGACTTGTCGAGCTTGAGGAACACCTTCGCGGTGATCTGGCGTTGCAGGAAATAGCCGGTCGGCACCACGACGTCGTAGCCCGATTTGCCGGCGAGCAGCCGCGTCTCCAGCGTCTCGTTGGCGTCGAACGTGTCGTAGACCACCTTGATGCCGGTTTCCTTGGTGAAGTCCTCGAGGACGCCCGGCGCCATGTAGTTCGACCAGTTGTAGAAGTTGACCGTGCGCTCCTCCGCGCTGGCGGAGGCAGCGAACAACAGAACCGTGGCGACCGTACCAACAAGGTTGACGAGACCACGGCTCTGATTCTGCATTCTGGTCTACCTCTTGCGGCGGTGAACGGCGTCGGACAACCGCTCCAGCGCGGTGTCGAGCGTCGCGTCCTTCTTGGCGAAACAGAAACGCACGACCGACGTCACCGCATCCTGCTCGTAAAACGCCGACACTGGAATAGCCGCGACCTTGTAATCCTGCACAATTCGCCAGCAGAACTCCGCGTCGGTCTCATTCAAACCAAGCGGCGACAGATCGACGGTGAGAAAGTAAGTCCCCTGCGACTTAAGCACCGGAAAGCCGATGCTCTCGAGCCCCTTGGTGAGGCGGTCGCGGCTACGCGCCATGTCCTTGCGCATGTCGAGGAAATAATCGTCCGGCTTGCTGAGGCCGTACGCGACGGCCGCCTGCAGATTGGGCGCCGTCGTGAAGGTGAGGAACTGGTGCACCTTGGCAGCGACGCGCAGCAGCGGCGGCGCGGCGCAGACGAAGCCGATCTTCCATCCGGTCAGCGAGAAGATCTTGCCGGCGCTGCCGACCTTGATGGTGCGGTCGCGCATGCCCGGGATCGTGATCAGCGGGATGTGCTCGCGGCCGTCGAACACGACGTGCTCCCAGACCTCGTCGCAGATCGCGACCACGTCGAACTCCTGGCAGTACCGCGCCAGCAGTTCGAGGTCCCCGCGCGGATAGACCACCGCCGCCGGGTTGAGCGGATTGTTGAACAGCACCGCCTTGGTCTTGTGGTTGAAGACGCTGCGCAGCATCTCCTCGTTCAGCCGCCACGCCGGCGGTTCGAGCCGCAGCAACCGCGGAATGCCGCCGGCCTGGCGGATGATCGGCAGATAGGAATCATAGACCGGCTGGAAGCAAACCACCTCGTCGCCCGGCTCGACCACGGAGAGGATCGAAGAGGTCAGCGCCTCGGTACCGCCGGAGGTGACCATCACCTCGGTCATCGGATCGAGCTTGAGCCCGTGCCAGTGGCCGTAATGCGATGCGATCGCCTGACGGAGTTCCGGAATGCCCATCATCGACGGATATTGGTTGTAGCCGTTGATGGACGCGTCCGCGGCGGCGCGGCGGATGTCCTCCGGTCCGGGATCGTCGGGAAAGCCTTGGCCGAGATTGATGGCGTTGTTGTCGCGCGCAGCCTGCGACATCGCCTCGAAGATGGTGACGGGAAGGTCCGCGAAGACCTTGTTCATGGAGGTCATGTCAGCGATCAGCCGCCGGTCTTGGTGGGCAGTCCTGCCGCCTTCCAGCCGATGATGCCGCCCGCCAAATGCTTGTCGTAGGGCAGGCCCGCGGCCTGAGCCGCCAGCGAAGCCGTCACCGAGCGCTTGCCGGAGCGGCAGGCGAACACCACCTGCTTGCCCTGCGGATCGGGAATCGCCGCGGGATCGAACGTCGACAGCGGCACCACGACGCCATCGGGATAGGCCTCGACGGCGACCTCATTGGGCTCGCGCACGTCGACCAGGAGATAGCGGCCTTCCGCTATGCCCTTCGACACCTCATCCGGAAACAAATCTTCCACCTTGTGGTCCGCCACGGAAATATCCTCCCGACATCTGCTTGGGCGAGCGTCGCGCGGCTCGCCGGTCCGGGCCGCAAAGTCGCCTCTCGCGCGGAGAAAATCAAGCACCCGAAACGGGTTAGATGCCGCGCGGAAACGCTGGGTCGCGGCCCCTAGATCGTGACTTGCGTGCCGACCTCGACCACCCGGCCGGTCGGAATCTGGAAATAGTCAGTGGCATCGTTCGAGGAGCGGCTCAGTGCGATGAACAGATGGTCCTGCCAGCTCGGCATGCCCGAATGCGCCGCCGGCTTCAGCGCACGGCGGGACAGGAAGAACGAGGTCGACATGATGTCGAACTGCCAGCCGAGCTTGCGGGCGATCGCCAGCGTCTTCGGCACGTTCGGCTGCTCCATGAAGCCGAACTTCAGCGTCACCTTGGAGAAGGTCTCGGTCAGCTGCTCCATCCGCACCCGTTCGGACGGATCGATGCGCGGCGTCGGCGCCGTCTCGATGGTGAGGATGACGTTCTTCTCGTGCAGCACCTTGTAGTGCTTGAGGCTGTGCATTAGCGCGGTCGGCGCGCTGACGGGATCGCTGGTCAGGAACACAGCCGTCCCGGAGACGCGCTGCGGCGGCCGCTTCTCCAGCATCGCGACGAGATCGGCAAGCGGGAATTCCAGCTTGCGTGACTTCTCGAACAACAGCCGGCTGCCGCGCCGCCAAGTGTACATCACCACGATCATGACCCCGCCGAGCGCAAGCGGCACCCAGCCGCCCTCGAACACCTTGAGGAGATTGGCGGCCAGGAACGTGACGTCCAGGAACAGGAACGGCGCGACCAACGCCGCGGCGGCGATCGGCGACCAGCGCCAGACCTTCCAGATCACCACGAAGCCCATCATCGCCGTCACCACCATGGTGCCGGTCACGGAGATGCCGTAGGCCGAGGCCAGCGCGCTCGACGAGCGGAACATCAACACCAGCACAATGACCGCGATGAACAGCAACCGGTTGATGCGCGGCATGTAGATCTGGCCGGAATGCGCCTCCGACGTGTGGCGGATTTCGAACCGCGGCATCAGGCCGAGCTGGATCGCCTGCCGGGTCAGCGAGTAGGCGCCGGTGATGACGGCCTGGCTCGCGATCACGGTCGCCATGGTCGCAAGCGCGACCATCGGGATCAGCGCCCATTCAGGGAACATCAGGAAGAAGGGGTTCTCGATGCCCTTGGGATCGCCGATCAGAAGCGCGCCCTGCCCGAGATAGTTCAGCGCCAGCGACGGCAGCACGATGAACAGCCACGCGGTCTGGATCGGGCGTTTGCCGAAGTGACCGAGGTCGGCATAGAGCGCCTCCGCGCCGGTCACCGCGAGGAAGACCGCACCGAGCGTGATGAAGCCGATCACGCCGTGATGCAGCATGAACGACACCGCAAGGATCGGGTTGAACGCGTACAGCACCTCGGGGTGCCGCACGATCTGCGGCAGCGCCGCGATCGCGATCACGGCGAACCACACGCACATCACCGGGCCGAAGAACGCGGCGACGCGCGCGGTGCCGCGCGACTGCACCGCGAACAGGACGACCAGGATCACCACCGTGAGCGGGACGACATAGGGATCGAATGTCGAGGTGACGAGCTTGATGCCCTCGATGGCCGACAACACCGACAGCGCCGGCGTGATGACGGCGTCGCCATAGAACAGCGCGCCGCTGATGATGCCGAGCAGCACGATCGCGGCTCCGCCCTTGGTGACTGCGCGCTGCGCCAGCGCCATCAGCGCCAGCGTCCCGCCCTCGCCATTGTTGTCGGCACGCAGCAGGATCACGACATATTTGAGCGTCACGACCACGATCAACGCCCACAGGATCAGCGAGAGCACGCCGAGCACCGCATGCGCCGTCACGGCGCCCTCGCCGCCGGCAGCCGCGACGACGGCTTCGCGCAGCGCATACAGCGGGCTGGTGCCGATGTCCCCATAGACGACACCGATGCTGCCGAGCATCAGCGCCTTGAAGGTGGCGGTTGAATGCGCCTCGCCATGGCCGTTTGCCGCGGGCATTTCCGCCGCGGTGATCGCACTCTCGGATGACATGGGAAGCTGCGCCTCTGTCTTCTGCCGCACCGCACAATGCCGGGTCGCAGGCCTATACTCCCGGCAGGAATGCATAGGTTAGCCCGGATTCAGGCCTCCGCCATGCATATCACGCATAGATCACGGCTTTTCAACTGTAGAATCCGTTGCCGCATCAAATAGTTACCTGGGTACCCACTTCAACCACCCGGCCGGTCGGGATCTGGAAATAGTCGGTGGCGTCGTTGGCGGACCGGCTCATCGCGATGAACAGGTGGTCCTGCCACTGCGGCATCCCGGACTGGGCGGACGGCTTCAGCGACCGGCGCGACACGAAGAAGGAGGTCGACATGATGTCGAACTGCCAGCCGAGCTTGCGCGCGACCGCGAGCGCCTTCGGCACGTTCGGCGATTCCATGTAGCCGAAGCGCAGCCGCACCGCGGTGAACTTGTCGCTGACCTTCTCCATGGTGACGCGCTCCGACAGGTCGACGCGCGGTGTCGGTGCGGTCTCGATGGTCAGGATCACATTGTGCTCGTGCAGCACCTTGTTGTGCTTGAGATTGTGTAAGAGCGCGGTCGGCACGAAGCTCGGGTCGCTGGTCAGGAACACCGCGGTGCCCTTGACGAAATGCGGCGGCCGCTTCTCCAGGCTGTGGATCAGGTCGCGCAGCGGCACCTCGATGCGGCGGGTCTTGGCAATCAGGATCGCAGCGCCGCGACGCCAGGTCCAGATCATCGTCGCCATCACGACGCCGAACAGCAGCGGCACCCACGCGCCCTCGAACAGCTTCAAGAGATTGGCGCTGAAGAAGGTCATGTCGACGATCACGAACGGCAGGATCAAGGCGGCGGCCGACGCCACGCGCCAGTTCCACAGCTTCCAGATCACGATGAAGCCCATGATGCCATCAGCGACCATGGTGGTGGAGACGGCAATGCCGTAGGCCGAGGCGAGCCCGCTCGAGGTGCGGAACAGCAGCACCAGCAGCAGCACGCCGATCAGCAGCAGCCGGTTGACCCGCGGCAGGTAGATCTGGCCGGCATGGGTCTCCGAGGTGTAACGGACCTCGAAGCGCGGCAAGAGCCCGAGCTGCACCGCCTGGCTGATCAGCGAATAGGCGCCGGTAATGACGGCCTGGCTCGCGATCACGGTGGCAGCGGTGGCGAGCCCGATCAGCGGCAGCAGCAGCACCTCCGGCACCATGCGATAGAACGAGTTCTCGATCGCGGCCGGATCGGACAGCACCAGCGCGCCCTGCCCGAAATAATTCAGCAGCAGCGACGGCAGCACGAAGAACAGCCAGCCGGACTGGATCGGCTTGCGGCCGAAATGCCCGAGATCCGCATAGAGCGCCTCGCCGCCGGTCACCGCGAGAAACACAGCGCCCAAGGTCACCAAGCCAACGGTGCCGTGGGTCAGCAGGAACTGGATCGCGTAATACGGATTGATCGCCGCCAGCACCGACGGATCGTCCATGATGTGGACCACCCCCATGACCGCGAGCGAGGCGAACCACACCACCATCACCGGCCCGAAGGCGGAGGCGACGCGCGCGGTGCCGGTGCGCTGCACCGAGAACAGCAGCACGAGGATCAGGATCGTCAGCGGCACCACATAGTGCTCGAGATGCGGCGTGGCGAGCTTGAGGCCTTCGACCGCCGACAGCACCGAGATCGCCGGCGTGATCATGGAATCGCCGATGAACATCGAGGCGCCGACCACGCCGAGCGCGAGCAGCGGCCAGCTGCGCCGTCCGATCGCGCGCTGGCCGAGCGCCATCAGCGACAGCGTGCCGCCCTCGCCGTTATTATCGGCGCGCAGCAGCAGCAGGACGTATTTGGCGGTGACGACGGTGAACAGCGCCCACAGGATCAGGCTGAGCACGCCGAGCACCATGATGCGGGTCACCGGCTGGCCGTGCGCGGCGCCGCCGACCGCCTCGCGGAATGCGTAGAGCGGCGAAGTTCCGATATCGCCGAACACCACCCCGATGCTGCCCAGTGTCAGGGCCCAGAAGCCGGAGGTGCCTTGGCCCCTGCCTTGCCCCGTGCCTTGGGTCTCCTGAGCTTCGGTGGATGAGACGCTGACAGCCATAGCGAGGTTGGAACGCTCGATCGGTTGATTTTGATCCGCGCGGCTATCGACGCTTCCGCCTCGCCTGTCAACCAAGCAGCACGGCGAGCGACGGTAGCATGGTAACCCGGAGCTACGGCTTCAGATCCGGCGGCAATGGCGGATTTTCCCGCATCAACGTGATGGTCACGCGACGGTTCGCCGGCAGCGTCGGATCGTCGGGAAACAGCGGCTGGCCGTCCGCCTTGCCGGAAACCGCGAAGATGTGGGACGGCGGCAGCCCTTCCCGCTCCAGTATCTGCCGCACCGCATTGGCGCGGTCCGCGGACAGGTCGAAGGCGTCGTAATCGCTGCGCGCCGGCACGAAGCCTGCGGCCGTATGCCCCACGATCGCGATCCGCAGCGGCGTCGCCTTCAGCGGCGCGGCGAGCTTCTGGATCAGCCGGCGGGTGCGCTCATACGGCTCCCTGGAGCCGTCGGCGAACATCGAGCGGCCGTCCTGGTCGACGATCTCGAGGTTGAGCCCCTCCTTGGTCTCCTCGAACATGATGTTCTTGGAAATCTCGGTCAGCTCCGGCATGTCCTGCAGCGCCTGCCGCAGCGAGGCGGAGGCGAGCGCAAATTCGCGGTCGATCTTCAGCCGCGCGCCGTTGATCTGGCTGCGTTCCTTTTCGTCCGGCGTCGGATTGGCGGAGGACTCTTCCGGCGAGATGTGCTCGACATTCTTGAGCTTCGGCCGGGTCGGCAGGCCATCGGACTCGACGATGCCGGAATAGCGCACATTGGTCTGCACGCCGAAGGCGTCGCGCATCGAGCCGGCGACGATCTTCAGCTTGTTGTTGTCCATGGTGGAGAACGCGACGAGCATCACGAAGAAGCTCATCATCAGGCCCATCAGGTCGGCGAAGGTCACGAACCAGCCGTGACCTCCGGTATGGGCGTCGCCGCGCTTTTTCTTGGCCATCGCTGCTGTCCCGGGAGCGCCAGTCGGGGCCGTCAGGCCGGAACCGGCTCACCCTCCTCGTTGCGATGCTTCTCCGGCAGATAGGCCAGCAGCATCTCGCGCACCAGCGCCGGGCTCTTGGAATCGCGGATCATCAGGATGCCGTCGATGATCAGCGTGCGGTTGGTCTCCTCGTCGAGCAGCTTGCCGTGCAGCTTGTCGGCGATCGGAAGACAGAACAGGTTGGCCACCAGCGCGCCGTACAGCGTGGCGAGCAGCGCGGTCGCCATGAACGGGCCGAGCTTGGAAGGGTCGGTCATGTTGGCGAACATCTGCACCATGCCGATCAGCGTGCCGATCATGCCGAAGGCCGGCGCGCAGTCGCCGATCGCGCGATAGATCTTGCTGCCCTCGTCGAGGTGCATCAGGAAATTGTCGCGGTCGCGCTCCATGTTGTCGCGGATGAATTCGAGGTCGTAGCCGTCGGCGACGTAGCGGATGCCCTTGGCAAGGAACGGCTCGTCGGTCTCGACCTTCTCCAGGCCGACCGGGCCCTGCTTGCGGGCGATCTCGGCGATGCGGGCGAGCTCGTCGACGAGGTCGCGGGCCGACAGCCGGCTCATGGTGAAGGCAAACTTGGCGCCGAGCGGCAGCCCGTGCAGCATCACGCCGAGTGGAAAGCGGATCATCGTCGCCGCGATCGAGCCGCCGAAGATGATGATCATGGCATGTTCGGAGATGAACATGTGCAGGTCGCCGCCCATGAACATCATCACCGCGATGACGATGATGCCAGCCAATAGCCCGGCGCCAGTCATGATATCCATAGGAGACTCCAACGCGTACGCAACCTGCCCGTCCTGGACGGCGCGCAGCCCAGTGCGGGCCGCGTGGAAAACCCTAACGTTAACGCCATTAAGGACGCGTTACCGAATTTGGTAGGGATAACAACGGGTAAACGTCCGCCTTTTCGCGATGTCGTTGAAGATGCTGGCTTTCCGCATGGGACGCCGCCGCTGCATGCGCAAAAGGCCTCCCCGTAGAACAACGGAGATGCGATAGGTTTGCCAAGAGCGTTTTCGAGCGAAGTGGGTACCGGTTCGCGTGAAGAGAACGCGTCAACACAAGAATCTGGAGCTCCGTTCCGATTCAATCGGAATGGATAAGGCTCCAGAGGAAACGAACCAATGAGCAGGACAGGATGAAGGCGGTCGTCGTTGAGCAATATGCGCCTATCGATCAGATCGGGCTGAAGGAGATCGCCACGCCCGAACCCGGCCCCGGACAGATCCGCGTCCGGGTCCACGCCGCCAGCATCGGCTTCGTCGATGGGCTGAAGGTCGAGGGCCGCTACCAGACCAAGGATGCCCTGCCCTTTACGCCCGGTGCGGAATTCGCCGGCGTGGTCGACGAGGTCGCGGGCGACGTCGCCGGCATCACGCCGGGCATGCGGGTGATGGGCGCGGCGCGCTCGGGCGCGCTGGCCGAGTACATCGTGGTGCCGCCTGCCGCTGTCGAGGTCATGCCCGACGGCCTGTCGATGGAGGCCGCCGCGGCCTTCCGCACCAACTACCTTACCGCGCTGTATGCGCTCGCCGAGCGCGGCTCGCTCAAGGCCGGCGAGCAGCTGCTGGTGCTGGGTGCCGCCGGCGGCACCGGCATCGCCGCGATCCAGGTCGGCAAGCTGCTCGGCGCGCGCGTCATCGCCGCCGCCTCGACGGACGCGAAGCGCAGCTTCGCCGCAAGCTTCGGCGCCGATGCTGTCGTCGACTACACGAAGCCCGATTGGCGCGATGCGCTGAAGGAGGCAACCGGCGGCCATGGTCCCGACGTGATCTTCGATCCGGTCGGCGGCGAGGTCTCGCTGCAGGCGTTCCGCTCGATCGCCTGGAACGGCCGCCATGTCGTGGTCGGCTTTGCGGCAGGCCAGATCCCCGCTCTGCCGTTCAATCTGCCGCTTCTGAAGGGCGGCCTCCTGATCGGCGTCGACGCCGCGCAGATCGCGCGCCGCGAGCCCGAGGCACAGGCGCGCGTGATGACGCAATTGTCGGCATGGCTGAACAACGGCCGACTGACGCCTGTCGTCGGCAAGGTGTTCGAGCTTGAAGATTTCCGCGCGGCGTTCACGACGATGCAGACCCGCGCGGCGCTGGGCAAGATGGTGGTGCGGATCGGATCGTGAGAGAGGCACCGCTATCGCCTCATCCTCGCTGTCGTCCCTGCGAAAGCAGGGACCATAACCACAGAGTGGTGTTGTTGAGATGAGCTGCGGCCACAGCTCTGCAATCCAATTCGCATTCGTGGTTATGGGTCCCGGCTCAAGGCCGGGACGACGCTGAATTTGTTGCACGG
The DNA here is from genome assembly GCF_038967635.1 of Bradyrhizobium sp. B124. Classification (NCBI taxonomy): domain Bacteria; kingdom Pseudomonadati; phylum Pseudomonadota; class Alphaproteobacteria; order Hyphomicrobiales; family Nitrobacteraceae; genus Bradyrhizobium; species Bradyrhizobium sp. B124. The sequence goes on along the minus strand of NZ_CP152413.1, from coordinate 272,798 downwards.
CCTGTGAGTCATACTTCCGCGTTCTCGCGACATGATTTGTCCGAGGCTTGCGCTTCATTCCGCCCTCTCCTCTCGCAGAGGGCGCAGGGAAAGCCGGGTGCCGATCGCACCCATGGGTCCCGCGTAGTAAAAAACGCGGGAGGTAGGACCACAGGTGTAACCGGAAACAACCCGGCTTTCCCTGCGCGATGGGTTACGGCTTATTTCGTGCTCTCCCCGGCGAGACTGGGCTTGCTTGTCACCGCCCTCGCAAAACGCTTACGCGTTTTGCGAGAGGACACCGGCCGCTAGGGCGTCAGGACCACACGACTTCACCGTCCGCGTCACGCGCACTCGTCAGTTGCGCACTCAGCGTCCACCGCATCTCAACCCACGTTCGTGACGACCGCGAAGCGCCCCTCGTGTCGGGTGAGACGGGCGTATTGAACATCTGAGTTGGGTCCGGCGTCAAGTCAAATTCTGAAAAGCCGAACGATCCAAACCATGGCTTCGCAACTCGTGGGATGGGTAGAGCAAAGCGAAACCCATCACTGGCGCCGCGGAAGGGAATTGATGGGTTTCGCTGCGCTCTACCCATCCTACAATTTCCTGATCCGGCACGGCCCCTTGGGTCACCCGAGCGCGCCGTCCCAACGCTGCCATTGCATCGCAGGAACCAACACCGCTGCGGTGCATTGACAGTTCACCCATCGGTTGAGAGGTAATATGCCGCCCGTATCGGTATCCGCGCCGATCCTGTAGCATTCCTGTCCGCCGAAGAGCCAATTAGCCGTCATCTGTTGTGTTTCAGGATTCTTCCCTTGGCACTTTTTGCATATCGAACATCCAGTACCACGTCCCGATCGCGCGGGCTAACCGCCGTCGCCTGAGACGCGCGATGAAGATGGACAAGGCCACCTGGTACGTCTCGTTCGCCATCAGAACCCCTGACGCCGGACACCACCGCTTCGCGCGCCAGACCCGCACCTTCACGACCGAGCAGGATGCCAAGGCGTTTGCCCGCACCCTGCTTGTGCAGACTCAAGACGTCAGCGCCGGAACGATCAACCCGCACACGCCGAGACGCGTGATCGCACCGGCTGCGATCGCGGCCTGGGCCGGCGAGAGCTGAGGCTTGCGTCCCCTACAGGAAGCGTGACGGCGCGAACGGCTGCAGCGGAATCTCCGGCACCTTGCCGCTGAGCAATTGCGCGACCAGCCGGCCGGTGCGGGCCGAGCCGACCAGGCCGACATGGCCATGGCCGAACGCATAGACCACGTCGCGCGAGGCGCGGCTATGGCCGATGCAGGGGCGCCCGTCCGGCATGCTCGGGCGATGGCCGAACCAGGTCTTGATCCACGAGGGTGGAATGTCCTTCGGCAGCTTCGGGAACATGCTGAAGAGATGCTCGCGCAGGATCTCGGCGCGCCTCCAGTTGGGCTCGGCGTCGAGCCCCGCGATCTCCACCGTGCCGGCGGCGCGCAGGCCCTTGTCGGTCCAGTTGACCACCATCTTGGCGTCCGAGGCCATCATCGAACTGCGCGGTCCGGATTCCGGATTCTCGATCATGACGTGATAGCCGCGCTCGGTCTCGAGCGGCAGCGGGTCGCCGATCGATGCGGTCAGTTGCTTCGAGCGCGCACCGGCCGCGACGACCGCCGCATCGCAGGCGATCTCGCCGCTCTCGGTGACCACGGCGACGAGCCGGTCGCCCGCGAGCTTGAGGCCTGTGGCCTTGGCAGCAACGCGCACGGCGCCGTTCGCGATCGCGTGCGCGGCGAGCGCTGCGACGTAGGCGCCGGGATCGCGGCAGCGGCCGGCCTCCTCCACCACGACGCCGAACTTGTAGCGCCGATGCAGATCGGGCTCGCGCTGGCGCATCTCGTCTTCATCGAGCTCCAGCCATTCGATGCCGACGCGCTTGCGGATGCGCCAGCCGAGGTCGCGGTCGAACGGCGCACGCGAGGGAAACACATGCATCACCCCGCGCCGCTCAATCAGTTCGGGCACGCCGGCTTCCTCGGCGAGCTGCCGGTGCAGCAGCGGCGCGTCCTTCAAGAGATCGCGCATCGCCCGCGCGGTGGCCTCGACCTGCGCCTCGGTCCGGCTCGACAGCAGATACTTGATCAGCCACGGCAAGGCCTTCGGCAGATACGACCAGCGGATTGCAAGCGGCCCGAGCGGGTCCATCAGATAGAACGGCACCTTCTTCCAGGTGCCCGGCTCGGCCGGCGGGATCACCGAATGCGACGACAGCCAGCCGGCATTGCCATAGCTCGCCGCCTGGGTGCCGCCGGGCTCGCCCGGATCGATCAGCGTGACACGATGGCCCGCGCGCAGCGCCTCGATGGCGCTGATCACGCCGACCGCGCCGGCGCCGATGATCGCGACGTGACGGCCGGCGGACTCTGCCATCAGCGCGCGGCCTCTTGCTTGGGCATGATCTCTCCTGAAAACCGCTTCACACTTTTCCGGATCATGCCTGCGGCACAAAATCCTTGCCGACCGACAGCGCGCGCTGATCGACCAGGCAGTGCAGGATTGCTGGCTTGCCGGAGGCCAGCGCCCGCTCGAACGCCGGCGCGAAGTCTTCGGTGCGCTCGACCCGCTCGCCATGGCCGCCGAACGCCTTGGCATAGAGCGCGAAATCCGGGTTCTTGAGCTGGGTGCCGACGACGCGGCCGGGATAGTCGCGCTCCTGATGCATGCGGATGGTGCCGTACTGCGCGTTGTCGATGACGACGACGATCAGCGGCGCGTCATACTGCACGGCGGTGGCAAACTCCTGCCCGTTCATCAGGAAGCAGCCGTCTCCGGCGAATGCGACGACGACGCGATCCGGATGCTGCCGCTTGGCCATCACCGCCGCCGGCACGCCGTAGCCCATCGAGCCCGAGGTCGGCGCGAGCTGCGCGGCGAACGTGTGGAAGCGATGGTGGCGATGGATCCAGCCGGCGTAATTGCCGGCGCCGTTGCAGACGATCGCATCCTTCGGCAGCCGATCGCGCAGCCAGGTCACGACCTCGCCGTACTGGAAGTGGCCCGGCAGCTCGCGCGGCTTGTCGGTCCAGGCCAGATAATCCGCGTGCGCCTTGGCCGCCTCGCCCTTCCAGGCGGGCGCGGCTGCGGGCTTCATGCTCTCGACCGCGGCGGCGAAGGCCGCAGGCGTCGCCTGGATCGCCAGCGCCGGCTGGTAGACGCGGCCGAGCTCTTCGGAGCCCGGATGCACATGAATGAGCTTCTGGCTCGGTGTGGGAATGTCGAGCAGCGTGTAAGACGACGACGGCATCTCCGACATGCGGCCGCCGATCAGGAGAATGACGTCGGCGCCGGTAAAGCGATCCCTGAGCTTCGGGCTCGGGCCGATGCCGAGATCGCCGGCATAATGCGAATGGTCGGCGTCGAACAGCGAGGCGCGGCGGAACGAGGTCGCGACCGGCAGGTCGAAGCGCTCGGCAAAGCGTGCGATGCCCTTGGCCGCCTCAGGCGTCCAGGCCGAGCCGCCGAGCACCACGATCGGCGCCTTGGCGCCGGCGAGCATGCTGCCGAGGCGTTCGAGATCCGACGGCGCCGGCCAGCTCTGCGCAGGCTCAACCTTCGGCGCGTCGGCGACCGCTGCGGTTTCCGTCAGCATGTTCTCCGGCAGCGAGATCACCACCGGACCGGGGCGGCCCTGCAGCGCCACGCGGAAGGCGCGCGCGACCAGTTCCGGAATGCGGTCCGGACGATCGATCTCGACCGCCCATTTCGCCATGGTGCCGAACACCGCCTTGTAGTCGAGCTCCTGGAACGCCTCGCGCTCGCGCATGCCGGTGTCGACCTGGCCGACGAACAGGATCATCGGGGTGGAATCCTGCATCGCGATGTGCACGCCATGCGCGGCGTTGGTCGAGCCCGGGCCGCGGGTGACGAAGCAGATGCCGGGACGCCCGGTGAGCTTGCCGTAGGCCTCCGCCATCATCGCCGCGCCGCCCTCGGCGCGGCAGATCACGACGTCGATCGGGCTGTCATGCAGGGCGTCGAGCGCCGCCAGATAGCTCTCGCCCGGCACGCAGGTGACGCGCTCCACCCCCTGCGCGACCAGCTGGTCGATCAGGATCTGGCCTCCGGTGCGGGCGTTGCTTTTGGTCATGAGGGCTCCCTGCGGCATTGGGGCGCGCTTGCGGCTCGCGCGGAACGTGGTCCGACGGGGGTATGATAGACGGGATTATGGCGCAAGGCCGAAGCCCCCTCTGGCGAGCGAAGCGGGCGCAAGCCATGCGATAGGCAATGGGCATCGCGCTTTCGTCGTCGATTTCCGCAGAGCGGACGATCGCCGGCGGGATCCGCGCGGCCCGGCCGGAGAGCGGGTAGGTAACTTCCGCCGACTTCAGGACGCCCTCGCCGTCAGCTTGCGCACGACATGTTCCGTCGCCGGTCGCAAGTTCGATCGGGTATCGCGGCGCCTGAATCAACCTGTGCGTGTTTCTTTCAACAGTAACCCATCGGCGACGCGGCAGCCTCGTGGTCGTCACGCGGCACCAACCGTCGCAGCAGCGCGCACACATGAGAGACGATCCACGGGCATCGCAAAGACCGACGGCGCTCGGCCGCCGCACGGGACGCGAGAAAGCCAGCGCGCTGCGGCGCGCGTGACAACAGCGTGGCACAAACTGCATGCACCATCGCGTCATATGCACGATAGCAATCGTTCGAAGCGCGCGCGTGTGCTTCCGTAAGACTACGGTGCAGCGATCGGTCGCTTCGCACTGTTCGATGCAGGATCGCGCGGATTTTGCGGAAAATCGCAGTCCAGCGCGTCGATTTCGGCTGCACTCATTGCACGCATCGCGCGTTCGGTCTTGCGCGATCGCGCGCGGCACACTGCATGCACTTCTTGATGGAACTCGAATCGCCTACGGTTTCGTGCAGTCACAAATTGTAAATCGTGTATCGCACCTGCCCGCCGTCCCGCGGCGGAAGGCGTTCTGCTGCCGATCAGGTGCATCGTTTTCAGTTGACCGATTGATATCAATGCTGGAGGCAATGCATGTTGGGGATGAAGAGCGTCGCAAGCGTGGTCGGCGCGGACAGTTCTTACCGGCTGTTCGACGACATGCCGATCAGTGTCATGCTCTGCGAGCTGAACAATTTCAGGATCACCTACATCAACGAGTCGACGCGGCACAATCTGAAGAAGATCGAGCACGTGCTGCCGGTGAAGGTCGACGCGCTGATCGGACAATCGATCGACATCTTTCACAAGAACCCGCAGCATCAGCGCCGACTCTTGTCCGATCCGAAGAACCTGCCGCACAAGGCGCGCATCACCATCGGCGGCGAGACGCTCGATCTCACCGTGACGGCGATGACCAACTCGCGTGGTCGCTACAGCGGGCCGATGCTGACGTGGGAGCTCGCGACCGAGAAGGCGCGGCTTGAAACTCAGACCGAGCGGCTGTTGCAAATGCTCGACAACATGCCGATCAACATCATGATGTGCGATACCGATTTCAACATCACCTATATCAACCAAACCAGCCTCAAGACGCTCGACACCGTGAAGCATTTGCTCCCGGTGGCGCCGGAGAATATCCTCGGCAACTCGTTCGACATCTTCCACAAGAACCCGGCGCACCAGCGCCGCATCGTCGGCGATCCGAAGAACTTGCCGCACGCGGCCAAGATCAGGCTCGGCCCGGAAACGCTCGACCTTCGGGTCTCCGGCCTGACCGACAAGCGCGGCAACTATACCGGCGCGATGCTGAGCTGGTCGGTAGTGACAGGCAATGTGAAGCTCGCCGACGATTTCGAGAAGGATGTAAAGGGCCTTGCCGGGATTCTGGCGTCGGCCTCGACGCAGATGCAGGGCACCGCGCGATCGCTGACGACGACCGCCGAATTCGTGAATCAGCGTACGGCAAGTGCTGCGTCTGCGTCCGAAGAGTTGTCGTCCTCGGTCAACGAGATCAGCCGCCAGGTGACCGAGGCGAGCCGCATCGCCCGCATGGCGGTCGAGGAAGCGGAGAAGTCCGACAGATTGGTTTCGGGTCTCGTGACCATGGCGCAGAAGATCGGCGACGTCGTCGCGCTGATCAGCCAGATCGCCGGCCAGACCAACCTGCTCGCGCTCAACGCCACGATCGAGTCCGCGCGTGCCGGCGAGGCCGGCCGGGGCTTTGCCGTCGTCGCATCCGAGGTGAAGGCGCTGGCCAACCAGACCGCCAAGGCCACGGAAGACATTTCGGCGCAGATCAACGAGATGCAGACCGCGACCGGCAACACCGCCACCGCGCTGAAGGCGATCTCGCAGGTCATCGTCCAGATTAGCGAGATCTCGACCGTGATCGCCAGCGCCGTCGAGGAACAGGCCGCGGCCACCAAGGAGGTCACCGCCAACATCAACGGAACGACCAAGGCGATCGACGATGCCAGCAAGGCCGCCGAGAACGTTCTGGCGGCCTCCGGCGAGCTCGCCAGCAACGCGTTCGAGCTGGAAGTCCAGGTCGACAAGTTCCTGAAGAACGTGCGCGCGATGTAATGCGGCTGAGGTCGCGCGCTTGCCTACAGCGAGCGCGCGATCAAAACCTTCATGATCTCGTTGGTGCCGCCATAGATCTTCTGGATGCGGGAATCGATGAACATCCGCGAGATCGGGTATTCCTGCATGTAGCCGTAGCCGCCGTGCAGCTGCAGGCATTCGTCGGCGGTCTCGACCTGCTTCTGCGAGCACCACCATTTCGCCATCGACGCCGTCACGGTGTCGAGGTCGCCGGCGACCAGGCGTTCGACGCACCAGTCGACGAACACGCGCGCGATCATCGCCTCGGTCTTGCGCTCGGCGAGCGTGAACGCGGTGTTCTGGAATTCGATCAGCGGCTTGCCGAACGCGGTGCGCTGCTTGGTGTATTCGGCGGTGATCTTGACCGCGCGCTCCATCGAGGCGACCGCCCCGATCGCGAGCGACAGCCGCTCCTGCGGCAATTGCTGCATCAGCTGGACGAAGCCGTTGCCCTCCTCATTGCCGAGCAGGTTTTCCGGCGGCACCGTGACATTGTCGAAAAACAGCTCCGAGGTGTCGGACGCGTGCAGGCCGATCTTGTCGAGGTTGCGGCCACGCCGGTAGCCCTCGGCGCCGGTGGTTTCAACGACGATCAGCGAGATGCCCTTCGCGCCCGGCGCTCCGGTGCGCGCCACCACGATGACGAGATCGGCGGCCTGGCCGTTGGTAATAAATGTCTTCTGGCCGTTGATGACGTAGGAATTGCCCTGCTTCTTCGCCGTGGTCTTGATGGCCTGCAGGTCGGAGCCGGTGCCGGGCTCGGTCATCGCGATGGCGCCGACCATCTCGCCCGACGCCATCTTCGGCAGCCAACGCTTTTTCTGCTCCTCCGAGCCGTAATTGACGATGTAGTGCGCGACGATCGCGCTGTGCACGGAAACGCCGGTGGTCAGCTCCGGCACCGTGCTCTCGAGGTCATCGAGCACGGCGGCATCATAGGCGAAGCTGGCACCGAGGCCGCCATAGGCCTCCGGCACGCTCGGCAGCAGCGCGCCCATCTCGCCGAGCGCGCGCCAGGCAGAGCGGTCGACCAGCTTCTGCTCGCGCCATTTCTCGGCGTGCGGCAAAAGATCCTTGGCGAGGAATTTGCGGAACTGGTCACGGAAGGTGTCCAGCTCCTCGGTCATCCAGGACGATCGGTAGTGCATCATTCCCTCTTTGTTAGTTCTATGCGTCATAAACGGCTTGTGCCGACAACCACGACCTATCCCCGTCATTGCGAGCGAAGCGAAGCAATCCATCTCACCGCTTGCGCGGAAGAATGGATTGCTTCGTCGCTATCGCTCCTCGCAATGACGGGGAGGCACCACGACGCGTTGTGACGCAACCAGACTAGACGATCAAACCGCCGCCGGCGACGATCACCTGACCACTGATGTAGTTCGATTCCGGCGCGCAAAACAGATAGACCGCGTCCGCCGCCTCTTCTGGCGTGCCGCCGCGGCCAAGCGGGATCATCCGGCCCATCGCCTCCAGCATCTGCGGCTGGACGCCGACCTTGATGTCGCGGCCGGCGACGTCGATGGTCTTCTGCTGGGTCTCGATCGGCTGGGTCAGGCGGGTGTTGATCAGGCCGAACGCCACGCAATTGACGTTGACCTTGTAGCGGCCCCACTCCTTGCACATCGTGCGCGTCAGCCCGATCAGCGAGGCCTTGGCCGAGGAGTAGCTCGCCTGCCCGGCATTGCCATAGAGACCCGCGATCGAGGAGATGTTGACAACCTTGCGGAACACCTCGCGGCCGGCCTCCGCCTCCTTCTTCGCCATCACCCGGATCGGCTCAGACGCCGCGCGCAGGATGCGGAACGGGGCGACGAGATGGACGTCGAGCATCGCCTGGAACTGCTCGTCCGACATCTTCTGGATCGTCGAGTCCCAGGTGTAGCCGGCATTGTTGACGATGATGTCGAGGCCGCCGAATGTTTCGATGGCGCTGCCGACGAAACGATCGGCAAAGCCGGTCTCGACGACGCTGCCATTGACCGCGATCGCCTCGCCGCCCATGGCCTTGATCTCCGCGACGACGGCGTTGCCCGGCTCGGCGTCGAGGTCGTTGACCACGACCTTCGCGCCCTCGCTCGCGAGCTTCAGCGCAATCGCCCGCCCGATGCCGCGGCCGGAGCCTGAGACGAGCGCGACTTTGCCTTGCAGTTTCGACATGGTTTCTCCCTTAAGCAAGATGATCTTCTTTCTTCACCTCTCCCGCTTGCGGGGGAGGGAGCCCCAGTGCCGTTGCGGTAGCAGCTCGACCAATCAGAGCGCGATAACCGCTTCCCCGGCGAGCTTGATCTCGCCGTTCTGATCTTTCGTCGTCAACGCCAGCTTTGCCCGTTTCTCGCCGCCCTGCTCGATCAGCTCGGTCACCGTGCCCTCGCAGGTCAGCGCGGCGCCGAGCTGGGTGATCGCGGCAAAGCGGGTCGAGAACGAGCGGATCTGTGACGGTGCGACCGCGTCCGTCAGCGCCTGGCCGAGATAGCCCATGACCAGCATGCCGTGCGCGAACACGTCGGGAAATCCGGCCGCTTTCGCAAAATCGATATCGACATGGATCGGGTTGTGATCGCCGGAGGCGCCGCAGTACAGCGCGAGGCGATGCCGGGTGATCGGCGGAAATTCCTTGTGGACGATGCGGTCGCCGACCGCGGGAACGCTGCCGCTCATGACGGCCTCGCATTGCGCACCACGATGGTGCGCGAGGTATCGGCGACATGCACGCCGGCCTTGTTGGTGACCGCGGTCTCGACCACGATCAGCGTCATCGCCCCGCCCTTCTTCTCGGTCACGCTGGTGACGCGCGGCCGGAACGTCAGGGTGTCGCCGACGACAACAGGTGCGTGATAGTCGAAGCGCTGCTCGCCATGCAGCACGCGAGCGAGATCGATGTCGAGCGCGGTCAGGAACTCGAACGGCTCGGCCGCATCCATCATCTCCAGGCAGAACAGATAGGTCGGCGGCACCGGCGCCGCCGCCCCATCACGATAGACCGGATTGGTCTCGCCGAGCGTATCGAGGAAGAAGCGCAGGCGCCCCGGCTCGACGCGCGCGGTCACGGGCGTAAACGTACGCCCGACGGCGGATTGATCGACCATGGATGCCTCAGACGCGTTCGTAGAGCGTCACGACGCAGGCGCCGCCAAGGCCGAGATTGTGCTGCAAGCCGAGCCGCGCGCCTTCCACTTGCGTCGCCGCTGCCGTGCCGCGCAGCTGCCGCGTCAGCTCGTAGCACTGCGCGAGACCCGTGGCGCCGAGCGGATGGCCCTTCGACAACAGCCCACCGGACGGATTGGTGACGATCCTGCCGCCGTAGGTATTGTCGCCGTCGTCGATGAATTTCGCGGCTTCGCCCTGTCCGCACAGGCCGAGCCCTTCATAGGTGATCAGCTCGTTATGGGCGAAGCAGTCGTGCAGCTCGACGACGTCGAGATCGTTAGGCCCGATGCCGGCGGCCTCATAGACCTTGTTCGCGGCGTCGCGCGCCATGTCGTAGCCGACCACCTGCATCATGTCCGAGGCACCGAAGGTCGAGGGCGTGTCGGTCGTCATCGCCTGTGCCGCGATGCGGACGCTCTTGTTGAGGCCGTGCTGGTCGGCGAACTTCTCCGAGACCAGGATCGCTGCGGCGCCGCCGCAGGTCGGCGGGCACGCCATCAGCCGCGTCATCACGCCGGGCCAGATCACCTGGTCGTTCATCACGTCGTCGGCGGTCACTTCCTTGCGGAACAGCGCCAGCGGATTGTTCTTGGCATGACGGCTCGCCTTGGCGCGCACTTTTGCAAACGCCGACAGCGGCGTGCCGTACTTCTTCATGTGGCTGAGGCCGGCGCCGCCGAAATAGCGCAGCGCCAGCGGCACGCCGGGCGCATCGACCAGCTTGTCGGCGGCGGCGTCGAAATCGTCGAACGCGCTGGGGCGATCGGTGAACACGGCCCCTAACGCGCCGGGCTTCATCTGCTCGAAGCCGAGCGCCATCACGCAATCGGCCGCGCCCGATTCAATCGCCTGCCGCGCCAGGAACAGCGCGGTCGAGCCGGTCGAGCAGTTGTTGTTGACGTTGACGATCGGGATGCCGGTCATACCGACCGGATAGAGCGCGCGCTGGCCGCAGGTCGAGTCGCCATAGACGTAGCCGACATAGGCCTGCTGCACCCGGCCGTAATCGAGCCCGGCATCAGTGAGCGCGAGCTTGGCCGCCTCCGCACCCATCACATGATACGGCGCATTGGCGCCGGGCTTGACGAACGGGATCATGCCGACCCCGGCAACATAGGTGCGTGACGTCATCGCGGATCCTCCCGGAAATTACCCACTGGACTATTTATTACCCATGGGTAATATACGGGCAACCTTCCGGAGTCAATGCGACAACAGCCACGCGATGGACGCCCGCTTCCCCCTTTCCAACACCGAGTCGCCCTGGCTGCCGTTCGAGAGCCGGCGCCGCGCCCGCGACGAGAAGCGCGAAGCCGTGCTGCGCGCCGCCGTGCAGCTGTTCCTCGAACAGGGCTATCACCGCGCCACGCTGAACGATGTCGCCAAGCGGCTCAACATCACCAAGCCCGCGCTCTATAATTACTTCCGCAGCAAGGACGAGATCCTGTTCGAGTGCTGGTCGATCGGCCACGAACTGGTCGACGACTGCATTGCCGAGACCTCGGCCGGCGCCGGCAGCGGCCTCGGCAAGCTGCGCAAGCTCACCATCCGCTACGCCGAGCTGATGACAACGGACTACGGCAAGAGCCTGGTCCGGTTCGATCTCCGCGATCTCAGCGAGCACAACCGCAAGATCGTGCAGACCGCGAAGCGGCGGATCGACCGCGCCTTCCGCGACTATATCGCTTCTGGTATCGCGGACGGTTCGGTGAAACCCTGCGACCCGAAGCTCGCGGCGTTCGCCATCGCCGGCTCGCTGAATTGGATCGGCCACTGGTTCCAGCCCAGCGGTGAGATGACCGGACACGCCGTCGCCGAAGAATTCGCGATCCGCCTCACCGAGGGGATTGCCACGACATCAACGCGCAAGAAGGCGGACAAACCGCCTCGCAAGGCAAACGTGGGAAACGCATCAAGGGAGGACGGGAGTGAACATCACACACGGGCTGCGGCGGGCGCTGCAGGTCAATCCAAACGGGCTCGCGGTCGTCTGCGGTGAGCGGCGGCGCAACTGGCGCGAGGTCGGCACCCGCGTCGCGCGCCTCGCCGCCGCGATCCGCTCGCTTGGCGCCGGCAACGGCGACCGCGTCGCGATCCTGTCCCTGAACTCCGACCGTTATCTCGAACTCTATCTGGCCGTCGGCTGGGCCGGCGCCGTGATCGTGCCGCTCAACATCCGCTGGTCTCCGATCGAGAACGAGGACGCGCTGCGCGACTGCCGCGCCACGATCCTGTTCGTCGACAAGGCGTTCGCGCCGGTCGGCACGACGCTGGCGAACGCCATCCCCGGCCTGAAGCTGATCTATGCCGACGAAGGCGAGATGCCCGCGGGCATGGAGAATTACGAGACGCTGATCGCGCGCAGCGAACCTATACCGGACGCGATGCGCACCCGTGACGATCTCGCCGGCATCTTCTACACCGGCGGCACCACCGGCCGCTCCAAGGGCGTGATGCTGAGCCACGGCAATCTGATGGCCAATGCGCTGAATGCGCTCGGCGAAGGCCTGTGGCCGAGCAGCACGATCTATCTGCACGCCGCGCCGATGTTCCACCTCGCCAATGGCGCGGCGATGTATTCGGTGCTGCTGTCCGGCGGCTCCAACGTCGTGATCCAGGGCTTTACGCCCGACGGCGTCGCGGCCGCGGTGCAGAAGGAACGCATCACCGACGTGCTGCTGGTGCCGACCATGATCCAGATGTTCGTCGATCATCCGACGCTCGGCAGTTACGACCTGTCGTCCTTGAAGCGGATCTCCTATGGCGCCTCGGTCATCAGCGACGCCGTGATGATGCGCGCCATGAAGGCGCTGCCGCATGTCGAATTCACCCAGGCCTATGGCATGACCGAATTGTCGCCGATCGCGACCCTGCTGCACTGGAAGGAGCATATCGGCGACGGCCGCGCCAAGGGCCGGCATCGCGGCGCCGGCCGCGCCACGCTTGGCGCCGAAGTCAAGATCGTCGATGCGGAAGACAAGGTGGTGCCGACGGGCACCGTCGGCGAGATCGCGGTGCGCGGCGATATGGTGATGATGGGCTATTGGGAGCGGCCGGAGGAAACCGCGCGCGCCGTGATCGACGGCTGGATGCACACCGGCGACGGCGGCTACATGGACGAGGACGGCTTCGTCTACGTGGTCGACCGCGTCAAGGACATGATCATCTCCGGCGGCGAGAACGTCTATTCGGCCGAGGTCGAGAACGCGTTGGCCCAGCATCCGGCGGTGGCACAATGCGCCGTGATCGGCATCCCGAGCGAGCGCTGGGGCGAGCAGGTCCACGCCGTCGTGGTGATCAAGAGCGGCGCCAGCACAACGCCGGAAGAGCTGATGGAGCACTGCAAGGCGCTGATCGCCGGCTACAAATGCCCGCGCAGCGTCGACATCACGACAACTCCGCTGCCGCTCTCCGGCGCCGGTAAGATCCTGAAGCGCGAGCTGCGCAAGCCGTATTGGGAGAACCGCGAGCGGCGCGTGAGCTGACGCCGACGTCGCAGAACCGTAGGGTGGGTTAGCGAAGCGTAACCCACCACTTCTTTCCCCGCGGCATGGCGGGTTACGCCTTCCGCCTTCGCTTGTCGAGCTACGGCGGACGTAGTCGGCTAACCCGCCCTACGCACTGCATGGCGCCGCGCAGACAGCGGCCGTTGACATCGGAGCAAGCGGCCGATTGGATCGCTTCCAGATTCAATCCAGCGAGTTCCGATGTCCGCACCCGATACCAACGCCGACGGCAAGTCCCGCCGCCTGATGCACCGCCGCTCCGTCGAATGTCTCGGCTATCTCCGTGACGACGGGCTGTGGGAGGTCGAGGCGCGGCTGGTCGACACCAAGCCGTATGTGCGGCAGGACAAGCATCGCGGCCTGCAGCAGCCCGAGGATCCCGTGCACGACATCAGGCTGCGCCTCGCGGTCGACGACAGTTTCACGATCCGCGAGACCGGCACCACGATGGCCTCGACGCCCTACCCGTCCTGCCTCGACGTCGAAGGCATCCTGCAGCGCCTGGTCGGCGAGCGCATCGGTAAGGGCTGGCGCGATCTGGTCCGCCACAAGATCGGCAAGCTCGAGACCTGCACCCATCTCGCCGAGTTGCTGGGCCCCGCGGTGACGACGCTGTTCCAGACTGCGACCTCCGGCAAGGACCCGCAGGGCCGCGGCGCGCTCGATCACCAGCAGGGCGTCACCGAGCCGCCGTTCTTCGTCGGCGGCTGCTACTCGTGGCGGCTGGACGGACCCGTCGTGGCGGAGACATTTCCGCAGTTCGCGAAAAAGCCTGTCGAGGTGAAGCAGGAATCGTAGGGTGGGTTAGCGAAACGTAGCCCACCAGCTATGCCAACAAGGACGGCGGGTTACGCCTTTGGCTAACCCACCCTACGAGTGCCGCCCGCGTGATACTCTGTAAACCGTGCCGGACTACGCGTCGTGGATCCCCGGCGAGCTGTTCTTCCGCAAGGGACCTCCGGGTCCGTGGACCCACCATCTGCATATGATGGAGCCGTCGCATCCGCGTTGGGAGGCTCGCCTGGTGTTTCGCGATTATCTGCGCGCGCACGGCGAGACGGCACGCGCCTATGCCGAGATCAAGCGGGCCCTCGCCGCCTGCTCAAAAGACGACATCGAAGCCTATCGAACCGGTAGGGATGCTTTCGTCCAGGAGACCACCGCCAAGGCGCGGGCATGGCGCGCAGCTGCACGAGACCAATAGTACAAGCAGACCGCGGCAAGCCTGTACGTTCGTCGCTAAAGAAGAACTTCGCAATCGGCTGCTGCGCCAATCAGCCCTGCATCGCGAAGGGTTGATCCGTCCTGGCAGCTCACGTAGTCGTCCGGCATGAACAGACATGCGGCCGGCCCCAAGACGGCAGCCCTTCCTGACAAGAAAGCCATTCTGCTCGGCGTCGCATGCGGTCTCGGCGCGGCGCTATGCTGGGCTCTCGGCTTCGTGGCGACCCGGCACGGCCTGAAAGTCGGGTTCACGCCTGTGGACCTTCTGATGCATCGCTTCCTGTGGTCGGGCATCGTGTTCATCCCGCTCGTTGTGCGCGCCGGCCTGAAAGACCTCTGCGGCATCGGATGGGGCCGCGGCATGGCGCTGATGATGCTGGGCGGACCGGTGATGTCGCTGATCAGCTATGCCGGCTTCGTGTTCGTGCCCCTCGGGCATGGCAGCGTGATCCAGCCTTCCTGCGCCACCCTGGGCGGGCTGTTCCTCGCGGTCGCCCTGCTGAAGGAACAGATCTCATCCTCTCGGGTCGTCGGCGCCGTCGTCATCGTGATCGGGCTTGCCGTGATCGGGAGCGAGTCGATCGGCCATATGGGATTGAGCGCCGTGATGGGCGATTTGATCTTCGTCACGACCGGATTGATGTTTGCAGGCTTCGCCACGCTGGTACGCTATTGGCGCGTGTCCGCGTTCTCGGTGGCGACGGTCATCAGCGTGCTGTCGCTCTCGCTGTTTCCGCTGTATGCCGCCTCGGGCGGGCTCGCGCGCGATGCGGCCATCGGCCTGAATGAGAATGCGCTGCAGGCCGTCGCCCAGGGCATCCTGGCCGGGCCCGCAGCCATGTATTTGTTCGCGCTGTCGATCCAGCGGCTCGGCGTAGCCCGCGCCGCCGTATTTCCCGCGACCGTGCCGGTGCTGACCTTGCTGCTGGGATGGCTGCTGATTGGCGAGCCGCCGACCACGCTACAGGCAGCCGGATTGGTCACGGTATTGGCCGGATTCTATCTCGCGCAGCGTCAGAGCTAGCTCGTCAGTCCGTAGGGTGGGTTAGCCGAAGGCGTAACCCACCATCTTGCGTGCGGCATAAATGGTGCGTTACGCCTTGCACCTTCGTTCGTCGAACGACCGCACTCGTGGGCGGCTAACCCACCCTACAAACTCCGCGATCACGCCGCGGCGGAATGCTCGCGCACGGCCTGCGGCGGATTGCGGAAGCCGATTGCGATCCGGTTGTAGGTGTTCATCAGGCCGATCGCGATCGTCAGGTCGACCAGCTGCTTCTCGCTGAACACCGCGCGGGCCGCCTGGTAATCCCCGTCTGGGATCGCGGTCTCCGCCACGCGGGTGACGGTTTCGGCCCAGGCCAGCGCCGCGCGCTCCTCGGCGTCGAACAGCACCTCCGCCTCGCGCCAAACCTGCAACAGCGCCAGCTTCTCGATCGCAACGCCCATTTTCTGCAAGCTGCGCGTATGCATGTCGAGGCAATAGGCACAGCCGTTGATCTGCGAAATGCGCAGATAGACCAGCTCGATCAGCGTTGCCGAGAGTCCGCATTGCGTGAGGTAGCCATAGACGCCACCGAGCGCCTTGATGCCCGCGGGCGCGACCTTGTTGTAATCGATGCGCATGCTCATGGCTTGTGTCCTTCCTTGTCGAAGACGGTCAACGCCTTGTCGTTGCTGTCGACGACGAACACCGCAAGCAGCTTCGCCGGCTCGGTCGCACTGGCGTTTCGCCCGAGCACGTGATGGGCGCCGGGCGGCTCGAAGAAGCTGTCGCCGGCCCGATAGATGTGCGCGGCCTCGCCCTCCAGCTGGCTCTCGATTGCGCCCTGGAGCACATAGACATAGAGGAAGGCCGATTTGGCATGATGATGCGGCGCCGACGGCTCGCCCGGCGGGAAATTGACCTCGACCGCGATCAGCGACTTGCCGGGAATGTTGGTGATGGCGTGCTCGAACTTCGGCGTCACCGATTGCGCTTTTGCCGGCGTCGCAAGCGCGGCGCAGGCGAGCAGCAGCATCCATAAGGTCTTCATCTCGTGCCTCCATTGCTGACGGATAAATGCGGGCACGCCGGACTGAAAAGAAGCACCAAGAATGAACCGAATTGGTGTACCACGGGCCATGCCCACCCCGCTTCCCATCGCGCTCGATCGCTCGGCCAGGACGCCGCTCTCCGAGCAGATCCGCAAGGCGATTGCGGCGGCGATCGACAATGGCGTACTGGTGCCGGGCGCCCGGTTGCCGTCATGGCTCGACCTCGCCGCGCAGCTCGGCGTCGCGCGCGGTACCGTGCGCGCCGCTTACGACAAGTTGGCGGATGCCCAGCACATCGTGTCGTCGAAGGCGAACGGCACCACCGTCGCCAGGCGGCCGAGGACAACTGCAAAACCCGATGCGCCGATCGTTCCCGGATCGGTCGTGGAGATGTTTCATGACCTGAGCGGCCAGGGACACTTCCGGATGGGCGTCCCGGCGCAGGACGCTCTCCCTGCAAAGCTGCTGGCGCGAATCCGCGCGCGCGCCGTGCGGGCGGAGTTGAGCGCGGTGACCCGCACCATCGATCCGCGCGGCGAGCTCCAGTTGCGGCGCGAGATCGCCGCGCACCTCGCGATCGCGCGCGGGCTCGAATGCTCGCCTGCGCAGATCGTCATCACGTCGGGCTTCAGCGGCGGACTTGGCCTCACGCTGCGCGTGCTCGGCCTCGAAGGCCGCCGTGCATGGATGGAGGACCCGGGATTTCCATTGACCCGAAAGGGGCTCGAGCTCGCCCGGCTGGAGCTGGTCCCGATCCCTGTCGACGGCGGCGGCCTCGATGTCGACCACGGCCTCAAGCACGCGCCCGACGCGGCGCTCGCGGTCGTGACGCCGGGACAGCAAGCGCCGCTCGGTCCGCCATTGTCAGCGAAGCGTCGCGCGCAACTGCTCGATTGGGCGGCGCAAACCGGCGCATGGATCATCGAGGACGATTATCTCGGCGAGTTGCGGCTCGATGGCCGCGCCGCGCCCGCGCTTGCCTCGCTCGACCGCGCCGGCCGCGTGATCCATCTCGGCTCCTTCAGCAAGACGATCTCGCCGACGCTTCGGCTCGGCTTCCTGGTTGCACCCGAGCAGTTGGCAACGCAGTTCGCCGATGTCGCGACGTGCCTTGCCCCTGCTCCGGGACCAGCCGTGCAGCTTTCCACCGCCGAGTTCATGCGCGACGGCCACTACATCCGCCATCTCCGACGAACCAAACGGGCCTATTGCGAGCGCCGCGATGCGCTGACGGCTGCGCTGCGGCCATGGAGCAACGACGCGCGGGTTGCCGGCCTCGCCGTGATGCTGACGCTGCCCGACAAGGCCGACGATGTCGCGATCGCGCGGCAGGTGCTGGCGCATGGGCTGGCACCCGCCCCGCTCTCGCCCTGGTATCTCTCACCGAAGCGGGCGCAGCCGGGCTTGCTGCTCGGTATCGCAACCATGCCCGATCGCGGCGTGCAGGCCGCCTGCAAGCGTCTGTTCGAGGCGATCCGTGCCCAAGGTCGCATCCGCATCCAGGGCGCGCCGGCCGCGCGCCGCGTCAGGAAATCCGCAGCCCGGTGAGCGCAAGGCTCAACGCCTTTAGCCGCTTGCGCGCCTCGGCGTCATAGGCCTGGGCATGGGCGCGGGCCTCGCGCTTGCCGTCGAAGAACAGCCCGCTCCGGCCCGCGACGTCGTCATCCTGGACCAGACGCAGGATGGCGTCGCCGCCCTGCTCGACGGTCGAGATCGGCGTCGCGCCGCTGGCGCGCACCATGGTGGTGTTCATGTAGGTCGCCGGATGCAGCGAATTGACGGTCACGCCGGAGCCTTCGAGCTCGGCGGCGAGGTCGATGGTGAACATGATCTGCGACAGCTTGCTCTGCGCGTAGGCGCGGGCGCCGCTGTAATTCTTCGTGATCATCACGTCGCCGAAATCGATCGGGTGCTGGCCGAGCGATGCGACATTGACGATGCGCGCCGGCGTGCTCGCCTTGAGCCGCGGCAGCAAGAGATGCGCGAGCAGGAAGCCGGCGAGATAGTTCACCGCAAAGCGCAACTCGTGGCCGTCCTTGCTGGTCTGCCGCGCCGGCCCGTCGTTCTGCGACCCGATACCGGCATTGCTGACCAGCACATCGAGGCGCTCCTGGTCGTCGAGCACCAGCTGGGCGAACTCGCGGACCTCGGCAAGCGAGGACAGATCGGCCTGATAGAACATCGGCTCGCGGCCGGAGACCCGCTTGATCTCGTCGGCGAGGACCTGCGCCCGCTTGGTATCGCGGCCATGAATCAGGACCCGGGCGCCGGCGGACGCCAGCTTCATCGCAACGTAGCGGCCGACGCCATCGGTGGAACCGGTGATCAGCACCGTCTTGCCTGACATATTCATGGACATCGCCCTTCGCTCGTTCGCCCAGCGCTACGACCAAAGATAAATGCACAGCCTGGACTTTGCCATGGCATGCCGCGGCGCGATCAGCCCCAAAACGGCGCCGAAATGGCCCGCCCACGGCCCTCTTCCACGGCCCCAAGTGTACAGTCTGTCGCGCGGCTTGCGGTCGCGCGGCGCCGCGCCACGCCTCAACGTGAACACGTTCTGATATCGTCGGGATGAACGACAAGGCAAGAATCGGAATGTCCTCGACCATTCCAGACAGGTTCTCGCGGAAGGCTCCCTCGCTGGAGCCGTTCGGCATGCTTCTGTTGTTTGCGGTGCTGACCGCGCTGCCGATCATCCTGACCGTTCGTCTGGTTGAGCCCGCACTCGTGCTGCCCGCGCTCAGCCTGGTGTTGTTCGCGGAGGCAGCCATTGCCGCGCTTGCGGCGCGCGTGATCCACATGCGTGCAAGCGTGGCGAACCTCACGCTGTGGGATTTTGCCGGCGCATTCACCTTCATGGGGTGTGCAGCGGCGATCCTCGGCGAGCCGGATCAGGCGGCGCTGTTCTTCGAGGAACAGGCCGCGCTGCGTCCGGACTAGCATGATCCGGAAAAGTGTGAAGCGGTTTTCCGAACAGATCATGCTCAAGCAAGAAGCGAAAGCGCGATGACGATCCATCGAAATCTCATCGCGCTTGAGCGACCGTAAATCCCAGGCCGGGCCCCTCTGGCAGCCACAAGCTGCGATGTCGGACTGGAACTCAGTTGGAGTGGCCCTGCTTCGACCCGCGACGCGGACATGCGCCGCGGTGGGCTTGCTGTCCGCCGGACGGCAACATCCCGTTTCGTCGAAACGGTCCACTCCCCGACCTCAAGGGGAGCATTGCTGCTTATGTCCGAACTGTTTTCACTCGACGCCCTCAGCGCGTTGCTGCAAGTCGTCGTCATCGACCTCGTGCTCGCCGGCGACAACGCCGTCGTGATCGGCCTTGCCGCGGCAGGCCTGCCGGCGAAGCAACGCGGCAAGGCGATCCTGATCGGCATCGCCGCTGCGACGCTGCTGCGCATCCTGTTCGCGCTTCTCACTACGCAATTGATGCGGATCGTCGGCCTGCTGCTGGCCGGCGGCATCCTGCTGCTATGGGTGTGTTGGAAGATGTGGCGCGAGCTGCGCGCCACCGCACATGAGACGACGGCCGAGCACGCCGCCGATGGCGCAGGAGGCCAGCGCAAGACGCTGTGGCAGGCCACGACGCAGATCATCATCGCCGACGTCTCGATGTCGCTCGACAACGTGCTCGCGGTGGCCGGCGCGGCGCGCGAGCAGCCGATCGTGCTGGTGTTCGGCCTTGCGCTCTCGATCGCGATGATGGGCGCGGCCGCCACCTTCATCGCAAAACTGCTGCAGAACCACCGCTGGATCGCCTATGTCGGCCTCGCCGTGATCCTCTACGTCGCCGTCGACATGACCATTCGCGGCGCATCCGAGATCGCGAAGGTCGCGCCGGGCTGACGATCGAAAGCAAAACGGCGGGCCTTTCGGCCCGCCGTTCCGCAATTCGAAGAGGCGCGTTGCGTCAGTGGATTTCCGCCGAGCGCTTCAGCGCGTCCTTCAGCTTCTCGAGCGAGAAGTCCTTCGAACGCGCGATATCCAGAATCGGGGTCTCGCGGCGGCCGCAGAGTTCGGCGGCCTCCGGCAGCTTGGCCGCGATCTCATACGGGATCACGATCGCACCGTGGCTGTCGGCGTGAATCAGGTCGTCGGAGCGCACCGTCATCCCGGCGACGCGGACTTCGCCGCCAAAACTTTCGGCATGCACCCAGGCGTGCGACGGGCCGATCGAGCCGGCCAGCGCCTGGAAGCCCGGCGCCCATTGCGGGATGTCGCGGATCGAGCCATCGGTGATGACGCCGAGACAACCGAGCGCCTTGTGCACGGCGCTCTGCACCTCGCCCCAGAACGCGCCGTAGCCGACGTCGGGACCGTCGATGTCCTGGATCACGGAGATGCGCGGACCGAAACCGGTGCCGACATATTCATAATATTCGATGCGGCGCTTCGACTGCTCCTCGGCCGAGAGCCCAGACTTCAGCACCGAGCGGATCGCGACCGTGCGCGCATAGCCGACGATCGGCGGCAAGGACGGGAACGGGCAGACCAGCGGCTTCACGGTGTAGCCGATCAGACGGCGCTCCGGCGCGACGATCTCCATCGCATTGCAGATCGTCGGCGTGTCGTAGCGCGCCAACGCCTCGAGGACGGACGCAGGCAGCGGGGCGGAAGCGGATGTCGTCACGGCGTTTCTCTCCTGATTTTTGGCGTTCGCTGGGCCGTCTCAGCCTATAGCCGAGATCGCAGGCGAACCCAACCGAGCCACGCTCATGGCTGATATTTGGGAGAAGAGGACGGAAGTGAACTCTACCACCGTCACCCCCGCGCAACGGCTTTGCCGTTGTCGCTGGAGGTGGCCGCTTCTTCAGCGGCCCTCGAAGGGTCGACGGCCCCGCTGGTGGCCGTGCATCCTTCGAGACGCGCTGCGCGCTCCTCCAGCGACAAAGGCGAAGCCTTTGCGCGGGGATGACGGATTACACAGAGCCTCAGTGCAGATGCGTCGGACGATCGTCGTTGTCAGCATCCGCGACCGGCGCCGCATAGGGAGCCGCAGGCGATGCCGGCGCCGGCGCGCTTGCGCCTTGCGTCTGCGCCGCAAGCTGGCGCTCCTGGTCGCGATAGGACTTCCAGCCCCAGGGCAGGCTGATCAAATAGGCGACCGAGCCCGCCGACAGGATATGCCAGGGATAGCCGATCAGCAGCGCGACGAAGAACACCACCGAGACGAACACCGGCAGCACCATCTCCGGCGGCACGCGCATCTTCACGGTCTTGCCGGAGAACACCGGCAGCCGCGACACCATCAGGAAGGCGATCAAGAGCGTGTAGAACGCCGTCAGCGTCGCCGGCGGCATCGGCACGCCGAGGAAGGCGAGATAGATCGGCAGCAGCACGGTGATCGCGCCGGCCGGTGCCGGCACGCCCGTGAAGTAATTCGCGGCGAAGGCCGGCTTGTTCGGATCGTCGATCGAGGCATTGAAGCGCGCCAGCCGCAGGCCGCCGGAGATCGCGAACACCATCGCGGCGATCCAGCCGCCATTGTTCAATTCATGCAGCTGCCAGAAATACAGGATCAGGCCCGGCGCGACGCCAAAATTGACGAAGTCGGCGAGGCTGTCGAGCTCGGCGCCGAATTTCGACTGGCCCTTGATCATGCGGGCGACGCGGCCGTCGATGCCGTCGAGGATCGCGGCGAACACGATGGCGGCGACCGCAAGCTCCATCCGCCCTTCCGTCGACAGCCGGATCGCGGTGAGGCCGGCGCAGATCGCCAGCAGCGTGATCATGTTGGGCACCAGCATCCGCACCGGGATCGGGCGGAACCGGCGGCGGCGAGACTCGGTGGAGTTGGGATCAAAGGGCATCATGGTCTTGCAATATAGCAAGCATGGCCCGGCTCCGCCATCGCGGCGGGAACCGGCGGGCTAAGCGTTTCCAGCGAAGCGGATACCGGCTCGCGTTAAGAAAACGCGTCAAAATAGCAAACCAGAGCTCCCGTTCCGATTCCGAGCGGAACGGGAGCTCCAGGCTCGCGAAACAGAGTTAATCGGCGCGGTAGGTGCGGCCCGGGTCGGCGTTGCGGAAATCCGCCAGAATCGTCTCGCCGGCAACCGCGGTCTGCCCCTCGGAGACCAGCGCCTTGGTGCCCTCGGGCAGGTAGACATCAAGCCGCGAGCCGAAGCGGATCAGGCCGAAGCGCTCGCCGGCGCCGATCGACTGGCCTTCCTTGACGAAGCAGACGATGCGGCGCGCCACGAGACCGGCGATCTGGACCACGCCGATGCGGCCATTGGCGCCCGAGATCACCAGCGAATTGCGCTCATTGTCCTCGCTCGCCTTGTCGAGCTCGGCGTTGATGAAGGCG
Source organism: Bradyrhizobium sp. B124 (assembly GCF_038967635.1). Lineage (NCBI taxonomy): Bacteria > Pseudomonadati > Pseudomonadota > Alphaproteobacteria > Hyphomicrobiales > Nitrobacteraceae > Bradyrhizobium > Bradyrhizobium sp. B124. The sequence continues at coordinate 250,041 of NZ_CP152413.1, read as the reverse complement.
CCGGGCCGGTAGGCGATGCGGTCGATGCGCCCGGCCACCGGGCTGCGGTTCACATGGCAGTTGAACACGCTCATGAACACCGAGACCCGCGGCAGCGGCTTGTCGCCGAGACCCAGCTCGGCCGGCGGCAGCGCCTGCACCACCATGGAGACGCGGCCATCGGCCGGCGACACCACGATGCCGTCGCGCAGCGGCGTCACGCGGACGGGATCGCGGAAGAACAGCGCGCACCAGACCGTGAGCAGTGTTCCGATCCAGCCCAGCGGCGTCCAGATCCAGAACAGGATCAGGCTCGCCAGGGCGAAACCGCCGATGAACGGATAGCCCTCGGGGTGGATCGGCGGGATCTGCGCGCGGATGGAATTGGCGATCGACATCAGAGCTCGCTTGCGTTTCCCCGCCCCGTTTGGCGGGAGAGGCCCTAAATCGACTATTCCGCGGCGGTCGGCAAGGGTTTCTCACCCGCGTCAGGGGTGGAATCATCAGACGAATCGGTGGCCACGGGCGGCAGGCGATTCGGCGCGCCGCCGTCGTCATCGACCTGGGCGAGCCGTTCGCGGGCCTCCTCGGCCTCGCGCTGCCGGTTCCACATGCTGGCATAGAGGCCGCCCGAGGCCAAAAGCCGCGCGTGGGTGCCGCGCTCGGCGATCCGGCCCTGGTCCAGCACGATGATCTCGTCGGCGCCAACGATGGTCGACAGCCGGTGCGCGATCACCAGCGAGGTGCGGTTGCGCGACACCCGCTCGAGCGCCCCCTGGATCTCGTGCTCGGTGTGGCTGTCGAGCGCCGAGGTCGCCTCGTCGAGCACCAGGATCGGCGGCGCCTTCAGCACCGTGCGCGCGATCGCGACGCGCTGCTTCTCGCCGCCCGAGAGTTTCAGGCCGCGCTCGCCCACCTGGGTCTCGTAGCCCTGCGGCGACATCCGGATGAAACCGTCGATCTGCGCCAGCCGCGCCGCCTCCTCCACCTCATCGTCGCCGGCATCCCAGCGGCCATAGCGGATGTTGTAGCGAATGGTGTCGTTGAACAGCACGGTGTCCTGCGGCACCATGCCGATCGCCGACCGCAGCGAGGTCTGCGTCACATTCTTGATGTCCTGGCCGTCGATCAGGATGCGGCCGCTCGAGACATCGTAGAGCCGGAACAAGAGCCGCGAGATCGTCGACTTGCCGGCGCCGGAGGGGCCGACGATCGCGACCGTCTTGCCGGCTGGCACCTCGAAGCTCAGACCTTTCAGGATCTGCCGGTCGGGCTCGTAGGCGAAGCGGACGTCCTCGAAGCGCACGCTGCCTGTGGACACCACGAGCGGCTTGGCGCCCGGCACGTCCCTCACCTCGGGATCGCGCGCCAGCACGTCGAACATCTTCTCGATGTCGATGATCGCCTGCTTGATCTCGCGATAGACCATGCCCATGAAATTCAGCGGCTGGTACAGCTGGATCATCATCGAGTTGATCAGCACGAAATCGCCGACGGTGTGGGTGCCGTTGCGGATGCCGAACGCGCACATCAACATGGTCGCGGTCAGCCCCGCGGTGAAGATGATCGCCTGTCCGGTGTTGAGCACCGCGAGCGAGGTATAGGTCTTCACGCTGGCCTGCTCGTAACGCTCCATCGAGCGGTCGTAGCGCCGCGCCTCACGCTCCTCGGCGCCGAAATATTTCACCGTCTCGTAGTTGAGCAGCGAGTCGATCGCCTTGGTGTTAGCCTCGGTGTCGGAATCGTTCATCTTGCGGCGGATCTCGATCCGCCACTCGGTCGCAATGTAGGTGTAGTACATGAACACGACGACCGTGATCAGCACCGCGAGCACGTAGCGCCAGTCGAATTGCCAGAGCAGCACCCCCGCCAGCAGCGTGACCTCGACGATGGTCGGGATCAGCTGCAGGATCACCATCCGCACGATGGTCTCGATGCCGGAGCGGCCGCGCTCCAGCACGCGGGTCAAGCCGCCGGTCTTGCGCTCGAGATGGAAGCGCAGCGACAGCTCGTGCATGTGCACGAAGGTGATGTAGGCGAGCCGCCGCACCGCGTGCATCGCGACGCGGGCGAAGATGCCGTCGCGCCACTGCGTCAGCACCGCCATGATGATGCGCACCGCGCCGTAGCTGATCGTCATCAGCACCGGCGAGGCGATCAGCCAGACCATCCAGTTCGAGGTGGCGACCGGCGCCGATCCGGTGCCGTTCAGCGCATCGATCGCCCATTTGAAGGTGAACGGCACCGACAGCGTCGCGAGCTTGGCGAACAGCAGCAGCACCACCGACCAGATCACGCGCATCTTCAAATCGGCGCGATCGCCGGGCCAGATGTAGGGCCAGAGATGAACGAGAGTGCCGAGCAGCGTTCCCCTCTCGGCGGCGGGCGTCGTGGCCGTGGGCTGATCGGCCGCGGTCACAGTCTGTTGCGGCGGCACCATCAGGAGCCCGCTCTTGCCGTCATGGCGCGGCGGTCCGCGGCCACATCTTTTCCACGATTTGCCATTGTGCCCGTCATATAGATCGTTTCAACGTGGCGTACAGGCTTATGGCGAAAATTGTTCGCGATTCGCGGGAATTTACGGGATATTTTGGCCCTCAATGCCCATATGCGAGTCTTGACCCTGTTTACGCTGCAGTGCCACAAGGATCGTATGAACCAAATCAAGACTGTCTGTGTTTATTGCGGCTCCGGCCCCGGTAACAATCCCCGTTTCGTTGAAGCTGCCGTCGCGCTCGGCAAGGCCTTTGCCGAAAACAACGTGCGCCTGGTCTACGGCGGCGGCTCGATCGGCCTGATGGGCGCGGTCGCCAAATCCACCCTCGATCACGGCGGCTCCGTCACCGGCATCATTCCGGAATTCCTGCGGGCGCGCGAGAATGCGCTGACCTCGGTTCAGGAGATGATCGTCACCCCCGACATGCATGAGCGCAAGCGGCTGATGTTCGAGCGCTCGGACGCGTTCGTCGCGCTGCCCGGCGGCATCGGCACGCTGGAGGAGTTGGTCGAGCAGCTGACCTGGCAGCAGCTCGGCCGTCACTCCAAGCCGATCCTGCTCGCCAATATTGATGGTTTCTGGGAACCCCTGCTCTCGCTGCTGAGCCACATGCGCACGACCGAGTTCATCCGCGCGACGCTGCCGATCAACGTGCTGATGGCCGACCGCGTCGACGACATCCTGCCGCGGCTGCGTTCCGCCGTGGCCGGCAAGCCGGCGGCCGCGAAGGAGCTCGCGCCCGAAGTGGCGCGGCGGCTGTAAGCGTTCACCACGCTTTCAGCTCCATCACCGTCATGCTGAGGAGCGCGGAACGCGCGTCTCGAAGCATGCACGGCCCGGCTGGTGGCCGTCCATCCTTCGAGGCTCGCTTCGCTCGCACCTCCAGCGACAACGGCGAAGCCGTTGCGCGGGGATGACGGGTTCAGCAGCTTCACCCTGTATCGAGGCCCTACTCGCTTGGAAACGTCACGGCCTCGATGCGGTTGCCGTCGGGGTCGAGGATGAAGGCGGCGTAGTAGCGCACGCGGTCGTGCGGGCGCAGGCCCGGCGCACCATCGGATGCACCACCGGAGGCCAGCGCAGCGGCGTGGAAGGCATCGACCTCGGCGGTGGTTTTCGCGCGCAGGCAGATATGGGTTCCGCTCTCATGCGCGACCTGCGTCATCGCGGCGCGCAGATTGATCCAGAATTCGGGATAGGCCTTGCCGAAGCCGATCGTGGCCGGCCGCGTGACGAGACGGCTCAGACCGAGCGTGGACAGCGTCGGCTCATAGAACCGCGCGGCGCGCTCGAGATCGCGGACGCCGACGGAGACGTGGTCGATCATGAAAGCGCCCTCCTCTGAAATCTGTAGCCCGGATGAGCGAAGCGACATCCGGGGAAAATTCACATGGCCCCGGATATCGCTTCGCTCATCCAGGCTACTTCTTCTTCAAGCCTGCGCGCCCGACTTCACCAGCTTGTAGAACACCGAATCCATCAGCGCCTGGAACGAGGCGTCGATGATATTGGGCGAGACGCCGACCGTGGTCCAGCTCTCGCCGGTCTCGTCCTCACTTTCGATCAGCACGCGCGTGACCGCCTCGGTGCCGCCATTGAGGATACGCACGCGGTAGTCGATCAGCTTCAGGCCGTCGATGTATTTCTGGTACTTGCCGAGATCCTTGCGCAGCGCCACGTCGAGCGCGTTCACCGGACCGTTGCCCTCGGCGGCCGAGATCAACCGTTCGCCGTCGACATCGACCTTCACCACCGCGAGCGCCACCGTGACGCGCTGGCCGTTGGCGTTGTAGCGTTGCTCGACATTGACGTCGAACTGCTCGACCTTGAAATATTCCGGCACCTTGCCGAGCGTGCGGCGCGCCAGCAGGTCGAACGAGGCGTTCGCCGATTCATAGGCAAATCCCGCGGCTTCGCGCTCTTTCAGCTCCTCGACCAGGCGCGTCAGCCGCGGATCACCCTTGTCGTAGACGATGCCGGCGCGGTCGAGCTCGGCCATCACATTGGAGCGGCCGGCCTGGTCCGAGACCAGCACCTTGCGGTGGTTGCCGACGGCATCCGGCAGCACGTGCTCATAGGTCTGCGGATCCTTCATGACAGCGGAGGCGTGGATGCCGGTCTTGGTGACGAAAGCGCTCTCGCCGACGTAGGCTGCATGGCGGTTCGGCGCGCGGTTCAGCATGTCGTCAAGCGTGCGCGACACCTTCATCAGCGTCGCCATCTTCTCCGTGGTGACGCCGATCTCGAACTTGTCGGCAAACTCCTGCTTCAGCTTCAGGGTCGGGATCAGCGAGCAGAGATTGGCGTTGCCGCAGCGCTCACCGAGGCCGTTGAGCGTGCCCTGAATCTGCCGTGCGCCGGCCCGCACCGCGGCGAGCGAATTCGCCACCGCCTGCTCGGTGTCGTTGTGGGCATGAATGCCGACATGGGCGCCGGGCACCTGCTTGACGACGTCAGCGACCATGGTCTCGATCTCATGCGGCATGGTGCCGCCATTGGTGTCGCACAGCACCACCCAGCGCGCACCAGCCTCATAGGCCGCCGTCGCGCAGGCGAGCGCATAGTCGCGGTTCTCCTTGTAGCCGTCGAAGAAATGCTCGCAGTCGACCATCACCTCGCGGCCGAGCGCCTTGGCGGCCGCGACGCTGTCGCGGATCGAGGCGAGGTTCTCCTCGTTGGTGGTCTCAAGTGCGACCCGGACCTGATAGGCGGAGGATTTGGCGACGAAGCAGATCGCATCGGCCTTGGCCTCGAGGATGCCGGCGAGCCCGGGATCGTTCGACGCCGAGCGACCCGGCCGCCGCGTCATGCCGAACGCGGTGAAGCGCGCGTGATCGAAGGCAGGCTTCCTGCTGAAGAACTCGGTGTCGGTCGGATTGGCGCCGGGATAGCCGCCTTCGACATAGTCGATGCCGAGCGCGTCGAGCATCCCCGCGATCACCTGCTTGTCCTGCAGCGTGAAGTCGACGCCGTTCGTCTGCGCACCGTCGCGCAGCGTGGTATCGAATAGATAGAGGCGCTCGCGGCTCATGCGTGGCCTCCGGGCATAGCAACACCGTCGAGGGTCTTCTGCATCGTGGTGTTGGCGAGCCATTCGTCGTTGATGGTGACCGTATTGCGCTGCTGCGCGACGTAGCCGCGCTTGCGGAAGAATTCGAGCGCGGTGTCGCTGGCATCGACCTTCAGGGCCTTGGTGCCGCGGGCGCTCGCGATCTTCTCCAGTGCATCGCACAGCGCGCTGCCTGCACCCTGCCCGACCGCGCTCGGATGCACATAGAGCATGTCGATATGGTCCGCCCCCTTCAGCGAGGCGAAACCGACCGGCGCGCCCTGCAATGTCGCGACCAGGGTCAGCTGCCCGGCGAGCTTCTTGCCGAAGGCCTCCTCATCGTCGGCGGCCATCGCCCAGGCTTCCTGCTGCGCCTCGCTGTAATCGTCACCGGTCAGGTCCATGATCGACGCCGCGAAGATCGCCGCCAGCAGCGGCGCATCGTCGGGCAGATACGGGCGCAACGCGGGTGCGGATCGGCTCATCGCGCAACCTCCCAGGTCGTGATCGGCTTTCCTTCGGCATCCTTGCCATCCTTGATCGCAACGCCCATCGCCGCGAGCTGATCGCGGATCCGATCGGACTCCTTGAAATCCTTGCGCGCACGCGCCGCGGTGCGCTCGGCGATCAGCGCCTCGACCGCGGCAGCATTGACGCCGCTGGCCTGCTCCTTGCGGCCCTTCCACGACGCCGCGCTCTCGGAGAGGAAGCCAAGCAGCCGCAGCGAGCCGGCAAATTCCTTGCGGCTCGCTTCATTGCTCGCGGCAGCATTGCGCAAGCTGTGCAGCACGGCCATGGCCTGCGCCGTGTTGAGATCGTCGTAGAGCGCCTCGACCAGCGCCGGCGACGGCGCGCCGGACTCGGCGTCGGCCGCGACCGCATACCAGTCGTCGAGCGTCCTTGCGGCTTCTTCCGCGCTCTTCAGCGTCCAGTCCAGCGGCGAGCGGTAATGCGTTCTCAGCATGCTGAGCCGCAGCACCTCGCCCGGCCAATCGGCCAGCAGATCGCGGATCGTGAAGAAGTTGCCGAGCGACTTCGACATCTTCTCGCTTTCGATCTGCAGGAAGCCGTTGTGCATCCAGACATTGGCCATGCGGTCGGTGTGGAACGCGCAGCAAGTCTGCGCGAGCTCGTTCTCATGGTGCGGGAACACCAGGTCGATGCCGCCGCCATGGATGTCGAACTTTTCGCCGAGATGCTTCCAGGCCATCGCCGAGCACTCGATGTGCCAGCCGGGCCGGCCCTCGACCTTGATGCCTGCCGGTGACGGCCAGGACGGCTCGCCCGGCTTCGACGGCTTCCACAGCACGAAGTCGGTGTTGTCGCGCTTGTAGGGCGCGACATCGACGCGCGCGCCCGCGATCATCTCGTCGAGCGAGCGCTTCGACAGCGCGCCGTAGCGCGGCAGTGTGGAGTTAGCCGCGTTCATCGCCTGCGGCGAGAACAGCACGTGATCCTCGGCGACATAGGCAAAGCCGCCGGCGACCAGCTTCTCGATGATCGCGCGCATCTCCGGGATGTGCTCGGTGGCGCGCGGCTGCACGGTCGGCGGCAAGCAGCCGAGCGCCGTGACGTCGTCCTGGTACTGCTGATAGGTCTGCTCGGTGACCTTGCGGATCGCCTCGTTCAGCGGCACGCCGGGATAGTCCCGCGCAGCGCGAACGTTGATCTTGTCGTCGACGTCCGTGATGTTGCGGACATAGGTGACATGATCGGCGCCATAGCGATGGCGCAGCGCGCGGAACAGCACGTCGAAGACAATAGCGGCCCGGCCGTTGCCGATATGGGCGAAGTCGTAGACCGTCGGTCCGCAGGCGTACATGCGGACGTTATCGGCATCGAGCGGCACGAAGGGCCGCTTCTCCCGGGTCAGCGTATCGTAGAGGCGCAAATCCATGGGTACCCATCCCTTGCGGCCGGGCGTCCAGTGATCTCAGGGTGATTGAGAAAAGACGGCCTCAGCCAGCGAATCGCTAGCTCATAATCTCGCGGCAAATGCTGCAGATGGCGAGGTGGCCGTTCATGGTTCCATCGTGTCTCACGGCCCCCTTATCGCGTCAAGGGGCTGTTTTCGGGCGTTATGCAGCTCGCGTCGAACCGAAATCACGCCAACGCCCTCATGGTTAATCATTATTAAGGAATTGGGCGTACGGGAGGGGCCTGCGGATTCCCGCCATTTTCACTGGTGCACCATGCGGCCCATTTCAGCATTGATTGCCTCTACGTTCGTCCTTGTCTCCTCGGCCGCCTTGGCCGACAGCCGCGTTTTCATCGTCGCCAACCAGGCCGACGGCTACGGCATCGACCAGTGCCTCGCCCACGGCGACCGCTGCGGTGCATCCGCCGCCCGCGCCTATTGCCGGTCACGCGATTTTGCGCAGGCCACCAGTTACCGCCGCGTCGATCCCGACGAGATCACCGGCGCGGTTCCGCACGCCGCAAACGAGACCTGCACCGGCAATAGCTGCGGCGAATACGTCGCCATCACCTGCCAGCGCTGAGCCAAGCCGCTGGACAAACGGGGGTTATTGCCACACCGGCGCCCCGGAAACGACGTGACGCTGCCCCGAGAAACGGCTATTGCAGCGGCCTTGCCTGCGCGCTTTGGCGTTGATCGCCGCGCGGCGTCGTTTTAATGGCCGGATATGCCCCATAGCTCCCGTTCTCGCTTCTCCCGCTGGTTCTTGGCTTGCGCCGTGTTGGCCGGCATCGCCCTGCCCGCCACGGATGCCCTGGCGCAGGTGCCTCCGGGCCCGCCCGGCCCGGCCCCCCAGGGCGCGCAGGCCAATCCGATGTGCGCCCGGCTCGAAGGCCAGCTGGCGGCGATCGATCGCGGCGGCGGCGATCCGGCCAAGGACGAGCAGATCCGCCGCTATCAGGATGCGGCAACCCGGCAGCAGGGCGAGCTGGATCGCGTGACGGCGCAGGCCCGGCGGATGGGCTGCGACAGCTCCGGATTCTTGTCGCTCTTCAATAACAACTCGGCGCAGTGCGGACCGGTCAACAACCAGATCCAGCAGATGCGCGCCAATCTCGACCAGATGACCGGAAATCTCGAGCGGCTGCGCACCGGCGGGCTTGGCGGCGCCGATCGCGAGAACCAGCGCCGCTCGGTGTTGACCGCACTGGCGCAGAACAATTGCGGCCCGCAATACGCGGCCGCCGCGCGCGGCCCCGGCAATTTCATCGAGAACCTGTTCGGCGGTGGCGGCGGCGGTGGCAATCCCAACAATCCGCTGCCCCCGCCCGACGCGCAATATGGCGGACAGTCCGGTACCTTCCGCACCGTCTGCGTCCGAACCTGCGACGGCGCCTATTTCCCGATCTCGTTCGCGACCTCGCAGGCGCGCTTTGCCGCCGACGAGCAGATCTGCAAGGCGCAGTGCCCGGCCGCGGAAGCCAGCCTGTTCGCCTACCGCAATCCCGGCGAAGACATCAACCAGGCGGTCTCGATCAACGGCCAGTCCTACTCGTCGCTGCCGAACGCCTTCAAGTACCGCACCGAGTTCAATCCGTCCTGCTCCTGCAAGGCGGCCGGCCAGAGTTGGGCGGAGGCGCTGAAGGCGGTCGACGACCAGGCGTCCGCCGCGCAGCAGGGCGACATCATCGTCACCGAGGAGAGCGCGCGGAAGATGCAGCAGCGCGCGCAGACCAAGGCCGCCGCCGGCAAGAAGGGCGCGCCCGCAGCCGCGGCGGCTCAACCGCAGCAGCCCGCCGCCGCCGCTGATGCAACGGCAGCACCTGCCGCGCCCGCAAGCGACGGCCAGATCCGCACGGTCGGCCCGACCTTCATCCCGAAGAAGCAGTAAGGCTCACCCCTCGAACGCTTCCGCCGACGCGCGCGAGCCGCGCGTCACCAGCGTCTCGTCCGGCGCCGGCAGCGCCTTGCCGAAATCGCGGAAGCGGTTGGTGATGGGATAGCGGCGGTCGCGGCCGAAATTCTTCCGCGTCACCTTCACTCCGGGCGCGGCCTGCCGCCGCTTGTATTCGGCGATGTTGAGCAGGCGATCGACACGCGTCACCACATCGCGGTCGAAACCGGCCTCGATGATGGTCGCCAGCGGCTCCTCGCGCTCCACCAGCCGCTCGAGGATCGCATCCAGCACCTCATAGGGCGGCAGCGAATCCTGGTCGGTCTGGTTCTCGCGCAATTCGGCCGTCGGCGGCCGGATGATGATGTTGACCGGGATCACCTCGCCCATTGGCCCGAGCGCGCCGTCCGGCTTCCATTCATTGCGCAGGCTCGAGAGGCGGAACACCTCGGTCTTGTAGATGTCCTTGATCGGATTGAAGCCGCCATTCATGTCGCCGTACAGCGTGGCGTAACCGACCGACATTTCCGACTTGTTGCCGGTCGTCACCACCATGGCGCCGGTCTTGTTGGAGATCGCCATCAACAGCGTGCCGCGGGCGCGCGCCTGCAAGTTTTCCTCGGTGATGTCGCGCTCCAGCCCTTTGAACACCGGCGCCAGGATCGTCTCGAAGCCGTTGACGGCGTCGGCAATCGGCAGGATCTCGTAGCGGATGCCGAGTGCGGCGGCGAGCTTGGCGGCATCGTCGAGCGAGACCTGCGCGGTGTAGCGGAACGGCAGCATGACGCCACGCACCTTGTCGGCGCCGAGCGCATCGACCGCGATCGCCGCACACAGCGCCGAGTCGATGCCGCCGGAGACGCCGAGCAGCACGCCGGGAAAACCGTTCTTGCGGACGTAGTCGCGCAAGCCCAGCACACAGGCCGCGTAGTCGGCCTTGTCGCCCTCGAGCTGCGGCGTGATCGGCCCGTTGCAGCGCCAGCCGTCCGCGGTCTTGCGCCAGGTCAGCGTCGTGATGTTCTCCTCGAACGCCGGAAGCTGCGCCGCCACGGTGAGGTCGGCATTGAGCGCAAACGAGGCGCCGTCGAAGATCAGCTCGTCCTGGCCGCCCATCTCATTGAGATAGATCAGCGGCAGCCCGCTCTCGGTGACGCGCGCCACCACGATCGACAGGCGGAGATCGGTCTTGTCGCGAGCATAGGGCGAGCCGTTCGGCACGATCAGGATTTCGGCGCCGGTCTCGGCCAGGCACTCGACGACGTTCTCGTAGTCTTCGGATTCCTCCAGCCAGATGTCCTCGCAGATCGGCACGCCGATGCGCACGCCGCGCACCGTCACCGGGCCCGATGCCGGGCCGCGCGCGAACAGCCGCTTCTCGTCGAACACGCCGTAATTCGGCAGGTTGGCCTTGAAGCGCAGCGCGGCGATACGTCCGCCGTCGAGCAGCGCGCAGGCGTTGTAGAGCTTGCCGTCCTCGACCCAGGGCGTGCCGATCAGCATCGCCGGGCCGCCATCCTTGGTCTCGCGCGCCAGTTCCTCGATCGCGGCGCGGCAGGCTGACTGGAACGCCGGCTTGAGCACCAGATCCTCCGGCGGATAGCCGGCGACGAACAGCTCCGACAGCACCATGAGGTCGGCGCCATCGGCCTTCGCTTTCTCGCGCGCGGCACGCGCTTTCGCGGCGTTGCCGGTGACGTCACCGACCGTCGGATTGAGTTGCGCCAGGGTGATCTTGATCTGTTGTTCGCTCATAGCTTTATGTTGTCCCGCACAACGGCAAACTGCAATGGTCGTCCGATCATGGTGCGATTGCAGAAATCGCACTGGGATCTGAGGCGCCGGTCAGGGTGCAAGTTCTGCCCTCACCTCGCCGAGCAGCGCCATGCCACCCAGCCGACCCAATTCGTCCGAACATTTCGCGCTCTTGCCATAGCAGCCGAATGCGACCGTGACCCGCTCGGAAAGCGGTCCGATGCTGGGCAAGCCGGTGTCGCCGAACGTAGTCATGCAGGGCACGACGCGGCGTTCCTCGAATTTGAGGTCGCGAATGCGGTCAAGGATCTGGCTTTGCAGCCGGTCAGCGACGTCAACCGATCCGCCCGACCGGAACCAGTCCTTGATTTCAGCCTCGCTCTCGAGCGCACGATCGACCGGATCGCCGCCGAGCTTCAGCCAGGTCTGGCCATCCGGATAGAGGATTGGCGGCAGGATGTAGGGATTGTCGCCCTTGGGCCCGAGACAGCGCATCGACGGCATGCCGGCCAGGCGTTGCACCTCCGCCGCACCGAGCCGAAACAGCGCCGCAGTCCGCGCATAGACGGTAAAGCCCAGCGATCGGCCGAGCAGCGATTGGGTGTGCCCACCGGCCGCAACCAGCACACGCTCGGCCTCCACACTGCCCGATCGCGTCCGGATCGTCACACCGGAGCCGCTTTCCGAAATCCCGAGCGCTGGTTCGTCGATGATCCGGGCGCCTGCGCGCTCCGCCGCGATGGTCTGCGCCCGGACCAGGCGGCGCGGTGAGATGTATCCGGCATTGCGCGGCTCGAAATAGCCCAGCATTCCTGCCGTCGATTTCAGGAACGGAAACCGCTCCGCGAGCGCCGCATCCTGATAGGCTTCACACGCGATCCTCTCCTCGGCGCAGACCTTGCCGACCGATGCGACATCGGTGGTCTCGCGATCGCCGATGTGAAGCGCACCGGCTTCGCGGTAGAACTCGACACCGCTTTCCGCTGCGATCTCGCCATAGCGCGCGATCGCCGCGCGGTTCATCTGCCGCCAGAACGGCTGCGGATCGTACACGCGCGTGATGCGGCCCTCATCGTAGTGGCTGCCGAAAACGCCGCTGTGCTGCGAGAAATCTGCCGGCTCATCGGGCCCGATCAGCGTGACCTCATGGCCCATCTTGCTCAGGTGTCGCGCGGCCGCCGACCCGATCAGACCACGTCCGATCACCGCAAGCTTGATCGCTTTGTTGGCGCTCACGACTCCTGCTCCTTGAGCATGATCTGATCGGAAAACCGGTTCCCACTTTTCCGGATCATGCTCAGAACGCACCCATCCGCTCAGCGAGGGCGAACAGCCAGAACAGCCCGGCCATCACAAGCGCGACGCCGACGGCAGCGGAGCCCATGTCCTTGACCCGTCCGATCTGCGGATCGTGATCCATGGTCAGGCGGTCGGCGAGCTTCTCGATCGCGGTGTTGAGCAGCTCGATCACGAGCACCAGCACCACGGTCGCGATCAGCTCGACCCGCCGCATCACGGTGGCGCCGACCAGCCAGGCCAGCGGCACCGACAGCACCAGTGCCACCACCTCCTCGCGAATCGCCTGCTCCGAGCGAATGGCGAAGGCCAGCCCGTTGCGCGAGTTGATGGTGGCTCGCCAGAACCTCAGCAAGTCACTGCCCTCAAGTCACGGCCCCCAAATCACAACCCAGCGGCCGCCGGTATCGGTTTGACCTTGCCGGCGCGCTCCTGCTTCAGCAGCTCGGCGATCAGGAAGGCCATGTCGATCGACTGTTCGGCGTTGAGGCGGGGATCGCAGACCGTGTGGTAGCGGTCGTTGAGATCCTCATCGGTGATGGCGCGGGCGCCGCCGATGCATTCGGTGACGTCCTGCCCGGTCATCTCCAGATGCACGCCGCCGGCATGAGTGCCCTCGGCGGCGTGGATCTGGAAGAACGCCTTCACCTCCGACAGCACGCGGTCGAACGGCCGCGTCTTGTAGCCGGAGGTCGAGGTGATGGTGTTGCCGTGCATCGGATCGCACGACCACACCACCTTGCGGCCTTCCCGCTGCACGGCGCGGATCAGGCCCGGCAGATGGTCGCCGACCTTGTCGGCGCCGAAGCGGTTGATCAGCGTCAGGCGTCCCGGCTCGTTGTCGGGGTTCAGCACGTCGATCAGCTTCAGCAACTCGTCCGGCTTCAGCGACGGACCGCATTTCAGGCCGATCGGGTTCTTGATACCGCGGAAATATTCGACATGGCCGTGATCGAGCTGCCGGGTGCGGTCGCCGATCCAGATCATGTGGCCGGAGGTCGCGTACCAGTCGCCGGTGGTGGAATCGACCCGCGTCATCGCCTGCTCGTAGCCGAGCAGCAGCGCCTCGTGGCTGGTGTAGAAATCGGTGGCGCGCAGCTCCGGATGGCTCTCGAGGTCGAGGCCGCAGGCGCGCATGAAATTCAGCGCGTCCGAGATGCGGTCGGCCAGCTCCTTGTAGCGGCGGGACTGCGGCGAATCCTTCAGGAAGCCGAGCATCCATTGATGCACGCTGCCGAGATTGGCGAAGCCGCCGGTCGCGAAGGCGCGCAGCAGGTTCAGCGTCGCCGCGGACTGGCGATAGGCCATCAGCTGGCGCTGCGGATCGGGAATCCGCGCTTCCGGCGTGAAGGCGATGTCGTTGACGATGTCGCCGCGATAGCTCGGCAGCTCGACATCGCCCTGCTTCTCGGTCGGCGACGAGCGCGGTTTTGCAAACTGGCCTGCGATGCGGCCGACCTTCACCACCGGCAGCGCGCCGGCATAGGTCATGACCACGGCCATCTGCAGCAGCACGCGGAAGAAGTCGCGGATGTTGTTGGCGCCGTGCTCGGCAAAGCTCTCGGCGCAGTCGCCGCCCTGCAGCAGAAAGGCCTCGCCGGCAGAGACCCGCCCCAGCGCCTTCTTCAGGTTGCGCGCCTCGCCCGCGAACACCAGCGGCGGAAAGGTCGCAAGCTGGGCCTCGACATCGGCCAATGCCTTGGCATCGGGATAATCGGGCACCTGCAGCACCTTCTTGGCGCGCCAGCTATCGGGTGTCCACCGCTCGGACATGAGGTCAACTCCTGAGCAAAAACCGCGACTTAATCGACGGGAAAGGTGGGCTTATACACAGCCGCCCGCCCCGCCGCTAGAAGGATTCCTGCAATCCCGTCAAACTCTTGCAGGAAAATACGAATTCGCATTTGCTGGACCATACCATGAATGCCAGGGAAATTGCCGCAGCCGCCACAGCGCTGGACGACGTTTTTAGCGACGACATCGTCGTGCCGGCCGCGGACGGCTATCCGCTCGCCGCGACGCTGTTCCTGCCGCGCGGCAGGAAGCGCCACGCCGTCCTGATCAACTCGGCGACCGCCGTGCCCCGCAAGGTCTATCGCGGCTTTGCCGGCTATCTGGCCCGCCGCGGCGCGGCGGTCTTGACCTACGACTACCGCGGCACCGGCGACTCGAGGCCAATGGCGGCAACCGGCCTCAACAAGCCGAAGTCGCTGGCCGGCTTCAAGGCCACGATGGCGGACTGGGCCGCGCTCGACACCACCGCCGCGGTGAGCTGGATGCGCGACCGCTACCGCGATCTGCCCTTCGCCTATGTCGGCCACTCCTTCGGCGGCCAGGCGCTAGGTGGTGTGGACTCTAAGGGTTCCCTTTTAGGAGCAAATCAGATTCAAGGCTGCTTTTGGGGAGGCCGCCTTGGGTGTGATGGACCGTTTGGTATTGAGCGACGCGGCGTGGGAGCGGATAGCGCCGCTGATCATAGGGCGCCCCGATCAGAAGGGCTCCACCGGGCGCGACAACCGGATGTTCGTGGAAGGTGTGCTGTGGATCGTGCGTACGGGGTCTCCCTGGCGCGATCTTCCGGAGGTGTTTGGGGACTGGAACAGCGTGTTCCGGCGCTTCAGTCGATGGAGCATCAAGGGTGTTTGGTGGCGGATCTTCGAGGCGATGTCCGATGATCCGGACTTCGAATATCTGATCGTCGATTCCACCATTGTTCGGGCGCATCAGCACGCCGCCGGCGCCAAAAAGGGGGGTCTGAAGATCAAGCGGAAGATCAAGCGATCGGCCGCTCGCGCGGCGGCCTGAGCACCAAGATACACATGGCCGTTCGAGGCTTGGGATGTCCGGTGCGGTTCAAGCTCACCGCAGGTCAGAAGGGCGATGCACCGCAAGCCGCCGCATTGATCGAAGGCTTATCCGCCGAGGTCGTCATGGCCGATACGGCCTATGACGCCGATCACTTGCGCCAAGCTATCGCCGCCAAAGGCGCGCTCGCAGTGATCCCCAACAACCCGTCACGCGCGCTCAAATATCCACTCGACAAGCATTTCTATGCCCAGCGTCATCTCGTCGAATGCTGCTTCTCAAAGCTCAAGCAGTTCCGCCGCGTTGCAACCCGCTTCGAAAAGACCGCCCGAAATTACCTGGCCGTCGTCACTCTCGCAGCCATCGTCTTATGGATGCGATAAGTGTCCACACCACCTAGGGCTCCTTGCCAACAACGCTGAAATTCCGCGCGCACTGCTGGTCGCCTCGCAGGCCGCCACCTGGAAGCTGATGGCCTCGCCCGAGCGCTACCGCGTCGTCGCCTTCATGAACGGCATCGGCCTGCCGCTGGCGCGCACGCTCGGCTATGTGCCCGGCTGGGCCGGCCTCGGCATGGACCTGCCGCGGGGCGTGTTCGAGCAATGGCGCGGCTGGGTGATGCGCGAGCGCTATCTGCTCGATGATCCGGCGCTCGCAGCGCGCGAAAATTTTCCGAAGTTCAAGGGCAAGCTCCGCGCGCTTGTCGTCACGGACGACACCTGGGCGACGCGGCCGGCGGTCGAGCTGCTGTGCTCCGCCTTCACGTCGATCACGCCGGAAATCATCTCGATCCGCCCCGCGGATGCCGGCGCGAAAGCGATCGGCCATTTCGGCTTCTTCCGCAGCGAACACCGCGACGCCCTGTGGCGCGGCGCCGCGGAGTGGCTCGAGGCGGAGGGATAGGCGCGATCGTCTCCATCCGTCGTCCTGGCGAAAGCCAGGACCCATAACCACCGCATTCGATTGTGAACGGGAACGCCGCCCCAGCGTCGCGCAATAATTGAGATTTGGGGTAATGGGTCCTGGCCTTCGCCAGGACGACGATGAGGATGGCTCCCGCGCGATACGACACACCGCTATTGCGGACCTCATCTCGGTGTCATCGCCCGGCTCGACCGGGCGATCCAGTATTCCAGAGGCAGTCATTGCTGAACCGAGAGGCCGCGGCGTACTGGATCGCCCGCATGCACGGGCGATGACAGATGTGCGTGGGGACACAGCTCCGCATTCTCGCGACACGATCCGTCCGAGCTCTGCTCTTCGTTTCGCGCTCTCTCGAAACAGAGGGCGCAGGGAAAGCCGGGTGCCGATCGCACCCATGGGTCCGGTGCAACAAAAGCACCGGAGGTCGGACCACAGGTGTCACCGGAAACATCCCGGCTTTCCCTGCGCGATGGGTTACGGCTTATACGTGCTCTCCCCGGCGAGACTGGGCTTGCTTGTCACCGCCCGTGCATGACGCAACGCGTCTTGCACGAGGACACCTGCCGCTAGGGCGTCAGGACCACACGATTTCGCCGTCCGCCTCGCATGCATGTCGTCTCTCGCATGCCCGGCGTCCACCGCATCTCACCGCAACACTCCTGACGATGCGCAGCGCCCCTCGATCGGGTGAGACGGGCCAATTGAACATCTGAGTTGGGTCAAACGCCAAGCGGAATATTTTCCGCACGAGGACTGGACAGAGGTGATCGCGTTGATTGGGTTAGGGAATTTCGTGCTTTGGCGCAGGACCCTGTCGCCCGCTTTAGGATACGCTTTAGGATATATGCAACGGCAATACAGAATCGCTGGGAATCCGTTTTGCATAGCTGCGGAACCACTCGGCGTTAAGTTATTCGGAGACGGATTGCCTCACGCCCCCAAGAGACCGTCGCCCAGGATACGCGTCACAAGAAAGCACCATGTTTGAACTTCCACCGTTTCGGAAATGTCCTCGCTGCAAAGGAGAGTCATTCGGCACCCTTTCTGTCGGTCGCAACTCCGTGACGAAACGTTGTAGTGAGTGCAGATACTCGCATAGCGAGGTGCTCCCCGCCGTTGAGAAGCGTGTCATTTATCTTGATCAGTTTGCGGTCAGCGAACTCTACAAGACCAAAGCCAAAAAGCGGAGGCCCGGTGCCCCTCATGAACAATTCTGGCAGGATTGCTACTCACTCGGAAATCTAGCCTACCTGAGGCAGCAGGTAATATTTCCGGCGTCGAACCTTCACTCAGATGAGACGATTGTCTGGCATTCCCCGGAAGACCTGCGACTCGCACACGAAATGTTCAGCGGGGAAACGTCTTTCGAGAGGACCGATGCCATTGCCGCGCGACAAGAGTGGGAGTTCGCGAGGGCGTTTCTGAAGGGCGACACGCGGCCGACGATGAGCACAGACGTCGACCAAGTCATATTGGGGACACGCAACGCGTGGCTGCCTGTCTATCACATCAGCGTAAACACCAATTATTCGATGTTCGCGCCGGGACTCCGACAAGACAAAGCGATCGCCGAGGCAAGCCTCAAGCAGCTAGCTGATGGCTGGGTGCGCGCCCGGCCGACGTTCGATGATCTGTTAAAGCACGAGCTATCGAGCTACGGCTCAGCAATGAGGCAAGCCTTAAGGGAGCAGATAGCGAAGACGCAGGCAGCATTTGCATCGAATGATCCGACAAGCGTTTTGGATATGCGCTTTGGATTGATCAGCCGATATAGGGAGTTGACTGAGCTGTTCGCACGCAATGGTGTACCTGCGAAAGACGCATTCAGCGAAGTACTTAGATTTTTGGATTGGCCCGGGAATCAGCACCAGCCAGCACACAGAATCTTCGCTTACCTGTTCGCCGCGCTCGGCTGGCGAATCTCCTCTGGGCAGCGTCCAGAAATGGACGCCAGCATCTTGAATGACTTCTCCGCAATATCGACTTATGCCCCCTACGTAGACGCAATGTTCGTAGATAAGCAGTGCGCTTCCCTGTTGAGACAGGGGCGTCTCCGAGACGAACTCAACTTCAAGGCTCGCATCTTCTCGCTGAGCAATCCGCAAGAGTTCTTAGATTATTTGAAGGACCTAGGAGATTCTGCAACCGGGGATGTCCGCGTGCTTGCGCATGAACTTTACGACGCAAACGCATAAAACGTAAGGAGCTTGCATCTACTAGGGCGCTCGGGACAAGTTGCTTCTAGACGACCGCCTCACACCACCTTCCGCGCCGCCGCCGTCGCCGCATCGCCCGTGTTCGGCGTGCCCGTCGGCTCGATCAGCAACAGATGCACCTCTTCCCGCGCGACGGGCCGATGCTCGACGCCCTTCGGCACGATGTACATCTGACCGGGATGCAGCGTCACTGTCCGATCGCGCAGCTCGATGTCGAGCACGCCTTTCAGCACCAGGAAGAAGTCGTCGGTGTCGTCGTGCTTGTGCCAGACGAACTCGCCCTGCACCTTCACCACCATGACGTCGCAGGCGTTGAATTGCGCGACGGTGCGCGGCGACCAGTGATCGGAGAATGTCGATAGTTTCTGCGAAAGGTCGATCGCGTCGCTCATGATGCCTCCGGGTCCGGGCCAGCTTGCCGGGCTCGTTAGCTCAGCCGCGCGACACACTCAATGCACGCCCCTCAACTTCTCCGGATACGTCGTCGGCCCGTTGTGTCCGTTCATTCCGCAGGGCGCTTCGCCGTTGGCGGCCTTGCGCGCCAGCAGTTCCCGTTCGGCCTTGTACCAGAGCTGATCCATCTGGCCCGGCGGTTCACCGGCGTCCTTCCACAATTCGTAGGCGCGGGTCCGAATCTCCTGCTCGGTTGGGCCTGTCATGGGCGGCTCCCTCAATTTGAGACATCAAACTGTTTGGAGTGGAACTGCCAGCATAGCGCAAGGTTCCAAGGCGCGCGAGATCGCTGCGCTGTCCATGGCGCGCCATCTGTGCACAAGCGTCGCTGCACAGGCCGTTTGCCGGAAGCTCGATCTGATTTGAGCGCGCGCGAAGAGCGGCCCAAGGGGAAAAGTCCCCAGTGGATATGCACGTCAACAAAGGTGCCCTAATTCCCCGGCACCAGCAGCGGCCGTCGGCAGTGCGCCGGTCTTGCGGAAGCAACCTACCCCTTCTGAGGTATGAAACCTTTGCGCGCTTCTACAGACTTAAGGTTATCAGGATTTTGCAATGACCTTCCTGGGGCTAGAGACAACGCCGCTCGCATGTATTTTAAGCGGGCGGCGTTGGACTTTTCAGGCAGGCTCGTTCCCCGGCTCCCGATCGCCAGATCCGCACCAGGCCACCGCGGCTGCTCAGCGCAAGCTTGCGGTGAAGAAATCGA
Source organism: Bradyrhizobium sp. B124 (assembly GCF_038967635.1). Lineage (NCBI taxonomy): Bacteria > Pseudomonadati > Pseudomonadota > Alphaproteobacteria > Hyphomicrobiales > Nitrobacteraceae > Bradyrhizobium > Bradyrhizobium sp. B124. The sequence goes on along the minus strand of NZ_CP152413.1, from coordinate 230,552 downwards.
GCGCAAGGCCGATCGTCTCGGCATGGACCGCCTCGCGGTCGACGCCATCGGGATCGCGGCAGACCGCCCCGATCACCAGACGCCCTACCGCGGTACAGGTGTCGAAGAAGACAAAGTGGCCCGCGTGCGGAAACAGCTTCAGCGTCGCATGGGGAATAGCCTTGCCGAGCGCCTCGGCGCCCGAGGCCGGCGGCGTGATCTCGTCGGCGCTTCCCGCGACGATCGCGACCGGGATCGATATGGCGCCAAGGCTCTCCGGCGTGAAGGCCGGCACCGGCACCGGCGCCATCGCGAACACGGCGCGAACGCGCTCATCGCGATAGGACTGGCCACCAAGGCTGTAGCGCTGCCGGAAATCGGGATCGGTGGTCAGGCGCATCGCGCTCTGCTGGCGCAACTCCGTCGCGCCAGACTGTGACGTGCACAACGCGTCAGCGGCGGGCGAGCGGCAGAAAGCCTCGGTCCGCTCCGGATCGGTGATGCCGCCGGCGATGGCGATGACGGTGTAGCCGCCGTACGAATGGCCGAGAGCGCCGATCCGCGCCGGGTCGATCCGGTCGCCGAAGGTCCGGTCGGTGCGCATGGCGTCAATCACCCGGCTGAGGTCGACGGCGCGCAGCCACTTCAGCGCATAACCGTCGACCGTCCTGTCCTCGGATCGATTGTTGCCGGGGTGGTTGACCGCAACGGCGATGAAGCCGTGCGCCGCAAGCCCCGCGCCGAGCCAGGCGAGATCGGTCGCGATGCCGCCGAAGCCATGCGACAGCAGAACGAGCGGACGTGGTGGCCCCTCTGCCGGCGCCGCGTCGGGCGCGGCGCGTCCAGTGCTGACCAGCGGGACGAGGCGTGGCCCGATCCATTGCGGCTGCTCGTGCGCATCAGCTGCAGCCGGATACCAAATCACGGCGCGGAGCACATGCGCGCTGGCGCCGCGCCAGTCGTAAGGCTCGGCCGGAATGAAATCGCGCGTGGTGACACCGACCTTGAATGCGGCGTCCTCGGCAAATGCGAGATCCGGCGCCGCGAGCATGATCGGCAAGAGCGCCAGAAACCACATCGGAAGCTCTCCCTCCGGGACGCAGGAACACCCCGGTGGCGCGCCCTACTCCGCGGCCTGACGCACGTGGCGCGCGGTTGGCGTCCGCATCGTCACCAGTTCCTCCGCCGCGGTCGGGTGCAGCGCGACGGTGGCGTCGAAATCGGCCTTGGTCGCCTTCATCTTCACGGCGATCGCGATCGCCTGGATCGTTTCCGCGGCGGCATCGCCGACGATGTGGCAGCCGAGCACGCGGTCGCTCGAACCGTCGACCACGAGCTTCATCAGCACGCGGGTGTCGCGGCCGGACATCGTCGCCTTGATCGGGCGGAAATCGGTCTTGTAGATGTCGACGTGGCTGTACTGCGCCCGCGCCTCTTCTTCGGTGAGGCCGACGGTGCCGACCTCCGGCTGCGAGAACACCGCGGTCGGGATCGTCGCGTGGTCGACCTGCACCGGGCGCTTGCCGAACACAGTGTCGGCGAAGGCATGGCCCTCGCGGATCGCGACCGGCGTCAGATTGGTGCGGTGGGTGACGTCGCCGACCGCGTAGATGTTGTCGACCGAGGTCTTCGACCAGCCGTCGACCTGGATGCCGCCATTGGCGGGATTGATGGCGACGCCGGCGGCCTCGAGCCCGAGACTCCTGACATTGGGATGCCGGCCGATCGCGAACATCACCTGGTCGGAGGCGATGCTCGAGCCGTTGGACAGATGGGTGGTGAAATCGCGGCCGTGCTTGTCGATCTTCGCCACCGTGCAGCCGGTGATGATGGTGATGCCGCGCTTCTCCATCTCGGTGCGGACATGCTTGCGCACGTCCTCGTCGAAGCCGCGCAGGATGTTGTCGCCGCGGTAGACTACTGACACGTCGGAGCCGTAGCCGGCAAAGATGCCGGCGAATTCCAGCGCGATGTAGCCGCCGCCCTGGATCACGATCCGCTTCGGCAGCTCCTTCAGGTGAAACGCCTCGTTGGAGGAGATAACGTGCTCGATGCCGGGAACCGCCGGCCCGTGATTGGGCGCGCCGCCGGTGGCGATCAGGATGTATTTCGCCGTCACCTTCTCGCCGGTGGCGAGCCTGATGGTGTGGGCATCCTCGAGCACCGCGCGGGTCTTGACGATCCTGGCGCCCGACTTCTCGACATTGGTGGTGTAGGCGCCCTCGAGCCGGGCAATCTCCTTGTCCTTGTTGGCGACGAGCGTCGCCCAGTCGAACGAGACCTGGCCGATGCTCCAGCCGAAGCCGGCCGCGTCCTCGATCTCCTGGTGGACATGGCTGCCGATCACGAACAGCTTCTTCGGCACGCAGCCGCGGATCACGCAGGTGCCGCCCATCCGGTACTCTTCGGCGACCATGACCTTCGCGCCATAGTTGGCGGCGATGCGGGCGGCACGAACGCCGCCCGAACCACCACCGATGACAAACAGGTCGACGTCAAACTCGGCCATGGCAACCCTCTTTCTTCCTTCTCCCTCGCCCCGCCCTTGCGGGGAGAGGGTTGGGGTGGGGGCCCGCCTCCACGAATCCGACTCGCGGAGAGTCCCCCTCACCCGGCACTACGTGTCGACCTCTCCCCGCAAGCGGGGCGAGGTGACAAGACTCTTAGATGTCCTTGCCGCGCTTCTTCATCTCGGCCTTGAACTGGCCGTTGACGATCACGCCAAACTGCTGCGCCCACTGCTGCATATATTGCAGCGATCCGTTGATTGCCGTGGGCTCCGCGGTCAAAAGCTTCTGACCGAGCGGGGTCTTGTAGAACGTCACGAGGTCCTTAAGCTCCTGCTCGGTGAACTCGGCGGCGTAGATCTGCGCCATGCCTTCGCCGATCTCCTTCTCGCCGCCCGCGAACTGCTTGGCGACGACCAGCGCCACCTCGTCGAGATCCTTCTGGTAGTTCAAGTACTGCTGCAGCAGACCGGTCTTGGTCTTCTCGATGATGCCCGGAACGGCGCCGGAATACATCACCGCCACGTTCTTCATCGTCAGGATTTCCTTGGCAGCCGCAATCGCCGCGGGGGTCGACTGCTTGACCTTGGGCATGGGGGGCAGCTGCTGCTGCGCCATGGCCGGTGCGGCCGCGAGCGCGAGGCCAGCCGCCAGGGCCACTGCCGACAAAAGTCCCGAAAAACGCTTCATTCCAAGTCTCCTTGCTTGCGGCGTTAGCGCCGTTCAACAACCCGAATTCCCTGTGCGCCGGCCAGAACGGCGACGCTGCCAAGCCCGATGAACAGGCCATGTTCAACCACGCCCGGGATCATGCTGAGCAAACCGGCGAGACGCGGCGGGTCGCCGATCCGGCCGAGATGGGCATCGACGATCCAGTGGCCGCCATCGGTGACAAAAACGTGACCGTCCTTGCCCTTACGGATGATCATTTGGCCGGACACGCCGGCCTCGGCGAACGCCCGCGCCATCGCGGCCTCTGTCGCGGCGAGCCCGAACGGGATCACCTCGACCGGCAGCGGAAAGCGGCCGAGCACCTCGACCCATTTGCTGTCGTCGGCGATCACGATCATGCGATCACTGGCGGCCGCCACGATCTTCTCGCGCAGCAGCGCGCCGCCGCCGCCCTTGATCAGATTGAGCGCGGGGTCGATCTCGTCGGCGCCGTCGATGGTGAGGTCGAGATGATCGACCTCGTCCAGCGTGGTCAGCGGGACGCCGCAGCGGATCGCGTCCGCCCGGGTCGCCTCCGAGGTCGGCACGCCGATCACCTTCATGCCTGATCGGACCTTCTCGCCGAGCAGCTCGACGAAATGCTTGGCGGTCGACCCGGTACCGAGCCCGAGCTTCATGCCGTCGCGCACCTCTTCGAGCGCGCGCGCCGCCGCCTGGCGTTTCAGTGCGTCCATGTCCACGGCCGATAGCCCCTCGGTTGTCCGTTACGGGCGCGCCATCGGGCGGCCCGGCGGGCGCATATCTAGCCTCGATTCACGGGCAGGAATAGCGCCATCCGGGCCCGTCTTTAGGCCGAAACGGCATCCATCGCGGCCAAAATCGCCGCAAAACGGTCCTCGACCTCGGCCCGCATCCCGGGATGGGTGAAAACATAGAGCTGGTCGTCGTGAATCGCGGCCAGCACGCGGGCGGCAACCGACGCCGGATCGAGACCGGCTTCCAGGCGGCGCGCGATCTCGGCGACGACAGCGGCCATCGGGCTTCCAGGATCGAGTTGGCGGGGCGGCCCGTACTGCGCCGGGCGATTGCGCTCGCTCTCGCCGATCCGGGTCCGCACATAGCTCGGACAGAGCACGCTGACGCCGATCCCCAGCGGCTTCAGTTGCGCCGAAAGCCCTTCGGACAGGCTGACGACGGCGAATTTGGTCGCCGAGTAAGGGCTGACGCCGAGCCCGGCATTCATGCCGGCCATCGAGGCGGTGTTGACGATATGGCCGCCCTCGCCGTGCGCGCGGATGTGCGGCAGGAAGCTCCTGATGCCGTGCACGACGCCCATCAAGTTGCCGTCGATCACCCAGCGCCAGTCGTCGACCGAGATCTGGTCGATGCCGCCGCCACCCGCGACGCCGGCATTGTTGCAGACGACATGGACGTTGCCGAAGGCGCGGAACGATGCCTCTGCCGCACGGTCGACGCTTGCGGGATCGGCGACGTCGCAGACCACGCCATGGACGTCCGCGCCGCCGGCCCGCAGCGCATCGACGGCCTTGTCCAGCGCGCCGGTTTCGATGTCGGCGAGCATCACCTTCATGCCCTCGCGGACGAACGCGGTTGCCATGGCGAGGCCGATTCCGCTGGCTCCTCCGGTGACAAAAGCGGCCTTTCCCGCGAGTTCCCGCATCCCGGCCCCCCAATTTCATGACGCGCCGACATCTACTCTTGCATCGCGGCGCGCGGCCCGATAGCCAAAAGCGTGATGTCCGCCTCCTCTCCCCCCATCATCGTGTTCGATCTCGACGGCACGCTGGTCGACACCGCGCCTGACCTGATCAGCGCGCTGAATTATGTGCTCGACCGCGAGGGTCTGCGGCCGGTGCCGCTGTCGGCCGCCCGCAACATGATCGGCGCCGGCGCGCGCAAGCTGCTCGAGCGCGGGCTCGAGGTGGACGGACGCGTGGTCAGCCTCGCGGACCTCGATCGCCTGACCAAGGATTTCATCGACTATTACGCCGAGCACATCGCCGACGGCTCGCGCCCGTTCGACGGGCTCGAAGCCGCGCTCGACCGGCTCGGGGCCAAGGGCCATCGGTTCGCGGTCTGCACCAACAAGCTGGAATGGCTATCGAAGCTGCTGCTCGACCGGCTCGGCCTGACGCCGCGCTTTGCCGCGATCTGCGGCCAGGACACATTCGGCGTCGCCAAGCCCGATCCGGCGTTCCTGCGCGAGACCGTCGCGCGCGCCGGCGGAAAGCTGCCCGGCGCCATCATGGTCGGCGATGCCGGTCCCGATGTCGGGGTCGCCCGGCGCGCCAGCGTTCCGGTGATCGGCGTCGATTTCGGCTACACCGACGTCCCGATGACCGAGCTGAAGCCGGACCGGCTGATCAGCCATATGCGCGATCTGCCGGACGCCGTCGCCAGCCTCGGCGGCGCATAAGATTTCCGCAACGCATTGATATTGCTTGGCAATATTTTTCCGTGCGAATTTTTCGTTAACCATCCTTTAACGAGCAGACCTCCCCCTGTTGCACCTCTGTTCCGACGCTCCTATGGTCGGCCCGGGGATTGTGGCTGATTGCCGCAGTAAGAGTGTGGATCATGCGTCGTATCATCGTGATTGCGGCCGCCGGGCTGAGCCTGGCCGGCTGCTCTTCGTTCTCATTGGATTCGTTCAAGTCGGCACCGCCGCCGATGCAGGTGCAGCTGGATTCGGCACCGCAAGGCGCCGACGCCGTGACCTCGATCGGACCGGGTTGCAAGACGCCCTGCTCGGTGTCGATCCCGGCGCCGGAGGCCAACTTCACCGTCACCTTCAACATGCCGAAGTTCCAGCCGGCGACGGTACCGGTGACGGTCACCCGCTCGCCGGGGGACTTCACCAGCCCGGCCACCACGACGCTCGATCCGAGCCCGGTGTTCGCCGAGCTGCAGCCCGCCGGCCCGCCGCCGCGCGGGCATAAGGCGATGCGGCCGAAAAAGAAGAAGCCGAAGCCGGCTGCCGCTGCGGCTCCTGCCGCTCCGGACGCGGCGTTCCCTGCTCCGAGCGCGGCACCGCCGCCGGCCGCCGCGCCCACACGCTGATGCGCAACGCTGCGCGCGTTTGATCGAGATTGCACTGCACAAGAGCCCGGCCCAAAGCCGGGTTTTTGTATTTCGTGGAGACACATCGGCGATTGCGATCATGCATCGCGCGATCTGTCTCACCTATCGCGCGCGATCAGCGTTGCATGTTGCGGATCATCCTTACGGACGCATTGTGACGGCGCGCCAACGTGCATAGATTGTGGGCCTGGAGCCGAGCTCGGCTCCGCACACAGGGACACATTTCAAGACTTGAGTTGAGGTCTTGAGTTAAGGTCTCGGCTTGAAGGCTTGGCTTGAAGGCTCGGGTTGAATGAACGGATCCACGCAGGCGCATTCCGACACGCTGTTTCGTCCGATGACCGATCCGTTCGGCCGGACGATCCGTTACCTGCGCGTCTCCGTCACCGACCGCTGCGACCTGCGCTGCTTCTACTGCATGTCGGAAGACATGACCTTCCTGCCGAAGGCCGATCTGCTGACGCTGGAAGAGCTCGACCGCCTGTGCTCGGCCTTCGTCGCCAAGGGCGTACGCAAGATCCGCCTCACCGGCGGCGAGCCGCTGGTCCGCCGCAATGTGATGGGCCTGGTGCGTTCGCTGTCGCGCCATCTTTCGACCGGCGCGCTCGACGAATTGACGCTGACCACCAACGGTTCGCAGCTCGCGCGCTTCGCGCAGGAGTTGGCCGATTGCGGCGTGCGCCGCGTCAACGTCTCGCTCGACACGCTCGACCCCGTAAAATTCCGGGCCATCACCCGCTGGGGCGACATCGACAAGGTGCTGTCGGGCATCGAGGCGGCGCGATCGGCCGGCCTTGCGGTCAAGATCAACGCGGTCGCGCTGAAGAACATGAACGAGGACGAGATTCCCGCGCTGATGGAATGGGCGCATGGCAAGGGAATGGGCCTGACCTTGATCGAGGTGATGCCGATGGGCGACATCGGCGAGGGCCGCATCGATCAGTACGTTCCGCTGTCGCTGCTGCGCGCGCGGCTCGAGAAGCACTACACGCTGACCGATCTTGCCGACGACACCGGCGGCCCTGCCCGCTATGTCCGGATCGCCGAGACCGGCGGCAAGCTCGGCTTCATCACGCCGATGACCCACAATTTCTGCGAATCCTGCAACCGGGTGCGGATCACCTGCACCGGCACGCTGCACACCTGCCTCGGCCACGAGGACGCCTCCGACCTGCGCCGGCCGCTGCGCGCCTCCGACGACAACGATCTGCTGTCGGCGGCCATCGACCGGGCGATCGGGCTGAAGCCGAAGGGGCACGATTTCATCATCGACCGCCGCCACAATCGCCCGAGCGTCAGCCGCCACATGAGCGTCACCGGCGGCTAGTTCAAAGCCCGCTGCCGACGCCTGCGCCGTCCCCCGATTACCAAGGCGGGACAACGATTTGCCGCGCCGTCAATTTGCCCATTTTCCGATTGACGGCGTTCGACGGCGCTGATTTGGTGCCCCGGCTTTCACGCTCGCCCGGCCGGATAGGCCGCTGCCCCCTGTCGGCACTTGCTGACGATCCGGTAGCCAAGAGCACCTAACAACGGCGGAAGCGGATTTCGGGGGAGGATGAACGTTTGCAACTGCTCCTGAAGGTGAGCCGTGGCTCCGTGCGCGTGCGTGCGGCGGCCAGATGATGCTTGAAAAGATATTCGGCGCGCAGATCGCGCGGCCGTGGAGATCGTGATGCGCCCATTGTTGGCACTCAGTCAGGCCATCGACCGACTGAACGAGAAGATCGGATACGTCTGCAACCTCCTCGTCCTGCTCGCCTGCCTGGTCAGCGCCGGCAATGCCATGATCCGCTACGCGTTCAGCTACTCCTCGAACGGCTGGCTCGAGGCGCAGTGGTACATGTTCGCGATCCTCGTGATGTTCGGCGCCTCCTACACCTTCAAGCGCAATGAGCATGTCCGCGTCGAGATCCTCTATCTGATGCTGTCCGAACGCGGCCAGCTCTGGCTCGACTTGATCGGCACCCTGTTCTTCCTGATCCCCTCCTGTCTGCTGCTCGCCTATCTGTCCTGGCCGTTCTTCCACCAAGCCTACGCGGTCGGCGAGATGAGCGGCAACGCCGGCGGTCTGCTGCGCTGGCCGATCAAATTCGTTATCCCGTCCGGCTTCGTGATGCTCGCGTTGCAAGGCGTCTCCGAGGTGATCAAGCGGATCGCCGCGCTGCAGGGCTATGTGACGATCGACGCGAAGTACGAGAGGCCGACGCAATGACCATTACGCTGGAGATGATGCCGCCACTGATGTTCGGCGGCCTGATCATTGCAATGCTGATCGGCTATCCGGTGGCGTTCACGCTCGCCGCGGTCGGCCTGTCGTTCGGGTTTCTCTCGATCTATCTCGGCTTCTTCGACCTCAACTTCCTGCAGGCGATCCCGGGCCGCATCTTCGGCAGCGTGCTGTCCAACGAGCTCCTGCTCGCGATCCCGTTCTTCACCTTCATGGGCGCGATACTGGAGAGATGCGGGCTTGCCGAGGACATGCTGGATTCGATGGGCCAGCTGTTCGGCCCGATCCGCGGCGGCCTCGGCTATTCCGTGATCATCGTCGGCTTCATCCTCGGCGCCATCACCGGCACGGTGGCAGCGCAGGTGATCGCCATGGCGCTGATCTCGATGCCGGTGATGATCCGCTACGGCTACAATATCCGCTACATCACGGGCGTGCTCGCTGCCTCCGGCACCATCACGCAACTTGTTCCTCCCTCTCTCGTCCTGATCGTGCTCGCCGACCAGCTCGGCAAATCGGTCGGCGACATGTATCTCGGCGCCTGGGGCCCGTCGGTGTTCCAGATCCTGCTGTTCGCCGGCTACACCTTCCTGCTCGGCATCTTCAAGCCGAGCCATGTGCCCGCGGTGCCGATCGATGCGCGCACGCTGACCGGCTGGGCGCTGTGGAAGAAGTGCCTGCTCGGCATCATCCCCTCCGCGGTGCTGATCTTCGTCGTGCTCGGCACCATGATGATGGGCCTTGCGACCCCGACGGAAGCCGGCGCCATGGGCGCGGTCGGCGCCATCGTGCTCGCCGCCATCCACCACAAGGATTTCAGCGCGACCGGGCGCAAGGTGCTGATCGTCGGCGTGATCGCCGGCGGCATCGGCACCATCATCGCGATGCTCTACAGCGAGAACCTGATCTTCAGACTCGCGTTCGCGATCACCTATCTCGCGGTGGTCTGGATCTGCCTCGAGGCCGTCAAGATTCCGGACCTGCGCGACCTGATCAAACAGGGCTACGAGACCACCATGCGCATCACCTGCATGGTCACCTTCATCCTGATCGGCTCGACCTGCTTCTCGGTGGTGTTCCTCGGCGTCTCCGGCGGCGTCTGGCTCGAGCATCTTCTGACCTCGCTGCCCGGCGGCGTCTGGGGCTTCCTGATCTTCATCAACCTCTTCATCTTCTTCCTGGCGTTCTTCCTCGACTTCTTCGAGATCGCCTTCATCATCCTGCCGATGATCGCGCCGATCGCGCAGAAGGTGCTGGCGCCGGTGGTCGGCCCCGACGCCGCGCTGATCTGGTTCGGCGTGATGCTCTGCGTCAACATGCAGACCTCGTTCCTGCATCCGCCGTTCGGCTTCGCGCTGTTCTATCTGCGCGGCGTGGCGCCGAAGGAAGTGAAGAGCTCCGACATCTATTGGGGCGCTATGCCCTGGATCGGGCTGCAGGCGATCATGGTGGCGCTGGTGATCGCATTCCCGGTCGTCGTCACCGGACTGCTCGACAAGCCGCTCGATGTCGACCTCAACAAGGTCAAGATCGAGGTGCCGCAGATCGAACTGCCGCCGCTCGATTTCGGGCAACCGAAGCAGTAACCGGCCCCAGCTTCTTCAGCGTGCCCTTGCGGAAGCGGGGCACGCTGGAACCGTTGACGGCGGCGTCAAGTCCTGTGAAGACGCGGGGATACGGATCGCCCTCCAACTCACAGACCGCCGCCATGCCCCAATCGCATCCCGCCCGCTCGTTCGTTCGCCCGCTCATCGCTTCCCTCAGCCTGGCGTTTGCCGCTGCCACAGCACACGCGGCGCCGGCGGCCGACATTCGCGCACTGGCGCAACAGGAGCAGCAGCCGCTGCTCGACACCCTGCGCGACCTCGTGCAGATCGAATCCGGCAGCAACGACATCGAAGGCCTCAACCAGATCGCCGCGCGCATCGCCGGCCAGCTCAAAGAACTCGGCGGCGCGGTGGACATCCTGCAGACCACCGACATCTACCGGCTGGACGACACGCCGGAGAAGATCGGCCCTGCAGTGCAGGCCGTCTTCAAGGGCACGGGCAGCGCGAAAATCATGCTGATCGCGCATATGGACACGGTGTATCTCAGGGGCATGCTGAAGGACCAACCCTTCCGCGTCGATGGCGACAAGGCCTACGGCCTCGGCATCGCCGACGACAAGCAGGGCATCGCCACCATCATCCACGGCGTCGCACTGCTGCAGAAGCTGAACTTCAAGGATTACGGCACGCTCACGGTGCTCATCAATGGCGACGAGGAGATCTCTTCGCCCGGCTGGCGCAGCACCATCACCCGCGTCGCCGCGGAGCAGGATGCCGTGTTCTCGTTCGAAGGTAGCGACGCCAGCGGCACGCTCCGCCTCGCCACCAGCGGCATCGGCTCGGCCTACCTCACGGTGCATGGCAAGTCGTCGCATGCGGGCGCGAGGCCCGAAGGCGGCGTGAATGCGCTCTATGAGCTGTCACACCAGGTGCTGCAGATGAAGGACCTGTCGAAGCCCGAGCAGGGCCTCAAGCTGAACTGGACGGTTTCGAAGTCCGGCACCAACCGCAATGTGATCCCCGCCGAAGCCACTGCGCAGGCCGACGCGCGTGCGCTCAAGGTGTCCGACTTCGACGAACTCGAGACGGCGCTGCAGGACAAGATCAAGAACCGTCTGCTGCCCGATTCCAAGGTGGACGTGAAGTTCGAGGTACGCCGCCCGCCGCTCGAAGCCAACGACGCCTCGCGCCGCGTGGCCGGCCACGGCAAGACGATCTATCAGGAACTCGGCATGCCGCTGAACGTGGCCGAGCGGGCCACGGGCGGCGGCACCGACGCTGCGTTTGCCGCCCTCAAGACCAAGGGAGCCGTGGTTGAAGGCATGGGCCTCTCGGGCTTCGGTGCACACTCCAACGATGCCGAGTACGTGCAGATCAACAGCATCGTGCCGCGTCTGTATTTGACCGCGCGCATGATCATGGACCTGTCCGACGGCAAGCTGAAGTAAGCCGGCCGGCCCGCGGCACGACAGGTGCCGCAGGCCGAGCCTCTCACGCGGTCGCCGGCTCTGCCCTGGCGAGGCGGAAGCTCAGCGTAAACTGGGCACCGCCCGACGGCAGGTTCTCGACCTTGATCGTCGCGTCGTGGTCGTCGACGACGCCGCGGACGATCGAGAGCCCGAGCCCCGCCCCGTCCGTGCGCTGGCGCTGACGATCGCCGCGCCAGAAGCGCTGGAACACCAGGCCCTGCTCGGCCGGCGCAATCCCTGGCCCGCAGTCGCGCACCTGCACCGAACCGTCCTCGTGCACCTCGACATCGACCGAGGTCGCGTCTGCCGTGTACTTGATGGCGTTCTCCGCCAGATTGAAGATCGCCCGCTGCAGCATCTCGGCATTGCCCTTGACCCGCACCGGACCGTCGGTGCCGCGCAGCGCGATGTCCTTCTGCTGCGCCAGCGCATAGGGCGCGATCGAGCCGACCACCTCGGCGCACACGGCGCGCAGATCCGCGGTTTCGCCGGGGTCCAGCACCAGCGTATCGAGCTCGGCAATCTCGAGCAGCTGGCTGACGATACGGCTCATGCTCTCGATGTCGGCATGCAGCTCCTTGGTCCCCCTGGCTACATCCAGCGTCTCGATCCGGGTCCTCAGGATCGCAAGCGGAGTGCGCAGTTGGTGCGCGGCATCGGCGGTGAACTGGCGCTGCACGTGAAACCCGTCCTCCAGACGATCGAAGGCCTGGTTGACGGCGGTCACCAGCGGCAGGATTTCGCTCGGAATCCCCTCCGTCGGCAGACGGATGTCGGTCCTGGCCGGTCCGATGCTCCTGGCCTCCTCCGAAGCCCGCAGCAGCGGAATCACGGCGCGGCGGAAGATCAGGATGTCGGTCGCCAGCAGGATCAGGAGGATCGGGATGGTGATCCAGCCGACCCGCCGAAAGAAGTTGGAAACGATGTCATCGATGATGACGTCGCGATGCGACAGGTCCTCGGCGACCTGGATGCGCAGCGTCTGGCCGCCGACGAGCTTGGTGGCGCTGGCGCCGGAAATCCGGTCGGCCAAGGCCGGCAGTCGCGGCGCTCCGCGATGCGACGAAAACAGCAGATTGTCGTCGGCATCGTAGATGTCGTAGCGATAGCGCCCATAGGCGTCGGAATAGAGCCCCCTCAGGCTGTCCGGCAGGTTGAGCTGTACCTTGCCGGCGGAATCGACCACGAGGTTCTGGCCGAGATCGGCGGCCTGATCGCGCATCGCTTCGCGATGTAGCTGGTTGATCTCCGAATTCAGCAACCACAGCAGCAGCAGCGGCAGGAAGATCGCGGCGACCGCGACCGCCACGATGTGCAGGAACACGATCCGCGAGGTCAGCGACGTGAAGCGGAACACCCCTATTTCTCCTCCGCCATCAGATAGCCGACGCCGCGAATGGTGTGGATGATGACCTTTGCGCGGTGCTCGGTGAGCAGCTTGCGCAGGCGCGACACGTAGACCTCGACCGCATTCGAGGCGACCTCGCCCGACAGACCGAAGATGTGGTCCTCGACATTCTTCTTCGGTACCACCCGCCCCTGCCGCCGCAGCAGGATCTCGAGCACGGAGGTTTCACGCGCGGAAAAGACGTGCGGAGCACCGTCGACGAATACCTGCTTGCTCTCGGTGTCGTAGACCAGATTGGCGAGCTTCAGCGACGAGCCGAGCAGCTGGCCGGGCCGGCGCAGGATGGCTTCGAGCCGCGCCACCAGCTCTTCCAGCGCGAACGGCTTCGCCAGATAATCGTCCGCACCGCTCCGCAGGCCGTTGACCCGATCCTGCAGGCCGTTGCGCGCGGTCAACACCAGGACCGGCAGCGGGTCGGTCTTGCGGCGCAGCTCCGACAGCACCGACAGGCCATCACCGTCAGGCAGACCGAGATCGAGGATCATGGCAGCATAGGTGACGCTGCGCAGCGCATCACGCGCCTCGGCAACGCTGTTGACGATATCGGACTCATATCCCGCCACCACCAGCCCGCTCGCGAGCAGCCGCGAGAGCTCGAGATTGTCCTCGACGATCAGAAGGCGCATCGCAGCAGTCCTGTTTTCATTCGATCGGTCTTCCGATCGCACACCTTGTTGCGATGCGCCAGCCAAGCGACAATTCCGCAACAGATCGCGCGTTGAGCAATCCCGATGTGCAAACGATACGCATCTAAGCACAACGCCCGGATTGCCGCTAACGCGCTATATTTTGGCTATGCGCGACCGCTCCCGTCCCCACGCAAAATAGATAAACCGGCCCCCGCCGCAATCAAATTCGCGCGCCGGGCGCGCTCTTGAAAGGGCAAATGTAAGGCTGGCGTCAGCTAGCCCTGATAATCGTTCATCTGCTCTCACCGGGAGATCGGACGACGGCCCGCCATGCGGCAGGACCTCGTCTCTCGCGCGAGACTTTCATGCAGTATTGGCGGCGGGCGATGTCATTTCGAATGAAGTATATGGGCTTTGCGGCGATGCCGGTGCTGGCGGCGCTTCTCGCCGGCGCGTGGCTCACGACGCGCGCCGATGGTGTCGTGAACGCCAAGGCCGCGCAGGAGACCGCGCCGCAGGACGTCAACGTCGAGCAGCAATACGTCGCGCTGAGCGACAAGCAGGCGGCCTCCCTGAAGACCATGGCCGCGGAGCAGCGTTCGTTCCGGACCCTGAAGAACGCGGTCGGCTCGATCGACTTCAATCAGAACATGCTGGTGCAGGCGTTTACATCAAATCCCGGCAGGATCGTCGACACGCCGCTCAATGTCGGTGACGAGGTTGCGAAGGGCGACAGGCTGTTCACGATCGACAGCCCCGATCTGTTGCAGGCCGAGTCGTCGCTGCTCGCCGCGGCCGGCGTGCTCGAACTGCAGACCAGGACGCTGGCCCGGGTCAGGCAGCTGCTGAAGACCGGCGGCGGCGCGCAGAAGGACGTCGACCAGGCGACGTCGGATCAGCAGACCGCCGAGGGCAACTACAAGGCCGGGCGCGACGCGGTGCGCATCTTCGGCAAGACCGACGCCGAGATCGACCGCATCGTCGCCGACCGCAAGGTCGATTCCATCCTGGTGGTGCCGAGCCCGATCTCCGGCCGGATCATTGCGCGCAACGCCGCGCCGGGACTCTTTGTGCAGCCCGGCAACGCACCGGCGCCCTATTCGCTGGCCGACATCTCGACGATGTGGATGGTCGCCAATGTGATCGAGACCGATGCCCCCGCCTACCGGATCGGCCAACCGGTCGAGGTGCGGGTGCCGGCCTATCCGAATGAGGTGTTTCGCGGCCGCGTGACGACGCTCGGCCTCAACATCGATCCGAACTCGCACCGCCAGCTGGTGCGTTCGGTGATCGATGATCCCCAGCACAAGCTGCGCGCCGGCATGCTTGCGAGCTTCACCATCGAAACCGAACCGCCAAAGCTGTCGGTGAGCGTTCCGCTGGACGCCATCGTGCGCGAGGGCGACGGCACGATGACGGTGTGGGTCACGAGCGACGGCCGCAAGTTCGACCGCCGCACGGTGACGATCGGCATGGAGCAGGACGGCTGGCGGCAAATCCTCAGCGGCCTCGCAGCCGGCGAGAAGGTCGCTTCCACCGGCGCGATCTTCCTCAGCAACAAGTTCGCCAACGCGGCCACCGGCTAGCGCGCCAGCCGCAACGCTGACCGCGCCCTCGTCCGCTCAAGAGTAAGTGCAGCACCTTGATCAAGAGCCTCCTTCAATTCGGTCTGACCCGAAGCGCCGTCATCGTGCTCGGCCTCGCCGTGTTCTGCGCCGCCGGATTCGCCGCGTTCACCAAGCTGAACATCGAGGCCTATCCGAACCCGGCGCCCGTCATCCTCGAGATCACGGCACAGGCCGCCGGCCTCTCCGCCGAGGAGATGGAGAAGTATTATACGATCCCGATGGAGGTCGGGCTGTACTCGACGCCGGGCGTGGTCAACATCCGCTCGACCTCGTTCTACGGCCTGTCGTTCGTGCGGGTCACCTTCAAATACGGCGTCGACTATTACTTCGCGCTCTCGCAGGCCACCAACAACCTCACGCAGAACGTCCAGCTCCCCGGCAATCAGATCCCGCAAATCCAGCAGTCCAGCCTGGTTGGCGAGATCTACCGCTACCAGCTCGTCGGTCCGCCGAATTTCGGCCTGACCAATCTCAGGACCTTGCAGGATTACGTCGTCGCCCGCCGGCTGATGACGCTTCCAGGCGTGGTGCAGATCAATGCCTGGGGCGGCACCACCAAGCAGTTCAATGTCGACGCCGATCTCGCCAAGCTCGAAGCCTACAACATCACCGTGCCGCAGCTGATCAGCGCGCTCGGCAACGCGAACATCAATGTCGGCGGCCGCGAGATCGCGATCGGCCAGCAATCCGTCAACATCCGCGGCATCGGCCTGATCAACTCAGGCGGCGATGACGACATCACCAAGGGCTACCGGGTCCGGGACATCGAGAACGTCGTCCTGACCCAATCCAACGGACTGCCGATCCAGATCAAGGACGTCGCCAAGGTTTCAGTCGGCTATGTGCCGCGGCTCGGCATCGCCGGAAAGGACAGGAACGACGACGTCGCCGCAGCCATCGTCGTGATGGGACGCACGCAGCACACCAACGACATCGTGCCAAAGGTCGAGGAGGAAGTCGCCAAGATCAACAGCGACGGCACCCTGCCTGCCGGCGTCAAAGTGGTCCCCTATTACGACCGCACCTCGCTGGTCAGCGTCACGACCCACACCGTGCTGCACAACTTGATGTTCGGCTGCCTGCTGGTGTTCGTGATCCAGTGGGTCTTCCTGGGCGACCTGCGCAGCGCGCTGATCGTCAGCGCCAACATCCCGTTCGCGCTGTTCTTCGCGATCATCATCCTGGTGCTGCAGGGCGAGGACGCCAATCTGCTGTCGCTCGGCGCCGTCGACTTCGGGATCATCGTCGATTCCGCCGTCATCATGATGGAGAACATCTTCCGCAACTTCCAGTCCAGTCCGGAGAACCGGCTCCGGGTGCTGCAAAACCTCGCCGAGGGATACTGGGGTGGCGATCCCACGACGCGAAACGGCCAACCCGCGCCGGGCTGGACCGAGCGGCTGCGGATGATCTTCGTCAGCGCATTGCAGGTCGACAAGGCGGTGTTCTTCACCGCGGCCATCACGGTGACCGCGTTCGTGCCGCTGTTCACCATGCAGGGCGTCGAAGGCCAGATCTTCGGACCGATGGCGCGAACCTACGGCTACGCGCTCGCCGGCGCGCTGCTGGCGACATTCACCGTGACGCCGGTGCTGGCATCGCTGCTGCTGCCGCGGCATATCGAGGAAACCGAAACCATCATCGTGCGCTCGCTGCGCAAGGCCTACACGCCGGTGCTGCGCTGGTCGCTGACGCATCTGAGGGTCGCGGTCGCAGCCGGCATCATCTTCCTCGGACTGAGCGGCCTTGCTGCGAGCCAGCTCGGCAGCGAGTTCCTGCCCGCGCTCGAGGAAGGCAATTTCTGGATCCGCGCCTCGATGCCGCCGACCATGTCGCTCGACGCAGGCACCGAGCCGACCCGCAAGATGCGCGAGATCCTGTTGCGTCACCCTGAGATCATCACGGTGGTGTCGCAGCATGGGCGCCCCGACAATGGCAGCGACGCCTCTCCATTCTCGAATGTCGAGCTGTTCGCGCCGATCAAGCCGTTCGACCAGTGGCCGCCCGGCCTGGCCAAGGAGAAGCTGACCGAGGAACTGCAGCGGGAGTTCGACGAGGAACTGCCCGGCGTCACCTTCAACTTCTCGCAATACATCCAGGACAACGTCGAGGAGGCGCTGTCGGGCGTCAAGGGCGCGAACTCGGTCAAGATCATCGGCCCCAACCTCGCCGTGCTCGAACAGCTCGCGACCAAGGTCTCGCAGGAGATGGCCAAGATCCGCGGCGTCGCCGATCTCGGCATCTTCCATCTGGTCGGGCAGCCCAACCTCAACATCAAGGTGAACCGCGAGAAGACCGCGCGCTACGGTCTCAATACCGGCGACGTGACGACCGTGGTCCAGGCGGCGCTCGGCGGCACCAGCGCGACGACGGTGCTGGAGGGCGACCGGCAGTTCGGCGTGGTGGTGCGGCTCGATCCGAAGTTCCGCCAGAGCATCGACGAGGTGCGCGAAATCAAGGTGGCCTACCAGACGTCGTCCGGCACCAACGCCTACATCCCCCTGAGCGAGCTTGCCGACATCTCGCTCGATACCGGTGCGTCGTTCATCTACCGCGAGCGCAGCCAGCGCTACATCCCGATCAAGTTCAGCGTGCGCGGCCGCGATCTCGGCAGCACGGTGGCGGAGGCACAGACGCGCGTCGCCGAGGCCGTGCACCTTCCGACCGGTTACCGGATGATCTGGTCCGGCGAATTCGACAATCTCGAAGCCGCCAAGGCGCGCCTGATGATCGTGGTGCCGGTGACGCTGCTGCTGATCTTCGTGCTGCTCTACAGCCTGTTCAACTCGCTGCGCGACAGCCTGCTGGCGCTGGCCGGCATACCCTTCGCAGTCGGCGGTGGCCTGATCGCGCTGTACCTCGCCGGGCTCGATTTCTCGATCTCGGCCGCGATCGGCTTCATCTCGCTGTTCGGCGTCGCGGTCATGGACGGCATCCTCAACATCACCTATTTCCGCGAATTGCGAGCCTCGGGCATGAGCATCGCGGAGGCGGTGTTCAACGGCGCCGAGCAGCGCATGCGGCCGATGCTGATGACCGCGCTGTCCGCGGGCGTCGGCCTGTTTCCGGCGGCGCTATCGCACGGCATTGGAAGCCAGGTGCAGCGTCCGCTCGCGACCGTGGTGGTCGGCGGCATGTTCATCGGCCCGCTGCTGCTGCTGATCGTGGCGCCTGCGCTGCGCAAGATCTTCCTGTCGCGCGAGCCTGTCGCCTCTCCCGACCAGGCGGCTGCCACGGCACCGCCCGAAGCGGCGCATGAAGGGGGCGCCTGATGTCCGGGATCGTCGCAAGGATTGTTGCCGCGCTCGCGCGGCGCGGAAGGCGCGCCATGCCTCCGGTGCTTGGCGCCGGCGCCGCCGGGCTGTTGCTGGCAAGCTGCGCCGTCGGCCCGAATTTCGTGCCGCCGCCCGCCCCTGACGTCGATCGCTACACGCCGGAAAAGCTGGCTTCCCCCAGCACAAGTGCCGGGGGTCCTAGCGTGCCCAAGCAGCACTTCGTCAGCGGAGAGGACGTGTCGCTGCGGTGGTGGACGGCATTTCGCTCAAGGCCGCTCGACGAGTTGATCAAGATGTCGGTCGAGCACAACCCGTCCCTGCAGGCGGCCGAGGCGTCGATCAGGATTGCGCAATACAACGCGCTGGCGCAGCGCGGGCTGTTCTTCCCGCAGCTCGGCGCAAATTACACGCCCGCCCAGCAGCAGATTTCCGGCGCATCGAGTTCGGGCCCGGGCGGCCAGTCGCCCTCGGTATTTTCGCTTCACACCGCGCAATTGAACGTCAGCTTCGTGCCGGACATCTGGGGCCAGAATGTTCGCGCCGTCGAGAGTCTCGACGCGATTTCCGAGCAACAACTGTTCCAGCTGGAAGCGGCCTACCTCACGCTGACGGCCAACGTCGTCACCGCGGCGATCCAGGAAGCATCGCTTCGCGGCCAGATTGCCGCGATCCAGCGCGTCGTGAAGATCGAACGCGGCATTCTGGAGATCGTGAAGAACCAGTTTAACGCGGGCGGCGCCGCCCAGGTCGACGTGCTGGCGCAGGAGGCCGCGCTGGCCCAGTCCGAGCAACTGCTGCCGCCGCTCGAAAAGCAGCTCGCCGTTCAGCGCGACCTGCTGACGTCGCTGGCCGGGCAATTCTCGGCCGACGAAATCCTGCAGAAGTTCACGCTCGACCGCCTGGTGCTTCCCGCACACCTGCCGGTGAGCCTGCCGAGCAAGATGATCGCCCAGCGTCCGGATGTCAGGGCCGCGGAAGCGCTGCTGCACTCGGCGAACGCCCAGGTCGGCGTGTCGATCGCGGCGCGGCTGCCCAACATCACGATCACCGGCAATGCCGGCGCCGCCGGCTTCAGCCTGGCCGAATTGTTCACGCCGGGGACCAGCTTCTACGTCATCGCGGCGAGCGCAACGCAGCCGCTGTTCGACGGCCTGACGCTGTATCACAAGCAGAAGGCCGCCGAGGCCGCGGTGGACCAGGCGGACGCGCTCTATCGCCAGGCTGTCGTCACGGCGATGCAGAACGTCGCCGACGCCCTGCGCAGCCTGCAGGCCGACGCGCGCGCCTTGCAGGCTGCCGTCAAGGCCGAGCTCGCCGCCAAGGCCAGTCTCGACATCATTCAGAAGCAGCTTGCTCTCGGGCAAGTCAATCAGGTGGTCGTGCTCAATGCCCAGCAGGTCTATCTGACGGCGGCGGTGGTCCGCGTGCAGGCGCAGGCGACGCGCCTCTCGGACAGCGCCGCCCTTTTCATGGCGCTTGGCGGCGGCTGGCCGATCAACTGCACATCCGACGATTGGCGCAAATGTGCCCTGGAGGATTTACCCGCCAGCGCCCCGCAGCGCGTCAGCGAAAACGGGCCGCCCGCCCGCTGAGAAGCGCCGTACGAGGCTACTGACTGGAGGAACCGACGAATGAAAAACATGCTCATCCTGGCGGCAGTTCTCCTTGCGGTCTCTGCGGGATCCGCGGCCGCACAAAGCGCGGTCGGCGGTCCGAAAAAGCCAAGCAATCTCGGCGGTCCCAACGAGCAGAAGAACCCGGTGGTTCGCACGACGCCGGCTGCCGTATCAACGCCTCCAGCATCGCCGCTAAAGCGATCGCCAAGGAAATAGCGGCACGCTCCGGCAATTGAATTGGCTTCCGGGATTCACGCTGATCGGCTCGATGAGACCCATATGAAAAATACAACGCGTCTGCTTCTCATCGCTGCGGCCGGTGCCATGATGGCGTCGGTAGCCTGCGCTGCGCCTGTTCAGGTCACGCGGCTGTCGCCGCAAGGCCCCGCAAGCGTCGTTCGGGCACGACTCGCTTGTGACCAGAACTGCCATTGCTGGCAGACGCGCTATCAGCAGCGAAGCTATCGCCGGACAATCGACGATCAGGAGCGTCAGGATCCGAATTACTGCCCAAATGGAGGGCACTATAACGGCCATTACCGGACCGGACCGGCCACCGGATTGAGCTTCGAAAGCCGCCTTCCCGTGCGCTCATTGCCGTTTCCATTTTGATCGACGGGGCTTGCACGGTGATTTCTGGGCCGACGCGATCAGCGACCGCGCCTACCAGATGACGACCGCGCAAACCAACGCCAACGGCACCGCGGCGCCCCCGATCACGACCCACCTGCGCATATCAGCGGGATCTCTGGAATACCTGAAGATCTGGACGGCGACGAAAAGGCAGACCGCGGCGCCCAGGATGATGCGAAACAGATCCGATGGCGTCTCGTAGGCCGACCAGATGGTTTCGTTTTGCGGGCTTGCGACGCGAGCAGTGATGACCACCACAAGGGTCAGAAACAGCGTCCGCAGGATAAGACCGAGGAAACGCATATGGCGCCCTGATTCACGCTCCTGAGCAATGCTAGCATGAATCGTGCCGAAAAGCATTCGTTTGGCGGGCCCCTCGCTGGCTCCCAGCAAAAGACCCCGGAGCTTTGCCCCGGGGTTCTGCTTGCGCTGAAGGTCAGTGGCGTCAGGCCTGAGAGTGGCGCGCCATGAAATTGTCGTAGCCGACTTCGGCGACCTGGAACCACTGATAGCCGTTGTTGGAGAACGTCGTCAGCGAGTCATAGACCTTCTTGAAATTGGCATTGGTCGCCGAAACCTCGGCATGCAGCTCCTTGGCGGCCTTGAAGGACGCTTCCATCACCGCAGTCGGGAATGGGCGCAGCTTGGTGCCGGCCGCGAGCAGCTTCTTCAGTGCGAGCGGGTTGGCCTGGTCGTAGCGCGCCATCATCCAGTTGTTGGCGAGATGGCCGGCCTGCTCGAGCACGAATTGATAGTGCTTCGGCAGCGCGTTCCACTTGTCGAGGTTGATCATCGCCACCAGCATCGGGCCGCCTTCCCACCAGCCGGGAAAATAGTAGTTCGGCGCGACCTTGTAGAAGCCGAGCTTCTCGTCGTCATAGGGACCGACCCACTCGGCCGCATCGATGGTGCCTTTTTCCAGCGCCGGATAGATGTCGCCGCCGGCGAGCTGCTGCGGCACCGCGCCGAGCTTCTGCATCACCCGTCCGGCAAAGCCGCCGATGCGGAATTTGAGGCCCTTGAGATCGTCGACGCTGTTGATCTCCTTGCGGAACCAACCACCCATCTGGCAGCCGGTGTTGCCGGCGAGCAGCGAGGTGACGTTGTAGCTCTTGTAGAACTCGTTGAGCAGCTCCTTGCCGCCGCCCAGCATGAACCAGGCCTGATTGAGCCGCATGTTGGGGCCGAACGGCACCGAGGAGCCGAAGGTGAAGGTCGGGTCCTTGCCGAAATAGTAATAGGGCGCGGTGTGCCCCATCTCGACCGTGCCGTTCTGCACGGCGTCGAGCACCTGCAGGCCGGGCACGATCTCGCCGGCGGCAAAGGTCTGGATCTGGAACTTGTTGTCGGTGGCTTCACCGACCGCCTTGGCCATCAGCTCGGCGCCGCCGTGCAACGTGTCGAGCGACTTCGGCCAGCTTGTCGTCAGGCGCCATTTGAGCTCAGGCATCGACTGCGCGATCGCGGGAGCTGCGACCGTTGCCGCGCCTGCGACACCTAAACCCGTGACCTTGATGAAATCTCTGCGCTTCATTTGAATCCCACCCTGTATGATTGTGTTTGTCCGAGCGTCGACTGCTTGCGATCGTCGCGCTGCGTTTCTTTGCCGTCATGACCGGTGACCGATCACGCGCCCGCCTTCGTGCCGAGGCTTCGGACGCGAGCATGGAACATCCCCTCGGCGAATGCCAGACGCAAAAAACCCGGCCCCCTTGCGGGGGCCGGGCTACTTAAGTCGAAGCTCTTGTTAGCTCGAAGCTCTTGGCGCGTTCTCTTCTCGCGAACGCTCGGAGTGCGATCAGCCGCGGGTGCGCGAGCGGATCATGAAGCTGTCGAAGGTGTATTCGGCGACCTGCCACCACAGATACTGGTCGGAACGGTACGCCTGCATGGCGTCGATCGACTTCTTGAAGTCGGCATTTTTGGCCGAGATTTCACCCCACAGCTCGTTGGTCGCCTTGAGGCAGGCCTCGAGCACTTCGTTGGTGAACGGACGCAGCTGCGTGCCGCCGGCAACCAGCCGCTTCAGCGCCGAGGGGTTCTGCATGTCGTAGCGCGCAGCCATCCAGGTGTTGGCGTTGGCGGTCGCGTTGGTCAGGATCGCCTGGTAGTTCTTCGGCAGCGCATTCCACTTTTCGAGGTTGCAGTAGGCGTGCACGGTCGGGCCGCCTTCCCAGAAGCCCGGATAGTAGTAGTACTTGGCGACCTTCTGGAAGCCGAGCTTCTCGTCATCATAGGGACCGACCCACTCGGCGGCGTCGATGGTGCCCTTTTCCAGCGCCGGATAGATGTCGCCGCCAGCAAGCTGCTGCGGCACCACGCCGACCTTCTGCAGCACCTGGCCGGCGATGCCGCCGATCCGGAATTTGAGGCCGGAGAGATCGGCGACCGTCTTGATCTCCTTACGGAACCAGCCGCCCATCTGGGTGCCGGTGTTGCCGCAGGGGAAGCCGATCACGCCGAACTTCTTGAAGAACTCGTTGCCGAGCGCCTCGCCGCCGCCCTGGTACCACCAGGAGTTCTGCATGCGGGCGTTGAGGCCGAACGGCACCGACGCGTAGATCGCAAAGGTCGGGTCCTTGCCGACATAGTAGTAGGACACGGTGTGGCACATCTCGACCGTGCCGTTGGAGGTCGCGTCCAGCGCCTGCAGGCCGGGGACGATCTCACCCGCCGCAAACACCTGGATCTGGAACTTGTTGTCGGTCATTTCGGCGACATACTTCGCCACCTGGTCGGCACCGCCATAGATGGTGTCCAGCGACTTCGGGAAGCTCGAGGTCAGGCGCCATTTGATTTCAGGCGAGGACTGCGCAATCGCCGGCGCGGCAACCGCCGTCGCGGCAGCACCGGCCGCAGACACTTTCAAAAAATCACGACGCTTCATCGTAAGGCTTCTCCTTGAGGGGCGTTTCCCAGTGACCGCAAGCAGTTCTCCGGCAGGAGGCTTGAGGCCAGCCGGGACGCTCTGGGTCGGCCCTTTAACACGGATGACGGCCTCACGGAAACGCGACAATGGCATGACCGCACCAATTAAACGAAAGTCTGATGATGCGGGAAATCTACCGGAAAATGCTGGCTCGGGCGGCGGCGACGACGGCTTGCAGCGGCTCGCGGACCTCGCCGCCGTCACGCGGTAAATCGCCGCGTGCGGGCCGCCCGGCCGGCACTCAGCCACCGGGCTCCGTGGCAATCAGCGCCGCGTCGCCTCTCGCGCCTTCTTGGCTTTATCGGCCAAATGCCGCCCACGCCGGATCCAGCTTTGCGCGGTCGTCTTGCTGACGCCAAAGGTCTTGGCGATCGCGATCGCGGCCTCGCCGATCGAGTCGGATTTCTTCGCAAGGTTGAACGCCGCCCGGGAGGCCTCTTCGCGCTTCTCCCGCGTCAGATGCTTGCGGCGTTGCTTGTTTGCTTCGCGTGATGCTGCCATGTCGCTGGTCGCCTCACGGCCCCTCCCCGCATTACGGCTACCCGTGCCCGCCTTCAATTGACGGCACGGCGGTACGATTCGGCCAGTGCTGGACAAACATACAGGCCGGACGCGATTCAGCAATCGTCCCAGGGCGACAGGCCTGTGAAGAAAGGCCGCCCGGATCCCGGCCTTTGAAGCCCACCGGCAGACCGGGACAACAGCGCGGGCTCAGGCGGCGGCGATGACGCCTTGCAGCTGCTCACGGACCTTGCTGCCGATCGCACGGTAGATCGCCGCGTGCGGGCCGTCCGGTTCGCTCTCGACCACCGGGTTGCCGGAATCGGAGGCGGCACGGATGGCAATATGCAGCGGGATCTCGCCGAGGAACGGCACCCCGAGCTTCTCGGCCTCGTGGCGGGCGCCGCCATGGCCAAAGATGTCCGAGCGCGTGCCGCAATGCGGGCACTGGAAATAGCTCATGTTCTCGACGATGCCGAGCACCGGCACATTGACCTTCTTGAACATCGCCAGTCCCCGCCGCGCGTCGATCAGCGAGAGGTCCTGCGGCGTCGAGATAATGACGGCGCCCTTAAGCGGGACGTTCTGCGCCAGCGTGAGCTGGGCGTCGCCGGTGCCGGGCGGCATGTCGACGACCAGCACATCGAGCGTGCCCCAGACGACGTCGCGCAGCATCTGGGTGATCGCCGACATCACCATCGGCCCGCGCCAGATCATCGCGGTGTCCTCCTCGACCAGGAAGCCGATCGACATGATCGACAGGCCGAAGCGCTGCAGCGGGATCATCTTCTTGTCGTCGTTGAGCTTCGGCTTCTCGCGGATGCCGGTCAGCCGCGGCACCGATGGGCCGTAGATGTCGGCGTCGAGCAGCCCGACGCGCAGGCCGATGTCGCGCAGACCGAGCGCAAGGTTGAGCGCGGTGGTCGACTTGCCGACCCCGCCCTTGCCGGAGGCAACCGCGATGACGGCTGAGATGCCGGGGATCTCGGCCTGCCGGGCCATCGGCGATTGCGCACCAGGCGGGTGCGGATGACGGTGCGCGGACGCAGGCTGGACACCGCCGGCCGGCCGCGGCGCAGGCGCCGCACCGCCGGCCTTGCGCTCTGCGGTCAGCGCGATCATCGCGACGCTGACACCGGGAATGGCGCGCACGGCGTTCTCGGCCTGCGCACGCACGCTCTCCCAGGCGCGGGCTTCCGCGGCGTCGACATTGATCGAGAAGAACACCTTGCCGTCGGTGACCGCGATCGCCGACAGCACATTGGCGTTGGTCAAGGCTGTGCCGCGCGGCGACATCACCTTGGCAAGGCAATCGAGAACCTGTTGCTGCGTCACGCTCACCGCGCATCTCCCGGAAAGTTCAAGAGACCTCCCATAGAGCGTTGCAGCGCAAAAGGCTACCTCGCTCCGACGTCGTCCCGCCGCTCGGCCGGCGCTGCGGCGCCGCCTTCCTTGGCGGCCTCGTAGTTCAGCTCGATCATGACCCCGTTGGGGTCGTTGACGAAGATCTGCCAGAGATCGCCGCCGGGAACCTGGCGCGAGTCGAATTCCATGCCTTTGGACTGAAGCCGCTTCCGCATCCCGTCAAAGCCCTGACTGGCAAAGGCGACGTGATGGACGACGCCCGAGTCAGGCTTTTGTGCCTCGTCGGTCGCGGAAATATCGACCAGATGCACGACCGCCTTGCCCTCGCTGTACATCCACGCACCGGGGAACGCGAAGTTCGGCCGCGCCCCCTTTTCCAGGCCCAGAATGTCCTCATAGAACCGCACCGTGGCGGCGAGATTCCGGGTCCGGATATTGAAATGATCGAGCACACCGACGCTCATGCCCATGCGATACACTCCCTTTTTTGTGAGGTTCTTTGGTCGGGCGATCCTAGCACAAAACCGGGGTCTGCCATCCAACGAAGCCGTTGCCCTCCGCTGCGCAGGGGGTATGGTGCGGCTCCCTTCCATGGACGGAATGCCCTGCCCGCCGCGACGTTTTCCGGCGGTCTCAAGGGCGATCACCACGGCAAATCACAAGGTAACAGACATGGCTAAAGTCGCTTTCCTCGGTCTCGGCGTAATGGGTTTCCCGATGGCGGGACACCTCGTGAAAAAGGGCGGCCATGAGGTCACCGTTTACAACCGGACCGCGGCGAAGGCGAAGGAATGGGCCGACAAGTTCGGCGGCAAGACGGCGCCGACCCCGAAGGCCGCCGCCGAAGGCCAGGATTTCGTGATGTGCTGCGTCGGCAACGACAACGACCTGCGCGCGGTCACCATCGGCCCCGACGGCGCCTTTGCCGGCATGAAGAAGGGCGCGACCTTCGTCGACCACACCACCGCCTCCGCCGAGGTCGCCCGCGAGCTCGATGCCGCCGCCACCAAGGCCGGCTTCAAGTTCGTCGACGCGCCGGTGTCGGGCGGCCAGGCCGGCGCCGAGAACGGCGTGCTGACGGTGATGTGCGGCGGCAGCGCAGACGCCTACGCTGGCGCCGAGCCTGTTATCACCGGCGCCTATGCGCGGATGTGCAAGCTGCTCGGACCGGCAGGCGCCGGCCAGCTGACCAAGATGGTCAACCAGATCTGCATCGCCGGCCTCGTGCAGGGCCTGTCCGAGGGCATCCACTTCGCCAAGAAGAGCGGCCTCGACGTCGCCGCCGTGATCGAAACCATCTCCAAGGGAGCAGCGCAGTCCTGGCAGATGGAAAACCGCTACAAGACCATGAACGAGGGCAAGTACGATTTCGGCTTCGCGGTCGAGTGGATGCGCAAGGACCTCTCGATTGCGCTGGCGGAAGCCCGCCGCAACGGCGCCACCCTCCCCGCCACCGCGCTGGTCGACCAATTCTATGCCGAGGTCGAGAAGATGGGCGGCAAGCGCTGGGATACGTCGAGCCTGCTCGCGCGCCTGCAGCGCTAGCTCCTCGCATTGGCACGGTGAACCGCGTCGGCGGGCCACCGTGCCATGCAGCGTCGTCTCGCGAAGGAGCATTCCCCTTAGAAGGTGCGCGCTGCCAAAATATCGAAAACAACCCCATGCAAAGTAGCCCGCCGCCGGCATTCGATTTGGCAACTTGACATGTCGGGCAAATCAGGCGCACATTTCCATTATTCCGAAATCATGTGGACGTGGCCAGCGTCTGGGGTTCACAGGCGGTCACGCAATAGCTGTATGCCGAAACATGCCGCCTTTCGTTGCAGTCCTCGAAAGCCGTGGCTCTCCTCGGACCAACGGCGCGGCGCCCAGCGCAACAGTTAATTTAACCTCCGGTTAACGCTTTTCTTTAGCTCTTTAAGGTAACGCTTAATGAATTGGCGTCACAGATAGACAATGCAAAAAGCCCGCGCGGTTCGCGGGCAGGATTTGTGTTGTTGATGAGTAATCCCGCAGAAAAGCCTGAGGTTGTACAACTTCCGGCAGGACCTCAGGTGACGGCGCCGGTGAACAGCCGGCGCGTCGCAGCGCAGCGGGTGCGTGAGGCGCGGGATCGGTTAACGTCAACCAGTGGAACCCGCCCGGCGTTCGACGCCGAACTGCTCCGGCAGTATGCCCAGACCCGGATCTCGGCGTCCTACGTCGTGATGCTGCTCGTGGTGGCAACCGGCGTCCTGTTTGGCCTCTGGATGAAGCCGATCGTGGCCGGCGCCTGGACGGTCGGCATCCTCGGCGTCCATCTCGCCATCATCCGCAGCTGCGCCCGCTTCCTCGCCGAACCCACCTCGGTCGCGGTGACCCGCAAATGGCGGACGCGCTTCGTGCTGCTCGACCTGCTGTACGGCCTGTGCTGGACCGCGATCCTGATCCACCCCGCCGGGCGCGATCTCTCTTCCAACACGCTGATGATGTTCCTGATGCTGCTGGTGATCGCGGTCTCCAGCATGCTGGCGGCAAGCCTGCCGATCGCAGCACTCGCGGCGACCGTTCCGGTGACGGTCGGGATCGCGCTCGACCTCGTGCTCAACGGCGCGTTCGACAATTACGTGCTGGCGCTGCTCGCGCTTGCCGCCGAAGGCTATTTCGCGCTGCTGGCCCATCGCCTGCATTCGACCACGCTGGCGACGCTGGAGGCCCGCGCCGAAAAGGACGCGCTGATCGGCGAGCTGGAACAGGCCAAGGCGATCTCCGACGAGGCGCGGCACCGCGCCGAATCCGCCAACGTCGCCAAGTCGCGCTTCCTGGCCCAGATGAGCCACGAACTGCGCACGCCGCTCAACGCCATCCTTGGCTTCTCCGAGGTGATGAAGAGCGAGATCTTTGGTGCGCACGCGGTGCCGGTCTACAAGGAATATTCCGCCGACATCCATAATTCCGGCGTGCACCTGCTCAATCTCATCAACGAGATCCTCGACCTGTCGCGCATCGAGGCCGGCCGCTATGAGCTGAACGAAGAGGCCGTGGCGCTGGTGCATGTCGTCGCCGACTGCCACCATCTGCTGAAGCTGCGCGCCTCCAGCCGCGGCATCACCATCCACGAGGTGTTCGAGCATGGCATGCCCAGGATCTGGGGCGACGAGCGCGCCATCCGCCAGGTCGTGCTCAACCTGCTCTCCAACTCGATCAAGTTCACCCCGCAGGGCGGCGAGATCTGGCTGAAGGTCGGCTGGACCGCGTCGGGCGGGCAATATCTGAGCGTGAAGGACACCGGAAGCGGCATCGCCGAGGACGAGATCCCGGTCGTGCTGGCCTCGTTCGGCCAGGGCTCCAACTCGATCAAGTCGGCGGAACAGGGTGCGGGCCTTGGACTGCCGATCGCCAAGAGCCTGATCGACATGCATGGCGGCACCTTCACGCTGAAATCGAAGCTGCGCATCGGCACCGAGGTGATCGTGACCTTGCCGCCGGAGCGGGTGATGAGCGCGCTGGCGCCGATGACGGAAGAAGCGCCGCCGATGCAGCCGGAGCCCGCCGAGCCCTCGATGGGCGCCGACCGGAAACGTGTGCGCCGCAAGTCCATCATGAGTGCCGGCACCGGATTGTAGAGCATGTCGCGGGTGACGCGGTTTTCGCTGCCAATGAATCCGAGGCGTTCGCGCCAAGACCATGCTCGCGACAAAAAGCCGGGGCGTGATGGCGCATCCCGATTCGACCGACTTGCACCGGCGGCTGAAACGGTTCAACAGTTGAAGAATGAGCTCAGAAACGCCGTGTATCGCAGTCTGCATGATCGACCCCAGGACGAAGCTCTGCTTCGGCTGTGGTCGCACGCTCCCGGAGATCGCACGCTGGCACAAGATGGACCGCGCGGAGCGGCTGTCTGTCATGACGACATTGCCGGCGCGGATGGCCGAGGCCGGGCTCGAGCGCATGGAGCCGCGTCCGAAGCGCGCGTGACCACCGGAGCGACCGGAGCCGCACCGTGACCCGCATCCTCCTTGTCATCGTACTGCTGATGGCAACCGCGGGCGCCGTTGTCACGTACGGCGATCCCGACCAGATCGCGCGCGCCAGACAGAATCTGACCCAGATCTTCGGCCACAGCATCGCCGCGCCGGCCTCCGCCCCTGCCCCCGCGGTGCAGATTGCGCGCAGCCAGGGCGGCGAGTTCGCGTTCCGCGCCAAGATCAACGGCGTCAGCGCGCCGATGGTGATCGACACCGGCGCGACCTCGGTCGTGCTGACCTGGGAAACCGCCAAGGCGATCGGGCTGCCGACCGACATGCTCGAATACAATGTCGACCTGGAGACCGCCGGCGGTCACACCAAGGCGGCGCGGCTGACGCTCGACCGTCTCGCGGTCGGCAAGCTGGTCGAGAAATCGGTGCCGGCGCTCGTGGTGCAACGCGGGCAGATGAAGACCAACCTGCTCGGCATGAGCTTCCTCGACCGGCTCGAAAGCTGGGGGGTCCGCTCCGACACGCTGAGCCTCACCGGATACCCGGACGTCACCGGCAGCATCAACACCCCGGCCCGTCACCGGCGCCCGCGCACGGTTGTCGACTAGCCCTAGCGGTCGTCGTCGTGGATCGACGACGGATGCCGGCATAGCGGCGTGACCTTCATCTCCATGAACGGAAACAGCGGCAGGCCAGACAGGATGTCGTGCAATTCCTGCGCGCCGGATACGTCGAAGATGCTGACATTGGCGTAGCGTCCGGCCACCCGCCACAGATGGCGCCAGGCCCCCGTGCGCTGCAACTCCATGGCGCGGGCACGCTCGGCCTGCTTCAGCGCATCAACCTTTTCGGCCGGGAGATCGTGCGGAATCCGCACGTCCATTTCGACGTGAAACAGCATGATCAACTCTCCTTGCAAGCGATGAAGCGGTAGCGCGAAAACGGAATGGAGCCGCCACGCGATCGCGGCGGCTCCAGTGCTCGGTCTACCAGATCGTCAGCCCTGTCGTCAGCCTTGTAATCAGCCCTGCACCAGACCGCGGCTGACGAGGTTGATGTCATCGGGATTGATAAGATCCTTCGCCGTCCAACCGGAGACGTCGTAGTCGCTCATGCAATTGCGCACGAAATCCTGCATGGCGCCGAGGTCGCCGGTGGCGCTCGCGGCCATCAGCGTCTCGACGCGAAGGTTCTCGTAATTGCCGGCGTAGTTGCGCTCGTAGAGCTCGTGCCGGCCGCCGAACTCGGAGCCGATCGCGTCCCAGAGCAACTTGAGCAGCTTGATCCGGTCGATCGCAGCGTAACCGTTGGAGCCGCGCACGAAGCGGTCGAGATAAGGCCGGATCGCCTCGCTCTCGAGGTCGGCCGAGCTCGACGGCAAATAGATCAGGCCGCTCGCGACGTGGCGCTCGATCAGCTCCTTGATCCGCGGATAGGCCATCGGGGCGAACACGCGATAGGCCAGCCCGTAATTCAGGTTGGGCAGATTGTAGCCCTCGGTCCCCTGCCAGGCGATCGGCGATTTCACCATCGCATCGGAAATGCCGTGGAACAGATTGCGCCAAGCGATCACCTCGCCCACCGCCGTCTGCACGCCGCGGAAATCCTTCGATCCGGTCGCCTCCACCGCCATCGAGAACAGGCCGGCGATGAAGTCGAGCTTGACGGCCAGCCGCGTCACGCCATGCAGCGTGAACCGCGGGATGAAGCCCGACGCCGGGAAGAACTGGTTGATCTTGTCGACGTCGCCATAGATGAAGACGTTCTCCCAGGGCACCAGCACCTTGTCGAAAACAAGGATCGAGTCGTTCTCGTCGAAGCGGCTCGACAGCGGATAGTCGAACGGCGAGCCGGTCGCGGCCGCCGTGAACTCGTAGGACGAGCGAGCGATCAGCTTGACGCCCTTGGCGTCCATCGGCGCCGTGAAGATCAGCGCGAACGACTTGTCCTTGATCGGGATGCCGTAGTGGGCGATGAAATTGTAGTGCGTCAGCGCCGAGCCGGTCGCAACCACCTTCGCGCCCGAGACGATCAGGCCGGCATCGGTCTCCTTCTCGACATGCATGAAGACGTCGCGCACGTCCTCGATCGCGCGATCGCGATCGATCGGCGGGTTGACGATGGCGTGATTCCAGAAGTCGAGCCGTTCCTGGGTCCGGGCATACCACCTCTTCGCATTGCCTGCGTACTCGCCATAGAAGCCCGAATTCGCGCCCAAGGTCCCGAGGAACGCCGCCTTGTAGTCCGGCGAGCGGCCCATCCAGCCATACGCAACCTTCTGCAGTTCGGCGATCGCGTCGCGGCCCTTGATCAGATCGTCGGCCGTTCGCGAGCCCAGGAAGAACGGATGGGTCAACTGTCCGGAGCCGGTATCGGTCAGGACGCCGATCTGATCCTTCTTCTCGTGAAAGCGGTCGTACCAGCGCGCCACCATCCGCGCCGAGTTGCGGAAGGCGGGATGCTGGGTGACGTTCTTGACGCGCTCGCCGTAAATGTAGATTTCCCGGCCATCCTGGATGCTGTCCAGGAATTCCGCGCCGGTATAGACGCTGGTGGTTGACGCAGGCGCATCGGCCCGCAAGGCAGCTGCTGTAGTCATGGGTTTCTCCTCCGCTTGTGTCGTGGGACCGGCGGGCGTTGCCACACCGGCCCGGACCATCCCGTCACGCTCTTGGTCGGCGTGACATCGGCGGAAAAGCTACGCGCTCACCCTGAGCGGGCGAAAGGTATCACACCATACCGCGCGAACCGCCGCGGCTCGGGCTATGACTCTGGTGGCACGGACCGGACGGCGCACGATCGTCCAGCCGACGCAATGCCGCAGCTGACGCAAGAATCGCGCAGCACGGCAAGGGAGCGAAAACCGGAGCGAGCCATGGGCAAGGATCTGGGCAAAGGTCTGGGCAAGGATTTTGACGGCGCCGCTGTCGCTTTTCATCGCGATGGCGAATTGGCCCTCGACGCCTGCGTCGTGACCATCGGCGCGTTCGACGGCGTCCACCGCGGCCACCAGGAACTGCTCCGGCAGACCATTGCGGCAGCGCGACGCCGCGGCGTTCCGGCCGTGGTCTACACCTTCGATCCACCGCCGAAGGTGTATTTCGGCCAGGCCGAGGCGTTGATCTCGCTCAACGAAAAGCTCGAGCGCATCGCAACATTCGCACCTGATCATGTCGTCATCGCCGATTTCAACCAGATCTACGTCCGCCGCACCGCGGCCGATTTCCTCACCGAGTTGCAGCGTCTGCAGCCGCGTGAAGTGATCGTCGGCGAGGATTTCCGCTTCGGGTCCTGCAAGGGCGGCACCGCGCAGCTGCTGCGGCGCCACTTCGACACCCGCATCCTGCCGCCGGTGCGCTGCGGCAATGGCGAGATCGTCTCCAGCAGCCGGATCCGCACGCTTCGGCGATCCGGCCTTGCAGCGGCCGCGTCGGCGCTGGAAAACTGGCGGGACAGCGTGACCGCGTCACCTGCCAATCGATCCGGCCTGGCCCAACTCGAGGTCATCAGCCCATGACCGCCATCGATCCGCGCGAGCTGCGCAATGCCTGTGGCCAGTTCGGCACCGGCGTCACCATCATCACCACGCATTGCGAGGGACGCGACCACGGCATGACGGCCAATGCCTTCATGTCGGTCTCGCTCGATCCGCCGCTGGTCGCGATCTCGATCGCGAAAAGCGCGAAGATGCTCTGCAACATCCAGAACACCGGCCGCTTCGCAGTCAGCATTCTGGCTGAGGGAATGGAGGATCTTGCTTGGCATTTCGCGGGCAAGCCCAGGCTCGATCTCTGCGACGTCTTCGAGCGCCGCAACGAGCTGCCCGTCATCGCCAACGCAGCAGCGTACTTCGTGACCGATCTTGCCGATGAGATCGTCGCAGGCGACCACACCATCTTCCTCGGCCATGTCCGTGAGATGTCGCTGGAGCCCGGCAAGAAGCCGCTGCTGTTCTGCCGCGGCCGCTTCGGCGGCCTGGCCGACCCGCACCCCGCGCCCGCGATGCTGGAGAATGCTGCCTACGAATTTGTCTGGTGAGACCGCCAGAAGATATTCCCGAAAACGGGGATGCAAGTTTGATCCAAACTGCAAGAAAAGGAGGAAACGACCATGCTGAACGTCAACAAGGACACCATCACCGACCACGTGATCGCCGCGCTCTCGAACGACATTCCGGATCGCAACCGTCAGATCATGACGAGCCTGATCCGCCACATGCACGCCTTCTGCAAGGAGGTCGACCTGACCTTTGCCGAGTGGTTCGCCGCCTGCGAATTCCTGCGGCGCGCCGGCGACATCTCGGACGAGAAGCGCAACGAGTTCATCCTGATCGCCGACATTCTCGGCGTCGAGGTGCTGGTCGACATGCTCGACCACCGGGTCACCGACGGCGAGAGCGAGTCCACCGTGCTCGGGCCGTTCTACCGGGAGAACCCGCCGGTGCTGCCGAAGGGCGCCTCCATCATCAAGAAGACGTTCGACAATGCGCAGACCGTCAAGGTCAGCGGGCGCATCAGCGACACCGCGGGCCGGCCGATCGAGGGCGTTACCATCGACGTCTGGGAAGATGCTCCGAACGGTCTGTACGATCTGCAGGATCCGGAACAGCCGGCCTATAATCTGCGCGGACGGTTCACGACCGATGCCAACGGCGAATACGCCTTCGTTGCGCTCCGTCCCGAGCCCTACCCGATCCCCTATGACGGCGCCGGCGGCGAACTGTTGAAATACATGGGCCACCATCCCTGGCGTCCGGGTCACATCCACTTCATGCTCTCGAAGGACGGCTATCAATCGCTGATCTCGCAGATCTACGATTCCGAGACCAAGTATCTCGACAACGACTCGGTGTTCGCCGTGAAGCAGAGCCTGATCGGCAAGTTCGCCAAGGCACCGGCCGGCGCCGACACCGATCTCGTTCTCGATTTCGACTTCAAGCTCAAGAAGGCGGCGGTCGAGCGCCTCGTCGCGGCCGAGTGATACGCACCACGCCCTGCTAGGCCTGGAAAGCCCGGCAGGGTTCACCTTGAACTGACCTGCGAGGACCTATGAGTCGTGCCGTGATCGAAATCGCCGAGCCCGTGGAGCAAGTGCGGAGCCTCGCGAGGGACACTGCGATCCGCAGTATCCGCGCCACCATCGTGGAAGCGCCGACCCGCCGGCGGCACAAGCTTTCGAACACGGAAGTCACGCATCAGGGCTACGTGCTGGTGCGCGTGCTGCTCGACAACGGCGTGACGGGGATCGGCGAAGCCTCGACGCTCGGCGGGCCGCGCTGGGCCGAGGAGAGCGTGGAATCGATCAAGGCCGCGGTCACGAATTACCTGGCGCCGGCGCTGCTCGGGCAGCCAGCCCTCGCCTTCGAAGCCAATGCACTGCGCATGAGCAAGGCCGCGACCCGCAATTTCGCAGCCAAGGGCGCGATCGAATCCGCCCTGCTCGACGCCGCCGGCAAGACGCTCGGCCTCCCCGCCAGCGCGCTGCTCGGGGGTGCGGTTCGCCAGCGCATGGAAGTGATCTGGGCGCTGGCCTCCGGCGACAGCGGACAGGAGCTGGAGGAAGCAAAGGAGAAGCTGCGCCGCCGCGAACACCGCCAGTTCAAGATCAAGTTCGGCTTCAACCGCCCACCGGCCGATCTGAAGCGGTTGCAGACGCTGCGCGCCGGCCTCGGCGACGAGGTGCGCCTGATCGTCGATGTCAACCAGGGCTGGACCGAAGCCGAATGCATCCGCTTCATGCCCGCGCTGGAGGAACTGGACGTCGCTCTGGTCGAGCAGCCGGTGTCGGCGCTGCAGCTGGAAACCATGGCGCGTGTAGCGGCGCGCACCTCCATCCCGTTGCTTGTCGACGAAGCGGCCTTCACCAAGGAGGAGATCGCCCGCGTCGCCACGATGGGTTGCGGCAGCGTCTATTCGCTGAAGCTCGTGAAGAGCGGCGGCCTGTTCGAGATGAAGCGAGCCGCCGCGGTCGCCGGCGCGCACGGCCTCGAGCTCTACGGCGGCTGCCTGCTGGAGAGCAGCATCGGCGCGGCCGCGCACCTCGCCGCATTCGCCACCCTGCCCAGGCTCGAATGGGGAAGCGAGCATTTTGGTCCGCGGATCCTCGTGGAAGACCTCGTCGTCAACCCGATCAGATTCGACGCGTTCGAGATCTGCGTGCCCGATGGCCCGGGCCTCGGCGTCGAGGTCGACGAGGACAAGATCCGCGCCTTCGCCCGGAAGGACTAGCCAGGTGGCGTCGTCCCCGCGGACAATTGACAATCCAGAGACCCACGCTCAGTCTTCGCACTGGAACCACCGTCTCGAACGTGCGCCGATGACCACGCGATATCAAACCTGGCAGGCCTTTCCCGCAGCTTCCGCGGAAGCGCGCGGACAAACGTTCGGCTGACCGTGACCGATCGCGACGACGTCATGGATCTGAGGCGACTGGTCTACTTCGTCGCCGTCGCCGAGGAATTGCATTTCGGCCGCGCCGCATCACGGCTAGCGATCGCCCAGCCGCCGCTCAGCCGGCAGATCGCGCAGCTGGAAAGCGATCTCGGCGTCGTGCTCATTGACCGGAGCCGAAGCCAGATCCGACTGACCCAGGCCGGCAGCGTTCTGCTGGAACGTGCACGCGATGTGCTCGAGCGGCTCGATCGGACGCACCGCGAGATCAAGCGGATCGGCGAAGGCTTTTCGGGACACCTGCGTGTCGCCTTCGTCGGATCGGCGACCTATGGCGTGCTGCCCAACGTGATCAAGGCGTTTCGCTCGGCCTACCCTGACGTCGAGCTCGCGCTGTCGGCGATGAACAACGCCGAGCAGAAGCGCGCCGTGATCCAGCGCGAGATCGATATCGCCGTCGCCCGGCCCTCGCTCGACGACGAGGAATTGAAGTCGGAGCCACTGCTGCAGGAGCCGTTGATCCTCGCGCTGTCCGACACCTCGCCGCTGCTCGAACAGCAGGTCACGCGGCTGGCTGCGCTGAAGGCCGAGACCTTCGTGCTCTACCCGCGCAAGCCGCGCCCGAGCTTCGCCGACCATATCCTCAACATCTGCCTCGAAGAGGGCTTCATTCCGAAATCGCAGGTGCTGGCCCAGGATTACCAGACCGCGATCAGCCTGGTGTCGGTTGGCGTCGGCATCGCGCTGGTGCCGCAATCCGTCTCGCAAGCGGAACGCCCCGGCGTCGCCTATCGCGCCTATGAGGGACATAATCCCGGCACCGCGCTGTCGCTGAACTACCGGCGCGACAACCGGATGCCGCACCTCTTCAACTTCCTGAAGGTCGCACAAGACGTCGTGCGGCGTCAGCGCAAGCAATAACCTCAGGCCGCGACCGCCGCAGGCGCGCGGTCGTCGACGCGTGCGATCGCATCGCGCAGCACGTCGGTCCCGGCACCCGGCCGAACGCCGTTCTCAGCGAGATGCCTGCGGAAGGCGCGCGCGCCGGGCACGCCGTGGAAAGCACCGACGAAGTGGCGCGTGATCGAATGCAGCCGCGTGCCCTCGACCAGTTGCCGCTCGATATAGGGCAGCATCGCCGCGAAGACGTCCTTCATCGTGGCGTGCGGTGGCGTTTCACCGAACAGCTCGGAATCGACTGTCAGCAGCCGCCACGGCTCCTGATAGGCCGCCCGCCCCAGCATCACGCCATCGACATGAGCCAGATGCTGCTTCGCTTCGGCCATACTCGTGATGCCGCCGTTGATGATGATGGGCACCTCCGGCAGCGCCGCCTTGAGGCGATAGACGCGATCGTAGTCGAGCGGCGGAATGTCGCGGTTCTCCTTCGGCGACAATCCGTTGAGCCAGGCCTTGCGCGCGTGCACGACGAGCGCGTCTGCGCCCGCGGCAATCACGCCGCGCGCCAGTGTATCGAGCGCGACTTCCGGATCCTGGTCGTCGATGCCGATCCGGCACTTCACCGTGACAGGAATCTTCACCGTGCGCTTCATCGCCGCAACGCCCTCGGCGACCAGCGCGGGCTCCGCCATCAGGCAGGCGCCGAAACGGCCGTCCTTCACACGATCGGACGGGCAGCCGACATTGAGATTGATCTCGTCATAGCCGAAGTCCTCGCCAATCTGCGCGGCGGCCGCCAGATCGCGCGGATCGGAACCGCCGAGCTGCAGCGCCACCGGATGCTCGCTGGCATCGAAGCCAAGCAGCCGCACCCGGTCGCCGTGGATGATGGCGCCGGTCGTCAGCATCTCCGTATAAAGCCGCGCCCGCCGCGACATCAGACGATGGAAGACCCGGCAATGCCGGTCGGTCCAGTCCATCATCGGGGCCACGGAAAAGCGATAATCTTGCGATTTCAACGAGTTACCTTGGAATTCAGGGGATGCCCATAAACATGTGCGCTTCAGACTAGGCCGAATTTGCGCACGCTTGTACCCGTTTTGACCTGCCAGTGCACGCGCAGCGCACACATAGCGGCGCGTCGCCCGGAGGATGTCCAATGATGCTGTCCCGGAAGCAGATTGCGCTCTGCCCTCGACCTGCTCGGCGCGGTCGAGATCGAGGCCGCGCCGGACAGCTCCGGGCTGCGCGCGCGGATGCGCCGACGCCTGTTTCGACCGCGGCGCATTCGTCCGCGTGCTCGGCGACACGGACCCCAACTGTCTCAGGAGGCTCTTGTCAAGTCCGCCTCTCCCAGGATGAAGCGGGCCGCCCGCTCGCCGATCATCATCGTCGGTGCGTTGGTATTTCCGGAGACGAGCCGCGGCATGATTGAGGCGTCGGCAATCCGAAGGCCTTCGACGCCACGCACCAGAAGCTGTTCCGAGACAACCGCCATCGGGTCGCCGGCGGCGCCCATCTTCGCCGTTCCGGAAGGGTGAAACACGGTCTTCGAGATCGCGCGGACATAGTCGGCGAGCGCATCGACGTCGTGCTCCACGCCGGGCTTTGGCAGAGCGCGCCGCTTGATTAGACGCGCCAGCGATGGCGCCTCGGAAATGCGAATGGCAAGCTGGACGCCTCGCACGAGAGTATCGACGTCTGCTCGCTCTGCGAGCGAATTGGCAACGAACAGCGCCGGGTCGGCCGGATTCGGCGATCTCAAGCGAACAGTTCCACGGGACTGCGGGCGCAGGACACAGGGGCCGATCGAGATGCCGTGCCCGGGCTCGGACGGCCGATCTGCAAAGCCGTTGAACGTCGGCAAGACGTGAAACTGGATATCCGGTTCGCCGGTTCCGGCGGTATCGGCAAAGCCGCCGGACTCCACCACCGTCGATGTCAGCAGCCCGGTCTTGGTCAGAAAGTACTGCATCATGTGCGATGCGGCGCGAACGCCTCTGTCTTCGCCGAATATCGAGATCGGATCCTTCGTCTCGCACTGAACGGTCGCCTCGAGATGATCCTGGTAATTCTCGCCGACCCCGGGCAGGTCGGAAACGATCTCGATTCCATGTTCGCGCAGATGCGCAGCGGGTCCGATCCCCGACAGCTGCAAGATTTTCGGTGTCGCCAGCGCGCCGGCGGTCAGGATCACTTCGCGCCGCGCCTTGACGGTCGAACCGTCCTCGAGCAGCACACCGCTCGCCCGCTTGCCTTCGAACACCACCTTGTGGACACGCGTTGCGGTCCTGATGGTCAGGTTGGCGCGGCGCTCTGCTTCGCGCAGGAAGGCTTCGGCGGCGCTGCGGCGGCGGCCGCGGCTCGTGGTCGTCTGGTAGAAGCCGACGCCCTCCTGGCGCGCGCCGTTGAAATCCTCGTTGTAGGGGATGCCGACCTCCTGCGCGGCGCGGATGAACGCCCAGGACAATGGATGACCGTAGGCACGATCGGAGACATTGAGCTTGCCGCTCGTGCCATGATATTCGCCGGACAGCCGCTGGTTGGCTTCAAGATCGCGAAAAACCGGAAGCACCTCATCGTAGCTCCAACCGCGGCATCCCATCTGCGACCATGTATCGTAATCCCGCCGCGATCCCCGGATGTAGACCATCGCGTTGACCGAACTGCCGCCACCGAGGACGTGCCCCTGGGGTACGATCGACGGGCGCCCGTTCAGGCCCCGCTCGGGCTCGGACGCATAGACCCAGGCATCACGTCCCTTCTCGAGCACCTTGAAGAAGGTCGCGGGGATATGGATGAACCGGTCGGTGTCGCGCTGTCCGCTCTCGACCAGCAAGACATGATTGCGCGGATCTTCAGACAGGCGGGCCGCCAGCACGCAGCCTGCGGAGCCGCCGCCGGCGACGATATAGTCATACTCCTGCATGTCACTCCCTACGACGCGGCCGATTCCGACCTGTTCCCCCGGCTAAACAAACACGGTCTGGACCGTGGTGAACTCCTTCAGCCCATCGACCCCGAATTCCACGCCGAAGCCTGACTGCTTGACGCCGCCGAACGGCGCGTTCGGCTGAATGGCGCCGTGCTTGTTGATCCAGACCGATCCGGATTCGATGCGTTGCGCGACCGCCTTCGCACGCGCGAGGTCGGTCCCCCAGACCGAGCCGCCGAGCCCCATCGCGCTTGCATTGGCCTTGGCAATCGCATCCTCGACGTCGGAATAACGGATGATCGGCAGAGCCGGCCCGAACTGCTCCTCGTCCACCAGCCTGCAGCCGTGATCGACGTCGGCAACCAGCGTCACCGGATAGAAGTAACCAGGGCCACCGGATGGGTCGCCGCCGACCAGCACGCGACCGCCCTTCTTGCGCGCCTCGTCGACGAAAGCCGAGACGATCTCGAACTGCCGGCGGTTCTGCACCGGGCCAAGTGTCGAGGTCTCAGAGAGACCGTCGCCGACCACGATCTGCTTCGCATAGGCCGCGAGCTCGCGGCACAGCTCGTCATGGAGGCTGTCGTGGACATAAAGCCGCTTCAGCGCCGCGCAGGTTTGCCCGCCGTTGATGAATGCGCCCCAGAACAGCCCCTCGACGATCTTCTTCGGGTCGGCATCCGGCAGCACGATTCCGGCGTCGTTGCCGCCGAGCTCGAGCGTCAGGCGCTTCAGACTGCTCGCCGCATTCTGCATGATCTTGCGGCCGGTCGCCGTCGATCCCGTAAACGTCACCTTGCCGATTCCGGGATGTGCCGACATCAGGCTGCCGATCTCGTTGTCGCCGGTGACGACATTCACCACGCCCGGCGGCAGTTTCTCATTGATCAGCTCGACCAGACGGATCGTGCTCAGCGGCGTCAATGGCGACGGCTTGATGACCACGGTGTTGCCGGCGCGGATCGCCGGGATGATATGCCAGCACGCGATCATGACCGGCCAATTCCACGGCGTGATCGAACCGACGACACCGATCGGCTTGCGGTGCAGCTCGACCCGTCCTTCGGCACCGTCCTGCAGGACTTCCACCGGCAGCGACAGACCGCTGGTATGGCGTGTCCAGGCCACGGCGCCTCCGATCTCGAAGCGCGAACCTAACCCGTTCAGCGGCTTGCCCTGTTCGAGCGTCAGGAGCCGCGCGAGCTCCTCGGCATGCTGCTCGATCGTATCGGCGATCGTGCGACAGGCGTCGGCACGCTCGGCATCGGGCCGGTCCTTCCAGATTTCAAACGCCTTGGAGGCGGCCGCAACCGCGGCGTCGAGATCGGACGCAGCCGCGAGCGGCATTCCGCCGACGACGGCGCCGGTCGACGGGTTGAGGACGTCCTGGAAACGATCCGTTTCGATCCGGCGCCCGTCGATAAGCAAGCTCCAGCGCTGCATGCAATCTTCTCCTCGCGACAACGACTGGCTTCAGCAAAAGCCATCGCACGGCCAATGTCTTGGAAAGGAGCGCGGTTTCGCTTGGACGGGAGCGCAGCAGGCTATCGGCGCGTGACGTCGGTCGGCGAGCAGTCGAAGGCCCGCTTGAAGCAGCGGTTGAAATAGGAAATGTCGTTGAAGCCGGACGAATAGGCGATCTCGGCGATGGTGCCGCCGTCAGAGCCGCGCCGCCGTTCCAGCAGGCGATCCTTGGCCAGCCGCAGCCTGCGATCGCGGATGAAGCTGGTGACCGTGGTTCCGACCGCGCTGAAATCCTCCTGCAACGTGCGCATCGAGACGCCGAGACGATTGGCGAGCCATTGCGCGGTCAGCCACTCCGCCGTGAGATGGCGGTCCACCAGCGCCCGCGCGAATTCCAGCCGGCCGGACGCCCGCTCCTTCGGACAGAGCGGGGTGTCCGGCGAATCCGCGGCGAACGCCTGCCGGGTCGCCTGCAGCAGCAATTGCCGCAATTCGCCGGACCGCTTGTGGCTCGACGGCAGCTGCAACATCTTGGCAACCAATGCCCGTAGCATTGTCGACATCGGGTCCTCGGCGCCGAGCCGCCGTGACACCTCGAAATCGTTCGGCTTCTCCGACAGCAGCAATTGCCGCGGCAGATGCACCGACAGATGATTGCTGAACTGGCCGTTGAAGAAGAAATTCGACGGCAACGAGGAATCCACCAGGATGCAGTCGCCGGGCGAGATGATGCTCTGATGCCCTTGCTGCTCGACCCCGCACACCCCCTGCAACTGAACCAGCAGGAAGAAGTGCTCGCCATAGTCCTGGCGAATGTCGCGCTCGGCGCGGCGAACCACGTCGACGTCGGTTGCGACCTGGACGATCTCCATCCCTGCGGCGTCGCGCAGCACAACGCCGCCATTGACGAAGCCGCGCTCCTCCTGGCCGAACGGATTGAACCGTCCGCACACGGACCGGAGCTTGTCCCTCCATTCCTCCAAAGGCGGCTGTCCCCAGACTTCGGGAGTCCAGCTGCTAAACTCCTGGAGCTGCATGCGCTCCTCCCTGGGAAACGCCGTCGGGCGGCGCTTTTGATAACATGTTAAGCACCTCCTTTGCCGTGTCAACGGCTTTCCGGCATGGAGAGCGGGCATCGCGCCGCGACCAGCGGTCGCCCAGCGACGGCTTGCTCATGCGAGATAGGCGCTGTGCAGGATGGCAGGATTGTCGATCAATTGCCGCGGCTCACCGGAGAAGCAGATCTTGCCGCGTTCCATGACATAGACCGCATGGGCGATCTTGAGGGCGATGTGCGTGAACTGCTCGATCAGCAGCACGCCGATGCCTTGCGCGGCCAGGTCCTGCAACACCGGCACCAGTCGAGCAACGACAACGGGGGCGAGACCGAACGACAACTCGTCGGCGAGCAGATAGCGTGGCTTGGCAATGATCGCCTGCGCAAGCGCCACCATCTGCTGCTGTCCCCCGGACAGATTGCCTGACCTGGCCTGAAGGCGTTCACGCAATTCGGGAAAGGTGCCGAGCGCAACATCGATCGCCGATCTCATCTCGGCGCGCGACAGATGGCTGGCGGCGACCTTGAGATTGTCCTCGACGCTCAGCTCGTTCAGGACCTGGTGTCCTTCAGGGACCGCGGCCAGCCCGCTCGCGCGAATGGCCTCCGGCCGCAAGCCCTTGATCGAGCGGCCATTGAGGGTGATCTCGCCCGAGGTCGCAGGCAGGACGCCCGCGATCGCCAGAACGAGACTGCTCTTGCCGGCGCCATTCGCGCCCAGCAGCGCAATGATCCGGCCAGGCGCGAGCGCGAGATCAATGCCGCGCAGGACCGCCTTGCCGCTGCGGGCGAGATCGAGGCCCCGCACTGTAAGGCCGGCGCTCACGTCGCATCCTCCAGAACACCGAGATAGGCCGCGCGGACCTTCGGCTCGGCCAACACGCTTGCCGTCGCCCCATAGGCGATCGCGGAGCCGAAATCGAGCACCAGCGTTGCCGTGCAGGTCGCCGAAATCAGGTCGACATCGTGGTCGACCAAAAGCACCTGCGCCCCGCAATGGCCGTGAAGCTGCCGGATGACGTCGCGCAGATGATCGCTCTCATGCTGGGCGAGGCCCGCGCCCGGCTCGTCCATCATGATCAGCCGCGGGCGGCCGACCATGGCGCGGGCGATCTCCAGCATCCGCCGCTGATAGGCGTTGAGGTCGCGGCCGAGCACGTTGCCCTTGGCGGCAAGGCCGACGAACTCCAGCGCTTGCGCAACCAGCGCAGCGCGCGGCTGCCCATCGGTCGGCACATTGTCGAGAAAGGCATTGATGTTATCGGCCGCGGTGAGGTTCTCGACCACCTGCTCATTCTGAAACGTGCGGCGAATTCCGAATGCGGCCCGCTTGTGAATCGCAATGCCCCTCAGGTCCTGGCCGTCGATGCCGACCCGTCCCGTGGTGGGGCGCACAAATCCGGACAGGACATTGATCAGCGTCGTCTTGCCGGCGCCGTTCGGCCCGACCAGGCCGGTGACCGGCTCGGGCAGACGTGCGGTCAGCTCGCTCAGGCCACGCACGCCGCCGAACTGCACCGTCAGATCGTCGATCTCGATCATGGACCGGCCTTTCGTTCGCCACGCAAGGCCCGGCGCAGGCGCCCGGCCAGGTCAGACAGTTGGCCGGCGATGCCGTGCGGCGCAGTGATCAGGGCGTGCAGCAGTCCAATGCCGAACACCATGGTCGCGATATTGCCGTCGACGCGGAAATCGTTGAGCAGCGCCGGAAAGGCGCGCAACATCAGCCCGGCGATGATCGGACCGAACCAGGAATAGGCGCCGCCGACGATCGTCAGTGCGAACAGCATGATCGATTGGCTCGCCGGAAACGCACTGCCGTCGAGCTGCCCGACGCCGCCGGCAAGCACCGCTCCCGCGACGCCGGCGAGGAAACCGGCCAGCGCGAAGGCCCACACCTTGTAGGCCACGATGTCGACGCCTCCGGCGAGTGCGCAGACCTCGCTGCGGCGGATCATGGCCCAGGCGCGGCCCGGCCGCCCGCGAATATGCGCCAGCACCAGCAGATAGCACAGCATGGTGACGACGATCGCGTAGCGCAGATAGGCTTCATCGCTTTGCGCGACGAACGGGCGCACCATCATCAGCCGCGCGCCGGTGCTCTTGCCGAGGATACCGGGTCCGCCGTCCGGGAAACCGAATGCGCTGATCAGCACCTGGATCGCGCCTGCCATCATCAAGGTGATGATCGCGAGATAAAGCCCGCGCATGCGGAGCGCCGGAAGCCCGACGATCAGCCCGACCAGCGCCGCCGAGACGCCCGCGGAGAGCAGCGCGATCTCGAACGGCACGCCGAGGCCGTGGGAGACACGCAGCGCGAACCAGCCGCCGACGCCTAGCAGGCCGAACTGCGCCAGCGACACCATGCCGACCTGCGCGAACAGCACGCTGACGCTGAGGCTTGCG
Organism: Bradyrhizobium sp. B124; assembly: GCF_038967635.1. Classification (NCBI taxonomy): domain Bacteria; kingdom Pseudomonadati; phylum Pseudomonadota; class Alphaproteobacteria; order Hyphomicrobiales; family Nitrobacteraceae; genus Bradyrhizobium; species Bradyrhizobium sp. B124. The sequence continues at coordinate 185,949 of NZ_CP152413.1, read as the reverse complement.
ATCGTCAGCGCCGCGGCGGAGATAAACGTGCGCAGCCAATAATTGCTCAGCGCGTCCGGCAGGACATACAGGGCGATCAGCGCGGCCACGCCGAGGGCGATCCCGCGGAGCGGAACTCTGGCGGCACGAATGGGCGGGGCTCCCTCCAGGCTTTGATCGGTCACGTCAGCTCACCTGTACACGAAGACGACCTTGCGCTGCATCCACAGCAGCGCGCCGACCGCAAACAGAAACGGCACCGCGGTCCGGAACGGGCCGACAATCGGCACCGGCGTCAGCAGCGCTTCGCAGACGCCGATTGCGAGGCCACCCGCAACGGTCGCCGGCAGCGATGCGAAACGCCCGACCACTGCCGCGGCGATCGCCGGAATGACGGCGAATGTCAGTGCCTGGCCGCTCAGCCGCTGCAGATCGGCGAGCAGCACGCCGCTGACACCGGCCAGCGCGCCGGAGATCACCCAGGCCCAGCCATCGACGCGGAACACGCGAACGCCGAGCATCGCGCTGAGCTCGCGGCTGCTGGCCAGCGCCCGCATCTGAAGGCCGACGCGGCTGTAGGAGAGAAATGCCATCACCGCACAGGTGACCAGCAAGCCGAGCGCGAATGCGACCGCGCGCGTCATCGTGACGCGAACGCCCATCAGGTCGAAGCTCATCGTGTCGGTCGGCAGCCGAAGCCTGCGCGGTGCCTCGCCCCAGACATATCCCATGAACCCCAACAGAATGAGTGCGAAGCTGAGCGTCGCAACGGCGCGCATGATCGGATCCGAATAGGAGAGCCGGGGTGCGATCACGCGGCCATAGAGGAATGACACCGCGACCGCGGCGGCGATCCCGCCGATCCACGACCATTCGGCCGGACCGCCGCGCTCGACGATCGACCAGGAGATAAAGGCGGCCAGGGCGCCGACCGCGCCCTGGGCAAAGTTGACCACGCCGGATGCCCGGTAGAGCACCACGATGCCGACACCGGAGAGTACGTAGGTGGCGGCCGTCGCGAGGCCCGCAACGAGAAAGGGCGTGAAATCGGGCATTGTCTATTTCGCGATGCCGATCGTCTTCTCGAAGGCGTGCACGTCGTCGAGCTCGGGATCTTCCGATTCGATGCAGACCGGCTTCGGCACCAGCTTGCCGTCCTTGACCTGCGACACCGGTCCTGCGTGGTTGGCGTTGTGACGCGGTCCCGAGCCGATGTACCAGGGCGAGCAGAACATGTCGCTCTCGAACCGGTTGACGTTGCGCAGCGCAGCCGTGACCGAGGCACGGTCGATCTTGGCCGGATCCATCTTCAGCAGGGTTTCCGCCGTGACGCGTGCGGCGAGGTAGCCGGCCTGCGAGAAGGTATCCCGGGGATCGGAGGCCTGGCCATACTTGTCCAGCACCGCGAGCCAATTCTGCGTATCCGGCGTTCCGGCAGTGGCGGCATTCAGCTCCATGTCGACCGTGACCTTGCCGTCCCAGTACTTGCCGATCGCGTGCGGGAAGTCCGGATTGTAGAGCGAGGCCGGACCTGCGAAATGCACCTTGTCGGCCAGCCCCTGCTCTTCCGCCGCAGCGAAGATCGGAACCGCCAGCCCCTTGGGCGTGCCGACGCTGATCACGTCAGGCTTGAACGCCATCGCTTCGAGCACGATCGAGGTCGCATCGAGCGAGCCCGGATCGAACGCGATGATCTTGCCGTCGCCACCCTGCTTCTTGATCCAGGCGACCGCGCCGGTGCAGGACCACTCACCGACATTGGGAATGTTCGGCGCGATGCACACCACGCGCTTGATCTTGCCGGGATAGGTCCGCGCGACATCCATCACGGCCTTGGTGTTGCTGACGCGCGGGCCGGCATTGGTCGGCGCATAGTTTTTCTGGAAGAAGCAATCGCGTGGCACGCCGACGCCAGCGATCACCATGATGTCTTCCTTCTCGTAGATCCCCTGATTGGCGCCGCAATCGACGAAGCTCATGTTGCCGACCAGCGCGACCGCCTTCTGGTCACGGATCAGCTTCCCCGCGACCTGCGACGACTGCTCCGGATTCCAGGCGTCGTCCTCGAGCAGATATTTGACCGGGCGGCCGTTCACACCGCCATTGGCATTCAGGCACTTGAAATAGGCCGCCGCGGCGAGCCCCGACGAGCTGAAATTGTCCGGCCCGGTGATGCTGACGATGCCGCCGACGACGATCGGCTCGCCGGTCGCCGCCTTGCCGGTGTTGGCACCGCACTTTGGATCAGCCGCGTAGGCAGCGCTGCCGATGCAGACCGCGAGCATTGCGATGACGGCAGCCAGAATCGTCTGTCTCGATTTCATGCGTTCCCCTCCATACCCCAGATGTCGCGTGGGTTTCGTTGTTCCGCCGCGCGTCCCCTTGCGCGCCGTGCAATGCAATAGCGGCGCGTTGTTCGGCCGAATTGATCTCGATACTAGGCGGGCACGATCCGGCGCGTCTTGGACTCGAACGCAGTCGGCCTAGGACACAAACGAGCAATGTGTGTGCCCGAAGCCCGCGTGCGCCGAGTGACCGATGCCTCCCAGCCCCGGCGCACGCGGTCGCCCCGTTACCTCATCGCGTCAGCGACGAGCCTTGTGTCGGTGAACTGCTCGAAGCGCACCACCCGCCCCTCATCCACGTCCCAGACATGCACGACACGAGCGCGCATTGCCTTGCCGGTCGGCTTGTAGTGCCCGGAATAGGTTCCGATCCCGACGATCGTCGTGCCGCCGTCGATCAATCTCTCGAGCGTGAACGTGTAGCCGGTCCACTCCTCACCAATGCGCTTGAACACACCGGCGATGATGGCGTCCTGGCCGACATAGGTTCCCGCATAAGGAAAACCCGCCATCTCGGTCCACCTGGTCTCGGTGGTGATCGGCGCCATCATGGCGGCAAGATCACCGCGATCCGATCCGGCATAATGCGCCTTGATCGCGTCGTAGTTCCGGCTCACGTCGCTGCTCCCATGATTACACCGGCTCCTTGCCGGGGTCGTAGCTGGTTCTGGACTTGATCTTGATGAAGGCGCCGGCCGGCTTGTTCTCGACCCGGCCCTCGCTCGTCACGCCGAGGAATTTTCCGGTCGAGCGCATGGCATCCCAGTTGTAGAAGAAGATCGACGCGACCGGGATGATGAACTCGCGGAATCCGAAGACGTACTGGTTGTGATCGAACTTGTAGGTCGTCGTCAGGTCGACGTCGCCATGGCCGCGCTGGACGCCGACCAGATTCTGCCAGGCATAGCGCTGCGAGCTGAGATAGACGTGCTCGTAAAGGTGCTGCGGACTGTATTCGTAATGGGCCGTCATCCCGACCAGATCCCGCGATGGCGCCGGCTCGAAACCCGCCGGCGGAATCGCGGGATCGCCGACGACACCCGGCGTGTAGACCTGCGCAACCCGCGGTTCTCCCGGAGATTCGCCGACGGCGCGGACGCGCTCGCGGATCGACAGCACCCGGCGGGTCCCGGTGTTGACGATGAACGCTTCATCCTCAGTCGCACGCGCGGCAAAGGTGACGTTGATGAAGACCACGTCGGGCGCCACGTTGATGGCCTCGTACCAGTCCGTACCGGTCGCCTCGCCCTCGCGCCATTCGAGCCGATCGACTGAAGCAAAAACCAAGTCGATGGCACGGCCGTCCTTCAACGTGATCGTCAGGCGCTGGCCGGCGAGCGCATCCGTGATCGGCAGCCGGTTGGTTGCGATACCCGCGGCGAAGTCATCAAAATTCTTCCAATCAGCGGGTCTGTCGTTGCCCTGCATCTCTTGTCTCCCGCTCACTCGACGAATGCCAACGTCGGCAAATCGACCACGGCCGCCCCGCCATCGACGGTCAGGATGGAACCATTCATGGCCGACGCCTCATCCGAGGCGAGGAAGCAGATGACGTTTGCGACCTCCTCCGATGTTGCCGGGCGGCCAAGCGGTACATCCTTGGTGACCAGCCGGTAGGCCTCCTCGATCGAAGCGAGCCCGTGCTTCTCGACGACGACTTGCATCTGCTCGTCGGCCATCGCTGTCGCGACCCAGCCAGGACAGACGATATTGGTGCGCACACCCTTGCGGCCGTAGTCGCGCGCCAGCGATTTGCCGAAGCCGATGCAGGCGTGCTTCATCGTCACATAGCCGGCCGCATCGGGGCCCGCGAACAGGCCGGCGATCGAGGCAACAACCACGACGGCGCCTTTTTGCGCGATCAGATCGGGAAGGGTTTCGCGCGCGCAGACAAAGGCTGTGTCGAGATTGAGCCGGGTCGCCAGCGACCACGTCTCGTCGGTCATCGAGATTGTCGGACCGACGCCGTGGCCTCCGGCATTGGCGATCAGGATATCCACCTTGCCGAACTTGCCGTGGATCTCCGTCAAGGCTGCCCGTACGGCGACGCTGTCGGCAGCGTCAGCCTGCACCACAAAGCAACCGGTCTCGTCGGCCAACGCCTGCAGCGGCTCCCGCCGCCGCCCCATGACCGCAACGTTGGCGCCCTCCGACGCAAGCCGCCGTGCAACGGCCGCCCCTATTCCGGTGCCACCACCCGTGACCAAGGCCGTTCGTCCACTGAATCGCATGTGTGCGCTTCGCCCCCGATGCCGCCCGCGCTGTCGTCGAGCCGGACGACAAACTGCTGCCCGACGACGTTTCGTTGCCATCAGATAGACCTACCGGACCGAACCCGTCTTGGACTCAAGCGCAGCTGCGCTAGGACGCGGGCGCGCACGCCGGTTCCGCTCGCAAGTCACCGACTTCTCATTTATTTTAAGTATAAAGTATTACTGCTACCAAAGGATCGCCGAGGCGCATGTTGAAAACCCGCGGAGATCGCCTTTCGGAGCGCCAAGCTCCGCAAATTCCGTTGCATCGGCAAGCGGGCTCGCGGCGCCTTGAACGAACCTTGAATTTACTTTTGGCACGAACTATCTTGTAGGCGACATCGAGGTCGTCGCCTTCAGCGGGGCCGGATGCCGCAGGAGATTTGATTTGGCAGTCGCGAAGGAGTCCCCGCCTGTTTCGCCCAAGAGCGGGGTCGATCAGGAGGCCGAGTACCGGGCTCAGACACGGCTTTGGCTTCGGCTGCTTGCCTGCACGACCCTGATCGAGGGCGAGCTGCGACGCCGGTTCCGCGAGGAATTCGATTTCACGATGCCGCGCTTCGACGTCCTGGCCCAGCTTGACCGGGAGCCGAGTGGATTGGTGCTGGGAGAGCTGCCGAAGCGCCTGATGGTCTCCGCCGGAAATCTCACACCCATCGTCGATCGTCTGGTCGAGGACGGCTACATCACCCGCACACCCTCCAATCTGGATCGGCGCGTGCAGATCGTTTGCATGACGGTCGAGGGCCGCAAGGCCTTCCGGCGCATGGCCAAGAGCCATGGCTCATGGCTGGCCGAGCTGCTGGCGGGATTCCCGGCTGCTCGACTCGATGGATTGACCAGCGAGCTCGACGAGCTCAAGGGCGCCGTCAGGGATGCGATGCAGAAGCCGTGAGCTGATGCTGCGGCTAGCGCCGAACCCGAATGCCGGCCGCCTCGCGATCCCACATTGCACGTCGCGCTCCGGCGCAATGCCGCTCAATCAGGGCAGCAGCTTGTACTTCCCGTCCTCGATCTGAACCAGTATCCGCGCACGCGCATCGACGCCGTGGCGATCCGCCGGCGTGTAGGAGTAGACGCCCTGCGTCCCGGCCAGTTCCTTGGTGGTGAACAGCGCCTCGCGAAGCGCGGTGCGAAATTCCGGCGAGCCCGGCTTGGCGCCGGTCGCCAGCGCGCGCTTGGCCGCATCGACGAACACCAGCCAGCCGTCGAAGGAATAGGATGAGAACGAGTCGGTCGGCGCCTCGCCATTCGCCTTCTCGAAGGCCGCGCGGAACGCCAAGGCAACCTTCTGGATCGGATTGCTGGCGGGCAGCTGCTCGGCCGCGGTCACCGGCCCGGTCGGGCAGATGATTCCGTTGGCGGCCTTGCCGGCCAGCCGCAGGAAATCGGCGCTGATGAGTCCGTGGTTGCCGTAGAGCGGTCCCTTGTATCCACGCTCCGACAAGGCGATCACCGGCAGCGCACCCGGCGTTCCCGTGCCGCCGAGCATGATGGCGTCGGGGTGGGCCGCCAACGCGCGCAGCACCTGGGCGGTCACCGATGAATCCGACCTAGCGTATCGTTCGTTGGCGATCACCTTGATGTCGGCCGCCTTGGCGCTTTGCGACAACGAATCGTACATGAGGTCGCCGAAGGCATCGGAGAAGCCGATGAACGCGACGGTCTTCAACCCGCGCGCCTTCATGTGGTCGACGATGCCCTGAACCAGAAGCGGTGTCGGTTGCGGCGTCTGCACGACCCAGGGCCCGCCATCGCCCGGCGGCACCGGCGCGATCGGCGAGACCGCGATCATCGGCGTTTTCATCTCGATTGCGGCAGTCGCCATTGCCAGCGTCTGCGGCGCGCCCGACGTGCCGATCAGAATGTCGACCTTCTCCTGCTCGACGAGCTTGCGCGCATTGCGCGCCGATGCCGTCGGATCGGAAGCGTCGTCGAGTTGGATGACGCGGAGCTTCTCACCGCCGACTTCGCCGATATAGGCTTCACCGGCCGCCAGTCCCTTTGCGTTCGGGATCCCGATCGACGACACCGGCCCGCTGAGGCCGGTGACGAATCCGACTAGGATCTCCGCCTGCCCGACCTGCGGAAAGGCAACAAGCAGCACGGCCGAAGCCAGCAGGGTCTTCATCGAGATCATGGCACCTGTCTTTCTTGATTTGCGTTTCTTCTATCCGGCAAGCGCCATCCGCTCGCTTCAGTTCGCCGAAACCAGTGCGATCACGCGCAGCGGGCTGCCGGAACCGTTCTGGATCTTCAAGGGCGAAGCGACAATGACGGCGCCGGTGGCAGGAAGCTGATCGAGATTGCAAAGACACTGAAGGCCATACCGGCCGGCGCCGTGCAGGAAGTGATGCGCCGGATAAGGCGGCTCGAAATGGCCGGCCTGCCCCGCGTCGGTGCCGATCGTCTCGGTGCCGAAGCCGATGATGCCGCGCTCCTCCACCAGCCATTTCATGACAGCCGCGTTCGGGCCCGGCGTGTGCGCGCCGTCGTCCCTGAGGTTGGCGTAGTCGCGCCAGCCCTTCTTCGACCAATCGGTGCGCAGCAGAACCCAGTTCCGCTCGGGAATCCGCCCGTGCTTCGCCTCCCAGGCTTCGACGAGCGGAACGGTCAGCAGGAAATCCGGGTCCTGCGCTGCGCCGGCCGAGCAGTCGATGACGCACGCCGGAGCGATCATGTCCTTCGCAGGCATCGTATCGACGGCATTGTTCGGCAGATCCTTGCCGGTGAACCAGTGAATCGGCGCGTCGAAATGCGTGCCGGTGTGCTCGCCGAAGGTCACGTTGTTCCAGTACCAGGCCGGACCGCGACCGTCATAGCGTGAAATCTCCTGGATCCGGACCGGAGCTGCCTGGCCAAACTCCGGCGGCAGCACGATGACCGGAAAATCCGGACTGAGCGTGAAGGTCAGATCGACGACGCGCACCGCGCCGGAGGAAACCGCACCTGCGAGCTCCAGGAGATTCTTGCTTTGCATCGTCACGTCCTCCCGCTTGGTTGAAATCCTGATCTTATCTGTCGAGCTCGCGCTCCAGCGCCTTCGGATTGGCGGCAAGACGCTGCCTGATTTCCTCGGCGACGTCTCCGACATACATCTCCTCGAGTCCGCCTCTGAGCCCGGACACGATCGCCTGTGCCACGGCGCGCGGCGCGACCTTGGGCGGCGGCACCGTCTGGAACCACTCGTTGTCGACAGGCCCCGTGAACAGGTTCAGCACCTTGACGCCGCCGGGCCTGATTTCCGCGCGAAGACAATGCGACAGCGACAGGCAAGCGGCTTGCGATGCCGAATAGGCGCCGAAAGCGGGCCAGTTCGCCAGCGCATGGACCGACAGGATATTGACCCAGGCGGCACTGCTGTTGACGCCGTCCGCACCCCGCATCCGCATCGCGGGACCAAAGGCCTGCGCGAGGTTGATGAAGCCGAGATAAGCCTGGTCGATCTCGTCCCGCGCGATGCTCGTGCCTCTGCGATCAAGGAGACCGCCGGGCCGCACATATTCCGTCGTGTTGACGAGGATATCGACCTTGCCGCCGATGTCGGCCGCAAGATCGGTCACCGACTTTTCGTCGGCCGCGTCGAGCGTCACGAGTTCGATCCCCTGCTGTCCGCGCAACAGCTGCTCGCCGGCAAACGGCCGCCATGTTTCGGCAACGCCCACGAACACCGTCTTTGCGCCCGCGGCCTTCAGCGCTGCAACGGCCTCTTGGCCGATCAGGCTGCGGCCGTTGGTCACGAGCACACGCCGGAATTTCGGATCAGCCGTCATTTCCCGCCACTGCCTGTCGTCTGCCATGTTGCGAGTCTCCCCCTCAGGTCGGGCAAAGGCCACCGCCTGACCGCTCTTGTCGAGCTGAAACGACATCAAGACGGGCGCGCCTTCGACGCAGTCGGCATGCAGATGCGCCACCATCGTCGGGCCGCAGTCCATCTTGACGAGACCAATCCGCCAGGGCGCCCGCTCGCGGAAATAGACGTCGCTCGGCACCCGCGCCGTCGTTTCGGCCAGCAGCGCGCCGCGGCGCGGCGCGTCGACGAACACCAGACCCGCCGACAGGCAGGCGGGGCACGCCTCGCGTGCCGGATAGGCGAAGGCACCGCAAACCTCGCAGCGCTGCAGCATGAAGCGTCCTTCGGCGGCGGCGCGTGTGAACCCGTGCGATGTCCTGCTGCGCGCCCGCGGCGGCGACGCGGGAAGTCGCGTCCGCAGCAGCGGGTTCTTGCGTCGGGGTGGCTCGATCGGATCGATCATCGCGCGGGCCCTGCAAAGATCACGGCGCCCGAGGCCAGGCCGCGGTCATAGTTGATCATCCCGAAGCCCGAGGCCAAACCGAGCTTTGCATCCTTCACCTGCGTGGGACCGGCTTCGCCCAGAACCTGCCGCAATCCTTCGACGAGCCCGAGATAAGCGCCGGCGGCGCCGGCCTGCCCTGCCGAGAGCTGGCCGCCCGAGGTGTTGTGCGGAAAGTCGCCGTCAACCGTCAGATCGTGCTGACGAACGAAAGCCGCGCCCTCGCCCTTGTTGCAGAAGCCGAGATCCTCGAACTGCATCATCGTGATGACCGGATAGTCATCATAGGTCTGGACGATATCGAGATCGTCAGGCTTCACGCCGGCCATCGCGTAGAGTTCACCGACATCCATCGCCCAGCCGCCACACACCTGCATCGGATCGTCGGCGAAGGCGTTGTGCCGCTCGATCGTCGACAGCAATCGTGCAGCCGGCAAGCCAAGCGATGCCGCGGTCTCGTCCCGCATCACAAGGAAGGCCTCGGCACCGGCGCAGGGCATGACGCAATCGAACAGGTGAATGGGGTCGGAAATGGGACGGGCCGCCAGATACTGCTCGATCGTCAGCGGCGCCTTCATCAGCGCATGCGGATTTCGTAGCGCGTTGGCGCGCTGGGCGACCGCGATCCTGCCGACGTCCTCGCGCGTGACGCCATACGTCCGCATGTAGTTGCGCGCGATCAGCGCGAAGCTCGCATTGGCGCCGCCTGCGCCATAGGGATAGACCGCGTCCTGGTTGAAGCGCGAAAAATTCTCGAGCGTGAGGCGGAAGGAATCGACGTGGTTGGTATCGCCGGCGACGCAAGCCACGATGTCGGCATCGTGTGCCTGCACTGCGCGCGCCGCCTTGCGCAACGCCGCGATGGCGCTGGCACCGCCGAGCGGGATCGTGTCCAGCCATCTGACGCACAGCCCGAAATGCTGCGTCAGTCCGATCCCGCTGTCGGTCCCCATGGTGAAGCTGGAGACGCACAGACCGTCGATGTCGGAAGCCTTGATGCCCGCCCGCGCGACCAGCGCGCTCAGCGCGCGGCCGATCCACCATTGCGCGCTCTCGATGGAATAGCGCGCATAGGGGATCGTGACGGGAGCCGCCATCACGATGCCGTCATACGGTGTGCGCAGCGAATTTTTCACCAGCCGCCTGCCTTGCCTGCCCGCCTCAGATCACCGTCAGCTTCATATCGATACTGCCACGAGTCGTATTCGAACAGGGTCACCTTCTCGGGTCTCGTCACATCTGGCTCTCCAAGCTGGTCGGCTGTTCGGGCGCTAACGCTTGTTGCGCGCGAGCATCGACCGGAAATCGTCACGTGCAAGTGCACTGGCACGCCTGAAGCTCGGCCCGCGGCTCGGCTCGGTGCCGTTGAGCTGCCTGAGCTGTACCCACATCTCGGCGCTCTTCAACGCCACCGCTGCGCAGTTCACGACCGGCGCGTGCCCGACCTTCAGACCGTGCTCACGCCCGATCAAGAGGCCCGGCAGCACACCGGCAGGGATCACCACGTCGGCGCCGCGCTCCACCAGCGGAAGGGCACAGGCCAGAAAATCCTCGATCATCCGGGCGTGGGCTGCCTGATCGCCAGCGAACGCAGCCGCGAAATCCTCCGGCTTGCAGCCGAGGCCGGTCACATGGACGACGCGATCACCGAGGCCATAACGTTCGGCCTGCTCGTAGTGCCAAACCTCGAAGACTGGATCGAGCGTCACGAGGCCGAGGCGCCGGCCGAGTTGCGAGGCCGCGAGCAGCGTCGCCTCGCCGGTCCCGATCACGGGAATGTCGAGCGTCGAGCGGAGTTCATAAAGTCCCGGATCCTGGAAATGGCCCATCACGAAGGCATCGAATCCGGCCTCTTCGGCCGCGATGCCGTTGTCGATCGCCTGGACGGCGCAGCGCAATTCGGCAAGACGGCCGAACTCCCGATCCGGCGGTGAAATGCCCTCGACGTGAACCGTCGTACCGGGCGCGGCGATCTTGTTCAGGTACTCCGACAGCCGCGCCATATAGGGCGCGTTCACGCTCGCATCGACGAAACTCTGCCAGAAGATGCGCATCGCCCTTCTCCTCAAACGGTGACGGGAGCATCGGCTGTCGGCCTGCCGACAGAGATATTTCAACCATAAACTAATTGACGCGTCAAATGCGCATGGCGGGGCCCGCCAAGGGGGCCTCTTCGTCGCACCAAGAAGGTCCGTTTTCCAAGACAAAGCGATGAAGGAAATGGCGCACTCTGACGGAATTGTATGCAGCAACATTTTTTTCTGGCAGCCCTGCGACACGTGTTGACGGCGCCACGGAGAATACTTTAGGCTTTAAGTAATCGACCATCGGTCCATGCCGGTGGCCATGGCGATGATGTTGCAGGGCACCGATTTTGAGAAACTCAATCGCGTGGACTATCGTCGGGCCCGAATGGCCGGCAGCAACATCGCCGGTCGCGCATCGCGGCTGCGGCATTCGCCTTCTTTGGCTTCGACAGATGCACGCCGGTTGCCGCAGACCCGCCCGCTATTCGAGCGGCACATCTCGCCATGGCCGCTGACGCCCCGGCCAAGCGAACTTCCCTCTCGCCGCGCCCGGCGTCTGGCGCTGCAGCAATGCCTTCAATCGGTTCGTGCACAGCTCGGGCTCCTGCCCGGCTTCCAGACATTCGTATCCAGCATCAACGGAGGACAACGCAAATGCGGCAGAAAACCCTGGGCTTACTCGCGCTTGTCGCCGGCGTCTTCGCAGCACCGGCTGCGCAAGCCGACATCACGATAGGCTTCGTCACCTCGCTGAGCGGCAACGGCGCGTCGATCGGCATCCCCTATGGGCGCGGCATCAATGCCGCCTATGAATACAAGAAGACGATCAACGGCGAGACCATCCGCCTGATCCAGCTCGACGACGGTTCCGATCCGTCGGCCGCGACGCGCAACGCGCGCAAGCTCGTCGAGGAGGAGAAGGTCGACCTCCTGATCGGCACCGCGACGACCCCCTCGACCATCGCCATGGCGGCCGTCGCCAGCGAATTGAAAGTGCCGATGATCTCGATCTCACCGGTCGGCAAGCTACCGGACTCGCCGGAGCAATGGGTCGTCGCCGTGCCGCAGCCGGCTTCGCTCCTGGTCAAGATCGTCGCCGACCGGATGAAGCGCGACGGCATGAAGAACATCGGCTATATCGGTTTCTCCGATGCGTGGGGCGACCTCGTCTACAACGGGGCCAAGGCCGCCGAGCCCATCGACGACATCAAGGTCCAGACCAACGAGCGCTATGCCCGCACCGATACCTCGGTGACCGCGCAGATCCTCAAGGTCATGGCCGCACGTCCCGACGCGGTACTGATCGGCGGCTCCGGCACGCAAGGCGCGTTGCCGCTCATCACGCTCTCCGAGCGCGGCTTCAAGGGCAGTACCTACGGCACCGTGGCGCTGGTCAATCCGGACTTCGTCACGGTCGGTGGCAAGGCCGCCGAGGGCATTCAGGTCTCCGCCGGCCCCGTGATCGTGGCCGAACAGCTTCCGGACGAGCATTTCGCCAAGAAAATCGCGCTCGATTTCCGCGCGGTCTACCAGAAGACCCACAACATTCCGACCACCGACGGATTCTCCGCCTACTCCTTCGATGCCTGGCTGATCTTTGCCAACGCCGCCGAGCGGGCGCTCAAGACCGCGAAGCCCGGGACGACGGAATTCCGCACGGCGCTGCGAGACGCCATCCTCAGCACCAAGGAACTGCCCGGCGTGCATGCCGTCTACAACTTCAAACCAGGTGCAGTCACCGGCGTCGACGAGCGCTCGCTGGTGGTGGTCCGCCTGACCGGCGGCGCCTGGAAGTACGCGCCGTAAGCGGAAGATGGCCGGCGGTCAGAACGGGGGAACGGCGTCTCAATGACGAGCGACATCGCGGCCATCCTTGCGATCGACGGGATCGCCACCGGCGCGGTCTACGCGCTGGTCGCGATCGGAACCGTGCTCATCTTCACGGTGACACGGGTCATCTTCATTCCGTTCGGCGACATCGCCGCCTTCACCGCGCTGACGCTTGCCGCCCTCGATGCCAAGCGCTTTCCGGGAACCGGCGCGCTGGTCGTGGTGCTGGCGTGCCTTGCGACGCTGATCGAGATCATTTCGCTCATTCGCAATGGCGAGCTTCGCCTGCTGCCACGTGCGCTTCTGTTCTATCTCGCCGTTCCATTGGCAGTGGTCGGCATCGCCTGGCTCACCATACGGATGGACCCGCCGCTCGCCGTCCGGCTCGTGCTCGCGCTGATGCTGATCACGCCGATCGCCCCTCTGCTTGACCGGATCGTCTTCCGCCCGATCGCCGACGGCACCGTGCTCCTGCTGCTGACGGTCTCCGTGGCGCTGCATTTCGCGCTGGTCGGCCTTGGCCTCCTGTTCTTCGGCCCCGAGGGAGTCCGGACCGAACCGCTGACGTCGTTCTCGACGGAGTTCGCCGGCGTCCTGATTTCGGGCCAGACCATGCTGATCGTGATCGCAGCGCTGGTCTTCAGCGGCCTCCTCTATCTCTTCTTTGACTTCACGCTGGTCGGCAAATCGCTCCGCGCCACGGCGGTGAACCGGACCGGCTCGCGGCTGATGGGGATCCGGCCGGCGCGGGCCGGCACCATCGCCTACCTGCTGGGCTCGCTGATGGCCGGCGTATCCGGCATCCTGATCGCGCCGGTGAATACCGTGTTCTACGATTCCGGCTTCCTGATCGGACTCAAGGCGTTCGTCGGCGCCATCGTCGGCGGCATGACTAGCTATCCCGGTGCCGCGATCGGCGCGGTCGGGGTCGGCATCCTCGAGAGCTTCGCATCCTTCCAGAGCAGTGCCTTGAAGGACGTGATCGTGTTCTCGCTGCTGATCCCGGTTCTGATCTGGCGATCCCTCGCCTCGCTGCATTCCGAGGAGGAGATCGAGGAATGACGCGCTTCCATGTTCAGCTCGCTTCGGCAGCAGCACTGGCGTGCCTCGCACTCGCGCCCCTCGTCCTGAGCCCGTTCAGCATCACGCTGATGAACTATATCGGCATCTATTCGCTGGTCGCGATCGGCCTGGCGCTCCTCACCGGCGTCGGCGGCATCGTGTCGTTTGGACAGGCTGCGTTCGTCGGCATCGCGGCCTATGCGACGGCGTGGGTCTCTGCCCTGAACGGGCAATCGCCCTGGCTCGGCCTGCTGTTTGGGGTAGCGCTGACCTGCGGCGTCGCAGCCATCCTCGGCGTCGTCACCTTGCGCCTGCAGGGCCATTTCCTCTCGCTCTCGACCGTCGCATGGGGCCTTGCGATCGGCTTCCTGTTCGGCAATGTCGAGGGGCTCGGCCGCTTCAACGGCATCTCGTCGATCCCGCCGATCACTGTTGGCTCGTTCGCGCTCGTCTCCAGCGCGCAGATCTATTATCTGATCTGGGGCATCGTCGCCCTGGTGCTCTTGCTTGGCTACAATCTCCTGGACTCGCGGCTCGGCCGCGCCATGCGGGCCCTGCGCGGCGGCAATACGCTGGTCGAGAGCCTCGGCATCAACGCCTTCCGGATCAAGCTCGTGACCTTCGTGATCGCGGCATTCCTGGCCTCGCTCTCCGGATGGCTTTACGCGCATATGAGCCGCTTCATCAGCCCGGGTCCGTTCGATGCCAGCATGGGCATCGAGTATCTGATGATGACGATGGTCGGCGGCGCGGGCAGCCTGCTTGGCGGTGTCGTCGGCGCCGCCATCGTGACCCTGCTCAAGAACAGCGTGCAGGACTATCTGCCGCTGATCGCCAAGGGCGCATCCGGTCAGCTCGAGATCGTTGCCTTCTCCGCGCTGTTCATCCTGTTCCTGCAATGGGCGCGGCAGGGTATCGTCCCTTCCATTGCCCGCTATCTGCCGAAGACCAGGCGCGAGCGGCCGCAGCCGGCGCCGCCGCTGCCGCGCCGTCCGCAGCCGGTACCGGGCGAGCTTCTTCTGAAGGTTGATGGCGCCGAGCGCCGGTTCGGCGGCCTCGTCGCGGTCAACAATGTCAGCTTCGAGGTGAGGTCCGGCGAGATTGTTGCGGTCATCGGTCCGAACGGCGCCGGCAAGAGCACGATGTTCAACTGCCTGACCGGCGCGCTGCGGGTCAACAAGGGCGAAATCGTCTTTGCGGGACGCCTGATCACGCGTGATCCGCAATCCCGCATCGCCAAGGCCGGCGTCGCCAGGACCTTCCAGCATGTGAAGCTGCGGCCGCGCATGAACCTGCTGGAGAACGTCATGCTCGGCACCTACAGCCGAACCCGCACCGGCCTGTTCGCCGGCGCCTTTCGCCTCAATCAGCGCGAGGAAGCCAGCGCCCGGCACGAGGCGCTGATGCAGCTCGAGCGCGTCGGGCTCGGCGACAAGCCGTTCGAGCTCGCCGGCAATCTTCCCCTTGGCAACCAGCGCATCCTGGAGATCGCGCGCGCGCTCGCCGCTGATCCCGCCCTGCTGGTGCTGGACGAGCCGGCCGCGGGCCTGCGCCGCCAGGAAAAGCTTAGACTCGCGGAGCTGCTCCGCGCGCTGCGCGCGGATCACCTGACCATCCTCATCGTCGAGCACGACATGGAGTTCGTGATGTCGCTGGTCGACCGCATCGTGGTGCTCGATTTCGGCTCCAAGCTTTGCGAGGGCGTCCCAAGCGCGATCCGCAGCGATGAGCGGGTTCAAGAGGCCTATCTCGGGGGCGTCGCGTGAGCGAGATGTTCTCCATGACCGACGTGACCGTCTGCTACGACAACGTCGAAGCCGTGCGCAACGTCTCGCTGTCGGTCGACGAGGGGCAGATCGTCACCGTGATCGGCCCGAATGGCGCCGGCAAGACCACGCTGCTGATGGCCGCCATCGGGCTGCTCGGATCGCGTGGCCGCATGGCATTCCGCGGCAGCGATATCCGTAAGATGTCCGTCGAGGATCGCGTCGAGCGCAGGCTCTGCCTGGTTCCGGAGAAGCGCGAGCTGTTCTCGGACATGTCGGTCGCCGACAACCTGCTGCTCGGCTCCTACAGCCTGCGCGACCGCTCCGGCGTCCGACAGACGCTGGACGAGGTCTATGATCGCTTCCCCCGGCTGAAGGAGCGGCAACGCCAGGCCGCAGGCACGCTGTCCGGCGGCGAGCGCCAGATGCTGGCGCTGGGGCGCGCGCTGATGGCCAAGCCCGCGCTGCTGATGCTCGACGAACCCAGCCTCGGCCTCGCACCGCTGATCGTGCGCGAGATCTTTCGCACCATCGCGTCACTGCGCGATTTGGGAGTGTCCATCCTGCTGGTCGAGCAGAACGCCCGCGCCGCGCTCGAGACCGCCGACTATGGTTACGTGCTGGAGACCGGCGAGATCGTGCAGTCCGGCCCTGCCAAGGATCTGATCCACGATCCCCGGCTAATCACCGCCTATCTCGGCGGACACTGAGTCCAGTTTGGGTCGGCCCCGGCGAGCCGCACACCAAAAACATCGAAAACAACCCCATGCACAGTAGTCGGCAACAGCAACATCAATGGCTTGTCGGCCCGGCGCTGCGCACGCCCACCTCCTTCATGAAGGCGAGCAGGAGCGTGCTGAGCCGAACCGGCTGCTCCTGCTGGATCCAGTGACCGGCGCCGTCGATCAGCTCGATGCCGTCCATCCGCGCTGCCGCCTTCGTCCTCATCAGATCGACCGCGCCCGGCGCCGAATAGGTGCCCCAATCGCTCTTCCCGCCGATGAAGAGCGACGGGACATCGATCGTCTTGCCCGAAAACAGGCGCAGCTCAGCGTTCAGGTCAGGATCGGAATAGACGCGATAAGCCTGCAAAGCGCCTTGAAACCCGGTGCGGCCATACACCTCGGTGTACACGCCAAGTTCCGGCTCGGTGAGCCATTTGCAGGCCTGGACCTCGGCGGCGGAAGGGTGGAATGGAGCAACGGTCTCGGGCATCGTCTTGCCAAGATCCATGACGTAATAGGTGGGCATTTGTGCAAGTTCGATGGCGGTTCGCGCCTTCAACGGATGCGGCTTATTTCCCCGCCAGTCAGCGCTCTTGACGTGGAAGAATGCACGAAGAAACGCATGTAGACCTTGAGGGGGGTGCCACATGTCATCGTTCGCCCCCCGTGTGCTCAAGTATTGTTGGTAATGCTCTCTCGGCGGATCGAGCGCCGCCAGCGCGGCCGCCAACTTTTGATTTTCAGTGTTCGGTTGGACCGACGATGCCTCGCTTTCCGCAGTGTTGAAAGGAAACGCCGGCGGACCGGGGAACGGTGCGCTCATCAGCACCACCGAGGGAAAGACGTCAGGTCGCGCCAGCGTACAATAAGCCGCCACGGGCGAGCCGAAGTCGTGCCCGACGAGCATGGCCGTGCGCCGATACCCCAACGCCGAAACCAATCCGAGGGCGTCACGCGTCATGTTCAAGAGGCTGAACGGTTCTAGCGGGGCATCATAGCTGTTCACCCAACCGGTGGTGCGGCCAAAACCCCGCTGGTCGGGCGCCACCACATGGTACCCGGCCTCAGCAAGTAGCGGGAGCAGGTGTCGCCAGCCGTAAGCCAAATCCGGAAAGCCGTGCAGAAGCAGCGCGAGCGGCCGGCCGGGGCTTTCGTAGCCGGCCTCGAGAATATGGACATCGAGGCCGTTGACCCCATGGATCATGCGCGAGCGGACCCCCTTGGGAAGCGTTCCATCGCCATATGCTGATGTGATCAAATCAGTTCCTCCTATGGGGTTTGCACGGGCCGGTCGAAGCGAAGCCGCAACCAGGCCGGCCGCGCCCATCGCCAGGACGGCTCGTCGGGACGCCGATGACTTGAAACCAACTGGATGACTCATGACGGAACGCACCGTCCGCGTGCAGGCGCTTGGCCGAGGGGCATCACCGGATTTCCTACTATGGTGATCACCATAGTATGGCAATCGCCATAGAAGCGTCAAGCAGAACGTGTTACGTTCACGGCATGCCACGCAAGACTGACGCCCGCGCTCGCGCGATTGCCACCGCCGAACGACTGTTTCGCATCCAAGGCTACACGGCGACTGGATTGACCCAGATCATTGCAGAAAGCGGTGCGCCCAAAGGATCGTTCTACTTTCACTTTCCACGGGGCAAGGCACAGCTCGCAGAGGAAGCAATCGATCATTACGTTGCGGCTAGAATCGCGGTATTGCGGAATATCTCGGCGAATACGACGGGCGATGCTCTGAATTTCGTTCATCAGATTTTCAGCACATTCGCGGCCGAAATGGTCGCCTCAGATTTCCAGTACGGATGTCTCATGCAAAATCTGGCGAATGAGCTGCCCGCGCTCGACGCTGAGCTGACCAAACGGGTAGCGCGCGGATTTGTTGATTCGACCGAGATTGTTGCGGAGCATTTCAGAGGGTGCGGTTTCGCTCCCGCGCGCGCATCCTCTACCGCAGCCGCATTGGTAGCCGCCCTCGAAGGCGCGCGAACGATCGCCCGCCTGGAACGCACGCCGGCTATATTCGAGGCGCTGGCGGATGTCAGTGTCCAGAGGTGGGCTGCCCCCGAGCGGTGATCCGCGCCCAATGTTCTCGCTACGATGCCATCATCGCGGCGTTCCGCCCTCGCCCATCTCCCCGGTCGGGACGATCCTCGTCAGCATCGGAAAATGCTTGTTGCCGCCCGCGAACGGCGGAAACCGGACGAAGTCCGCGCGCATGCGCTTGATCACGTCGGAGCTCAGCGCGAGCGCAAGAGCTTGCGGGCTGTCGAACATCAGTCTGTTGCGCTGCATGTACTCGACCCGCCGCGACGGCAGCCGGTCGACCCAATCGATGCGCGTGTAGATCTCGATCTGGCGGATGTCAGGGAAGGTCCGCATGATCGACGGATGATGCTCCAGGTAATGCAAATTCCAGGCATTCATATCGTCGGCCGGCCCGGGATAATGCACGAGGTAGCTGCACGGCATCACCGTGCCGTTCGCATGCGTGGCGGCGTCGACCGGAAAGACGCGCGTCACCATCGCCTGATGCGTCACGTCCAATCCGGCAAGGCTCGGCAGTCCGCGACCTGCCGCAAGACCTGCGAGCACGCCACCGCGATCCATCGCGGCCTCGCACGCAAACAGGTTCGGAAAACGCAGTTGGAGCGCAAACACCGGCCCGGTCCCGTCAGCCTTGTAGGGATGATCGACCAATTGCTCCAGCGGCGTAAACAGCAGGCCTTCGGCCATCCCCGGAGTAGACCCCACCATGGCAGCCGCAGCCGCAAGATCGCCTGCGTGAATTCGCCGCTCGCCTTTCGGATCGGAGAACGTCATGAACAGCGAGATCATAGCGACACCACCTGCGTGTTTTCGTCTGCTTGGCGATGCAGCTCGAGCGCAGCACGAACGTCGTCGGGCCACGGAATCGCGCGATGATCGACCAGCGACGTCGCGGCAAGGATCTGGCGCGCGCGCCAGCGCACGCCATCGGCTCCCGTCACGACGTGCGCCAGATCGAGCGAGGCGCGGCCGATCTTAACGATGCGCAGACCGAACGTCAGGTGGTCGCCGAACTTCGACGGCCGCGAAAAGTCGCAGGCCAGATGCACGGTCGGGGTCCCGATCCTGCGGATCGTGATCAGCTCCGGCCAGGAAAATCCGATCACAGCCCAGAACTCCTCGACCACGCCATTGAGGATGTTCAGGTAGGACGGGAAATAGGCGATCCCCGATGGATCGCAATCCCCGAACCTCAGCTCGCGATCGAACGAGAATGGCGTCATCAGACCGCAACAACGGGGTGCCGGATGACGCCGACGCCATCGATGCCCGCCTCGACCACATCACCGGGCCACAACCATTCCTGCGGGCTCATGCCGGCGCCCACGCCTTCGGGCGTTCCGGTCGCGATGATGTCACCGGGCTCGAGCGTCATGCCGGACGAGATGTCGGAGATCAGGGCCGGAATGTCGAAGATCATGTATTTGGTGTTGGAGTCCTGCTTCACGACGCCGTTCTTGGTCAGCCAAAGCCTGAGATCATGCGGGTCGGGAATCTCATCCGCGGTCACGATGCAGGGGCCGAACGGCGCGTAGGTGTCCATGCCCTTGGAAAAGATCCACTGCCCGGCGCGACGATTGTCGCGCGCGGAAATATCGATCATCACGGAATAGCCGAAGACGTGATCCATCGCCTTCTCGACCGGGATGCGCGTCGCGGTCTTGCCGATGATGACGGCGAGCTCGACTTCCCAGTCGAGCTGCCGGGTGATGCGGGCATTGTGCTGGATCGCCGCTCCCGGTCCGATCACGGCGGTCGGCGGCTTGGAGAACACCACCGGCTGCTTCGGCAGATCCTTGTCGGTGTCGAGGCTCTTGGCGGACTCCACCACATGGGCGCGATAGTTCAGCCCGATCCCGAAGATGTTTTTGCGCGGGCGCGGGATCGGTGCCTGCAGCTTGACGTCCTCGAGCGGAACGGCGGCGCCGACCGGCAGCGCCCCGTTGGCGCTGTCCAGATATTCCTTCAACGCCGGCAGCAAGGTGACGGCGTTATCGATCAACGAGAGCATATCGCCCGGCCAGACCAGACCGCGGGACGCACCGAGACGCTCGACATCGACAACCAAACCGTTGACGACAACCCCAAGCCGGGCGCCGCCGGAGCCCAAGGTGTAGGTAACAAGACGCATGAGAGCTTGATCCGATTATTCGGGTTGAATTCTGCGGGGAAATGTCAGGCCGCGACCGGCTGATGGCCGGCATTGTCGCCATAGGCCTCTTCACGGTAGAGACCGAGCCCTTCGATGACAGGCAGGTCATTGAAGCAGAACAGGCAAGCGTCCTCGCTCGCCGAGGCGTTGCCGTGCTCATGCCAAGCCCAGGAAGGAACGCAGAAAATGTCGCGCTCCTGCCACTCGAACCGCTTACCGCCGATCACGGAGTAGCCGTGTCCTTTGGCGACCTGATAGACGAAGCTTCCGGTGTGCCGGTGCGACCTGGTGGTCTCGCCCGGCCGCAGCAACTGCATACTCGCGCCGATGGTCTGCATCACATGTCCGCCGGTGATCGGATTGACATAGTTCATCAGGATGCCGTCATAGGGCGATCCGTCGGTCGCGGCGGCATACTTTCGCAACGACTCGTAAGTCGGCTCCCACTCATATTTGAACATCGGTGAATAGCCGTTCGACCATCGCGAACCCGCCGGCCGAAGACCGGGATTGCCCCAGGTCTTGGTCATGTCGTCGACGGGATAGCCCGACTCCTCCTGCTGGATCTTCGGGTGCACGACGAAGAAATTCGCCTCCAGCGCATTGACGAGCGGAATGTCGAGCCCATCCTGCCAGATGCAGACCGAGCCGTTTCCCTCGACGCCATGCTCGTGCCAGGTGCCGTTCGGCGTCAGCACGAAATCCCGCGCGCCGAGTGTCATCTTGTGGCCATCGACGATGGTGTAGGCGCCCGTCCCTTCCATGATGAAGCGCAGGGCGGAGGCCGAATGCGCGTGGGCCGACGCCACTTCGCCCGGGTGCATCACCTGCAAGCCTGAATAGAGCCAACCGACAGCGGCCGACACGTCGCGGCGACCGGGATTGTTGAGATAGATCACCCGCCGTCCCGCCTTCTCCGGCGAGACGAGCTCCACCGAGCGCAGTACGTGCTCACGCAGATCGCTATAGCGCCAGAGAACGGGAACGGACGCCGATTGCGGCTGCCACGGCTCGATCTGGTTGGCGACCGTCCACAGCGCGGCCGCTTCGAACTTCTCGAGGTCCTTGTAGTAGGCCTTGAGCTCCGGGGTATCCTCGACGTTGGCCCGGCCGATGACGTTTTCACCCATCCTGTCCTTCAAGTCTTATCTGATGACGTCCTGTCGCCACATGCATGGGACTATCGTCCTGGCGTTCGCCAGGACGACGGTGAAGCTGGCTGTCGATTCAAGTTGCCGCACCACGCGGTGTCATCACCCGCGAAAGCGGGTGATCCAGTATTCCAGAGACGTCTGTGCTTGAGCCGAGAGGCCGCGGCGTACTGGATCGCCCGGTCCATGTGCGCAATTGCGCACAGGCCGGGCGATGACAGCTGTGGGTCCTTGCGTAACATCGTCGTCTTGGCGGAAGCTAGAACGACGGTGAGGAGAGTTCGCGATTCGTGGCGTCGGAAAATCGACTCCTGTCGCCACATCCAAAACTGTCGTCCTGGCGAAGGCCAGGACCCATAACCACCGCATTCAATTGTGAAAGGGATCGTGGACGCAGATCGCTCGACAATGACCATTCGGGGTAATGGGTCCTGGCTTTCGCCAGGACGACGGTGAGGAGGCGTCGTTGGATCGACACGTCCCATCATTCCGTCCTGCCTGGAATTGAGACGAAGTTCGCCTGCTCCGCGGCATCAGCCGCCAGACGCTCGCCTTCCGCAAGGCCGAGCGGCGCCTGCGGACGGCGGTTGACCCGCAAATCGAAGATGTCGAACCGATTATAGTGCCCGACGATGTCATGCATCTGCTTTGGCTGAATGCAGCGCTCGAGGTCGATATCGGCATAGACGATGCCTTCATCGTCGATCAGTGGCTCGCCGACGAGACGGCCGTCCGGTCCGATCACGCCGGAGAACGCGCTCGACTTGCGCTGCAGGCGCGCCCGCGCGTCAGGGACGACGCTCTCCATGGCCGCAATGATCTCCTCCGACACGGTCGAGCAGGAAACGATCGTGAAGATCTTTCCCTCGAAGGAATGAGCAATGGCGCGCAACTTGATCGCCTCCGCCATGTCGTAGTCCGGCGGCGCGACGGGAAGCGAGATATAGCTCGCGACGTGAACCAGCTCGCCCTGCCCGAGCAGCGCGAAGCGCGCGAGCGTGTTGGTGTTCTCACCGCAGGCGAGCCCGCCGAGGCGCCCGATCTCGGTGTCATAGACGCGCAGGCTCGACCCGTCGCCGCCGGTCCAGGTCAGCTTCTCTGCCCAGGTCGGCACCAGCTTGCGGTGCTTGCCGAGCAGCGCTCCGTCCGGGCCGATAAAGACCAGCGTGTTGTAGATTGCGCCGAGCGACACCGGGCTGCGCTCGTTGACGCCGAGTACGACGTAGCACCCGCTATCGCGCGCCGCCTTGCGGACAATGTCGATCTCGGGACCCGGCACCAGCACCGACGCCTTGACGAGCTTCTCGAACCAGGCGCTGCCCGTGACAGGATCGGTGATCCAGTTCCAATAGGGATAGCCGGGCACGAAGACTTCGGGGAATGCGACCAGCTTCGCGCCGTTCGCCGCCGCTTCACGCACCAGTGAGGCGGCCTTGTCGGCGGTCGCGCTGGCGTTGAGATAGACAGGTGAAGCCTGGACGGCGGCGGCTCTAAAGCGCGGCAGCTTCAGCATTGGCCCTACCCTGTCGCCGGCTCATAATCGGGGCGCAGCGTTTGACTTACTTTACATGTAAACGTATGCTATCGCATATTTCTGGAGGGTGCAATGGCTGAACGGTCTTTTGCTCGTGAGGTCAAGGATCTCCGGCTCGGCGACGGCGACACCTTCCGCGGTGAAGGCATCCTCGCCATCACCAAGGCACTCCTGCAATCGGGCGTCGCCTATGTCGGCGGCTATCAGGGCTCGCCGATCTCGCACCTGATGGACGTGCTGGCCGACGCCAAGGACGTGCTCGACGATCTCGGCGTCGTGTTCCAGAGCTCCGCCAATGAAGCGGCGGCGGCGGCGATGCTGTCTGCCTCCGTGATGTATCCGCTGCGCGGCGCGGTCGCGTGGAAGTCGACGGTGGGGACCAATGTTGCTTCCGACGCGCTGGCCAACCTCGCCTCCGGCGGCGTCACCGGCGGCACGATGATCATCGTCGGCGAGGATTACGGCGAAGGCTCCTCGATCATGCAGGAGCGTACCCATGCCTTTGCGATGAAATCGCAGATCTGGCTGCTGGATCCGCGCCCTGACCATGAATGCATCGTCAACCTGATCGAGAAGGGCTTCGAGCTCTCGGAGGTCTCGAACACCCCGGTCATGCTGGAGGTGCGCGTCCGTGCCTGTCACATGCACGGAAGCTTTGCCTGCAAGGACAATGTCAGGCCGGCTCACACCATCAAGGACGCCCTGAACAATCCGAAGCGCGACGTCGGCCGCATCGTGCTGCCGCCGGCGGCCTACGAGCATGAGCAGGAGAAGATCAAGACGCGGATGCCCGCAGCCATCAACTTCGTCCGCGACCACAGGCTGAATGAATGGATGGGGCCGAAGCAGGGCAAGGTCGGCATCATCATGCAGGGTGGGATGTACAACAACGTCGTCCGCGCACTGCAATATCTCGGGCTGTCCGATGCCTACGGCAACACGCAGGTTCCGCTCTACGTCATGAACGTCACCTACCCCGTGATCGACACCGAGGTCGCCGAGTTCTGCCTCGACAAGGACGCCGTCCTGATCGTCGAGGAAGGCCAGCCGGAATATCTGGAGCAGGCGATCAACACGGTGCTACGCCGCAGAGATATCCAGGCGCGCATCCACGGCAAGGACGTGCTGCCGATGGGTGGCGACTATACCGCGCAGGTGCTGCTCGGCGGCGTGCGCGAATTCATCGAGAAGACCGAGCCGAGGCTGCTCGGCAATCGGCCGCCGGCGCCTGACGCGAGCCCCGTGCTCAACCACCCCGAGGTCGAGAAGCTGAAGCACGTCGTGCCGGCGCGTCCGCCCGGGCTTTGCACCGGCTGTCCGGAGCGGCCGATCTTCGCCGCCATGAAGCTGGTCGAGAGCGAGCTCGGCCTGCACCACGTCTCCGCCGACATCGGCTGTCACCTGTTCTCGATTCTTCCGCCGTTCAACATCGGCGCGACGACCATGGGCTTTGGCCTTGGCCCGGCCTCGACCTCGGCCTTCAACGTCAAGGCCGACAAGCGCTCGATCGCCGTGATGGGTGACGGCGGCTTCTGGCACAACGGGCTGACCAGCGGCATCGGCAACGCCGTCTTCAACAAGCATGACGGCGTCTTCATCATCGTCGACAATTACTACACCTCGGCGACCGGCGGTCAGGACATCCTGTCGTCGCGCGCGACGAGCAAGCGGCGAAACACCAACAACTCGATCGTGCAGGCCGTGAAGGGCATCGGCGGGCAATGGGTCCGGCAGATCGATC
Organism: Bradyrhizobium sp. B124; assembly: GCF_038967635.1. NCBI lineage: Bacteria > Pseudomonadati > Pseudomonadota > Alphaproteobacteria > Hyphomicrobiales > Nitrobacteraceae > Bradyrhizobium > Bradyrhizobium sp. B124. The sequence goes on along the minus strand of NZ_CP152413.1, from coordinate 161,029 downwards.
GCACCTACGATGTCGGCCGGATGCGCGACACGCTGAAGGAAGCGCTGACGACCAAGGAGGAAGGCCCGAAGGTCATCGTCGCGTCCTCCGAATGCATGCTGAACAAGCAGCGCCGCGTGAAGCCGCAGATCAGCAAGGCGATCAAGGACGGCGTTCGCACTGTGAAGGAACGCTTCGGCGTCGACGAGGACGTCTGCACCGGCGACCACGCCTGCATCCGCCTCTCCGGCTGCCCGTCGCTCTCGGTCAAGCAGCTCGATGATCCCTTGCGCGACGATCCCGTTGCGGCCATCGACAATTCCTGCGTCGGTTGCGGCAATTGCGGCGAGGTCGCGGACGCAGCGGTGCTGTGTCCCTCATTCTATCGCGCCGACGTCATTCACAATCCGACCGGCTGGGACAAGTTCAAATCCAGGGTCGCGATGGCCGTGATCGGCTGGCTGCAGCGGCGGCGCGATCGCCGGCGTCCGGCGCTCGAGGCTTTGGCATGAGAGCCTTGTCATGAGAGACGAGACGGTCCAGCTGGCGCTTCCTGCCGCAGGTGACGCGACCGAGCGGCCGATCTCGATCGCGATCGTCGCGATGGGTGGCCAGGGCGGCGGCGTCCTCACCGACTGGATCGTCCAGCTCGCCGAGAACCATGGCTGGGTCGCGCAGTCGACCTCGGTGCCCGGCGTCGCCCAGCGCACCGGCGCCACGATCTACTATATCGAGGCGATGCCGCCGCTCGATGGCCGCAAGCCGATCCTGTCGCTGATGCCGACGCCCGGCGACGTCGACGTAGTGATGGCGGCGGAATTCATGGAAGCCGGCCGCTCGATCCTGCGCGGCCTGGTGACGCCGGATCGCACCACGCTGATCGCATCCAATCACCGGACGTTCGCGATCGGCGAGAAGATTGCGCCGGGCAACGGTATCGCCGACGGGGAGGCGGTGACCGGCGCCATCGGAATCGCCGCCAAGACCGAGATCATCTTCGACATGAACGCGCTGGCGATCGCCAATGGCAGCGTGATCTCGGCTGCGATGTTCGGCGCGCTCGCAGGCGCCGGCGTGCTGAGCTTCAGCCGCGAGAGCTATCTCGACGTCATCCGCGCCGGCGACAAAGGCGCGCAAGCCAGCGTCCGCGCGTTCGAGGCTGCGTTTGACCGGGTGCAGTCGAAATCCCCCGACCCGGTGCCGCCGGCCCAATCGGAGGCGGCTGACACCGCTCCCTCCCCGGCAGCTCTGGATCCCCGTCTTGCCGGCCTCGCCGCGCGGTTGACGCAAGAGTTGCCCGACGCCGTGCAGGCCATGGGCCGCGCCGGGCTGAAGAAGGTCGTCGATTTCCAGGACGTCGCCTATGGCGATGAATATCTCGACATCCTCGGCAAGCTCCACGCCGCCGATCGGAGCTGCGGTGGCGCCGGGCGAGATTTTGCCTTCACCCAGGCCGCCGCAAAATATCTCGCCAACGCCATGGCCTATGATGACGTCATCCGCGTTGCCGACCTCAAGACCAGATCCAGCCGCCGCGCGCGGATCGAGGACGAGCTCGAATTGTCGCAGGATCAGGTGCTGCAGACCACCGAGTTCATGCATCCCCGCATGGAAGAGGTCATGGGCATGCTCCCAGTGGGCCTTGGCCGCTGGCTTGGCGCCAGGCCGCGCCTCCTCGGCTGGCTCGATCGGCGCGTCAACAAGGGGCGCCGGGTGCGGACCTACTCGCTGCCCTGGTTCCTCGCGCTCTATGTCGTCGGCGGCCTCCGCGGCATACGCCGCCGCTCGCTGCGTCACGCCATCGAAACCGCTCATCGGGACCAATGGCTCAACGCCGCGACAGAGGCGGTGCGAGCAAACTATCAGTTGGGCGTCGAGGTCCTGCAATGCCGGCGCCTTGTCAAAGGCTATTCCGACACCCACAGCCGCGGCCTGTCGAAATTCGACAAGACGCTGGCCGCGATCAGACTGGTCGCACCGCGTGACGATGCCGCCGACTGGGCGCGCCGACTGCGGGAGGCCGCGCTGAAGGACAGCGAAGGCAAGGAGCTCGACGGCGTGATCCAGACCATCAAGAGTTTTGCATGATGCCGGCAGCACTCAAGGAGAGCACGGCTCCCGTATTCGGGCAGATTGAAACCCGGCTTTGGCTGCAATTGCTGTCCCTGCACGGCGAGCTGTTTGCGTCGCTGAATTCCATGCTGAGCTCGGAGTTCGGCTTGTCGCTGGCCAAGTTCGACGTGCTGGCTCAGCTCGATCGCTACAGGGACGGAATGGCGCTCGGGCAGTTGTCGCAGAACCTGAAAGTGTCCGGCGGCAACGTCTCGGGCCTGGTGCAGCGACTGCTGGCCGACGACCTGATCAGCAAGGAAATGTCGAGCGAGGACCGCCGGTCGTTCATCGTGCGCCTGACGCCGAAAGGCGAAGCACTGTTCAGGAAGGCGGCTGACGTGCACAAGCGGCATCTCAGCGAACGGCTTGAAAATATTCCCGCCCAGGAGCTGGAGACTGCACTGTCGGTGTTGCGGTCCCTCTCCTCGAAACTTGGCAGCGAAAGCAAGAAGCAGGGTCGCAGGACATAATGGCCAAAGACTCCAGGAGCAGATGGAAATCCGGTCCACCGCGGACACGGGACCAGCTGCAAAGCTACATTCCCTATCTCTTCAACCGGCTCGCCAATCGCTGGAACCTGGATCAGAACCGCGATCTCAGCGAGCACAACATCAACAACGTCGTGTTCCGGACGTTGTCGGTCCTGTTCATCTACAAGACCCTGACCGTCAACGAGATCGCCGTGCTGGCGGTCACCGAGCAGTCGACCGCGAGCCGCATGGTCGAGTCGATGGTGTCATCGGGTCTCGTCAAGCGCGAGATCGCCGAGGAAGACCAGCGTCGCCGCGTCGTCGGATTGACGGCGGACGGCGAGGCCCTGCTGCGCAAGATCTGGCCGATCATGGAGAAAAATTACGACCGGCTGACCGTCGGTATCGATCCCGACGAGATCGAGGTGTGCGCCCGCGTGCTGGCCAAGATGGTCGAGAACATCCGCCAGAATCAGATCTGATCCGCACGCGGTCATGGACTGAGGCCGGCAAGGCTGGTGCCGCCGCAGACGTAGAGCACCTGTCCGGTCACGAAGTCGGAGCGCTCGTCGAGGAAGAAGCGGATCGCGTGCGCCACGTCCTCGCGTGAGCCGAGCCGCCCGACCGGAACGTTGCGTGCCATCTTCTCCTGCTGCTCGGAGTCCTTCGGGATGACGCCCCAGAAATTGTCGGTCAGGATCGGACCCGGTGCGACCACGTTCACCGTGATCCCGCTCGATGCCAGCTCCAGCGCCCATGTCCGCGCCATGCCGTGCACGCCGGCCTTGGTGGCCGAATAGGCCGAGCGCGTGGCCGCGCCCATCGCGGCGCGCGAGCTCACGAACACGATCCGCCCGAACTTCCGTGAACGCATCCCTTCCATCGCCGCCTGGGTCAGCAGCATCGGTGCGCCCAGATGCAGCTGCGCCAGCGTCAGGATGTCTTCCGGCTTCGCGTCGGCCAGCAGATTCGGCAGGATGATTCCGGCATTGTGCACGAGGCAATCGACCGCATGATCCCGGCGGATCTCCTGTGCAATCGCCCTGGTCTCCGCGATGCTGGTCAAGTCCGCGCGATAGGCGCTCAGCAGATCATGCGTCCAGTCCGGCTTCTCGAGGCCGACCGAGACGACCCGCTGTCCCTCGCCGACGAGTTTCTTCGCCAAGGCCTCGCCGATTCCGGAATTGCCTCCGGTGATGAGTGTGGTGCGGGTCTGGCTCATGATCACTCCTGCCGCCGCTTGAGGTCGCGAAGATCGAAGAACGCGCCATCGCGCATCAGCTTCGCGACGAACTCCTTCAATCCGGCGCGCTGGATCTTCTCGGTCGCGGTCAGCGGGAGTTTTTCGACGAACGAGATCCAGCCCGGCGCCTTGTAATAGGCCATCTGCTCCAGGCTCCAGCGCACGATGTCCTCGGCGAGCGCGCGGTCGGCCCCCGGCTGCTCCGCGATGATGACAGCCGCGACCTCGTCGCCGCGCACCTGATCCGGTGTCGCCGCCACCGCGGCCTGCCGGATCGCCGGATGGCGGTTGAGCACGGATTCGACCTCGACCGCGGCGATGTTCTCGCCGGAGCGGCGGATCACGTTCTTCTTGCGATCGACGAAATGCAGATCGCCATCGGCATCGCGCGACACGATATCTCCGGTATGCAGCCATCCGTCCTTCCAGGCCTCGGCGGTGGCCTCCTCGTTCTTCAGGTACTCGCTGAAGAATCCGTAGCGGGGATCATCCCCCGCCCGCCGCACCAACAGCTCGCCCGGCGTTCCGACCGGCGCATCGTTGCCGCCGTCGTCGATGATCCGCACGTCGACTTCGGGCGCCGGACGTCCAAAACAGCTTGTGCCGATCTTGCGCGGCTCGACATGGGCGGCGATCACGCCGCCGCTTCCGGTCTCGGTCATCGCCCAGGCCTCGAGCAGCGGAAAACCGAAGCGCTCCTCGAACGGCGCGTGGAGCAGCTTGTCGACGCCGGCGCCGAAGCCGAACCGCACGGTGTGCGCGCGATCTTCATGCGTCGGCGGCGCGCTCATCAGCATCGAGGGCATGACGCCGAGATAATGCAGGCAGGTCGCCCGGCTGTCGCGCACCGATTTCCACCAGCTTCGCGGATGGAAGCGATCGAGCATCGTCAGGCTGCCGCCGACCGACAGCATCGCCATCAGCGACACCGCCATCGCGTTCATGTGAAACAGCGGCAGCGGCGTGATCATGCGCTCGCCATTGTTCCTGAGATCGATCAATCCGCCGACATCGCGATACCAGTCTCCGGAATACAGGAAATAGGTGTTGGTCAGCACGCAGCCCTTGGGCTGGCCTGTCGTCCCCGAGGTATAGAGCAGCGCGCATTCGCTCAAACCGTCGCCGGCGTTCGCCGGCCGCGCGCCGCCGAACGGGGCCGGAATCTCGCCGCTGTCGGTCGCAACCGGAATGGGCCGGCCGGCCTGGCGTGCCGCCGTCTCGACCTCGTCGCGTCGTTTGGCGAGGACGAACGCGGCATTCATCTCGGAATGCGCGATGATGTATTCGAGCTCGCTGACCCGCAGATCGGGGTTGATCGGCACCACGGACACACCGAGCGCGTTCAAGGCGAACCACAGCTCGACGAAGACCGGCCTGTTCTGCAGCAGCAGCCCGACCCGATGGCCTCTGCCATAGCCGTGGCCAGCGAACGCCGCGCGCCAGCGCTCCACCCGCTCAAACATGGCGCGATACGAGATCTCGCCGGCGGCGATGCCGTAGATATCGGCCGTCTCGGGCAGCACGTTGAGAAAGCAGGCTTCTCCCCGGCGGAGGGCGATCTCGCGAAAGCGGGCGTAGACGGTGGTCGCTGTGGTCAAGGCGCACTCACATGAAAAGCTGGATATTGCCGAACGGCGCGTCGAAATTCACGAGGTCGATGCGCTTGAGCCTGATCTTGAGGTCATCGCCGACTTGAACGAGATCGTGCGACGCCCATCCGGAAAAGCGTTCCAGCGTGTCGCCGCGCGTCTCGGTGTAGAGAAAGGACGTCCGCGCCTTGAATATGCCGGCCGCCGGGTCGCACGCGAGGATCTGCGGCGCCTGCAGCAGATGATGGCAGCGGCTCTTTGGCTTCTGGCTGAAGGTGCGTTCGCCGGCCAATCGCTCGATGCGCACTTTCATCAGCAACAGGTCTTCGTACATCAGCGACGGCTGCAGCACCGGATCCTGCTGCTGCCATTCCAGCGGCATCCAGTAGCGCCCTTCCGGGTGGAACAGGTCGAGCCACGCCTGCCATTGCATGGTGTCGAGGAGGTCGGCTTCCCGATAGATGAAATCGGTGATGGTCTTTTCGCTGATCATTCCGCGGCCTCGACCGGCTGGTCCATGTCCACGGTCATGAATTTGGCCCAGGCATGAAACTGATTCCGCATCTGGCGCTCCGACGTGCCGTTGATCACCGCGGTGACGTCAGGCTCCTCGCCGCTCTCGTAGAGCCGGCGCAGATTGACCCATTGATTGCCGTTCGACTTCAGCCCTTCCTGGGCCCGCTCATACATTTCGAGATCGTCGTGCCCGACGATCGAGGTCGGTGCGTTGATGAAGCGATTGTACATCAGCGCACGCTCGTAGAGCTTGTCGGGCGCGCCGACCAGACGATAGACCCAGCTCTCCACCAGCGTCCTGTCCACCGCGATCGGGATGAAATTGCGCAGGATCTGCACCGCGCCCTTGACCATGATGTTCGGGAAATAGACGGTGTTGTGCCGGACCTCTCCGAGAATCTCGTGGGCCCGCTTCTCGCCATAGGCCGCGACCATCTGGCCGAGATAGCCCTCAACGTCCGAATAGTTCGAATGGATGGAATTGGCGACGCCGGTATGGCCGTGGCCGTTGGGCCAGATCCGGATGCCGCTCTGCTCGTAGAACTCGTACGGGCTCATGAACGGCCCATAGAGCTGCACCGCCATCGGCTTCTCGGTGGAATCGCCCTGTTCGCGTTGCCAGACCTTGATGGCGGTGCCGGCCGAGCTCTCATGCGCCACCATGGGATGGCAGGTGTCGGTCTGGTTCTCGACCAGCATCTTCCAATTGCAGGTGTGCATGTAGCGGATCGGCATGGCCTCGACGGCCAGCTTCCCCTCCGGCGAACGATCGACCATGTTGTCGATGGTCGAGAGGCTTTCACCGAAATAGTCTTCGAAGCCGACGCCGTTTTCGCTCAGGCGCGCGAAAATGAAATCCCGGTAGACGACGACGTTCTTGATCCGCGACAGCCCGTCGTTGGCCTGGGTGTCGGTAAAGCCGGTGCCCTCGTAGCCCTTCTTCAGCGGGATCGCGAGCAGCGAGCCGTCGGTCTTGAACGACCAGGCATGATAGGGACAGCGGAAGAACTTTCCGGTATTACCGCACGGCTCGGAGGCGATCTTGACGCCCTTGTGCGGACAGCGATTGTAGAACAGGTGGATCGAGCCGTCGGTATGGCGGCTGGCCACCACCGGCTGCCGGCCGATATTGGCGGTGATGAAATCGCCGGCCTTCGACAACTGGCTGGCGTGCCCGACATAGATCCAGCTGTTGGGAAACAGATGCTCCATCTCGAGCTCGAACACCTCGGGATCGATATAGACATCGCGATGCACCTCGGCGTCGCGCACAAGCCCGCCGATCGCGCGGGGATTCTTTCCGTATTTCGCCATGGCGCCTCTTGCCTCCTCTCAGAGATCCAACACCAGCCGGTCCGACTTCGCACGCGACACGCAGATCTGCATGACCTTGTTGGACGCCTTCTCGTCGTCGCTGAGAATGACGTCGCGATGATCGGGCACGCCTGCGATCACGCCGCACTGGCAGATGCCGCAATCGCCCCGCCGGCAATCATAGAGCACGTCGAGCCCTGCCGCTTCCAGCGCCTGGATGATGCTCTGATCGGTCGCGACCGTGATGACCTGCCCCGTCGACTTGAGCTCGACCTCGAACGGCTGGTTCGGGGAACCGGCCGGCTCCGCCTTGAACAGCTCGAAATGGATGCGGTCTGCCGGGATGCCCCTGGCTAGCGCCGCTGTCTTCACCGCGTCAATCATGCCGGCAGGCCCGCAGACATAGACGTGGGCGTCTGCGGGCGCATCGCCAACCGCTGCCGCGATATCGAGGCGGGACGCATCGCTGTCGTAATGAACCGCCAGGCCGTCTGAACAGATCGCCTGCAACTGCGGCAGGAACGCCAGCAGCCCGGGCATTCGCCCGGCATAGTGCAGGCGAAACCAGGTTCCCTGCGCCTTCAGCACCGCCGCCATGGACAGGATCGGCGTAACCCCGATGCCGCCGGCAAACAGCAACGCCGGCGCGGCGCCCTCGTGAAGACTGAAATTGTTGACCGGCGCGGTCGCGCTGACGACGTCGCCGACCTTAAGGGCATGCATGAACTGCGAGCCGCCGGCCGACGTCTCCTCGCGCAGCACCCCCAGCGCAACGGCGCCTTCAGGCAGGTCCGGCAATGCCATCAGCGAATACGGCCGGTCTGCCCCGCCCGGCAGCAACACGCGAATGTGCGCACCCGCGTGCCACTCCGGCACGGCACCGCCCTCCACGCCAAACACGACGCTGCGAATGACCGACGTCTCCGCAACGATCGACTGCACTCTGAGCTTGAGCGGATGCGCGTCCATTCGGGCATCTCATATTATATGAATTTGCATATTTTTATACATGTAATAATTGCCTGTCAATCGTGAGTATCGGCGGTTGCGGCTCCCGGTCCTGCCGCGGCGTCGCGCGGCTTGAACGCGTGATCCGCGACGGGCGCGACGCCGGCGATCGAGCATTCCCACCGCCGTCGGCAAAACCGAGCGAGTTAGAGATCATCGAGGCCGAGGCCGACATCGTGCACCCGCATTTTCGTCGAGTACATCGCCGGCAAGACACCTCGCAACATCGCGATCGATATTGCGTGCCGGCGCCTCGCGGCTCGTCTTGGACGGCCATCGACCTTGTGGTTTGGAGAATGATGACGGTGGACGCGCGAACCCATGGAGGAACGCTGCTTGCAGCGCGAAAGGAAGGCCATCAGCGCGGAGGCCGAAGTCAATCATGCCCCATGTCGTCCCGGGCGGCCTGAAAACCTGCTGCTCAGAAGAATTACTTAGAAAGACCCTAGGGACACTTTGAACGGAAGCCGTATTTTCCTCCCTTATCCGTGAACCCGGCCACCGACTCGCTTTAGGTTGGCAGAGCCCTGTTTTCGCACCTGGACCCAATCTCGGAGGTCGCCACATGACGCAAAATCACGTCTGGTACGTCTCCTTCGTTGACGAACGCGACGCTCCACCCGAAAGGCATGCGCGAAGGACTACGACCTTCAAATCCGAGCAGGAAGCAAAGCAGTTCACCAGGACGCTGGCGCAGGACCGGCGTGTCAAAGGCCTTTCGGCCGGAACGATCAACCCGCACCAGCCAAAACGCGTCGTCGGATCTAGAGAAATTGGCCGATGGCTCGGCGACAATTAGGGCGCGTACTCATAAATCTCCGTCAACGTCCGCTCCGCTCCGATACCGACCGCGTGTGTGCAACTGGCAAATGACGCGATGGGCCATGCGGTCATTGGGACGTTCAGAGTTGCCCGCTCGCCCGATCTCCAATGAACGCGGCCGACGAGATTGCCAATAGTGCTGCGATCTCATTCGCCGCATATGCAGCGCCGTCGGGCTTTCAACGACCACAACCTGAGTCTTGCGGGGGCTTCAACACCCGTACCATACAGCCAAGCTGATGAATACGAGTCATCTACGGCTGCTCGGGGCCGGAGGTCCACGGGAAGAGCGACCCGCGTGGTGGCCGAACTTTTGATTTGTCGCAATTTGAAAGGGTTCGCCTCCGTTATTGTGTCAATTCGTCACCTGGGCCAGGACATGCTTAGGGACCTGCTAGTGCATATCGATGGCAACGAAGCTGGCCGCAGACGGCTTCAGCTGTCCATCGGGCTGGCGCGTGGCGCTGGAGCCCGGCTGACCGGGCTGCATGTCACGCCCCCTCCGGATGTTGAGCCGCTGTACAAGCCCAGCCAGCTGGACCAGGCGGTTGCCAACCTAGCGCGTACGCTCGCCGAGGATGCATGCTGCGCAGAAACGATCTTTGCAGACGAAACAGCGATGGGCCCGATAGACGCTCGCTGGTTCGCGGCGGAGGGCGATATTGTTCAGGGGATCGGCCACAGGGCGCGCTACGCCGATTTGGTGATCCTTGGCCAGCATGATCGGCAGGGGCCCCACGTCTCTCACCCCCTGCCGATTGCTCACTCGGTCGTCGTGCATTGCGGCCGGCCGGTGCTTGTCGTGCCCGCGAATGTCGGACCGTGTCAGTTCGCGCGCATTGGCATCGCCTGGGATGGAAGCCGCGAGGCCGTCAGGGCGGTCCACGATGCACTACCGCTGTTGGGTCTGGCCGGCTCCGTTGAGATCATAACCATCAATCCGTCGCCGGCCGCGCAACAAGCTGAGGACACCAACCAGTTGAGGGAACACCTCGCTCGTTACGGCGTAATTTCGCTAGAACCAGTCGCAATCGAAACCGGCGACGAAGCTGCAGCGCTTCGCGAACAGACAGAAAAGGCTAGTTATGACCTATTGGTGATGGGTGGCTACTCGCACCCGATGTGGCTGGAGTTCATTCTTGGCGGCACAACCAAGTCCGTGCTGCGGTCCTCCAAAATTCCAGTCCTCGTATCCCATTAGGCGAATGCACTGTGGTCGACCTGTCCGAAGACAGTGCGCAGACGCCGCCTCGGATATCAGACTGGGTGATCGGCCAGACGCCCGTCGGGTTCGAAGCCCAATTGCGGTCAGTGCGAATGTTGCAGAGGATTTACTGCTTCATCACCACGAACGTTCAGATATGCCACTCTTCCGCATCAGGCTCACGACATTGACGCGACCACATCCAGCATCACCTCCGTCGCGCCGCCGGCAATGGAGAGGATGCGGGCGTCGCGCGATATGCGCTCAATCGGGCTCTCCCGCATGACGCCCATGGCGCCGTGGAACTGCACGCATGCATACACCACCTCGTTGACGAGTTCGCCGCAGATGGCCTTCAACATCGAGATCTCGCGCATGCAGTCGTCGTCCGCCGCCATGCGCCAGGCGGTGGCATAGAGAAACGCGCGGCTTGCCTCCATCTTGGCAGAGAGCATCGCAAGACGCTGGCGGATCGCCTGCATGTCCCAAAGGACGCCTCCGAATGCGCGACGCGTTTTCACGTAAGTGAGGGTCATATCGATCGCCGCCTCGGCCATCCCGATAGCCATGGCGGCGAGGACCAGGCGCTCGTTCTGCAAGTTGCGCATGATGGAGTAGAAGCCTTGCCCCTCCGCGCCGAGCACGTTCTCGGCAGGAATGCGGCAGCCATCGAAGACGAGCTCGGCCGTATCGGAGGAGCGCCAGCCGAGCTTGTCCAGCTCGCGAGCCACGCTGAAGCCTGGCGTGCCCTTCTCGACGAGGAACATCGTGATCCCGTTGCTCCCTGCCGCGGAATCAGTCTTGGCCGCAACACAGTAGAGATCCGCGCAGACGCCGTTGGTGATGTACAGTTTCGTACCATCGAGCAGGTAGGAGTCGCCGTCTCGGCGCGCGCGCGTGCGGATGGCCTTCACGTCCGAGCCCGCATCCGGCTCCGTGATGGCGATCGCGGTGATCACCTCGCCGCTCACAATGCCCGGCATCCACCGAGCCCGTTGGGATTTGGTCCCGTCGTGAAAGACATAACCGGAAGCCATCTCGGCATGGACCAGCATTGCGTCCGCGGCGCCGGCATAGGTGGAGCGCCCGAGTTCCTCCGCGAAGACCGTCGATGCGACCGCGTCCATCTCGGCACCGCCGTACTCGGCCGGATAGCGGATGCCGAAGAAGCCAAGTTCGCCCATCCGACGCAGGACCGGACGCGGAACGCCGCCCTCCTCTTCCCAGCGATCTGCACAGGGCTTGATTTCCTCCTCGACAAAGCGGCGGACCTGGTCCCGTAAGAGCTCATATTCCGCCGCCGCCCAAGGCAGCTCCGGTCCTTGCGCCGATACCCAAGCTTTGTCCATCATCTTCGTCCGCTCCGCTATGAGCCCAACGCTCGAGGTCTAGACCGTATCGGTGCCCTTGCAACCACTTGCGGACCTTCCGATCGACTAGAGTTCGATTTCCTCTCGCGGTCCGCCCGAGAGTGAAGCAGCTCTGGAATCGGCCACCCAGCGCATCCCGTCGATCACTTCCGCCAGTTCGGCCACGGTCGGGCGCTCGAACAGGTTGCGGAGCTGCACGTCGACGCCGAAGATCTTTCGCATGCGCGCCACCGCTCTCACGACCAGGAGCGACTCCCCGCCCAGGTCGAAGAAGTTGTCGTACCGTCCGATCGACTTGACCTTGAGGAGATTGCACCACAGGGCAGCCAAGGTCTTCTCGGTCTCTGTTGATGGGGCGACGAACTCGTGCGCCGGCTGAATGCTATCCGCCGTCGGCTCGGGAAGCGAGGAGCGGTCGATCTTGCCGTTGGACGTGAGCGGCATCCGTTCGAGGCAGACATAGTGCGCCGGAATCATGGACTCCAGGAGTTCTTCGGCGAGGTGGGCGCGCAGCTCCGGCACGGTCAGAGGTTTCGAGGAGACATAGTAGGCTACAAGTCGCGTGATTGCGCCCTCCTCAGCATTTCCCACTGGAGCGGGAATGGCAACGACCGCGCATTCCTGAACATGGGGCTGCTTGAGAAGCCGCGCTTCGATCTCACCCAGCTCGATACGCGTGCCGCCAACCTTCACCTGATGATCCGCGCGGCCGAGAAATTCCAGGCGCCCTTCCGAGCTCCAGCGGGCAAGATCGCCGGTCTTGTACAGCCGCAGCCTCGAAAAGCCATCTCGAGGATCTGTAGCCGTGCGGAAGCGCTCCTCGGTCAGGTCGGGGCGATTAAAATAACCTCTCGCGAGACCATCGCCTGCGATGAACATCTCGCCGATGACGTTGGGGCCGGTCGGCCGATATTCCTTGCTGAGGACGTAAATTCCCGCATTAGCAGCCGGAACGCCAATCGGCACCGATGCAGAGCGATCCTGGTCTACGTCAAACCGATGAATCATGCAGCCCACTGTGGCTTCGGTCGGTCCGTACTCGTTGTAGATCTCGACAGGATGAGGGATGGCTTTGGTGATGTCGCGGGCCAGCTCGGTCTTGAAGTCCTCCCCGCCTACAATGAACTTGCGCAATCTCGTGGCCTCAAGATTGCGGTCGCGGATCATCGCAAGATGCGCCGGTGTCAGCTTCATGATATCGACGGCATTGTCGTCGACCACCTTGAGCACGACCATGTTCTTCACCCCCGGATCACCAAGATAGACCACGATCCGGCCGCCCGTGATGAGTGGCGCGAAGAGCGTTGTGACGGTCAGGTCGAACGCAAGAGACGAGAAGAGTGGCCATGCGAGCGGCTGGCCGGCACTGTACACCCGCGCGGCCCACCAGATGTAGTTCACGAGGCTGCGATGCTCGATCTCGACGCCCTTGGGAGTGCCGGTCGAGCCTGAAGTGAAGATGATGTAGGCGACGCCGTTCGACTTGGCGGCGGACGGTCGGGCCGAGGCAGGCTGATCCAAAATCGAGCCGAAATCGGCATCGAGCACGAAAATGTCGGCAAGCTCCGGCGAGATGGCGGATTGCAGACGCGCCTGAGTGATCGCCACCGGCGTTTGCCCACCGGTCCCGTTGGAAATGTCTTTCAGGATTGTCGCAATGCGTCCTTTCGGCGTCGCCGCATCAATTGGCACATAGGCTGCGCCGGCTTTGAGGACACCCAGGATCGCGACGACGACTTCGATGGAGTGCTCCATGAAGACAACGATGATCCGACCCGGCCCCACGCCCTGTGAGCCCAGATGCGCGGCCATCTGGTTGGAGCGTTCGTCGAGCTGCCGATATGTCAGCATGGCATCGCCAAAGCGGATCGCTTCAGCATCAGGACTGAGCGTCACTTGATCATGAAAGAGATCGATGATTGTCCTGTCCGATGGGTAACGCGCCGACGTGGCGTTGTAATCGACGACGAGCGCCCGATGATCGGCATCTTGCAGCGGAGGAAGCGCCACGCTCTCCGCCACGATAGGCAGGACCTCATTCATGAAATGCGCTCCCATCCGGCAAGTTTAAAAATCGGATCACGTCAATCTCTGAGCTTCTGAGTTGCCCGGCGATAAAGTTCTGCGACGGCAGGTGCGTCAGGCTCTTCCAGCATGGAGACTTCGTCGCAGTCCTCGGGGCCGAAATAAAATTCAGCATCGGGCGCCACGAGCCGCCATCGATGAGGTGCTGCGCCCGATCGCAGCCAGGCCTTGTTCGGAAGGAATATGCACACACGGCCCGAATACGGAGTCGGAGTGTACCGCCGAAATGCCGCCATCGCCGTGGATTTGAGCAGAGCTCTGCTGGCTAGCACCGGATCTGTCGTGACAGGCTCCTTGCGAACGAGGGGCATGAAGGCGCGCTCGCGGAGGCGACTGCCGAAATATCGGAGACGAGCGCCAAATGTCGGCAACTTCGCCATCGATCTCCGGACCGATCGGATCGTCCCCCAGGCAGAGAAGTACAGCAAACGCAGCAATTCCTGATGGGTGGCGGGATGAAGTGGACCAAAGAGGGCGACGCACGGAACCGCCGCCCCGCGTTTCTTGAGGATTTTGGCCAGTTCGAAGGCTGTGGGACCGCCGGAGCAGTATCCAGCGATGATGTACGGACCGACCGGCTGATACTGAACGATCTGGCCAGCGAAGTACTCGGCGATATCTTCGACGCGGTCCATTGGCTCGCTCTCTCCGTCGAAGCCAGGCGGTTGAAGTGCATAGAACGGTTGATCGCCACCCAGGTGCTTCGACAGGTCCGAGAATGAGAACGGTGCTCCGACATGCCCCGGTACGGCGTAAATGGGCGTGCGCGTTCCGCGCGACTGCAGGGGAATGATTGCAGGCTGCTGTGTGGCCGCGGCGGTGGCCATGTTCAGAAAGGCGATGATCTCACCCTTTCGCCCCTGCAATTGATCGCGAAGCTCGGCCGTCATCGCGCCGGCCGGTGCGCTGCACCGGAGCCGATCGCCCTCGACCCAGACCTTGATGTCCTTGACCGCGAGGTCTGCGAGCAGTTCCGAAAACTGCGTCACCTGCGCTTGCATAGGCTATTTCCGTATTCTCGACTGCGACCGCGAGGCATCTCGAACAAGCGCGGCTTGGAATGAACTTGCATGCCTTTCCAACAAGTGGGCTGGGCTCCCCGCTAGTGAATGATTACATCGCGGAAGCTCCAGTCCGGACGACCATTCATTTCCGAACAACCACGCTCCCGAGATACCCCGTTTTAGGTACGAAACTTCGGACAACCCAATCCTTTTCATCCCAAGAGCTGGGGTATCCCAAGCCGCATCCCAGGCCCTTGGAAATGGCCTCCAGCCGGGTCCAACGCCGAAAGAAGCCTTCCAGCTGGTCGTCCGGACCGAGGGCGGCATAAGACTCGTAGTCGGAGGCGGAAAAGCACAGCGCGGCGATCTCGTCCGCTTCGGGCACGGGGAGAACTGCCTCGATGTCCACTCCGATCTCTTGCCCGGTCGAGAGCGCGACGACTGCCAGATCTTCGGATCGAGAGACGCTGAAGTGCAAATTGCGAGAAGGCATGCGGTGCGAGAGCTGGGGTTTACCCAGCCGTCCGTATTCCAGTTCGACATCGGACGGCGAGACTCCTAACCTGGAAGCAAGGATCTGGCGCAGCTGTCCACGGGAAACAATAAAGCGGCGGCGATCCCGCTCCGACTTCAATCCTTCACCGCGCCTACGCTCCGCCTCGTTGAGGAAGGCGCCTAGCCCGCGAATGATGTCGTGCTTCACATCGAGCATGCATGCGAGGACCTCCAAGCCATCATCCTCGAGAACCGGCACGATGATCCCGGCCCTCGGCTCAGCTGCCTTATCAAGAAAGCTTGGAAGGGACGCTGCTGGCTCGACAAGAGTCTGACTGACGTCGAATTCGGCGGGCTGCAACAATCGAGGCCCCGAGCGGGCCAAGGCAACATGAAAATTCTGGCTCAAAGCCGACGCACCACGACCGTCGGCCCCGCCCGCGCCGGAAAGTCGGGTAAGGTCGAGCTCAGGCCAGTCAAGCGTCATACCTGGATTCCGATCGCAGGAGCGCTCGTGCGCACCGGAGCATTCTTTCTGGAGCGGCAGCTCCCGTTCACGCGGATTTCTTCGATTGAACAATCACGTAGGTGCGAAAACAAGGAGCCCTGATGGATATTTAGAAGTATGGATGGGCTACATCAAAAGACCTAGGCCCCCTGACGTTCGTACGCTTTGGCTTCCTGCCTAATTTTCGCGCCGACGGAGTTCGCGCGCTGTCTCGATGAACGTCTGTCTCGATGAACGTCTGTCTTGGGCTAGTCACTGCGGAAAGACCCTATCGATCCCGACATGGCCCATTTGGGGCATGCCCTGGGGACAAAGCGTGCCCGCGAGGGAGCAGTTCCGATGCGATGGACGTTGAATGGCGCCATCGACAGTCAAGCGCGACTCATGCGGCGAAGCGGTGCTTCCCGTCACCGCTCATCCAATACCCTGCGCACCCGAGCGCCAGGTCGGTTGATATCGCCCTAAGTCAAAAAGCTTGCGTGCTAATCGGAAGGCAGGCCGCTTTGCCCAGCGTATGAGACCGCGAGCGTAGCAAGAGCTGTCCTGTTGCCGATCTCGAGCTTGCGAAAGATGTGGTGGAGATGAACCTTGATGGTGCCGTCAGTTACCTTCAAACGACGGCCAATCTCCTTGTTTGACAATCCCTCCGATACCAGACGCATGATCTGACGCTCCCGGTCCGTCAGCACGGCAAGATGCTTCTCCAAAATCGCGGACTGCCCAGAAGAGATGGCGACCTCGCTCGAAGGCGCAGGCAGCATCCTGTGGCCGTCCGCGACTTGCCGCAATGTCTGGAGAAGAGTTTCGGGCTCCTCGTCATTCAGGATAACACCAAAGGCGCCCACTTCCGCCAACATGGTGAGGTCGCGATCCTCAACGGAGGTTGCGAGGAACACGAGCCGAACAGCAGGAGTCCGGGAATTTGCGATATCGAGCAATGCCTGCCCAAAAATGTCAGGCATCGATATGTCCAAAATGGCGATATCGGGCACGAGCGCGCGAATTGCATTCAAACAACTCGCACTATCGCTGCATCGAGCAGCAACCCTGAAATCACGTTCTGCTTCCAGCAGACAGTTCAGACCCAGTAAAACAACGGGATATCTGCTAGCAATGACCACACGACTGAAATGCATTTTCGGCCAATCCTCGGTCCCCCCAGTTCAAATCGGCACCCCAATATCCTCCCAAGCTACTTCAATTTGAGGCATTCAAGTCAAATTTTCTCATCGCGACTAGGCCGAATTCCGGCAGTCTTACAATCTTAAATAGCATTTTAGTATCGACGCCGCCCTAAGCGAGCGTTGTTCGACAAATCTCCGTCAAAACACGGGCGTGATATTACGGGCGGCATCCCAAGGAATGTCTATAACCAACGGTATATAGGGATATTGGGGATTAGCATCTAATGTTAGTAAATCTTTTGACGCATGCTTAGGGCTTTTTTCGCCCCAAATTTCTGCCCAAGCGACCGGAATTTGAAGAAGCAATTTTCAATGCGTCGGCTGTTTTGGCTTGGCAAGCCATCCAAGAAACGAGTCGGGTTAAACCGATGAGCCTGTTTCATATTTTTTGTAGCGTCCAGGAGAGTTCCATGAGACGACAATATTCTTTTTCTATTGTGCTTGGTGGTGAAAGCAGTCTTCGGAAAGAAGGTCTCGCCAGAATTCTAAATTCCGAAAATTTTCAAGTCTTTCCTTCAATTTCCGATGCAGACGATTTGTCTGGCAAGGTCAATGTCGGGAGCGGTTCAGTCTGTCCGGCACTGTTCCTGGTCGTTCACAGTGGCGACGATTTCGGCCCTACGATCGAGCAGATCGAGTGTTTCAAGCGCCGTCACGCGGATGGACGCATTGCTGTCGTCGCAGATCACTATCGACTGAGCGAGTTGACTGCTGCGATCCGAGCCGGCGTCACCGGATATTTCATCGACGTGATGAACTGCGATGCGTTCATCAAGTCCATCGAGCTCGTCATGATGGGCGGAACGGTATTTCCGACCGACTTCTTGACGTCGGCTCTTGATGCCGAAAAGCGTGACGCGGACGGTGTCCCTCCACGCCTCGATTATAGTCATGCCACGGCGAACGCGGATGGTAGGCTCGCACAGCAGCTTTCGCCGCGAGAAATCTCCATTCTCCAGTGTCTGATCGAAGGCGATTCCAACAAGTGCATCGCACGCAAGATCGACATCGCGGAAGCTACGGTGAAGGTTCACATCAAGGCGATCCTCCGCAAGATTCGTGTTCAGAACAGAACACAGGCGGCGATCTGGGGGCTGAACCATCGACCTACAGCTCGGCCATCAAGCGGGACGGCGTACCCGGCCGCTGACGCAACCGAGCGCCTCCTCCCACCGAAGCGAGAACTTCCCAAAATCGCGAGGACAGGCCGGCCCGCGCCGCTCGGTTCAATTGACCATGCGGTGAACTTCTTCGAAGTGCCTCTTACGAACGGCCACGCCCGCAAGGATATTGGTTCGAAGGCCGACGGGGCGATCCGACTGCGGAAATAGCCGGATATCTCGAGCTGAAGTCCGTGCCACATCGTTGGATGCGGCATTCATCGATGTGGCGATCGGCACCATTGGTGCCGGCCGCTTTGGTGTCAGCGCAAACGCTTGACGCGGGCGTTGCCAGGACAACTACAACTACAACTACAAATCCCCGGTGATCGTGCGCGTATCGTCTTGATTTCGGTCTGTCACCACGGGCTGGAGTCGTCGTCGCGATCTCAGATTTCGCGGGCAGACGCGGAATGGAAATGGAATCAGAATGATCCTGTTGACCGGAGGCGCCGGCTATATCGGGTCCCATATTGCGGTCGCCCTACTCGACTCCGGGCTGGATGTCGTTGCGGTCGACAATCTCTGCAACAGCAATCGCGCATCGCTCGAACGGGTACAGGCCATCTGCGGGCGATCGCTCGTATTCCGGCAGATCGATATCTGCGATGAGGACGCGATTTACGAGATCCTGCGCACCCACGGCGTGACCGCGGTCATTCACCTCGCCGGGCTCAAGGCGGTCGGTGAGTCCGGCACTCAACCCATGACGTATTACCAAAACAACGTCGTGGGGACGATGCGGCTCGTGTCGGCGATGTCGCGTGCCGATGTGAAAACGCTGGTCTTCAGTTCGTCCGCAACGGTTTACGGCACGCCCGCATACCTGCCGCTGGACGAGAAACATCCCGTAGGACCAATAAATCCGTATGGTCGCACAAAGTATTTTGTCGAAGAGATCCTAAGGGATCTCTATCGGTCCGACAGCGATTGGCGGATCGCCATCCTGCGCTACTTCAATCCCGTTGGCGCACACGAAAGCGGGCTTATCGGAGAAGACCCGCTCGGCGTGCCCAACAATTTGTTGCCGCTTGTGGCGCAAGTCGCCATCGGGCGACGTGAGAAGCTGCAAGTTTGGGGAGATGACTACGATACTCCGGATGGCACCGGCATCCGCGACTTCATTCATGTCGTCGATCTTGCATCCGGACATCTGAGCGCCTTGAGCGAGCTGAGACACCCCGGCATTCTGACCGTCAATCTCGGAACAGGAAGCGGCAGCAGCGTCCTGGAGGTGATCAAGACGTTCGAGACCGTGAGTGGCCGGCCAGTTCCGTATGTGATTGACCAACGCAGGAGCGGCGATGTCGCCACCTGTTACGCGGATCCGACGCTCGCCAAAAATCTGCTGGGCTGGACCTCAAGGCGATCACTGACACAGATGTGTACAGATCATTGGCGCTGGCAGATGCAGAACCCGAACGGCTATCGCGGCAGCTAGATGGCAAGAGCCTCTCTGGGACCCGAATAGTCGTCACCACGCCGGATTCCGCGGGGTCGTCGGGTGCAGGCGCGGTACAGCGGCCTGACAGGCCGGCCGTGTCGCCTCCAGACCGCCCGGGGCGGCGGCCTCGCGCTGCCGCTTGGTCCTGCCGAGCGTCCCTCTTCCGGGGCCCTCCTGAAAGCCGAGGACAGTTCGGCGTGGTTTGAGGATACGTTGTCGTCGGTCTTGTCGAGGAACGGCTTATCGTCTCTCTTGCGGAGGCAGCCAATGGCCACAACCAACGTTTCCCGAAGGAATTGTCTGTCCGGTGATAAAACGAGCCAGCGACCGCCGTAGGCGCGGCTATGCCGTTCTCAGGTTGAGCCATAACCTGCCTCGTGATTTAGGCCAGACCTGTCAAGACGCTGGCCCCAGCCCAGATCCGCGCCCCAACCTACGATGACGTGTAAGCTCTCCGCATCGGCGAAATCAGTCCGGCGTGCCTGGCGCAGCAGATCATGCGCGCGTCGAGGCCAAAATGCCTCATTTTGAATTCCGGCGTGTTTCGATGAGTTCGCAAACGACGCTGCACGACCACGCTGCGCCGGTGAAGCGATTGATGACTATTGCAGTGCTGAGGCCTGAACTCGACACCGAATAGACGCCGCCGCTCAGAAGCCCCGCGATTACGATCGCGAGTGCGATGATAGCCAGCCGATCCACAGTCCTCTCCAGGGATGCTCCAGGTCAGCAGCGAGGTTTGACTGCTTTCGGGAAGTTTTGCTGACCTAATATGCGGTACTCATTTTGGTAATCGAAGATCCGCACTGAAGGACGCCGAACAACGAGGCTGGACGGTTGGGCAACGCGCTTCACTTGCTGCGGTCGCCGGCAAACGTTTTGCTTCAGTATCGCCCCCGGCCCTTGCTGTTTCGCCTCGCGAAAAACTGAAGAACGCTTCAGGGACCGCTCGCGCCGGCGCGACCACCCCACTCTCGAACATTCGAGCCCGTCGGGACGAGCGGATCGACATCGAGAAGATCGACGACCAATGCTTCACCAGGGCCAAGTGACACAGGCCGGACATCGGGCCGGCCTGTGGTACGCAAAAAGATCACGGGCAAGACCGCGAGAGCGGGTCTCACATGCGAACCCGTTGGGCCAAGAACGGCCGATTTGCCTGAGGCGCCGCGTAGGAGAACCGGCCTCGCGCAGATAAACCCCGCGCGGACCGGCAGTCCTTTAGCTCTGAGGCTTGGTCAGGAACGAGTTCTGTGTCCAGGCAGGGCCACTCATCGCTACAGCGATCATGCCGCCATTGGCCCCACCCGAGCTACCCGCCAGATACTGGTTCAGCAGCGCATAGCTGTTGCTTGCCTGAGATGCGGCGGCCGTGCCTTGATCTCCCCACCAACTGGTCGTCTGCGGCGCGGCGGTTGCCAGCGTACCGGCGTCAAATCCAAAACGCGTAAGATCCAGGCCTGCCGGGCTTCCAGTGGGTACGCCGGTCGTTGGCGTCGACCAACCGGACGCCGACGTCGGCGCCATTCCCATGGCTCCCATAGCTCCCATGGCTCCCATGGCGCCTAGAGCGCTGGGGTCGGCCGCTGTAACGGCTGCCGCCGGGGCGGCTATCGCGGCCGCCGGCGAAGTGGTGTCCTGTGCTACAGCAGGCGCGACAATGGTGGTCGGGCTGGTGACCGTAGTTGGGGTCGTGGTCGGTGTGGTTGGCTGTGTCGGAGTTGACGGCGACGTGACGGTCGCCGACGCCCCCGTCAACAGCGTCATGTTTCGGTAATCGACAGCGACGGTCTCGGGCGCCGACGACCGATAGACCCCGTATTCCCAATTGGTGGCCTGCCCATAACCCAAGGGACCGCTGTAGTTCACGACCTGTGTCCCGTTGATCGAGACCTTCAAATACCCGCCACCGGTGTTCGAAACGTCGGCCTGTATTTGAATGTTGTTATAGACACCCGTCTGGATTGGATTGGGGTCGGTCCAGAGCGTGAGCATCTGCACGTTACCGGCCCCGTTGCTCGGATCCTGACCCGGAGCGACATATCTGGCGACAACCTGCAGATGATCGCCAACAAGCTGGATCGCAAACGGCGGTGAGGTGCCCACTCCGCTCGCGTTATCATCATTGTGCATTTGGCCGACGATGAACCAGCCATCTGCGGTATTCGCAAATGACCCATTTGGGCCATTTGCCTCCACCATGAACTGATAATTCAAGTTGAGCGGAGTGCCGCCGGGAATGTTGACCGCGGCTGAAACCTCGGAGCGGTCGACGGATGAGCTGTCGTACCAGGCATGATCACCCTGCTGGACTTGGAAGCGCAGAGTTTGTGAGTCAGGATTGGTCAGGCTGTAGCTCGTGCTCG
This sequence comes from Bradyrhizobium sp. B124, assembly GCF_038967635.1. Classification (NCBI taxonomy): domain Bacteria; kingdom Pseudomonadati; phylum Pseudomonadota; class Alphaproteobacteria; order Hyphomicrobiales; family Nitrobacteraceae; genus Bradyrhizobium; species Bradyrhizobium sp. B124. The sequence goes on along the minus strand of NZ_CP152413.1, from coordinate 139,156 downwards.
CATCCTGCACTCCGTAGACGTCGCCACCGATCGAAAACCTCGTCATCGGTGTGGACGAAAATGATGTGATTGTCCCGGTCGTATCCAATTCAGACCTCCGTGGGTCGCAGAGATTCTTCTCTTTTGACGTTTACAAGGGAATTCCACTGCCGCGCATCGCGAAGGCGCGCGACATACCACATGCTCGCAACACCTTGTGCCGCGAGCAGACTTCCGATGTATCGCGGTGACCGCCAACACATATCGTTGCAGTGGGATTGCCCCCCGACTGCTAGGCTTGATTGGTTAATTAGGGAGTATGGCGAAAAAAATGAGCTAGCATGGCGACAATGAGAAGCACGGCCCATGCCTGCCGTTAGGCTAAAATTCCGCGGATAATCGAGAGGCCTGAGCATTTTGGCCGGTGCCAGCGCTGAAGCAAGCTCAAGAGCGGGATCCACACACTGCCATGTCGCGGTAGTGCCCCCTGCCGACGGTCGTACACCAGTAACGCGACCCATCGCAGCGTCGTCGAACTAGCCGGGGCCGAAAATCATATACAGCAGCATCGTGCCCACAACGGCTGTCCAGCCGATCGAAGCGGCAACGGCCCACACCTGTATCGGCATCGGACGGTCCTTTGCAATTCAATGAAGCAAAACGAAGAGGCCGCTGGCGCTGGACAGCGACCTCCTGGACCCGATCTCAAATGAACGTCTTGGAAATAAAATCGCCGCCGAAGGTCCGTCATCATTAGACGATGAATTAGCAACGACGTGAAGCCCAAACACGTCCGATACCCAGCGAAACTATTGAGACGTTGCGAGTTCGACACACCCATGTGTAACGAACTCCATCGCCCGGGTATCGTAATTCAAAGCAGGCGCGAGCGACGCTTGATTCGGCATGAAAACGACAACTCCCGCGCCGGAATGACTCGCTGGGTCATGGAGCACGCTCTCAACCGCCAGATGCCGTATCAGAACAGAGACATTTAGCTGGCTTGAAAGGTCCGGAGACGTGTAGCGCTCGCCCCCTCCCCCTCGGCCTTCAGCAAAATCTGTGCTTTGCCAGGCAATTCGCAATTTATCCCATTTGGTGCCCTCTTGGCGCCGTCTTGGCGTCACAGAACGCCTTCCTCCAGGGGAGCTTTTACGCGCTGTTAAAGCTTGGAATCGTAAGTTCCGGGTGGGGACCTGTCGAGGGAAAGCGCATGGGACAATTACGCCAACGCGTGGTTCAGAGGGATACTCTCGAGGCACGGCTCGCAGAGCGAGCTAGAGAGTTGCGGAACGAGGCCGCAGCCCTTGCCCCGTGTGCAGCCAAGGAAGCGCTGCTAAAGCTCGCCCGATACGCAGAGACAAGTGCACATTTGAGCGGCAGGCTGTCCTCGCCGGGACTAGCGCCCAATTGAATGTCGGAAACCAATCCTAGGACTGCAGGGTAAGGCCGCCTGATTTGGCGGCCTTCTTCATTTGGTTCCGCCCGGTACTCTATGCCGAGGCTTCATCACCTACGTTGGTCGCGCCTACCTCAGCCTCTGGCTGGCATGACTGCCTTTGCTGAGACGAGCGGCGCTGTCAGCTCTCCGCAAATTGCCCAGGATATCTGAAGTCGTGGTTGCTCGCTTCATTCAGTAACGAACACGACACCAACCCATGCACCTCTTCGCCAAACGACGTTGCACGAGTAAGTCTTGCTAGGTGGAACGATCAGCGTGAAATGGTCGGGAAGAGGTGATGGCGGATCATCCGCCTTCAGCGCCGCACCGTTCTCCGTGATGTCACCAACGATACAGCACAGCGCCAAGTCACCAAACCTGATCAAGGCGTTGTCCAGCGATGGATTACGCACAGACTTTCGCCTGTCGGGAAAAGTAATCATTTCCGAGCCCATCAATAACCAATGCAAATTTGAACGATGCTGCGGGAGAAAGATTGCGCTTCTACTAACGATCGAGGCGCCGCGACCAATTCGAAGCCGGCGACGCAGCTTTGCGCTGCGAGCCAATTGGAGCCGGAGCCGACCAGCCCCACGCCCCTGCTCTCTCTTTCTGCAGATGCCGCCCCTTTGCCCGCGATGGAGAGAATTCGACGCCCATAGCGTGCACATGCCGCGATGGGCGGCTACGCCGCTGCTCCGCCGAAAAGAAACAGCCCCGATCTGGGCGATAGACCGGGGCCGTTACCGGGGTGCAAGGCTTAGGGCCTGAACTCACCCCGTCGGAGTTACACGGGGTATTGTTGTTCCAATGATGGTGCGCCAATGGCCTAATCCGCTCGTGCGAGTGACCTAACTTGGACAGCACCGAGCGGGGCGCTGTCCGTATTTCAGCCATCGTGCTGGAGTGGTTGAAAGCTGCATTTGCGCGGGAATGTAAGGTCGCCTCACTTGGCGGCCTCTTCATTGTCGCGGCCAGGCGACGACTGGATCCTCGCGGGCGTCGCCAGGGTCAAAATGCGCCCACGGTGGACCAAGCAGCGACGTCCGTGGCGCGGGGAGCCCTAGTTCAGGGGGGCTGGGGCTATGGGGCTTCGGAGGTTGTAGCGGTCAACCTCGACCAATGACTTTACGTCTCTCCCTTGAATTTCGTCACCAGGATTTCGCAATTTTTGCAGCGCGCTAATACCTTTGCCCCAAGAGGCTACGTCCTGTTGAACCTCTTAGTTAGGACTAGTTCAGAATGGCAATTTGCCGCAGGCATTTGCCGATTTACCGTGTCCTCAGTCGTGCGGATTGGCGGACACCCACACCCCGGCCAAACTTATCGTGCGATAAGGGATCGCCGCTCCAGCCTAGGGAGCGACGGTCCCGCCCAATTACGGAGCGATCAGCTCACTCGAAAACAGGTTGAATTCGGAATAGCAACGCTCACTATCGCGAAAGCAAAATTGAGGCCCGCGTTGACCAATCGAGACGGCACGCTTGACCGACAAACCATCACGGGTTTTCGCGGGATTGAGACTTCCGATGACGGACTGGCATTTAGAGTCGACGTTGACGCCGATCATGGCTCGGCAATTTGGACGATTCCCTACAAGCATGCGATCTGGTTGGCCCAGGCGATACTAGAGGTCTCGCCCGTCGCAGTCGGCAGGCAAACTGCTGGCGGCTCTGTGGAAGGAACCAATCTCGTCGGCGAGCGTCTCAACGTAGAGAGAGTTCGCGTGCTTGTGAAGGTCCGTTCCGATCATGCTGCGATCTCCGCTCAGGGCGCCTGGTCATCCGACAAAACACCGGGCACCACAATTCTGATGGTCGACAAGTCGATCGCCGCGGATTTGGTCGAGCAGCTCGGAGCGTTCCTGGCATCGGTCCAGGCTCTATCCCGACCATCGTAGTCGTTCTATCTCACAATTGCGGAAATAGCGCGATCGAAGCGCGATAGCCGCCCGAGCGTATCGTGCCGGCCGCGCCGCCGCTGGCAGCACGTAACGGGCAGACATGGCAGGTCACGGTGAGAGGGCGCAGTCAAAGTCGGAGCGCCGGCGCCAGCCGAAAGCTGGCCGGTCACAGCCTCCCTCGGCACAGTCGCGCCGAAGGCACAAGTCGCAGGAGTGGGTAACCAGAAAGGGTCCGCACATAGGTCGAATTCCAGATATAGTACCGCCATCCGCCCGGCCGAGGCGACGGTCACAGACGCCCAATGGCGTGGCCGCCAGAAGGATTCGTGTGTGAGCAGGCCCGCCCGATCATGGGATTATGCGCGATCATTGCAGCACGATCCTTGTTCTCTCATCAAAGCGCGCTTGCGGTCCTCTGGCGTTGAACAAGAATGAGCATGCCTGATGCCGTCACCGATGTCAGCCTGGAGGCTCTGGAGAGCATTGCCTGGCTTGAAACCGCGTGGAAGGAGCTCGAAGCTCGGGCCACTCACTCGTTCTTCTTGTCCTGGCTCTGGATCGGCACCTGGCTACGGCATATTCCGGATGGCACGCAACCGCATGTCCTCGTAGCTCGGTCGTCAGGCAAGATCGTCGGATTGGCGATCATCTGCCGGCGGAGAGCCTGGAGACTTGGGCCGCATGCGCGGGCACGCTGGCTGCTCAATGAATCCGGAGATACCCGCTTCGACCGGCTGTTCATCGAGTGCAATAGTATCCTTGCAGAACAACCGGACACCATTATTCCGGCAGGTCTCGACGCTTTGACGTCCCGCTTGCGCCGCGCGGATCAGCTGGTGCTCTCCGGAATTGATGCGGACCTCGAGTTGGCCGCTTGCCGCGCCGCGGGCAAGGCTGGGCTCGTTAGCGAGGTGAAGCAGGCCGATACGGCCTTATGGGTTGATTTCGCCAAGGCCCGTGAGCAAAAGAAGGATTACCGCGCCACACTGGGCCGCAGTACGCGCCAGGCCGTGAGCCGTGCCATGAGGTTGTACGCCGAACGAGGCCCCCTTGAATTCCGGATCATGGAAACGACGGCGGAGGCCCTGGCTGCGTTCGATTTGCTGAGCGACTTTCATCGGTCGCGATGGGGGCGCAAAGGGGCTTTCGCCAATCCGGGCTTCCGTCCGTTCCACGAGGAGTTGATCGCGCGCGGGATTCCCACAGGAGCGGTCCGCATCTCACGGACGCTGGTTGGCGACCAGACGATCGGGGTCGTGTACAATTTCGTGCATGACGGCCGTGTCCTGAACTACCAAAGCGGCTTTCTTTACGAGAGCGATGGCCGCATTAAGCCCGGGCTCGTGAGCCACGTGCTGGCTATTGAGGACAGCATCTCACGCGGGGAAAGCGGCTACGACTTCCTGGCTGGTGGGGCTGGACACAAGGCCCATCTTGCAAACAGCGAGTATGCGATGAAGTGGATCGCAATTGGCAGAGACGGTCCAGAACGCCACATCGAGGCCAAGCTCCGCGATGCCAAACGAACGCTGCGAACGATCGCTATGAACCTTCCAAAAAAGAAGCTGCGGCTCTTCGGGGCAGCAAACGCAAATTGAGATATTGGCCGCGGCGCCTTCCGAACTGCCAGGCACATGGGAAGATCGCGGTCTGCTCCCGGTCCAGGCGTCCAGATCCAGCCATAGAGGCTCGTGCAGGCGCACTGGCCGCCGAGTTCGGACCGACGCTGTCGTGGAGGCCGCGATCCCCTCAGCCTGGTCCGCAGCAGCCTGATGGCCCGGGCGGCGCCTTCGCGGCCGCAGTTGCCGACTGCTCACATGTTATCAATGGCCTCGATGTGTACGCCCTTCACTGCCCTTCCGGATGGATCATCCATACTCGCAAATTGCTGGGACCAGAGAAACGCGGTCGGCGTCGAACACGCGATCGAGGGACCGACGGGGACAGTTAGGCAGGCCGTCGGATTCTTGAAAATGCTGTCAAAGATGGTTCTATAGAAGTAGCCTTCTTTCGAGGTCGGCGTTTGCTTCGGAAAGCGCTTACCCGCCTCTGCGAACATCTGATCCGAGACTTTACCCTCGGCATGATTCCGCAAGCACTCAATCCAGCTGTACCCCACTCCGTCCGAAAACTGCTCCTTCTGACGCCACAAGATCTCCTGCGGCAACAGGTCGGTAAAAGCTTCCCGCAATATGCCCTTTTCGATCTTCGCGCCGGGGCACATTTTTTCGGCCGGGTTTATCGACATCGCGTAATCCAGGAATTCCTTGTCCAGGAAGGGCACACGGGCTTCCACCCCCCAGGCAGCGGTTGCCTTGTTCGCGCGACAGCAATCGTACCTGCTCAACGCAAAGAGCTTTCGAACAGTCTCCTCGTGGAATTCTTCTGCCGATGGGGCCATGTGGAAGTAGAGATAGCCGCCAAATACCTCGTCAGCGCCTTCTCCAGACAGCACCATCTTGATGCCCATTGCCTTGATCTTGCGCGCCATGAGATACATCGGCGTGCCAGCACGAATGGTGGTGACATCGAAGGTTTCCAGATGCCGGATGACATCGGGCAACGCGTCCAATCCGTCCTGCACCGTGAAAACAACTTCATGATGGACCGTGCCGATGTGAGCCGCCACCTTTCGCGCATACTTCATGTCGGGTGAATTTTCCAAACCCACGGAGAACGAGTGTAGCCTTGGCCACCAGGCCTCTTCGGTCTCTCCAGACTCGATCCGCTTGAAGCGGTGTCGTGCTGCGAGCGCTGCGATGAGCGAGGAATCGAGCCCACCAGAAATAAGTACCCCGTAAGGCACATCGCACATCATTTGCTGTTTGACTGCGGTCTCGAGTGAAGTCCGGAGCTCGTGCAGCGACACCTTCTTGGTTGGAAATGCATGCGCCCACTCAGGATCATACCATCTGACGAATTCGCGGGCCTTGCCGTTATAGTAATGTCCCGGCGGAAACTCCTGGATCGTCTCGCACACCGGATCAAGCGCTTTCATTTCGCTGGCGACATAAGTTACGCCGTCGCCGCTCCATCCAATATAAAGCGGCACTATACCGATGTGGTCCCGGGCGACGAAGAAATCACCGGTACGTTCGTCGAAGAGGGCAAACGCAAAAATGCCACTCAGCATCTTGCACAGAGCTGGTCCGTACTCGTCGTAGAGATACAGGATAATCTCGCAGTCTGATTTCGTTTTCCAGGCGTGCGGCCGCTTCAGTGCGTCGCGCAGAGCGACATGATTGTAGATCTCTCCGTTCACAGCCAGCGCCCGCCCCGCGGTGAGGTCGAGAAGCGGCTGGGCGCCGTGCTCTACGTCGACAATGGAAAGGCGTTCGTGCGCGAGCATCGCGCGTTCGCTGGAATAAATGCCACTCCAGTCCGGGCCACGGTGCCTAACCGTCTTTGCCATCTCCAGTGCCCGGCTGCGCGCCGATTCAAACGACTCTGTAAATTCGAATATGCCAACGAAGCCGCACAAGGTGATTAACCCTTCCGCATGCTGGCCGATCTATCCCGCGACGATCAGCGCCTGCATTGAACTGAAATGCCCAACAGTGGCATTGAATTCGCTAGCTGAACAGCGCACCATCCGAAGTAACCAGAATGCGTTGAGAGGCTGCCTGGAAGTAAGCGCCGAGTTGCGCCCTCAGAGCGGCAGTGTGATCGGTATACGGCGGACGATGCCGACGGACGTCCCGGTGGAGCGCGGTGGCCCCGGCGTGGCGCAGAGATGGTCGGCGGCGGATACCTCACGCCGCGTCCATGTGTCAGGGGTGTCCGAACAGATCCAGTGATCTCCGGGATGGTGGATGAGGCCCCGCCTCGATTGCCCGCAGACGAGAATGCCTGGTCGCTGGACCGCTCAACGACGACCGCAAAGCTGTTGCCTCAGGGCCTTGCCACATCTGGGCGGCGATGTGCCGACCCGGATCGCATCACTGGCGATCCGGGCCTTTCCAACATCCGCATTGGGCCTGCGTGGCGCCCGGCTTAGTCCGGCGGCACAAGGCCTCGCCCAAGCAAGACGGCTGCTTACCGTTCCCGCAACGCTTCCTGCTTGTACCTCGCCAGCGGCGAGAGCAGGTAGCTGATGATCCTGCGCGTACCGGTCTTGATCTCGACCGTCACCGCCATGCCCGGGCCGAGCTTGACGAGCTTGTCCTCCACCTGCATGTGCGTCCGGTCGAGCGACACGCGCGCGGCATATTCCAGCTCCTGACCTTTCGGCTCGCTGCTGCTCATCGTGGCGCCCGATGCGCGGTCATTCGACCCCTGCGTTCTGTCGCGCGTGATGGCATCCGTCGACACGCTGAGCACGTCGCCGTGAAGCAGTCCGTAGCGCGTGAAGCTGAAGGTATCGATCTTGATCTCCGCCTCCTGCCCCGGATGGACGAATCCGATATCGCGGTTGGAGAGCATGGCCTCGATCTCGAGCTGGCTTTCGCTGGGGACCACCACCGCGAGCGCCTGAGCCGGGGTCACAACGCCGCCCACCGTATGAACGGCAAGCTGCTGCACGACCCCATCGACTGGCGCGGTCAGACGCTGGAGCTTCGTGCGCCGGTCCGCCTTGATCACCTCCTGCGCCGCACTGGCGGCCTTCTGCTCGGCCTTCGCAAGTGAGTCATAGGTCGCGCGACGATACTCCGCGGCAGCCTTTTCCTTGGTTTCCTTCAGTAGCGCGATCGCCGCATCGGCTTCGCGCAGCCGGCTCTTCTGCAGCACAAGATCCTGCTGCATGGCGACCAGCTCCTGATACTCGGTTAGATAGACGACCTTGGAAGCCAGTGCCTTTTCGACGAGGCCCTTGCGGATATCGACCCTCTCCTGCAGCACGGGAATGGTAGCTTCCAGCTTGGCAACACTCGCCGATGTGGTCTCCCGCTCCGCCTCCTTCTGCCCCTGCTGCCGCTCGATTTCGGAAAGCTTGGCATTTTGCTCGGCGCGCTCGCTGATCAGGAACTGGCGATGCATCTCGATCTCGGCGGCGCTTGCGTTCTGCGGAGCACGGAAAGCGGCGAGCGGATCGGCTGTAAGTGCCGCCCGCAATCGCGCTGCGTCGAGTTCGGCCGCAAGCAGATCGCTCTTCTGGCGCTCCTGGTCGGCCTCTGTCATCGTCGGGTCGAGCTCGATCAGAACGTCGCCGGCCTTGACGCTCTGGCCGTCGCGGACCTTGATCGCGCGGACCACACCCGTCTCGAACGGCTGGATCAGCTTGGTGCGGCCGCCGGGCACGATCTTGCCGGTCGCCGTGGCGACGATATCAACGCTGCCGAGCGTCGCCCACAGCAGCGCAATGCAGAACATCGCGATGATGCTCGCTCCGATCGCACGCCCGATCGGTGACGGCGGCGACTCGGCGATTTCGAGCGCCGCCGGCAGAAATGCCAGCTCGTGCTCCCGGCGCCGAAGTTCGCGTCTCGGAAACGGGACGATGTTGCGACTAGCGGATGTCATGGATACCGGCCTGCAGGTAATGAAGATTGGCGTAACGGCCGTTGGTCTGGATCAGCTCATCATGGCTGCCGTCCTCGACGATGCGGCCATGCTCGAGCGTGATGATCCGGTCGGCATTACGTACAGTCGACAGCCGGTGAGCGATAACGATCACGGTCCGGCCGGCGGAAATCCGCCTCATGTTCTGCTGGATCGCGCGCTCACTTTCGTAGTCCAGCGCGCTGGTCGCCTCGTCGAAAATCAGGATGCGCGGGTCGGTGATCAGCGCGCGCGCGATTGCGATACGCTGGCGTTGTCCCCCAGACAGGCTGCTGCCGCGCTCGCCCACGATGGTGTCGTAACCCTCGGGCAGTTCCAGGATGAAGTCGTGCGCGCCGGCCAGCATTGCTGCTTCGATGACACGTTCCATCGACATGGTCGGATCGGTCAGTGCAATGTTGTCCCGGATCGTGCAGTTGAACAGCACGTTTTCCTGCAACACGACGCCGATCTGGCGCCGTAGCCAGCTCAGGTCGACCATTGCGAGGTCGACGCCATCGACCAGCACGCGTCCGCTCTCCGGAACATAGAGACGCTGGATCAGCTTGGTGACGGTGCTCTTGCCCGACCCCGACGAGCCGACGATGCCGATGACCTGGCCCGGCTCGATGCTGAACGACACGTCGTGCAGCACCTCAGGGCCGTCGATGCGATAGCGGAAAGTCGCGTGCTCGAACCTCACCTGGCCGCGGATCGGCGGCAAAGCCGCGCGGGACGGAGTGAAGCTCGGCTCCGGAATGGTGTTGAGGATGTCGCCGAGACGATCGATCGACAGACGGGCCTGGTGGAAGTCCTGCCAGACCTGTGCAAGCCGCAGCACCGGCGTGCTGACGCGCGCGGCCAGCATGTTGAACGCAACGAGTTCGCCGACGGTCAGCTCCCCACCAATGACCAGCCGCGCGCCGAAGTAAAGGGTCGCGGCGATGACCAGCTTGTTGATCATCTGAACTGCCTGGCTCGCCGTGTTGTTCAGGCTGAGCACGCGGAAGCTTGCGGCGACATAGCCGGCGAGCTGCTCTTCCCAGCGGCGTTGCATCTGTGGCTCGACCGCCATGGCCTTCAAGGTCTCGACGCCGGTGACGCTCTCGACCAGGAAGGCCTGATTCTCGGAGCCGCGATTGAACTTCTCATCGAGGCGTGCGCGGAACAGCGGCGCCGCTCCCGCCGATATGCCGATGTAGAATGGGAAGGACGCGAGCACGATCCAGGTCAACGTCGTCGAGTAGTAGAACATCACCACAAGGAAGATGACCGTGAAAAGAAGGTCGATGACCAGCGTGAGCGCCGAACTCGTCAGGAACTGGCGGATATTCTCCAGCTCCCGGACGCGTGCCACCGAATCCCCGACGCGGCGCGTCTGGAAATAGGCGATCGGCAGCGCCATCAGATGGCGAAACAGCCTGGCACCGAGCTCGACATCGATACGGTTTGTCGTATGCGCGAACAGATAGACGCGCAGTGTCTCGAGAATGGCCTCGAACACAGTCAGCACGACAAGGCCGATGACCAGAACATCGAGCGTGCTCATGCTTCGATGCACCAGCACCTTGTCAATGACCACCTGGAAGAACAACGGTGAGACAACGGCGAAGATCTGAAGGAAGAACGACGCCGCCAGCACCTCGCTGAGCAGGCGGCGATACTTCTGCATGGCGCCGACGAACCAGCCGATATCGAAGCGTCGCGCGAGATCGGTCAGTCTGGCGCGCCGGGCCATCAGAATGAGGCCACCATCCCAGATGGCCTCGAGCTGGGCCTGGGAAAGGGTTTCAGGGCGCGGAGACAACGGGCGCTGAACGAGAAGCTTGCCGTCGATCAGCTTGCCGAGAATCAGGAAGCTGCCGTCGCGCAGCAGTGCAATTCCCGGCAGCGGCGTGACTGCAAGCCTGTCCCAACTGGTCCGCTGCACCCTTGCCTTGAGTCCGAACTCCTTGGCGCAGCGCAAGATTTCAGTAACGCCGAGGCGCGCCGCGCCAACCCGGTGGTGGATTTGGGCGGGGTCGGCAGCAATTCCGTGGCAACGCAGCAAGATCGCGAGCGCAATGAGCCCGGATTCGTCGACGTCGTCGGGATCGGCGCTCGCAGCCGGGGATCCGGTATCCGCGGTCTCGTTCGCAACATCGCCGGAAGCGGCAAAGCGCGCCCGCATGCCGGACGCCTTCGTCAACAAGGTATCGCGGGCCTTTGCCAAGCCGTCGCGGACATGCGTCAGCAGGCCACCGGTGTGGCGGATCAGGCCGGCACCGAGACCAACTGCTCGAGCCCCGATGTCGGTAATCGCATGACGTGCGCCGTGTGTGAGGCTCTGTGAGCCGGGCGAGATCAAGCCGCCATCCCAGATCGCCTCAAATTCCGCACGCGTCATCCGCCGCGGATGCGACGAGGTGGGGTGCAGCACAAGCGCTACCTGGTCCTCGATTTTTCCCAGAAGCAAGAATCCGCCGTCATGCAGCGAAGCGATGCCAGGCAGCTGGATGCCCGCCAGCCGCGGCCAATCCATTGTTGTCGCACGGACTTTGACCCCGAATTCGCGCGCGCAACGAAGCATTCCGCGGATGCCTATCCCATCGTCTCCGCAACGATCGCGGAGCTGATCGGGTTCGGTGTTCACGCCATGAAGGCGCAGGAACAGAGCCAGCGCTCGAAACCCTAGATCTGGAGTTGCGTGGGCATTTCCGTTCTGGATCGCCATTTCGTTACTCTACCCTTCGCGGCTACCGCCTGCGTTTGTGGTCCTTTGCATGCACATGGAATTCCAATGACGCCTATCCGAGGATACGCGACATACGCGTGCTTGCAGCCAAAACGGCGCAAGCAATCATCAGAGCGTTAGGGCCTCGAACCGCGAGGAGATTTCAGCGCGACGGGATATTGAAATTGCCCCCCCGACTGGCTGAGCAGGTTGGTTAACGAGCAAAAATGGCGAAAAAACTTTCGAATTGTGGATTTATACACATGCAAGTTGTGCCCGGAAACTGACCTAAACTCAGGCGTTTTACGCTCACAACGAACTATCGAATCAGAATTCTTACGGCGATTGTCCGTCAATCGGCGGCAGCCGGCAACCCTCCGTTGCGGATTGGCTTTTCAACCTCCCCGTCGCGGCTGCTGGCCGACCACTTTGCCGCGTGACGTCCCAAAAATTGACGGTGCCGCACCCGGGCGCAAGGTGCCCGGGTGCGGCAGGTCGTCAGTGGTGCGGCTTCGTCAGGAACGAGTTCTGCATCCAGGCGGTGCCATTCGAAATGGCTGCCGCGATCTGCCCCCCGTCGACCCGACCAGAGCCACCCGCCAGATACTGGTTCAGCAGCGCGAAGCTATGGCTCGCATGGGACCCCTTGGCCGTATCGTAATTCGCCAAGGAGGTGGTCTGCGGCACGGTAGCTGCCAGCGTGCTGCTGCCCGACCCAAGGTGATGGTGCAGCCCATGGCCCTGGTTTGCCGTGCTCCCTGAGGTTGCGGACGGCCGAGGATCCGTGACGGTGATGGTCTGTGGCGTCGCCGACGTCACAGCGCCGGTCACCGGGTCGGTGGCGCTCGCGGTCAGGGTAAGAGTCGCGACCGGATGAGCATTGCCCCGGTAGTACGATGTCAGCGTCAATCCGCTGGCGACCTGCGCAGAGCTCAGAGTGATGTCGCCTCCCCTGAACGTCGTGCCATCGCCGGTCGTGATCGTCTCATACTTCGGCAGCCCCTTGATGTTCAGGCTGATTTTATCGTTGGGATCGGTCGTGGACAGCGTTGTCCCCAGATCGACGTGACCGCCTCTGCCGGCGACCCATAGCGAGCTGTCCGCGACGGAGAGCACCGGCGTAGTCACCGTCGGCGTCGACGGAGTTGTCGGCGTGGTTGGTGTCGTCGGTGTGGTTGGCTGCGTCGGCATGATGGGCGTGTTCGAGATCTGAAGACCGGAGAATGTCTTCACCGCACCCGAGAGATTGGCGGCAAGCCCCCCGGAATCCTTGATGCTCGCGCCGTTCGCGAGATTGACGCCGGTGATGGCGAGCGCCGAGGTGTTCGTATCAGTCGACGCGACCTTCGTCTGGAAGGTGAGCGTATTTGTCCCGGAGCCGCCAACATAGGTGGCGCTGGCACCATCATTGAGCGACAGCGTCGGCGTACCTGTGACGGTCACGGTTTCGCTCAAGGTGAGGGTCAACGTGACGACATCGCCGACATGCTCGGTCCCGGTCCCCGGCGAAGCGGACGCCTGCGTCACTGTCGGCGCGACGTTCGGGGTGGTGGGCGTGGTCGGTGTGGTCGGCTGTGTCGGTGTCGTCGGCTGCGTCGACGTCGCCGCCGCCCCCGTCAACAGCGTCATATTTCGGTAATCGACCGCGACAGTCTCGGGCGCCGACGACCGATAGATTCCGTATTCCCAATTGGTGGCCTGCCCATAACCCAAGGGGCCGCTGTAGTTCACAACCTGTGTCCCGTTGATCGAGACCTTCAAATAGCCGCCACCGGTGTTCGAAACGTCGGCCTGTATTTGAATGTTGTTGTACACGCCCGTCTGGATCGGATTGGGATCGGTCCAGAGCGTGAGCATCTGCACGTTGCCAGCCCCGTTGCTCGGGTCCTGACCCGGCTGGACATATCTGGCGACAATCTGCAGATGATTGCCGACAAGCTGGATCGCGAACGGCGGCGAGGTGCCCACGCCGCTCGACCAGTCATCATTGTGCATCTGGCCGACGATGAACCAGCCATCTGCCGTATTCGTAAATGACCCGTTGGCGCCATTTGCCTCCACCATGAACTGATAGTTCAAGGCGATGGGAGTGCCGCCGGGAATGTTGTTAACGCCTGAAACCTCCGAGCGATCGACAGATGAGCTATCGTACCAGGCATAATCACCCTGCTTGACTTCGAAGCGCAGAGTTTGTGGGTCAGGATTGGTCAGGCTGTAGCTCGTGCTCGCATCCTGCACTCCGTAGCTGTCGCCACCGATCGAAAACCTCGTCATCGGTGCGGAAGAAAACGATGTAATTGTCCCGGTCGTATCCAATTCAGGCCTCCATGGGTCAAGAGATGCTTCTCTTTGACGCGTACAAGGGAATTTACGGCCGCGCATCGCGAAGGCGCGCGACATACCACGCGCTCGCAACGCCTTGCGCCACGAGCGGATTTCAATGCATCACAGGATCAACTGCGCGCACATTCCAATGCAGTGCGAATCGCCCATCCCCAACTGCTGAGTCGGTGGTTAATTAGGGAGTATGGCAAAAAAAGTTATTTAGGATGGCGATAGTTTGAAACGTCCAACCGGCCGGCGCCTGCGATATGTGTTTGCCGTTGCAGCTAAATTCAGCGTGATCCTCACAGCAGGAGCAAAAAAGTTCTCCACTGATATTGCCAATGAGGCGCTCGCCATCGTGAGCGATCCCTGATCCCGACGAATGCAGCCCTTCCTGCACATGGCCGCAGGTGACCAAGCTTGCCGATGCAAAGTGTCAGCGTGCTGCGCAGCTTGGGAATTCTCTTCGGATGAGTAAGCTGTCAATTCCGAAGCTGGTGAAGGCCGAGACACAGGTCGCTCACATCAAGCAATTGACGACCAGGATTGGTGACCAGATCCGAATGGTCGGGCGCTCCAGCAGCCCGCCGCAGTCGACCGCCTCTCGCATCGGCAACGCTCCGCATCGTCACAGGAAGACAGCCATAAAAGGAATGGCCAAGTAGTCCGGGCACGCATGCCGCCTTGGCCGCTGACGGGCCCGAGTGCTGAATTTCAGCAGCTTGACTCCCCATGCTGGCTGAACGCCGCACGTCGCGTGATGCGCGCGCCACCTCGCGAGCAAGTCGAGAGGACATGATGACGCAATCTCCAAGGATTAACCCGCTTGCCCCATTGAGGGACATCCGTGGCCACAGCATTGTCCGGAAACAAGAAGCTGGCAGGGGCCATGTGCGGGATTTTGGGCTGGGCACTTCGGGGAAAGCACCGGCAAGATTACGAGACCCTTGTCCGCCTCACCAACCTCATGAAGCACAGGGGCCCCGACGGCGCTGGCTACTGGCAAGGCGACACTGCCGGCGGGCACCATCAGGTCAGCTTGGGGCATAGGCGTCTCTCGATCATCGATCTCGAGGGCGGAGCCCAGCCGATGTGGAGCGCTGATGGCGCGATCGGGCTCGTATTCAACGGAGAGATCTATAACTACGTTGAGTTGCGCGAGGAACTCGTCTCACTGGGACATGCTTTTCGCACGTCCTCCGATACGGAAGTGCTGATCGAAGCCTACCGGGCTTGGGGACTGGACTCGATCAAGCGGTTCCGTGGCATGTTCGCGTTCGGACTATGGGATGCGAGGACCCAACAGCTTGTTCTCGCGCGCGACCCGTTCGGCAAGAAGCCGCTCTTCATCGCCGAGAACTCAGGCCTTTTGTTCGCGTCGGAAATCGAGCCCCTGCTCAAGTTCCCGGGCATGGATACCCGGATCGACCCGCATGCCATCGAGCATTATCTGCTCAATCGGTATGTCCCCGGCCCCAGGACGTTCTTTCAAGCCGTACGCAAGCTTCCCCCGGGCTGCCACCTGGTGTGGCGCGAAGGACGCACAAACATCACCCGGTATTTCGTACCACCGCTGGCATCGGCAGAGCCTGACATCACGGACTTCGGCGAGGCAGTCCGGATGTTCAAGGCGACATTCGATGATGCCGTACGAATTCGCATGCGGAGTGACGTTGCGTTTGGAGCCTACTTGTCTGGCGGCATCGATTCGTCCGCGGTTGTGGCCGCCATGGTCCGCCATAGCTCTGAGCGCGTGCGCACGTTCTCGGTTGGCTTTCGTGAAGCCGGCTACTCCGAGCTCGATCACGCCCGCACCATAGCTCGTCAATTCGACACCAATCACGAGGAGATCGTGCTGGAGCCGCACGACTTCCTGAAAAGCTGGCCGACCGCTGTGCTGCGTCGTGGCGCCCCAGCGGCCGAACCGGCCGATATTCCGGTTATGATGCTGTCGCATATGGCGGCGAGCAAGGTGAAAATGGTCCTTACCGGAGAAGGAGCAGACGAACTTCTGGGCGGCTATCCCAAGCATCGAGCCGAGTTGTGGATCGAGCTCTACCAACGGCTGGTTCCGCAGGCCATTCACGACCGCATCATATCGCCCGCAATGCGTGCACTCCCGTACGATATGCGTCGCGCCAAGGTCCTGTCTAATGCAGCGGGCGAGCGGGATTGGCCGAGCCGGATGCAACTCTGGTTTGGCGGAGTATCCCTTAACGAACGGGATCGCATTATCGGACGCCCCCTGCCCGTAAC
Organism: Bradyrhizobium sp. B124; assembly: GCF_038967635.1. Lineage (NCBI taxonomy): Bacteria > Pseudomonadati > Pseudomonadota > Alphaproteobacteria > Hyphomicrobiales > Nitrobacteraceae > Bradyrhizobium > Bradyrhizobium sp. B124. Next base: position 123,061 of record NZ_CP152413.1, on the reverse strand, counting down.
GCCGCCGGATTCCCATCCTTTCTCGATGGCCGTCGGGTCGAATGTCCGGCGCACGCTGTTCTTCGATCAGACGTCGTGGCTACCCGACAACCTCCTTGAACGTGCGGACCGAATGATGATGGCAGGTTCAATTGAGGGCAGGATGCCATTCATGGACACCAGTCTCGCCAAGCTTGTGGCGCGGTTTCCGGACAATTTCCTGGTCGGTCGGAGCGGCGGCAAGTCAGTATTGCGAGCAGCGATGCAGCACACTCTTCCACCGGGGACTCTGACGCGCAAGAAAATCGGATTCCGCGTGCCAATCGAGGAGTGGTTTCGCGGTCCCCATCGCGAATTTATCTCCGATTTGTTGGTTTGCGACGGTGCCCGTGTGGCATCATTCTGCGACAAGGATGTCTTGAGGCAGTTGGTCAACGAGCATCTCGCCCGCCGTCAAAACCACGAAAAGGTGCTTTGGTCTCTGGCCAACCTGGAGCTGTTCCTGCGAGCCTTCAAGCCGTCGAGTCTGGAAACTCTGGCGAGGCATTCCGTTCCGGAACCGATTTGAACGCCCAAGGCGACGACTGGGGCTCGGCCAGACGCGAGCGAACGACGTGGGCAGCATCACACGTTGCCCTGGAGGTGGCTCAACCGAAATGACTATCACTACTCATCCGGCAAAACTCCAATCGCACATCATGTTGCCAGGAATGAGATCGAACGACCAAACGATCAATCGACCATATCGCTCGTGGTCGCGCCTTGCCATGTCGCGCGCGATCCCTTGCGCGCCACTTTCCGATAAAGGCGGAGATATGCATCGCACATCGCATCCAGTGAGAATGCTGTTTCGACGCGCCGACGTCCTGCGGCACCAAAACGATCGGCGAGTTCAGCATTGTCGAGCAGCTTGAGCACGCGATCGGTCAAGGCGCCGGCGTCATGGCTCGGCACAAGAAATCCGGTCTGGCCCTCCAGAACCAATTCAGAAGTGCCGCCATCGTCTGTTGCCACAACTGGCTTACCCAATGCCATGCACTCGGTTATCGCGTTGGAAATACCCTCCCCATGCAAATGGCTATTGGTGGTGAGAACGCCGACAGTGAAGAGATTGGCGATGCTCTCTATGTCGTTCCGCCGCCCCAGAAGCTTTATGCGCGGCGAATGTTCAGTCGGGATGCTGTCGCGCACCTGCTCCAGCGTTCCACCGCTACCGATAGCCAAAAAAGTGACGTCGTCCCTTAGACGGCAGATGCCGCATGCCATCTCAACGAAGGTTTCATAGTCCTTTCTCGGCGTAAAGTTAGCGACCATCCCGACAATGTGGGGCGTCACAATCCCCAGATTGCTGCGAAGCTCGGTCTTATCCTTTAGGTTCGAGACCCTTTCAGGACTGAACCCGTTGTAGATGCAAAGACCCTTGCGCTCGGGAATACCGTAGGCAGCCAGGCCCGCATACGAGTTGGCAACGACAACGTCCGAAAACGGGATCGTCAGCTTGCCTCTCAGGTACCCCTCAGTCCGCAGCGTCATATGCGCCGGCGCATCCCGCACGAACCCATTTACGAAAGCCGTACCGCACACTTTCGCAACCGGCGCTGCATAGATGGAGCACATCGAGCCCCACGAGTGGATGATATCGATTTTCAGGTCCGTGACCAGTTCGTAGAGGCTCTTGAAAAGGCGCAAATCCTTTCTGCCTCTGCGAGAGAGCTGAATGATTTGCGCGTGTTCGCGGTCAATCTCGAGGCGAACCTCGTCCTTGTCCATAACAGCGACGAATGATCTTATGTCACTGTGAGCGGCAAGGCCTTTCAGCAACTCGACGATTTGTCGTTCCTTTCCTCCCGGGCCAAGACGTTCGATAACGTGCAATATGCGCATCTCAACGCCCTCCCGAGTGACCTGATTCAGGCCACCTCGCAGTGATTGGTTCGGCGTTACATTCAACGTTGGGACCCCAACAGCATGTGAGCTGCCGACTGAATGCCGCTGATGCGCGCCTCGAACCTGGCTGTCGTATCGAATGGCCCGCCGACGCCGATACGAGGAAGCGTAAAATGATCTGATCTGAGATCCGACAATTGCCCATGCCGGGTAGTCACCGCAGTTGAAAAGCCGATGTCCTTTGCAAGGCCCGCTTCCCTGGGGCCGCATGCTTTGGAGTCACCGTAAGGGTAAGCAAAGTGCTGAACCGGAAGCTGCAGCAACTGCTCCAGATAGCGGCGGTTATCTGCCATTTCGGCCCGTGCGGTCTCACTATCAAGGCACGATAAGACGGCATGCGAGTCGGTGTGCCCGCCGATTGACACGAGAGGATGCCGCGCCAGGTCTTGAAGCTCGCGCTCATCCAGAAAGTATGCCTCATTCAAGGCCGACAATGACAAACCTGCCTTGTTGAACGTTGGAGCAAGCGTTGCGATCCGGTGATAATCCTGATGGATCCACTCAGTGACCTCGTTCAAGCCCGCTATCTTTTCGCGCAGCCGCGGGCAATGAAATCGCCTGTCCATCGCGTCGATCGTTACCGTGTCGCCTGAGCGAAACATTTCACGCAAGCCCAGCCACCACGCCTGCAATGTCCGCTTGGGAGCGCCAGTGGGAACGTAGATCGTGAACGGAGCGTTGTATCGCTCGAGGATTGGAAGCGCGGTCGCGACGTTATCCCGGTAGCCGTCGTCAAAGGTAAGCACCGCATAGCGGCCGCCCGTCCCGGAATCCGACGCCAAACGCTCGAGAGATGTCGCCAGACTCACAATCTCCCAGCCTTCTTGCCTGAGCCAATTGAGCGAGTATTCAAAGAGGCCGACTGAAGTCCCGGTCATCAATTCCGAGCGTCCATCCTGCTGGATCTCATGGAACATCAGGATAGCCGCCCGGCCAGCAAGGATCTTGCGGACGGCCGGCATCAGGCCAGACCAACGGGCAATTTCGATTACGCTGTTCGTGAGGAGCTGCTTCACTCTAGCTCACCGTAAGAACCATGACCGCACGCCTCCGCCGGCCGAAGCGATGATCCCGGCGACGACGTTTTCTCCACGAAGCGCATTGCTATCGTCCGCTCCGTAGCAAACGCCTGCCTACCGTACTTGCCCTGAAGTTCGACAGGACGTCGGCATATACTCCGACGATTCGCTCCACGGTGAGCGCCTGGTCGTATCTCGCCACTGCCGCACGCCCCTGAAACTCGCCGTTCAGCGACCAATCAAAGGCCTCTCGAAGGCTGCGCGCAATCGTGCCGGCGTCCGGCGGACATATCCACGTCCCCGCGATGCCATTTAGCTGTTCACGGACGTCGCCGACATTGGTCGACACCACCGGAAGGTTGCACGCGAGAGCTTCCTTGATGGAGGTCGGTGACCCCTCATAATCCGAGCTGAGAAGCAGGGCGTTTGCCGCGCTGTAATACCAGGGCATATCCTCGTTCGGCACATTGGTGACCGTCATCAACTGCGCGTCGACGCCCTCCTGCACCAGTCGGTCGACTGACGTTCTCGCCAGATCATATCGCTTTTCAGGGCGTGTCGGATCAAACGGAAACAGAACGACGAATTTATCGTTGGGCCACTGCAGCCGTGCTCGCGCTTCGTTGCGGTCGTACGGCCTGAATACGTCGAGGTTGACCCCACAGGGAATCACGGTTCCGGGAATCCACTTCCGCATCTCCTCTGACACGACGATAACGGCATCGGCGAAATGCGAGACAAGCCGCGTCGACAGCCTTTCAAGGATATTCCCGAGTACATCGGTCCCGTGCAGCGTGATGACGAGCGGCGCCCGCAACCGAAACATGGCGGGATAGGCCGAATATCCGTAGTGCGCATGGACGATGTCGTATGTCGTCACGCCGGTCATTCGCATGACATCAAAGCTGCCCTTCAGATAGTTCAGCTTCGACTGGGACCCGACAATATTGATCACGTCGACCGTATGGCCGAACCGACGCAGCTGCTCTACCTGCTGGTACACGAAGGCTCCGGACCCTGGTCGCTCCGGGCTCGGATACATATTGGTGACACAGAGGATCCTCACGATTATTCCCTTGAGGCTTCGGCAGTGCCGCCGGCCCCGTTGAGCTTCCGTCGAATTTCCGCGGGGACGCCCGTCACGAGCGTGTTGTCAGGCACGTCCTTCGTCACCACCGCGCCGGCGCCGACGATAGCGCCAATACCGATTCTGACACCCGGCAGGAGGTTGGCTCCCACGCCGATCGCCGCGCCGCGCGCGATGGTGGGCCCGAGCATCGGCGAGCCATCGTAGCCGTTCCGGCCGATCGCGTTGTCGTTCGACGTGCCGACGCAGCCCGATATGAACACGTCGTCTTCGATCGTCATATTGCCGGCCAGCCAGGTATGATCCTGCACACGAACGCGATCGCCAACACGCGTATTGTAATTGACCGTAACGTAACGTCCGACAACCGTCTTCGAGCCGATCCGCGATTGTTCACGGATCGAGGCGCCATCACCGATCAAGGTCCCCGCGCCGAGCGAGACGTCGTAGAAAATGACCGCATGCGGTCCGATTGAACAATCGGCACCGATATCGATCCATGCCTCAAAATGCGGAGCCCGCGACAATGCGCCGGCCCCCTTGGGCACCTTCCCGATATAGGCTCCCGGGAATATCTCGACGTTGTCCCCTATTCTCGCGCCACTCTCGATCACGACATGCGGGTGAATGACCACCCTGTTGCCGATCGTGACACCTGACCGCACCACGGCGAACTCAGCGATCGTCACGTCCGCACCGATCGCCTCGGTCTCGACCACCGCCCGTGCGCTAATTCGGTTCATCGTCACGCCTTCCCGCCGTCGGCGTGCATCGCGACGGGCTTCCGCTGCGGTTCCTGGTGGCTTTCGCGCTCCGCAACACCACGCACAATCGCGGCGATGCCGCGCACCTGGTCGCGCGTGAGCTCCGGGAACATGGGTAGGGACAATGATCGAGCGGCCATCGCTTCGCTGCACGGCATATCGCCCTGCTTGTAGCCGAGATAGGCGAACGCAGGCTGGAGATGCAATGGCAACGGATAGTGGATTCCGCTCGCCACGCCGACCTCGTCGAGCCTCTTGCGCATTGCGTCCCGTTCGTCCGTGGTGATCACGTACAAATGGTAGACGTGCGTGGATCCCGTTCGGACGAACGGCGTCTTGATGCCCGAGTGTCTCAACTCCGCGGTGTACCACTCCGCGGCCCGCCGCCGATTGTCGTTCCACTCATCCAGGCGTCGGAGCTTGACCTGGAGAACTGCGGCCTGGAGAGCATCGAGCCGGCTGTTGAACCCGACCTCGGCGTGGTTGTAATGGGTGGTTCGACCGTGGTCGCGCAACCGTTCGATCCGCTCGGCGATCGCTGCACTGTTGGTGGTGACCGCTCCTCCATCGCCATATGCACCGAGGTTCTTCCCCGGATAAAACGAAAAGCAGGCTACATCGCCGAGCGCCCCGGTTCGGATCCCCTGATACTCCGCTCCATGCGCCTGGGCCGCGTCTTCAATCACGAAGAGGCCGCGCCGTCGTGCGATGTCCTTGATTGGGCCCATGTCAGCCGGCTGACCAAACAGATGGACCGCAACGATCGCCTTCGTGCGGCTTGTCAGCGCCCGCTCGATCATCCTCGGATCGATGGTGTGGGTATCGGGATCGATATCGACGAATACCGGCTGCGCTCCTGCCGCCACGATCGCCGCGGCCGTGGCGATGAAAGTATGGGCGGTTGTAATCACCTCGTCACCATGGCCAACACCCAACGCCCGCAGCGCCAGATGAATCGCGTCCGTGCCGCTCGCCACACCGCGCGCATAGGGCACCTGGCAATAAGCAGCAAAATCTCGTTCGAACGAAGCAACTGCCTCGCCGCCGATGAACTGCGTGGATTCGAGAACGCCTCGAATCGCCTCGGCCACCTCATCCTTTAGCGTCGCATATTGTGCCTTGAGATCTACGAACGGAATTTTCATTTTTCAAACCTCACCAGATTCCATATCCATTGCCCGAGAATCTCATCGAGCACCGTGGCCCCGCAGCACCGCGGGAACCGTTAGGGCAATCAGCTTCAGGTCGGTCCACAAGGTCCAGTTCATTGCATATTCGACGTCCATCTCGAGCATCGCGTCCGGGCCCAGGCGACCACGGCCGCGAACCTGACAAAGTCCGGTGATGCCGGGCTTCACGATGTGACGTTGATGATGCCAGTCGCGAAAGTACTCGAGTTCATAAGGTATCGCGGGCCGCGGACCGACGATGCTCATTTCGCCTCGCAATACGTTGAGGAGTTGCGGCAGCTCGTCGATACTGGTTCTCCGCAGCACCCGCCCCACGCGCGTCACGCGAGGATCATCTGTCAGCTTATATGGGGCATCAGGGTCGTTCGAGAGAACCTCCTTCGCCCAAACCCTGCGAATAGCGTCGCGATGGACGTTCTCGTCGGCCTTGTGACGAAGCGTCCGGAACTTGAAGCAATTGAATGGCTTCTCGTATCGTCCGACCCGGCGTTGGCAAAAGAACGCCGGCCCGGGACTGTCGAGGCGGATCGCGACCCACACCGCGACAAGGAACGGGGCCAGCAAGAGGATCGCGGAGACGCTCACAGCGATGTCAAGCACCCGCTTAACGGATTCCCGCGGGCTCGCCTTCCATCGCAAGGCTTCATCTAACGACAATTTCCGCAGCCCCCGCCGACGCGTTCCGCCGCAGAAACGCCGGTTGACGTGTTCCGTTGCCACGGTGCTCCTGGTTGAGCCGCAGACAGTCCGATGCAGCTTCGAGCGCTTCGACGACGCGCAGGCCATGCGCACCGTTCGCAACGGGCTGCGTCCCGGTCTTGATTGCGTTGACAAAATCGAGCAACTCGAGCTTCAGCGGCTCGCTGCTGGATATCGCGGGGATATGAACATCGCCATGATGGTAGGCCGACTGGAAGTCGGCGTATGAATCGCCGTTGATCCGTGGCCTGAAGCGCTTCTGGTAAACGCGAACCTTCTCGGACGGCTCCACATCGTCGAACACCAGCATCGCATCGCTGCCGACGACCGTGATCTGGCGCACCTTGACGGGGTCCAACCATGACACATGCACATGGGCGGTCGGCCCGCTCTTGAAGCCCAACTTGGCGTAAACGACATCCTCGACATCCGGCAGAACGTGCGCGCAACCCCAAGCGCCGATGTTGTGCGCAACCTCCTCGAGCAGGAAGAAGATGATCGAGAGGTCATGCGGCGCCAAATCCCAAAGGACATTGGCATCGGGCCGGTAGAGACCGAGATTCAGGCGCCGCGAATCGATGTAGTAGAGCTCGCCGAGAGAGCCGCTTCGGATCATCTGGCGCATGACACCCACCGCCGGATGGTACTCGAACGTGTGCCCGACCATCAGCACGCGATTCCGTTCTTCGGCTATCGCAATCAGTTCGCGGCAATGCGCGCTCGTCATGGCCAACGGCTTCTCGACGAGCGCGTGCTTTCCGGCCTGGAGCGCTGCCCGCGCCAGCTCAAAGTGCGTCACGGCGGGGGTCGCGATAATCACCGCGTCGACAGACGAGCTATTCAGGATCGCATCGAAATCACGCGAAACAGCGACATTGGGATACTGTGATTTCACGTATTCCAGTCTGTCAGACCGCATGTCGGCGGCCATCGACACCCTTGCGCCGATATCGTGGCCAACACGGATGTGTTTTGCGCCCCAGTAACCGCAACCGATGACGGCGAGCGATGGACCGGCTTTTGCGGTCTCAATTTCCGCGCCGCCGGTCATGTTCTGAGCATCAATTAAGCCGGGAACGAATTTGGAATATAATTGTTTCGACATGTTTGCCACAATCACGCCAGAGGAAAGCAATGGTGAAATATCAGTATCCTCACGAGCACGGTTATCTCGCCATGTTGGCTCCCTAATTGAAGGCCTTAGCGTGCGTCGAATTAGGATAGCCGGTTGGGCGCGCGCGCCGCTGTAGAACACGGATTATGACCCACGCCCATCGGGGGTACCCCCGCCCTTGCGTGGGCAAACCAGGAGCTTCGCACGCAGTGCAACAGCCGGACCTGGTGCGTCCAAGAGCTGGGCACCATGTTGGAATCAATCACTTTTTTTACTTGCAAGACTGGTCGGCACACTCGTACGGACAGCAGCACGCGGTCGTCTCCGCATCACGCCCCCGCGAATGCCTCACGTCGGCAATTCGCTTGCGGCAACCCGACGCGTCGCATGGTGCCCGACGCAGCGCTCTCGCAGAATGTTAGTGCCGCCAATCTAGGTTCACGCCGGCCGCGGGATTCACAAATCCCTGACTGCGAAAGGCCAAATCTGATCTCGATAGGCCCGCGGGATCGCATACCGCAGATTAGTTAGGCGGGGACCACCATTGCGCAGCCGTCCCATAGTGGAAACTTCGCTATCTCTCGTATAGGATTCCTCAAAAGAGGCGCACAAGCGCGAGGTCACGAACAATCTGCAGGAGGCCTGGTGGCCTTACCAACAGATGAGGCACAACCCACGGATGAAACGCCGACGCCATGGCCAAAGGCACTTCGATCGCACTCCTGCTCCGCGGTAGCGCTCCATCGACCAATGATCGCAACCTGACCGAAATTCTTGATCTCTTCGAAATTCCCTGGACTGCGCTGACAGTCGACGAAGCGCGCGGGGACAACATAGCCGCGCTAACAGCAGGTCATCAGAAATTCTCCGTCCTGACCTCCGCGGCCTGTCTCGGCGAAGTCCTACAGTGCAACAAGACTGAGGCGCTTCCGACGTGGTTGGCGGCAGCCAATTCAGTTTTCGTCTATGGATTTCAAGCCGCGGATCCCTGCAGGTCTCTGTTGCGCCAGATCGCCGGAGATCCCGAGGCGGAAATCCGCGCCTCCGGCCAGTGTCCAACGACCGTATCAGTCACCGATTCTTTTCCCGAAATGTGCGGCCCGATGTCGGGACTGCAAATCCAACTGGAGCGGGGCGCCGATACCGCGCTCGTCGTCCGCAATAGCAACCTCCAGAGCATCGTCGGAGTGCGCGAGGGGCATCTGTTCGCCGAGTTCACTTATTCCGGTGTCCGCTTTTTTGCTGACTCGTCACTGACGATCGTGGACGTTCGCGAACGCGCAGCAAGCTACTTTGATGTGAAGAAGTGTTTCGCCGGCGCGGTGCCGATCGTGATGTATCTGAAGTGGGCGTTCCGCGACGTTTGCTTGACGAGCGTTGAAATAAACGCTTGCCTGATCATTGACGATCCGCCCTTGTGGCCGCGGTACGGTCTCCTCGATTTTGATGACCTGTTGCAGCTTGCGGACAAGCTGGCATTCGCAACGACCATTGCCTTCATTCCATGGAACTGGAGACGAACAAACCGCGGCACTGTTGCCGCCTTTCGAGAAAGCAACGGGAAATTGTCCGTCTGCGTACACGGCTGCGATCACACAGGAGGTGAGTTCGCAGCCCGCTCGCCTGAGCTGCTCGATAGAAAGCTGAAAACCGCCAGAACGCGGATGCAGGCCCTTCGCCAGAACACCGCGCTTGACCACGAAAACGTGATGGTTTTCCCGCAAGGGGCATTCTCGCCCGAGGCCGCCTCGGCGCTCAAGCGAAATGGCTTCATCGCGGCCGTCAACACCGAGGTCGCACCAGCCAATGATGCGCTGAACGAAACGACACTCGCTGATCTCTGGAGTGTCGCCATTGTCCGGTATGGGAGCTTCCCGATCTTTACCCGGCGATACATTGACCACGGCATCGAAAACTTCGCGTTTGACGGACTCCTGGGCAAGCCGTGCTTCATTGCCGGACATCACGACCTTCTCCGCGGCCGGGGTAGCGAACTGGCGACATTTCTCCGGCTTCTCGCATCCTTGCAGTGGAAACTCTGCTGGCGACCTCTCGAGGACGCCGTTCGCCGCAGCTACGGCATTCGATCCGACGGCGAAACAATCCTGGTAAGGATGCTTGCCGAGCGGCTTCTCTTCGAGAACGGCGGACCCACGACACGACGAATTTGCGTCATGAAGCGCGAACCGCAGATCGCTTCCCTAAAGGGCGTTGAAGTCAACCAAGGCCTCATCGCGTACAAATACACGGACGGACATGTTCGAGTGATGGTCGATGTCCCGCCGGGCGGCGCGGCGGATATACGGTGCATCTATCGCGAACAGTTGCATGGTTCGCCCGCCTCGGAATCGATCCGATACCGGTTCGGGGTGGCCGTTCGGCGATATTTGTCCGAACTTCGTGACAATTACGGTCACCTACTTCGTTCTCGCGTGTAGCCGCAGACGACGCAAAGCGACGCGATCAAGCCGCTTTGGCCCGGACACATTGCCTCAGTCATGAAGCTTCGAGCGTGGGCGGCCCCCTGCCGCTCGCCCCTCCGACTTGTCAGCCTCTCGGCAGCGGCTACCACGCGTCTCCAAAGGCGGCCGAAGTGGACACCGGTCTCGAGCATTCGATCTCTTGCTTCTAGCGCCGTTTCAGTCCGCCTTCGCCGGCCAAAACCGGAATAGGTAGCCCGAAAAAGTTCAGGCTCCGCAAGCCTGAACGAATACAATCGGGCTGCACTTTGGAAGGCGTTGCGGACGCGTAGCGCGCTCTCAGAATACCTTGCCCGAAGACTATCTCTGAATGAAGCCGTCGACCTTGCAGACAACCCCTAAACAGGCCGCCAGTGTTGCCGGCGCAACCTGATGCGCGTGATGGATCCAGATGAAAATAGCGGTGTTCGGACTCGGTTACGTAGGCATGACGGCAGCGGCTTGCCTCGCAAGGCAAGGGCACGAGGTCATCGGCGTCGACATCAGCGATGAGAAAGTCGCGATCGTCAATGCGGGGAAATCTCCAATCACGGAGCCCGGCCTCGATCAACTTGTCGAATCCGCCGTCCGAAAGCGCTTGCTGAGCGCGACGAAGGACGCGAGCGGGCATCTCGACGGCTGCACGTTGGCAATAGTGTGCGTGGGAACACCCAGCGCCCCGGACGGATCTCACAACATGAGCTTCGTCGCTGAAGTTTCCCATCAGATCGCAGACCTGATCGGCCCCACCCGCACGACGACGCTAACTGTGGTGTTTCGCTCCACGATGCGGCCAGGCACCATCGAGGATCTGGTTCTGCCAATCTTCGAAAGCGCATTGAACGGCAGGATGGAGCTCGTCGACGTCGTCTATAATCCCGAGTTCTTGCGCGAGTCGGTAGCGATCGAAGATTTCTTCAATCCGCCGAAGATCGTGGTCGGAACAAAGGACGGGGAACGGTGCCCGGTCCTTGACGAGTTGAACGCGAGCATCGCGGTGCCCGTCTTCTACACCACCTATCGTACGGCGGAGATGACCAAATTCGTCGACAACTCGTTCCACGCAGTGAAGATTGCCTTTGCCAACGAAGTCGGTCGCGTTTGCGACAAGCTCGGCATCAGCGCGACAACCGTACACAAGATCTTCGTTTCCGACACCAAGCTCAACATTTCACCCTACTATCTGAGGCCGGGCGGCGCATTCGGCGGTTCCTGCCTGCCCAAGGACGTTCGCGCGCTCCAATACATCGCAAGCGATGTCGGGGCGCATACCTGGCTGGTGGATTCGGTGCTCAGATCGAACGACGAGCACAAGAATTTCCTGTTTGAGAATTGCCTGAAAGCGGTCCCGCCCGGCGGACGGGTACTCATGTTGGGACTTGCCTTCAAGGAGAACAGCGACGATCTTCGCGAAAGTCCCAACATCGACCTGGCTCGCAAATTCCTCCGCTTGCACATCGGCCTGTCGATCTACGATCCACACGTCGAGCCGTCGAAGCTGCTGGGGCAGAACCTTGGCTATGCGTTCGCCAATCTGCCCGCCCTTCGCAAGTTGCTGATCGCAAAGTCCGCCGCCGAGTCGGAGCTATTCGACCTCGTCATCGATACCCGAGGGTGGGCGAAGCAAATGGCCCTGAATGCAAAACGGGTAATTGATGTCAACACTCTCTCATGACGACACCGTTGTGCGCAAATCCGAACAAGCGGGTGTTGGCTCGGTTCGTGGCCGGGTCCTAATCATCGTCGAGAATCTTCCAGTCCCGTTCGACGGCCGGGTGTGGTCGGAAGCGACCACGTTGGCGCGGCATGGCTACGAAGTGTCTGTGATTTGCCCCAAGGGACACGGCGCAACGGCCTCATTCGAGATGCTCGAGGGAGTAGCAGTCTATCGCCATTGGATGCCTGCGGAAGGTCGCGGGGTGCTGGGTTATGCCATCGAGTACAGCGTGGCGTTGTTCTGGGAATTCGTGCTGAGCGTGAAAGTTCTGGCAACGCGTGGATTTGACGTAATCCACGCGTGTAATCCACCCGATCTCATCTTCATCGTCGGTGCATTTCACAAATTTCTGTTCGGGAAGTCGTTTGTTTTCGATCAGCACGACGTCAATCCTGAGCTCTACGAGGCGAAGTTCGGACGTCGTGGCCTTCTGTGGCGCGTTATGGTCCTGCTCGAACGCGTCACATTCGCGTTGTCGGACGTATCGATTGCCACCAACCAGTCGTATCGCTCCATTGCGATTGAACGGGGCCGAATGCGCCCGGATCGCGTGTTCGTTGTGCGCTCCGCTCCGAATGTGTCCCGCGTTCGCTCGCTTCCACCGGACCCCTCCTGGAAGAAGGGACGGAAGTATCTTGTCGGATATGTCGGTCTTATTGCGCGACAGGAAGGGCTCGACCTGCTGCTGGATTCGATCAAGCACATCCGCAGCACACGGAACCGCGATGATATCCAGTTCGTGATCGTCGGAGGCGGACGGGAATTGGACGACCTCAAGAAGCTCGCGATGGCGCTCGAACTGGATGACGTAGTCACATTCACCGGCCGTGTCGATGACGACACGCTATTCACCATCCTGTCGACGGCCGACGTCTGCGTGAATCCAGACCGCCCCAGTTCGATGAACGACATATCGACGATGCACAAGATCATGGAGTACATGACGCTGGGCAAGCCGATCGTCCAATTCGACCTCACAGAAGGCCGCTTTTCGGCGGGAGATGCATCGTTGTATGTGCCGAATGCGGACACCGCCGAGTTCGGCGACAAAATACTGGAGCTTTTGGAAGATCCGGCGCGGCGCGAAGCCATGAGCGCATTCGGTCGGGAACGAATTAGTGGCGAACTCGCCTGGCATCATGCATCGACGAAGCTTTTGGCGGCTTATGAGAAAGTATTCAAACTAAGGGATAGGTGAGGACAAGAGCCGTCTTCTTTTGCATGTCGGCAGACGCTTGTCCCCGTTGCAGAAAGCCCATCACTGCAGACCGCACGGTGGGTCACGGTCGCTCTGACGATACAGGCGTTAGCGACCCGGTCGTTATCATCAAATTTCGATAGTTGACCGCAACGGTCTCGGGCGCCGACGACCGATAGATTCCGAATTCCCAATTGGTGCCGACCCCAAAGCCCAGCGGCCCGCTGTAGTTCACGACCGGTGCCCCATCGATCCAGACCTTCAGGTAACCGGTCGTGTCGTTCGAGAATTGGGCCTGCACTTTCACGTCGTGATACTTGCCAGTCACGATCGGGTTGGGGTCGGTCCAGAGTGTCTTGGTAACGACGAAGCCTGCGCCGTTGCTGGGGTTCTTGCCCGGCGGGCAGTAGCGCACAAGCACCTGCAGGTGATCGCCCTGCAGGTTCAGCGCGACCGGAGGAGAGGTTCCGACGCCCGAAGCGTCATCGTCGTTGTGCCACTGTCCGACGATGAACCAACCGGTCGCGCTGTTGACGAGCGCCCCGTTGCTGCCGTTCGCCTCCACCATGAGCTGGTAGCTGAGCGTGATGGGCGTGGCGGCGGGATAGGTCACGGTGGAATTGATCTCGGAACGATCCGCGGACGAGCTGTCGTACCACGCATGGTCGCCCTTGCGGACCTCGAAGCGCAGGGTTTGGGGGTCGGGATTGGTCAGACTATAGCCCTGGTCTGCAACGTGAACGCCGTAGCTAACGTCGCCGATCTGAAAGCGGGTTCGCGGCTTACCGGAAAATGACGTGACCGACGAAGCAGCCGTTCTGCTGGTTGCTGTATTCCCATCGGTGCCGGCAGCATTGTAGGCGTCGGCGGATGGGCCCTCAGCCAACAGCGTTCTCCGACCACCCGCATTGGCAATGCTCGATGTCGATCCATTGGAGGTTTCCGCCATGCTCCCAGCCAGCGCGAAGATGAGGGGTAAAACTATTCTCATTGCCATCCCTGTTCGGTCCCGCGACCGTCGCAAAATGCGCAGTCAGACCAAAGGTAACCCATTCAAATCTCGATGCAATTTATCGAGGGGCTCAATCGAGGGAAAATAAGGACTACCGCCAGGCATAAGCTCGGAAAGAATGCATGGTCAGTTGCATCGCGGCGCGAAGCCTTGCGGCCAGCGAGTCTACCTCGCCGGCGGTTCACGCTACCAGACCGTCGATAGCGGTCATGCCGATAGGACGGACCCTTGTCTCGCTTGTTGACGCCGGAAGCAAGATCAACGGCCGGATCCGATTAAGCGCCTCACCGCGCGCATCCCGCGTTGCTCATCGCCGATCTCGATGGACAACGAGCGAGCGGCTCAGTTCATAACAGCTGCACCCAAGTGCCTCGACCTGGCGACAAGGGGTGTCAAAGCCGCCATCAACTCGTGAGTCTTCACCATCGGGGAGTGATTTGCCTTGACATAGATCTGGCATCGCCGACTGAGCGCGTTGTATTCACCGGCGTCCATGTTCCAAATCTCACTCACAGCTCTTGAAAGCACCAACTCGTCTTCAACTGAAGCGCCGAGAACATGACGTTCGACAATCGCATCCGGATCAACGTGCCGGCGCGTCACGATGGGTGCGCCGACCGCCAGCGCCTCCAGAAATGCGTTTGAGAAGCCCTCGAAATCCGACGTACAGAGAAGCATTGTCGCTTCCGATAGAAATTTCTGAACGTCCGCCCGCCGCACATAGCCGACCAATTCCACGTTTGGCAGCTGACGCAAGCCATTCAAGGCGTCCATCGTCGATTGATCGGTATTGGGCGACGTCATCCCCGCTACGCGAAACTTGACGGCCGGCAATGCCTGGGCAATCCGGAAAAGCAAGGGCAGGTTCTTCGGATAGCGGAAGACACCGAGCCAGGCAACATATCCGCGTTCTGCGCGCGGCAAAGGAGCGGCCGCGTCCTCTGCTATCGCAAACGGATTATGCAGGACGTGGATTGGCTTGTCCGGAAAAAGCGCTGCCAACTTTCCGCGTTGATACTCATTCTGACAGAGAAACCCGGCGGTGCGATGCCGGGCCCACGAATAGGATATCCATTCATGGGATGGCAGAAGCGCTTTGCATCGCTCATCGACATCTATGTCACTCACAACGCGATAGACGAATGGAACCTTCAGCTGATCGGCGACGAACGCCATGATGGCGGTGTGTATTCCACATACTCCCTGGATCAGAATATCCGGGCGATAGCTGCGGGCGGCCGCCAACACTTTCGGAATATATGAATAAAAATACTTCGCAACCCGAATGCCACGAGCGGGATCGTAGGTCTCTATAAGTTTGATTTGCTGTCCCGAACCTACGTGCTCCAGCGCGCCCTTCCAGGTGAGAACAGCGGTTTCGTGACCGGCGTTCTCAAGCGCACGAAGCCACACTGCGAGCTCGATCGCCCACCCGCCGATCGGGTAGTTCTCATCTTTCATCAGATAAGGGATGGAAAAATCCATCGAGAGAATACGCACCCGACACCTCGTGCCTAATAGGACCGCACAATCAAAAGAAGCTCTGCGACGCTCTGCCCGCGAACTCGAGGTGTACGGCTTCTCAGTTCGTGTAGCGAAAGAGCGAGCCCTGCCTTCATCGAGAAGCTCGATCGTCCCGCGTCAAGCCGACAGTACGATACTCTCAATCTCACTCCCCTCCCGAAGCTTGGCCACCGTCTCAAATCTGTTTGCGCCGTTAAGCCGGAAGAGCGTGCCGTGATTGGTGCCGTTCGCAAGCGTTCGATTCACAATGAGGAACGAACCGGCACCGACCAGGCGATCCCTCAGGTTGCCGACCGCGCCACGCAACTGCGCTTCGTTGAAATAGCCATGATTGAGCAGATTCGACACGCGGATTGCGTTGAACCGGCCGCGCAGATGAGCAGGGTTAGGCGCCAGAATGTCATCTTCGGCAAAGCTCAGCCGAGCGTCGTCGCGGGCATGCGGGTTCACCAGAAGGACATCCTTCCCCCCTTCCCGCATGTTCGTTAGCGGCAGCAGCACGCCTGCAAGTGTATTCAGCGCGGCGACCACGAATCCGGTCCCCTTGAGAAAATCTCGGGGACCATTCAGGTACCAGCGCACCGGACGGTCGGCAACGATGTGCTGAAGCACTTTGCCATCGCGATCGAGAAGGACCTCATATCCTGGCAACAGGCGCACGAGGCTCCCGCGCATGCACAGATCTGTCGCCAGGATCTTCGCCTCGATGCCAGCGCGCGTTAGGGCATCCGCCCATTCGACGGAGGAAATCCCTGATGATACGCCGACGTCCATGATCTGGCTCGGCTGGCTGCCGAGTTTCTTCCACTCATCGATAACGAGCTTGTTGAGATCATCGAGGCGATGATGATCGGTGGTCTTATAGGTGCCGTTCCGCAGCCGGATTGAGGCAAAGAACGCCGCCTCCTGTGTTTGCGTAAACGCATCACCTTCCGTCAGGAAATTCCTTGCATTCAAAACCACGCCGCCCCCAAAACCTCCGGAGAAGCGCATCAGGACCGTCATATACTGCACCCTCTGCTCGGCTCGTCTCTGGGTTCGCTCGAACTCTGTCGATTGAAGGCACACTGCTCCTGGTGCGCCCTGCTTCTCTCACAAGCATAATCTTTTGGGTCGATACGCGGCTCGACCCTTTCGGATTACCCATTCCCGATCACAGGAAAAGCCGGGCCAGCCGGCTCGGATTGTGCGCCGACCAAGGATGGCTCTGCGGCCGTCTGGAAGGGGTTTGTCTCGCTGCAGATTGCAGGCGCGTGCGGCCGCGGACTGCACCGGCAGAGGCGGCAGTTTCAACGGTTGACGACGTCCCTACCGGACGTGCCGTCTTCTTGCTAGAAATCCTCGCATGGTCCAATCCACCGGCCGCCCGCGGAGCTCCACGTCGATGATTCTCAACGTCGGCCGTATCGCCTCGCTCGTCATCATAGGAAGCATCGCAACCCTCCAGGCTTCGCTTGCACAGGACGGCGCGCTCGCAGGCAGCAACGTCGACTTCGAACAGCGCATGCAACGCATCGTGAATGGACTGCGGGCTGACACCGCAGCCGCACCTCCGATGAAACTTGCTGATCGGATGAACGAACTGCACGTTCCCGGCGTCAGCATTGCGGTGGTTCACGGCGGCGTAATCCAGGCTCGCGGATTCGGGTACGCTAGCATCGGCGGTCCGCCTGTAACGCCTGAGACTCTATTCCAGGCGGCGTCGATCAGCAAACCGGTTACTGCTGTAGCGGCGCTCATATTGGTTCAGGCCGCAAAGCTCGATCTCGATGACGACGTCAATTTATCCCTCAAGACCTGGAAGCTCCCAGCTAACTCGTTCACCGATCAATCGAAGGTTACACTTCGAAGACTGCTGAATCATTCGGCTGGTATAACCGTTCCTTATTTTCCGGGATATCCTGCAGGCGCCCCCATTCCGTCACTCGGCGACGTTCTCAATGGCGCGTCACTCTTGTGTCGTGACCTAACCCGGTTCCAGCCGTCAGCGCACGATTGGTTTGCACTATGCGGTTCTGCAAATACCGCGCCTGTCGTTGTCGATCATGAGCCCGGCACACGGTTCGAGTACTCCAGCGGCGGCTACACCGTTGTGCAGCAACTGCTCATCGACGTGACCGGCAAACCGTTTCCGAAATTGCTTGATGAAGTTGTCCTCAAGCCGTTCGGGATGACCCACAGCAGTTTCCTACAGCCGCTGCCCAAAAGTGACGCTCCAACGGCCGCAACCCCCTACCGAGCGACCGGCGAGCCGGTGCCGGGCGGTCCGCATATCTATCCCGAGCTGGCTGCCGCAGGTTTGTGGACGACACCTACTGACGTTGCACATTTTGCGCTGGGTGTGGTCCGCGCCTGGACCGGTCGAGATGCTTCCGTGCTGTCGCAGGCTACGGCTCTCCAAATGCTCACACCCGGCCTTGGCAACTACGGACTTGGTCCGATTGTACTGGGGGTCGCGCCGCATCGACGAATTCTACATGCAGGCGTCAACGACGGGTTCGTCAGCGTGATGACGATGTTCGAAAATGGAGATGGCGCTGTTATCATGACGAACGGGGATCAAGGCGGAGAGTTGGCCAACGAAATCATGCGCGGTATCGCAACCGAATACGACTGGTCGGATGGCCAGCCGAAGGCCCACTGACAAGTGAACGTCCCGCCGTGGCTCCTCACCTGATCACGCCCGGTCTTCGTCGGTCGCGCCTGGGAGGAGCATCCACCACAATCCGGATAATGACTGAGCCTCTCTCGATGGCCGTCGCGCCCTCGCGCTGATATTCAGGCAACCGCGCAATGCGGATCACCCTTCCATCACGCCCCGAGAACTCCCCATTCTCTCCGAACCTCAGCCAGTGTTCGATAGTATCCGGTCACAAACAACATCGCCACATAACACACCAGAACCGCAGCCGGACCAACCAGCGCGGCAACCGGAACCGGCGCCTGCAGCAGATCAAACGAAATCCGTACCAGCACTGCCGCCAACACCGATGCGACCAGAATTAGTCCAAGATTCTTCCAGTCCTGCAACTTTGCGATCGGAATGCTCATCACCTTTGAAAGTCTTCTGAGAAACAAGATATACACAACGAAAGTTGTGAATACCGACCCGATCGCCGCCCCCGGCAAGCCGTAGTACCAGACGCCGGCCAGGCTTGTTAACACGGCAAACGGAAGGATCGCAGCTTCATAACGCATGTTGGCCGAACCCTGTCCAAACACGTTGAGCAGAGTGGTAATCTCGGTCGAGATCAATGTTTGAATCAGATAAATGCGCAGCACCGGAGCGCCACTCACGTAGTCCTTCGTAAACAGAAACTGAATGACTTCTTCCGCAAAGACGAACAATGCCGCGATCGCGGGGAACATGACCGCACTAATGATGACGTTGCCCTGATTGTTCAGGCGCAACAGTTCTTCGTGGCGGCCCAATGAATGGAAATGACTCATCTTCGGCAGGAGCAAGTTCCCCAGCCCGCCTCTCAAGACTTCGAACGGCATGAGGAGCATGGTTGCAATTGAAAAAATGCCGAACATGCCCGACGAGAACATCGTCGCGACAATCCACAGTTCTGCCTGCTTCCGTACACTCCACAGCAAGCCGGCCACACCGAACGGAAGAGCGTAGCGAAGCTGCGCGCGGAACTGCTCCTTCTCAATTGGGAAAAGTCGAATGCCGCAATAGCGCGCGATGAAGACAGCCAGAAGTACTACGCGCACGCTAGCTGCAATCAACGCCGCGATTAGCACCTCTTCAAATCGATGAAAAACGACTGCTGCGGAAATTATCAGCGCGGCTCTCAGCACGGACGAAGCCAGGATTGCTTGCGCTTGCCAACGGATTCGCCCCACGGCGTTGGGTAACACATCCAGCAATAAGCCCAGATTCCACACGAACAGGAACATCGCCAGCAACAACCCGTGGTCGTGCAGCAGATCCTTCATGCCCGATGGAAGGACAGGACGAAAGGCAAAAACCAGAAGCACCGCAACCGTCGTTGCGGCGAGCAGGAACAAGACCGTCTGGCCGACGTAAACCCGCCGTCCCTCTGCATCCAGCCGGACAAAGAAGAAAAGCAAGCTCCGGGGCATGTTGAAGGAGAACAACAGGGCCACCGTGGTTACGAGCAGCCAGAACAGCCGATATTCGCCAAACGCCGTGGCGCCAATCGTTCGGACCAGAACGATCGGCGTCAACAACATGATGACTTGCTCGGTGTATTGAGCAGCCGAGAGTGCAATTCCTTGACGCAGTATGGATGCCATGGGTCAGCGACCTCGCGACGGCGTCGGCGACCAAAGGCGCGAATTGGGGTCGCCGCACCTTCCAGGAAAGCGATCAGAACTCCCTGATGGACTTCCAGAAAGACAGGACGAGACGACAATCGCACGAAGCGAACAACGATTTGATGGCAATTGGATCACTCTCGCCTCACCTTTCTCGAGCCACTCATCGTCAACCTCGTAGGATCGATCGATGCATCATCCTGTCAGACCAGGGCGTCATACCAATGGCAGCCATTACCGAACCTGTCGCGGCACTCACACCGAAGCCAAGAGTGCATCCATGTCGCGAGCGACCCTTTTCCAGGTGTAGTGCTCCAGCATGACTCTTCGAGCACTTTGGATCATGGAATACCGAACGCCTTCGTCTTCGATGAGCAGCTTGATTGCAGCCACAATCTTCTCGGGCTCGTCAGCTCGCAGATAATCGACGCCTTCTCGCGCCATGCCAAGCGCTTCGATGCCTACTCCCGTTGAAACCACGGCCAGGCCCATGGCAAACGCCTCAAGTACCTTGTTCTTCAATCCGCTGCCAATTCGCATCGGGTTTACCATTATCGGATACTCAGCGAGCAATGAGCAGATGTCGTCGACGAATCCAGTCAGGCGAATGCCGTCGTCTCGCTTTGCTTCTTCCAGAAGCCAATTCTCCGCATCCTTACCCACCACGCACCATTCAATTCCGGCGGGAGCCAGGTACGGTCGATAGACAGACTGGTAGAAAAACCGGACCGCGTCTGCGTTTGGTTTGAAGGCAAGGTTGCCCCAAAATGCCACTCCCCTCCGCTTGGCGACACGCGCATTTGCGTCAAATGCGTCCATCAGGTCGGGCGAGACTCCGTTCGGTACCGTGCTGACGTTCGCAGTTCTGCCAGACAGCCTGCAGACCATATCGGAATCGGCATCATTGACGGTTGTGACGTGATTGAACCAAAGCGGCAAACACGCCTCCGCCCTTGCACGACGCGCGAGCATCAGGCGCGCGTCGAGACGCGTTCTCAGCTGCGCGGGCCACGGCGGAAAGAACTGTATTTGTCTGGTCAACGTCAGAACTTCACTGTCGATGAGATCGAACAGTATTTTCTTCTCGCTCGAAAACGGTCGGACGAATTCTGCGAGTACGAGGCAGAAGACAATCATGTGATCGATACTGTTCTCTTCGCAGAAGCCAGCTATCGCCTTGGTAACCGTTGAAAAGTGATCCGGATAAGAGAGCGAGAAGTAGTCTGAATCATTTCGACGGAAGTGCCTCTTCAGTGAGGGCCTGTGAGCCGGAAACTTCGGCGTTTCCGCAATTTTTTTGAAGACATCGGACAAGCCAACTAGGCTGGCGCTAGATTCGTCTGTTGAACCGAGGTTGACCGTCAAAAGGTACAGTTCATGCCGCTTCGCCAATTCGCGGCACAAGTGCCACACACGGAGGTCATGCCCGTTGGTCAGGCTTGCGAGCGGCTTATGCGTTACAATCAGGATGCGCGTCACGACAATTCGTTTGTTTTCGACTGCGGTAGAGCGGCATCAGGCGCAGCATGATGCGACTAGCCCTTGGCCTCGGCTCCTTCATCTATCCAGTGGAGCCGAGCTTCCCAAGTCGATTTGAACTCATTTGGCTCTCCGGCGCAACGGCGGGTGGCGCTTCCAATGGCGCACTGCGTGCCGCTGCGCCGCTCTTCGTGAGTAGTACTTTGGCACCGAAGAGCTGCGACGGGTGCCTGGCGTCCCCTCGCGCACATGCCTTGTCGTGCGCGCGACGGGAATCGGGACACCGGCGCGACCTCTATTGGGGCAGCGGACATTCATCGGGAATAATGAAGAAATTCCCTGTGAAGTTCTTGAGGCCAGATCCGGCGGGCTTGAGCATGCCATGCTCATAGCCGTACATACGGTAGCGCTCGCGTTCGAACATTGCACGGATCTCGTTACGGTTCTCCGGCTTCCATATCTCGCAGAAGATGAGCGGCCGGCAGCGCCTTATCAGTTCCATGCCCCCTTTCAGCACCTCGGCCTCGAACTCCTCGACATCGATCTTGATCGCGTGCACGTCCGTGCATGTCTTCAACTCCGGAACATCGTCGAGCGTCTCTATCTTGATCTGGAAGCGGATGCCTTCCTTGTATTCGGAGTGCCCGTCGTCGACCTGGCACAGGGCGTGTCGCTTAATGCCGCCTATCACGGGCATGATCATCGGAAGCGCTGCGGCCTGGCGGCCCAGGCCGCATTCGTGAACCGTCACGTTCGCGAGCGTATGCTGGGCGACCACGCGCGTCAGGCTCCTGAAGTTCTCGGGCCCCGGCTCGAACGCATGGACTCGGGAGCCGGGCTTCGTCGCCGCCAGAAAATAGGCCGTCACCCCGATATTGGCGCCGATGTCGAGGATCACGCCGTCGTTCGGCACCATGTTAAGAAAGTACAGAAAGTCGGCTTCATAACGGAACGTCTTTATCGTAGCGATGCGCGCTTGAGCGACGAAGAACAGATAATTGTCAAATCCGAGAGCGCCGATGAGCAGGCGCTGCGTGAGACGCTTGAGTGGGCCTATCATTGGAGCGGTCCCTGCGAGGCACAACGACAAATCGTTCCGGTTGGCTTGGGGCATATTCTGTACCGCCGGACCAGGCTCCAGATTTCGATCGGGCTGTTGCGAACCACTATCTCTTGCCCGAACAGCGTCATGCTGGAATGCACCACAATTGGAACGATGCGAAGTGAAATGTCGCCATTAAGCGGGCTCGATTGCTCCGTTGCAAGAAGGTCACTCCGTTCAGAGACGGAGAACTGGAGTTACCTCCACTGGCTTGTCGTTGCGTTTGCGGCGCCCGCGTCACCCGCATCAAGCGTGGCGCGGCTCATGCTGAGGTTTGACGCGCGCGCGAAGACAGGCGCGCCAGGTTGACCATCATCGCGATGAGAAGGAACAGGTACATGTTCTCGAACGATGGAAATACCTCTCGCTCGGTAAACATACTTATTCCATAGCCGACGATGCACGCAAACAAGGCCCAATACAGGTCGCTATGCAACCGTCGGCCGACGCGCCACGCGGTTGATATCCCGACGCACATAAGAGCGAGAAGAATGCCGGTCGCGATCGCTCCACAGTCGAGAAAGAAATCGATAATTGCGTTGTGTGCATGAGTAGCCTGTATCAACGTTCCCGTGTACCAGGCGTCGCTGGTTATGATGCCGGACCGACCCGCGCCGAATAGAAACAGGCCGAGATCACTCGTCCATTCATTGAGCAGCGGGATCCAGATGAAATCTACCCGGCCAGTAAGCAATTCATCAGCCGACACTTCCGAAGTCCCGTCGAAACCAATGGAAAGGATGGCGTCCATAGTCGGCGCGATCCAGAGAACGGATGCGATAGCCACCATCGCAGCGCCGGCAGCCAGGACAGCAAATTTGCGCTTGTAAATCAGAATCAGAACATAGGAGCCCGCAACGGTTAGAAGCGCGCTGCGCGATGAGAGCAGAAGGAGCCCCAAAAGCGACAGGGCGACGGGCACTATCCAGAGTGAGCTGCGAGTAAGTGCCTTGTACAGCAACAAGGGCGCCGTGCAGATGTATATCGTGCCCATCGTATTGTAGTGGATGCCGAAGTAGGCTTCACACAAATCGTTAACGGCGGCCCGCCCTGAAAGTGCGGCCGATGGATTCATGAGGGCGACGAGGATGAAGCTGGCCGATAGGAGTAGAATCGAAACGCAGATGGCGTTCACGACTGTCTCAATCTCCGAAAATGAGCGACATCGCTTCAGAATGAACAGAAATGGCAGTATGTAGAACGCTGGAACCATGCCGTATGACATGATGTAATCCAGATAGGACTCTGGAAATACATCCGGGAGACGTTCATGAAGCAGAGGAGCATTCAGGATCGACCTAGCGAAAGCAATGGTGAAGGTTACGAAATACAGCAAGAGAATGCGGATGGACGTCCGTTCGATTTTGTCGGTCGCTGATAAGAGTGAAACTCGGAATAACAAATAGATCAGTACTCCCGCTGACAACAGGTTAAAGGGCTTGCAGCCCTGGATGCCGAGTAGGTTCGAATTAACAAACGGCACTCGTTGAAATGGCAGTATGAAAACGACCGCCAGAAAGAGCCATTTTGCACTTTGGCCGAGCGAGTACGCAGACGCGCGATGATAGGGAGTTCCGCCACCATATCTTAACGCAACGGTCATGACGGGCGGGCTCCTTGCCTTCCAGCGCAACCGAACTCGAACGCACGGCTTCTCGGCGCGCAGCGCCTCCCAAGCCCCTGAAGCTCGCCTGGTACGAGATTGAGCAATTCTATCGACATGGCCACAACGCGCCGCACCCTGTCTTCAGCACTGGCCAGAAGCGCGACGTCTTCCGAACGCGAATTCCAGCGTCCAGCCAGATGGCGCGGGCCACCGTTGCCCCGAAAAGCTGCGCCTGGGATGCGGCCCACGCCACGACCTCTGCACCGTGCTCGCCGGGCCAAGGCGCCATCGTGCCTGATACTGATCATCCGATGGCGCCTGCCCGCCCGCCGTCCAGCACAATGGATCCCAAGCGTTGCTGAAAATGGCTGCTCCGCCCTCACCCCGAACCCGTAAGGCGCACTGGCCTGGTCTTTGTCGATGCTTCAGGTTGATGATCCGGTCGAACAGTGTCCGGGACAGGCCACTCGGCCCTGTCATCCTGTCCGCGCAAGAGGTCCCACGCACCGAAGTGCATGTGACCATCCATCAGATCCTGCAGCACAGCGACGGCGAGGCCAAGAAGCAGCCCGCCAAGGAGCGCTATTCCAAGCACACTCTTAGGCTTCGGCGAAGCGGCCCTCAGCGGAGGCAACGCCTGAGTAATCAGACTCGCAGCAAACACTGGCGAGGACTGTTGTCGCGTAGCCTCCAGTCTGCGCAGCATGTGACGAAAATTGTCGTAGGCACTTTTGGCTGATTCCGCAGCGGCTACCAACTTATCCATATTGGCAGCGGAATCCGGCTCATCCTTTTTGTTTCTGTTGAAGTCCTCGAGTGCCTTCTGCGCAGCTGACGCTTGAGTGCTCAAGCCATTCAGTCGGTCCCGGACCCACGCCTCATCCTGCAACGAGCCGCCCTGGTCCATTTGATGAGTAATATACTTTTCCGCGACGGCGTTCAGAATCTGCGCTGCTCGATCAGGATCTTTGGAACTGAAGGTGAGCTCGACAAGGTAAGTCGGGCCGACACGCTTGGCGGTAAGCCTTTGTCCGAAGGATTCCACCGCGTAGCGCATGGCGCTACCTTTGCCTTCCGGTCTACTCCAGCCGAGCAGACGCGATACGGACAGCACGCTACTACCCTGGCCGCCCGCAAATTCCGGATCCTGCGCAAGACCGAGCTTCTCGATCACGGCACTGGCGATGCTCTCGGACCTAATGATGCCGATCTGACTCTCGACAATCGTTGCGACTGCCGCAACGTCGCTGGGGGTCGCTTTCGAATCGACGATAAGTTGCGCCTTGGAAACAAACGTGGGAACCGCCATGATGAGGTAGAGCATGGCAATGCCAAGCGCTGCGCAACACCCCAGTGATATGGTCAACAGGCGTCGCCTGATGAAGGCAACCACCGCTTGCGGGGAAATGACCGACGTAGGATGAAACTCTGGCGGCGGCGGATCGTCCCGATTCATCCAACTATCCGTTGTATTCTGCAACATTTTCATACCAGCGCTGATAATTGGAGCTCCGTTGCGGCAGCCAGGTCAAACAGCGCAAGTGGGCTCGCTCAAGGAAGCAAGGCTAGCGGAAGGTGCGGCCGGCTGAGTCATATCAATAGGCATTCATGCGCCTTTCGAGACGAGGGTAGCTGGCCGAAACCGGCGCGTGGTCACCGCATCAACCTGTGATAGACGACGACCGCGAAACGAGCCGAAATCACGCTGGCGAGGAATTCGGCAGCGGTCATAGCCAGTGCGGCCATTAACCGGCCTGACGGCATCTGGTGAATTCACCCTGCTGCCATGGACCGGATGCGCCGGAAGGTTGGCGGAGGCCGGCAAGCTGGTGAAGAACGCAACGTTCATGGCACTCTACGGCCCAACGGCTCATTTCCTGCTGAATCAGTACATTCCGGGTCACAGCTTGGGAAAGGCAATAAATGGGTAATTACGATGGTCCATTGAGCCGCGGCACGACCGGACTAAATTCGAGTGGCGATCCGCTCGCTCGCACGTCTCCATGGGTCTGATGCAACTTCGAATTGACGATCAACAAGGCCGATCAATCGAAAATGTGGGCGGTACGTCCTGCCCCCGACAGATGTGGGAACGAACCTCGGTTTTGCCGATCGTCCGTCTCGATGGCTACCGGAGCGTCAGCGGTATTGACGTGTCGGCACGCCGACAGATTCCGCGGGTTTCATCCTGGTGACCACGTCGCAGAGAAAGTTGCCGTCATGCCGAATTTCACACCGCGCAAGCGTTTCAGACTCGGTATCACGGGCAACGGCCTCGGCGGCTATATCAAATGGGGCTTGGCCGCCCTCGCCTTAACGATTTCAGTGGCACAAGCGAGAGCGGAATATCTCGTCAATGTCGGAGATGTGCTGGAGGTCGCGGCCGCGGGCGTGCCGGAGCTGCGATCTCGTGCAGCCGTCCAGACGGACGGGAACATATCGTTGCCGCTCGTCGGAGTGCTTCAGGTAGCGGGCCTGAGCTTGCCACAGATCCGAGCCAAGGTCGGCGCTGCACTAGCGAACAAGGTGTTTCGACAGAGAAGTCCGGAAGGGCGTGAAAGCGTCATCGTGATAGATGCAGATGAAATCACTGCAACCGTGGCGGACTACAGGCCAATATACATCAATGGCGATGTCTCGAAGCCGGGTCAGTATCCTTACCTTCCGTCGATCACCGCACGTCAACTCATAGCGCTGGCGAGCGGTTACGACATCATGCATGTGAGAATGAACAATCCTTATCTTGATCTGGCGGACCTGAGAGCCGAGTACGGATCGCTTTGGACAGAATTCGCCAAAGAGCAGGCGCGCTCGTGGCGTATCAAGACGGAACTCGGAGAGGCGACCCAGATCGCTCCAAACGCTACGAAGGAGGCACCGATAGCTCGATCGGCGATTTCAGAAATCTTCAATGCTGAAACGGAGTATTTGAAGGCGAAGCAGAGTGACTATCAGCAGGAGAAGGAGTTCCTCCAGCGCGGTGTTCGGCAGGGAGACGAGGAAGTGCGCGTGCTGTCCGAGCAGCAAAAAAGGGAAGAGGAGGGATTTCAGTCCGACCAGGACGAGTTGCAAAAAGCGCAAGAAATGTTCGCCAAAGGCACCCTGACCAGCCCGCGCGTTACAGATGCGCGTCGGGCGGTTTTGCTGTCGTCAACCAGGAGGTTGCAGACCTCTGCGCAGCTGCTACAGGTCAAGAAGCAGCAGGATGAGCTCTCCAGAAGGCTGACAAAGCTCGATGATCAGCGGCGGCTTGACCTGCTACGTGAGCTGCAGGAAACGAGCCTGAAGCTTAACCAGGTTCGCGAGAGACTGCAGGCGGTGGGTGAGAAGATTCAGTACACCGCTATGGTTCGATCACAGCTCGTGCGAGGAAGCGGAAGCAAGCCCGACATTACCATCGTCAGGAAGGGTAAGAACGGGCCGGAACAGATTGCCGCAAGCGAAGATACCGAATTGCAACCAGGCGACACGGTCGAGGTATCCTTGCGATACCAGGATCTTCCGGACGCACCTTCCCGAAAGCTGAGCGGTTTAGGCCCGTCGCCGGCGACGGGCCGAACCGCGGTGACGGAAGCTGATGCGCCTTCAGTCGGTATCAGATGATGAGGTCGGCCCGATCGGTCACGGTTGCGAGCTGATGGGCTTGGGACGGCGCGTGCCCCGAAATGTTAGCGATGCAGCGCGTCCAGCCGAGCTTTCGCCTCCTTGATTCCTGCTGCATCGGCCCTGGCATACAGCGCCTTTGCTTTGGTCGCATCGCTGCGCGTGCCGTAAGTTCCCCATTTCGCCAGAACCAACGGATCGTAGGTTTCTGCCAGCGCAAAGCTCGCCTGCGCACTGCCCATCTCGACGGCGCGCTCAAGCACAAGCCGCGCCGCCCCTACATCGCCCTGCCGAAGCAGGGAACTGGCACGCGCCACCAACCCTGCAGCTTCCGCAACCTGCTCGGAAGCGGGCTGAACAACAGCGCGAGCAGGTGCCGGGGGTGCCTGCTCGGCGATCGGATTGGCAGCCACTCCGACGTAGCCGGACTTGTCTGGGCCACGCGAACCGGTCGTCACAACGTCTGATGCAGCGCCGAGCCCTTTGCGACCCTGCGCCTCATAGGCATGGATCGCGCTCCGCGACAGGAAGAAGTTCTGCGCCCTCACGCCGGCGCTTTCGCCGCGCAATTGCTTCAACTCAGCGGCATCGGCTTCTATTGCTGTCTTCTGCAGCAAGACGTCCTCGTTTGCCTTTGCGGCCCTCGCCGTCTGGACCTCATTTTCGCGACGCACTGCTGCCAGGTCCTGTTCCAGGCGTGCGGACCGCTCACGCTCCTTTTGCAAATCCACCGCGCCGCTCTTCCCCGCCGATGTCAGCCGGGACAGATCCTCGGCCGCTTTGGCTGCCAGTGCAGTCTTGGATTCGACATCGCGCCGCGCCGTCGTCAAATCCTGCTCCAGCTGTGCGGACCGCTCGCGTTCCTTTTGCAGGTCCGCAGCCGCGCTCTTGCCCGCTGCTTGCAGTCGCGATGTTTGCTCGCCTGCCTGCGTCACCAGCGCGGTCCTACTCTCGACATCACGTCGCGCCGCCGCCAGATCCTGCTCCAGCCGCGCGGATCGCTCGCGTTCCTTTTGCAGGTCCGCGGCGGCGCTCTTGACCACGACTTGCAGCCGTGTGGTTTCGTCGCCGGCTTTCGACACCAGCGCAGTCTTGCTCTCGGCATCACGCCGCGCCGCCACCAGATCCTGCTCCAGCCTGTCAGCCCGCTGACGTGCCGCCTGCAGCAGGTTCTGCGACTCTGCCGCGCCGTTCTCCCTCTCCCGCTTCAATCGGGCTGTTTCATCGATTGCTTTCGCCGCCAGTGCGGCCTGGGCCTCGACTTCACTGCGAGCCGCCGCAAGATCCTGCTCCAGCCGGGCCAATTGTCCAAGTTCGACGGGTGCGGCTTTCTGGGCTGAAGCCGCGCCGCGTTCAGCCGCCCGCCTGAGCTCCGTCACTTCTTCGCCAGCCTTGAGCGCCTGCGCCTCATATGCGTAGATCGAGCTGCGCGCCTGGGAGAGTTCCTGTGCAAGCGCGTCGGCCTTCGCGCGCGATTGCCTCAGATCGACAACCACGGCTTCCGCGGACAGCTTCTGACGCGAGACTTCCTCGCCCGCCTTTGCCGCCAGCGCAGTTTGGGCCTCCAGATCACGCCGTGCCGCCGCGAGGTCCCGCTCCAGCTGCGCGGACCGCTCATCTTCCTTTTTCAGGTCCGGTGTTCCGCTCGCCTCTGCGGCTTTCAGCCGGGAGGCTTCTTCGGCTGCCTTCGCCGCCAGCGCAGTCTGAGTCTCCAGATCACGCCGCGTCGCCGCGAGATCCCGCTCCAGCCGCGCAGACTGCTCGCGTTCCTGCTGCAAGTCGGCTGCGTCCCTCTCCCCCGACTGCCTGAGGCGGGACGCCTCCTCGCTCGCTTTCGTCGCAATTGAAGTCTGTGTCTCCAGCTCCCCTCGCGCGACCGCGAGATCCTGCTCGAGACGTGCGAACTGTTCCGGGTAGCGAAGCGACCCGGTATCGCTCGCAGTAGCCTGTCCGAGTTCGGCCAGTTCTCCTCCAGCCGCACGGGCTTGAGCTTCGTAGGCCTGGATTGCGCTCCGCGTCAAAGAAAAGCCGCCCGCCGGCACTCCGGCCTTTGCAGGCGGTTGCCTTGTCTCGGCCGTGCCGATCTCCCCCGCCCGCTTCAGCCGTGAAACTTCCTCGCCTGCTTGTGCCGCCAGCGCGGTCTGGGTCTCGACATCGTGTCGAGCCGCCACGAGATCCTGTTCCAGCCTTCCTGCCCTCTCCAGCACTTGTTGCAGCGCATCCTGCGCCCCCGCGCCACCCTGCACGGCTTGTTTCACCCGGGCAGCATCTTCGACGGCCTTGTTGGCCAGGGCAGTCTGGACTTCGAGGTCGCGTCGAGCCGCGGCGAGACCCTGCTCCAACGTCTCTGCCCTCTCACGCTCGTGCTCGAGGCGCTGCAGCAAGCCAATGTCAAGCCTTGCAGTGGAGAGTTCGCAGGACAGGCTGCCACCCAAATTGGGCTCCTGGTCCGAGGGAGGCCCGCTCTGGTCGCGCGCTTCCTGTACGATCAGCATCGGCCGCTTGGTACCGCTTTCGTCCCGCGGCGTAGCTTCGGAATTGCCGTCCTCCGCCGCGGCAGCAGAATTGACAATGCGAAGGGCCATCGTTTGCTGCGCATCTGCCGCGAGACGCACAGGATCGGGCGACGCCCGTGTTGTTTCGGGTGCCCATGCGGTTGCGAGCATGGCGACGGCCGTCGACCACAGGAGTACAGGCTGTGCAACACTGAGCAGGCGTCGCGGCGGCGCGCCTGCGATGTCGCCGGCGCGGCCTACTTCATTGTCGAGGAGAACCGTGCGGTCCATCCGCAGTCACCTTTCGTTTGGCGACACGATCTATCGAGGTGCGGCGTTAAGTGCCCTACCCTCGGCGCGAAGCCCATGATCCGGATTGAGGCCCCGCTCCCAATGTGACCACCTCGATTCCCACCTTCCCACCGAGATCGCTGTAACATTGTGCGACGTCACATTGTTAAGGAGCGGATTGTTCGTGAGCACCAACACCGCGAGCACGAGCACGGCTATCCGCCGTTTGCGGTTCGTGGCACTGCTGCATTTATTCTCCCATGGGACCCTGCCTTCGCCGATCCGAATTTTCATCGTAGTTTCGTGCAGTTCGCCCTCGCGCGCTATTTCCCCTTGGAGGAGCCCGCCTAACCCTTCCGGATTATGCGCTCTCCCAACCCTGACCTGACGCAGCAACGAGGAATCGATTGACCGGTGCATCACCGCGACCGGGAGCACCGCCTGACCGCTGGGATGGCAGGAGTTCGAAACACCGATCAATTGCGCACCGGAATATTTGCAGAGGTACGGATTCGCCGTGCCAGTGTCTTGGCAGTCGTCGGCGCCGTCGATCGCGGCAGCCTTCGCTCAACTGGTCTTTGACCACGGACACGGCCGGACTTGAGGCATCGATGGACCGGCGAATAATCCCCCTAGCGAGTGGCATCGTAGTTGCCCAAATTGATCGTGACTCCGGATGGCTCCGCGACAGTTCGACGGAATACCTCGGAATTTCCAGCCAACGCTCTGCAAAGAAGGGTAACTAATCTACACTCACTCGATTGCAGCGGGAGCAAATCGTGCGTTGCGCGCCTTCGATCGTTCGTAAGATTCGGAGCAAGGCCTCGATTTTGTAGTTGCGGGAGGCCTTATGGTCCTGGATAGGTCGCGCCTCGCGCGATACCGGTGATGATGCGAGTACACATCGCGAGACACTGCTCCGGGGCCGTGCAGGGAAGCCATTCGGTGCGCATCGTCACCTTCCACACTGCCAGGAAAGGTTGCGCAAAGTCACAACCGAAATCATTGAAGCGGCGCAGAGACAGTGGCGAGATTTTTCCCGGCTCTCTGCAATTTTGTTGGGAATGGCCGGGAGGTGTCCGCCTATTGCCGGTCTCGCATGGAGACGAAGATGACCGACGAGCAGTTGATGCGCCTGAAAGTCTACGGGAACAATGTCCAGCGCTATCGCCGATTGCTCAAGGGCCACCTAACCGAACAAGAGAGGGAATTCGTCGAAAGGCGCCTCACTGAAGAACAGTTGGCGATCCAGAGGCTAAGGACGAATGGCCTAGTACATGGCACGTCGGAGATAGTGTGAACGGGTTATGTCCTCCGCAAGACCATGCGTCACGCTGATTTTTGAC
This sequence comes from Bradyrhizobium sp. B124, assembly GCF_038967635.1. NCBI lineage: Bacteria > Pseudomonadati > Pseudomonadota > Alphaproteobacteria > Hyphomicrobiales > Nitrobacteraceae > Bradyrhizobium > Bradyrhizobium sp. B124. The sequence continues at coordinate 91,143 of NZ_CP152413.1, read as the reverse complement.
CGCAGCGCCGGGCGGCAGCATGTAAATGAAGAACAGGCTCTCGAGAAGTTCCCGGCTTGTTCTAAAGGCTCGCACAGCAATGGCGGTCCTTAACGCTCAGCAATCGCAGTCGAATTCCTCAAGGGCCTAGCTTTGTTCCACGAACTTGTCGCCATTTTGCCCCGCCTCGTTCCCCGGTGTCTCATTCTGTTCATATATCTTACTAGGTAACACAGGCGTCATTTGTTCGTGGTCTGTTTCGCCGACACTTCGCGATGCAGTCGATCACGCCAAACCCGAGCATTGCCCGCAGGTGCCGGTAGAGCGTCAGTCAAAGCCTGCTTTATGCGTTCGGCCTGCTCCTTCGTCAGCTTCTCGGCAAAGCGGCCACCTTTTTCGAGCTGCGCCGGCCCCTTGAGTTCTCGATCATAAACCATCCAGTCGGTGCTTCCTTTCCGAACGAGGAATCTAGCTTGCTCAGGCGCGGTGAAATTCAACGATACCTCCCAATCAATTCAGTCCGCCGATCTCAAAAAAACACAGCCGGGGACGGTCTATTCCTAAACCGGGACACTGAAATTCCCAGCATCGCCTAGACTGCAAGGCCTATGCCGATACACCCCCGTTTCCGCGGAACCATGCCGCGGCGTGCGGTATGGCAATGACCCTGAGGTAGTTGATCTCCGCCGTTGCGCCTTGCATGACGCAGAGCCAGACAGTTCTCACAGCTCGGCCTTCCACTCTGCGGGTTCCGCTCGCTGTCACTCGCTCATCCGAGGTATCGCGCGGGCGACGAAGCCCACTTCGCCCGTATGGAGCCGTCTCTTCGACTTTACGAAGGGAACCGTGCCAACGAAGAGCGCCCGCGATGCGACATGCGCGCGACGTGATCAGAATAAAGGCCGCGGGTTAGCCGAGCCGCCCGATCGCGCGGCGCTGTTCTGGAAGCGCGCTACATCGTCCCGCATCGCTTCGCGCGCTGGGCGAGGTGCCGCTCACCGACCGCCGCCGATTCCAAGTCATTCCTTGAGATCAGGTTCAAGAGGCCGCCGTCCCAGCGCCAGCGGCCTATCCGTTACTCCCTGTCATGAAGGTGGCTTCGCAGATTAGCGCGCTGACCACGGCCATGCCGACGGTTGCGGCTTGTTCGCTTGCGGGCGCGCCGCATTCGGCGCCCGCTTATGCGTCTGGGTGACATTGGTCGGCGGCCGCGGACGCGGCACTGGTATTTCGGAGGTTATCTTTGGTTGTTCTGACGACGGCTTGGGCTCGTCAGGCTCTGCCTTTGGCGCCGAAGCGTTGGCGATCAGACTGGCCAGTTGTTCCTGGCTTGCGTTGAGCCGCTCGGTCATCGTCTTGCTGTCCTGCGCCATCTGAATCTGGGCAGCCTTGATCTGGCCGATGACATCGTTGTTGCGTGCTGTTTCCACCTGACTCGCCTTGAGTTGGCTTGCCACGCTTTCATTGTCGCGGACCAGTTGTTCTTGCCTCAGTTGCAGCTGTTCGACCGCCTGCCTTAAGGCAGCGAGATCGCGCGCCATCGGTTGGAGCTGCTGTGCAATATCCGGGGAAGGTACGACGGCAGTCGACGCAATGTCTTTCGGCCCGGCTTGTGTCAGAGGTGTGGGGTTTGAGGGGGATACGACCGGCGTACCAACGGAGGACCACCACCAAGTACCCCCAACAATGGATGCCAGCACAACAAAACCGATGGCGGCCGGATAGCGCCAATCTTCCAATCGATGAATCATTGCTCGCAACGTTCGAGGCACTTTCGTGCTGGTCGTTGGACTCAACGGACTGACTCCCGCTTCACGTGCGAAGTCCGAAAGCTGCTCCTCCAAGCTCGAGAGCCGCTCTTCCGCAACCTTGTTATCCAGCGTGGAGTCCATTTGGTGCTCCGCAACAAACAAAATGCAATCCGACCGAGAGCAGAACCAATGGCCGACTGAACGGTCCATTCAAGTGCGCAAATGGGAAAGCGGGTAGCGTACCGCAGCCTAGGCGAGCAGGGAAGCGGCTCGACGCGCTTGAGCTCGCTCGGACTGCAAGGGCATTAGTCCGACGCTGAACGGCTTGCCGCCTCGGTCAGTGCCCCCGGCTGGAAACCCTCCTGGCAAGGTTTCCATGCCAGGCCACGAACTGTCTCCGGCAAACTACCGCTCGCGCCCTAGCAACACAATGGAACGTCTTAGGGCCCGGTGCCGCTATTCTACGGGAAATCGTTCCCGAACCAGTTCGGATGCGATGTCTGCCGATCGTCCTATGCTAGGGAGCTCCGCCGCACCGGTGCCAGGCTCCGCTGGCACGCGACTGTCGTGGGCGTTTCCTAGCGGGATCGCTGCTCGTCAAACACACTGCGCAAGCAAATAGCTGAGAGGCGCGTGGCCATAACCATCTTCAGCCGCCCCTAACAAACGTCCACTCGGGAACTTCAAACGGTAGGCCACGGGCCGACGGATAATGGGAATAACCTCCGAGGAGATCGAGCGCGGCCACTGCCGAGTGATAGGACCCAAAATCCTCCTCTTCGAAGAAGAAGTGAAATCGCCCGTTCAGCGGCACGATGCGAAACGTGCCGCCCTTGGAGCGGAATTCCCAATAGCCTGAGGTCATTGCCGCCGCCAGACGCGCCGACGACCGGTCCTTGCGGCCTCGAGCGTGCAAACGATCAACCTAACGTCATGGCCAATGTGGAAGCCTTTGAATGTCATATGAGGAGCGCCTTCGAATCGGGCTGATTCTACAGCGGAAAGACATTGTCAGCCAAAGCGCCGACCGACTTATCCATCGACTTTCAGAGCGGGCGGCTAACAGCGCGACAAATCGTCAATCGGTTGAAGCGCGGAATATTACGGGAGTAATGCAGGTCGTGGGCTGACAGCGGGAACTTGTGACATAGTGGATAAGCTACCCTGCGCGTTGGACAGACGCGTCGCGGTCGACCGGCTCATAAGACTGCCACCATCAATCAGGCACCCATTTGATGGAAGCCGGATCTGCCGGCCGCGTGGTCGTGTAAGTCACCAGGTCGTATCCTCGCTCGACGACGAGATCGGCAACTTCGATGAAGCCTTCGTTGTTCTCGTCCTTCGAGCTATGCAGCGTCACATCGCTCATGGACACATCCTGGCTTGTCAGGGACAGCCTGATCATTCCCTGATGGTCTCGAATTGGCCTGCAGATCGGAATGAGCCGCGCCTCGAAGTTTGTCGGGTGATAGGGTTTGAGACGCAGGTTCTTGTGGAAGGTTCTGTCTCCCTCGATCGACAGCACGCTCTTGCAGGCTGCCGAGTTCACCATGAGGCCGCGGATGGATGAATCCGACCCGATGTGGATCGGATACGTCTCGCCGCGTGCCAGCCGGACCCCCGAAAACGCGATCAGCCTCGACGAATACTCCACCGGTGCGCCCGCAATTTGATCTTTGAGCGGCACGCGTTCGTAAGCCGTGAATGCAAACGTGCGTTTGCACTTTGCAGTCTTGGCCGTCCTTATCTTAGTCAAGAAATTGCCAAGGTGCGTCGCTATCACGCCCGACAAGAACTCGGCTGGATGACTGCCATCTGCATAGAGTTCCTTCGCGTCTACGCTCTTGGACTTGACGACCGCGGCAATGACATCTCTTACATCAAGATAGTACCAGTCCTGCTTCTGGCAGACGGAAATGCAGGCAGAGATGATCGTTCTTGATGCGTTGATGTCGCTCACCGGTATGCAGACAAAAACCGGCTCGCAATTGGCGCGTTTGGCGGAATGCCCAATCCACTCGACCCACCTCACAACATCGTAGTAATCGATCGCATTGGCGGAAAGCAGCGAAAAATCGATCACGCATGTATCGACAATGCAAAACTCCGAGCCTTTGAAGAAGTCGCCCTGGGCGAAGTACGGACCGAGCAAGGACGGAGATGCACCGATCCTTCCTGCCGATTTCACTTCAATTGTGTCATCGGCGTCCAGAAACTTCTGGAAAAAGCCTGCCTTCAGGATGCTGTTTGACTGTCCCAGGATCGAAATGCTCAGCGACATCAGATTGACTGCCCTCAGATGGAACCGCGCAATGACATCGAAAATGCACGATGAAGAACCCCGCAACACCGCGTCAATCGTCTATGTCGCGGCGACGTTATCAATTGTCGCGGCGTTCTGTCTACCATCGGCGGGACGCGCGCAAAGCTCGCGAGCTGCATGCGACAAAACCGATACGCAATTCGCCGTAACCGCCGCGATGCCGGACAATGCCGACGCCTTGCGCAAATATGAGAGAAATGTGTCGGGCCTGTCCGGCGATGTCTCGACGGTCTTGCTTGGTGACTCGCTGGTTGAGGCGTGGCCGAGGGAACTATCAGCCTCGCTCGGCGCCGGGCCGGTGGCCAACCTCGGCGTCGGACGCGACAGGATTCAGAACACGCTCTGGTTCATCGAACACGAACGCGAGCGGCTGCGAAAAATCAGGCCGAAGTCCATCATCGTGCTGGTCGGGACCAACAACATCTATCTCGATAAGCCGTGCGGAGTGATGGAATCCTACCAAAAGCTGTTTGACGAGATCAGGTCGCTTTGGCCGAACGGCAAGATTTTCTCCATCCAGATTCTTCCGCGAGGCGAGCAGATGAAGGGTGCGGCCGAGAATATTGGATCTGTCAATGCCGAACTCAGCAGAAGGAGCCGGGAACTCGGAATCAGAACGATCGACGCCTCCGACATCGCATGCGGACGAACAACGCCGTGTGCCAATTACAAGAGCGATCTCCTGCACCTGACGCCATCCGGATACGAAGCCCTGACCAGGATCGCAAAGCAAGGCATTGGTTCATCGTAGGCTGCGCGGGAGCCATCAATGACGCTGAGGTGCGACCTGGTCTGCTAGCTCAGCATCGAGATGATCGATTGCAGCTGATCGGATGCCGACGCCACGAGCCCGTCGAACGACGTCTGGCCGTGCGCCGCCGCCCGCAAGATGCATTCTGCAACGGCCGCCTTGAGACCGAACACGGATTGATCGGCCGGCACGCTTGCCATCACCGTCTCCAGCGCGTCGCGCATCGTCTGGATCAGTTCGGAGCTGAATTTCATGGCTATCCTCCGCGTGCTCAGGATAGACCGGGCGCGCCACGCCACCACTCACAAGCCCGCGATTCCGGATTGCCTTTTCTTAATGCAATGACAAGCCGATGAATCGGCGAAGCGCTAGAGCTCCTTCTCGGCCAGCTTGCGGAAATCGTCGGGCACCGAACGAACGACCTCCAGCGCCGCCGAACCGTATCCGATCGCATCCCAGCCAAAACGATCGCGGACCTTGTCGATGGCACAGTCCGCGGCCCAGCGGGCCATCCCGATCGGACTTCCAGGGCGAAGCGCTTGATCGGCCAGTCCGAGCGGGAGCTCGAGCGCAAGATCCCAGTTCTCCTCGAGATGTGACACCGAGATTGCCAGCAACGAAATGATTTTCTCGCTTGGGTGGTCAGCAAGCGTGGCGCGCACCAGCTTCTCGGCGAGGCTGGCGAGGATCACCGTCGTGCACACGGGCGCATCGAGCGTCATCGAGCGCGTCACCGATTTCAGGCCGGCGAAGCGAACGCGCACCGTCACGGTTCGTCCAGGCCGGGATTTCGCCCGGAGCCGCGTGGCGACGCGGTCGGCGAGATGAAGCAGCGTCGGCCGAATGACCTGCTCGATCGCGGGCTTTCGGCCAAGCGCCGATTGTGCTCCTGCCGATCGCGCGCGCCGATGCGGGGTGAGTTGTCGCGGATCGCGATTCCAGGCCAGCGCGGCGAGTTTCTCGCCCGCCGCCGGACCGAGCAGCCGCGTCAGCGACCGCTCCGACAATTTGGCGAGTTGACCGATCGTCGAGACGCCGATCGCGTCCAGTCGTGTCCTGGTGACCGGCCCTACTCCCCACATCAATTCGACCGGCAGTTCGTGTAGGAATCGGAGCTCGGCGTCGGGATCGACGACGACAAGTCCATCGGGCTTTGCGACCTGCGAGGCGATCTTCGCCAGATGCTTGGTGCGGGCGACGCCCACCGAGATCGCAAGGCCGAGCTCAGTGCGCACGCGCCGCCGGATCGCCGCGGCTATTTCGGCGGGCGTTCCGAACAGATGCGTGCAGCCTGCAACGTCAGCAAACGCCTCGTCGATCGAAATGCGCTCGACGAGCGGCGTGAAGTCGCCGATCACCTTGATGGCTGCGTCACCCAGCCTTTGGTAATCGCTGAAGTGGCCGCCGACGAAGATCAGTTGCGGGCAGAGCCGGCGAGCTTCCCGTCCCGACATGCCGCCGTACACCCCGAAGTCCTTGGCCTCATAGGACGCGGCAAGCACAACCCCGCCTCCGACGGCGATCGGCTTGCCTCGCAGCGACGGCTCAAGCAGCTGCTCGACCGACGCGTAAAACGCATCCAGGTCCGCGTGAAGGATGGTGGCTGCGGCTGCCATCTCAACCCGTTCATCCCTGACCTGACCAAAACTGCTCGTCCTTGGACGCTACGATAGTTAAAAGAACAAAACAAGAACAAATTCAACTCCAGTCGACCAGGAATGGCCGCCGGTGCTGGCGATCTCCCGGCGAACGTTGGGCGCGCTGTGGTGCCAAGCATCGATGCGGGCTGCCGATCGCTGTCGAAGCAATCACCGCGAGGCGGTTGAGAGGTCGCTCGACGTCCACGGGCGTTCTCTGCCGAGGACGAGCGCGATTGCGCGCAGCTCTCGCGTCCCGCTGCGCCAGCTCGCTCATGAGCCGGCGTTGTTTGACGAACAGGCTTTTTCGGATAGAGATCAAGGCATGACCGACCACTCTCATCAGGTGGACTTCCAGGCTGCGGCCTCGCTTTACAAATGGCCTTCTCTCGGCAATTCCAGGCGAGAGGATCGCGCGCCCTATATGATCGTCAACGGAACGCTCGACCAATGCATCCGGGACTTCATGGGCAAGCCCGAGAAGACCCGGCATCTCTACGAGATCCGGACCACGTCGCAGCCTCCCCTCGTGCCGGATGTGCTGTCGCCCGAGCACGTGATCGAGCTCTCCAGGCTTCGCGAGTTCCTCTGAGGCGCTTCAGCGGACGTGACCCTGACGCGTCTCGTTCGCAGGCAGACTTATCCATCTGTCGTGCGCCGGAAGGCGCATTGTTTGCCTCTCGGGGAGCCGCTACACTTGCCTGACTCTCCGAGTGACGGACGTCCGCGCCGGCATGATTGATCCGCTTCGGCCTCGTCTGCGGTTCGCACATCGCCGGCACGGGAGCGGAGCGGCTGCACGACCGGTTGCCGGGGCATCGAGAGGCGCCACATGAGGTTCAATCTGGCGATCTTGAGCGTGCTGGCCGCAAGACCCGAGCAACGGATTCCGCTTGAAGAGGTCAGCCGCGAAGTCAAGCGCATGATCGCCGCGGGCGATGCAGCCACGAAGCTGAAGCGATCGTCGGAGCTAGGCGACGCCGACGTCTTCCAATCCGGATGGGCTTCGATCAATGAGGCCGGGCTGCAGATCACGGACTCCGGCCTCGCGCTATGGCGCTCGCTTGAAGCATCCCGCGTCGAACAGGAACTCAGCGAGCAGGAGCTCGGCGAGCAGAACCTCAAGGAGCGGGAGCCCGGCGAACGGCAAACGGAGCCCGTGGAGACGGTTGCTGCCGACCCGCGCGATGCGATCAGCGATGCCGTTGCCGAACGGCCCGACGCGATTGATCGGCAAGTCCCTCGGGTGATGGAAGCAGGCCTTGCCGATCGCACGACCTTGGGCACAAGCCGCGCAATGGCAGCACCCGACCCACCCGCGCGCGCGCCGATCATCCCCGAGCCGGCATTTGGCTCCATTCACGAGCCGGACCGAAACGTTTCCCGGCTCTCGCACTTTGTAAAACTCCTCGGCACCGGCATCCCGCGATTTGCCCGGGCGCGGCGGCGGCGCTCCGAGGACGACGTGCCGGATCGGAAAGCGGTCAAGGGCGTCGGAATGCCGGGGCTGGCCGTTGCGTGCCTCAGCCTGATCTCGGTCGTTGCGTGCGTTGCCGCAGCGCTTGCACTCGGCCAGATCACCTCGCTGAAGTCGGACAACGCCACGCTGCGGCGCGAGCTGATCCCGTTGAGGGAACGTCTCGTACGACTCGAACAGGACGCAGCGAAACGCGAGGCCGCCCAGCAGGACGAAGCGCAAGAAAGGGTCCGGGCGGAAAAGAAAGCCTCTGACGCCGGTAGCGAGCACGCCGCGCTCAATCTGTCGCGGGAAGAAATCCAGTTGATCAGGGAGTACATCAAGGCCGCGCCATCGGCCGGCGCGGCCGGACCGCCGATCAACGTCGGCGATCCCGTCACCGGCGGAATGATCCCGCTGCCGTCATCGTTGATCGAGAAGGTGCCCCGGCTCGTCGGTGCGCGATTTGCCACCCGCAACGGCGTCATCGTCATCAGCACACGCAACAGTCGACGCGTCGATGCCGTGCTGACGGCGAATTAGATCTGCGCAGAAGGCGTCGATTGTCGCGCGCGGACAGAGAGATTGCGGGGGGAACGGCAAGTGGGCCGACGGTCCAAGGCATCGTCACCAACGGCCCAGCGCTGCCACTGAGCGCTGCAACGGGGTCCGGGCGGTGGACGCAGTCTAGCCTACCAATTTGGAGCAGCGAATTCCCTGCATATCAGGGCAATAACAGGGACTTCGCTGCGTTTCATTGCCTCCGAATGGCCGCTCCGTGGCAAAAGTCCAATGAATGAAGATTCTTTCGATGGATCGGGAACGGAAGTTAACAGGGGAATATACTGCGATAACAGGGAAGCGGATTCGCGGTAGCAGGACAAGGAGTGCGCGCCGCGCCCCGCGGAGGCGTTTGCAGGCCGCTTTGCGCAAGGAGGAATATGTTAACAGAAGCTAAACGTCGCCGGGGGCGTCCGCGCGGCAGCATAGTGAGGAATGCTGATTTTTACGCTCAGGTCTGGGTTGCTGTCCGGCTCCTGCGCATTCGCATTTACGTTGAGACCAGGAAGACCCAGCCAAATTGGCGAAGCCGCAGACCCCCTTCCATCAGCAAGGTCTGCCGTAAGTTAGCGATACTCGGGGGGATTCACAACGTTGTGGGTGGGAACATCAAATACGTAGCCGCGGCTTCTGCCCAACAAAGGAAAAAATGGCTTAGATTCAAAATTGGTCCCGCAAGATTGACGCCCACGCCAAGCGCCAAGGGAAACGTCTTTTCGCGCCATAGCATAACGAATGCAACAACGCTGCGCCGCAGCTACCTTACCGCGAATGACATGGCACAACATAACCGGGGTGTGCACAACATGTGGATGAATCTATGCCGGCAACACCTCGGTGTGGCGCCCAAGAATTATAGGGCGATCGCTGGCCCCTCCCGCGGCAAGTAATTTTAGTTCGACTTTTCCGCGCAACATTACTCGTCCGATCAGGATTATTTAAGTGCTCCGACAACCTCGGAGTACGCGATTTGACCCAAAAGAAGCAGACTTCCCCTATCCCGGCGCCCCCTCAGCAGGCCGTCGGCGCAGCAGTTAGAAGCCGCACGGCAACGAACGCTGGCCTGGTAGAAATCCAGATTCAATATCGCGCGGTAGCGGACCTCCTGTTGGACGCGCGCAATCCGCGCCAGCATTCCCAACATCAAGTTGCTCAGCTTGCGGATAGCATCCGAGAGTTTGGCTTCGTGATGCCCATTGTCATCGATGACAAGGGAAACGTGATCGTCGGCCACGGGCGGGTCCTTGCGGCCAAGAAGCTCGGAATGGCGAAAATACCCGTGGTCGAGATCCGGCACCTGTCGTCCGCCCAGCTGAAGGCGCTCAGGATTGCGGACAACAAACTGGCACTGAATGCGCATTGGGACGAGCGCCTTCTGGGCGAAAGCCTCCTGGAGCTGAAGGCGCTCGACCAGGATTTTGATCTGTCGGTGACGGGCTTCACCCTGCCCGAAATCGATTTGACGATTCAGAAGCTTACTGAGGCACCCGTCGATGACCTCGAAGATAGCAGCTCTGTCACAGGAGTGCCGGTCTGCCAGGTCGGTGATCTTTGGCAGCTCGGCAGCCACCGCGTCTATTGCGGCGACGCGAGATCGGAGTCCAGCTTCGACGAACTCATGCGAGACGAACGCGGCGATGCCGTCATCATCGATCCGCCCTTCAACGTTCCCATCCACGGCCACGTCTCCGGCAACGGGAAAACTGTCCACCGCGAATTTGCTCAAGGTGTCGGCGAGCTCAGCAGAGACGAATTTATTCGCTTCCTGGCCGAGAGCTGCGGGCTGCTTGCGAAGTTCAGCAAAGATGGCGCAATCCATTTCGTCTTCATGGACTGGGCGCACCTTGACGAGCTTCTTGCCGCCGGCCGCGAGACTTATAGCGAATTGAAGAACGTCGCCGTCTGGGTCAAGAGTGCTGCGGGAATGGGATCGCTGTACCGCTCCCAGCATGAACTCGTATGTGTCTACAAGTCAGGCACGGCGCGGCACACGAACAACATCGAGCTCGGCAAGCATGGCCGAAATCGCACTAACGTTTGGAAATACGACAGCGCCAGCACCCAAGCTCGAAAGGGCAATAATGTCCTCGAACTGCATCCAACCGTCAAGCCGGTCCAGCTTGTGATGGACGCTCTGCTGGATTGCTCGCACCGCGGCGAAATCGTCATCGACTCCTTTTTGGGCAGCGGCACCACGCTGCTCGCGGCAGAGCGGACGGGCCGCGCCTGTCGCGGGATCGAGCTCGATCCTCTGTATATTGATACGGCGATCCGACGTTGGCAGAATCTGACCGGGCAGGATGCCGTCCGGTTATCGGATGGAAAGCGGTTCGCCGAGATTGAATCTGAAGCGGAAGCGACCGGTGAGTGAGGGCGCGGGACATAACGGCAAGGTGGGCTACCGAAACCCGCCGGTAAGAACGCGGTTCAAAAAGGGGCAGTCCGGGAATCCACGCGGGCGTCCGAAAAAGATTACTAAGGAATTTCACGCCGGAAGGATTCTGCAATCCATCGACAAAGAGGAAATCGTCGTCAACGTCAACGGCAAACGCAAACGAATGTCAAAGGCAGAAATCCACTTTCGGCAGTTATTCTTCAAAGCGATTAAGGGGGATCTTACCGTGGCAAAGCTCCTATCAAAGATGGCAAAGCAACATTTCGGTCCAGAAGCCGAAGGACCATCAGACATAGAATTTGTCGTGCGCCAGAAGTGAAGTGATTCACCCCAGATCAAGCTTGATGTCGAGACAGGTTTAATGAGCGCGGAACCACGAACGAACGACACACGATTCAAGAAGGGGCGTTCAGGCAATCCGAAGGGTCGCCCAAAGCAAACGAAGCGACCAATGTCTGTCGGGTTTCTGTTTCGCAAAGTTTCACAGGAGGAAATCCGAATTGAGGTCGACGGAGGCGTGGTCAAGATGTCACTCTGGGACGCCTATGTAAGACAGATCTATACAATGGCCCTTAATAAGGACATCAGCGCGGCGCGCTTGTTAGATGAACTGCGCAGACAGTTTCCTGGGGATCCTTTGCCTGGTGAGAAGATAACATTTGGTATCACCGAAGCAGACGAGAGGCTCTGAAACGAGCCGATGCCAGGCTCATAAGTGAATAACCAGGGAGCACCAAGGCGCATTTTGCTGCTACTCAGTGAGCGACATCGCGACCATGACGGCCTTCGATCATTCAGGAGAGTTGGTCTTCGAGCGGCACCCGAGAGACGCTGAGAGCGTCTATTCAGCCGATGGCCGGAGGACTGGATCAAAGGTGAAGTCCCCGAAGCATATCGCCGTGTCCGGCATGTCCGGATTGCCGCCTCGTGGGGAATCAGTCGCCAAGTCCCGTGTGGCGCTCGCGTAGAGCGGTCCCCTGCGCTTTTGGCTTCGAGGGGCTGTTGTCAAAGCGCTCAGATTGCTCCCACCGCGGCGGCCGGTGCCCGCATTGGCCTAAGGTCAGAGCACCCCGCCACCGCGACGAGCCGTGTGACGGAGGCGAAGGCACTAAAAGACCGGCCGAACCGTGGGCCGCGATGGGAACGCCGCAACCAAGCACAAATTCGCCTATGCATGTCGCCAGTAGACGATGAAGCCGTCTGGCGTAGCCATGCAGTCTGTGTGAGACTAGGGATTTCAATATCCAGTTCAGGAATAAAGCGCCGCGGGCATATATTGTGAGACCGGCGGCGTCTTTTCCTGGCACGGTTAGGAATTACCGAACTCTCGCCAGCCGTGGCGACTTGCCTGTTCATTGAGCTTAGCCTTTCGCGCTCGCGGATTGCTCGAACGTGTTCAACGATCCGCCACAGAACGCGGTTCATTTAATTCAAGGCAGGAGTTATTGCGCTCCGTCTCTTCCCTCCATTGATTTGCGATAAAAGAAATCCCCGGAGGAATGGTGCAGGCTTTCGCTGCTGGACCGCTCCCACTCGAGATCGCAAGATGGCTGTTTTTCTGACAGTGCCCTCACTGCCACTCTATGTCTCAGCACCATGTCTTCGTGGCTTTCGGCATCTTCGTAACTTTGTCAAATGGTTAAGAGGTGGGTCTATCTCTCGGCGCGCTTTACCCCGGGTATCATAAGCCGGTGGCGATTCTCGCTCGAAGCAATGCCGCGATAGGTAATGTTCAGGTCTACGACGATTTGTTAAGCAGCTATCGCAAGGAAGGGCAGTTCGCTTCTGCTTGGGACCGGCTCCGTCGAAGATTTCAAACTTGGCGTCGTCGATTGGCCAAAGGCAGCTGAACCCGTCGTGACCGAACATGTCCCGGTTCAAGAAGGCATTTCTTACCCAAGCGAAGTTTGCCTCTCGTAGGCCACGAAGAAGCGGCCGGCAGTATGTACAGTCGCTCGCCGGAGGTGGGCCTCGCCGTCCAATATCCAGACTTGAAGGGCACTCTAGCGGAGCGAACAAAGAAACTATAGAAACCGGAGTACTTACGAAAGATTTGGGATTGGTCCGACGCTATCAGACTCGTCGGAAATAATGCCGCACAAGCAGACGAGGTTTCTTGCGAGGACCTCACTACGGCGAGAACGTTCACTGTTTGCGTTACACGTTTACCTTGCCTGAGCAGGTACGTATGCGAAGGCCGACAATGGCCAGTAGCGACGGACCCCTGTTCGACATCGGCGACGCGCGGTAGCTGCGCGCGGTTCCGAAACTCAAGGGATTGATAATTTGCATCCGACGCGCAGCTTGATTCTGCGTCCTCATAGCCATCAGGATTTTGCAATGTCAGCGCCGTCCGCTATTTTAGCGGACGGCGTTGTTGTCGTGAGGTTTAATTTTCGCCCACCGCAACTCTGCTACTGATGAAAATAACGCATGCGAATTTGCTTCCACGTCGGGCGGAAGGTTGGCAATGAGCACAGTCGGAATGGTCGAGAATCTAACTGGAGGAATGGGCAGCGACTGGCCGAATCTCGGTCAATACCGAGACAGCAATGCTGCGATAATGGCCCCACTGCGCGCGGTGTTCATCGGGGATTCTCTGACCGAAGCATGGCCTCACGTCGATCCCGAGTTGTTCTCGAACGGGATCGTCGGGCGTGGCATCGCTGGGCAGACCACGCCTCAGATATTGCTGCGCTTCATGGCGGACGTCGTCGCACTCAGGCCTAAGGTGGTTCACATTCTGTGCGGCTGCAATGACATCGCTGGCAATACCGGCCCGACGACATTCGGCGACTATCAGAATAACGTGCTGGCTATGCTGACACTTGCCGATGCGCATGGCCTGCGTGTGATTCTCGGCAACTATGCCGATTACGACCAGTTCGCATGGGCACCAGATATCGATCCGAAACCTTGGATCCAGCGCATGAACGCCTGGATCGAGGATACCGCAAGAATACGGGGGTATGTCTTCGCCGACTATCGAGCGGCATTCGGAACGATCGATGAAGCCAGAAAGGCGGCGATCATGCCTGATGGTGTCCATCCCAATGTCGCGGGTTATGCTTTGATGCGGCCTGTCGCGCTCCGAGCACTGAACCAAGCCTTCGAACAGGCAGGCGCATAGCGGCGACAACGCCCATCACCCGGAAGCCCATCGAGATCCACCGCCGGACGTCACTGATTAAAAAAACGCCCCAGCGAACATGCCAGAGCCGAGTTTTCACTTTGGTCATCATCCGGCAACGCCTATGACGGCACCGGATATGCAATAGGTGCCGCCGGACGCGCTTCGCTCCTGTAAGAAAGTGATCGCCCCACGGGATCATGCGAGCACGAGAATTTGAGCGGACGGATACGGTTAAAATTTTCGTCCGGAGGATCCCATCTTTTTGCATTCCCCGCTGCGGATTGGCCGACCCAACCGTACACCCCGACCATCCTTCGGGAGCTAGAAGAAATGGCGGTGAAGCTAGAAGCCACCGCTAGCAAGCTTCCGCAGGGGCCGGGCCGCGACGACCTACTTGAAGATAGCGTTCGGCTCGCTGCATTGCCTCTCCGCCATCGATGCAAATAAAATAGGCCGCACGCGCAACGCCTGAGGTATCGACGACGGAAAACCACGTAGGGTTTGAATACTTCTTGCATCGTTTTGCCCTCAGCCCGGCGTGCCCCAGCTCGGGGGTTGAGTTGGGGCCACCGGGACTAAGCTGGAGGCTGGGGCGGCCAACCTCCAGTACTGAGCAGGTTACGGCTTTTTCCGGAATTTCGTCACTAGGCCGTGTACCCATAAACCCGGCGACGTGAGGCGACTAAGCAATGTCTGCTTTGCCCCTATAGCGACCGACTTCGGGCGGCGGCGCAATATGTCGCGATGGGCCATTTGCGGACCTCCGGGCGACTCGCTGCATGCACGCAGGCAATTGGCACTGATCAGTCGGAACTGCTAAACTGCGTGAACTCGTGTGGGGAGCAAATCATGACTGTGTTGAGTTTTGCGCGCGCGGCATTCCTCGCGTCAGTCTTTGTTACATTTCTGGGTGAAAAGGGTCAGGCAGCCGAGCTGCGCGTTCTGGCGGGCGGCGCGATGACCGCGGTGTGGGCCGAGGTGAAACCAAAGTTCGAACAGGTCTCTGGACTCAAGCTCGACATTTTCTTCGGCACCACCCCAAATTTGATCAAGGAGGCGACGTCGGGAAAGGCGTTTGACGTCGGCGTCGTGCCGGTCGAGGTGATGCAGGACGCAGGAGCACGAGCAAATTTCGCCGCCGGCACTACATCCGATGTTGCGCGCGTCGGCCTCGGTGTTGCGGTGCGAGCTGGCGCTCCGAAGCCCAACATCGGCACACCTGACGTGTTTAAGGCTACGCTGCTCGAAGCACGGTCGATTGCGACACTGCCGGCAAGCGCCGCAGGTGCGCAAGTGATGAAAGCATTCGAGCGACTTGGTGTCGCCGTGGCAATCAAGGGCAAGCTTCAGGCAAAGGCGGCACCAGCCGAAATCGTTGCGGCAGTTGAACAGGGCGAAGCTGAGCTAGGCGTGTTCTTGCTAAATGTGCTCACCGCCCCTGGACTAGACGTCGTCGGCCCATTCCCTGCGGACCTGCAGCAGGAAGTTGTCTTTACGGGTGCCGTTGCCGCGGACACAAAGCAAGGAGATGCCGCAAAAGCGCTGCTCGAGTATCTCAAGTCGCCAGAAGCAAGCGCCATCATTAAAGCGAAGGGAATGACGCCGGGCTGAAAGCATTGAACTCTCCGAGATTGAGGTTGGCAAACGCAAAGCGAAAATGGTGAGGAACCATGGCAGCCGGCCCGAGAAGCCGGTGTGGGTCAATCGCGATTGGTTCGGTTTTAAGTTAGGTCCGGCCTACCCCTGACAGCCGACGTATCCTTGGCAGATGGATGCGGCAGCGATGGGCCAGAACCGGACATTCCTTCAGTCTGCTGCTATTGCAGAACGTCTTCGCTTCAAAAACTAAGCGCCGCTCTTGAGATGAACGCGGCGAACCTCTAGTTCGTCCCACCGCGTCATGACTTTCGCGTTGAAGCGCGCCCGATCAAACCTGACTTCGCCGTCATCCTCGACCAGAAAAATATCATCTTGGGACGCGACGGCTTCGAGGAAACGTGGCGACCGAATGCTGAGATCGACTTGCCCACGAAATTCAAAATGACTATGCAGCATTTCAAAAGAGTTCATCGCGACACAATAATTGTCGAAGGTCTCGAACCTTGAAAAATCCGTCACCGCGCACTCGTCCAAGCCAATCACTGGGTAGAAATTCGGTCCCCAGAGACCAGAAGTTGGTTGGAGAAGCTTTAGAATGCCGATTTCCTCCAGCGTGCCGGCGAGCCACTCCCAAGTATTCATAAATTCATGGAAGAATGCCTCGCGTGGCGTGCCATGCTCATCAGGAAAGGATTGGAGCAGCCCGCCCTTTCGATCGAGTTCCATCTTTCGATAGACCTCGAACAGAAGCTCGTAAACAATCGCGGCCACTGTCGCGTTTTGCATCCATCAATCTCCTGATACCGGCTCAGGCTCGTCCGTCAGGATTATTTGCCAATCCCTAAGAAATCCGCCGAGAGATGACACGGATTATCCGCTTTGGGTCAAAGGCTGCCCTCGGCAGCCAGCGTGCCCTTGGTCGGGTCATCTCTCAGAAGCCGACATCGCCGCGAACTGGGTTGAGGTCAGCCACGGGCCAATAGGCGACATCGAGCAGATCGCTGGACATCGGCTTATGAGATTCACTGCGGCGGCAACCGAAGTGTGGTCAGGTCGGTGCCCACGATGGTCTTGCCTGTATAGCCGCTTTCTTCAACGGCCCTGCGGTAATCTGCCTCCGAGAGAGGGCCGCCCGGCACAGACCAGCGGTTGTGCCCTGCAGTGCCGAGCGAGGGGGCAAGGTGAGTCAACATCAAGTACTTTGCGCCCACTCGCTGTGCCATTGCGCCAAGGTCAGTGGCTAGGCTCTGCCGATAGAAGGTCGGCGCGGGAAAGCCGCTGCCCCGGTCCGGACCCAGCACCGGATGTATCGCCGAATGTACGATGACATCGGTTCCCTGGGCCAACCGTTCGACCTAATCTGACGTAGAGTGGGATCGGGGCGGAGCCGGCGTGTCGTTGCTCGCGTCGCCGCCGATAACGACACTGCCTGCCGGTGTATCTACGCGATAGGACGCATGCCCCGCGATGTGCGTTGAACGGATGGCACTAACTTTTACGTCGCCTGATGTCCAAACGAGTTTGGGCTCCTCCTTCGGCTCGAAAGTCAGCACATTGGCCAATTCTGCCGGTCCGCCCGCAAGGCGCTCGCGATCCTCAGATAGCCGCTCGGCGACTTCACCCGACCCAATAAATGCATCGGCGATATGAGTGATGTAGTTTCGGCAACTGTTGACTGA
Organism: Bradyrhizobium sp. B124; assembly: GCF_038967635.1. NCBI lineage: Bacteria > Pseudomonadati > Pseudomonadota > Alphaproteobacteria > Hyphomicrobiales > Nitrobacteraceae > Bradyrhizobium > Bradyrhizobium sp. B124. The sequence goes on along the minus strand of NZ_CP152413.1, from coordinate 73,879 downwards.
CCCGGACGGCGTAGCCGTGTCTGCGCTGCATACGACGTCGACCTTTGGGCCCTTAAGGTACCAACGCAAAGCCAGCACGTCGGGCAGTCCTTCGGTGTGGTCACCATGGATATGCGTCAGGAAGATTGCACTGAGTTGAACCGGGATCACGTTGATCTGCGAAAGCCGCATGCTCGTGCCACGACCGGCGTCGAATTGGAGCCTAACGGCTGCGCAGCCGTTACCGTCATCACCATAGCTCACCAATGTTCCAGCACCGGCCTGACCGTTGAACACTGTTGGCCCACCTTGGGTGCCGGTCAGTGTCACCACGAGGCAGGGCGCACCTCGTGCTGTGATCGGCAGAGTCGCGAATATCATCGCCGCCGTCACAGCCACAAAAATTCGCCTCATGTCGAGGACCTCCCATCCGATCTGTGCTCGATACGAAAGGATAACACCTTGGTAGGGAGTTGCGCTCCCGATTTCGGGCTAATGTCGCAGATGGGTCATTTTCGACGCATTTGGCAGGGATTGAGGACTGGTTGATGTCCGCTCCTGTCTGTAAGCGCCGTACCAAGAGCGGGCCAGGAGAGTTGCGTTTGGCCGGACTGCCGTGATTCAAGCTCCCGAACTGGGGACCCGAATCATGCGCTACGAACTCGCCGACCATGAATGGACCGCCATCAAGCCGATGCTGCCGAACAAGCCGCGTGGCGTTCCTCGGGTGAACGACAGACGGGTCCTGAATGGCATCTTCTGGGTCCTCCGATCAGGAGCACCCTGGCGTGATCTGCCGACGGCGTTTGGCCCATACACCACTTGCTACAACCGTTTCGTTAGGTGGCGGCGGGCCAATGTTTGGGGCCGCATCATAGAAGCGCTTGCCACTGCCCATGATGCCGCTGTCCAGATGATCGACACCTCCATTGTCCGCGTGCATCAGCATGGAGCCTGAATCACAAGGAACCAGCGCCAATCGATGGGAAGGTCCCGCGGCGGCTTGACGAGCAAAATCCATGCGGTGGTCGATGGCACTGGTCTGCCGGTACGGCTGGCGTTGAGCCAGGGTGAGGCCCACGACGTTCGACTCGCCGGAAAACTGATGTCTCGTCTGAAATTCGGGTCAATGCTGCTTGCCGACCGTGGCTATGAGGCGGACTGGATCAGGGAGCTTGCCATGAAGAAGGGCGCGTGGGCCAACATCCTGCCGAAAAGCAATCGCAGCGATCCGATCTGCTTCAGCCCCTGTCTCTATCGTGCTCGCAGCCAGGTCGAGCGGTTCTTCAACAGGATCAAACAATGTCGTCGGGTGGCGACGCGCTACGATAGGCTCGCCGCCAACTACCTCGCATTCGTTCAACTCGCGTCAATCCGGCTATGGCTGCGCCTTAATGAGTCCGCGTCCTAGGATTCGCAAATTGCCGCGGCGCTACTACTTTTGCGCCATGAGGGCTGCCGGCCGCTCTGTTGATTGGAGCGAGTCCGGATCGGTAACTTCCGCGAGTATTTGCAGATTTACTATATCCTTGAATTGACTGAATCAACAACAACCGGACCACCGCGAGAATCGGACGTGATCAATTCATCCGAGGCTTGATGCTTGACTGAAGCCAACGTTGAGAACCTGCGAGGCATTGAAAAAACCGTCGATCCTGGCGAAGCGTTCGAACCCTTTTTCACGCCGTTGAGGTAAACGCGGATCTTATCGATGCGTTCGTCTCGACGCACCACTTTGAGCTGCTTCCGATTTGATGGACACCACGATTACGTGTTTACATGAAACCCGCGGTTAGTCGTTTAAAAGAGTTCAATGTCGAGGTCCTTTATGCCTCGCTGCAAGAACGCTCTGTTTCTGCGCGCGCTCTGCTGATCCTGCTGGCCCGGATGACCCGCTTCTGCTTTGTAAACGCCGTGCATTCGTAACGCGCAAGGCCGCGAATCCGTTTTGCTATCGCCGCGCTCGGGCACATCAGGAATGCGGCGAGCAATTCGTAGCGAGCCAAGCGGACGCGGGCGAGCTCCTCCTGGCCCACGATGACGGCCGGCTCGAACGCCAGCGCTTCTTGCTCCAAGCGATTGAGAAGAGCCTTCGCTAACGCGTCAGTCCCCGTGCTCTCATACGCCATTGAGCGCGACAATCCGTGACGGAGCGCATTCCCGCATGATCGGGCCTTTCCCTGGACTGTCTTCGGGCCCGTGCTGTGCTTGGCATTTCTCCGATTGGCTTCGATTTGTCGAACTGACGCCATGCCCTATTCTCCGCGTTGCCATCACGCTCGCCACCTTGCTCCGTTCGCTATCCGCATCAAGCTCTGGCTGGCAAAAGAGCAAGATTGTTGCTGCAGAAAGGACTGGCGTTCCGCGGCAAACGGAGCGTTACTGAGTCGACCGGGCGCAGAAACGGCCCCGTTATCTCACCTCGCATCCCGCGGGGTTTGCGCAGTGCGGCAACCATCGCCGCGCTGTTCATAACGGGAGATACCGGTGAGTGCTATTCCGACCGGTGGCGCAACAGAGCCACGATTTCAGCTCGTCAAGTTCAACCCTGCTGATCGTCGTCATTTCATTGGCGGCTCGGATGCCCGTGTCATCATGGGCAATGATGAGGCGGATCTGATCCGCCTATGGCGCCAAAAACGCGGCGAGAGCGAGCCGGAAGACTTGTCCAACAATCTTATCGTCCAGCTCGGCACCGCCACGGAAGAACTCAATCGCGGCTGGTATCAGCGCAACAGTGGCCAAACCATCAAAGACATCCAGAAGCGCGTGCGTCACCCCGTCCATGCATGGATGGCGGCAACGCTCGACGGTATCGTCGAACAGACCGGCGCGGTGTTCGAAGCAAAGTTCATGCTGCCATGGGCCTTTAGTGAGGAAGCAGCAGCCGAAAAGCACATGGCGCAGCTGCAGCACAACATGTGGGTGATTGCGGCAAGGTCGGCGGTGCTCTCGGTGATCACCGGAGGCGGCAAATGGATCGAGATTATCGTGCATGCCGACCCGCTCTACCAGCACCTTCTGCTGACCGCGGAGAAGAAGTTCTGGCGCTGCGTGCGAACCGGCGAGCCGCCGGTCCTTTTCGGGAGCGAGGCGCCGCGCCCGCGGCTAGCGGCCGTCAAGGTCGTGGACATGACCGCCTCCAACCTGTGGGCCGAATGTGCAGCGAGTTACCTCCGCACCCTCGTCGCACACGGCGACCACGAACGGGCGAAGGCCGAATTGAAAAAGCTGGTGCCGGAGGATGCCAAGGAAGCGTTCGGCTGCGGCATTCGTGCCAAGCGGGCGAAATCCGGCGCCATCAGCTTTGGCTCGCTCGAGGTGGAGATCGTCGATGCATCAGGCAAGTGAGCATATCGGCACGATCGCAGCCGCGCTCGCCAGAGCGCAGGCCGAACTGACCAACCCGGAAAAGACCCTGATCGCCATAATCCGCTCGCCCTTCCTGCGCGATGACGATCGGACCTTCCGCTACGCGTCGCTCGCCGCAGGCCTCGACATCGTGCGCAAGACCCTAAGCCGGCAGGAGATCGCGACCATACAGACTACCCGAATCGAGACTACTACGGGCCACATCCACCTCACCACCCTGCTCGCTCATGCCTCCGGGGAATGGATTTGCTCGGACTTGCCGGTCTGCACCGTCAAAGACGTCGAGGCGCCGCACCGCATGGGAGCGGCGCTCACTTATGCGCGCCGCTATGCCCTCTTCGCCCTGGTCGGAATTGCCGGCGAGGATGATCTCGACGCCCCCGACGCGGTGGCGGGCCCGCCGGCCGCGGCGCCGCAAGCACCCGCTGGCGCGAAGGCCCGCCCCTCCAAGGGCGTTCTCAACCGCGCGCCGATGCTGGATCCAACACGGTCGGCCGAGCTTCGGGTGCGGCTGTTGAGCCAGCTCGCGGTCCTGCCTCCCGGCGATGACCTACTCGCCTGGGCAAAGGTCAGCCTTCCGCTCAAGAACACCCTCTTGGAGCCGGACGCCCAGCTCGTCGAGGTCGCCTATCTGACCAAGCTTCAGGAATCCGACGAAGCCGGGATGGTCGAACAGGCACCCGCCTTAGACCAAGCGCCAGAGCAGCCCCCGCAGCCTTACGCAGCCACGGATGCCGCGGTACCGGCCCCCCTGACAGATGCGCCTGCGGCCGGATTGGCGCATCCCAAGGAGTTGCCCCGCAGGCGCAGCAAGGCGCACCTCATGTTTGTCCGAGAACAATGCTGCCTCATTTGCCGGCAATCGCCTACCGATGCCCACCATTTGAAGTTCGCCCAACCCAGGGCTCTCGGCCGCAAGGTCAGCGACGAGTACACCGTTCCGTTGTGTCGCGCCCATCACCACGAGCTGCATCGACACGGCAACGAACGGGCCTGGTGGGCGGCCTTGAAGATTGATCCCTTGCGGCTGGCCCATGACTTGTGGACGGCAAGCCCGATCCACAGCCCGATCAGCGCGGCCATGGTCGGCACGGCCGCTCCCTCCCGCTTTGAGCCGGAGGTTCCCTCGCGATGAATGGACCATTTCAAACTGCGCATGAGTTGCCCGCAACAACAACGTTGCCGGTCGCGCTTGAGGTGTTTGCCCCACCTCCCCTTCTGCTCCCTGGTGAACGCCTAGACCATTATCACGCGCTCCGCGCAGCGATCTTCGCTGATTTGGCGCCGCATTCTGCCGTCGAGTGGCTGCTCGCGATCGACGTCGTAGAACTCTCTTGGGAGATCCAGCGTTACCGCGTCCTGCGCCACCGTCTGCTCGCGACCTATCGGCAAAAGGCGATTGAGGCCGCCTTACGCCATATCGACATGACCGGGATCGCGCCTGAGTTCGAAGACGAGGCCGAGCGCTACACCAGACAAAACGCGCTGAGTTGGCGGCTCGATCCTGTTGCCACAACCGAAATCGAGGCGCGTCTCGCGTCGTACGGTTTCGACCAGCATTCCATCAACACCGATGTCTACATCCAGGCGCGCGAGGCCTTTGTCTTGTTCGAGGGCCTGCTCAATGCAGCGCAATCCCGACGACTGCTGCTCATAAGGGAGATCAAGAAGTGTCGCTTGCCGTGATTTGCAAGAAACCCACGGCTCTGGATCCAAGACTACCTTCCGGCATCATGTCCCACCATTTTTCGCCAGAGCTGGACTTAGCAAGTCGTGCGTACAGCCTCAGCCTCCAATAGCTTCAGAACGATAGTTTGGGGAAGTACGGGAATAGCTTCTCCGTCTGACCTTTGCGAAGAAGCCGTTGCAGAGATAAACCAACGAAGTATTCGTTGAAGCGGGATGTACACGCACAGCTGCTGGCTAGCCGCCGCACAAAAAGGGACGACATGCGGATTGCTCTGATCACAATAACATTGTGTAATTAGCATAAGGCTCAATTTTTGATCGTCGGAAGGATAATGCTGCATGTCTTCGGGTTATCTAGCGGATCTCCGCACCGCTCCAATCGAACTCGCCGGCGACTGGGGTCGCATGATCCCGCATGCGGCTCTGCAGGTCGTTGAGCGGATGCGTGCTGCTTGCCTTGATGGTTTCCGCCTTGTTTCAAACGACCAACCCAACCGCCTTCGCGTTGAGGAACGCACCAGCGGCCCTCCCGCGGTCTGGCTTCACAACGACTCAACCGACCTTGCCTGGATTGTCGTCGACATTGGGGAACGGGATTGGTCGAGGCTCGCCTATCAGTTTGGTCACGAGTTGGGACACGTTACATCCAACTCATGGCGGCCGGATGCTAAGCCTGCAGCACCCAGCCAATGGCTGGAGGAGGCCCTGGTAGAAGCGTTTACGTTGCGAGGCCTCTCCCTGTTGGCGGACAACTGGTCTCGCGATCCTCCGTTCAAGGATGATAGTGGTTTTGGCGCCGCCGTTGCGGTCTATCGACAAAATGCTGTCGAGCGCTACGGAAAATTGGCGGCTGAACAAGGTAATTCAAAGAATCTCAACGCCTGGTTCAGGCAGCATCGTGCCGCGTTGGAGGCAGACCCCTGCCTCAACGCGTTTGCACAAGCGGCATCGCTATTCATCCTCGAAGAATACGAGCGCAACCCGGCCACCATGGAAGCACTCGGCGCGCTAAACCGATGGGATAGCCGCAGCGCTATCCCCCTCGAGCAATATCTAGAGGCTTGGAAGGACAGCTGCAAAAAACTGCAGGCTTCGCCAGCCTTGCCCGATCGGCTTCAAGAGCTTCTAAGCTGACCTTGACCTGCCGATGTGAAGGAAAGCGGCTTATTGAAACAAATGATTCCGTTAGAACGAGATTAGCGGCTTATCTACGTAGCGCGTCACGAACGCTGTGAAAGCCATCACGCCGCCTTCCGTACGAAAAGAAGATTCTCACCTCGGCCTTGGCGCTCATCAAAAAAGGGGGCCAACGCGCGGCGAACCGTGGCTTCACTGCCAGGCCGAAATCTATCATGCGTCTCAATAATGATCGCTTGAATTCTTGCCAGACAATCATCTGCTGCCTGCGCAAACAATTCGAGTTCAGCGCCCTCAATATCAATCTTGAGAATGTCAACATGCGAGAAACCGGCAATTTCGATCAGCGTGGAGAGCCGGTAGCACGGCACTTGCTTGTCGCTGGGTCGTGGTGTGGTGGTGACCTGGACACCCCATGAATCGAGTGGAGAGTTTGTTTCGTCTTCGGTCCGCAAACAGACGTGTCCATCATGTGTCCATGCAGCGGCTTGACAGCGATGAACGCGGGTACCGAGTATCTGCGTGTTGCGTACGAGAAGCCTGAAGTTCTCCAATTCTGGCTCGACTGCCAACACTGTGGCCCGCGGATAGCGCGCTACAAAATAAAGTGTCGCTAAGCCAATATTGGCTCCAAGATCAATGATAGTAGACGCCGATGCGGGTAGATCTTTCAAGCTGTATTCGGAATCGATGAATATCTGGCGGAATGCAAGCAGGTCGCTCGTACATAGACGCAGTTCAATCTCAGCGCCTGCTTCAGGCACAATTACGCTGATCCGGTTCGCCAGGTAACGAGCACCAAACGCGTCGACAACTTTGATGTCTTGAATTCGCATCGTCTGATCGAGCAGCCTCTGGTCCACCCACACCTCACCGACCTTCGTGAAGCTGTCAGATCCGAACCGCTCCCACAGCACACGTAGGACTTTTCCATCGATCCAGTAAGTGCCGCGGCTATTTCTGCCTTCGTGAACGACTACGCCGTCTGACTTGGAAAGTTGAAGAAAGCCAATCCAGTGCAGGTGTCTTGCAGCTACTCGCTCCATCGAGCACTCCCACACTTTTTGAGCCGAACTACCGCATCAGATGCAAGGTCTGATCTCTTGTCTAATCTGTATTTTATACTACGCCAACGCGCGCTGCGCGATAATGCGCTTTCCGCTGAATGAAATAGCGTTAGTGAATACCGCAGAATGCTTTATTTCGGCGTCCCCCTTCAAGGATAAGCCCGCGCTTGGTGCAAGTCGGTGTTCAGTCGCAACCGATGCCCTTTTCGACCTCGAGGATAAACCGCTGCCAACCATTGCTTTTCCGCGGGATCCAGCCTGGATATGATCGAACTTTACGACCGGCGCGAGCGTAACATCATCTTGACGCAGTTCTTGTCAGTTCCGCCAGTTCTGCGTCTGCGTCGGCAATGCCTTGAGCGGCAGCCATCTCCAACCAGTGGCTCGCTTGCTTGAGGTCGCTGTGCCCCGCGGCCCCGCTTCGCAGATAGCGCCCGAGCATGAGTTGAGCTTGACCATGACCGCGTTCTGCGGCCGCCCGAAACCAATGCTCGGCTTTGGCTCGATCGACGGGAATGGCGTGGCCGCCGCTATATATCGCACCGAGCGCAAACATTGCCCCGGCGTGTCCGTTGGCGGCGGCCTGTTCGCATAATTTGAGCGCGGCAGGAGCGTCCTGCGGGCCCCCGCGACCGTTCACAAGCATCTCGGCCAGAGCAACCTGCGCATCGGTGATCCCTCCCTCCGCCGCGCGCGCAAACCAGCCCCGTGCCGCTTTCGGATCGGCCGGCACACCACGCCCATCGGCAACAAGACGACCGACCATATACTGCGCCTCTGGAACTCCGTCCGCCGCACGCCGCAACCAGACCGCCGCCTGCTGTTCGTTGCGCTCGACGCCTATGCCCTGGAGAAGACAAACGCCAAGATTGAACGCGGCGACGAGATTGCCGCGCTGCGCTGTCTGCATGAACCAATCCGCGACCGGCGGACGTTCCTCTTCACTGGCCGCTCGTTCCAGCAAGTCATTTCCGACGTCGACCTGAGCATCCAGATTTCCGGCCTCGGCAGCGATACGCAACCAGCGGGCCGCTTCATGGTTGTCCTGAGGTACTCCGGCTCCGGTCATGTAGAACGAACTCAACGCCCGAGCAGCCGCCGCGTTGCCACCCTCCGCCGCTCGACGATACCAATTTGCCGCTTCCAAATAATTCGGCGGCAATGCTCCGCCCTTGGCATAAAGGTTGCCGACCAGTTCCGCAGCACGAGCATCCCCCGCCAGGGCAGCACGACGAAGCCAAGTCTCGCCCAACACCAAATCCCTGGCAACGACTTTACCTTCAATCAGCATCATCCCCCATTTTATCTGCGCACCGCGGTGTCCCAGCTCAGCAGCTTTGCGGTAAAGTTCGGCGGTTGCTGTCGGATCGTGTTTGCCGCTGATCCCTCCTTCGGTGAGCACACCCAGCATAAAGACAGCCGTAGGAATTTCAGCGGCCGCCGCTGCTCGCATGTTTTCGACGACCTCGTCCTTGTGAGCGGCCCGGTTCGGGTCTCCAGCGAGCGACAACGCAAATCCCAACTGTCCTTGGGCGCAGCCTGAGGCGGCGGACCGGCGATACCATTCTCTCGCCTGTATCTGGTCTCTGAGCGGTGGCGGACCATAGGTCAGAATGTAAGCGAGCAGAGCCTGCCCGTCAGGAGACCCGGCGTCAGCCGCCATGCGAGCCCATTTCAGCGCAGCATCGAAATCTGGCGTTGCCGTGCTGTCCTGCGAAAATAGTCGCGCTGCGGCGTCGCCGTGGTCTTCTCGCGCTTGCGAGCCGAGCCCCTGGAGCATGAGTGATGCCAGCAGGGACTGCGCTTCGACATTGCCATTCAACGCCGCGCGTTCCAACCAGCGCGCGCTCTCCGTCCGACTGAACGGTACGCCGGCGCCTTGAAGGTAAAGCCTTCCGATATGATACGCAGCTTCCGCGCTGCCGGCTTCGGCCATTCGGGCCAACTGCGGCAGCGCTTCAGCAAACCGCTCTTTCTCGATAAGAGCGACCGCTCGGCGCAGCCCCGTTTCGGGCGACGCCTTTCCGATCAAGCGATCAAAGAGCATTTCCCGAAGGCTCCATCCGTCAGCAATGCAGAGCCAAATCGCTCACGGCTCGCGCAACGCCTCCTGCGTCACCGGAAGCATCAGGCCGAGCATGTACGTTAGCACGGTCCGCTGACCAACCTTAATATCGGCGGTTACGGGCATGCCTGGCGTGAGTTGGAAACCGGCCGGCACGCCGTGCAGGGCCACCCGATCAATACTGATCCGAGTGCGGTAAAACGGCTCCAGGTTCGTCGTCGGAATGGCACTGGTAGGATTGCGCGCCTCAACCTGAGCATTGAAGCTATCCGGGCTAACGATACGTACGACTCCCTCGGCCATCCCGTACTGGGAGAATGGAAACGTGTCGAACTTGACGGACACGGGATCCTTGACATGCACGAAGCCGTTATCTTTGCCCGCAATGTTGGCCTCGACCTCAAGTGGCGCGTCCGCCGGCACGAGCGTAATGAATTGCTGCCCCGACTGCATGACGGAACCCACCGAGACCTTTGCGACGGATTGCACGATCGCATCGAGCCCGGCGCGGATCTCGACCAATTTGCGTCTCAGGTTAGCCTTGGTAAGTAGCTCCCGCGTGTCGGCTGCCTTGACACTGATCTCCTGCAACTTTTGCGAAGCTTCCGCCTTCCAGCCGCGGACGTATGCGTCGCGGTCCGAAGCAAGCGCCGACTGATCGCGCTTCGCGCCCTCTCCGGTAGCGACCGCGTTGGAAAGCGACCGCTGCATTTCAACGCGTGTATCCTTGGCGATCAGCGAGTTCAGCCGGCTACCGGTTTGGGTCGCCTCCAACTGCTTGCGCATATCCTCGATGCTCTGAGCCACGCCGAGGCGCTCGCGGTAGCCGACGGCATCGGATTCCGATCTCGCTATTACGGAGTTCAGTTCCTGAAGTCGGTGCTCATAGTTTTCGATCTTGGAGTCGAACTGCGCTTTGCGATGACTGAAAATCGAAGCCTGCAGGACCCAGTTTGGATCGCTGCTGGAGTATGTAAACGGCTGGCCATCTGCCTCGGCACGCAGACGCGCGAGTTCGGGCTCAAGGCTGTTCAGCTGCCCCTCGAGGGCCATTCGATCTGCTTCGGCGAAGGTCGGATCGAGACGCGCCAGCACATCGCCCGCCCGCACATGCTGGCCTTCGCTTACGTCAATCGAACGAACGATTGCCGTTTCCAGCGGCTGTACGAGGATGGTGGAAGATTGCGAGACCACCAGGCCGCGCGCAGTGATGACCTGATCGACAGGTAATACTCCCGCAACAAGGACCAGAGCAGCGACCATGCTGGAGACGATCCAGATCGTGCCACGGGCCGCGCGGGGTACAGGAGCGTTGATGATCGCCGTTGACGGTTGCTGGAACTCAAGAATCACCGGCAACGTCGGGTCGCTCTTCTTCGACTTGAACGGCAGTGGCAGCAAATTGGCCTGGACTTCGCTCATGGTTCGTTCGCTCCGCCCGAGACCAGCTTCGGAGTAACGGACTGGCGCGTCGGTTCGCTATGGCGGTTTTGCTGACTCCAAAGCTGTCGATAGATCGCGCAACGCTCGACCAAAACATTGTGCGCGCCGCAATCAACGATCTTACCCTGATCTAGAACCAAAATCTGATCGCAGCCAACCAACGACGACAGCCGGTGCGAAACGATGATCATCGTCCGTCCGCTCGCGATCCGTTCGAGGTTGCCTGTCACGACGGCTTCGCTTTCGGGATCGAGCGCACTGGTCGCTTCGTCCAGCACCAGGATGCGCGGATCCGTGATGAGCGCTCGCGCGATCGCCAACCGCTGCCGTTGTCCGCCAGACAGGTTTGGAGATCCTTCCTCGATGTAAGTCTCGAAGCCATTGGGCATCCGCTCGATGAATTCCTCAGCGCCAGCGAGCCTTGCCGCATAGACAGCATCCGACAGCGTCAGGCCCGGTCGACCAGCGATAATGTTATCTCTGATGGAGCCACGAAACAGGAAGTTCTCCTGCAAGACGACACCGAGGCTCTGCCGAAGGTGACGCAGATCAACATCGCGCAGGTCGGCGCCATCGATCTTCACAAATCCCTTATAATCACGATTGATTCCCTGCAGTAGGCGCGTAACCGTCGACTTGCCCGATCCGCTGCGACCGACGATCCCTAACGTCGAACCGGCCGGAACCGAGAAGCTGACCCTGTCGAGCGCTGGGACGGTTGTGTTGAGGTACGTGAAGCTGACGTCCTGGAAGGCTATCTCGCCTGCGAACTTCGGTCTCAAGCCCGCCGCTCGCGCGCTGCTCTCGGCTGGCCGATTGAGCACGGAGCTTGCCTCTCCGATCGCTGCCCCGACCTCCTCATAGTCCTCGATCAACCGCGCCATCCCAACGAGTGGCTGGGCAACCCGCGCGCTCAGCATCAGGAACGCGAACAATCCGCCCACCATGTAGCCTGACGAGTCGTGCATCGCGAGATACGCACCAAGCATGGTCGTGCCGAGCACCATAAAGCGCTCGATCGGAGTAACCAGAGTCTGCGGCCAGTTCGACAGACGGCCAAATTCCAATCGCCATTTTCCGGCCTCTGCAATCCGCTCGTCCCAAAGGGCGCGACGTTGTGGCTCGAGAGCCAAAGCCTTGACCGTCTTGATACCCACGATCGTCTCGCCGAGCGTTGCCGACTTCCACGTCTCGGCCGTGGTGACCCGTCCGTACATCTCTCGCATCGGCTTCAGGAATGCGATGATGATCAGCAAGATTGCGCCGGCACAGCCGAGCACAATGCTCGCCAGGATCGGGCTGAGATAGAACAGGAACGGGAGCAGCACGCAAAGCGTCATCAGGTCGAGAAAGGTCGTCAGAAGGCGGCCGGTCAGAAATTCGCGAACGCGATAGACCTGCGCGATACGGTACATCGTTTCACCCGCAGGATGACGCTCGAAGTAATCGAGCGGCAGGCGAAGCAGCCGATTGAAGACGTGCAGATTGAGTTTTGCGTCAAGCCTGGCGCCGACGACTGCAATGATATGACGTCGCGCGTGCCCCAAGAGGGCTTCATAGACGATTACGACCGCCATGACGGCGGCAAGCATGACCAAGGTGGACGTACTGTGGAATTGCAGGACCTTGTTCACCATCGTCATCACCAGCAGCGGTGGGAAAATGGTCAGGAAGCTGATGGTGAGCGAGGCGATTCCGATGTCCCGCAACAAGCGCCTTTCGTGCAGAACGAGATCGAAGAGCCAGCGCAGGTCAAACGGCGCGTCGGCAGCGGCGCGGCTTCGGCTCGCGCGCACCAGGATGGCCTCACCGTTCCACACCTGGGAAAGGCGCAACTCGTCGACGGGTACGGCTCCGTCCGCGGAGGCGCCTGGATCCTTCAGCATAACGATATTCTGATCGGCGTTCGCACCAACCATGAGCGCGGCGCTACCGTCGGCAAACAGTAAGATGACGGGCCCGCCTTCGCTCATCCCGAGCAATAGGCGCCAGCTGGTTCGCACCGCGCGGGACCATAGGCCCGCATTCTGCGCCCAGGCCGAGAGCGCCGCAGCCGATGGATAGATATCGGATTCACCAGTTCTCAACTCGGCGACATCGAGCTCGACGCCGTGATGACGCGCGACCTGGACAACCGCTTGCAATCGCGCCTGATATTGCGGGCTGCGTTGCGCCTCCAGGCGGTCGATCGAATGCCCCTGCTGCGAAGCAAGATCGCTTGACTTCCGCTCGGCTGAGACGGCCTGCCGTTTGGATTGAGCCTTTGCGGCAAACTCAGCGCGGGCCCGTTGCACGGAGACACGCGCGCGGACACCGAGATCAGTCAATAATTCGGAGCCCCGATGGGCGAGATCCAGGGATGCGCGCAACTGACCGGACCATCGCCTTGTGAATTGCGCTTTCGCCGTCGGCGAGGAAGCACGTCGCGATTTGGTCGGCCCTTTGGCGACACGCGGATGCACGACGTCGGGTGATGCCACCAGCTGCGATCTGTCGCTTTCCCGCGCAGGAATGATGTGCAGGTCGCCGTGCACACCCGACTGAGTTCTGACCGGTGCCGTTGCGCAGAGGTGGACCTGCCCCTCGACGCGCCACATCGCCTCGTCGAAATCAAACTTCTCATTGTCGATTTCGGCCTGCGATAGATCTTTTCTGGCGGCTAGCCGGCTGTCCAACAAGGTGCGTGCCCGGCTGTAAAGCGCATTGCGCGACGCCTCATCGCTCGCATGAAGGTCGTCAATGGCCTTCCGCAGCAAGCGGACATACTTGTCGGGCCCAGGCTCCCCAAAGGCTCCCCTATGCGGGTCCACGGTCACCCTCCAAAATCAATAACAGAATAAAATTCTTCACTATCTCGCGGCAATCTAGACGAATTCGACAGGCCGCGACACCGAAATCCCTGCACGTGGTTGATGCGATTGCGACCCTGCCCACCGACATCTCACGCGATCGCGAACAGTTGTCGTAGCCGGGCCGGCAATTCGCCGGTGGAACCAATCGCAACACAGCTTTCCGTCCACAAATCCAGGTAACGCTCGATCGGAACGGATGTCCGCTCCGGCCAGCGGTTCAAGGCTCCCAAATCATCGAGACAGGTTGGTTTCCCTGCTTTGACGTCCTCGTAGATCTGCAGGATGCCGACCACCGCGGGTCCCCACGGAACTTCCTTTCCAGATCTAACTTCCAGCTTCGCCCGATTTGTACGGAACCACTCAGACGGTGAAAGATCGTCCGCTTTGAACTTGTCCAGCAGCGCTGAGCCATATTGACGAATGGCCCGCGCGAAACCTGCGTCTCCCGCAAATGGCGGTGATCTCTCCCAACTGCCGGCGAGCAGCCGCAGACCGCGAACCGAAAATGTCTCCACCAGTACCTCCTCGAGCCATTGTGTCGGAGGTTGCGGCTTGGCGGAGAGCTGCCAGCTGTTGCTCAAGACATGCCCAAGCTCGTGACCGAATTGATAGGCGAGTCTACACCAATCGGCATAGCCGACGTTCACGATGATGGATGCCATGTCAGGTTGATCGCTATGCAGCCAGATCGCGGGCGCACCTTCACCCTGATTTTCGATACGTAGCTTCTTGGGTTGCCGATCCGACAGCAATCGCAGTCCTGACAGATCGATTTCGCGGATCCGGGTGAGCACACGCATCACCGCGTCGTTCGGTGCTGCATGCCAATCGCCCGACAATTCGATCGGAGCACTCAGGAGGCTTTCTGTCGGAGGGATCTCGCGCCCGAAAGACCTTCTGCTCTCGACCAAGAGAGCCGCCGCACTGCCCACGAGAGCGAGGAAGCGTCGGCGGTCGATCATGGTAGTGCCAACCATCGGCTATTCCGGGCCTTGATCGGAGAGGAAGCCAGGGATGCGCGATCCATGGCTTCCTCGTTCGTCACTTCGTCAGCCGCCGACCTTAAGAGTCGTGTTTCGGCAGGTTGAGGTTGGGCCTATTTGATTGATCGAATTGACCCATCGTTCCTGCACCGCCCGGACGGCTCTGATCGAAAGCTGAGCCGCCATCTGTGTTGCCCATGCGGGACAACAGCGTCTGGGCCAAGCTCTTGATCGTCGTGAGATCGGCTTGCAACTGCTGGCCGTTCATCGAACCTCCAGCCATTGCAAGCGCCAGGTCCGCAACTGCAGCCTCCAAGCGCAGCAGCACCGGACTCAACGTTCCAACGGTCGTGTCGGAGTTGATCGTCGTGGTCAGCGATGACTGATCTTGATGACCAGTCGTTCCCGTTGCACCTGCCGAGCCTGTCGAGCCCGTCGCACCACCAGCACTCGTCGCACCGCTAGCACCAGTCGCTCCGGCGCCTCCCGTCGAGCCCGTCGCTCCGGCCGTGCCACCCGTTGGACCCGTCGGACCGGTATGACCATGGTGACGGTGACTACCGGTCGGACCCGTCGGACCACGCGGACCAGTCGAGCCGGTCGCTCCGGTCGACCCCTTCGGGCCGGTTGCACCCGTCGAGCCTGTTGCTCCGGTCGAACCGGTGGCTCCGGTCGAACCGGTGGCTCCCGTCGATCCGGTGGCGCCCGTTGAGCCCGTTGCACCCGTGGCTCCGGTCGAGCCCGTTGCTCCGGTCGCACCTGTCGAACCGGTGGCACCCGTGGCTCCGGTCGAGCCCGTTGCTCCGGTTGCACCAGGATCCCCGGTCGCTCCTGTAGCTCCCGTCGAGCCGGTGGCACCTGTGGCTCCGGTTGCGCCAGTTGCTCCCGTCGAACCGGTGGCACCCGTTACTCCGGTTGCGCCAGTAGCTCCCGTTGCTCCTGTAGAGCCGGTCGCACCTGTAGCTCCGGTCGAGCCCGTTGCTCCCGTCGAGCCGGTGGCACCCGTTGCTCCGGTTGCACCAGTCGAGCCGGTCGCTCCCGTTGCTCCGGTCGCACCCGTCGAACCGGTGGCTCCGGTCGCGCCAGTAGCTCCCGTTGCACCTGTCGAACCGGTTGCACCAGTAGCGCCGGTTGCGCCAGTTGCTCCCGTCGAACCGGTGGCACCGGTCACTCCGGTTGCGCCAGTAGCTCCCGTTGCTCCTGTCGAGCCGGTCGCACCTGTGGCTCCAGTCGAGCCCGTTGCTCCCGTTGACCCGGTGGCACCAGTAGCTCCGGTTGCCCCCGTCGAGCCGGTCGCACCCGTTGCTCCGGTCGAGCCCGTTGTACCCGTCGCTCCGGTCGAGCCCGTTGCTCCCGTTGCACCCGTCGAGCCGGTCGCGCCCGTCGCTCCGGTTGCGCCAGTGGCTCCGGTTGCACCCGTCGAACCGGTGGCACCCGTTGCTCCGGTCGAGCCCGTAGCTCCGGTTGCACCCGTCGAACCGGTGGCACCTGTCGAGCCCGTTGCTCCGGTTGCACCAGTCGAGCCGGTCGCTCCCGTTGCTCCGGTCGCACCCGTCGAACCGGTGGCTCCGGTCGCGCCAGTAGCTCCCGTTGCACCTGTCGAACCGGTGGCACCGGTCGAGCCCGTTGCTCCAGTCGAGCCGGTCGAGCCCGTCGCTCCCGTTGCACCCGTTGAACCGGTGGCACCTGTCGCTCCGGTCGAGCCCGTTGCTCCGGTTGCACCCGTCGAGCCGGTGGCACCCGTCGCTCCAGTTGCGCCAGTAGCTCCCGTTGCACCCGTCGAGCCGGTCGCGCCCGTCGAACCGGTGGCACCTGTGGCACCGGTCGAGCCCGTTGCTCCGGTTGCACCAGTCGCTCCGGTAGCTCCCGTCGCACCGCTGGCACCTGTAGCTCCAGTTGCACCGGTCGAGCCCGTGGCTCCGGTTGCGCCAGTGGCTCCCGTTGCCCCCGTCGAGCCGGTGGTGCCCGTGGCCCCGGTCGAGCCCGTTGCTCCTGTCGCACCCGTGGCGCCGGTCGATCCGGTTGCGCCGGTGCGTCCGGTTGCCCCCGTCGAACCGGTGGCGCCTGTTGAGCCCGTCGCACCCGTTGCTCCAGTACGACCAGTTGCACCAGTGTTGCCTTGCGGGCCCGTCGGACCGGTAGGCCCTGTTGGTCCGGTCGCACCCGTTGCGCCGGTACGTCCAGTCGCACCGGTCGAGCCGGTTGCGCCCGTGGCCCCGGTCGAGCCCGTTGCACCGGTGTTGCCGGTGGCACCCGTGGCGCCGGTCCGACCAGTTGCTCCCGTTGCACCCGTCGAGCCGGTCGCACCAGTTGCTCCGGTCGAGCCCGTGGCACCGGTCGAACCGGTTGCACCCGTCGCTCCGGTAGCTCCCGTCGAGCCCGTGGCACCCGTCGAGCCCGTGGCTCCGGTTGCGCCAGTCGAACCTGTGGCTCCCGTTGCGCCGGTATCACCCGTCGCACCTGTGGCTCCTGTCGCGCCGGTGTCGCCGGTTGCACCCGTGGCGCCGGTCGAGCCCGTCGCTCCGGTTGCACCGGTGTCGCCCGTTGCACCCGTGGCGCCGGTCGATCCTGTTGCGCCGGTGTCACCCGTTGCACCTGTGGCACCAGTCGAGCCTGTTGCTCCCGTTGCCCCGGTCGAACCTGTGGCTCCGGTTGCGCCGGTGTCACCCGTCGCGCCCGTGGCACCGGTCGATCCTGTAGCTCCGGTTGCGCCGGTGTCACCGGTCGCACCCGTGGCTCCGGTCGCGCCGGTGTCACCCGTTGCACCCGTGGCGCCGGTCGATCCCGTGGCTCCGGTTGCGCCGGTGTCACCCGTAGCTCCCGTTGCGCCGGTCGATCCTGTGGCTCCGGTTGCGCCGGTGTCGCCCGTTGCACCCGTCGCGCCGGTCGATCCCGTGGCGCCGGTCGAGCCCGTCGCTCCGGTTGCGCCGGTGTCACCCGTCGCGCCCGTGGCGCCGGTCGATCCTGTGGCTCCGGTTGCGCCAGTGTCGCCCGTGGCGCCGGTCGAACCTGTGGCTCCGGTTGCGCCCGTGGCGCCTGTGGCTCCGGTTGCACCGGTGTCGCCTGTTGCACCCGTGGCTCCGGTTGCGCCGGTGTCGCCTGTTGCACCCGTGGCGCCGGTCGATCCGGTGGCTCCGGTTGCACCGGTGGCACCCGTTGCACCTGTGGCACCAGTCGATCCTGTAGCTCCGGTTGCGCCGGTGTCACCGGTCGCACCCGTGGCTCCAGTCGATCCCGTGGCTCCGGTTGCGCCGGTGTCGCCTGTTGCACCGGTGGCGCCGGTCGCACCTGTGGCTCCGGTCGCGCCGGTGTCACCCGTTGCACCCGTGGCGCCAGTCGCACCCGTTGCGCCGGTGTCGCCCGTCGCACCCGTGGCGCCGGTCGCACCCGTCGAACCGGTGGCGCCAGTCGAACCTGTGGCTCCGGTTGCGCCGGTGTCGCCCGTCCCACCCGTGGCTCCCGTCGCACCTGTGGCTCCGGTCGCGCCGGTGTCACCCGTCGCGCCCGTGGCGCCGGTCGATCCTGTGGCTCCGGTTGCGCCGGTGTCGCCCGTCGCGCCTGTGGCTCCGGTTGCACCGGTGTCGCCTGTTGCACCCGTGGCTCCGGTTGCGCCGGTGTCGCCCGTTGCACCCGTGGCACCGGTCGATCCCGTCGCTCCGGTTGCGCCGGTGTCACCCGTTGCGCCCGTGGCGCCGGTCGAGCCTGTGGCACCGGTTGCGCCGGTGTCACCCGTCGCGCCCGTAGCTCCGGTCGCACCTGTGGCTCCGGTTGCGCCGGTTGATCCTGTGGCTCCGGTCGCGCCGGTGTCGCCCGTTGCACCCGTGGCGCCAGTCGAACCTGTGGCTCCGGTTGCGCCGGTACCTCCCGTAGCACCGGTCGCACCTGTGGCACCGGTTGCGCCGGTGTCACCTGTCGCACCCGTGGCGCCGGTTGCACCTGTCGAGCCGGTTGCTCCCGTTGCGCCCGTCGATCCGGTCGCGCCAGTCGCACCTGTGGCGCCGGTATTGCCCGTCGCACCCGTGGCGCCGGTTGCTCCCGTCGAGCCGGTTGCTCCCGTTGCACCCGTCGATCCGGTCGCGCCAGTAGCACCTGTCGAACCCGTGGCGCCGGTCCCACCTGTTGCGCCGCTGGCTCCCGTCGCGCCGGTTGCGCCCGTTGCTCCGGTCGGACCAGTCGCGCCCGTTGCTCCTAGTGAGGTGGAAACGCTTCCCGAAGTAAACGTATCATTGTTCGCCGTACCACCTGCCGAAAACACCCCGTTCGTGATGGTTGCAACCGAGATGTAATTATTCCCGTTGGAGTTGTAGTATACCCCGTAGGTTCCCGTTGCACTCGGAAGCAGCGTTTCAACGCTGAAGCCCGAGACGTTACCCGTGCCCGCGCCAAACCCCTTTGACGGGAGTTGGAATGAGGAAACAATTGAAAAAGTGCTAAGATCAACCACATAGAATGTGTTGTTGACTACGGGCTGACCTGAGCTTCCGATCGTACCATTGAGAGTCAAAACAGCGTCGAGCAAGCCTCCATAACTTTGCGCGCCAAGCATGGTCATCGGCGCCTCCGCCGAGCGGTCGTTGCTCCTGGAATCGAGCGTCCAATTGCCCCCGAGCGTTTCGGCACCGATGAAGGTGCTGGCCCCATGAACAACAGCGCCGGTTACATCCTCGAGCGCTTCAAGAAAACGGTCACCTTCGTCGGTGAGCGCGGTCCGACAGCTCCACAGGCGCAACTCGCCGCCTTGCTTGAGTGCTCGGCCGATCGTTGCAAGCTCACTCTTATCGCCTGCCAGCGTCGCCGACGACCATTCTCCTGAACTGAAGACCACCCGGCCCGGTGCGCCATGCGCGACAACATGGATCGCGTCCAGCCGTTCAGCGCCACTCAGCGCTTCCGCCATCTGCTTCGCCGCGGGCCTTTCGCAATCGAGTACGACCGCCCGAACCTCGGGTCGCAGATTTTCCAGCAGTGTATTCAGATCGGGGACGAATGGATCGACGAACAGAAGCTCTGACTTGTGGGCCATGAAATTGATCCTGTTTTAGCTCACAACAATTCACATCGCGCCGATCGCGGAGTGCCGCCTCGACCCAAAATCAAAATGCAGACTTCCCCGTAGCGCGGTTAAATCATCCGCTGCTCGGTCCGCCAGGTGGTGATAGATTCAGAGAACTGCGGACGGACAGGAACGGGCAAACCGTAAACTCTCCGTTCGCGTTAAAGGTGCCGATGTCGTAGGCGCTCACATAGCGCCCGACCTTCACTCGCATCTCAACCGCGTTAAAGCGATCGGACGCATCCGGCAGAATGACCTGGGAAACGATCGTCTTCGTAGCTTGGTCGACGACGAAGTAGGTGACGTTTTGGGTGGTCTCGCCTCGCGGCAACGATCCGGTCACCAGGATCTCGTTAG
The DNA here is from genome assembly GCF_038967635.1 of Bradyrhizobium sp. B124. Classification (NCBI taxonomy): domain Bacteria; kingdom Pseudomonadati; phylum Pseudomonadota; class Alphaproteobacteria; order Hyphomicrobiales; family Nitrobacteraceae; genus Bradyrhizobium; species Bradyrhizobium sp. B124. Next base: position 53,882 of record NZ_CP152413.1, on the reverse strand, counting down.
AGATGCCCGCAGAGAGAAGCCCTGCATACTTGGCAACGCCTAGCGCCGTTATCGGAGGTGCAATGGACGGAATGCTGTGGGAAATCGCCGACTTGTCGGCTCGACCTGACTTAACCATACGATACCACCCAACGTACGGACGAGGTCGACACCCGGAGCACGTACGTCCGGAGATCGCCCTCGAACCAACTACAAAACAGTGATTCAACCTTGGGTGGTTGTTCGCTAGATTCACTTAGGCCATCAGCAACGAACCGACGACCACATTCCAAGATTGAACGTCATTCCAAATACCCCCGCCTGAAGCGCAGACGGACCGCGAAAAATTAATTATTCTTTAAGCATAAGCAGATTGGGAAAAACAGCGCAAGAAAATTCAGAATCTAACACGACTTAAGTCAAATTATTTCATGACGAGTTCCAATAAGCAGCGAGTTGATTTCGCATTAAGGCCGACAACCTGCTGAATTTGCTGCCCGAACATTTTCAGCTAAGTTGTTAGCGCTTTCAGTGAGGTCCGCTGATGGAACCAAAGATCCGCGTCACCCTCGCGCGTCCCGCAGGTCAATTTTCATCTAATTTAAGCTTTTCGCAATTTCTTGCAGCAACCAAAAAAGTTTGGCGGTGGTAGAAAACAAACGCATTTGCCTGAACATGATCGTTAAGAACGAGATGGCAAATCTCGAGCGCTGCCTGGCGGCAGTCGCTGACCACATCAATTGTTGGGTCATCTGCGATACCGGCTCGTCCGACGGCACCCAAGACTTCATCAAGACATTCTTTGCCCGGCGCAATCTTCCGGGCGAACTCCATACAATTCCCTTCCACGATTTCGGGCAGGCCCGAAACAACGCGCTTGATCGTGCCTGCGCCTCAAAGCTTGATTTCGACTACGTCCTGTTCAACGACGCAGATATGGAGTTCATTGTCGACGACGCCGACTTTCGCAAAACCCTTACCGGCCCCGGTTACCGCCTCTTGCAGCGCGCGTCGGGGGGATTGAGCTACTGGAATACGCGATTGGTGCGGCGTGACAGCGGCTCGAGATATGTTGGAGTCACGCACGAATACGTCGACGTCCCCGGAGAGGTCACGGAATTGCAGGGCGCCTGGTATCTCGATCACGCCAGTGGAGCGAACCGCGGCGACAAATCGGAGCGGGATATTCGACTGCTCGAAGCTGCGCTCGAAAGCGAGCCCGACAACACCCGGTACTGGTTCTACCTCGCGTGGTCCTATCGAGATGCCGGCCGACACGCCGAGGCCGCTGCTACCTTTGCCAAGCGCGCGGATATGGGAGGCTGGGACGAAGAGGCGTGGATGGCACGGCTGCAGCACGCGCGCTGCCTGCGAGACCTAGGTGATGAAGACGGGTTTGTCGGCAAGGCGCTTGAAGCGTTCAAGCAACGGCCGGCACGCGCTGAGCCGCTGTACGATCTCGCACGGTACTATCGGGAACGCGGGATGCATGAGACGAGCCTCCCTTTTTCCGAGCGTGGACTTTCGATAACAACCCCTGAGAACGACATCCTTTTCATCGAAAGCGATGTTTATCAGACCGGTCTACGTGAGGAATTTTCGATTGCTGCAAACTACAGTCAGGACGCGGCTCGCTGGAATCGGGGATTCTCGATCTGCAATGGCCTAGCGCTTAACCGAGCAATTCCGGACGGTCCCCGCGACCTCGCCCGGACGAACCTGTTTTTTTACCTGCGGCCAGCGCAAACGCTCTTTGCATCTTTTTCTGCCCGGCCGGTGGATTACGATGCGTCCCAAGGCTACCGGCTGACCAATCCTTCCGTTTCGCTTCATGGAGATGACCTCTATCTCGCGCAGCGCGCGGTGAATTTTCGCTTGCTCGAAGACGGCTCATATGAAACGGACGACAATACGCCCATTCGGACGCGCAATTTCTTGCTACGGCTCAACACCCATCTTGGAGTGCAAACGGCGGCCGAGATCCTGCCGCCTGCCGACTTCCCAAAAGCCCAATTCGAAGACGTGCAAGGACTTGAGGATATCCGTCTGTTCAGTTGGAATGGTTCATTGTGGGGCAGCGCATGCGTGCGCGAGCTGAACGCTCAAGGTTGGTGCGAGCAGTTAATCGCCCGGATTGAACACCAAAGCAGCTCCGAAATTCGGCTTACTGACTGGCGCGTGGTTCGTCCTAAGGGTCCTCGACGGCACGAAAAGAACTGGATGCCACAGGCCAACGGTGCAAGTCTGCGTTTCGTCTACTCGTGCGACCCGACCAGGATCGTAAGCGACAGGGGCGATATCGTCTCAGAAAGTGTTGCTAACTTTGCCGTCGAGCATTTCCGAGGCGGAACGCAACTCGTCGAATTTGACGATGGCTGGCTCGCGCTCGTTCATGAAGTTCAGTGGCAGAGCGGTCGACGGTTCTATCAGCATCGCTTTGTCTGGTTCGATCGCGATAATGGTCTGCGCCGGCTTAGTCGCCCGTTCTATTTCAAGGACAAAGGGGTCGAATTCGCGGCTGGTCTGGCTTGGCATCCCGACGGCTGTCGCTTGCTCGTATCCTACGGGGTCGCCGACAGTGAGTCCTGGATCGCCTCGATCGATGCGGCCGAGGTCCGTGCCGCACTTGAGAGTGATCCGACGTCGTTGGCCGCGGTTTCCGCTGCACCGCCTCCCCCGCCGTCCGAGAACGCACGCAGAAATAAAGAGCCCGTGGTTAAGGAGTCTGGATTGTCACCGCGAAAGGGAAAGTCGATCGGCCTATGCATGATCGTCAAGAACGAGGCGGCGGTCATCGTCCGTTGTCTCGACAGCGTTCGACCATTGATCGACTATGTGCTGATCGAAGACACAGGATCAACCGACGGCACACAGGACATTATAAGACAGTGGCTCGACAGAAATAAACTGGCAGGCGAAGTCATCGACGAGCCTTGGCGGGATTTCGCATACAATCGATCGCATGCGCTCGCTTGCCTGCGCCGTAACCCGGACGTCGACTACGCCCTCATCGTCGACGCCGATGACGCCCTCACCATCGAGCCCAAATTTGATGTCGCTGCCTTCAAGTCCGGCATGACCGCAGACCTCTATGACGTGACCATCAACCACAATGGCATCCGTCACTATCGACCGCACATATGCAGCAATCGAAAAGAATTCTATTTCCGAGGCGTCCTGCACGAGTTCGTGGAGGCGCCGGCCGATGCCCACGGTCGGGAGACCGCCTCCGGCTTCGCGATCCAGATCGGTGGCGGCGGCGCGCGCAGCCAAGATCCCAAGAAATACCGCAAAGATGCTGCGCTTTTAGAGAGCGCGCTGCAGAACGAGACGGACCCGTTCCTCCGCTCTCGTTATACGTTCTACCTTGCTCAGAGCTATCGCGACTGCAATGAGCCGGAAAAAGCACTCACCTTCTACCTGGCCCGGGCTGAAATGGGCTTCTGGCAGGAAGAGGTCTTCATGTCCCTTTATGGTGCGGCGCGGCTTAAGGAGGCTCTTGCCCATCCTGAAGAGGACGTCATTGCGGCTTATCAGCGAGCCAGCGACTCACAGCCCGCGAGAGCTGAAGCGTTACACGGAGCCAGCCGTTATTGCCGTCTAAAGGGCCGCAACAAGCAGGGAGCTGACTTCGCTCGCCGTGGCATAGATTTGCCGATGCCTATTGGAGCGCTGTTCGCCGAAGAATGGATTTATGAATTCGGGCTCCTCGACGAATTCTCGGTTAATGCCTATTGGTCTGGCGATTATCAAGGCTGCATCGACGCCTGCACTCGCATCCTTCAAATTTCATCAATCGATGAAGGTCTGAGGAAACGCGTAGAAGACAATCTGCGTTTTGCGAAAGACCAGATTTCCGAAAAGGTTAAGCCTGCGGATGTGCCCAGGCAGCCCGGCGCAGCGCGTCTTCTTCCCAAGGTGCTGATTGCAATTCTCGCTAAAAACAAGGCTGGCCATCTGCCATTATTCCTGGAATGCATTGAGGCGCTCGACTATCCGCCGGATCGAATTGCGATTCACATCCGGACCAACAACAATCAAGATGACACCGGCCAAATTCTCCGAGACTGGCTCAAACGTGTCGGACCGCGATACTCGCACGTAGAGTTTGACGACAGCGACGTATCGGAACGCGTCCAGGACTTTGCCGACCACGAGTGGAATGCCACTCGCTTCTCCGTGCTGGGTCGAATTCGCCAGCACAGCATGAACCGGACTCTGGCCCTGGGGTGCGACTACTATCTCGTGGTCGACGTCGACAATTATCTGCGCCCCCTCACCCTACGAAGCCTCGTAGATTTGAATCGTCCGATCGTAGCGCCGCTACTCAAATGCGTAGACGGGGACAGACCGCTGTACTCAAACTACCATCAAAAGATCGACGCGAACGGATATTTTCTACCCAGCGATGAATACAACATTATCCTGAGCCGCTCCTCGCCAGGGCTCTACGAGGTACCTGTCGTCCATTGCACATATCTGGTTCGCGCAGACGCCATACCGCAACTGACCTACGATGATGGTTCGGGCCGGTATGAATATGTCATATTTTCCCATAGCGCGCGTCGCGCGGGCATTTCGCAAACGTTGGACACTCGCGAGATTTACGGATGGTTGACGTTCGCATCCGATGGGGAGGCAATTCGACCGCTGATCGCTGGAGAACTTGTAGCAAAACCCTCACAGGAGACACCGGGAAAGGAGACTGTTCCGGCTGGCAATGGAAAAAGGACGATACGATTGAAGGAATATCCAGCGAACGTATCCTTGTCTCACACGCCTTCAGATGAGTACGTCGAAAGCCGAAAGCATACACTCGTCCGGAAGCCATATCTCATGGAGACCGACGCCCTCGGCTTCATTCGCGGATCCAAGTCTTCGGATACGGCGGCTCGAACAGTGATCGTTCTCGGCGACAGCGTGGTCGAGGGCATGTATCTCGACCCCGATGAACGGTTTTGCGCCAAACTCGAGACGATTCTGCGGAGTGAGAGTGCTCTAGATGTCATAGTAAGAAACGGTGGCTACAGTGGAGCGACAACCCTCCACATGTTGAATCTGTTTCTCAACAAGATCATACCGCTCAAGCCCGACCTCGTCATTCTGATGACGGGAATTGTCGACGTCGATGTGGCGAGCCTGGGGGCTAGCTTCTGGAGTCATGACTGCTGGCTCGAGCCGATCGTTGACCTCAACACAAACAACTCGTGGCGGGACCATAGTCTGCTTCCCGCTCCGAACTTCACGGATCGTCGTCGGCTGCTAGATCTCTTTTCGCTCGCCGCTCGATCCTTTGGCATCGAGCTTTGGTTCGCGACCATTCCCCATTTGCAAGGCGAAGGGGTCAACCCAGCAGTGACCAGAACTCGCGCATCCGTCAACGAGACGACTCGCGCGGCCGCTCGTGCGGCTGGGCACACCTTGTGCGATTTAGAAGCGAAGCTGGCCAACCGCTCCGATATTTATCAGGATGAATTTCACCTAAATTCGGTCGGCGCAGAGGTCGTGGCGCGCTCGATCATTGCAGATGGCCTCGGTTCGTTCTTGCTCGCGCAGGAAGCAAGCGTTCCTGGCCGACCCAAGAAGGCCACGCAATCAACGGATGAGATTTGTGTACTCAACTTGGACCAAAGCACCAGTCGCTGGGAAAAGTTCAGAACCCGCAATGCCCACCTAGGCAGATTTAAACGAGTCTCCGCGATCGATGGGAGCAAGCTAGATCGCTCGCAACTCGAAAGACAGGGGCTAATTGCCCTCGGACTTGATTACAGTGCCGGAGCCTTGGGTTGCGCACTCTCTCACATCCAACTTTGGCAAAATGCCGCGTCTCAGGATCAACCTATGACGGTTTTCGAGGACGACGCCCTTAGCCATCCCGCGTTCGATGAGCATCGATCGGCCGTGTTGGCACGACTTCCCGCCGACTGGGACGTGATCCTATGGGGCTATGTTTACGATCCGCTTTTTCTTTGGATCGATCTCGGATTTTCAGCTGCGGAACTTCGATTTTACGATCGAACCGAACCTTTTACCTGGAGCGATACCTCGGACGGCCGACCCATTTATCGTCCCCAGCGGCTCAGACACGCCTTCGGAACGCAGGCATACTCGATTAGCCCAAGCGGAGCGAGCCGCCTCCTGAGTGCTGTGTTGCCTCTCAAGAAGCAGCTCATACCGTTTCCTGGAACACCGATCGTAATCGAGGATCAGGGGATCGATGGGGCGATGAACACCGCTTACCAAGCTATGCGCAGTTTTGTTTGTGTGCCGCCCCTCGTCGTCCAGCGCGACGAAGGTGTCAGCGACCGCTTGAAGACCAGGTAGTCGCAAATCCCATCGATGCCGCTCGGCCATTGAGCATAGGCAAAAAACAGTTTCGTGTGACACCTGTAGAAGCAAGGGGAACGGTTTGAGACTGCAAAATGTACCCCTGTTGGAAGTTCAAGCCCGATGGGGTTACAGCGAGTTGACGGATTCTCCGGCCGCCCGGCACTATGCGGATCTAGGGCATCTCGTCGCGAAGCGATCAAGCGGGACTTCATTCGAGCAGCTCTCTGAGGATGAGCAGTATGAACTCGCCTTGGGTACCGCGTGCGCTCGGCCGGTCCTGCTCGCATTTCTGACCGGCGTAATTTCGTTTGAGGTCGTTAAGGTCGGGCGAGCGAGGTTGGGCTCGATGTTCGTGCCACCGAATGTATGGCATCCCGAAAGCGAGGGACGTTTTGTTTCGTTCGAGGAATATATGACGACGACCAGCGTCGATCTCGACGATCCTCGAAGCGTACTTCCCAAAGGAACGAGCTATGAATTTCCCACAGATCCGATCACGTTTGGTCGCTCGTTCAGCTTTCCGATATTGATCGACGGCTTTCATCGTGCCGCCCGCTTCTGGAAGTACGGTCCACCGGACGGAAAGTTGCTCGCTTATCTTCCGTCAGGTCTGGTAGTAGAGGACGGACTGAATCTCGCTCGTCGGTGATATCTGCATGTCGCAGTCGCCAGGCACTATTTCTTCTTCCGATGCGCGCTTGCTTTCAACGCTCGCATAATTCGATCCGGATCGGCAGCTCGCGCGAGCCGGACGTGAAGTGGCGGCTAGTCGCAGGCAAAGGCACAGCATTCCGGCTGTCCCTTTTGGAGACCAGAATCCAGAAAGCCGGATCGTTTCGGTAGAGTTGACGGGAACAAGCGACCCGTTCTGCCGTGAAGCGTGCCGGTGACGAGGCGCTGATCCGTGAGGCCGACGACCTGCTCCGCGAGAGCTGGAACGAGACAATGCGGGCTGCTGCTAGTCCTGCTACCTATGTGCGAGCGCGGCAGCGTACCGTCGGATCTACCCGGTCCCTTTCCCAAAGCGCTCGCGGACAAATGATACATCTGCCCGACTTGCAGTGAAAATCGGAAGGCCCGCGATCTGGAGTGACGGGGCTCGCCGCCGCCTGTCTAAGCCTTATCTCGGTCGTTGCGCGCGTTGCCGTCGCAATTGCGCTCGGCCGGAACTCTACCCTGAAGTCGGACATTGCCTCGTTGCCCCGGGAACTTAGGTTATTTCGTATTCAATCTTCGTCTTGAGGTTTCGAGCACACCGTGTTCCGTCTCGCAGCCGGCCCGTTCTTGTTACCCGGCGCCCGCTGTCCGCACAATAGCCGACGGCTGGACAAGATCGGGCTAGAGGTGAAGTAGCGGCTTGTATGCAAGGCTCCACGCCGCACCTCTCAAATCCCGGATGCGACGCTCGCGGTCGCCATACATTAACCGCTCCTACTGCGCCTTCGGCCGCACAATGGCCCATCCGATCCGCAATGGGGGCTGGCGTCCATTCACCCACAATTCGAACGCGCGCGGGATTTCCGGCACGAGGCCCGGAAAGCGCTGCGCGATCGGCGCGGGCGGCCTACCGATGGTATCGAAGGCACGCCAGACCACGATGCCACCTGTTTCGTTGAATTTTTGCGACGTCAGCCAAGGCGTCCGCTCCGGAGTGGCATCAAGAAAAAGATGCGGCCGCCCCCGATCCAGCGAGATCAGACTGGCGATCTCCGCATCACCGGCTACCGCACGAAGCTGCTTGTCGGTTCGCCGCTCAAAACCGTCGACGAAGAACCGCGCGATCGGCTGGGCTGGCAACGAGATCGCAACCGCACTGCCGCCGGTCCATGGCAGGAGCAGGGTCGAGGCGATGACCAGAAGCCCCGGAGCCACGATGGCCCCAACCCACAACGTCCGCAACAGCCGCGGGCGCCGAAGGTGAATCGGATTGCCGCTGGCGACGATCGCGGCGAGCCCGGTCATCATGAGCGGAACTCCCAATCCGCCCGCTACAAGATCGAAGCCGAATAGACCCCAGAACAGACTTGCGCCGAGCGCAGGCGCAATCGCGAAGAAATACACGAAGTTGCGCGCCAGACGCTCGAGCGGCGGCCGATAGATGGTCGGCGTATCCTCGGGCGAGCGGCCGAACATGCGGGAATTGAACACCATCAGCAGCAAAATTTCCCCGTTCGCCGACAGCAGGCCGCCGGCCTGCAAAGCCCAACCCGTCACCAGTGCTTTCAAGTCCGAAAGCTCCGGCAGTGGCTGGACCGCCACGGTATCGGCTCGGATCAGCCAGTTCAGATAGGGCAGCGTCAGTGCGATGATGACGAGCAGCGCGTACAGCGGATCGACCGACATCAAGACGCGGCGCCCCTGCGCGGTCGCCAGCGCAAAGCACGTTATGAGGAGCAACAGGCCGGGGGCGACGGACGTGGTCAGCAGCAAGAGGCCGGCTTCGATCGACCATGCAAGCCAGACATTGCGCCGGTTCTGCCCGATCAACCGCCAGGAATGCAGCAGCAACAACGCCCAAAGCGGCCGCGCTGCCACCAGCGGACCAAAATTCGGCCCGTAGAACGCCGTGACCGTCATGGTCAAAAGCACGGCCAGCACCGCCTGCTGGCTGCCGACGATGGCGCGCGCTAGATGATAGAGTGCCGAGAAAGTCACGATCGAGCACAGCTGCGCCAGGAGGTAGACACCGAAGACATGATTGCCGGCGGCGCGAAAGGCGATGTCGGCAAGCCAGAACGCCAGTGGAGGACCGAGATCGGTGCCGAGCTGATATTCGCGGCCATAAGCGAGCACGATCGCAAGATTGGGTGGTGGACCTGCATAGAACAGCAGCGCGACCGCGAGCCACAACGTGGCCTGCAGCAGCACTGCGATCCAGACCGCGAGCCGCGGCCGGACCTGGATCAGTTCGATAACGAGCGAAGAAGATTGCATCAACGGTCAGGCGTTGTGGTCGTCATTGTCTCGCCTTTCGTCCTCCACGACCCGTGGTGCGCTTAGAACCTCCGTCCGGACGATTCCATTTTTCTGCATTCCCCGCTGACTGCAAGGGGTTTCCCTTCCGACGACAGGGTTTTGGTAGCTTTGCCTGACTGTCGGGAAATAGTGATCGAAAGCGAAGCTGCGTGATCCGTTCCACCGACAGTAATGCTTGCCGGGCCATCGAAGGAGAAGGAATCTTCGTTCACTCTCCAACCTCTTGTTGTGTCGATGTAGTACTGCAAGGTCGACGCGGCCATGTTCCAATCACCAGTCGAAGCGAGCGGAAAATCGCACTCCAATGATGCGACCAGATTTTGCGCGTGACTTTCCAGCGTCAACGCTCCAAAGGCCAGAAGCGATAGAAATCCGTTGCGTATGACTTGCACGTAAGAACTCCTCGAAGCGCTTATCGCGGTCTCACCAAATCATCCTGCATTTTAGTTTCGTGACGGGATTGGTGCCATCCGTAATGTGCGGGCCATGCAACCGTGTCTCCCCACCCGAAATTCCCGTGTTTCTACGGTGGCCGAGATTCGCAATTGGTGCGACGCGCTACCACCTTTGCGCCACGAACTGACCTTCCCGCTATATCCCCCTGGCTAGCTAGGAATGGCAATTGCCGTGGGCATTTGCCGATTTACGATGTGCCAGTCGTGCGGATTGGCCGACCCAACCCCACACCCCGACCATGCATATCGCGCGATGAGGGACCGCCACTCTCAGCCCACACGGAGCGACGGTCCCGCCCCTATCGTGGAGGCGATCCGTCCTTGGATGTCCATCAAACGAAAGCCGATCGAGATCCCGCCCGAGGTCGCCCACCAAGTTGCAGCGGACATGCAGGACCTTTCACACCGACGGGATATATCCAACGCGACCAGAACGCGGTCGGCATCAGGCATATGCTGGCCGCGACTGAATGGGGCTGAATTCTTTCACCGCAGATTTTGGAATGCAGATTTTAGAATGAAGCACAGCTCGGGGCTGGATGCGATCAGGGGATTTGCAATCGGCTTGGTGTTGATCGGGCACCTCGTCGCCGAAGTCCACTAAGACAATCTGTTTGCCAAATTGTTTGTCCTGAGTGCGTGCGGCCCGGCTTTTTCGAGCGCCTCCTGCATTTTCCGAACCGCTTCTTCCGACACAGTTCGCCGCTGCCGCTCAAAATCAACGACCGTTGAGAGGCCGAGGCCGGCGATCGACGCCAGCTGATGCTGGGTCATATCGAGCAGCGCCCGTCCTCCGCGGCATTGAGCAGGAGAAATGATTTTCAACATTTTATGTTGACTATCCTGATGCCTTATCAACATTTTGTACAAACGTGGAGAATGCAATGATTCCCAATCAAAATCTCACATTGCTTTTAAGACGGATCGTCGTCGCTTCGTAGGCGGATCTGATGCCCGCATTATCATGGGGGCTGATGAAGCCGCTTTGGTCCGTCTCTGGCGAGAGAAGCGGGGCGAAATCGAGCCCGAGGATTTATCAAGCAACTTGATCGTCCAGCTGGGCACGGCGACCGAGCAGCTTAACCGTCACTGGTACGAGAAGAACACCGGCCAAGTCGTAACTCAGGTGCAGCGGCGGGTCTTCCACCCCGTCAAGCGCTGGATGGCGGCAACCCTCGACGGCATGGTGGAGGCCACCGGCGCGGTATTCGAGGCCAAGTTCATGCTGCCTTGGTCGTTTTCTGAAGAAGCGGCTGCCGAAAAACATATCGCACAATTGCAGCACAATATGTGGGTTTCCGCGTCAAGAACGGCGGTGCTGTCAATCATTACTGGCGGCGGCAAATGGGTAGAGATGACCATTCCGGCCGACCCGCTGTACCAACACTTGCTGCTTACGGCAGAGAAGAAATTCTGGGCGCTGCGTCGAGACCGGCGAGCTCCCTCAGCTGTTCGGCATAGAATCCCCACGCCCCCGGGTTGAAGCTGTTCGAACCGTGGATATGAGCGCCTCCAATGCTTGGACGGAGTTTGCCGGGGTCTTTCATCGGACGCGCTCAGCCCATCTCGAGCACGATGCCGCAAAATCTGAGCTGAAGAAGTTGATGCCAGAAGACGCAAGAGAAGCGACTGGCCACGGGCTTAGGGCCACCCGCTCGAAATCCGGTTCAATCAGCTTTCATGTTATTCAGGAGGCCGGTCATGCAGCAGTCTAGCGAAACGATCGGCGCGATCGCTGGCCAAGGCCCAACTCGAACTTTCCAACTTCGAAAAGGCGCTGACTGCGACCATCCCTGCAGTCTTTCCGCGCGAAGAGGCACGCAGCTTCAGATACGCCTCTCTGGCGAGCGGACTGGATTTGGTCCGCAAGTGCCTAGGGAGCCACGAGATCGCAACGGTTCAAACGACAGGTATCGACCAAGCGACGGGCCTTGTTCGTTTGACAACGGTCCTCGCGCATTCGTCCGGAGAATGGATGTCTTCGAGTGGCCGGTGTGTCCCGTCAGCGAAATCAATGCTCCACACCGGATGGGAGCTGCCCTCACTTATGCCCGGCGATACGCTCTCTTCGCCCTTGTGGGTATCGCGGGCGAGGACGACTTAGATGCGCCGGACGCGACAGCGGCCCCGCCGCCCCCCGAGTTTAGGGCCGGCAATCGGCCCGACGTCAAAGGAAATAAAGGCGCTGCGCAGCGGCCTCCGCTACTCAGCCTGGATCAATCAGTCCAACTGAGGGAGGAGATGTTGGCGGAGCTCGATTGCTTAACGAGTGAGAAAGACCTTCTCGCTTGGGCCTCAGTCGGACTGCCCAAAAAGAACACCCTACTAGAGGCAGATGCCCGTGCAATTAGTCTGCCTACCCTGAGAAGCTCGCAGGCGTGCCGCAGGTGCCTCCTGCCACAAACGACTGCTCACAAACGGATGTGTCCGTTGAGGCCCTCCCGATTGATGCGACGGCCAATCTTGCTTTTCCCAAAGAGCCCGTGCGCAAGCGCAGCAAGGCCCACCTGCAGTTTGTCCGGGAACAGCCTTGCCTCGTTTGCCGGAAAAGCCCGTGCGATGCCCACCATTTGAAGTTCGCCCAACCCAGGGCTCTCAGCCGCAAGGTCAGCGACGAGTTCACCGTTCCGTTGTGTCGCACTCATCACCAAGAACTGCATCGACACGGCAACGAACGGGCTTGGTGGGCGAACTCGAAGATCGAGCCTTTGCGGCTGGCCCATGATTTGTGGACGGCAAGCCCGATCCACAGCCCGCCCACGTCGGCCGTGGTTGGCACGGCTGAGCTGCTGCCGGTTTGATGGACACCAAGTTGGTCATGCGAAGACGTAAGTTCAGTCGCGAGTTCAAGGTCGAGGATGTCAAGCTGTCAACGGCATACTTCAACTGTCTGTTCAGGATCGCAGATCAACTTAGCCAGACGCTTTTTGGCGGGAGGGTCAGCCGGAGCACTCGTCATGGCGTGAAATGAAAAGGGGCCGCGCGCGAGGCGGCCCCTTTACTCGGAAATCCGCAATATTGACCTTGATGAATCTATCCCCGGTATTGAGAGTATTAGCGCCCTTCGCATTTGCAGCAAAATCCGGGAAGGTACGGGCGAACATCTCACTCAGCGCACGAATTGTGCGCAGTGAGGGTCGCCTCTTGGCGCTGCATCGTCCTTCTGGCTTGCCGAATCACTGAGCTCACTGCGAGAGGCCCATCAAAACGAAGGACGGCTCGTTGCAAAACTGGACTGTCGTGAATCGTTGCGGCCACCGGTAGTGATGCGCTATTTGGTCAAGAGCCCCCTCGACAGCGTTGCAAGAATCGCAGTCGTCCCAGGCTGCAGTAAGCAGCGAATTGTTCAAACCTTCAAGACTGATCAGATCGATTTTCTAGACACGGCATACAGTCCAGGCTGGGAGAAGATCTGACCCTGGTTGGACAATGAGAGTCGCTCCAAAAAACGACCGGACAAATCAACCAACGATGCAGATCAGATCTCTTTTCCACCCATAAGCCCCGCGCCCCTGGCCGGTCCTAAGCCAATAGGCCCTGCGGGTGAAAAGCCCACTCCGAAAGGACAACCCGAGCATTAATTTCTCAGTGTCCTCCATGCCCCGGCGCTTAGAACTTCCGTCCGGAGGATTCCATTTTTCTGCATTCCCCGCTGACTGCAAGGGATTTCCCTTCCGACGACAGGGTTTTGTTAGCTTTGCCTGACTGTCTGGAAATAGTGATCGAAAGCGAAACTACGTGATCCTTTCCATCGACAGTAATGTTTGCAGGGCCATCAAAGGAGAACGAATCTTCGTTCACTCTCCAACCTCTTGCTGTGTCGATGTAGTACTGCAGGGTCGACGCGGCCATGTTCCAGTCACCAGTCGAAGCGGGCGGAAAATCGCACTCCAAGGATGCGACCAGAGTTTGCGCGTGACCTTCCAGGGTCAACACCCCTAAGGCCAGAAGCGATAGAAATCCATTTCGTATGACTTGCACGCAAAAAGCTCCTCGAAGCGCTTGTCGCATTTTAGTTTCGTGACAGGATTGCTGCCAACTGCTATGTGCGGCTTGTGCCGCTATTGTCCTCTCTGGAAATTCCCGTGTTTCTACGATGGTTATCGCAATTGGTGCGGCGCGCTACCACCTTTGCGCCAGAGCTCGACCTTGCCCTATCCGCTTGCTAGTTCGGAATGGCACTTGCCGCGGGCATTTGTCGATTTACGATCTGCCTAATCGTGCGGATTGGCCGACCGAACCCCACACCCCGACCATGCATATCGTGCGATGAGGGATCGCCGCTCGAGCTCAGAGAGCGACGGTCCCGCCCCCCGGCAGGCTCCGGGAGCGCGGCAGAGATCAGAGATCAGCGCAACAATCAAATGGAGCAACCTAGGGCTCTCGGCCGCGTCAGCGACGAGTCCACCGTTCCGTTGTGCCGCGCCCATCACCACGAGTTGCATCGACAGATCAACGAAAGGGCCTGGTGGGCGAACCTGAAGATCGAACCGTTGAGGTGGCGCATGACCTATAGGCGGCAAGCCCAATCCACAGCCCGCTCACCGCCGTCGTCAGCGCGACGACCTCCTCCCGCCTGCGGTCGGAGGCTCGTCCCAGATGAACAGGCCATTCCAAACCACCCATACCGCACAGGGGCTGACAACGACGGTGCCGGTCGAGTTCGAGGTATTGGCGGCACCTGCCCTTCTGCTTCCCGGTGAACGCCTTGACCACCACCATGCGCTGCGCCAGGCGGTTTTCGCTGATTTGGGGCCGCGGTCGACCATCGAATGGCTGCTTGCGATCGACGTCGCCGAACTGTCCTCGGAGATCCAGCGCCATCGCAGCCTGCGGCACCGGCTGCTGTCGATCTTCCGGCAAAAAGCCATTGAGGCTGCCTTACGCGGCGTCGACATGGCCGGGGTCGTGCCCGAACTAGAGGGCGAGGCTGAGTACTACGCGCGTCAAAATGCGCTTAGCTGGCGGCTCGATCCCGCCGTCACGACCGAAATCGAGACGCGTCTGGCGTCGTACGGCTTTGATCAGCATTCCATCAACACGGAGGTTACATCCGGCCACGTGAGGCCCTCGTTTTGTTCGAGGCCCTGCTCAATGCCGCCCAAACGAGGCGGTTGTTGCTCATTAGGGATATCAGGAGGCGACTCCCCGACTAAACCCGCGCGTCGGCGCCTCGCCTTGCGCTCCGAGCGGCAGTTGCGGTGGTACCGATCTTGAATTGCCGTTATGCTTGTTGGAGCTAGAGCAGATGCGCTAACCGAGGTCATGACCCTTTAGTTGAATTTTCTCCGGGCTCGCCGAGATTAAACTCTATCCTTGTTTGAGATGTAAAAATGAAAGTTTGGATCTACACAGACACAAGCAAGAACATTGGCGATCCGCAGTACCTGAAGGTTTTTGCGACCAGCGAGGCCGCGCAGCCTTGGCTTAAGCAGAACGACCCTCACGGCGTCGCAATCGCTTACGAAATCATCTTAGAGCCGGGTTACCTGGCTAAGACATTCCTGGTGCTTTCCGTTTTACTTCTTGGACTAGCCGATCTCTTCACTACCAACACGATCCTGAATCTTGGTCTCGGTGAGTTGAACCCGTTTATGCACATTGCTCAAACATGGCTCGGTGCTTGGTGGCTGATCCCTAAGCTCGGCTTGACGTATGTCATGATGTGGTTGCTTTGGCGAAGCAACAACCCGTACAACATCGCTCTGGTGGTGGCGTTCTGCTGTACGCCTGTATTAAACAATTTGCTCATTATCACTGGATCGAACTGAAACGCTCAGCATATTTCCGCGGTTGCCACGAGGCCTCCAATAACGTTCCAGCACACGCAACCGCCGAGGATAGCGTTGGATAAGATGCACCAACACTTACGACTGACGGCGAGAAAGAAATTCTGGCGCTGCGTCGAGACCGGCGAGGCTCCTCAGTTGTTCGGCATTAAGCTCCCGTGACCTCGGATCGCAGCGCTCCGAATGGTCGATAGGAGCGCCTGCAATGCAGGGGCGGAGTTTGCCGGGGTCATTGGAGGTGGATTGGATTTATTCCGCAAGTGCCTAGGGAACCATGAGATCGCAACGATTGAAACGACAGGTATCGACCAAGCGACGGGCCTTGTTCATTTAACAACGGTCCTCGCTCATTCGTCCGGAGAATGGATGTCGTCCGAGATCGAGACGCGTCTGGCGTCGCACGGCTTTGATCAGCATTCCATCAACACCGATGTCTACGTCCAGGCGCGCGAGGTCTTCGTCTTATTCGAAGGGCTGCTCAATTCTGCTCAGACTAGACGTTTGTTGCTCCCAAGGGAGATTAAGAGACATCGCTTTCAGACCTAGCGCGATCGTTCCCGCGAGGTCAGTTCGTCTTGGCCCGGACGAACTACGCCGGAAGACGATGCACGACTTAACTGATCATCGCGCCTTTGGCGCGATGTCCATACGCGAAACGGGTGCGCCAAAAGCCGCAAATATCCGGATGGCATCGGATGACCAACGCCAAATGTCTTCGGCTTTTTCTCCCTTGGAAGGTAGACACTTCCGAACAGCCAATCGTAGAACGAGAATACGCCGGCGAAGTTTTTATCCTTGGCTTCCACCTCGCTGCTGTGGTGCCAGTGATGAAACTCGGGCGACACCAAGACGTACCGTAGAGGGCCGTAGCTCAAGCATACATTGGCGTGAACGAGATAGGCCTGCCAGTAGTAGACGAGGAAGTAAGTCCCGATCGCTTCTGTGGAGAAGCCGAGCGCGTAGAGCGGAAACAGCGAGCCGGCTTTCATGAATGCCACGTCAAGCGGGTGCTGATGAACCGCAGCGAGCCAGTCCAGTTCTTCGACAGCGTGATGGACCGCATGCATCTGCCACATGGCGGGCACGGCATGCAGGATGCGGTGGGTCCAGTAGACCCCGAGGTCCCCGATCAGGATCACGAGGACCACTTGCACCCAATAAGGAAGACCGTCGATCATATGCTTCACCGCCGACGGCAGCATGGATTGATTGACCAGAATGGCCATCGTGACGATAACAATCACGCCGATCAGGATCAGCCACCCGTTGACAAACTGGAAGGCCAGATCGGTCAGCAGGCCGCGTCTGAATATCTTCTGAGGCCTCGCAGCAAACAACCGCTCGATCGGAACGAAGATCAAAAGCGTCAGCAAAAATTTGCTCAGTCCAAATAGCTCATCCATGCAAATGGCCGCCTCGAAGATAGCGGAACTCTACCACTTGCCTACCAATTCGCCAATTGTGCTGAGGCGAAGCGACCGGTTCAGTTCGTGCCGGCGATGATGAGGACGAGGTTGTTCAGTACGGGCGTGGAGCAGAAGGCCACCACAAGGGCAACGTTGTAAACGTTCTTGCTGCGCCAAAGGAGCCACGTCACGAGAAACGTCAAACCGAGCTTGGGAACAAGCCACCAGACGCCGAGCCAGGTCTGAGCCAGCCTCATGAACGGGTTCAGTTCGCCCATCCCGAGATCCAGGATCACATTCGTCGTCACGAGGTCGGCGCACCCCAGCAGTAAGCAGGAAAGCAGCCAGAGCGTTTTGACCCAATTCGCCTTTAGGCCCTCGATGCTGAAGATGCCTGGTTTGGTCATTCGAAGGATCCTGAGGCAATGGCGAAGTTGAAAGGACCGGCGAGGATGCAATTGGAGGGTGTCTAAGCCAAAAACCTTTATATTTTCCCAAGCTTCCGGCGTTCACCGAGCCGCCCCGCGCCTCAATGGCGCTTCCTCCGGATTTGTTGCTGCCCGAGCGGCCAGCTCGAACGTGCAATTGGGCAGCAGAGCAAACGCCTTGCCCCTGGAACATTGAACATATAGAGAACGCAGCTATATTTCGGTCGATCGAAAGCTCGTCTCCTGCTGGCTCGTTCGCACGGCAGCCGTAAGCCAAATATGGTTAAAGCGGTGATCCAAGCCTTCCTTAAGGAAGCGCTGCGCGACGCGCGTTATCTTTCCTCAGTCCAAGCGAGTTGGGACCAACACGCGACGGAATCCCGCAAAAATCCCGGCTTGCGCTTGCTTGAGGTTTGAGGAAGTATAACTTTTTCAGCATCCAGACGGCGGATGCTTTCGATCTTGTCTCGTATTTTTATTGGCATTTGATTTTCGCTGGCAACGCCAAGGGCCTGCCCTACCGACCAAGGACTACATTTAATCGGCGAGTCATTTCGTATGTCGAGTGAAATTGCGCATGCTGCCTTTTACTTGGCGCTGTTGCTGGGAGCCATCTACGGCAGTCGCCTTGTTGAGAAGAAATGGCCTATCGCGGACGTCCCCGCCTCCGAATTTCAGGACGATTGGCTTGCGGTTATTGCCAACCTCGGATTGTCAATCTCGCTCGCTCCACTAGCAGCAATTGTCGCGGGCAAGATAGCGAGCATTACCGGGGTCGGCTGGATTCACCTACCGACCGAAGGCTACTGGTGGTACGTCTCTCTCGCATTCGTGGTGGTGGTGCTAGATCTCTACAAGTACACATTCCATCGTCTCCAGCATGCCATCCCGTTTCTTTGGTCGATGCATTCGTTCCATCACAGCGCAAACGCCGTGACGTTCATTACCGGTGCCCGGCACTATTGGCTCGAGCGCGTCCTGGCTGACGCCTTACTTCCTATTCTGGCGATCCTATTTCGAATCCCACCGGATATAGCGATCGCCACGGGCGTCATCTTTTTTCTTCCCGACGCTTGTGCTCACCTGAACGTGCGCATCCCGCTCGGTCGGTATGTGACGTGGATCAACAACCCGCAATGGCATCGCGTCCATCACTCGGTCCTGCCCGAGCATCGGGACAAAAACTTTGCCGCCTTTTTTCCGTTCTGGGACATTCTGTTTGGCACGGCGTGCGTGCCGAAACCAGACGAATATCCTGCAACGGGGCTCGTGCCGGCCGAACGCGTGGACATCATCAATAGCGTGATCTGGCCAATCCGACATTTGCGGCATCGAGCGTCCGGGCAACCCCTTCGGCCGGCGCCGGCGGAACGCCGATCAACGTCGGTGATCCCGTCACCGGCGGAATGATTCCGCTGCCGTCACCGCTGACGGAGAAAATGCCGCGACTGATCGGTGCGAGATTAGCGACCCGCAAAGGCGCGATCATCATCAGCGGAAGAAACAGCCGCCATGTCGATGCGGTGTTGATGCCGAACTAGGGTCACACCACCGGACTCTGGGTGCCTTGGTAGGCCCGACAGGTAGAGTTTCCTGAATCCACGCGATGATGCTATTCTTGGACATGTTTTTCTTCGGGGATGAGACCATCCTGGCGATCTCGTAGCCTTTTCAGTTTCGATACCGGCGATTTTTAGACGTTAGTTTGGCACGGCGTGCCGCATGACAATTCAGAAACAACATGCATTTTGATGGCCAGGTAAACCTCCAAACGATGATATCCGCGCCCGCACTGCGTTTTGCGCCCGTGATATATCCTGCGGCGCTTTTCCTCTCTGCGCTCCTGCTGTTTGCGATTGAACCGATGTTTGCAAAGATGGTGCTGCCCCGGCTTGGCGGTGCTGCAGCCATCTGGTCGGTTGCAATGGTCTTCTTCCAGTCAGCGCTGCTGCTGGGCTACGCCTACGCTCACGTGCTCAGCCGTACGTTGTCGCCAGGGCCATCGGCTCTCGTTCATCTGGGGTTGCTGGCAATTGCCGCCGCGACATTGCCGGTCGGCATAGCTCATGGCTTCGAAGCGGCGTCACAGCAAGGGCTCGAACTCTGGCTGTTGGCATTATTTGCCGCCTCGATCGGCTTGGTGTTCGTCGCACTCGCCGCGACCGCTCCCCTGCTGCAAAACTGGTTCGCGGCGAGCGGTCATCCGCAGGCTGCCAATCCCTACCTCTTGTATGCGGCTTCCAATCTGGGCTCGTTCGTCGCGCTCATGACCTATCCCTTTGTGGTCGAGCCGCTGTTGACGTTGCGGACACAGATCCAGCTGTGGTCGTTCGGCTATTTTCTTTTGACCTTGCTGATCGTGGCCGCGGCGATCGTCGTCGCTGGCGCGGCCGGGCGCTCGATCGACCAGGCAAGTCCCGGAACGGCCGCTGCCCCCACGGCCGCCGAACGAACGATGTGGACCGTGCTCGCCGCGATTCCGGCCGGCCTCGTGGTCGCCGTCACGGCTGCGATCTCAGTCGACCTGGCGGCAGCGCCGTTTCTGTGGGTATTGCCGCTGTCACTCTACCTTCTGACCTTTGTGGCGATCTTTCGCGAGCGTGCCTGGGTCGCGCACAAGACCGTATTGAAGCTGGTGCCGTTTGCCGCTGTGGCGCTCGTCTCCACTGCATCTGTCGTGGTGCGGCCGTATTTTGGCGTCCTGCTGGTGATGCATCTCGCGAGCTTCCTGGTGATCGCACTCGCTTGCCACGGCGAACTCTATCGCCGCCGGCCTGAGCCGGCGCGCCTGACGGAATTCTACCTGTGGACATCATTCGGCGGCATGATCGGCGGAATCTTTGCCGGGTTGATCGCGCCGCACATATTTGATGGTGTCGCCGAGTATCCCATCCTGGTGCTGGCCGCGTTGCTGGCAATGCCCGGCGCGTTTGACGGTGGGCCGCACCGGATGTTGCGGCAAAGTGGCCCCGGTCTGGCATTGGCCGCGCTGACCCTCGGCATCGTCTGGCTGCACCTTCACATTCCGGCCAGCGCGGCGCGGCCGATCGACATCGTGCTAATTTTGCTGGCCGGCGCGATGGTACTGGTGCGTCGGCAACCGGCCGTATTCTTCGGCCTTGCGGTGTTCGCCTTCGCGATTGCCAGGATCGATCCCCTCTTCGCACCGATTGAGCAAGTCCGCAGCTTCTTCGGCGTGCATCGCGTGGTCGAGGACCGCTCCGGGCAATTTCGTCTCCTGATGCATGGCACGACCGCGCACGGCGCCGAGCGTGTACGCAATGCCGATGGGACGCCGATCAAAGGCCGTCCCGAACCGACCACGTATTATTATGTCGGCGGGCCGATCAGCGACGCGATCGCGGCGGCCCGGCATGCACAGGGGCGGCTGACGCGCGTGGCAGCAGTGGGGCTCGGCACCGGCAGCCTCGCCTGCCATCGGCAGGACGGCGAGGAGTGGACGTACTTCGAACTCGATCCGCAAGTGGTCCGCATCGCGCGCGACCCGGCACTGTTTCATTTCCTGTCGGAATGCGGACCGGATATCCGCATTGTGCTCGGAGATGCGCGGCTCACCCTGACGGCGTCACCGGAGCGCTACGATCTGATCGTGCTCGACGCCTTCTCCTCCGATGCGATTCCCGTGCACTTGCTGACCCGCGAAGCGTTTACCGGATATATGGCACACCTCACTGCCCATGGCGTCATCGTTCTGCACATCTCGAACCGGCACATGGCGCTGCGGGGGCCGGCCGCCGCGGTCGGCCTTGCCGAAGGCCTCGTCGCCTTTGGCAAAGCTGAGCTTCCCCCGACGACTCCACAAGAAGATGCAAGGACTGCATCTGACGTGGTCGTGTTTGCCCGGGACGTAAAGGACCTTGGCGATCTACCGTCGCAGGGATGGACGCGCCTCGATCCCGGCGCGCGGGTTGCCTGGACCGATGACTATGCTAACATTCTCGGCGCCGTTCTCGATGCCAAGCTCGGGCGCTGGTGAAGCATCGACCCCACCGTCCAAACGCCTCGTTAAGATCAGGCTACCGTTTCGCAATCAGCCTATGGCTGATTGTTCGGCGGTCGCTCGATGAACTTCCGGCTGCCGTTGAGAAGCTCAAGGTTGTTGGCGATCACCGGATTGCCCGGATCGAGCGAATACGCCTTCTCGAACTTTTTCCGCGCCGCGCTCAGATTGCCGCGCAGCATGTAGGAATATCCCTGGTCGTTCAGGATCTGAACGGTCTCGCCGCCAAGCCGGATCGCCGACGCATAGGCCTGGTCGGCAAGATCGAAGCGGCGTATCCGATCATAGCTCGCCGCGAGCCCGACCCAAGCCGTGATGTCCTTCGGCGATTTCTCGACGGCGTCCTTGAAATAGCGCTGGGCGATACCGTAATTGCCGCGGTTGTATTGCTCGAGCCCCATCCGCACCGGCTCATCGGAGGGATAGTATTTGACGTCGGTCGGCTCCTGCACGGGGTCGCCGCCGGGCGGATCCACCGGCGCCACGATCGCGGCCTCCCGCGTCGTGTAGTCGCAGGCCCCAAGGCCCACCGCCAGCCAGCAGCAGGCAAGCGCCGGAATGAGACGCCGCAATCCTCGTCCCATGTCCCAGCTCCGGCGACTTCCCTGCGTCATCAGACAAACCATTGTGAAACTACCTAAAGGAAACAGACGGCACGACACTGTCAGCGCCAGAACACAACGTCACAGCCTCACTTCCAGACTCTCTGTCCCAACAGACGGACGTACCTGAGAGGCTGAACCTTCAGCTGGTTACTTGCCTACCCCGACGGCCACCGATCCTCCGGTCCCTGCCCCCAGTCCGGTTGTGTTGACATTCTGAATGGTGGTGACGGGCGGCGGCTGACCCATCGCCTTGGTCGGATCACCCATGTCGGGAAGCTGATCGACTGGCCGTGTTGTGGTGCCGTAGCGCTTCACGGCCTCACCCGTCCGCCGCGCGTCGTACGCGATCCTGCGATCGCCGACATAGGCCGGCCACGGGTGGATCGTGTGGGTGACGGCGTTGACCTCTTTCGCATTGCCGGCACTCATCGTGATGGTGTCGGAACGCTGGACGTAGCGGTCCATCTCGTCATGCCCGTAGACGCCGTAGCAGCCGCCGAGCAGGACGGGTGCGAGCAGAGCCAGATACCTGATGGTCATCGCCCGGCTCCTCTAGTTCAGGGTTTTCACGACCGGCTGGTTCGCACCAACGGCCGGTGGTGGAGCGCGCACGACCGCATCGGGCGCAATGATGTGGCCGTAGGGCCCCTTCACCTCGCCGCCGGAATTGACGTAGTCGTCGTAACGCTTGCGGACTTCCATCTGGCCGTTGAGGAAGAAATCGACGTCGTTGGCCGGCAGGCGCGAGTCCAGCGGTGATGCCAGTTGCTGGCCGGGTGCCGCCGGCGCGACCAGGCGCGGCGTCACGATGATGACCAGATCGGTTTCCTCCTGCTGGTACGACTTGCTGCCGAACAGGCTTCCAATCACCGGCACTGAGCCGATCCAGGGCAGTTGCGAGACATCCTGCCGGTTGCGGGTCTGCAGCAGGCCGGCGATGGCAAAGCTCTGGCCATCGCGCAGCTCGACCGTGGTACGCGCGTCGCGGCGAGTTAGTGAGGGAACGGTGGTGCCCTGGATCGTAATCGCATTGGTGAAGTCGAGTTCGCTGACCGATGGCTCGACGCGGAGGTTGATCACGCCCCGCGAGAGCACGGTGGGCACGAAGGCCAGCTCGACACCAAACTTCTTGTATTCGATCGTGACAGTGGGGAAGCCATTTGTCGTTGTGTTCGGGATCGGCACCGGAAATTCGCCGCCGGCCAGGAAGCGTGCGGCATCGCCGGAAAGCGTGGTCAGGTTCGGCTCCGCCAGTCGGCGAATCAGTCCCTTCGTTTCCAGTGCGGTAATCAGCAGGTCCACCGAACTGCCGTTGTTGGTCCGCAAGATGCTCGTCAGCAGGCTTCCGAACGGAGCTGGAGCTACGCCACTGGCGGAACCTATCAGCGTGCCTGCCGTAGCAAGCACGGGAAGGCTCCCGGTGGGAGGAGCACCGACATTGCCGTTGGTATTGATGCCACCAATCGGCACTCGCGCCGCCGTGGCCGACCCCAATCCCGTATTCGCGACATTCGTGCCATTGGCGTTTGCCGCCCAAAGGTTCACCCCGAGGTCGCGTCCCGCCTGCCGGTTGACCTCAAGGAAGCGCACCTCGAGCATCACCTGCTGCGGCGCCGCAACGCTCATGGCGTTGACGACGATGCCGCCCTCGGGAACGCTGCCCTTGGCGATCGTCATCGCCCGCTCCGCGACGACCGCATCGGATGCCGTCCCGCTCAGCACCACCTGGCCTTCGGAGGCTGACACGCGAATGCCGCGCGTGCCCGTGCTCGACGCGATGTTCTGCTGCAAATTGCCGATATCGACGGTGACCTCGACATCGAGAATGCCGATCTGCTTCATCGAGCTGTCGAACAGG
This sequence comes from Bradyrhizobium sp. B124, assembly GCF_038967635.1. NCBI lineage: Bacteria > Pseudomonadati > Pseudomonadota > Alphaproteobacteria > Hyphomicrobiales > Nitrobacteraceae > Bradyrhizobium > Bradyrhizobium sp. B124. Next base: position 30,035 of record NZ_CP152413.1, on the reverse strand, counting down.
ATAACGTTGGTGGTGCCGGTCTTCTTGCCCTGGACATAGATCAGGTGGTCGCTCAGCGACTTCACGTCGGCAACATCCGGCGAGCCTGCGACGATCGTCGCAAACGCCGAATCGACCCTGAACGTGCGTGACTTGTTGACTGTCACCCGGACCCGCTGGACGTCGCTCATTTCGTTGACGAAGACGCCGCCGCCCGAATTGCCCCGGCGGTCTGCTGCCCTTGCGCGGTCCGTGGAATCAAACAAGGCGACCGAAGCGCCAAGAGCCGTCATGCTCAAGGCGACAATCACGTGTCCCGCGCTACCCCAAACGCGACCACCAACCATGCGAATCCCCTTTGCCGTGTTGCCTACGGCCAATCCCGTAGATTTACGGCCCCCGACTTCCTGATCGCTCTCCTTCGCGCACCACGCCGCAGAGCTTACAGTCTGTCCGACTACAAATCGTTACTCGCAAATTCCCATTCCCTGGCACGCCTTTGAGGAACCACCCCGTTCGGTCCGGACCCGTCCCGGCGCCAGGCCGCAATGGCGGCTCCCAGATCATCTCCCGCCGCGCGCCCTGATTGCAAGGAGAGAGCTTCGTAAGGCCGTGGCAACTCGGGAGAAAACTCCGCGATGTTGCCAGCGCGCACCACTTCCGTAGCCCACTTGGGCCAATCGCCAGCGGGCCGAGCCCGGCCTGGCCACCTCCGCCAGGCTGCTCCCCCGATAAACTCCAACGATTCGGGTCTCCTCAGAACGGAATTTGGGTGGACACGCTCGGCGCGTTGAGCGACGTGCCCCATACGGGCACCAGCATGGTGAAGCCCGTCTGCGATGCCGTTATCGTCAGCGCGGAGGCTCCGGCCGTCGTGGTCACTGTCGGCGCAGCGACATTCCCGCCGTACAGGAAGGGAGAGATAGCCTGCTTCTGTGCGGCCGACAGATAGTCGGCGGTACAAGCGGATGGGGATGTGCCCGCTATCACCGCAGGCGTGTAGCAAGTCACGATGTTCGCCCGCGCGCCGGCACTCGCAAGCATGCGCAACGATTGCACCGTGATCGCATATCGCCCGAAATCAATGATGGCGAACATCAGCGTGAACAAGAACCCGCCGACGAGACAGAACTCGAAGGCCGCCACCCCGCGCTGGTCGAGCTTTCTCATCACTGCACCAAACGCACGGTTTGAATATTCGGCCTGACCGCCCCATCGCCTGTACAGTTGGAATTGTCCAGCGACGTATTGCCCTGGAATTTCACCGAATAGGCAATGACCTGATAGCACCCGGTAGCGGGCGCACCCGAGCTGTTGCCTGCGTACGTGATGGGACTATTCGGTACGTAGACCGTGCCATTGAAATAACTAGTGGAGCTGCCACTGATGTTGACACCGCCCGGGGTCGATTCATCATCATAGATGAGAAGATCTTTCATCAGAGCCTTTGCCGATGCTGACAATGCGGACGGCCCCGTCGGTGACTTCATCGCTGTCAGTTGGATCGTCGGGTTTCCCGTAATGGTGAGCGATCCTCCACTGAAAAATATCAAGGTAGCCGTTCCGGTTATGGTTGGACTGCCATTGATTCTGACATTTCCCGTAAAATAATATGTGCCGCTCAGCGTCGAAGGGAGCGAGGTGGCAGTATTGTAACAGGCACCCGTCTCATACGATTTGACTGTCCCACCGCACGACCCGTTGGGAAAACTACCCGGCACCTTCAAAGCTCCGATCGCTGCGCTTAATCCACTCAGCGGATTGGGAATCGGTTGCTGATAGGTTTTCACGCCCGTGCATTGGCTTCCCCCCGTCTGGGAGCAGCCGCCGACCGTGTAGCTCGGCGCATTCACCTGGATGCCGGAATTGCCCTTGAAGCCAATTGCGTTGTCGGCCGTACTGTTCGACGAGATGCCACACGTCGGCGACGATACCGTGGGGCTTCCCTGGAACGTAATGGGGTCCTTCAGCGACAACACGCATGGAGGTTTCGCCAAGCTGTCAACGCCGGCAACCGCCGTCGCGACCACATTGATCGTCGATAAGCCAAGCAACTGGGCCAGGTATGTCGGTTGCTGCTGACTCACAGTGGCCTGGACATAATTTCCCGCGGTCCCGTTCCATGACCCCAATGTAGCGATCTGGACCGTTTTCGACACGCCTGTCGGAAGGCTCGCAGCGCAGGTGGCGCCGGGATAGGACGTGTCGCCTGAATTGCAGAACGAATTCTGGGCTGCAACCTGCTTGCCGCGCCAATCGACCGTCTGTGTATTGCTGCAGGTCACGCCAGGCTGCGGCGCATTGTCGCACGCCAGCCGCAAGGCCCCCGAATAGGCAGCCGCATCGGCCGCGCCCTGGGCGCGTTGCCAGGTCACGTACCAGGAGCCAGCCTCACCGCCGAGCGCCATCGCTCCGATCAACGGCACAAGAGCAACCACGGTCGCGAACGCGGCGGACCCTCGACGGCAACGAAGCATGTTACGCATGGGACACCTATTGAAACCGTTCTGAGTAAGTCAGTGTGAACGAACAGGCATTGCCGCTGGTGCTCGTGCACAACACGGACGTCAGCACGATCGGCGCCAACGTGATCGTCGTTGAGTACGAATAATACTTCGCCAGCGCAGGACCGGAGTTTGCCGACGTGCAGACCGCATTGCTGTCGCCGCAAATCAGTGTGATGCTGGGGATCGGAAAGCGGCTATCGGCCTTCGCGAGCGCGGCCGATGCCCAACTGGACGCATTCGTGACGTCGGGTGGCGGGGAATACAGGATGGATTGCCCGAACGCGCGCAACGCCGCAAGCGCAGAAATGTAGCGGTAGCCGGCCACTGCAAGATCAGCCAGCGGCAAAAGGATCACTATCAGCAGAATAAGGTAGACGAACGGCATCTCGAACGCGACGCTGCCGCGCTGATCGGCGATCAGAGAGCGTTTGCCTCTCACAATCCTTTTTCGACAGAGCAAAGAATGCAGCACGTTGGCACCCTCACACTTCAGCTAGACCGATGCATCTCAAAACGTATCGCCCGCGGCAAATCTCGCGCCCCCCCCCGCCGATCACCAGACATACGGTATCAATCTCCAGCGCGAGGCCTCGTAACTCGCGTACTCTGGGCAGTTGCGCCGGAGCAAATCCTCCTCGTAGTAAATCCGGCATACTTGAACGCCGATGTGTAGCACAAACAGCGCCAGCGTCACCGGCGAAATGACCTTGAGCACCACGCCGAATATTGCGATCTCCTCCGCCAGATAGAGCGGGTGCTTGATCCATCGATACGGACCCGTTTGCACCACGGAGCGCGCCTGCGGCACCAGGCTGAAGGACTTGCCGAGGTGCCTGATCGTGACGAACATCATGAACATGCCGATCAACACGCAAATTGTGGACGCAAGGTTTGGCAACGCTTTATCGGTCTCGCCGAAGAAGCCGATCGTCCATGGCATATAGGTGCCGACAAATGCCGCCATTCTTGGCAGCCAACCATCCGCAAGCGCCTTTGCCGGCGGCCGAGTCATGACCAACAGCCCGAGAACGACGTAGAAACTGGCGAGACAAAAACTCGACAGGAGCACCAGCCAGGAATCAGAAAACGATCCGACTTTGATGGCGTAGCAGAGCGCCAGCAGCATGAACCAGATGCCGCCGAGCAGTTGCATCGTCCGCTCGTAAGTCGAATTATTCGATAGAGTGACGGTGCTCATGAATTTTCCTACTTGAACGCATTAATGAGATGCAAAAACGGGCTCCCGCCCAGAATGACAAACATGGCGGGAAGCATGAACAGCACCATCGGAATGGTCAGCTTGGCGCCGAGCTTGTGCGCCCGCTCCTCCAGCTTGGTGATGCGCTCCCGCCGCAGGTCAACGGCGATGCCGCGCAGGGCCTGCCCAAGCGGCGTTCCATACTGCAGGCTTTGAGCGATCACCGTTCCGAAGCGGCGAAGCCCTTCCGACTTGGCGCCCAGTTTCTCGAACGCCTCGGTGCGGTTCGGCAATATGCGGAGATCGTCGAGCAGACCGCGCAATACCTGGGTCATCGCCGGGTTCGTTTGCTTCATCTCCGCCGCCACCCGCTCAAGCCCGCCCTCAAGGCCCATTCCCGCCTCGCTGCATACAACGAGCAGATCGATGGTATCCGGAGTCCCGAGCCGAATGGCGGCATCAAAGCGCCTTTTCATGAACAGAAGGATCAAACGCGGCCCCATGATTCCGGCGACCACCCCGAACAGCGTGAAGATCATCACTTCCGAGAACGGCTTTCTGAGAAACTGCGCCGCAAAGAAGGCCGCCAACGGAAACAGGAACATGCTGACCGCTTTGACGCCAATCCAGATCGGCAAGGTTCGGTAATGGTTGAAGCCCGCCGCCTGAATGACGGTTCTGAGCTGCTCAAGATTTTCCTCGGCATAGAAGCGCTTATAGCGAGCGCCGATCGAGGAAAGCCAGCCGATCAGGTCCTGCGAGGAACTTGAGCGGTGTGGGATGCCCAGCACGGCATTCGCCACGCGCGTATCCAGCGCGCGGCTATGCACTTCGCGAATGATCAGAATGCACATTGCGGCTGCAACGACCGTGGCAAGGGCAGCAAAACCGAAGACAGCAGTCATAGGGCCGTCTCCCTCTTGATCATCCAGCGTATCACGAAGTGTCCGACAACGACCGATCCGAGCGCGTACGCCAGCAGCATATTTCCGGTTGGGTCATAGAACAGCAGGTCGACCGATTGTGGATTGATCGCGTAGAGCAATCCGCCAATGATGAACGGCGATAGTGAAAGCGCACGCGACGAGAAGATGACCTCTCCGGCCAGAGCCTTCGCACGTGCAGCCAACGCAACCCGCTGGCTTACGGTGTCGGCCAGGATCTGCAAGGTTTCTGCCAGACTTCCGCCGGCCTTCAATTGGACTGCAAGCGTTACTGCAAACATCGCGTATTCAGGAACCAGCGTTCGCTGATAGATGCCTTCGACAGCCTCTTCCGGAGCCCCCCCCATCGCCAGCTCGCTGCAGACGATCTTGAACTGGCCGGATGTTGGCTCCGGCATTTCCCGAGCGATGGCGCGAAAGGCCTCGTTGACGGGCAATCCCGACCGAACAGTGCTGGTCACCAGCTGGATTGCGTCGGGAAGCTGGCCGAAAAGCTGATTAATGAAGCGACTGCGCTGCCATCCGAACATGCCCCGCACCACCAGCAGGGCGACGCCACCAGCAACGATCGATACCGTGGGCGTGGACCATTGCAGCAGGCGATGATTGGCGTAAACGACCAGACCTGCGGCCGTCGCGCCAGCCAGAAATACGTAGGCCGGATGCAGAACGTAAGTGATGTCAGGCTGATAATTGGCGACGCGCCGGAGCATATCCCAACGCGAAGCCTTTTCCGCACGACGGATGGACACCAGAGTTGCCGCCTCGGACGCCGGCAGAGCAATCTCAATCTGGCGGTCCATCTGCCGCTGTCGCGAGTCGAGCCACAGCGTATTGACCGTCGCGCACAGCAGAAGCAGCAGAACGATGATCAGGGGCGCCGACATCAGATGTGCCTCATCGCCTCGGCCCAGGCTCGATCGAGCCCGTAATAGACAAGGCGGCTCTTGAATTTCGGGACTGCCTGAGTGGATCGATAGGTGCCGGATATCCGTCCGTGCACATCCTCTTCCTTGTATTCGAACAACGCGACGTCGTTGGTGGTGATCACCTCGCCTTCCAGCCCGATCACCTCGGTGATCTGGACGATCCGACGCTGTCCGTCCCGCATGCGTTCGATCTGCACGATCAGGTCAAGCGCGGCGACGATCTGGGAGCGGATCGCGCGCGATGGCAGATTGACCTGCCCCATCTGCACCATGTTCTCGACGCGCGTCAACGCATCGCGCGCACTGTTTGCATGCACCGTCGAGATCGATCCGTCATGGCCGGTGTTCATTGCTTGCAGCATGTCGAATGCTTCGGCGCCGCGGACCTCGCCCACGATGATGCGATCCGGCCGCATGCGCAGGGCGTTCCAAAGGAGATCGCGTTGCGTGACCTGCCCCGTACCCTCGAGGCTGGGCGGCCGCGTCTCCAGGCTGATCACGTGCGGTTGCTGCAATTGCAGCTCAGCGGCGTCCTCGATCGTAACGATGCGTTCGCTGTGGTCGATGAACTGGCTAAGGGCGTTCAGTAGTGTCGTCTTGCCCGACCCCGTGCCGCCGGAGACCAGAACATTGAGCCGGCAGCGGGAGGCAATTTCCAACAGCTGTCCGAGAGCGGGGGTCATCGATCCGTTCTCGATCATCCCATTGATGTTCAGACGCCGGCTCGGAAATTTTCGGATCGAGATGCAGGGACTGTGGATGGCCAGCGGTGGCAGGATGATGTTGACGCGGCTGCCGTCCGGCAGGCGGCAGTCCACCATCGGGCTGGATTCATCCACGCGCCGGCCGACCTGCGCGGCAATCTTTTGCCCGACCGCGGCAATATGGTCGTTGTCGCGGAACCGCACCGCGATCCGCTCCAGCTTGCCGCTCCGCTCGACGTAGACGTTGCTCGGCCCGTTGATCATGATGTCGTTGATGGTCTCATCGAGCAGAAGCGGACGAAGCGGCCCGTAGCCAGTCATGTCGTCCGCAATTTCCTCCGCCAACAGCAACTGCTCGCGGCCCGACAACTCCAGTCGTTCCTGGTTGGCTATGCCGTGAATGATCTCCTCGATCTGCCGCCGAAGTACCTCGCGCGAGACCGACGCGGCTGCTGCCGGCTCGATCTGCTCGATAACGCGTTCGCGCAACGAGGCCGACATCGCCGGAAGATGTGTCGGAGGCTCCTCGCGCCTCGGCATCGACGTGGGCAGCGGCGGTGGCTCCACATGCGGCGCCGACGCCGCCACATCTGGCGCGGCGGGCGACGTGGCAAGCAGCACCGGCGGCACGCTGGGTGCAGCCGTCGGCGAACCTTTCATCAGTGTGGGCAAACGAAGTGGTGCGTCGTCTGCGCGCCTGCCAAACCTTTTCATAGCCCGAGCCACCTCTTCCAGCCGGCCTTTTTCATGGAGCCGACGCCAGTGATCTCCCGTACGATCGGCGCGAGGTGACGCCGCAGCCTGGATACGTGCTTCAGCGCCGGAATTCCGAGGTTGACCGCCTGGGTCATTCCCTTGCCGAGATCGGGGATGATCATATCCGGCTCTGCACCGAGGGCCTTGACGATGGTCGCTCTGGGCAGACCGCCGGGGCGGTCGGCACGATTGAGCAACGTAAAGACACGATCCTTGCCCGCGATGTTGGTGACCGCGTTGCGCAGCGCGTGCGCGTTTCGCAGACCGGTCACCTCGGCTTCCAGCAGCACCAGCACGTGACGCGACATCTGGATGACCGGATAGATCGAGGCCGGGAAGGGCACCGGCACGTCGACGACGACGTAGTTGAACCGCTGGCGGAGCAGACCCAGCACATGCCGCACGCCCGCCTCGGTGATGTCGAGCTTGGCATCAAGCTCTTCGTCGCCGGAAATCAGGACAACCCGATCGTTCACTTCGATCGCCGTCCGCTCCAGAAACAGCGTGTCGGCCCGCATTGGGTTTTCAAGGGCAATGCGCAAGCCAGGTCCCGGACGGACACCTAGCATCACCGCGGTCTCGCCGTTCTGCAGATGCAGGTCGAGCAGCGCAACCTTGGCCTTTGTGGTTTCGGCCAGTTGCAGCGCGAGATTGATGGCGATGCTCGTGGCACCTGCGCCACCCTGCGCACCACAGATCGAGACCACATGGCCGCCACGATCATTCTGGGTCGGCGTAACATCACCGACCAGTTTGGGACGCAACTGGTCGAGCACCATGTCGCGGGTAATCGGCGTCGGAAGATACTCGGTAAGACCGATCTCCATCAACTCGCGGTAGAAGGTGATCTCCCTGTTGTCGCCGATCAAGCACACCTTGACATCGGGCGGGCAGACGCTGGCCAGACGCTCAAGTTCAGTAAAGGGATCATCCATCCCGCTGATATCGGTCACCAGCGCGGACAGCTCGGTGTCGGTCTCGAGCATGCGTGTTGCATGACGGATGGTGCCACGCCGGATCACCAGGTTACTGCCATCGAGTCCCTTGCGCAGGGCCGCAGCGCTCAGCTCATCGTTCACGAAGCAGACGATACGGTTACGCGTGAGAACAGACGTCGTCTCTTCGGGTGTTTCCATCACAGCCATGTTCACACTCATCAACGTTTCTCCGGCCCCTTGCTGGCGTCACCCACCACCGCTCTCGACTGACGGACCTCTGATACTCCGTCGCAACCGACGAGGACGGAGCCACCCTGGTCCTGTTTCCTGACCGAGTATTGCTTGACGTCACTGCCAGTGTAGATCGCCACCGTTGTGCTCTGGCCGGCGACCGCGTTCTGTCGCGCCAGTTCGGGCGACACATCGCAGCTAGATGTCGCACCCGTATCGGCCCTGTCCCACTGCTCAGCCGCCGCTCGAACCACGAGCGAGAGCGTTCCAAGCTGTTTTGCGACCGAGACCTTCTTGACCTGCTCCGGAGTGAGCTCCAATGATACGGTTTGCGCCGTCTTGCCTACAACAGCATTTGTGACGGTACGCCCGCCTTGCGCGATCTCCTGATCGATCGCGATCACGCGAACGTTGGAAAGAACGGTCTCGCTCACGGCGCGACGCGCTGGATCCACCTTCTCGAACACCTGGGTCAACACCACGTCGACATTGTCGCCGGGCCTGATCAGCCCCGAGACGCCGGTTTCCTCGTCGACCTTGATGCTGATCGCGCGGCTGTCCGGCGCCAGAACGCTGGCAAGGAAGCCACGATCCTTCGGACGCAGAATGTCCTCCAGGGTAATCGCGCTGCCGGCTTCGACGAACTTGCGAACCAGAGATCCGGGAAGTCCGGCCTTGGAGTCAGGCGTTTCGAGGATCGCCCCAGCGGGGATGCGGTTCGGCGCCGCCTGGCGCACCGCGAAATCCTCGTCGCGCGCCAGCGTCCCTTTCGAAAGCGCACGTGTCGTAACAAAGTAACCGACGGTCGCCGGCGCGGGCGGCGCCTTTTCCGCGACCACCTGCGCCACGACAGCGTCTCTCGGCTGGTTCAGGTTGAAGGCAATTAGCCCGAGCGCCGTAGCCGCAAGCAACAGCACCATAATGATTGAGACGCGCAAAGCGGACGACATGTCAAAATCCTTTGCTCAAAAAAGTCCTTCGTTCAAAATAGTCCAGATACCGCCGCATGCGATGGCAACCCCGTAGGGCAGCGGCGCATGTCGCAAATGACGCCAGCGCTCGACCGCGTAGACCCTTCGCACCAGCGACGATCCGGCGGGCGCCAGCTTCGGATGCGGCAGGCGGCGCATCATCAGGTGCACCGCAGCGAGGACGCCGCCGGCCAATCCAGTTACGGTCAACAGCCCAATCACGCCTTCCAAAGGCAGACCGACCGCCAGAGCAACCAGCAACTTGACGTCACCGCCGCCGATCATTCCGCGCTGGTACATCACGAACAGCACCAGAAACAGGATTGCGGCAACGATCAACGACTGGCCGATCTGCATCGGGCTGGCCAATTGACCAGCGATCCCAAGGAGCGCCAGTGCCAGACAGATTTCGTTGCGGATCAACCGTGTCGCGATATCGATCGTTGCGACATACAACAACAATGCGATTTCCAGACACGAGGTCGTGGACGCAATCCAGCTCATGAAACTCTGCCTCGGGCGAGATGGGGGCACATAGCAATGCCCCCATCGTCAGACGGTCTCTGCCTCAAGCGGCATTGGCGACCGCGGTGGTGATCTTGCCGATTGCAGTCGTGAGCGCAGTCCCGATGGCACCCTGAGCGTCGGTGCCGAACGCAGCGGCAACGGCGCCGACGATGCAGGCGGCGACAATCACGTACTCGAACGACACAACGCCGTCCCTGTCCGTGCGCAGAAGTGCCAAGGCTTCTTTCGCCTTGATGTAATATTTCAGCATAATGTGATATTTCAGCATAGGGGTAGTCCCTGCTTTGACAATGAATGATGCGCGTAATCGTGAAGCACCGTTGGCAGAAAATCCCGTCAACGGCATCGGTTGCAAACAAGCCCAGGGCTCGCTTCTCGCCGCAGGCGATCAATCAGGCCGCGTTGGCGACCGCGGTCGTGATCTTGCCGATCGCAGTGGTCAGCGCCTTGCCGATGGCACCCTGAGCGTCGGTGCCGAACGCAGCGGCAACGGCGCCGACGATACAGGCGGCGACGATCACGTACTCGAACGACACAACGCCGTCCTTGTCCGAGGCGAAACGTTTGAGGGCTTCCGAGGTCTGGATGTAAATCTTGAGCATAGAGGTAATCCCTGCTTTGACAATGAATGATGCGCGTAATCGTAAGGCACCGTTGGCAGAAAACCCGCCAACGGGTCGGCTGCGAACGAGCCCAGGTCGCGCCTCTGGCTGCAGCTGATCAATCAGGCCGCGTTGGCGACCGCGGTGGTGATCTTGCCGATCGCAGTGGTCAGCGCCTTGCCGATGGCACCGTTAGCGTCGGTGCCGAACGCAGCGGCAACGGCGCCGACGATACAGGCAGCGACGATCACGTACTCGAACGACACAACGCCGTCCTTGTCCGAGCCGAGACGCTTGAAGGCTTCCGAGGTCTGAATGTAAATCTTGAGCATAGGAAAATATCCCTTTTACGAATGAATTTACGCAACGTGTTGGCGGGGCAAAATCCGGTGCCAACTAGGATTTTCTTATAATCCGCTGCGAGAATGCTGTCGATTGGTAATCGTTCGTTAACCCTACCGGTGCAGCTGCTGACAGCCTCTTTGGCGGAGGATGCTTCGAGCCGAACGCGCGAAATCTCTTGAATTATAGGGGTTTTTGCATTTCAGGACATTGCAAGCCTGGCTGCTCCGTGCAAATACGGTGACAGCCCGCCAAGTTCGAAACCGAGGAAGATTCCGCGAAAACGACCATCCGAAATGAAGCCTCAAAATCCGATCGACGGCATGTCTTTCCGGGAAAAATCGGTAAATCCGTCGTTCTCAAGGTTCGCACGTCTCAGAAACAGGTCCCGGAATCCCTCCGGGCCCCCGCAACTCTCGGCGGTCGATTGCCGCCACTGGGTGACCGCCGGCGGCTTTTTCCGCGTTGGCCGCCGCTGCCCATTGCCTGCTGCGCTCTTCCTCGAGGAGCTGCGAATGAAGCTTCTGGACGTTTCGCTCCGGCAGGACATTGTTCTTGCTTGAACCTGCTCCGCGTCGACGCGCATAAGCGGTAATCTGCTTTGGCGGCACGGGCGGACAAGTTTCGGCTCGCGGCCGTGGCGCGCGCAGCCTGGTAGATCGGATGCGGGCCACGCCATCCACGATCGGACCGCAACCGAAGTCTCCAGCCCCTCGCGCTCTGCAGCGAGTCCGCCTCCAGCTCAGGCACCCAAATGACTATTATCTTGAGGCCTTTGATGGGGTGGAGTACGGTCTGTGTATTCGCGAAGTCCTTCTGAAAAATTGGATAGCCGCTTCGAATAGGCGTCTTTTTCATGCGCCGCTTGATCGACACCGCTCCAAAGGATGGGACATTCGTCATTCTTGAGGATGACGTGAGCGGAAGCTTCGAATCTGCTCAGTGGTCGGCCGACGGGCGCGGGTGGATTAAGAAAAATGGCGAGCCAAGCGAGATCACGGCGACGCATTGGCTAACAATGCACCTTCCCGAGGAAGGTGATGAATTTATTCTGCAAGATGAATCTCTTCCGCCGAGGGAAACTGGATCGATCGCTCCCCCGGCGTCGCCGCGCTCCTTTTGTTTCCCCTCGGGCCTGGCCGAACGCGCGAGGGTGACGGAATTAACTCGTCTGGTTACGAACGCGGACTCGGTCACTGGCGTCCTCGCTGATGTGCGGGCCGCGCAGAGCAGACAGCAGCGCGGACCGACTGCGCGGCGCTCCATCGCCTCGATCGCCGCGCTGATGGTCGGGACGTCGCTCATCGGCTGGTATTTCCACGCCGAGCTCGGCTCCTATGTGACGCGATACATTGGTGAGCAGGATAACGTCAGCCCTGGCACAGTTGGCGTGGAGGCCGTCAAGCAAGAGACCCAAGTCCCAGTAGAGGACCTCCAAAAAGCCGGTTCATCGGCGCGGGATTCGGCTCCTCATCAGCAAGCCGACCGAGCGATCCCACCGGCACCGCGGGATACTGCGCAGGGCAAGCAAGGTGCGGAGGCAATGCAGCCGGAAGCGCAGCAGTCTTTGGAAAAGGAGCGGCGCCGCGCAGAGGCCCCAGCAAATGAACTGGCGAGCGCGAAGCAGATCATTGAGATGCAGGTAGCGCGGGCGAATAAGGCGCGCGATCAGGCGACGCAGCTCCGTCAAGCCGCGGAAAGCGGGATGGCGGAGATGCGACAGTCTCTGCAGAAGGAACACGACAGGGCCGAGGCACTGGCGGACGAGCTGGCGAAGGCACGACGTGACATCGAAACGCAACTGGCGGTGCCGAGCAAGGCGCGCGACCAGGCGGCGCAGCGCAATCAGGCCGCCGAGAAGGCGACGGCGGAGTTTCGACAGTCTTTGAAGACGGAGCACGACAGGGCCGAGGCACTGACTGGTGAGCTCGCGAAGGCCCGGCGGGACCTCGACACGCACCTGGCGCTGTCAAGCAAGGCCGGTGACGAGGCGATGCAGGTGAAGAAGGCCGCCGAGAGCGCGACGGCGGAGCTCCGACAGTCATTGAAGACGGAGCATGACAGGGCTGAGGCGCTGACTGGCGAGCTTGCGAGGGCGCGACAGGACCTAGAGACCCGGCTGGCGCTGTCAAGCAAGGCCGGTGACGAAGCGGTGCAGGTGAAGAAGGCAGCCGAGAGCGCGACCGCGGAGCTGCGACAGTCTCTGCAGAAGGAGCACGACAGGGCCGAGGCACTGACTGCCGAGCTTGCGAGGGTGCGGCGGGACCTCGAGACGCAGGTGGCGCTATCAAGCAAGGCGGGCGACGTGGCTACGCAGGAGAAGAAGGCCGCCGAGAGCGCGACGGCAGAGTTGCGACAGTCTCTGCAGAAAGAGCACGACAGGGCCGAGGCACTGACGAGCGAGCTCGCGAGGGCGCAGCGGGACATCGAGAGGCAGGTGGCGCTGGCGAGCAGGGCGGGTGACGAAGCGGCGCAGCTCAAGCAACTCAAGGAAGCTGCCGAGAGCATGACGGCGGAGCTGCGACAGTCTCTGAAGAAGGAGCGTGACCGGACCGAGGCGCCGGGCCGCGAACCCACGCTGGCTCAAGCCGCGGAGGCGGCTGCGACAGAGCAGCCAGCGGTCGCTGAGGCGCAAGGCGGTCCGGAAGCGGCTAGGTTGCTGATGCGCGCCAGCGCCCTGCTCGGCCAGGGGGATATCGGTGCAGCGCGGATCGTGCTCGAACACGCTGTCGAGACGGGTAACGCACAGGCGAGCTTCATGCTCGCGGAGACATATGATCCCCTCGTTCTTTCCACGTGGAAGACGTACGGAACACGCGGCGATGTGACGAAGGCACGCGAGCTATACGCAAAGGCGCTTGCCGGTGGCATCCAGCGGGCTAGGGATCGATCTGTCGCGTTGCATTAGTCCAGTATGGCAGCGATGATGGCGCTCATCGATTGTCGCTACTGCGTGATCGGCAGCGGCGGCTTGCTCGCGCCCACCGGCGCCGCGGATTGCCTGCTGCGTTCCTCGTCGAGGAGCTGCGAATGAAGCTTCTGGACCTGAATGTTCGCTCGAACAGGCAGAGAGGCTGGAGCTGCTGCGTGTGTTGACGCGCCGGGCGTTTCAAATGCGAAATGAGTGCCTGATCTGCCTCAGCATGGCCAGCGTCGCGTCGGTGTACCGACCATGTGTGAGATACTGATCTACCTGCGATGCTCCCAACATCGCCAATGCGGCTATTGCAAAGCCCTTGATCATAATGGGCCCCCCTACGAAAGAGACCGCCAACCGGGCTGTCAGAGTTTCACATTGGATCGAAACTTCGCTGTCGCTGATCACGACCTACCTACAATAGCGAATGCTGGCCGAAAACGGTAACCAGAGCCTTAAGGCGAGCGTTAGAGCAGAACGTGCTCTTCAACGTAGCTGTCTCACCGAACCCGACTGGCCAGCTTGCGCCAGTGGTAGCCACGCTTTTCGGCGTCCTCCCGAATACTTTTGCTCACCGATCACACGGTGCGCTTCTTTTTGCGCCAGCTTCCGCCCAACTTCGAAGGGATGGGAAGCCCACGCCGGATCACCAGCAGATCGTTTTTCCTACCCAAATATACGTCATACATGAGAGCGCCCTGTTGCAGGGAGCAGCATAGACCTGCACAGCAGCGTTATTGGTGGCGAAGGTGCAACAGCGACTTCAAAACAATTGGGCGCCAGCGAACCAGACTGGCCTCAAGGGATCGGTCCAAGACTCACTCACTTCTGCCGGAACGCGTGATTGAACGACATCACCAGCGGCCCCACGATGTAATCAAAAGCGGTTCGCTGGACCGTTGGGATCATCACGGTTGCCGGCATCCCCGGGTAGAGGCGGATGTTGGGCATGGCGGCCAATTCGTTCTGGTCGATCCGAACGAAGGCCGTGTAGTAGGGGTTGTTGGTCTTGGGATCCGTCAAACGGTCCGCCGAGATCTGAATGACGTCGCCGTGAATGATTGGAACGATGCGCTGCTTGTAGGCCGTCAGGTGAACTTCGGCGCGCGTGTCCGGATGGACGTCGCTGATATCTTCGACCGCCACCTGCGCTTCGATCGTCAGCGAATCCTCATCAGGTACGATGTCCAGGATCTTGTCGCCGCGTTGGATCACGCCTCCCATCGAAAACACGCTAAGGCCAACCACGCGTCCGGTATAGGGCGCACGAATTTCCATTCGGCCCAGCACCGCCTTGGCGTTCATCGCCTTCGGGATAACCTCCAGCAGCTTGGCTTGGGTGTCGCGCAAGTCCTTGGTGACATCGGTCATCCGGTCGTTGTCGAACTGCGCGATCTGCTGTTCCTGTTCCGCAATCGCCTGGCGCGCCTTGGCGATGCTGGCGTTTGCATCGGCGATCTGGCCCTCGAGGCCGTACGCGGTCCGCTCCAGCTGCAGGATGCGTGGACGGGCGATTAGCCCTCGCTCGACGAGCGGAGCGACGTCCTTGGCCTCCTTGCGCACTGAGTCGATCTGGTTGGTGTACGACTTCACCTGCGCTTCCGCGCCAACGATCTGGGACCCCAGCTGATTGATCTTCTCGCGGACAACGCTTCGTTGCCCTTCGAGCGATGCTCGGCGGGTGTCAAACTGACTGAGCTGCCCGTTCCAGACGCTCTTGAAATAGGGATCGTCAGAGCGCGCCTTCAGATCCGGCGGCATGACAAGTTGGGAGCCATGGTCGAGCTCGGTTAGGAGCCGGACTTCCGACGCACGAAGCACGGCATATTGCTGCGTCAGCACCTCATGTTCGGCGCGAGCCTGGGTTTCGTCCAGGACGATCAGCAAATCGCCTGCGAGCACCCTGTCACCTTCCCTCACATGCAATTCCTTGACGATCCCGCCATCGAGGTGCTGGAGGCTCTTGCGGTTGCCATCGACCTTCACGACCGCGTTCGCAACCACCGCGCCGTTGAGCGGCGCTGTCACCGCCCAGGTCCCGATACCGCCGAAAAAGATGGCGATGATCAGCCATCCTGCCAACGCAATCTTGCGAATGGAGTCGCTTGGCGCGCTGTCCTGGTTCGCGCGCTTTGTCCCGCGTGGGGCGGCGGGGCGCATCGATAAGTCTGGGACATCAAGCAATGCCATGATTTTTCCTAACCGGCCGCTCCCCGAACCGCCGGAACCGGCACGGGCCGCGTGAGACGCGAGAGGATTTCGTGGCGGGGCCCGAACATCTCGGCGACGCCCTCACGCAACACCAAGACCTTATCCACCACGCCGATGGTGGCCGGCCGATGCGAAATGATCACCACGGTGGTTCCGCGCTTTTTTAGCTCCATGATGCACTCTGAGAGCGCGGCATCCCCTTCCGAATCGAGGTTCGAGCTTGGCTCATCGAGTACAACGAGGCTCGGATTGCCGTAAACCGCACGAGCAAGGGCGATGCGCTGGCGAATGCCACCGGACAGAATTGCGCCGCCCTCCCCGACTTGCGTATCATAACCCTCGGGCAGCCGCAGGATCATCTCGTGCACACCGGCCATCTTCGCCGCCGCAATGATCTCGCTGTCCTTTTTTCGATCGAACCGGCAGATGTTGGCCGCGATACTGTCGGCAAACAGCTCGATATCCTGCGGAAGATAGCCGAGATGCTGGCCAAGTGACGACCTGATCCAGGTCGAAACATCGGATCCGTCAAGCCGGACGGCACCTGCGGACGGTGCCTGAACGCCAACGATATGGCGCGCGAGCGTGGATTTGCCGGCGCCAGAGGGGCCGATAATCCCCAAGACTTCACCCGGTTCGATTTGGAAGGTGACGCCGCGCAGAATGGGCTTTGATGTTCCAGGCGCGGCAAAAGACAGCGCTTCGACGGAAAGACGGCCCTCGGGTCGCGGCAGCGTCAGTCCAGATTGGCGCGGCGGATTGGCTCCCAACAACTCGCGCACCCGCAGGAATGCACCGCGGGCGGAGATGAGGCTGCGCCAGGATCCGACGATCTGTTCAATCGGCTGCAACGCACGGCCAAGCAGGATGCTGGCGGCAAACATGGCACCGGCGGTGGTCATGCGCTCTATCACGAGATAGGCACCGAGACCAAGGATCAACGATTGCATCGACAGCCGCAGGAAACGGATCATGCTCTGCATCGTTGCCGCGCGATCGCTCGCGGCGACCTGGCGCTCCAGCATTCGGTCGCGGTCCTTACTCCAGCGATTCAGAAGGCCCGCGGTCATCCCCATGGCGCGTACCACTTCGGTGTTGCGCAGGCTCATCTCCGTAAAACTGTAATTTCGATTTGCCGCCTCGCTGGATTCGGAGAGCGGAGGTTTGACGATCGATTCGTTGAGAAAGGCCATTAGAACTAGGATAATCGAGCACCCCAGCGCAAAAGCGCCCAGGAACGGGTGCAGGCAAAAGATCACCGCGATGTAGATGGGCGACCACGGTAGATCGAAGACTGCGTGAATTCCAGACCCGGTTATGAACTGGCGAAACGTATCAAAATCGCGCAGCAGCTGGCTGCGCGCGCCGCCGATTTTTGCCGAATGGTCGATGATGGCGGTCATCACCCGCGGCGCGATCATCCGATCGAGGCGAATGCTGGTGCGTGTCAGTACACGTGCGCGGACCGCATCGAGTCCAGCTAGCGCCATGAACGCCAGCAACAGCGCAAGCGTCAGCATCAGGAGCGTGATCTCGCTGGCGCTTGAGATCACGCGGTCATAGACCTGCAGCATGAAAAGTGGGCCAGCCAGATAGAGAAGGTTAATGGCCAGGCTGAATATGGCCGCAGTGACAAAATAGGTCTGGCAGGCTTGCAGCGACTGCCGGAATTCATCCGCTTTTTTACGGGAAATACTCACGCGGAAATTGGCCGGAGCCACCTTCTAAACATGATCGCTGGCTGCCCTGGGCAGCAGTCGAACGATTCAAAAAAATCAATCATCCAATCCCCCCATTTAGCATGGGCGGCGGCCGCGTTGATAGCCGCCGCCGGCGCAAAACAGGCAGGAGAGTAAACATACGGGGTTCGCCTTTTCCTCGCGTGGTTCTCTCCCATGGTAGATGCGTTCACGCCCCTCAGCCGACGTGGTGCGGATCATAGGTGATCAACGTGCCGTTCGTGGTGTCGGCCTTCTCGGCAAAGCCGGTCGGATCGTATTGACCGAGCAGGACGATGTTGGCCGTGTGAGCGCCATCCGACACCGACAGGGTGCCGCCGGTCCCCGCCTGGTTCTCCGTGAAGCTCAACGTGGTGCCAGCGCCGAAGCCGACGCCCTTGATGTCGATGTCGTCATTGCCATCGAGGCCGCTCACCGTGCCGGAGAAGTGGAAGGCATCGTCCAGGATCAGGTGACCAGCGGCGGTCGTGTCGAAGGTGACGCCTGCCGCCGAGGCTGACCCGAACTCGATGGTGCCGGCCCCACTAATCAAGGCGTTGCCGCTGCCGGTAACCTCTCCCTCCGCTGTGACCGCGCCGCCATTGGCCCAGATCAGGCCGCTGTTGGCCACCGCGCTGGCGAGCACCAGCCCACCCGCACCGGTCGCTTCCAACGTGCCGTCGTTGGCAATCAGGTTGGCGCCAGTATCGATCACCAGGGCATGGGTGCCGGTGGCATCGATGATGCCCTCGTTGCTCAGCGTGAGGCTGCCCTGCCCGATCTGGCCCGCACCGGATATCACGTTGTCGACGTTGTCGAGCGTGACGTTGGAGGCCGTGCCGGCGATGACGTTGTGGTCATCGTCGGACAGGACCACATGACCGCCGCCGTTGAGCGTGATCCCGGTCTGGATCAGCTGCAGCAGCGTGTCGTCGCCGGAGGCCTGCAAGTCGATCTCGCCGGTGTTGTGGATGACCCCCGACAGCGGTAGCATCGCGCCGTCGCCGATGGTCATCGCGCCCGGATTTTCGACTGTGGGCATTACGTCGAATTCGAAGTTTGCTGCGGTGAGGTCTGCCGCATGGACGCCGTCGAGGGTGATCGTCTGGCCATCAGCAAGCGTGACCACGGCGTTTCCGTTGCCATCGTCGGCGGTATGGGCCTGAACGTCGCTGAAGCTCTGCCAGCCGTAGCTGATCAGGTCGAGAGTGTCGGCTGAAATGTCGAAGCTATGGATGACATCGTTGCCGATCGGTTGAGAGAAGACGAACAGGTCGTTGCCGCTTGATCCGGTGAGATGGTCGTTTCCGGACCATGCAAATATCGGTGAGCCCGGTGCATATGCTTCCACGTTGTCCGGCACGGAGCTGTTGCCGATTGTCCCGTCCGGGTTCGTCCAGGTGAGTGACAGGTGAAGCACTGCCGCGCCTGTGAAGTTGGCCGGCGTATTAACGGTCAACGATCGCACGTCGCCAGTCTGCAGCGACCAGGAGCCATCCGCATTTTGGGTAGCGCCATTGAGTGTCCATCCAGGGAGAAGATCCGAGGCAGAAACAGTCACGAGCGAGTCGTCGGGCGCCTGGCTGTCCAGACCAAGATTTATCGGGGCGCCAGAGATACCGGCAGGCTGCGTAGCGTAGGTGCTAGTGTAGACTACGAAATCCGACGCACTTAGACTGGTGACGCCCGCAAGTGTAGTGATGTTGTTTAGGGTGGCTACTTGCACCCTGCTCCCTGTATCGGCCCAATTAGTGTCAAACCAAATTTCAGCCTTGCCGTCAGTTGAGTTGAATACGACAACATAATCGTTGAGGGGTGGATGCGGCCCGTTTCCGCCAGTCTGAGTTTGAATCTGCGAAGTCGTCAGTGAAGCTTGTATGACGATGACCTTATTTGACTCATCGTTTGCGATAGCAGATATGCTGTTCTGTGTTTTATCGAAGTCTGCAGCAGAAATTGTTGCGCCTGCATTGGTGGCTGTCGTGTTGGCAAACGACACAGCACCAGCACCCGTTCCGCCGAGGAATCCGATTGTATCTTGATTACCGGCTACTTTGCTGAAATCCGTAATCGTTGCGACTCCACCTCCATTAGTCTGCAGCCGGAATTGATCGTTGCCACTACCGCCGGTCAGGGTGTCGGCACCGCCAAGCCCATTCAGAACGTCGGCACCCGATCCACCTATCAGCGTATTGGCTCCGGGTGTGCCTGTCAGGACCAGGCCAGTGGTGCCGGTATAATTCGTCGCGTCTATCGTTTCGAATCCAGAAATACCTCCTGACAGCAGTGAGCCTGAGCTGTCCAAAAAGTGACCCGTGCTCAGGTTAATTCTCGCGACGGCCAAGGTTGCCGAGCCGGTCAGCACCAGTTTATCCGTGCCGCTGCCACCTGTTAGGCTATCGCCGGCAAGCAGTGTGCTTGCTGTCGCATTGACGACGTTCGTGCCGCTGCCGCCTCCGAGGCTGATGGTGTCGGTACCGGTCCCCAGCGTAATGGTCGCGTTCGATGCGCCGGTGCCACCCGTCACGGTGTCGGTGCCGTTGCCGAGCGTCACCGCAATGGAGCCGCCGTTCCGCAACGTGAGAGACGTCGCCGCGGTGTCGACCGTCACGGTCTCAAACCCGTTGAACGCCGCCAGGTTGTTCAGGTTGAACGTCCCGCCGCCGCTCAGCGCCAGCGTATCCGTCGCTCCCGTGCCGCCGGTCAGGCTGTCCGTCGAAACCAGGGTAGCGCTCGTGGCATTGACGACATTCGTGCCGCTGCCGCCACCCAGGCTGATGGTGTCGGTGCCTGTCCCCAGCGTAATGGTCGCGTTCGACGCGCCGGTGCCACCCGTCACGGTGTCGGTACCGTTGCCGAGCGTCACCGCAATGGCGCCGCCGTTCCGCAAGGTGAGAGACGTCGCCGCGTTGTCGACCGTCACGGTCTCAAACCCGGTGAACGCTGCCAGGTTGTTCAGGTTGAACGTCCCGCCGCCGCTCAGCGCCAGCGTATCCGTCGCCCCCGTGCCGCCGGTCAGGCTGTCCGTCGAAACCAGGGTAGCGCTCGTGGCATTGACGACATTCGTGCCGCTGCCGCCACCCAGGCTGATGGTGTCGGTGCCGGTCCCCAGCGTAATGGTCGCGTTCGATGCGCCGGTGCCACCCGTCACGGTGTCGGTGCCGTTGCCGAGCGTCACCGCAATGGTGCCGCCGTTCCGCAATGTGAGAGACGTCGCCGCGTTGTCGACCGTCACCGTCTCAAACCCGTTGAACGCCGCCAGACTGTTCAGGTTGAACGTCCCGCCGCCGCTCAGCGCCAGCGTATCCGTCGCCCCCGTGCCGCCGGTCAGGCTGTCCGTCGAAACCAGGGTAGCGCTCGTCGCCTTGACGACATTCGTGCCGTTGCCGCCACCCAGGCTGATGGTGTCGGTGCCGGTCCCCAGCGTAATGGTCGCGTTCGATGCGCCGGTGCCACCCGTCACGGTGTCGGTGCCGTTGCCGAGCGTCACCGCAATGGTGCCGCCGTTCCGCAAGGTGAGAGACGTCGCCGCGTTGTCGACCGTCACGGTCTCAAACCCGTTGAACGCCGCCAGACTGTTCAGGCTGAACGTTCCTCCACCAATCAACGTCAGCGTGTCCGTGCCCGACCCGCCGGTCAAGCTGTCGGTGCTGTTCAGCGTCGTGCTGGTCGCGTTCACCGCGTTGGTGCCAGCGACGAACGAAACAGTGTCGACCCCAGTACCAAGTGTTGCGGTGTTACCTGAAGACGCTACGCCAATGAAGTTGAGCGTACCTCCCGTACTACCTAGTGTTATGAGATTGCTGTTTCCTGAGAAGGCAATGGTGTCGTTGCTTCCCTCAGTAACCGTAATCGTCTGGCTGCTGCCGCCCAACTGAAGATCGACAAAGATCGACCCCGTTAGATCAACCTGTTCGAAGTTTGGCAACCCAGTAGCCAGTCCGCCAAGAAGGTGCGCACCGCTCGACCCCGCCCCCGTCACGACCAATCTATCGATTCCGCTGCCACCCGTAAGACTATCAGCAAAGCCGGAGAGAGCCGTAGCGGTTGCATTGATTGTGTTGCTGCCGCTGCCGCTGCCCAAGTTGACCGTGTCTGTACCCGTTCCGAGGGTGACAGTGGTGTTCGCAACGCCTGTGCCGCCGGTCAACGAATCAGTGCCGTTACCCAAGGTGACATTGATCGTCGCCGCATTCTTCAGCGTCAGCGTCGTATTGCCGTTGTCGACTGTGATATTCTCAAATCCGGTAAATGCGGTCAGGCTGTTCAGATTGAAACCGCCGCCACCGGTCAGGGCGAGCGTATCGGTACCCGAACCGCCGGTCAGGCTGTCGCCGTTGTTAAGAGTCGAGCTTATCGCATTCACCGCATTGGCACCGGAAGTGAACGACACTGTGTCGTTGCCAGTGCCCAGGGTTATCGTGTTGCCGCTGCCGGCGTTGACCGTCAGGTTCTGACCGTTCTTCAAGGTCAAGCTGTCGCCAGTGCCGCTCAGCGTCACATTCTCGAGCCCGCTGAACACGGCCAAACTGTTCAGGTCGAACGTCGCGCTATTGCCGGAGATCGCCAGCGTGTCGGTGCCCGTGCCGCCGGTCAGGCTGTCGCCGCTGTTCAGCGTCGCCCCCGTTCCGATCGTCGCGTTCACCGTATTGGTACCGGAAGTGAACGACACGGCGTCATTGCCAGTGCCCAGCGTTATGGTGTTGCCGCTGCCGGCGTTGACCGTCAGGTTCTGACCGTTCTTCAGCGTCAGGCTGTCGCCCGTGCCGCTCAGCGTCACGTTCTCAAAGCCGGTAAAGGTCGCAAGACTGTTGAGATCGAACGAGCCGCTACTCCCGGAGATCGCTAGCGTGTCCGTGCCGGTGCCACCGGTCAGGCTGTCGCCCGTGTTGAGCGTCGCGCCGGTTCCGATCGCCCCGTTTACGGTATTGATACCGGACGTGAACGACACTGAGTCGTTGCCAGTGCCCAGCGTTATCGTGTTGCCGCTGCCGGCGTTGATCGTCTGGTTCTGACCGTTCTTCAGCGTCAGGCTGTCGCCTGTGCCGCTCACCGTCACGTTCTCGAAGCCGGTAAAGGTCACCAGGCTGTTGAGATCGAACGTGCCGCTGTTGCCCGAGATCGCCAGCGTATCGGTTCCCGACCCACCAGTCAGGCTGTCGGCCGCGAGCAGCGTGGCTCCCGTCCCGATCACCCCATTCACGGTATTGGTGCCACTGCCGGCGCCCAAATTCACCGTAGCCGTGCCAGTGTTGAGCGTCACCGTGGCGTTGGCGGATCCAGTGCCGCCCGTAACTGTGCTTGCCGTCCCCGTCGTATTGCCGAGCGTCACCGCGAGCGTGGCGGAGTTCTTCAGCGTCAGCGTTGTAACTGTATTGTCGGTCGTGACGTTCTCGAAACCGGTGAACACACCCGGCGTCGTGTTCAGGTTGATGGTCCCGCCGCCGCCCAGTGCCAGCGTATCCGTACCAGACCCACCCGTCAGGCTGTCACCGGCGTTGAGCGTCGCACTCGTGGCGTTCACGGTATTGGTGCCCGAGGTGAACGACACGGTGTCATTGCCGGTGCCAAGCGTTATCGTGTTGCCGCTGCCGGCATTGATCGTCTGGTTCTGACCGTTCTTCAGCGTCAGGCTGT
The DNA here is from genome assembly GCF_038967635.1 of Bradyrhizobium sp. B124. Lineage (NCBI taxonomy): Bacteria > Pseudomonadati > Pseudomonadota > Alphaproteobacteria > Hyphomicrobiales > Nitrobacteraceae > Bradyrhizobium > Bradyrhizobium sp. B124. The sequence goes on along the minus strand of NZ_CP152413.1, from coordinate 6,923 downwards.
CGCCTGTGCCGCTCAGCGTCACATTCTCGAAGCCGGTAAAGGTCGCCAGGCTGTTGAGATCGAACGTGCCGCTGTTGCCCGAGATCGCCAGCGTATCGGTTCCCGACCCACCAGTCAGGCTGTCGGCCGCGAGCAGCGTGGCTCCCGTCCCGATCACCCCATTCACGGTATTGGTGCCACTGCCGGCGCCCAAATTCACCGTAGCCGTGCCAGTGTTGAGCGTCACCGTGGCGTTGGCGGATCCAGTGCCGCCCGTAACTGTGCTTGCCGTCCCCGTCGTATTGCCGAGCGTCACCGCGAGCGTGGCGGAGTTCTTCAGCGTCAGCGTTGTAACTGTATTGTCGGTCGTGACGTTCTCGAAACCGGTGAACACACCCGGCGTCGTATTCAAGTTGATGGTCCCGCCGCCGCTCAGTGCCAGCGTATCCGTACCAGACCCACCCGTCAGGCTGTCACCGGCGTTGAGCGTCGCACTCGTGGCGTTCACGGTATTGGTGCCCGAGGTGAACGACACGGTGTCATTGCCGGTGCCAAGCGTGATCGTGTTGCCGCTGCCGGCATTGATCGTTTGGTTCTGACCATTCTTCAGCGTCAGGCTGTCGCCTGTGCCGCTCAGCGTCACGTTCTCGAAGCCGGTGAAGCTCGCTAGGCTGTTGAGGTTGAACGTGCCGCTGTTGCCCGAGATCGCCAGCGTATCCGTGCCGCTGCCGCCGGTCAGACTGTCGGCATTGTTGAGCGTCGCGCCCGCCCCGATTGCACCACTGACCGTGTTGGTGCCGCTGAGGAAGAACACCGTATCAGCGCCTGTCGTTAGCGTGAAGGGTGTCGTGCTGACAACGGAAATTGAAGCTATATCGGAGGCTGTCGAGAAAGCGGTCGATCCGCCGCTAACGCTAGCGTTGCCCGTTCCGCCGTTGCTTCCGTTCGTTTGATCCCAGGCTTGGAAAGTAATGGCGTTGGAGATCGTTCCGGCAAAGCCGGAGGTGGGTTGAAAATAAATACGCGTGTTGGCGTCGGCCGCTAACAGTTGTGCTGACGAAACACTGACGGCGCTCAGAGCGGTCCATGTGCTTCCGTTGTTGGTGGAATAGAACCAAGTGCCGTGCGAGGTATCGGCTGCAGTAATGGCGACGCCAGTGACAGAATCACTGTCGACGTCCGTTACGTTGCCCCCAATGCTGACCAAGGAGGACACCAACGTGCCAACGGCGCCGATCGGAGCGCCTGAATTCTGCGCTTCGTTGCTCAAGGCTTCTGGTGTGACGGTCAATGTGGGCGCATCGTTGGTTCCGTTGATGGTCACCACCACGTTCTGGGTGGCGGTGCCGCCATGGCCGTCGTCAACCTTGACCTGGTAGGTCTCCTGAATGCTCTGGCCAGCGCCCAGGAACTGGATCGCCGAGTTATTGACGCTGTAGTTCCAGCTTCCCGTGCCGCCGGTACCGCCCGACGTGTCGAGCGTCTTGGAGGCAGTCAACGCGCCCAGCTGGACGCCGCCCGCATTGGTCGACGACACAAACGTCGCCGATACCGTGTGGCTGTCAGTCACATCGGCGTCGGCATAGCTGATGGTGCCCGAGGTCGCCTCGGTGGCGCCGGCCGGCGTATCTTCCGTCACCGAGCCGGTCGCCGTCACCGTCACCGTCGGCAGATCGTTGGTGCCGGTGACGGTGATGGTGACGGGCTGCGAAACCGTGCCGCCGTGGCCGTCATCGACCTGCACGCTGTAGGTCAGCGTGACGCTCTCGCCATTGGCGAGATAGTCGAAGCTCTTGTCCTGTGCCGAGAAGCTCCAGGCCTGCGTGCCGGTGGCACCATTGGTGGAGTCGGTCTCCGCCCCCAGGGTGAACCAGCTCAGCAGCGTGGCGTTGCCGGCCAGGCCGGAGGTGGTGCCGCTCGCGGTGACGCCGGTGACGCTCACCGTGTGGTGGTCGGAGAGGTCGACATCGGCAAAGGCGATCGAACCCGAGGCCGTGTCCGGCGCGGTCGAGCCGGTGGTGTTGGCAGCCTCGCTGAACGCGCCGCTGGCGGTGGTCGAGCCGGCGACGATGGTCGGCAGATCGTTGGTGCCGGTGACGGTGATGGTGACGGGCTGCGAAACCGTGCCGCCGTGGCCGTCATCGACCTGCACGCTGTAGGTCAGCGTGACGCTCTCGCCATTGGCGAGATAGTCGAAGCTCTTGTCCTGTGCCGAGAAGCTCCAGGCCTGCGTGCCGGTGGCACCATTGGTGGAGTCGGTCTCCGCCCCCAGGGTGAACCAGCTCAGCAGCGTGGCGTTGCCGGCCAGGCCGGAGGTGGTGCCGCTCGCGGTGACGCCGGTGACGCTCACCGTGTGGTGGTCGGAGAGGTCGACATCGGCAAAGGCGATCGAACCCGAGGCCGTGTCCGGCGCGGTCGAGCCGGTGGTGTTGGCAGCCTCGCTGAACGCGCCGCTGGCGGTGGTCGAGCCGGCGACGATGGTCGGCAGATCGTTGGTGCCGGTGACGGTGATGGTGACGGGCTGCGAAACCGTGCCGCCGTGGCCGTCATCGACCTGCACGCTGTAGGTCAGCGTGACGCTCTCGCCATTGGCGAGATAGTCGAAGCTCTTGTCCTGTGCCGAGAAGCTCCAGGCCTGCGTGCCGGTGGCACCATTGGTGGAGTCGGTCTCCGCCCCCAGGGTGAACCAGCTCAGCAGCGTGGCGTTGCCGGCCAGGCCGGAGGTGGTGCCGCTCGCGGTGACGCCGGTGACGCTCACCGTGTGGTGGTCGGAGAGGTCGACATCGGCAAAGGCGATCGAACCCGAGGCCGTGTCCGGCGCGGTCGAGCCGGTGGTGTTGGCAGCCTCGCTGAACGCGCCGCTGGCGGTGGTCGAGCCGGCGACGATGGTCGGCAGATCGTTGGTGCCGGTGACGGTGATGGTGACGGGCTGCGAAACCGTGCCGCCGTGGCCGTCATCGACCTGCACGCTGTAGGTCAGCGTGACGCTCTCGCCATTGGCGAGATAGTCGAAGCTCTTGTCCTGTGCCGAGAAGCTCCAGGCCTGCGTGCCGGTGGCACCATTGGTGGAGTCGGTCTCCGCCCCCAGGGTGAACCAGCTCAGCAGCGTGGCGTTGCCGGCCAGGCCGGAGGTGGTGCCGCTCGCGGTGACGCCGGTGACGCTCACCGTGTGGTGGTCGGAGAGGTCGACATCGGCAAAGGCGATCGAACCCGAGGCCGTGTCCGGCGCGGTCGAGCCGGTGGTGTTGGCAGCCTCGCTGAACGCGCCGCTGGCGGTGGTCGAGCCGGCGACGATGGTCGGCAGATCGTTGGTGCCGGTGACGGTGATGGTGACGGGCTGCGAAACCGTGCCGCCGTGGCCGTCATCGACCTGCACGCTGTAGGTCAGCGTGACGCTCTCGCCATTGGCGAGATAGTCGAAGCTCTTGTCCTGTGCCGAGAAGCTCCAGGCCTGCGTGCCGGTGGCACCATTGGTGGAGTCGGTCTCCGCCCCCAGGGTGAACCAGCTCAGCAGCGTGGCGTTGCCGGCCAGGCCGGAGGTGGTGCCGCTCGCGGTGACGCCGGTGACGCTCACCGTGTGGTGGTCGGAGAGGTCGACATCGGCAAAGGCGATCGAACCCGAGGCCGTGTCCGGCGCGGTCGAGCCGGTGGTGTTGGCAGCCTCGCTGAACGCGCCGCTGGCGGTGGTCGAGCCGGCGACGATGGTCGGCAGATCGTTGGTGCCGGTGACGGTGATGGTGACGGGCTGCGAAACCGTGCCGCCGTGGCCGTCATCGACCTGCACGCTGTAGGTCAGCGTGACGCTCTCGCCATTGGCGAGATAGTCGAAGCTCTTGTCCTGTGCCGAGAAGCTCCAGGCCTGCGTGCCGGTGGCACCATTGGTGGAGTCGGTCTCCGCCCCCAGGGTGAACCAGCTCAGCAGCGTGGCGTTGCCGGCCAGGCCGGAGGTGGTGCCGCTCGCGGTGACGCCGGTGACGCTCACCGTGTGGTGGTCGGAGAGGTCGACATCGGCAAAGGCGATCGAACCCGAGGCCGTGTCCGGCGCGGTCGAGCCGGTGGTGTTGGCAGCCTCGCTGAACGCGCCGCTGGCGGTGGTCGAGCCGGCGACGATGGTCGGCAGATCGTTGGTGCCGGTGACGGTGATGGTGACGGGCTGCGAAACCGTGCCGCCGTGGCCGTCATCGACCTGCACGCTGTAGGTCAGCGTGACGCTCTCGCCATTGGCGAGATAGTCGAAGCTCTTGTCCTGTGCCGAGAAGCTCCAGGCCTGCGTGCCGGTGGCACCATTGGTGGAGTCGGTCTCCGCCCCCAGGGTGAACCAGCTCAGCAGCGTGGCGTTGCCGGCCAGGCCGGAGGTGGTGCCGCTCGCGGTGACGCCGGTGACGCTCACCGTGTGGTGGTCGGAGAGGTCGACATCGGCAAAGGCGATCGAACCCGAGGCCGTGTCCGGCGCGGTCGAGCCGGTGGTGTTGGCAGCCTCGCTGAACGCGCCGCTGGCGGTGGTCGAGCCGGCGACGATGGTCGGCAGATCGTTGGTGCCGGTGACGGTGATGGTGACGGGCTGCGAAACCGTGCCGCCGTGGCCGTCATCGACCTGCACGCTGTAGGTCAGCGTGACGCTCTCGCCATTGGCGAGATAGTCGAAGCTCTTGTCCTGTGCCGAGAAGCTCCAGGCCTGCGTGCCGGTGGCACCATTGGTGGAGTCGGTCTCCGCCCCCAGGGTGAACCAGCTCAGCAGCGTGGCGTTGCCGGCCAGGCCGGAGGTGGTGCCGCTCGCGGTGACGCCGGTGACGCTCACCGTGTGGTGGTCGGAGAGGTCGACATCGGCAAAGGCGATCGAACCCGAGGCCGTGTCCGGCGCGGTCGAGCCGGTGGTGTTGGCAGCCTCGCTGAACGCGCCGCTGGCGGTGGTCGAGCCGGCGACGATGGTCGGCAGATCGTTGGTGCCGGTGACGGTGATGGTGACGGGCTGCGAAACCGTGCCGCCGTGGCCGTCATCGACCTGCACGCTGTAGGTCAGCGTGACGCTCTCGCCATTGGCGAGATAGTCGAAGCTCTTGTCCTGTGCCGAGAAGCTCCAGGCCTGCGTGCCGGTGGCACCATTGGTGGAGTCGGTCTCCGCCCCCAGGGTGAACCAGCTCAGCAGCGTGGCGTTGCCGGCCAGGCCGGAGGTGGTGCCGCTCGCGGTGACGCCGGTGACGCTCACCGTGTGGTGGTCGGAGAGGTCGACATCGGCAAAGGCGATCGAACCCGAGGCCGTGTCCGGCGCGGTCGAGCCGGTGGTGTTGGCAGCCTCGCTGAACGCGCCGCTGGCGGTGGTCGAGCCGGCGACGATGGTCGGCAGATCGTTGGTGCCGGTGACGGTGATGGTGACGGGCTGCGAAACCGTGCCGCCGTGGCCGTCATCGACCTGCACGCTGTAGGTCAGCGTGACGCTCTCGCCATTGGCGAGATAGTCGAAGCTCTTGTCCTGTGCCGAGAAGCTCCAGGCCTGCGTGCCGGTGGCACCATTGGTGGAGTCGGTCTCCGCCCCCAGGGTGAACCAGCTCAGCAGCGTGGCGTTGCCGGCCAGGCCGGAGGTGGTGCCGCTCGCGGTGACGCCGGTGACGCTCACCGTGTGGTGGTCGGAGAGGTCGACATCGGCAAAGGCGATCGAACCCGAGGCCGTGTCCGGCGCGGTCGAGCCGGTGGTGTTGGCAGCCTCGCTGAACGCGCCGCTGGCGGTGGTCGAGCCGGCGACGATGGTCGGCAGATCGTTGGTGCCGGTGACGGTGATGGTGACGGGCTGCGAAACCGTGCCGCCGTGGCCGTCATCGACCTGCACGCTGTAGGTCAGCGTGACGCTCTCGCCATTGGCGAGATAGTCGAAGCTCTTGTCCTGTGCCGAGAAGCTCCAGGCCTGCGTGCCGGTGGCACCATTGGTGGAGTCGGTCTCCGCCCCCAGGGTGAACCAGCTCAGCAGCGTGGCGTTGCCGGCCAGGCCGGAGGTGGTGCCGCTCGCGGTGACGCCGGTGACGCTCACCGTGTGGTGGTCGGAGAGGTCGACATCGGCAAAGGCGATCGAACCCGAGGCCGTGTCCGGCGCGGTCGAGCCGGTGGTGTTGGCAGCCTCGCTGAACGCGCCGCTGGCGGTGGTCGAGCCGGCGACGATGGTCGGCAGATCGTTGGTGCCGGTGACGGTGATGGTGACGGGCTGCGAAACCGTGCCGCCGTGGCCGTCATCGACCTGCACGCTGTAGGTCAGCGTGACGCTCTCGCCATTGGCGAGATAGTCGAAGCTCTTGTCCTGTGCCGAGAAGCTCCAGGCCTGCGTGCCGGTGGCACCATTGGTGGAGTCGGTCTCCGCCCCCAGGGTGAACCAGCTCAGCAGCGTGGCGTTGCCGGCCAGGCCGGAGGTGGTGCCGCTCGCGGTGACGCCGGTGACGCTCACCGTGTGGTGGTCGGAGAGGTCGACATCGGCAAAGGCGATCGAACCCGAGGCCGTGTCCGGCGCGGTCGAGCCGGTGGTGTTGGCAGCCTCGCTGAACGCGCCGCTGGCGGTGGTCGAGCCGGCGACGATGGTCGGCAGATCGTTGGTGCCGGTGACGGTGATGGTGACGGGCTGCGAAACCGTGCCGCCGTGGCCGTCATCGACCTGCACGCTGTAGGTCAGCGTGACGCTCTCGCCATTGGCGAGATAGTCGAAGCTCTTGTCCTGTGCCGAGAAGCTCCAGGCCTGCGTGCCGGTGGCACCATTGGTGGAGTCGGTCTCCGCCCCCAGGGTGAACCAGCTCAGCAGCGTGGCGTTGCCGGCCAGGCCGGAGGTGGTGCCGCTCGCGGTGACGCCGGTGACGCTCACCGTGTGGTGGTCGGAGAGGTCGACATCGGCAAAGGCGATCGAACCCGAGGCCGTGTCCGGCGCGGTCGAGCCGGTGGTGTTGGCAGCCTCGCTGAACGCGCCGCTG